>CAVRXC010000001.1:0-1061954 GCA_963724995.1 uncultured Actinomycetes bacterium
TTCCGGTTGCTGCAGCCGGTCCCGGCTTCAGCCAGGCGCCACAACGTCATTTCCCTGGCGCCTGCGCCGCAACCGCACCAGCGAGAACGCGAGGACCGCCGCGAGGATCGCGATCCCGATCAGGACCTTGATCCACGTGCCGCGCTCTTCGTCGGCCTCGGCGAGCAAGGCCGCAGGGTCGGTGAGACCGCAGGAATCGGTCGTGAACGTCGCACCGTCGAGCATCGCGAAGACACCTGCGTCGACGCCGTTGGCGACAGGCTTGTCGTCGGCGTCGACGAGCTCCGGCGCGCGGATCTCGACCTCACCGCCGAGCGGCCCTTTCACCACCTGTTTGACGTCGAAGCGGTAGATCCGCTCGTCCCCCTGCGGGCGCGACGAGACGAGCGTGCCGACGAACACCGCCTGGGCCTCGTCGATCCGGGCCCGGATCGTCGCCTGCGGGCAGTCGATCGCGGCCGCCTGACCGGCAAGGACGAGCGACGCGAAGGCCACCACCCCGGCCAGGCGGATCATCTAGACCTCGAGCAGCAACGCGTCGCCCTGGCCGCCGCCGGAGCAGATCGCCGCAAGACCGAGGCCGCCGCCGTTGCGTCGCAGCTCGTGCACCAGCGTCGCCACGATGCGCCCGCCCGACGCGCCGATCGGATGCCCGAGCGCGACCGCGCCGCCGTTGACGTTCACGAGGTCCTCGTCGACACCGAGGAGCCGCGTCGAGTTCTTGGCCACGGACGCGAACGCCTCGTTGATCTCGACGCGGGCCACGTCCGCGGTCGACCGGTCGGCCTTGGCGAGCGCGGCAGCGGCAGCATTGGCGGGGGTGCGGGCCAGGTACGCGAAGTCGTCGGCCACGTACGCCTGGGCGAGGATGGTGGCCAGCGGCTCGATCCCGCGCCCGCGAGCCCACTCCTCGGAGCAGACGACGACGGAGGAGGCGCCGTCGTTGACACCCGGCGCGTTGCCGGCGGTCGTCGTGCCCTCCGGGTCGAACACGGGCTGAAGCGCTGAGAGCTTCTCGAGCGTGGTGTCGCGGCGCACGCCCTCGTCGGCGGTCACCTCACCGACGGGAACGATCTCGTCGTCGAAGCGCCCCGCGTCCTGGGCCGCTGCGGCGCGCTGCTGCGAGCGGTACGCCCACTCGTCCTGCTCCTCGCGCGTGATCCCGAGCTCGCGCGCGACGGCTGAGGCCTGCTGCACCATGTGCAGCCCGTCGAACGTCGACTGCAGGCCGTCGTACACCATGTGGTCGAGCACCTCTCCGTGACCGAGCCGGTAACCGAAGCGGGCCTTGGGCAGCAGGTACGGAGCGTTCGACATCGACTCCATGCCGCCCGTGACGACGACATCGTGCTCGCCGCAGCGGATCATGAGGTCGGCGATCTCGATCGCGCGGATCGACGAGGCGCACACCTTGTTGATCGTGTCCGCCGGGACCTCCTTCGGGATGCCCGCGCTGACGGCGGCCTGCCGAGCCGGCGCTTGGCCTGCGCCCGCCTGCAGCACCTGACCCATGATCACGTAGCCGACCTCGCCAGGGTCCACGGATGCTCGCTCGAGCGCGGCGCGAATCGCAACCGCACCGAGCTCCGTCGCGGCTCGGCCCGCAAGACCCCCGCCGAGGCGTCCGAAAGGAGTCCTCACGGCGCTGACGATCACGGCGCGGCTCATCACGCCAGCGTACCCTCGGTCACGGGGCAGGTGGCACGATGCAATCCAACCGAGCGCCTCGCCCGAAGGTACTTGTGGATTCACTCGAGGAGTCGCAAGGAGGCGCGTGATGAGCAAGCTCGCAGCGGGGGTCGTCGCGGCGTTCGCGCTGACGCTCACCGGTCTGGCGGTGGCAGCCGCTACCACGGACACGTACACGTACAAGGCAGCACTGACGAGGAGCGCGGAGGTGCCGAAGCCAACGGGTGTTCCGGCCGCTGCGAAAGGCACGTTCACCGCGACCGTCGTCGAGGGTGCCTCGACCTCTTCGCTCAAGTGGACGCTGACGTTCAGCAAGATGACCGGCAAGGTCGTGGGCGCGCATATCCACCGCGGGAAGCCCGGCACCGCGGGGCCCGTCGTGGTACCGCTGTGCGGGCCGTGCACCAGCGGCAAGAAGGGCAAGACGACGATCACCAACAGCGTCGCCGATGCGCTGGAGCGCGGACGAGCCTATGTCAACCTGCACACGACGAAGAACGCTGCGGGGGAGATCCGTGGCCAGGTGAAGCTCACGAAGAAGACGTCGACCGATGACCCGCCGCCGAGCGACGGCACCGGCACCGGCGGCGGCACGGGCACCGGCGGCGGCACAGGCACGGGCGGCGGGAGCGGCACCGGCTATTGATCCCGCCAAGCAGGGGGCAGGCTGGTGCCCGACTTCGGTCGGGCACCAGCTGTGCGGCTACGCGGGTGCTAGCGAAGGAACGAGGTGTCCGGCTCGAGCGAGCGCGCGTACGCCTCGAGGAGTCGTGAGGTGGCATCCACGTCGGCGAGGTCAGCGAGCTCGTGGGCCGTGTGCATCGAGCGCAGCGGGATCGAAACCATCCCCGTCGCGATACCGGTGTGCGCCGCGAACACTTCGTCGGCATCGCTCGAGGTAGCGCGGCCGGCCTCGATGCAGTGACGGAGGTCTTCGGCTGCGGCGACGGAGAGCAGGCCGTCCGTGACGATCGGGCTCACCACCGGCCCACGGAAGACCGCGGGGCCGTCACCGAGATCGTGTCGGCCCCACTCGACGGGGTCGGCGCCCGTGGCATCCGTCGCGTACGTGACCTCCACGACGACGGCCGCATCCGGGCCGAGGGTCACCACCGCAGGTCGCGCACCACCCTCAGCGTCGCCCTCCTCCTGTGTCGACGCCACGAGTGCGACGTCCCAGGCAGCGGGTGCGACGGCGAGCCGCCGCACCGCCTCGAGCGCCGCGTAGAGACCCGCGCGGTTGTCGAGAGCCGCTGCCAGCACGCGACCGCCGGCGAGCTCCACCGGGGGCCCGGCGAGGACGGCGGGATCCCCGATGCGCACGATCTCGTGCGCGCTCTCGCCGCTGCGGGCGCCGATGTCGAGCCGGAGCTGCTCCCAGGCGATGGTGCCCTCCCCCACCCGGACGCCCACCGCCGGAACAACGCCGTCCGCGCTCAGGATGGAGAAACGTTGGCCAACGGCGTTGGCGGCCTCCCAGTTGGCCAGCTTGGCGACACCGAGGAGGCCGTCGTCGAAGACGTGCGTGACGCAGACGCCGATCTGATCGGCGTGCGCCACGATTGCGAGCACGCGGCCTCCCCCGGTACCACGGATGCGCGCGATCGTCGAGCCGAGGACGTCCGCCTCGATGTCGGCGCCGAATGCAGCCGCCTCGCGTCGAACGATCGCAGCCACGGCATCCTCTCGACCGGACGGCGCGGCCGCACGCAACAGCTCGTCGAGCAGGGGCGGAATCGCCATCGCGCAAGACTAACGGGGCCTCGCACCAGGGACGAGGCCACGGCCCCGCGAGACGTGTCCTACCTACACGCCGGCTGGGCGATGAATCTCACCGCGCTCGACGACCGCGATCAGGGCGGTTACGACGTCCGGATCGAACTGACCGCCGGCATTTCGCCGCAACTCGCTGAGCGCGGTGTCGAGCGGCAGCGCGGAACGATACGAGCGTGAGGTGGTCATGGCGCTGAACGCGTCGCAGCACATCACCACGCGTGCCACGACCGGGATCTCTCGACCCGCGAGACGATCGGGGTACCCGCTGCCGTCCCAGCGCTCGTGACAGGAGCGCACGATCACGCCGACGCGGCCGAGAAGACCGCCAACCCGTTCCAGCAACTGCTGGCCCTCGATCGTGTGGGTCTCCATGACCGCCCGCTCGTCGTCCGTGAGCGCTCCCGGCTTGTTGATGATCTCGCTCGGCATGCGGATCTTGCCCACGTCGTGCAGCAGCGCCGCGAGCTCGGCGTCCCGCCGCTCCTCCGGTCCGAGCTGGAGCTCCTCTGCGACGGCGACGGTGAGCAACACCACGTCCCTGCTGTGCAGCCCCGTGTAGGCATCGTCCGCCTCGACCACATCGCCGAGGAGAAGCGCCGTGCCGCGATAGGCCGAGCTCAGCTCGAGCATGCCGTCGAGGCGCGCCCGTCGCTCGCGGGCGAACACGTCGAGGAGCGCGGCCAGCGGCAGCACGAGGAAGATCGCGTAGGGCTCGGCGACGGCTGAGAACGCGAATGCAAGACCGACCGGTGCGAGCGCCGCATCGACGACCCACGCACGCGCCAGGAAAGGAAGCACCTCGCGCGGCGGTGTCCGGCTCGTCAGCTGCTCCCACGTGACGATGCTCGCGCCGTCGAACCCGAACTGCGCCGCGAGGGCCAGCACGTATACGGGCAAGCTCGACCACGACGGATCGGGATCGAGCAGCGCCAGCACGAGCACCGGGCCGATCGAATGCCACGACGCCACCAGCGACGTCAGCGACCGTGCCACATGAACACGCCCGACACTCGTGTCGACGAGCGAGCCGGCGATCAGCCCGGTTGCCACCGCCAGCGGCACCCAGCCGACGGGAAGCAACACCAGCATCGGCACGAGCACGAGCTGCGTGGGCACCGCTGACCCTGTGAAGATCTCGAACTCGATACGCGAGATAGCCGCGTACGTGCAGATCAGCAACGCGCACAGAAGGAGGTCATTCGCGTCTCCGCCACCGCCGGCGAGCACCGCGGCTGCAATCGCCGCGATCAGGAAGCCGCCGCCGAGCAGCGCGACAGCGCCCCCCTCGCGTGAGCGCAGACCCGCCGAGCGGCCGCTTCGCACCTGCTCGAGGTGGACGGCGTCTCCGGGGTCGAGCGCCACGACCGCGAGCACTCCCGCCGCGGTCGGATCCAGGCGATGGTCGACAGCGTCCATCGCTGCCGATATCGGCAACCACGTCGCCACGCTTGACAGCGGCGGCCACACCCTCGAACGAGTGACCTGCATACCTCCGTCGGGGGGTTGTCCAGAGCCGCATCTCGACCACCCTGAGCAGAGAACACGAATCGCCGGCGGACGTGATGAGGACGGCGATCGCAAGGGAGGATCGGATGGCTACTGCGGCAGCACCTCGTGGCTCAGCTTTCGCAAGGACGCTCCTGGCTGCGGCGACGCTGCTCCTCGCGCTCGTGCTCGCTGCGCAGGCGCGACCCGCGTCGGCGGCCTCCAGCGGGCTCGATCTGAGCTGCCAGGGCAAGGCAGAGCGGCCCTTCGCGCGGTGGCTCGACCCGTTCCAGTACACCCTCGCCCCCGACGGCGACTTCGAGCGTGGTGGCAGTGGCTGGCAGCTCAAGGGCGGTGCTCGCGTCGTCGCCGGCAACGAGCCGTACTTCGTGCACGGTCGCGGCGACCAGCGGTCACTGGCACTGCCGGCCGGCGCGTCGGCTCTCTCCAGCCCGATCTGCCTCGGTCTCGGTGACCCCACCGTGCGCTTCTTCTCGAGCGGCGGCGCGCTTGGCTCACTGCTCAAGGTGGACGCGATCTACGACACCGCGCTCGGCACCATCACGCAGCCCGTCGGCGTCGTGCTCCCCACTCGCAACTGGTCGCCCGGCCTGCCGCACTTGCTGCTGGCGAACATCGTCGGCCTGACCTCGCTGAAAGGGACGACGACCTCCGCCCGGTTGCGCTTCACCACCATCGGGAAGGCGGAATGGCGGATCGACGACGTCTACGTCGACCCCTGGAAGATCCACTAGGCAAGACCGAGGCAAGACCGCGGGCGGGCGGCTCCCGGTTGCACCGGGACCGACCGCCCGCTACCGTGCTCGCGATGACTTCCGTCTCGATCACCTGGGCCTGGTGGCGCAGAGAGCGAGGCGGGAGCGCGCGCTAGAACGGCACGACACCCGCTTCGCGACGACCTCCGGACGGAGGTCGTTTTCGTTTAGCAAGGAATGTGAGCCAGGCTGAAGCCAGGCACCCATCGTTTTCCATGCCCGCCACCATCTCAGCCGATCTGCTCACCCCTCTCGGGGCGTACCTCCGCCTGCGCGACGCCGGACGGGCGAGCTTCTTGCTCGAGTCGGTCGAGCGTGGGCGTCTCGGCCGGAGCTCGTGGATGGGGGTCGGCTCGCAGATCGTCACCTTCGACGAGGCCGAGGAGATCGACCGGCCGCTGGTCGGCTATCTCGCCTACGACCATGCAGCGCGGCTCGAGCCCACGGTGCCCCTCCCCACCGAAGGCCCGTCGTTCCCGGAGAGCCGCATCGTCGTGTGCGACACGCTGGTTCGGTTCGACCACGGGGCCGGCACCGCGACCGTGCTCGCCGGCGACGCCGAGGAGATCGCCGGCCGCCTCGAGGGCGGCGTCCCGTGGCGGCGTGAGCGGCGTGGATCATCGGGGCCCCTACAGCGCTTCCCCGAGCGCGAGCGTTACGAGGAGATGGTGCGCACCTGCCAGGAGCACATCGTCGCGGGCGACGCCTATCAGATCGTGCCTTCACAACGTGCCGTGCGGCCGACGTCGGCCACGGCACTGGATCTCTACCGCGCGCTCCGTCGCGTCAACCCGTCCCCCTATCTGTTCCTGCTCGACCTCGACGAGCTGGCCCTGATCGGCTCCTCGCCCGAGCGGCTCGTCGCCTGCGAGGACGGGCGCGCGAGCCTCGTCCCCATCGCCGGCACCACCGACCCGACCGAGGGTGACGTCGAGCGCCTTCTCTCCTCCGAGAAGGACCGCGCCGAGCACGTGATGCTCGTCGACCTCGGGCGCAACGACCTTTCGCGCGTGTGCAAGGCGGGAACGGTGCATGTCTCCCGCTCGATGGAGGTGGAGCGGTTCTCGCACGTGTCCCACCTCGTCTCCGAGGTCGTGGGCGAGCTGCGCGACGGCGTCACGCCGTTCGACGTCCTTCGCGCCTGCTTCCCGGCGGGGACCGTCTCGGGCGCACCCAAGGTGCGGGCGATGCAGATCATCTCCGAGCTCGAGGGGTACCGCCGCGGGCCCTATGCCGGCGCGGTCCTCTACTCGCTTCCCGGAGGCACGATGGACGCATGCATCGCCCTGCGCACGATGGTGCTCGCCGACGGGGTCGCCCATCTCCAGGCCGGCGCGGGCATCGTGGCGGACTCCGACCCGGCCGCCGAGCACGAGGAATGCCTGCGCAAGCTGGCCGCGCTCGAGGCCGCGATCGAGCTTGCGGAGCAGGAGTACGGGGCGTGACGGCGGTGGTTCGTAAGCCCACCCCTCGGTGCCCGGCTGAAGCCGGGCACGAGCGATGGCAGGTGCCGGGCTCTCAGCCCGGCACCATGGGGTTGCGCTTGGCCACGATGCCGGTAAGGAGCTTCCCGTGCGCGTCCTGATTCTCGACAACTACGACTCGTTCACCTACAACCTGGTGCACCTGTTCGAGGAGCTCGGCGCGGAGGTTGTGGTGTACCGCAACGACGCGCTCGGCGCGAGCGAGGCGGAGGCGCTCGAGCCCGACCGGCTCGTCATCTCCCCGGGCCCGGGCCGTCCCGTCGATGCCGGGGTCTCGGTCGAGCTGATCCGCCGTCTCGGCCCCCATGTGCCGACGCTCGGCGTCTGCCTCGGCCATCAGGCGATCGTGGAAGCGTTCGGCGGGGAGGTCGGGCAGGCGCAGGCGCTGCTCCACGGAAAGGCGAGCCGCGTGCGCCACGACGGGCAAGGCGTCTTCCGTGGCCTGCCCGACGAGATCGAAGCCGGCCGCTACCACTCCCTCGCCGCGACCAAGGTGCCGGCCGAGCTCGCCGTCACCGCGCACACCGACGACAGCGAGGTGATGGGCGTCCGCCACGCCATCCACCCGATCGAAGGCGTCCAGTTCCATCCCGAGTCGGTGCTCACGCCCGACGGGCCGACGATTGCTCGCAACTTCCTGGAGGGCGAGCGGTGACGATCCGCGACGCACTCCAGACGCTCATCGAGCGACGTGATCTGACCCGTGCGGAGGCGCGGGCCGTGATGGGTGAGATCATGAGCGGTGACGCCACGCCGGCTCAGATTGCGGGGATTCTCGTCGGGCTGCGTGCCAAAGGCGAAACGGCGGACGAGATCGCCGGCTGCGCGGATGCGATGCGCGAGCACGTCGTTCCGGTACGCCCCACCAGAGCGCCGATCATCGACGTCGTCGGCACCGGTGGAGACGGCGCGGGCACCTTCAACATCTCGACCACGGCTGCGCTCGTCGCCGCCTCGGCCGGCGCCGCCGTGGCAAAGCACGGCAACCGCGCCGCGAGCTCGGCCTGCGGAGCTGCGGACGTGCTCGAGGCGCTCGGCCTCATCCTCGAGCAGGCGCCGGAGCGGATCGCGCAGTCGATCGACGAGGTCGGCTTCGGCTTCATGTTCGCCCGCACCCACCATCCGGCGATGCGTCATGCAGCGCCGGTCCGCCAGGAGCTCGGTGTCCGCACCGTGTTCAACATCCTGGGGCCGCTGTCGAACCCTGCGGGAGCCTGCGACGGCGTCTTCGGCGTGTATTCGCCCGCACTCGCGCACGTCTACGCGGCGACCCTCGCCGAGCTCGGGGCGCGACGCGCATTCGTCGTCCACGGGGATGGGCTCGACGAGCTCTCGCCCATCGGCCCCAACCTCGTCGTCGAGGTGGTCGACGGTGACGTCCGCGAGTGGGAGCTCGACCCGCGCACGCTCGGCATGTACCCGGGCGACCCTGCCGGACTGGCGGGCGGCTCGCCGGAGGAGAACGCCCAGGCGGTGCGGTCGCTCTTCGACGGGGAGCCCGGCGTCCGCCGCGACGCCGTGCTCTTGAACGCCGCGGCTGCCCTCGTCGCCGCCGGTCTCGCCGACGACCTCGGCGAGGGCGTCGGCGTCGCCGCCGAGGCGATCGACACTGGCCAGGCAGGCAACCGGCTGTCTCAGTTGGTCCAATTCTCCAAAGGAGAATTGGACTGATGGGGCGTTTCGTCGCTGCACTCGGTCAGGGCGGCCTGCAGGCGATCGCCGAGATCAAGCGCCGCTCGCCGTCGGCCGGCTCCCTGCGGCCTGGTGCCGACCCCGCGGCTATCGCCCCTGCGTACGCCGCCGCGGGAGCCGCAGCCGTGTCCGTCCTCGTCGACGAGCGCTTCGACGGCACCTGGGACGACCTCGCGGCCGCGCGCGCAACCAGCGAGGTACCGCTGTTGGCGAAGGGATTCTTCACGACGGTGGGCGACCTGCGCCTCGCGAAGGAGCACGGCGCGGACGCTGCTCTTCTGATCCTGCGCGATCTCGACGACGAGCAGGTCGCGGACCTGATGGCGGCCGCGACGGATCTCGACCTCGACACGCTCGTCGAAGCGCACGACGCCGGGGAGCTTGACCGCGCGATACGTCTCGGCGCGCCGGTGATCGGGGTCAACGCTCGTGACCTGGGCACGTTCCGTATCGACCGCTCGGCGCAGCTCGAGCTCGTCGCGCGCGCTCCGCGCGATCGGCTGGTGGTCGCCGAGTCGGGCATCCATACACGCGCGCAGGGTGCCGCGGCCGAGCTCGCCGGGGCCGACGCGATCCTCGTCGGGTCGGCGCTGATGCAGGCGCCCGACCCCGCGGCGAAGCTGACAGAGCTCGTCTCGCGGCCCCTGGTGAAGGTGTGCGGCCTGACGCGGGAGGAGGACGTGGCCGCCGCGGTCGATGCGGGCGCCGACCTGCTCGGCTTCGTGCTCGAGCCGACCAGCCCGCGCGCCGCGGCCGGAGTGCTCCCGGTACCCGAATCGGTCGTGTCGGTCGCTGTCTGGGTGGGCGACGCCGGCGAGAGCGACGCCGAGCTCGACCAGGTACACGAGCGCGCGGAGGGCAAGGTGCGCGGCCGCGACGCGTCGGTGCTGCGAGCCGGCGAGGAGGTGGCCCGCCTGCTCGATCTTCCGTGGCAGGAAGAGGATCCCGGGCACTGGGAGCGCGCGGCGGCGATGGCCCGTGAGGAGCGTGTGCTGCTGGCCGGAGGTCTCGGCCCCGAGAACGTCGCCGAGGCGATCGCGACCGTCCGGCCGTGGGCGGTCGACGCGAGCTCATCGCTCGAGGTCGCGCCGGGCGTCAAGGACCACGTCAGGATCAAGGCGTACGTGGAGGCAGCTCGCGGATGACCGGGCCGGATCCGCAGACCGAGACATTCGGCCCGTACGGGGGCCGCTACGTGCCCGAGACGCTCGTCCCGGCGCTCGACGAGCTCACCGCGGCATGGGCCCAGCTGCGTGACGACCCAGGCTTTCGCGCCGAGCTCGACGGGCTGCTCGGCTCCTACGTCGGGCGTCCGTCGCCTCTCACTCTCGCGGAGCGGTTCGCACCTGACCGGCGGCTCTACCTCAAGCGCGAGGACCTCAATCACACGGGCGCCCACAAGATCAACAACGCCCTCGGCCAGGTCGTGCTCGCCCGCCGGCTCGGGAAGACGCGGATCATCGCCGAGACCGGAGCCGGACAGCACGGTGTCGCGACCGCGACAGCCTGCGCCCGTTTCGGGCTCGAGTGCGTCGTCTACATGGGGTCCGAGGACATGCGCCGCCAGGCACCCAACGTCGAGCGCATGCACCTTCTCGGCGCTCGTGTGGAGCCGGTGGAGATCGGCACCAAGACTCTGAAAGAGGCCACCAGCGAGGCGATCCGGGACTGGATCACCAACGTCGAGACCACGCACTACGTGATCGGCTCCTGCGTCGGGCCGGCGCCCTACCCGGAGCTGGTGCGTGAGCTCCAATCGGTGATCGGACGCGAGGCCCGCGAACAGGTGCTGGAGACGGAGGGGCGCCTCCCGGATGCCGTCATCGCCTGCGTGGGCGGCGGGTCGAACGCAATCGGGATCTTCGCCGGCTTCGTGGCAGACGAAGGCGTGCGCCTCGTCGGCGTCGAGGCTGCAGGCGCAGCGTCGCTCGGGACCGGGCGCACCGGCGTGCTGCACGGCTCCCGCTCGTCGATCCTGTCGGACGCCGATGGGCAGATCGCCGACGCGCACTCGATCTCAGCGGGTCTCGACTACCCGGGCGTCGGCCCCGAGCACGCGTGGCTGCGGGACACCGGGCGCGCGGAGTACCTCCCGTGCACCGACGACGAGGCCCTCGAGGCGTTCGTGCGGCTGTCGCGCACGGAGGGAATCATCCCGGCGCTCGAGTCGGCGCACGCGCTCGCCCGCGTGGGCGACGTCGACGCCGAGCTCGTGTTGGTCTGCCTCTCCGGTCGCGGTGACAAGGACCTCGAGGAGGCGTTGCGGGCGCTGTCCGAGCGGGAGTTCTATTGATGCCCGGCAAGGCGCTCGTCATCTACCTGATGTCCGGTGCCGACACGCCGGAGCTCGCCGTGGCTGCGGTCGAGGGTGGTGCGGACGTGGTCGAGCTCGGTTTCCCGTTCTCCGACCCGCTCGCAGACGGCCCGGTGATACGCGCCGCGGCCGAGCGTGCGCTTGCTGCGGGCATGCGCACCGAGGCGTGCCTGACGTGCCTGGCGGAGACGCGAGCGCGCGTGGGTGACACGCCGCTCGTGCCCATGACCTACAGCTCGCTGCTCGAGGCGTACGGCTGGGAGCGCTTCGACGCCGACTCCCGCGCCGCCGGCGCGACCGGGATGATCGTCGCCGATCTGCCGGCCGGCGCGATGCCGGCGTTGAAGCGGATCCAGCTGGTGGCGCCCACCTCGACCGACGAGCGCATCCGGTTGGCGGCCGAGCAGACCGACGGGTGGCTCTACCTCGTCACCCTCACCGGCACCACCGGCGCACGCTCGGAGCTGTCCGAAGCGCTCGTAGGTCTCGCGGAGCGCGCTCGCGCCGTGACCCAGGTGCCGCTGTACGCCGGTTTCGGGATCTCTACACCCGAGCAGGCGCGTGCGGCGGCAGACCTGACCGACGGCGTCGTCGTCGGGTCGCGCGCCTTGCAAGTGGCGGAGGAAGGTCCCGTGGCGCTGCGGGCGTACGTGGCGTCGCTGCGCCAGGCGCTCGATCGGTGAACCTCGGCTGCCTCGCGCGGCTCGTGGGGCCGAGGCGCCGTCCTGCTCGGATTCCTCCCCCCGGTTCAGGCGCTCGCAGCGCGAGTCGGCTCGCTCAGCGGCTGACCGTGTACCAGCCCGTCGATGATGGTGTGGAGGAGCTGTATGGCGATCGCGCCCTCCCCGACGGCGGAGGCCACGCGCTTGACTGAGCCGTGTCGGATGTCTCCGGCCGCCAGCACGCCCGGCATGGTGGTTTCGAGCGCGAGCGGAGGGCGCTCGAGCGGCCAGTCGTAGCCGTCCGGAAGGTCCGGTCCTGTGAGCAGGAACCCGTGTTTGTCCCGTGCAATGTCCGCGGGGAGCCAATCGCTGTGAGGGCGGGCCCCGATCATCACGAAGAGAGCGTCGGCGGCGACCTGTTCTTCCCGGTCGGTGACGCGCTCGCGCAGAACCAGTTGCTCCAGATGCCCCTCGCCAGCCCCGCCGACCACCTCGGTGCCCGAGCGCACGTCCACGTTCGGCGCCGCCTCGATTGCTCGCACCAGGTAGTGGGACATCCCCGCCCCGAGCGACGCGGCGCGGACGACGAGAGTCACCCGACGCGCGTAGCGCGCGAGGTGTAGCGCCGCCTGGCCGGCGGAGTTCCCGCCGCCGGCGATGTACGCGCTCTTCCCGCTCAGTGCGGGCGCCTCGGAGAGCGGGGCGCCGTAGAAGACACCGGCGCCGTGCAGGGCCTCCAGCGAGGGGACGTCGAGGCGACGGTATGTCGCTCCGGTGGCGAGAACCACAGCTCTGGCGCTGACGTCGCGTCCATCCACGAGCGTCACCGTGAGTCCGTATTCCGAGCGAGCAAGCTCGCTCACCCGGTGCATGAGGACGAAGCTCGCGCCGAAGGCCGTGGCCTGCTCGTACGCCTGCTCGGCGAGCCGACTGCCGCTGATGCCCCTGGCGAAGCCCAGGTAGTTACGGATCAAAGAGCTCGACCGCGCCTGACCACCGATGCCGCCCTCGTCCACCACGAGAACGCCAAGCCCCTCGGAGGCGCCGTAGACGGCCGCGGACAGGCCTGCGGGCCCCGAGCCGACGATGATCACGTCGAATGCGTGCTCCCACAATCCGGCCGGGGCGCCGGCCACCTGCGCGATCTCCGCGTTCGAAGGGTCGTCGAGGATCCGGCCGTCGGGAAGCACCATCAGAGGGAGCTTCGGATCGGCGCCCGCGCCGACGAGCAGGTCCCGTCCCTGGTCGGAATCGGCCAAGCAGAAGGTGTGCGGAACCGAGCACTGCTCGAAGACCTTCCTCAGCTCGAAGGCCCTACCCGACCACGTCTCGCCGACGATGTGAACGGTCTGTGGGACGACGCCTCGATCCCGCGCCCATTCGAGCAGGAAGCTCGAGACGGCATCGTGAAATACCTCGTCGAGCGACCCCGCCGGGCTGGGAACGTAGTAGTCCATCCGCCCGAGAGCCAACGAACCCCGGATCGCTTCGGCAGCCGTCTTATCCGACCAGGTGTCCGACGAAACCAGGAGCGCGCGCTTCGCGTGCGGGTGGAGTTGGCGCACGTGGTCGAGCAGCTCGATGCCGGTGCTCTGCGCTGGGGGGTTGCGGGCAAGGACCAGCGCTACATCCTCGCCGCCTTGGGCAAGCTCCGTCAGGAGGCGCAATGCCTGGGCTGGATCGGCTAGACACTCCACCCGGTAGTCACGGGCGTACCGTCCGATGAGCTGAGACTCGACGTCAGCAAGGACATCCCGATCCTCGTCAACGGCGAGCAAGAGAGCACGGCCCATCGGTCAGTTCACTTTATCCGCAGAGCTGTTCCGACCAATGAGCGCCATCACTCGACCCGGAACTGGGGTCAGCGGCGACACGTAGGCTCGGCCGTATGCGGCGCCTTCCGTTCCACTACGGCTGGGTCGTCCTCGCCGTCACGCTCGTGACGCTCGCGACCATGGCCGGGTTCCGGTCGATGGTCGCGGTGCTCATCGTCCCGCTGCACGACGAGTTCGGCTGGACGACAGCCTCGATCGGTCTCGCCGCCGGGCTCAACCTGATGCTCTACGGCCTCGGCGGCCCCTTCGCCGCGGCCATGTACGACCGGTTCGGCCTCAAGCGCTGCGTCGTCGTCGCGATCGCCGCCGTCGCCGCGGGAGCGCTCGCCACGTTGACGATGGACGCGGCCTGGCAGTTCACCCTCCTCTGGGGCGTCGTGATGGGCGTCGCGACCGGCGCCGTATCGGTCACGCTGGCCGCGGTGGTGGCCAACCGGTGGTTCGTGGCCCGCCGCGGGCTGGCGACCGGCATCCTCACCGCTGCGAACGCGACCGGGCAGCTGTCCTTCCTGCCCCTGCTCGCCTGGGTGACGTCCGCGTTCGGGTGGCGCTACGCGGTCGCCGGCATCGCGGTGACCGCGATCTGCGTCATCCTGCCGCTCGTCGCGCTGTTGCTACGCGACCGGCCCGCCGACATCGGGCTGCGTCCGTACGGCGCGGTCGAGGACGACCCGCCGCCACCCCCGGCCGGGAACCCGTTCCTCGCCGCGTTCGGCGAAGGCCTGCTCGCCGTGGCCGGCTCGAGGACGTTCTGGCTGCTCACCGGCAGCTTCTTCATCTGCGGCGTGACGACGAACGGCGTCATCGGCACGCACCTCATCCCCGCGGCGATGGGCCACGGGATGACCGAGGTCGCGGCGGCGGGCCTCCTGGCCGTGATCGGCGTCTTCGATCTCGTCGGCACGCTCGTCGTCGGGCTGGCTCACCGACCGCTACGACCCGCGCAAGCTGCTCTGCTGGTACTACGGCCTGCGTGGGCTCTCTCTGCTCGCGCTGCCGGTGGTGATCGAGGCGCAGGGAGCCGGGCTCGTCGTGTTCGTCGTCTTCTACGGGCTCGACTGGGTGGCGACGGTGCCGCCGACGGTAGCTCTCACCGCGGACACGTTCGGGCGGGCGCGCGTCGGCATTGTGTTCGGCTGGATCTTCGCGTCGCACCAGCTCGGCGCCGGCGCCGCGGCATTCGCGGCCGGCCTGTCCGAGACCCTGCTCGACACGTACGTGCCGGCGTTCGTCGCCGCCGCCGTGCTGTCGCTCGTCGCCGCGGCACTCGTGCTCCGCATCGCACGACCGACGTCGACCCCGTCGCTCGCGACCGCCTGACCGGGAAAACGATCAACACTTTCGCGCGGTTGCAGGACCGGTTGGATCCGGCCCCTACTTTGGCTTGACGCGCACGCGCTTGCCGCAGCGGCTACAACGAGCGCCTTTCTCGGTGAGGAAGAAGCGCCGGCTCTTCGGCACCTTGTGCCCGAGCACCTTGCAGAGCGCCTTCATTCGGCCGGACCGACCTGCACGAGCATCTTCCCCACGTTCTCACCGCCGAGCAGTCCCAGGAAGGCGCGCGGTGCGTTCTCGATCCCTTCCACGACGGTCTCGCGGTGCTGCACCAGACCGTCCCGCACCCATGGCCCCATCGCGGCGAGGAAGTCGCCGTAGCGGTCGTAGTGGTCGGAGATGATGAAGCCGCGGATCGACAGGCGCTTCGTGACCACCATGAACATGTTCCGAGGGCCCGGCTGCGCTTCGACGTCGTTGTAGCGGGAGATCGCGCCACAGGCGACGACGCGACCGTGCGTGTGCATGTGACCGACGGCCGCCTCGAGGTGGTCGCCGCCGACGTTGTCGAAGCAGATGTCGATCCCGTCCGGCGCCGCGTCGCGTAGCCCTTCCCACACCGGCGCGTCGCGGTACGAGAACGCAGCGTCGAAGCCCAGCTCGCGAAGCCAGGCGAGCTTCTCGGCCGACCCCGCGCTCCCGATCACCCGACAGCCCAGCAACCGGGCAACCTGGCCGGCGACGCTGCCGACCGCGCCCGCAGCGGCCGACACGAACACCGTCTCGCCCTCGCGCGGCTGCCCGAGCGCCGTCAGGCCGTACCACGCCGTGAACCCCGGCATGCCGAGCACTCCCAGAGCAGTCGCCAGCGGCGCGAGCCGAGTGTCGACGAGCTGCAGGCCGCCGCCGTCCGACAGCGCCCACTCCCGCCAGCCCAGGGAGTGCAGCACCCACGATCCTTCGGCCCAGCGCGGGTTGCGGCTGGCCGCCACACGACCCACCGCGCCACCCGTCATCGCCTCACCGAGCGCGAACGGCGCCACGTACGAGCGCCGGTCGTTCATGCGCCCGCGCATGTACGGGTCGACCGACAGGTAGGCGTTCCGGATCAGGATCTGACCGTCGGCGGGGTCCGGGACGTCGGTCTCGACCAGCTCGAACAGGTCCTCGTCCGGCACGCCCTGGGGCCGGGCGACGAGGCGGATCTCCCGGCTCGTGACGGGCATGACGTCATGGTAGGGCGCACAAGCCACCTGTGAAACCTGAGTTCGGCCAGAATTGGCCCGTGGACTCGCTGCGTGGACAGTTGCTCGTCGCCGCACCCGACCTGCTCGACCCCAACTTCCACCGTGCCGTCGTCCTCGTCGGGGAGCACGGCGAGGAAGGAGCGATGGGCGTCGTCCTCAACCGCCGCTCCGAGGTCACGGTCGGCGAGGCCGTGCCGACACTGGCGGAGCTCGTCGACGAGGACGAGCTCGTGCACGTCGGCGGGCCGGTGCAAACGCAGGCGATCGTCGTGCTCGCGGAGTTCGACGAACCCGAGCATGCCGGTGTGCTCGTGTTCGGCACGGTCGGCTTCCTGCCCGGTGAGATCGCCGACGCCGACGAGCTCGGCGAGCTCGCGCGTGCACGGGTTTTCGCAGGCTACGCCGGCTGGGGGCCGGGCCAGCTCGAGAGCGAGCTCGCCGAGTCGACCTGGATCGTCGAGCCTGCGCAGCCCGAAGACGTGTTCACGCTCGACCCGGAGGCGTTGTGGAGTGTCGTCCTGCGTCGCAAGGGAGGGCCGTTCACGCTGCTTGCGACGATGCCGACCGATCCTTCCCTGAACTGAATGGCACCCGCGCTCGGGACGGTGGGCGAAGGTCTCGCCGAACTGGGCCTGGAACCTGCCCCGGACGGAGCTGTCACCCTCGGCTTCGGCGGAGACGCCGCGAACGCCGCAGTGATGGCAGCCCGCATGGGCGCCGAGGCGAGAATCGCCGGCCGCGTTGGAGATGACGCGCTCGGGCGGCGGCTGCTCGCCTTCTGGGCCTCGAGCGGGATCGACGTCGGCCACGTCCTCGTCGACCCGGACGCTCCGACCGGCATCTACGTCAACGAGCGAGGAGCCGAGGGCTTGCACCGCTTCGACTACCACCGCCGCGGATCCGCAGGCTCGCTGCTCGCGCCCGGCGACGTCGATCCATCCTTTCTCGACGAGCTCGGCGTGCTCCACCTGACAGGGATCACGCTCGCAGTCTCCCCATCGTCATGCGAGACGGCGCTCGAGCTCGTCGAGCGCGCGCGGGCGCGCGGGATTCGCGTCGCGCTCGCCGTCAACCACCGGCCGCGGCTCGGCGGTGACGTCGCGGCACTGCGCGATGCGGCGCACCTCGCTGATGTCATCTTCGTCTCGGAAGAGGAGGCAGACACCGTGTTCGGGAGCGGCGACGCCTCCTCGCTTGCGGGCGCGCTGGGCGCCGACGAGCTCGTACTGACACGCGGCGACAAGGGCGCCGTGCTGGCCGCGGCAGGCGAGTCTTTCGAGGCTCCGGCGCCGGTTGTCGCGAGCGTCGACCCAGCCGGCGCGGGTGATGCGCTGGCCGGCGCCTACCTGGCAGCGCGGCTCGCCGGAGAGCCTCCGCCGCGTGCGCTGCGCGTCGGCGTCGCCGCCGCCGCGCTCTCGTGCCGTGCCCGCGGTTGCGCGCTCTCGTACCCCTCCCGTGCAGAGGTCCTCGCGGTCACGCAGGAGGCATGATCCCGCCATGCGGGTCGTGATCTTCCGCGTGGAGCCCGTCTCGATGTGGGCCTACGCATCGAACCCGGCCGCGTTTCGGGAGTAGAGTCGCCCGTCGTGCCCGTCGGAGCAACCGTCTCCCAGCTACCCCGCACGGCCGTCCTCAGGGCCGCCGACAGCCCGCGCCTGCAGCGCTTCGTGCAGCGACACGGCATGAAGCTCGGCGCCGGACGCTTCGTCGCGGGCGTGACGCTGGACGAGTGCGTGGCCGTGCTCCGTGCCTTGAACGACCAGGGCCTCCACACCAACACGACCATCCTCGGCGAGGCGATACCCGACGAGGTTGGCGCCGAGACCGTCACCCGCGCCTACGAGGAGGTGCTCGACCGGCTGGTCGCCGAGAGGCTGCTGGCGAACGTTGCGCTGAAGCTCACCCACCTCGGGCTCGAGGTGAGCGAGGACCTCGCGTACGCGAACGTCGAGCGGCTCGTGGCCAGGGCCGAGCGTCTGGGCACGTTCATCCGAATCGACATGGAGCAGTCGTCGTTCGTCGACGTGACGCTGCGCATCTACGAGCGCTTGCTCGAGGAGGGACACACCGCGGTGGGCACGGTGCTCCAGTCGTACCTGTACCGCACCGAGGCCGATCTCGAGCGGCTACTGCCACTACGGCCCAACCTGCGCATCGTGAAGGGCGCATACCTGGAGCCGGTCGAGATCGCGTATCCCGAGAAGGCCGACGTCGATCGCGTCTACGTGAGCCTCGTCGAGCGGATGCTGACGGAGGGTGCCTACGCCGCGGTGGCGACACACGACGAGACGATCATCGAGCACGTCAAGGCGTTCGCCGAGCGCGAGGGTGTCGGGCGCGACCGGTTCGAGTTCCAGATGCTCTATGGCGTCCGCGGCGCCCTCCAGCGCAGCCTTGCGGGCGATGGCTACAAGGTGCTCGTGGCCACGCCGTACGGCCCCGACTGGTACCCGTACCTCATGCGCCGCCTGGCGGAGCGGCCTGCCAACCTCGGCTTCTTCCTCAGGAACGCGCTGCGCAGATGAGCGCCGCCCGCGAAACGGCGTGCCGAGCGGTGGAGTCAGACCCATGGGGTCTGACCCCAGGGCGCTCCCGGCCCAGGCCGACGTCGTGGTCGTCGGCGGCGGCGTGATCGGCGCGAGCGTTGCGTTCCACCTGGCAGAGGCCGGAGTCGACACACTGCTGGTCGAGCGCGCCGAGCTCGCCTCCGGGTCGACGAGCAAGGCGGCCGGTGGGGTGCGGGCTCAGTTCTCCGACCCACTCAACATCGCGGTCGGGCTCAGGAGCCTGGAAGCATTCGAGCGCTTCTCGGAGCGGCCCGGAGCAGAGATCGACCTGCACCGGGTCGGCTACCTGTTCCTGCTCGACCGGCAGGAGGACGTCGACGCGTTCGAGAGCTCGGTCGCGTTGCAGAACGAGCTCGGCGTCCCCAGCCGCTTCGTCTCGCTCGAGGAGGCCGCCGCTACTCTCGCCGCTCGCGGGGCTCGACGGGGTCATCGCGGCGACGTTCAGCCCGCTCGACGGGCACGCTGCACCGGAGGCGGTGACCCTCGGCTACGCGGCCGGCGCACGCGCCCACGGCGCCACGGTCGCCACGGGTTGCGAGGTGACCGGCATCGAGGTCGAAGACGGCGTCATCCATGCGGTGCGGACGGCCTCCGGCGATGTCGCCACGGGCGTCGTCGTCTGCTGCGCAGGCGCCTGGTCGGGCGCGGTCGGCGCGATGGTCGGCGTGGACATTCCCGTGGAGCCGGTCTGGCGCGAGCTCACGTACACCGCGCCCGTCGCCGGCCTTCCGGCGGCGATGCCGCTCACGATCGACTTCTCGACGGGCTTCTACTTCCACCGCGAGGGGCCTGGCCTGTTGTTCGGGATGGGTGACCGCGATCAGCCAGCCGGGTTCGACGAGCCCACCGACCCGGATTGGCTGCTCAAGGTGATGGAGGTGGCGGAGCGACGCTGCCCGCAGCTGCCCGACCTCGGGCTGGCGGGTGGCTGGAAGGGCTACTACGAGGTGTCCCCCGACCACAACGCGCTCGTCGGCGAGGCATCGAGCGTGTCGCGCTTCCTCTACGCGACC
This sequence comes from uncultured Actinomycetes bacterium, assembly GCA_963724995.1. Taxonomy (GTDB): domain Bacteria; phylum Actinomycetota; class Thermoleophilia; order Gaiellales; family Gaiellaceae; genus Gaiella. The sequence goes on from CAVRXC010000001.1 coordinate 19,816, forward strand.
GGGTTCTCCGGCCACGGGTTCCTGCAAGGCCCGGCCATGGGCGAGATCCTCCGCGATCTCGTCCTCGGCAACGAGCCGTTCGTCGACGTGTCGCCGTTGTCGGTGGAGCGGTTCGCCCGCGGCGCCGGCCGCCCAGAGCGCAACGTCATCTGAGCAGAGCGTCCGACCGAAGGTCGGACACCGTTGCTCGTGCCTGCCTTCAGGCAGGCACGGGGTCTCGTCTACGCAACGGCAGCGAGCGCTCGCTCCACGAGCGCCGCGAGCACGTCGCGCTTCCAGGCGCTCTGCGGGTTGCCCGGGAGCTCGGCGAGCGGGTCGACGGGGTCGAGCTCGCGCGGCACGTTGGCCACCCCCGCAGCGACGAGCCTGACGTGCTCCCCACGCCGTGCCGCGGCGACCGCGACGAGCGGGAACGAGAACGCCTGCCGCTCACCCGCCCGCAGGTACGCCGACGCGTCCGGCGGTGGGGGCAACCGCACCGCCGTGACGAGCTCGCCGGGGGCCAGCGCAAGCAACGACCGGTTGTCGTCGGTCGGTCGCCGGTAGAGGTCGAGTAGCGGCAGCTCGCGGTCACTGGAGGTCGACCGCACGACGACCGTCGCCCCGCTGGCCGCAAGCGCGGGCGCGAGGTCGGACGGGTGCGCAGAGATGCAGTCGCCCGGCTCCAGGTTGTGCTTGCGGTGATCGCCGATCTGCGCGTAGCACGTGTCGCCGCCGCCGAGCCAACAGTGCCATTCGAGGCCCCGGTAATACCAGCAACGGGTGTGCTGGCAGAGGTTGCCGCCGACGGTGCCGGCGTTGCGGAGCAGAGCCGAGGCCGCGGCGCCGGCGGCGGTCGCAACGGCCGCGTACGACGCCAGCAGAGGCGATGCCGCAACGTCGCTGAGCGTCGTCGTTGCCCCGATCTCGAGCCCCGAGTCGTGCTCCGCGATGCCGGCGAGCCCGAGAGCCTGCAGGTCGACGAGCAGTGCCGGCTGGCGAATGCCGCGGTCGATCTGCCCGGCGAGGTCGGTTCCGCCCGCCAGAGGCGTCAGCACCGTCACCGGCCAGCAACTCGAGCGCGTCGTCGAGCGTCTCGGGTCTCGCGTAGCTCACCGCAGCGCCTCGAGGACACGTGCCCGCGTCATCGGCAATGCCGAGCACCGACGTCCGGTCGCATGGGCGAACGCGTTGGCGATCGCCGCCGCCGTGGGGACGATCGGCGGCTCCCCCAGCCCCTTCGAACCGAGGTTGGGGAGATTCGCGTCGTGGACGCCGGCGAAGTCGACGACGATCTCAGGCACGTCGACGATCGTGGGCAGCTTGTAGTCGTCGAGGGATGCGTTGACCGGTACGCCGGCCGTCGGGTCGATCACGAGCTCCTCGGAGAGCGCGTATGCGACCCCCTGGAGCACGCCGCCCTCGACCTGGCTCCCGGCCAGCAGTGGGTTCACCACGCGCCCGATGTCGTGCACCGCGACCACCCGCTCCACGCGCACCTCGCCCACCGCGGCGTCGACCGCGACCTGCGCGATCTGGCAGCCGAACGTGTTGACGGCAAACCCGTCGGGGTTCGGCCCACGGGTTCCGGAGCCGTCGATCGTCGCGTCGCCGAGCTTCTCGGTCACCTCGGTGACGGCAACGTCGAGCCCACCGTCGCTCGACCGGATGCGGCCGTCGCGCACGACGAGGTCGTCGGCGGCTATCTCGAGCACGTCCGAGGCGAGCCCCAGAAGTGTCTTGCGCACCTTCGCAGCCGCGGAGCGTACGGCCGGCATCACGGACGCGGTCGTCTGCGACCCACCCGCCACGGGCCCGTACAGGTTCGGCGCGGTGTCGCCTCCTATCGCCCATACCTGCTCGAGGGCCAGACCGAGCTCCTCGGCCGCGACCATCCGGGCCGAGGTGAGCGTGCCGGTGCCGATGTCCTGGATGCCGGTCGCAACGAGGGCATGGCCCGCGCCGTCGAGCCGGACGGTCGCGTGCGACGGCGGGCCGCCGCCACCCCACCAGATCTGGGTGGCGCACCCCATGCCGCGCAGCAGGCCGTCGACCTGCGGCTCGCGCAGCGCCTCGCGCTCCGACCAGCCCGCCAGCTCGGCGGCGCGGTCGTAGCAGGCGAGCACATGCTTGCTGGAGTACGGGTTCCCGCCACGCTGGTCGAAGTCGACGTGGTTGATGCGTCGCACGTCGAGCGGGTCGATGTCGAGCGCCAGCGCGAGCTCGTCGATCGCCTGCTCGAAGACCGTCGTGCCCTCGGTGACGCCCGGGGCCCGGAACGCATTCTGCGGGCGCAGGTTCGTCTTCAGCGGGAAGGCCATGCAGCGCACATCGGCGCAGCGGTAGAGGGTCAATGCGGGCACGAGCACCGGGAAGACCCAGCCGCCCTGCCCCATCGAGATCACGGCGTCGGCGTCGACGGCGACGAGCGTCCCGTCTCGGCGGGCACCGAGCCGTACCGACTGGCGCGTCCATGCACGGCGGCCGCCGTCGAGCTGCTCGGCGTGCCGGTCGTTGACGAGGCGCACCGGGCGGCCCGTGACCCGGGCCAGCTCAGCCGCCAGGATGGCCTCGGTGCCGGCGCCCTGCTTGCCGCCGAACCCGCCGCCGACGTACTCGGTGAGCACGCGCACCTGGTCCTTGCCGATCCCGAACAGCTCTGCGAGCTCGTCACGCGCGGCGAACATGCCCTGTGTCGAGATCCACGCGGTGAGCCGGTCGCCGTCCCAGGACGCGACGGCCGCGTGGGGCTCGAGCGGCGTCTGCAGATGGGCGGGAGTCTCGATCTGCACCTCGACCTGGACGTCGGCGGCCGCCAGCGCGGCTTCGGCGTCGCCCCGCCCCTCCTCGAAGGGATCCCGTGTGAAGCGCTGGTCGCGCAGCGCCTCGTCCGGGTCGACCACGTGCGGGAGTGGCTCGATCGCGAGCGCGAGCGCCGCGACCCCCGCCGCGGCAGCGTCGACGCTGTCGGCGGCGACGACCGCGATCGGCTGGCCCGCGTACTGCGGCTCGCCGAGGAGCAGCGGCGCCCGCGTCGTGAAGGACACCTCGGTCTCGGGGCCGACCACCGCTCGCACCCCGGGTGTAGCGCGGGCCGCGTCGAGATCGAGACCGGTGACGCGGCCGTGCCCGACGGGTGAGCGTAGAACTGCCGCGTGGAGCATCCCCGGCAACGCGACGTCCACCGTGTACCGAACGCGTCCTGCTGCACGCGCCAGCCCGTCCTGACGCGTCGCCGGCCGGCCGACGACGGCCAGGTCGGCGTCGTCGGGCCACGTCTCGACGTCGTCCTCCTCGTCGACGAGCACCCAGACGTCCTCGAAGCGCCCTTCCATCTCGCGCTGCGTCTTGACGAGGCGCGTCATGCTGTCACCTGCCCCGAGGCGCGGAGGATGGCGCGCTCGATCTTCGGGTAGGCGCCGCAGCGGCAGAGGTTGCCCGCCATGGCGGCGTGGATCTCATCGCGCGTCGGCGTACCGACTCGCGCGAGCAGCGCCGTCGCGCTGACGATCTGGCCCGGCGTGCAGTAGCCGCATTGCAACGCGTCCTCGGCCACGAACGCCGCCTGGAGCGGTGTCGCGCCGTCGAGTGAGAGACCCTCGATCGTCGTCACGGCATGACCTTCGACAGCCACGGCAAGCATCAGGCACGAGGCCACGGGGCGCTCGTCGACCAGCACCGCGCACGCGCCGCACGCACCCTCGGCGCAACCGACCTTGGTACCCGTCAGCCCGAGATCGTCACGAAGCACGTCGACGAGCCGCCGCGTGGCCGGCACGTCGAGCTGATACCGCTCTCCGTTGACGTCGAGTGCGATCTGCATCCCAAGGCAGTTACTACCACGGTGACACCGCCTGGCGCGTGATCGGGGCCGCGAGGCAGCCACGCTCACGTCGCGTGTCGCTGCAGACGAGCGGGCTCGCGCGCTGTCGCAGCTCCTCGCAGAGCACGGGCACGACCCGCGGGTCGAACTGGCTGCCGGCGCAACGCTGTAGCTCTGCAACCGCTTGCTCGGAGGAGAGCGCCTTGCCATAGGGGCGCTCGGAAGTCATTGCCACGTAGGCGTCGCAGACGGCAATGATGCGCGCGGCCAATGGGATCTCGGTCGTCGCGAGCCCGTCGACGTACCCCGAGCCGTCCCAGCGCTCGTGGGTCGAACGCACGATCTCGCCGATTCCCCGCAGCGCGGGGGCCGCGGCCAGGATGCGCTGCCCGATGAGCGTGTGCTGCCGCATGAGCGCCCACTCCGGCTCGGTGAGCGGTCCCGGCTTTTGCAATACGGCATCCGGGATCGCGAGCTTGCCGACATCGTGGAGCTCCGCCGCAAGCCGAAGCTCCGCGAGCGCCTCCTCGCTCAGACCGAGCCCGGTCCCGATCGCGACCGAGAGCTCGGCCACCTCGTCGCTGTGCTCTCGCAGCCCGGGCTCACGCTCGTAGATCGCCCGAAGCAGGATATCGTGGGGCTGGCCGCGCAGGGCATGGAGCTCGTGCTTCTGCGCGTAGAGGCGTTGGTCGGCGAGGCTGAGCGCACCGCTCGGGTCCGCCGCATCGTCCGGGAGGAAGATCGCACCGAACGCGGTCGAGATGCCGAAGCCGTCGCCCTTCTCCTCGAGTGACGCGACCGTGGCGCTCAGGAACGCCTCAGCGTCGGGCGCAGGTGGGCTCGCAAGCACGCAGAACTCGTCCCCACCAAGCCGGTAGGCCTCGCCGTACGGCGCGGCAGCGGCGGCGAGCTTGGCGGCCAGACGCGAGAGCAACGCGTCTCCGGCCGGGTGACCGAACGCATCGTTGTACTGCTTGAACCCGTTCAGGTCGAAGACGACCAGGAGATGCGTCTCACCCTGCTCCGGGCCGAGTACCTGCGCCAGGTCGCTGGTGAGCTTGCGGCGGTTCCCCAGACCGGTGAGCGGATCGTACGCAGCCAGCCGTTGCAGCTCGCGTTCTGCGCGCTTCCGGTCCCCGATGTCCTCGATCTGGGAGACGAAGTAGAGCGGGAGCCCTTCCTCGTCCCTGACGAGCGACACCGACAGCATCGCCCACACGATCTCGCCATCAGGCTGGAGGTAGCGCTTCTCCAGCTGGTACGCACGGATCTCACCCTCGAGCAGCCGCTTGATGTGGTCGGTGCCGTCCTCGATGTCATCCGGGTGCGTGACGTCCTGGACGGTGCGCTCGAGCAACTCCGACTCGCTGTAGCCGGTGATCTCGCAGGTCATGTGATTGACACGCAGCCAGCGCCCGTCCGGGGAGACGAGCGCCATCCCGATCGGGGCATCGTCGAACGCACGTCGGAAGCGCTCTTCGGCCTCGCAGCAACGCACGCTCCGTCTCGCGCCGCTGCGTGATGTCCTCGATCTGCGCGACGAAGTAGAGCGGCCGACCCAAGCTGTCGCGTACCACCTCGTTGCTGAGCGCTACCCAGACGATCTGGCCGTCCGAGCGGATGTAGCGCTTCTCGATGCGCATCTCCCAAGCTTCACCTTCCAGCTGCTTGCGGCTCCGCTCGAGGTTGGCGGCGAGATCGTCGGGATGCGTGATCTCGGCGAACGTGAGCTTGCACAGCTCGTCCGCCGTGTAGCCGAGGAGGTCGCAAAGCGCCTGGTTCACGTGGAACCACCGACCGTCCGGAGTGAGGAGCGCCACCCCGATCGGCGCATTGTCGAATGCCACGCGGAAGCGTTCGCTCGACCGCACGAGGGCGTCCTCCGTCTCCTTGCGGGCGGTGATGTCGAGGCAGGTGCCGACACAGCCCAGCGCGCTGCCCGTGGGGCTGCGGACGACCGAGATGAAGCCCTCTATCCAGCAGGTGGTTTCGTCCGGAAGCACGAACCTGTACTCGACCGCTCCGTCCACGTCGCCGCGTGCCGCCCGCTCCGCCTGGGCCAGGACGATCGCGAGATCGTCCGGGTGCAGCGCCGCCTTCCAGCCCTCGTCGAGCGCCTGTTCGCGTGTCAGGCCCGAGAGCTCGCACCAACGCTCGTTGACGTACTCGCACCTTCCCGCCGTGTCGAGCCTGAAGACGCCGTACGGGCTGTTGGTCGTGAGCGCCCGGAACATCTCGCCCGCCCACTGTGGCGTCGACTGTGACGCTGGGCGGACCTCCCGCGCGGGGTCGGGCCTACGCAACTCCGCCTCCGCGCGCCGGAACCGCGCCACGCGACTGCGTCGTCTCCCGGCAGACAAAGGCAGGCCGTCACGACACGCACCACAGACTGAGTATCGGCAGCCGGTCGAGCGGTCTGAAGGTGCCTGTACGTGGCGATGCCCCGCTTGGCGGGCCGGGGTGAACTCGGGGAGTCAGGAGAGACAACCGGGCGATGCGACATCGCGGAGTTGGTGCGTACGGCGCCGGATAGATCCGGCCCTGCCGCCACGGCCGGGGACACGAGGTGCGGACGGGTGGAGTCGAACCACCACAGCCAAAGGCAACGCGGTTACAGCGCGCTGAGCTCGCCGGTGCTCAGCGTCCGCACGAGAAGGGCGGCCGGCCGGATTCGAACCGACACCTTTGGGATCACGACCCAGGATGCTGCCGTTACACCACGACCACCACGACGAAGGGACATGGCGCGGGCGGGATTCGAACCCGCGATCTCGAGCTCATGAGGCTCGCGAGGACAACCGCTCCTCTACCGCGCTGCAATGACGGCACGACGAGTCTGGTCGGCTGGAGTCGAACCAGCGGTCTCCGGTTCCCGAAACCGGCGGGATGGCCTGCTTCCCTACGACCAGGTGCGTGGGCACGCCCTCCGCATGCCCACGAGCTCCCCGGCAGGACTCGAACCTGCGCAGCGAGGGGTAGAAGCCCTCCGCTCTGCCGCTGAGCTACGGGGAGACGCCATCGACGACCGCGGAATCGAACCGCGCTGTCCCGCCTTATCAGAGCGGCGCCGGCCCGGCCGGCCCGTCGTCGTGATCTCGCCGGGAGGAGTCGAACCTCCGACCTCCACCGTCGCAGGGTGGCGCTCGGATCCACTGAGCTACGGCGAGAAAGGCGCTCTCGACGGGAATCGAACCCGCCTCACCCAGGAGACAGCCGGGCCGCGCCGTCCAGGCGCGTCCGAGAGCGTGAGGCCCCTCGCGTTCCCGACGTGGCGGCTGAGCGCCCGTGGCCGGAGGGGATAGTGCATCAGCACAGACCCGAAAGGCCGCGGACGCTCAGCGGCGCGAGCGCCCGGCGGAGGCCGGCGCCGCCGGCGGGAGCCGGGCGCGGTCGGGGACGGGAGGTGGAGCCCCGGGGAGTCGAACCCCGATAGCGTGGTTGCAAGCCACGTGTGTTTGCCGTTGACACCAGAGCCCCTCGAGATGCGACCGCCGGGAGTCGAACCCGGCCGCAGCGTTGGCAACGCCGCGTGCTACCTGCTGACACTACGGTCGCGTGGAGTGCCCCGAGCGGGGTTCGAACCCGCGTCACCGGTTTGAGAGACCGGCATCCTGGCCGACTGGACGACCGGGGCAAAGGCACGGACGGAAGGAATCGAACCTTCTCCTTCGGCGTTGGAAGCCGGGTGGACGCCATGTCCTCGTCCGTGTGAAGCTCCTCGGGCGGGATTCGAACCACGCATCCTTCGGTTCAGAGCCGAAGATCCTGCCGTTAGACGACCGAGGAATGAAGACTTCTCGCGTTCCCGGCGGAGGCCGAGATCCGCCGGCCGGGAGCCCGGCGCGGCCGGGGGCGCGAGCTGCGACGGCTGGGTCGAACCAGCATGCACCGGGTAACAGCCGGGCGTCCTGCCGTTTGAACGACGTCGCATCGTGAGTCCCCCCGCGTGGATTCGAACCACGAACCTCCCGGGTCTGAGCCGGGCGCCTCTGCCGTGTTGGGCTACGAGGGGGTGACGAGATCTGTCTCTCCCTGCACCGAAGCGAAACGCTCGGCCGCCGAAGGCCGGCTTGTCCGGCCGAAAGGCTCGTTGCGCCTTGCTACGGCAAGCGCAGAAGGAGGGGGTACGTGGGGGAACCATGGGTTCCTCCACGCTCAACCTCCGGTCTGAGCCGGGCGCCTCTGCCGTGTTGGGCTACGAGGGGGTGAAAGGCTACGAAGGGAAGTGAGAGCCCCCGGTCGGGATCGAACCGACAACCGTCCGCTTACAAGGCGGCTGCTCTGCCGAGCTGAGCTTCAAGGGCATGAAGTCCGCGGCGAGGGACTCGAACCCCCAACCTCCTCTTTGTAAGAGAGGCGCTCTCCGCAATTGAGCTACCCGCGGGTGTGGTTCCTGAGACGCCCCGGCCCACTCGAACGGGCGCACGCGGGTTCGGAGCCCACTGCTCTTGTCCTCTGAGCTACGGGGCGAGATGAGTCCGCTCGACCGAAGCGCCGCGGCTCGTCGCCGGAGGCCGGCATTGCGGCGGGAGGCCGTCCGCCCGTGGCTGCACCATCCGGCGAAGGAGGGGGCTCGTGGGGGAACCCTGGTTCCCCCACGCGAGCGCGTGGGTTCGAAGCCCACTGCGGTCGCCCTCTGAGGCGAGGAGTCCGCTCGACCGAAGCGCCGCGGCTCGTCGCCGGAGGCCGGCATTGCCGGCCGGGAGGCCAGTCCGCCCGTGGCTGCACCATCCGGCGAAGGAAGGGGCTCGTGGGGGAACCCTGGTTCCCCCACGCGAGCGCGTGGGTTCGAAGCCCACTGCTCTTGTCCTCTGAGCTACGGGGCGGTACGGAGGCAGCAGGGCTCGAACCTGCGGGCGGGAGACCCGCCTACGCCGTAGCAGGGCGCTGCCTTACCACTCGGCCATGCCTCCGATAGACGTGCGTCCCGGCATGCTCCTTGCGGGGACGCGCGGCGCGCCGGCCAAGCGCGCAGAGCGGAAGGAGAGGGAGTCGAACCCCCAAGCCCGTGAAGGCCACGCCGTTTTCGAGACGGGATACCACGCCAATGGCAGTCCTTCCATGATGGCTCCGGCAGGGATCGAACCTGCGCTAACCCGATCAAGAGTCGGGGGCTCTGCCGGTCTGAGCTACGGAGCCGTTGATCAGGTGTGGCCGGCAGGGTTCGAACCTGCGGCGCCCCGCGTTTCAGGCGGGCGCTCTACCGGGCTGAGCTACGGCCACGCGTCGGAGAGCGCATCGCCCTCCGTCCATCTCCCGGCACGGGAGATCGACGCAGCAGCGACACGTCCTCGGTCGATGTCACGCACGCCCGCAGGCCTGCGTTGTTTTCCATGCCTCTCGCCTACCCTTCGACCCTGGATCGTCGGCCACCGGTTGCGCGAGCGCGGATGGCTGCCGTCCTTCGTGGAGGGGCTTTGGAGCCCGAGTCTCGTTAGCAAGCGTCGAAATGGCAGCGTAAAGCAACGGCGAATGCCGCAGCGCCTATTTCAGCGCAAGCGCCGAGCGTCTTTCTCTCTCAGGCGGGGCCTCGATTCGTCATGTGCGTTTCTTCAGCTGAGCATCACCTCCCGTTGCCGTGATCTCGTCGCCTCCGAAACGACGAAGGCGACCCGTTGGGTCGCCCTCACTGTCGGCTGCTATGCGGCTAGCTTCCTAGCGCATGAGCCTCTCAGCGAGGACGGTTGCATCATCGCGCGAGCCTTCCGGCGCGCAGGTCGTCTGCGGATACCACCCGACGACCGCGGCATGGGCTGGCGCGACGATGAGAAGTTGGATGTTTGTCGTGACCATTGTCTGGCTTGCTCCATCGAGAACCATAGAGCATCTATCGGCATCTTGCAAGCGAACCTTTGTAAAGATCCATGACCGTCGTCTCCCGTCGTACGACGAATGAGAACTGGAATGCGGGCGTTGCATTCCTCAACCCGTTCCCGAGTGACGAGCCCCGGTGCCTGCCTGAAGGCAGGCACCACCAGACGCGCACCTTGCATGTCGGTCGTGCCTGCCTTCAGGCAGGCACGGGGTCGACGCCGCACACACGACGCCAAGAGAGCGTCAAGGTTCGCCCAGCCGCCGCAAGCTCGAGCCCGAGCCGTCACGGCCACGCCACTTCATCACCGAGGCGCGCATGGGCTATCGCTTCGTTCCCTGATGTCCTGGCCGCCAGGCGCCTGGACTTAGCCGGGCACCACGGGGCCCGTCCCACCGACGGTGCCAGGCTGAAGCCAGGCACCAACCGTCCGCCCGCAACGCCCCCGGTAGCGTCCATGGTGGCGGCGCGAGCAGCACCGCCTCATCCGAGCGAAAGGACGAGATCGAATTCATGATGGACGGCTTCCTGTCTCCCGTAGTGCGAGGGCTGACCGCGCTCGCGCTCGCGGCCGTGCTCTCGCTTGCGGTGTGCGCCGAGGCATTCGCGGACTCGACTCCGATCGGACCGCTGCCCGCCGGGTCAGTGACGACCGTGAGCACGAGCCGTGGATCGCTGGTCGCCATCGCCGTCCCGCGCCAGAAGGCCTCGACCGGGCTCGTGTGGCGTGTCGCGCGCACGGTGAACGCGCGGGTCGTGCGCCAGGTGTCGGAGGCCGACGTGGGAACCAGCGTGGTGCTCGTCTTCCGCGCCGTCGGCACCGGCAACGCGTCGATCGTGCTCGCGCTGACGCGCGGCGAGAGCTCCGGCAAGGCCGTGCGCGCGGTGACGTACCGCGTCAGGGTCCGCTGACGCGTCCCCGCTTACGAGCCCGACAGGCCCGCGAAGGTACCGTGCGAGCTCTTCTCGTCCCATGCGGCCGTGAAGAGACCCGACTCCCAGCCGCCGGGGCGTGTCTCGTCGCGCAACAGAAACCAGATGAACATGTCGACCCGGGCGTTCGCTCTCAGCTTGGCGTACGCCCGCTCCATGTAGCGGGCCTGCTGCGCCCAGCTGACTCCGAAGAGCGGATCCGGGGGGTTCGTCTGATACCCGTACTCGGTGACCCAGATCCGCATGCCGCGCCCGTAGAGCGCGACGAGGCGGCTCGAGAGAACGTCCAGGTTGCCGAGCGTGACGGCGGTGGCGGGCTGTCCCTGCGCGCCTCGCGGCGGTCGCGTGTCGGGGGTCTCGTGCCGGCTGCCGTAGTACGGGTGGTGGGCGAACGCGTTGAAGCCGGTGGCGCCGTAGCGCCTCATCGCGCCGAGGAACGTGAGCGGGGACACGGACGGGCGGGCCGAGGTCGGGTTGTTGTTGCCCCGGGGTGCGGTTGCGCCGCAGGCAACCTTCCCGCCCGTCTGGCCGGTTCGGACACCTGCGACGACGGCGTTGCAGATGCGGGCGTAGTCTCGAGCGCTCTGGATCACCCAGGTGCCGCTGACGCGCCTGAACTGCGGCTTCAGGAAGACGGGGTTGTTGGGCTCGTTCCAGGCGACCCACCGCTTCACCGCCGGCAGCAGCTCACCGTCCACACGCGTCGACCCGCTGTAGCGCCGCGCAGCAGCTGTGACGAAGCTGCGCAGGTCACCGGCGCTCGTCGGCGCGATGCTCCGCTCACGATCGCCGTTGGCCCAGGACGGCGTACCGACGACGGTGAAGACGACCTGGATCCCGTACTCGCGTGCGTAGCGCGTCACCCGGTCGTACCGCGCCCAGTCGTAGGCCGGGTCGCCGGGGCTCGATGCCTGCGCCGGCCTGCTGCGTGCGACACCGGTCGCACCGCCCCACCAGAGAGTGACGCGGATCACCTTCGTGTTGAGCTCCTCCAGCCTCGGAAAGATGACTTCGGGGTCGCCGTTCAGGATCTGCGCGTCGTCGTGGATACCGGGCTGCAGATAGCGTGAAGCGCCCGCAGAAGAGGGAAGCGCCGCAGCCATCGCGACAGCCATGACTACGAGCACGACCACACCGCTGACTCTCTGGCGGCCACCGCGCATCGTCGTGTCTGGATGCCCTGAACAGCTCACATTCGAACCACCGCGTGTCGATTGGCGCCGTCCGCCGATCGGATCATGCCCACATGAGAAGGCGACTAAGGAGTTTCTTCGGATGCTGTTAAGAACCCTTGACCTGCGGAGCGGCCCGCTAGGGAAGGCGGTCGCGATGGTGGTCGCGGTTTTCCTCGCGCCACTTCGCTTCGTAGGCCTCCGCCTCCGCGAACTCTTGCTCGGTTCGGGCGCGGGTGGCCGCGTCCTCGCCCGGCGGATGCTCACCCGCCGCCTTCGACCTGCGCGTGGCCGCGAACGCCACGATCACGAGCGGGACGGCGACGACGGCGAGGATGATCCAGGGGATCACGGCTGAACCCTAGCGCCGGTCACCCACGCGCGTTGCCCGGAATGGGCTCAGGGCGGAAGACACCAGGGTCCACATGCCCGGCTCAGCCCCTCCAGCATGAGAACATGCGTTCGTGACCGCGGAAGGCCACCCGCACGCTCGGTTCAAGCGCTGCATCGAGAAGCGCGCGCTCTGGGGCGCTGAAGACGCCGCCCGGGAGATCGCGAATCTCGCGCTCGAAGATGCACTGCAGCTCGTCTACCTGTACGCCGAGCTCGACAGCCCGAAGTATGAGAAGGCGGCGATACGGTGGCTCGAGCGGTACCTCGCGGAGAGCGAGCCGAGGCTGACCGACTTCGCGACCGTGGCGGCGTCGCTCGCTGAACGCGTGAGCCTGCATTGACGCAGAGAGCCGGTATGGGAGACGCCTTCCACGATGACCCGCTGGATGGGGGTGGCTGACACCCGATTGCTGTGCCGAGTCAAGTAGACGCCGTTTGTCAACCGGTCGTGCGTTGAGCCGATGCCTGGTGCTTGTACGGTTGCGTCGAGGGGCGGCCATCCATCCGGGCTCTGCCCTGTTTCACTGCAGCACCTCCTGGCAGAGGTCGGGAAGGACGTCAGTCGAGCGTCCTTCCCGGCTTTGCCGTGGCCCCTTGAGAGAGTCGGCAATCGCTTGCCGTTCGGGTCGATCTACCGCTACGTCGATGCCGGCGTAGCGACGGTCCTGAGGTGTTCGGCGGCGAAGCGGCCTGTGAGAACCGCGACGTGATCTGAGAACTGCGCGTTGGCGAGTAGGCCGTCCGAGACCATTGCGACCTCACGGTGGACGACGTCAGCAGGCAGTTCTGAGAACTCCCTGGTCAGCTGTTCATCGACCAGTTCGATCTGGCGCCGTGTCTTTGCGGCTCGATCCGTAGCGGAGAGCTGCGTCATCGCGTGTCCTTCCCTCAACCTCGAACTGCAGCGCCGACCAGCGGTCGGCTTGGTTCCGCACCTTGCAGAAAGAGCGCGGATCACTTGCGGGGCAGATGTGTCTCGCTCCGCAGTACGTTCCCACAGTACCGCCCCGGGAGATCGCTGAGGCTGAAACGCACGCTGCACCGAAGTGTTCACCCGACCGGCACCGCCCAGTCACCAGATAGTCGTTCTCCGGCCCCACAGGCCAGGCTCTAGTCCCACAGGCGAGGGAGGACGGGCCATTCGAGCCCATTCAAGGATTCGAGCCCATTCAAGGAGGGTGGAAGGGGGGATCCTGAAGGGGTGAAACTGGCCATGTGCGAGCGACGGTTGCCGTGACGCCGGGGGCGACGCTGCGTATCCGCGTCGGCGGGCAGGGCGAGGACGGCGTCTCTCCCCTTGTTACAGATCCAACGACGGTTGGTGGCGGCTTCAACGGCGGTGGATCGAACTCCGTCCCCTGCGTCGACTGTGACGAGGGCCCCGACCCCGCTGCCGTCGGCGGCGGGGGCGGGGGGCTAGTGATGTGCGCTCGGTCGGTGACAGCCTCGCCGACCGGCTACTCGTTGGCGGAGGTGGCGGCGGCGCGAGCATGGGCGGCGGAGGAAACGGCGGAGGAGCCGTTCGCGGCGATGGTGGCAACAGCGCCACAGCCGCCCCAGATGCGATCGGCCAAGGCGGAATCGGCGGCGTGAACGACTGCACCGGTGGCGGCGCGGGCACGCTGAGCGGCCCGGGCGTAGGCGGACACGGACACACACTGCCCGGGCCCGACCTTGACTGTGGTTTCGGCGCTGACGGCTCGGGAGCAAACGGTGGAAGCGGCGGTCGTGCTGGCGCTGGCGGGGGCGGCTACTTCGGCGGCGGCGGAGGGTCTGCAGTGCTGTTCATCGGTTCGGGCGGCGGCGGCGGCTCGGACTACCCCAATCCGGCTAGCCCACCCACAGGCACCAGCAACGTCACCGTCACCGACGGGGTGCAGTCCGGCAACGGCCAGGTCACGATCAGCTACAGCACAGCGCCCACTCCGGCAAGCGTGTGCGCGTTGACGCTGCAGTACGCGGATGGCTCGGCGAAGTACCAGGCGTTGAGCGCGAAGCAGAAGCAGGCGCTCGACAAGACGATCACCGCGCTCTGCGCAGCGACCATCGGCCAGATCAAGCAGGGAACCAGCGCGGCCAAGAAGAAGCTGCTGGTCACGGCGTACAAGGTTGGAACGAAAGTGCTCGCGGCCGGCGGCTACCTGACGACGGCACAGGTCACCGAGCTCGCAGGACTCGCCGACCAGCTGTAGGAAAAACCGGCACTTGGTGGGGGCGGCCTAGCGCCGCCCCCACCAGAGACACCGCTGCTGGCTAGCCAGTCACTTGGCGCCGGTGGCAGGATGCGGTGGGATGCCTGCACGGGACCCATGGGAGGAGTTGCTCGGGCGACTGCAGTCGCTAACCGCCGACGGAAGCAACCGCGTCACCGCCGCGGGCGAACGCGACACACCATGCACCGAATGCGCGCGGCCGATCGGTTACAGCGACCGCTGGTACTCCGATGGTGTCGGTGGCCTGGTGCCGTACTGCAAGTCGTGCGCCGAGATCGAGTTCCCGGCGCTGTAGACCCGGCGTCGCGTCCGCCTCCGAGAAGTGTGAAGGCCCGCGTTGGCGGGCCTTCACACTTCGTGTCTGTCTTTGGATGTATGCGGCTCTACGAGGCGGGCACCGAAACGTAGTCGTCCTCTGTAGTGACGTTGTTATTCGGTGTCGAGTCCGGGTCAGGTTTGGATGAGGACGAGACCTCGACATACCCACCCGTAACGTCGGTCCAGTAGAAGGCCAACGTAACGCCCGACGGGATCGGGTTCACCGACGTGAGTGTGATCCCGGTCGCCTCGGTTGTTTGCTGCCAATCGACGGGGTTGGCCCCGACAGTGCTGGCACCGGAGAGGAACACCGACACCGTTGCCGCCTCGGTCCGTCGTTGAGGACCGCAATGCTCGCCGGGAAGAAATCATGTGGTGCGCTGTAGGACACTGAGATGTCCGCGCCTATTGGTTCGTGCATGAATGTGGCGTAGTCGTCCTCGGTGGTGACGTGGTTGTTTGGTGTCGAGTCCGGGTCGGGGACGCCCCCCGCGGAGGTCACCTCGGCCACGCCGTTGTCCCAGAGGCTGCCCTCAAAGCCGTTCACCAACGCGAGAAACGCCTGCTCTCCAGGAGCAAGAGACACGACACACAGGATGTCCAAGGTGCCGCCAGAGATGGTGATCGTCGAACTGTCGGTGCAGGTGTCCCCCTGGCCGTACCCGACAGGCCCGTGGCCGGTTGCCGTCAGGTGAACCGTGGCGGTCACCGCTGCGGGGCCGCCGTTCACGACGTCTATCTGGGTCGCGAGCTGTACGTTGGTGAAGACCGTGAGGCTCAAGTCGGCGCCGCTCGGCGTGACAACCACGGCGAACTCGAGCTTCGAGCACTGCGTCGGCGAACTGACCGATCGCAGCGTGCCGACAACCTTGAGCGCACAGAAATAGACGGCGCTCGAGGCGGGCAGAGTCAACAGCCTGCTGCCACGCACCGAGCAGCCGCCCGCAGTGCGGTACACCAAGCCGCCGGGCAACACGCACGTCTTTACCGGGCCGGGCTTGATCGTGACCGCGTTCTCCAGCTTGCTCGAACACTTGCTCGGCGAGGTGACGTAGCGCATCAGCCCGCCTGCCTTCAACGCACACGCGTACGACATCTCAACCGGCGCAGCAGGCGCACCCACCGCGGCACCCGACCCCACCACCGCCACCGCCATAACCGCGACAGCACCAACCAGCATCAGCCGCTTCAACACCAAGGACCCCCTGCGTTGTGACGCCATTCGGCGACCGGCCCAACGCAGCATCGGACGCCCTTGACGGGCGATCCTACAGCGGCAACCACCCTGTCAACGCGATCGTCGGCGTGAACCAGTGATCCCCACCAAAGTGACCGCGAGGCGGGCGCGCCGCTCAGCCGACCGCGAGCGTTCCCTTCATCGAGCTCGAATGCGGGTCGCAAACGAACGTGTACGTGCCTGCCTCGAGCTCAACCGGGAACTCCGCGTGCGGCATGGCCGCGACACTGGTCGACACATCGACACCGGGTCCGGTGAAGTGGAAGTTATGGTCGGCCGACTGGTCGTCCACGATCAGGGTGTACGAGCCGGGTGCTACCTCGGTCTCGGCCACCTGGATATAAAATCCCGGACCGACCGAGCCGGTTAGCGTATTGACCTCGGCCGTCGAGACGCCCTCCTCGTCCAGGTCGGTGCCGTCTTCGGTTCCGCAACCCGCGACAGCCAGCAGGGCGGCGGCAAGTGCCGCAGCAGATGTCGTAAGCCTCATTGCCTCTCCGTCCGGGGGGCCGCCCTTATCTCAACTTGTGCGGTCTGTGTCAACCATGCCGGCTCGCCCGGCTTCGCCCGTCGGCAAACCCACGCCGAGCCTCACCACTCTCGCGACCTGGGCCGCCCCTCCTCGAGATGCATCTCTAGGAGCCCAACCTGACGCCCTGTTCGATGCCTTCGCGGAAAATGATGTCGAGCCAAACGGCCGCGTTCCGGTTGTACTCGTCACGAACGGAGGCGCGTTGCCCGGTCAGGACACGGTCCCAGGTCATGGCTCTGCAGAGCGCCCCGAGGACGTAACCACGGTCGAAGAGCTCAGCTAGCTCTCGGTGCGAACCGAAGGGCGTCCAAGGCTCGAGGTAGACGGATCGAAGACGCCGCATCTCCCTGCCGTTCGGCTTGAGTCTCCGCCGGAACGCGATGTCGCGGAGGGTGTTGACGAGCCCGGCGAACGGGTGTGACACCGTGGCCTCGCCCCAATCGAGAAGGCGAGCCTGCCCGTCGCGCACGAAGACGTTGGTCTCATGGAACTCCTCGTGGATCACGGTCGCCGGCAGCGGCGATGCAAGCGCGTCGGTCAGAGACTCGAGCTCGGGCGCCAGAGCTTGGAGCCGCTTGATGTCCAGGCTGTTGTGACGTCCGACGCGTTCCACCAGACCCGAATAGCCTGCCGAGACCGTCGCCGGCCGCTTGTCGACGGCTCCGAGCGCCACCAGTTTCTCCGCGTCGCTGGCGAGCTCGATTTGTAGCTCCGCGTAGAGCGGGAGGAGCTCATCCCAAGACGGTGCTGGCTCTCCGCGTTTCACGACGGCGCGGAGCTGCGGCCCCGCATCTCGCGTGAGCATCCATGTTCCCTCGCTGACGAGCACCTCCGGCGTGAAGGCTGGCTGCCGCCGAGAGACGGCCACCGTCAGCGCAGGCTCGAAGGCCAGCGAGGGCGCCGACTCCTTGAACCAGACATCCCCGGCCGTGGTTGCGACCCGCGCGACCGCCGCCCAAGGACGCGTACGTACGAGCGTGAGTTTCCCCTGCATCTCCAACCCAAGCCGTCCCAGCTCAATCCCGACCCACGACTCGACGCTATCGAACCAACCAGGCGACTCCCATGGCAGCAACTGCGGCTCATCTACCATGCCCGCGCCTTGGCTTTGTCGGCGGTCACGAGCGCATGATCTCAACGGGAACAAGACAGGCACCCACACCGTCAACGGGTGATCCACGGTGGGGTCTGGTCGCCGCGGCGGTTGAGCATTCGTGTATCTCGACCTGCTCCATCCGTATAGATGCCTTCCCACGGTGACATTGCACGGCTGAGGTCATGGTCAGGTCCGTTCTGTTAGGCGAGAGTGTTGAACCGCAGCGGCTTCTTCGTCGATCGACGTGCCGTCTCCACCGTCCGCGCTCAGGGATCGCACCGGGCTACTCGACGCGTGCGTCGCCGAGCCCTGAAGCCTCCTCAGCGGTACGACAGCGCTGCGCAGGAGTTCGAATACGAGCCGTCTTCTAGGCTTGCGCAGAGCGGCATCCTTGACCGCCTGGCCCGCGTGAAGCCGCTGAGCCTCGCGGAGCAGTTCTGCTTCGCGCTGCTCGCCAAGCATGCGGCAGGTCTCGAACACGTCACTGTCCTTTCCTGAAAGCGCGCTTAGGCTCGGGCTGCGTCGACACGCTGCCGACGTCGAACGGCGGCTGCCGCTGCGCCGACCACGAGCAGGAGTCCGACTCCCCCTGCTGCACCGACGCCGGCGGACGCCCAGTCGAACCCTGCATCTACGCGTATGACGATCGGCGCGGACGATTGCCGGAGCACGGGCGCGGTGTCCGACGTTCCGAAATGAGCGATGTCATTGCGGAGAATCACGCTCGAGTGCGGCGGCTCGCCTAGCCGGCCAAGCGCCTTGTGGCGCGCGATGACGGCGGGATCTGTGAATACGTCCACTGAGCTCGGCCCGGCTTGCCCATCGCCGCTGTCGGCAACGGCGGTGACTGGCGCGGCCAACGACGCTGCTGCGGCTGCCACCGCTACCAGCCGCGAGACCCGATGGTGTCGATTCCTCATGTCCGTCCTCCTGCTTTGCGACCGTCGTGTGCAGTCGATTGCCTCAAGGCTCGTCCGCCGGGTTGCAGCCGGGCTGCACGGAGGTTGCGCCTGGTTGCATTTGCTGCTGACGCGTGTGACTGTCGGCTGCTCCGCTCGGTGTTAGCGTCGGAACCAGGAGGCGGATGGACTTTCGGATACTCGGACCTCTCGAGGTCTGCGACGACGAGGGCCGCGAAGTTGAGCTCGGCGGGCGTCAGCAGCGGCTCGTTTTGGCCATGCTGCTGCTGCACCGGAACGAGGTCGTTTCCCTCGATCGGCTGGCCGACGTCGTGTGGGGAGAGCAGGCGCCGGCGGGCGCAGCGAAGAACATTCAGATCCACATCTCGCGCCTGCGCAAGGCACTCCAAGCGAAGGCGGTGAGCGGCGGAAGCCAGTCCGGGAAGGCAGTCGTGCGCACGCTGGCGAACGGCTATGTCCTGGACGTCGCGCCGAGCGACTTGGACGTCGATCGATTCCAGCGCCTACTCGAGCAGGGCCGGCGGGCGCTCGCCGCGGGCGAGTTCGAGGAAGCAGGCGCAACTCTGCGGGAAGCCCTTGCGATTTGGCGTGGGGAGCCCCTGGCCGACTTCGCTTACGACTCGTTCGCCCAGAGTGAGATCGGGAGGTTGAACGAGCTCCGACTTGGTGCCGTGGAGGAGCGGATCGATGCAGATTTGGCTCTCGGTCGCCATGACGACGTCACCGCCGAATTGCAACGCCTTGTTGCGGAGCACCCACTGCGCGAGCGTCTTCGCGGTCAGCTCATGCTGGCGCTGTATCGCTCCGGACGAAAGGCAGAAGCACTGCGTGTCTACGAGGAAGCGCGGCGTGCTCTCGCCCAGGAGCTGGGTCTTGAACCGAGTGAGAGCCTGCGACGCCTCCACACGGACGTGCTTGCCGACGAACCGGCGCTCGCGGCACCGGAGCGCGCGCCGCCGACCGAGAGACCGGGGCTCGCTCCGGCGTGGCAGCCGCTCCACTCGCGCTCCAACAGGGTCCTGCTCGGCGCAGGCGGGGCGCTGCTGCTGGCCGCAGCGGTCGCCGTGGCGCTTCTGACAGTTACGCGGGACCCGGCGTCCGCAGAAATCGTCTCCGTCGGACCGAACTCCCTCGCCGCGATCGACCCGCAGACGAACCGGGTGTTGGCCGCGATTCCGGTCGGCGCCAGGCCGGCAAGCATCGTCTCCGCCCGCGGACATCTCTGGGTCGCGAACCTCGACGAGGATACAGTCTCCCGCGTCGATCCGAAGGCGGGGCGGGTCGTGCGGACGATCCCCACCGGCACGGCTCCAGATGGCCTTGCCCAAGGCCACGACGCGGTCTGGGCGATCGGCGGCGATGGCGTCATCCTCCGCATCGACCCGATCTTCAACAAAGTCGTCGCCCGGATCCCGACCGTCGCGGCGGGAACGTTGCTCAGCGTTGCGCCTGCGACAAGCGGAGTGGCGACGAGCGCCGACGCAGTCTGGACGATCGCGGGGGGGTACCTGTCGACGCCTCGGCTATTCCACCACAAGCCGGGCACGAGGCAAGCCAGGCCGGTGATCGCGACGGGCCACGGGCCGACGGCAATCGCCTCCGGCCTCGGTGACCTCTGGGTGACCGACAGTTTCGAGAACACAGTCTCCCGCATCGACAAGTCCGGCGTGGTCAACGCCACGATCCCCGTGGGCCATGGCCCGAACGCGATCGCAATTGGAGAAGGGGCAGTGTGGGTGGTCGACAGCTTGGACGACGCAGTCGTTCGGATCGATCCCGTGACCAACTCGGTGACGACCACGATCGACGTCGGCCGTTACCCGAGTAGCGTCGCTGTCGGAGCCGGCTCCGTCTGGGTCGCAAACAGGCAGAGCGGCACCGTCTCCCGCATCGACCCGACGACGAACAGCGTGCTAGAGACGGTCGACGTCGGCGACAGCCCCGCCGGCCTCGTCTACGCCGCAGGCTCGGTCTGGGTAACGAACCAGGAGGCGTCTCCGGCGCCGGCGAGTGGACCAGGTAGTCGCGAGCTCTTGCGCCTTAGCTCGTCGGCGACGTTCCAGACCGACCCGGCACTGTTGGACGCGGATCCGCAGATCGCCTACGCGACCTGCGCGAAGCTCCTCAACTATCCGGATGCGCCCCCGCCTCGAGGCACGCAACTCGTTCCCGAGGTCGCCTCCTCGCTGCCGACCCGGTCCGCCGACGGCAAGACGTACACGTTCACGGTCAGAACCGGCTTCGCCTTCTCACCGCCGTTGCAGGAGCGCGTGACCGCCGAAACGTTCAGACACGCGATCGAGCGCAGCCTGCATCCGAAAATGGATCCCGGAACGTCAGTCTTGTCGGGCATCGCCGGTCTCGGCGCCTACCAATCGGGCAAGGCTGCACACATCTCCGGAATCGCAGTCAACGAAAATCGCCTCTCGATCACGCTTGTCGAGCCCGACCCCGGCTTTCCGGCCCGGCTCGCGACGCCCGCTTCCTGTGCCGTGCCTCTCAACGCGCCGCTCAATCCGAAGGGCGTACAGGCCATGCCGACTGCGGGCCCTTACTACACCGCCGAGTATTCGCCGAATCACCGCATCGTCCTCAAGCGCAACCCCAACTACCGGGGGTTGCGTCCGCGCCGCTTTCGCGAGATCCGCTATCTCCTCGGCGTTGCTCCCGCGAACGGCGTCGCCGACGTCCTCGCGGGACGATCGGACTACCTCGCCGACAATCCCCCGGTCGCAGGGGATGCGGCGCTGCTCGCCCGCTACGGCCCAGCGAGCGACGCCGCCCGCAACGGCCGCCAGCAGTACTTCGTCAACCCGACGCTCAAGCTCGCCTACCTCGCGTTGAACACAAGCCGGCCGCTCTTTTCGGACGTTCGCCTGCGGAAAGCTGTCAACTACGCGATCGACCGTCGAGCGCTCGCGCGAATCGGAAGCTGGGTCTCCGGCCCGTTTCCGTCCGTCCCCACCGACCAATACCTGCCACCGACGATGCCGGGAGCGAGCCCAACCGTCCTCTACCCGCCGAACGGCGACCTGCGGACGGCACGCCAGCTCGCGCCGAACGCGAACGGCACGGCAGTCCTTTACACCTGCGACGACTACCCGCCGCTCTGTCGCCGCCCCGCACAACAGATCAAGGAGGACCTGGCCGCGCTCGGCCTCGACGTGGACATCCGAGAATTCCCGACCGGCGAGCTCATCGAGCGGGCCGCAACAAGAGGAGAACCCTTCGACCTGCTCGTCACGCAATGGGGGGCCGACTACGCCGATCCAGCGAACTTCCTCAACGTCCTCCTCGATCAGCGGATCCAGCCGCGAGGAAACTTCAACCTCGCGTACTACACCGATCCCGAGCTCGCACGGGACCTCGACCGGGTCGCCAAGCTCGCGGGCAACGCTCGCTACCGCGCGTACGCGGCGTTATCCGTCCAGATCGCGCGCGACGCCGCACCCTGGATCGCCTACGCAGTCGGCGGTACGCGCGATCTCTTCTCGGCGCGCATCGGCTGCCAGATACACCAGCCCGTGTACAGCATCAGCCTAGGCTCGCTCTGCGTGCGCAACTAGGTCTGTGATGCAGGGCCGCCTGGATCCATCAGCGGTTCCGGGCGACCCCGAATCCGTGCGTCGGTCTCCGCCTGGGTTGGAACCCTCCCCACCCCTCGAAACTGCGGCCAGCGTGGGGCCTGGGGCTGGGCTGGGGCTGGCTGGTCGGGAGGCCACCATGGTGCTTCGCGCGCACGCGCGCGCACGCGAGGCGGCGACCGCCAGACCCTTGGGCCCGTCGATGGTCGTGCGATCTGACATCGATCTGACACGGGTAGACGAGCCGTCAGTTCATGGGGGATCGCAGGTGACCCCCGGCGAGCAACGTCGGCGGTCACTACCCGGTCACATCCATCCCCACCCCCGCCTGCTCAAGTCGCCTGACGGGGCCCGGTTGCCGGGCCGATCCATCGGACGGGTTCGGCGACGTCCGGCGTGCAGTCAGAGGCCACCCCACCCCCCTCGAGACGCAGTTAGGTGTGGGGCAGCCTGGTCGCGGGTCGGAACAGGTGCAACGGGGCGACCCGCATCCTCCCCCGCCTCCCTCGAAGCGGACGATCCTCGACTTGTTGCACGAGGGCCGTCCGGACGGGACGGCCCTCCTGGCAGACGGGGGTCGATGGGAGGTTCAGCGGGCCGGGGTGGGCATGTGGTGGCGGACGACGAGCAGACCGCCCACGGCGAGCGCCAGACCTGCGACCGTGAGACCTCCGATCAGCGCCGCGAGCCAGTCGAACGAGGTCGTGCCGCTCTCGTCCGTCGTGATGACGACCGGCGTGACGGCCTGGCGGGCGTCGACTCCATCCGGGACGTGGCGGCCGTCGGGTCGGCCAGTGACGACGGGCGGCTCCGACGACGCGCCTGGCGTGAAGCCCTCACCACGATCGCGGGGTCGTGACGTGGCGGCTGTGGGGTTGATGTCGGCGCCGTCCGGCACGAGACGGCCGTCCGGTCGCTGCGAGACGGCCGGGGCGGTCTGGTCGGACAGCCGGCTGCAGCAGCGCCCATGCCTGCCCCGACGAGGGCGAGGAACACCCCGAGGGCGAGTGAAATCCGGAACATTTCGAGCTCCTTCTTCTCGGGCCGCTGGGTGCGACCGACCAGGACACCGTCGCTTCCTCTCGCCGCAACTAGAGAAATGTCGGCTGCAAGAGGGCTGCAAAGCCGGCTCAAATCCCTGCAAATATGCCGTTTACTCGTTGCAGACCGTGATAGCGTCGTCTGGTGACGATTGTGCGCTTTCGCGTTCTCGGATCTCTCGAGGTCGAGGTCGACGGCGCTGCGGCCGCGCTCGGCGGCGCCCGTCAGCGGACGGTTCTGGCCGTCCTACTCACGCACGCAAACGAGCCCGTCGCCACAGACCGGCTCGTCAGCGAGAGCTGGGGCGAGAACGCTCCGGCCACGGCCACCAAGACGGCCCAGGTCTATGTCTCGCGGCTTCGCGGAGCGCTCGGAAACGAGACGCTCACCACAACGCCCGGTGGGTACCTGCTGCGCGTGCCTCCGGGCGCTCTCGACACCGACGAGCTCGAGGAGCTTCGCGCTCGTGCCCGTGAGACACACCCCCGCGAGGCAGCCCAGCTGCTACGCCAGGGTCTCGCTCTCTGGCGCGGCCCGTCGTATGCCGACCTTCGCTACGAAGAGGCGCTGCAACCCGAGATCAGACGCCTCGAAGAGCTTCGTCTGGCGACCCTCGAGGAGCGCATCGGGGCCGATCTCGCCGCCGGAGAGGCTGCACATCTCGTGTCGGAGCTGGAAGCGCTTGTCGGGGAGCATCCTCATCGGGAGCGGCTGCGCGGGCTGTTGATGCTTGCGCTCTACCGCTCTGGCCGCCAGGCGGAGGCCCTCGAGACATACCGCGAGGGACGGCAGCTCCTTGACAGCGAGCTCGGCCTCGAGCCCGGTCCTGAATTAAGGGAGCTGGAGCGCGCGATCCTCGCGCACGACCCGGCGCTCGAGGGTCGTCAACGGGCAATACGGCGGACGGCGCGGCGGCGCTCCGGTGCCCTCCTCGCGGCCGGAGGCGCGCTGCTCCTCGCGGCCGCGCTGACCGCGGTCATCCTCATCCGGGACCGTGGGGGTGAGAGCACCTCTGGAGGCGGCGGCGCCGAGGCGCTCGACACGCAGACGGGCAAGCTCCTGGCGAGCTTCCCGCTCGGCACGACACCCTCGAGCATCGCCGTCGGAGCCGGGGCGGTCTGGGTGCTCGACGCGGACGACAAGACGATCTCGGCCATCGATCAGGAGACGCGGTCGCTAAAGGGAGCACCTTTTGGCACCACGTCGACCCCGACCGACATCGCCGCGGGTGCCGGGGCGCTGTGGATCGGGAACGCCTTTCGCGAGCTCCCGTTCTCGGCGACGAGCTATCCGGCGAGCGTCTCGCGCCTCGACCCGGATTCGCGCGTCGTTGTTGCCACGATCCTCCTGCCTCGCCCCAGCGTCGTTCAGTACAACCCGGAGGGCGGCTGGCTCCAGCCGCAGGAGCACATTGCGGTGACAGAGGATGCGATCTGGGTGGTCGGCGCTGACCAGAGCGTCTACCGGATCGACCCGCGAACGAACAAGCGTGTCGGCCGAGTGAAGGGTGTCGAGGCGACGGGCATCGCCGCCGGAGACGGCGGCGTCTGGGTGATCGAGTATGGCGACGCCGCCGTTGCGAGGATCGATCCGCGCACGAACACGATCACGCAGAGGATCCCCGTCGCGTCTCAAGGCCTCAGCTCGCTCGCTGTTGGCGCCCGAGACCTCTGGGCGGCGGACCCGCTCGATGGCCTGGTCTGGCGTATCGACCCCGGGCCGAACCACCAGCGCACGATCCCGCTCGACGTCGGCGTCACCTGGGTCGCCGTCGGCGCGGGCGCGGTCTGGGCCACGAACGAGCTCGCCGGTCTCGTGTACCGCATCGACCCGCGCGCGAACAAGGCGCAGATCGTCCATCGGACGGCCGCGCCCGCGGCGGTCGCTGTCGGCGGGCGCGCCGCCTGGATCAGCGTCGGCGCGCCGCCATCCTCCGGCACGGCTCTGCCGACCTCGATCTGCACCCAGGCGCTCTCCGGCGGGGAGGCCAACCCGCGCTTCCTGATCGTCTCCGATCTACCGCTGAAGGGCTCGGACATCGCTGCCACCCACCAGATGGTGGAGGCGATCCAGCTCGTCCTCGAGCGGCGTCACTACCTGGCCGGCGCATACACGATCGGCTACCAGTCCTGCGACCACTCGACCGCCCAGAGGGGTGGGTTCAACGCCGTTCGCTGCTACTCGAACGCGCAGGCTTATGCGCGCAACCCCGACGTGATCGGCATCATCGGCTCCTACAGCTCCGGCTGCTCGGGGCCAGAGATCCCGGTTGCGAACCAGGCCCCGAACGGGCCTCTGGCGATGATCAGCCCTGCCAGCACGGCATCGGCCCTCACGCGGCTGGTACGGGGCGTCAATACCCCCGAAGACCTCCAGAATCTATACCCGACAGGTGAGCGGAACTTCGTTCGGACGGCGCCCGCCGGCCACCTGACCTCCACCGCGATCGCTCAGTTCGCAAAGCAGAAAGGCGTCAAGCGGCTCTTCCTGACCTGGGACGGCGACCAGTACTGGGCCGAATACGCCGCCGACACGGGAAGCGCAGCGAAGTCCCTCGGAATCCAGGTCGCCGGCGCCGCTCCGTTCGACCCGAAGGCACGCAACTACGACCAGCTCGCCCGACGGATTGCAGCGACCCGCGCAGACGGGGTCATGCTGTCGGCATTCCTGTATGACAGCACTCCCGCACTGCTGCGCGATCTCCGCGCGCGTCTTGGCCCCGGTGTGACGCTGATCGGAAGCGAGGACTTCCAGCCGAGCTTCGCCCTAGCCGGGCCTGCCGCCCTCGGGGTGTACTACGCCTACCCGGCGCGGACCCCTCATTACTCCCTCCGGCCGGAAAGCGGTTCATGAAGGATCTCAAAGCCCGAACCGGCAAGCCTGGCCAGTTCTACACCGCCGCCGCCGCCCAGTCGGCCGAGATCCTGCTCGACGCGATCGCCCGCTCGGACGGCACCCGCTCCTCGGTGACCAAGGAGTTGTTCAAGACGAGAGTCGAGAATGGCATCCTCGGCAAGATCCGCTTCGACAAGAACGGCGACCCCGTCGAAGCACCCGTCACCATCTGGCGCGTCGTCCGCCCCTCGCGCGCGCCGAACGGCTGCGTCGCCGACCGAGTCGTCGTCGGCCGAGCGGCCTTGCTTCACTAGCAGCCGGACACGCGTGTCGTCGGCTTTCGGGGCGGCTTAGTGACCTGGTGCGGCGCTTTCCCTCCTGTCGCGCGCGCACGCGAAGGCCGTGGTCAGCAAGCCGGATTCCCACCCACCCCGGTCTCGGATCTGACATCGATCTGACCCGGCCCGATGAGACGAGTGCTGATGCGGGATCGAACGTGACCTCCGGCTACGCGTGTCAGAGGTAGAGCGACCCATACCCACCCCATCGAGCTCGTAGTCGCATTGCGGCCTGGTCGCGGGCGCCTCGCGCGCGCCCCAGGTTCTCCTCGCGCGCACGCGCGCGCACGCGAGGAGTGACCGGGTAACCACCCCCTCGCGATCGTCGGGGCGGTGGGGCCTGGTCGCGCGGGCTGCGAGGCAGTAGCGGCCCTCACGCGAGAAGAGCCTCGCGCACGCGCGCGCACGCGAGGCTCAGCCGGTCGTGGGTACCCCACCCCCTCGGCGTGATCACGGTCGTGGGGCCTGGTCGCCGGCGCCCGGTCACCCGATGTGTGTCGGCGGCCGACCCGAGCAGCCTCGTCCCGCCAGGCACAGACACGCATTTTGCTGCCCCTTTACCGCCTTCGCGCGTTTTTAAGCGGCTCCGACCACCGTCGCAGCACCGCGACCACACCGAGGTCGCCGCGACGAAGGGAGCGACGTGAAGACTCGTGCTGTTCACCGGAAGCGGGTCGGACATGTTTGAGACCCAAAGGTTGCTCGGCGCCGAGCGCGAGACAGAACTCCTGCGCGAGGCGCAGAGACTGCACTCCCTTCCTCCGTCGCGGGTTCGGTCTCGGCTTTCACGCGCCATCACGGGTGCGCGCCGCATTGCGGTGGCGCTCGGGCCTGGGGGGATGAGACACGTCTCCGCTCCGCGGTCACCGACCGACCCGACGGAGGAGTCATGAAGCTCACAGCAGTGATCGCGGCGATCTGCGCCGCCTCGTGGGCACTCACCGGCGCAGCGTTCGCCGGTCACGACGATCATCCCGGTCTGGGTATCGCCGCGCCCGCGGCGCTATTCCCGGACAACCCCATCCGGCCGGACGATCGCGCCGCCAGCGGGGTGTAGGCGGGATCGAGGCATTGGCCACGCACATCGATCGGCCGGACGGCAGGCCGACCGCCGACGGAGCCGACATCGACCGGCAACAGCCAACGCTCGTGCTGGTCGAGCGCAGAGGCTTCGACTGGGACGACGCTCGCGTGGGTGCGCTGAGGGCCGGCGCTGCCTGACCGTGCTCTGCCTGGCGTTCGGCGCCGTGTGGATAAGGCGTCGGAGTCGAGAGGCTGCGCTTTGACCCGACCCTGTCGGGAGCAGCAACGGGCGGCTGCAGCCGCCCGTTGCTCGGGTCAAGCGCCCGCTGCGAGCAGCGCAGCGCCCGGCTTCTCTTCCTGTAGATGCAACGAACTCGTCGGTCGGGCGACAGGAACGTCGCCTGCGCGAGTGTGCGGGATGGTCGCTAGAAGGTGCCGTCAGCAGTTGGCCGCTCGCGGCAAACAAATCATCGCACCCAGAGCTGGTCGATCAGTAGGCCCATGCCTCGACCGCTGAACTGGTAGTTCCCCACGTTCTTGCCGAGGACGTCGACCACGTTCCACGAGATCAGGGGAACCATTGGCGCCTGGTCGACCAGCTCGTGGTCGATGCGCTCCCAGAGCCGGCGTGCGGCCTCCGGATTCGTCGCCTGTTCGTTCTGGGCGCGCGTGATCAGCCTATCGATCCGCGGGTCGCAGAACTGGGCGGCGTTCCAGTTTTGCGAGCTGCTCGCCCGAAGCGATGCGCACGTGAGGGGAGCGCTGAACCACGTGGACGCGAGGGGATAGTCGGTGCCCCAGCCGTAGAACCCGATCTGCGCTTTGGTGCGGGGATCGAAGGCGGTCGCGTTGTAGGTGTCGCCGAGCGTCCGCACGGACGCCCGGTATCCCAGCGACCGGAGCGCGTTCACGAGCAGCGGGCCGAAGCCCCTCAAGGGTGCGTAGTCCCAGACGGTGATCTTCATGCCACGCGTCCCTGAGTGCACCACGAGAGCACGCGCCTTGGCGAGGTCGGGAGCAGTCCAGGCGCCCTGTGCCGACGGGCTCGCCGTGTAGGGGCAGTAGCGACGGTAGCCGGGGTAGTGCGGGGGAAGGACCTGGCAGGTCGTCTCGGCGAGGTCGGAGCCACCGCCGATCTGAACTGCCGCGGCGCGATCGACGGCGTAGCTCACCGCCCGACGCACTTCGAGCCGGTCGAAGGGCGCCAGGCGAGTATTAAGGAAGAGACTGGCAGTCTGCTGGGCGGGGTTCGTGTGAACCTGACTTGCGTATCGCGTCTTGATCTCCACCAACCGGCTCGGCGATGGCGCACCCGACCCGAGGGTGGACATGAGGTCGGCCTTCCCGCGGATGACGTCGTCGATCGCATCGTCGGCGGTTCCGCCGAGCTGCGCGATGATCGTGTCCGGGTAGCCGTCGGGCTGGGCGGCCTTCGACCACTCGTGGAAATACGGGTTCCGTTCGAGTCTGAGAACGTGGTTCGGGCGGTACGTCGCGATCACATACGGGCCGGTCGCTGGCAACGGCCGCGTCCCCGTGTCCCGGGCAGCCGTCCCCGCGGGCAGAAGATACGCGGAGGGAATCGCCAGCCGGTGCAGGAACTCCGGATCAGGCGTAACGAGGTGGAACACGACCGTTCCCGCGCGGTCGTCCGTGACGATGCCGCGCGAGAGGTCGCAGCGCTTCGGAGTTCGCCAGCAGCCCGCGGCACCAACGATGGCGTCGTAGTACGGCACCTGCAGGCCGATCCGGAACGCACGCTCGAACGTCGAACGGACGTCCGATGCTTTGACGGGTCTCCCGGTCGAGTAGCGGACGCCCTGCCGCAGCTGGAACGTGTACGTCCGCCCGGCGTCGGTGGGAGTCGGGAGCGATACGGCGAGGTCGGGCACAAGCTGCGTCCCGCCGACTCCAGCGACCTGGTTGAAGGCGACGAGCCCGTCGTTCGTCATCCGCAGGTACGGCCACGAGGCGGGGTCGTATGCGATCGCGGTGTCGATCGAGTCGAGCGAGCGGTCGTTCCGGACCGTGAGAGTGCCGCCGCGGTGAGCAGCGTCGGACTCGCGAATCCCGACCAGCACGCTCCCGCCCGTGACCGCGACGGCTTGCGGACGGTTGCCCACATCGATTCGCCGCACGACCTGGTTCGTCCTCGGGTCGATTCGCGCGACCGTGCCGTCAAACTGGTTGCTGACCCAGACGCCGTGCGAGTTGGCATCGAGGGCCGTAGGCCCGTTCCCCGTCGGGATCGTCGCGGTGACGGAGCTCGTCTCGGGATCGATCCGCGAGACGGTGCCGTCCAGGCTGTTGGCGACCCAGACCGAGCCGGCACCGAAGTCGACGCCTGTCGGGCCGCCCCCCACCGAGATCTCCTGCACGACCTTGCCGCTCCTCGGGTCGATGCGCGCCACATTGTTGGCCGTCCGCCGGCTCGCCCACAGGGCGCGAGCGCCGGATGTCAGCTCGGTCGCCGCGATGGGCACGGTCTTGACGACGCTTCCGCTGTTGGCGTCGATCTTCGAAATTGTGTCGTCCCCAGTGTTGGCGACCCAGATCGCGCCGTTCGCATAGGCGATCCCGAGCGGGAAGTTGCCGACGTCGATCGTCTGTACGACGGTGTTCGTCTCGGTGTCGATACGCGAGACGGTGCTGTCGAGGCTGTTGGCGACCCACATGTCGCCTCCACCCGATGTGATTCCGCTCGGACTGGTGCCGACCGCGATAGTTTGAACAACTGCCTTCGTTGAGGGATCGATCCTCGAAACGGTGTGGTCGTCCGCGTTCGTGACCCAGTACGCCCCTTCGGCGACTGCGAGCCTTGTGGGTGTCGCGCCAACGCCGACGTCGGCTACGAGCTCGTTCTTTTCCGGGTCGACGAAGCCGACGGAATTGCCTGCCGCGGCCTCAATCGATCCGCCTCCGCCGCTGCCAAACGCGAGGACTGGAATGGCCACAGCGGCCGCGATCAAACCAGCAGCCGCGACGAGAAGCATCGCCCGCCGACGCGGTGGATGTGGCTCCGCGACCCTCTCGGCCCCGAGCGGCGAGAACTCGGTCTGCAGGCCGTCCGCGGCCGCGACGGTGTCTGCGGACAGGTCGAGCGCGGCGTCATGGACGAGAATCGCCCGCTCCAGGCGCTGTAGGGACTCGCTCGGCTCGAGCCCGAGCTCCTCGTCCAGCATGCGGCGGGCATCTTGGTACGCGGCGAGCGCTTCAGCCTGCCGTTCGGAACGGTAGAGGGCGAGCATCAGCTGGCCACGGAGCCGCTCGCGCAGCGGGTTCGCGTGCACCAGCGTCTCGAGTTCACCGATCAACGCTTGGTGGCGGCCAGCGGCGAGATCGGCGTCGATGCGCTCCTCAATCGCTGACACGCGAGCCTCTTCGAGGCGTGCGATCTCGGTCTGAGCGAATGCGTCGAGGGCGAAGTCCGCGAGGGCAGGCCCGCGCCAAAGCGACAGAGCTTCGAGGAGCAACTGGCTGGCCTGCTGCAGATCCCCCGCGCGAAGCGTGTGCCGGCCGTCCTCCACAAGCCGCTCGAATCGATCGCTGTCGAGCTCGTCGGCCCTGACCCGGAGCATGTACCCCGGACTGCGTGTGACGAGGATCTCGTCTGCGTCTCCGTGCTTGTCCCGGCCGAGGGCCTTTCGAAGCTGCGAGACGTGTACCTGAACGGTCTTCACGGCGGTCGCCGGTGGATGACCTTCCCACAGCTCATCGATCAGCCGGTCCACCGAAACGACCTCGTTTCGGTGAAGGAGGAGGACGGCGAGCAGCGCCCGCTGCTTGACACCACCCAGGCGAACCTGGCTTCCCTTCGACCAGAGCTCGATCGGCCCCAAGATCCGAAACTCCATGTCGGATCGCAGCGTAAACCCCGGCTGTGTGGAAAGAAATGGGCGGAAGTGGAGATCCTTTGCCGCTTCTTTGCTCACGCGGCCTCGAGCTTCGTCCGCCCTTTGCCGGTTGGTTGCAGGTTCTGGGGCATTCGATCGCACCGGGCGATCGACCAGAAAAGGAGGACGAGATGTTGCGTGACAAGGCCACAAGGAAGCGCATCAAGCTCGCGCGCTCACTCGAGCGCGCAGCGGTGCCTGAGCGCTCGCACAACGGACGCGGGCCGCGGTACCTCGTGCACCCGACGATCACCGTGGCCTGCACCCCGTCGCTGCTGGCAATCGCAGCTGCGCTCCGTGCCGAGCCGCTCGCCTTCCACGACGACGAACTCCGAGACGTAGGGTCGTTCATCACCGACGGCGGATCGCCGTTTTTTGGACGCGACGAGACAGCGGCCATGCGCGAAGCCGTCCGTCTCCAGCACGCCGTGCTGGCGCCTAAGCCTGCCGCCTTCGACCGTGCTCAGGTCAGGCAGGCGGGCGGGCACCCCCAAGTACCAGAACCCCGCACCGTCGGGTAGCTGCGGCACGGAGACGACCGTTTCGACCAGGTGCACTTCGCCGTCGCCGTATGACCAACCAGAACGAACGAAAGGACGAAGTCAAGACCCCCAAGATCTCATCGATGGCCGCCATCGTCGTCACCGCCTTGGCAGTAGGCGTTCCGGTCGCACTTGGCGAGGAGAACCTCGCCGAGTCGCCGATGTCCCACTTTCGCAGTCTGATGCGATGGGCACCTACGGCACGCAAGACAAGGCAGCTCGTATCTCGCCAGACATCATCAAGCTGCTCGCGTCAAAGAATGGCGCTATCGACAATGGAGGCGCTCAGCCGGCCCGCAATCGCGACGAGCCGTTCGTCGAAGCTGCATCCTCGGATCCGGTCGCGAGGTCCAGCAACACCGGTTCCGGTCTCAGCCTCGGCTGGGACAGGGCTCGGAATCGGCTTCGGCGTGGGCTTCGTACTTGCGCTCAGCCTCGTGCTGTGTCTGCGGTACACAATGCGGGGTCGCCCGATCGTCAATTGACTAGTGTCATATCGATTCAGTCGCCTGCCATGCTGCGACGGTCCACTGGCCGTCGTAGCATGGTGAGTGAGCGGCGCACGCAATCCGCGAGGTGTCGTCCCTCGTCCTTGCACTAGCAATGACACTCGTTGGCCCTCGTGCACGCTGCGTGTCAGATTCGTGTCAGATCACACCGACACACCGTGACCAAGCCCGACGACGTCCGCTCACGAAGTTGGCTTGGTTCCTCGGCTACGGCCGCTGCTGACCACCGCAGACCACGGGCGGACAGAACTGTCACGCCGGAGGTCGCGGGTTCGAGCACAACCGCATCTCACGCAGTCGTAAGGCAGCCGTTTCGCGGCGCAAGCCTGACATTTTCACTGACATTGGCGCGACGCGTTCTGCGACCTGGAAACAAAAAGACCCTGCGTGCAGGGCCTTTTTGAGTAGCGGGGGCAGGATTTGAACCTGCGACCTCCGGGTTATGAGCCCGGCGAGCTACCTGACTGCTCCACCCCGCGTCGCGGCGTCTATGGTAGCACCGAAGTGGCCGTTTGGATCGCGCTCGCAGCGTTTTTCGTCGCTCTGGCGGCGGGTATCACGATCGCCGCGTACAGGGCGATTCGCACCTGGCGGCTGCTGAAACGCACCGGCGGCAGCTTCACGGCCGAGCTCGACCGGATCGCGCTCGCCACAGCGGAGATCGACGGGCACCTTGCGCGCGCGAGCGCCAGCTCAGGTCAGCTCAGCGAGGCGCAAGCCCGGCTGAGCGCGTCACGAGCCAGGCTCGAGGTCCAGCTCGCAGCCGTGCGCGAGGCCCGCGGCCAGCTGGCGCGCGTCTTCTGGTTCGTACCCGGGCGGTGAGCGTGGGCGGCGAGGGCTCGATCCCGGCCGCGGCACGCGACTGCGTCGCGCGCTACCCGCTCTGCTTCGTCGCGTCACTCGACGAGGACGGCTCGCCGAACCTGTCACCGAAGGGAACGGTTCGCGTCTGGGACGCGGACCACCTCGTGTTCGCCGACGTCGCATCGCCGCAGACCGTCTCGAACGTGAGACGCGACGATCGCGTGCACGTCAACGTGGTCGATCACTTCGCCCGCCGCGGCTGGCGCTTCGCAGGACGTGCGCGCATCACCGCCGATCCAGCCGTGCTGGACGCGATCCGCAGCGAGTACCCGGGCGAGGCGTACCCGTTCGAGCAAGCAGTGCTGGTACGCGTCGAGGACGCGCGCGAGCTCGTCTCCCCGAGCTACGCCCTCGGCAAGACCGAGGACGAGCTGCGGCGCGAGTACCGCGAGCTCGCAGACACGCCCTCGGTTGCGCCAGGTGCGCTCGGCGTCCGCGCCGGCGTCGTGTGCTCGAGTTGTGAACGGCAGCCGGCGACCTCGGACGGGCTCTGCGACGCCTGCCGGGGCCTCTGAGCTCGCGTTCATGCGCGTCGCAGCGGTCGACCTGGGCAGCAACTCCACCCGGCTCCTCGTCGCCGACGTCGAGGACGGCCGCCTGAGCGAGGTCGCCCGCAGGCTCACGATCACACGCATGGGCGAGTCGGTGGACGAGCGGCGGCTGATCCTTCCCACGGCCATGGCACGGGTCCACAACGTGCTCGTCGAGTTCCGCCGCGAAGCGACAGCACTGGGCGCGGAGCGGGTGCTCGCCGTCGCCACGAGCGCCGCACGCGACGCGGCGAACGGCGAAACGTTCCTCGGCGAGATCGAGCAGAGCTACGGGTTCACGACGCGACTCCTCTCGGGTGAGGAGGAGGCGGCGCTCAGCTTCAGAGGCACGGCATCCGACCGCGCGATCGAGCCCGACACCCTGCTCGTCGACATCGGCGGCGGCTCGACCGAGCTCGTCCTCGCAGGCCCTGGCGGCATCACGTTCCGGACGAGCACGCAGCTCGGCTGCGGCCGCCTCACGGAACGGTTCCTCCACATGGATCCACCATCCGCTCACGAGCTCGCCGCCTGCGCCGCTCACGCGCGCGACATGCTGCCGGCGCTCTCACCGGCCGGCGCGATCGGCGTCGCCGGCACGATCACGACCGCCGCCGCGATGGACATCGGCGAAGAACCGTACGACCCGGCTCGAACACACGGCCACACGCTCTCGCGCGAAGCGGTGGAGCACCTCCTCGAGAGTCTCGCGGCGCTGCCGCTCGGTGAGCGTGAGCACGTCCGCTGCCTCGACCCGGCCCGCGCCCCCGTCATCGTGGCGGGCTTCGTGATCCTGCGCGCGATCCTCGACACCTACGGGCTCGGCGAGATCGAGGTGAGCGAGCGCGACATCCTCCACGGCGCGGCGCTCGCCGCCGCCGAGCTGTGACGCCTACGCCGGGGCTTTCCAGACGTTCCGCTCTCCCGCCAGGGTTGGCAGGCAAGGAGAGGGCGTGGTGCCCGGCTCCGGCCGGGCACCACCCGAGCGGACGAC
Organism: uncultured Actinomycetes bacterium; assembly: GCA_963724995.1. Lineage (GTDB taxonomy): Bacteria > Actinomycetota > Thermoleophilia > Gaiellales > Gaiellaceae > Gaiella. The sequence continues at coordinate 54,397 of CAVRXC010000001.1, forward strand.
TTCGTCGCGTGTGGAGTCCGATCCACGGGACGCGAACACTCCGGCGAGATCGGCGGCATGCTCTCTCGCCGCAAGCAGCTGGAGCTCGGTGGTGATGGCATGACCCAGCATCGTCCGCACCTCCTCTCGGTCGCCCTGCTCGGGCACCGTTCTCGTCTTTCCAGACGAGATATCTTTATCTCGAACTACTCGATGCCGAACCGTACCACGTCAAGTCTCTTGACGTCAAGAGATTTTATGTCAAACTACATCCGTGGCTGAGAAGGAGCTCGCAACGGTTGAGGTGCGCGATCGCGTCGACGCCCGCATCGGCCGCTGGGTGGACGAGATCCCCGGCCTCGACCTCCCCACCGAGGCCATCACGCAGCGCGTCCATCTCATCAACCGTGGGCTCGACAAGGCGTTGTCGGAGGTCACCGAGAGGTTCGGGCTCAGCGTCGGGGAGTACATGGTCCTCACCATGCTGCGCGGGCAGGGCGAGCCCTACCGGCTGTCACCGTCGCGCCTTGCCAACTCGTGTGTGCTGTCCTCGGGCGCGATGACCAACCGGCTCGACAACCTCGAGCAAGCGGGTCTCGTGAAGCGGGTGCCCGACCCCGACGACCGGCGCTCGGTACAGGTGACCCTCACGAAGAAGGGCCACAAGCTCTGGGACGAGATGGCGGGCACCGCCGCAGCGCGTGAGGCGCTCATCGCATCGGCGCTCGACGAGGACGAGAAGGAGCAGCTCAACGCGCTCCTGCGACGGCTCGTCCTCGCCCTGGAGCGCGAGGTCGGGCCGCTCAAGAAGCACTCTTCGTAGGGCGCCGACCAGGTCGGGCAACGCCTCGGTGCCGGGCTCTTAGCCCTGCACCGAGGGGGTGTGCGCGCTTCCACCCTTGGTGCCCGGCTGAAGCCAGGCACCCCCGTGGTGCTACGAGCGCGGTGTAGTCGGCTCGAGCGGAAGCGCACCGCCCGCGTCTCGCAACGCACCCGTGGCCGGGTTGGCGCGCTCGTCCCACGTCACCGCGGCTTCCGGCGCGAAACGCAGGGCGACGTCGTCCCCTGCGAGGAACTCCCGTGAGGCCGGCAGGTCGTACCCCGCCTCCGTCAGGTAGCGGCGATGGACACGCTCGACGAGCGGCGCGGCCGCGACACCGCGCACGATCTCCACGCGCCCCCGCATCGTGACGCCGCAGACCTCGAAGCCCGGCCGCGAGTCGTGCAACACGAGCGTGGCGCGCGGGTCACGCTCGACGTTACGCAGCTTGCGGCTGCCGGAGAAGGTCGCGAGCAGGATCACCTCTCCGCCGTCGCAGAGCCAGAGCGGCACGGCGTGCACAGAGCCGTCAGGCTCCAGCGTTGCGAGCACGCAGACCAACCTCGCGTCGATCAGCTCGCGGACGAGTGGGTCAGCCAGCACGTCCGACGCGCGCAGCACACGACTCGGCAGTGGTGTCGCATCTGCGCTCACGCCCTCGTATACCACCTCGCGACGTACGGGACGTTGTGATCCCCTAGCGGCCCTCCCTAGACTCGTGTGGACACGAACTGGAGGCGAGCATGACCGTAACCCCTGATTCCGGGCTTCTCGACGACCTGAAGGGTGGAGTGTCCGGGCGCGTCCTACAGCCCGACGACGACGGCTACGACGACGCGCGTCGCATCCACAACGGGCTGATCGATCGTCGCCCGGCGGTGATCGTCCGCTGCCGAAGCGCAGCCGACGCGGCCGCCGGCGTGCGCTTCGCACGGGCCGCAGGGCTCGAGATCTGCGTCCGCGGCGGTGGCCACAACGTGGCCGGCCGTGCGGTCGTCGACGACGCGGTGATGATCGACCTGGCCGAGATGAAGGGCACGGAGGTCGACGCGGAGGCGCGCACGGTGCGGGCGGAGGGTGGTCTCACCTGGGCGGAGCTCAACGGCGCCACGGCCGAGCACGGTCTCGCCGTCACCGGCGGCGCGATCTCCACCACGGGCATCGCCGGGCTGACCCTCGGCGGCGGGCTCGGCTGGCTGATGGCAAAGCACGGCCTCGCAGCCGACAACCTGCTCGCGGTCGAGCTCGTCAACGCGGAGGGCGACGTGCTGGACGTGACGGAGGCGTCCGACCCGGATCTCTTCTGGGCGCTTCGCGGAGGCGGCGGCAACTTCGGCATCGTGACCACGTTCACGTACCGGCTGCACCCGCTGGAGATGGTCACCGGCGGGTTGATCGCCCATCCGTTCGACGCCGCGCCCGAGCTGCTTCGCTTCTACCGCGACGCGGTCGCGAACTGCTCCGGACGACCTGACGGTCTTCGCCGCGCTGGTGCACGCCCCCGACGGCTCCGGCATGAAGCTGTCGGCGCTGGTCGTCTGCCACCTGGGTGACCCGGAGCAGGCGGAGCAGGACCTCGCCCCGTTCAAGTCGTGGGGATCGCCGCTGATGACCGAGGTCGGCCCGATGCCGTACCCGGTGATGAACACGCTGATCGACGACGGGTTCCCGGCCGGGACGCTCAACTACTGGCTGTCGAGCTTCACGCGTGGTCTCCCTGACGAGCTGATCGACACGATGGCCGAGCGGTTCGCGTCGGTGCCGTCACCGATGAGCGCCATGGTGCTGGAGCACTTCCACGGCGCCGTGACGCGCATCGGCGTGACGGACACCGCAGTGCCCCACCGCGCGGAGGGCTGGAACCTCCTCATCCCCTCGGTATGGACGGATCCCGCGGCGACGGACGAAAACGTCGCGTGGACGCGCGACACCCACCGCGCCGTCGCGCCGCATCTCGACGAGGCCCGGTGGCTCAACTATCTCGGCGACGATCAAGGTGGCGACGCGGTGCGTGCCGCCTACGGGCCGAACTACGAACGTCTCGTCGCGGCGAAGCGACGGTACGACCCCGACAACGTCTTCCACCACAACCACAACATCGTGCCGTAGCCCCGCCACAGGACGTCGGGCCGGATGTATCCGGCCCCTACGAGGCGGGGAGATCCTCGGAGGGCTCCTCGTCCTCGGCCAGCCTACGCTGGAGCACCGCCCGTGAGAGCACGCCGATCAGGCGGCCCTCCTCCACGACGGGCACGCGTTCCGCCGCGCGCTCCTCGATGAAGTGGAACGCTTCCTCCAGGGGCACATCCGGCCCGATCGTGTAGTGCGGCTCCTCCGCCACCGCTCCCAGCGGCGTCGTGCGCGGATCGAGGCCCTGCGCCACCACGCGTGCCACCAGCGTCTTGCGCGTCACGACGCCCAGCAGCCGCCCGCTTTCGTCGACCACGAAGACGGCCCGCACCTCGGCCGGGGTGAGCACAACCCCGGCTTCCTGGGCGGTGGCGGTCGCCGGGAGCGACCGCGGCTCGGCGATCATCGCGTCGCGGACGCGGTCCATGACTACGGATACAGCCCGCGTGCCTCGAGCGCGGTGGAGACGTCGCGGATGCCGGTCACCATGGCGGCGGTTCGCAGCGGGATGTCCTTCTCGTGCGAGATCTCCCACACGCGGTCGAACGCGTCGTTGAGCTTCTCCGCCAGCTTGGCCCGGATCTCGTCGCGGCCCCAGAAGAGCCGACCGAGGTCCTGCACCCACTCGAAATAGGAGACAGTGACGCCGCCGGCGTTCGTGAGGATGTCCGGCAGGATCGGGATGCCGCGAGCCCGCAGGATCTCGTCGGCCTCGAGCGACGTCGGCCCGTTCGCCCCTTCGGCGATCATGCGGCACTTGAGGCGCGGTGCGTTGTCCGCGTGCACCTGGTCCTCGCGGGCCGCGAGAACGAGAATGTCGCACTCGAGCTCGAGCAGCTCGCTGCCACCGACGCGCGTGTTCCGGTCCCAGCCCTCGAGCGAGCCGTGCTCACGCGCGAACTGGCTCATGGTGGGAATGTCGAGCCCGTCAGGGTCGTACACGCCGCCCGAGAGGTCGGACACAGCGAGCACCGTCGCACCGCGGTCGACGAGCTCCTGCGCGGCGATGCCACCGACGTTGCCGAATCCCTGCACGACGCAGCGCTGCTCGGAGAGCTTCCAGCCGAGCCGCTCGCAGGCCCGGGCCACGACCATCACGACGCCCGCTCCGGTCGCCTCCGCGCGAAACACCGACCCACCGATCGAGATCGGCTTGCCGGTGACGATCTCCGGCACGGCATGCCCGCGCTGCATCGAGTACGTGTCCATCATCCAGGCCATCGTCTGCTCGTTCGTCGCCATGTCGGGCGCGGGGATGTCCTCCTGCGGCCCGATGAACGGCAGCAGCTCTGACGTGAACCGGCGTGTGAGCCGCTCGAGCTCACCCTGAGAGAGTGCGCGGGGGTTACAGCGCACACCGCCCTTGGCGCCGCCGTACGGCAGGCGCAGGAGCGCGCACTTCCAGGTCATCCATACGGCGAGCGCAGCACACTCGCCGAGCGTGACCTCCTCGTCGTAGCGGATCCCGCCCTTCGTCGGCCCCATCGTGCTCGAGTGCTGCACGCGGTAGCCGGAGAAGACCACCCGCCGTCCGTCGTCCAGGCGGATGGGACAGCTGACGATGATCGAGCGCTCCGGGTAGCGCAGCCGCTCGGCGGTACCGGGATCGCAGTCGACGTACGGAACCGCCTGGTCGAACTGGGCGATCGCCGTCCGGTAGAGCGGCGTGTCGAACTCGAGGTCCGCGAACGACGGCGCGACGTGCTCGGTGCTCGCCATGGCGCGAGGAGCATAGCGGCGACGCATCAAGCATCCAGCTGAGATCATCGCGCCCGTGACCGACGGGCCCGCGGGGTCAGGGTCGACCGGGCCGTTCACGGTCGTGCACCGCGTGCGGTCGTACCCGGCCGCGGTGCTCAGCGTCCTCGGAGTCGTGGCGCGGAACGGGCCTCTCCGCCGTATCGAGGCCGCGTTCGCGATGTTCAACAGCGCGGAGTGGGCGACGTGGGTAGCGATGATCGTGTTCGCCTACGGGCAGGGTGGTGCCACGGAGGCGGGCATCGTCGCCGCCGTGCAGCTCGTCCCGTCGGCGCTCTTCGCACCCGTTGCAGCGTCGATCGGCGACCGCTATCCACCGGGTCGTGCGCTCCTCGCGGCGTACGCCGTACAGGGTGTCACCTGCGGGATCGGAGGGACTGCACTCGTCTCGGATCTGCCGAAGAACATTGTCTATGCGCTCCTGATCCCGGCCACGGTCTCGTTCACGCTCACGAGGCCGCTCCACTCTGCGTTCGCCCCGGCTCTCGCACGCTCTCCCGAGGAGCTGACGGCCACGAACGTCGCGTCCGGGTGGATCGTCGGCATCAGCGTGTTCGTGGCGCCGGCGCTCGCGGGCGTGCTGCTGGCGGTCGGGTCGCCCGGTCTCGTCTTCTTCGTCATGGGCTGCGCCTGCGCGATCGGCGCGGTGCTCGTCGCTCCGCTGCGCAACCTCGTCGCCGCGGCAGCGCAGGACGAGAGCCACCTTTCGCTTGCAGCCGGCCTCCGCGCGGTCGGGCGGGACGGTACAGCCCGCTTGCTCGTGTCGCTGCTGGCTGCGCAAGGGATCCTGATCGGCGCTCTCGACATCCTGTACGTCGAGCTGTCACAAGGGGTCCTCGGTCGCAGCGGCTCCTGGGCCGGATACCTGAACGCTGCTTTCGGCGCCGGCGGGGTGCTCGCGATCCTCGTCACAGCGAGGCTCGTGGGCCGACCGCGCATGGGGCCGCCTCTCGCCGTCGCGGTGGGTGTCGCAGCCGCCGCCATGATCGGCATCGCGGTCGAACCGGGCGTCGGCGGAGTCGTGCTGCTCCTCGTGCTCGTCGGCGGCTCGCTCTCGACATTCGACGTCGCAGCACGCACGCTGCTCCAACGCGCCGCGCCGACGGATCTGCTGGCAAGGATCTTCGGCGTCGCCGAGGGTCTCGAAGCCGCCACCATCGCAGCCGGCGCGCTACTTGCGGGAGCGCTTGTCGCGCTTCGGCGGCGCCACGCTCGCCTGCATCGTGTCTTGCGATCGTCCTCCCGCTCGTCGCGGCACTCTCCGGTCGGCGGCTGCTCGACATCGACCGGCATGCCGATGTCCCGGTGGTCGAGATCGGACTGCTCCGCTCCATGACGCTGTTCGCCCCTCTGCCGCCCCCCACCCTGGAGACGCTCGCACGCGCGCTGCAACCGCTCGAGGTCCGGGCCGGCACCGTCGTCATCCGGCAGGGAGACCCCGGCGACCTGTTCTACGCGATCGCAGACGGCGAGGTCGAGGTCGTCCGGGACGGCAATCGCGTCGCCGTGCTCGGGCGCGGCGACGGGTTCGGCGAGCTCGCGCTGCTGCTCGATCGCCCGCGCAACGCGACCGTGCGCACGCTCGTCGACTCGCGTCTCTACACACTGTCGCCGGACGAGTTCGTCCCTGCGGTGACTGGTCACCCCCGCGCCGCACAGGCCGGCGCCGACCTCGTGCGGATACGCCTCGAGCCCGAGGCGTCGCTTCCCGACTGAGCAGCTTCCATCACTTTCCCCGCATTTGCGGCCGCCTTGCAGGGTGCTTCACGCACGCGTACCCTCCCACCCCTAGACATGGTCGGAGAAGACGAGATCCCGTCGGATGGCGGCGGCGCGGGAGCTTCGACCGTGCTACTGGACTCCGAGGCGATCCGCTCGCTCAACGAGCTCGTCGGGGACGATCCGGAGATGATCGCCGAGCTCGTGGACGCATTCCTCGAGGAGGGGCCGATTCGCCTGGGTGAGCTGCAGACCGGTCTGCGAGATGGCGACCCCGTCCTCGCCGGACGCGCGGCGCACACGCTCAAGTCGAACGGGTACACGTTCGGCGCGCTGGCGCTGGGGGATCTCTGCCGGGAGCTCGAGACGGCCGCCCGCAGCGGTGACCTGTCCGGCGTCGCACCGCTCGTCGAGCAGGTCGAGGCCGAGTGGTCGCGGGTTCGGCCGGCGCTCGACTCGCTGCGCGGGGCACCGCGCTGAGCGAGACGCCGGGCACGGGCTCGATCCTCGTCGTCGACGACGACCGGGTGAACCGCACACTCCTCGCCCGCACGCTGGAGCGCTCCGGGCACACCGTGACGACGGCGGAGAACGGCCTCGAAGCGCTGAGGGTGCTCGCCGACGCCGTTCCGGACGTTGTCCTGCTCGACGTCGTCATGCCGGAGCTCGACGGGATGAGCGTGCTGGAGCGCATGAAGGACGACGCGGCGCTGCGCGACGTGCCGGTGATCATGATCTCGGCACTCGACGACTTCGACAGCGTGGTGCGCTGCATCGAGCTGGGTGCCGAGGACTACCTGCCGAAGCCGTTCGATCCCGTCCTGCTCCGGGCGAGGATCCGCGCCGGGCTCGACAAGCGCCGACTGCACGAGCTGGAGCGGGCGCGCGTGCGCGACGTGTTCGCCCGTTTCCTGCCCGAGTCCGTCGTCGACGAGGTGCTCGTCCGAGCGAACGGCGACCCGCGGCTCGGTGGTGTCCGGCTCGTCGGCACGGCGCTCTTCAGCGACCTCCGAGGGTTCACGACATTCGCCGAGTCGACGCCAGCCGACGTGGTCATCGACGTGCTCAACCGCTACTTCTCCGAGATGAGCGATGCCGTGCTCGACAACGGCGGGACACTGGTCTCCTATCTCGGAGACGGGATCTTCGCGGTGTTCGGGGCACCGATCGCCAGCGACGACCATGCCGACCGTGCGCTCGCGACGGCCCGCGAGATGGTGTACGAGCGGCTTGCCGCGCTTCAACGAGCTGGATTCGCGACGCGGGTCCACGGTGACGACTTTCGCATGGGTGTCGGCATCGTGCAGCGGCCCGTTCATGTCCGGCAACGTCGGATCCGAGCGTCGGCTCGAGTACACCGCGATCGGCGACACGGTCAACACGGCGTCGCGCCTGCAGGAGCTCACGAAGGAGCTGCAGCTACAGGTTCTCGTCTCGGACTCGACCCGGTTGCTGCTTCGCGATGGAGGCGGGCTCGAGTTCGTGGAAGAGCGAGAGGTGCGCGGCAAGCAGGAGCGAGTGAAGCTCTGGACACTCGACGCTGGGCCATGATCTTCCTCGCCGGATGAGCGACACCGGTCGACAGCCGCGCGATCCGGCACCCGACGACGATGTCGCGGCCGCTGTTCCCGCGGCCCACGGAGACCTGCAGGCGCTGCGCTTCCGACGTATCGTCGAGTCGCTGCCGCTGGCGGTCTACCTCGACCAGCCGAACGTCAGCGCCGCCTCGCTCTACGTGGGCCCTCAGATCGAGGCGATGTTCGGGTATCCGGCCGAGCGCTGGGCGGAAGACGCGTTCTTCGAGAGCATCCTCCACCCCGACGACCGAGAGGACGTCCTCCGGCAGCACGAGGACGTCTTCGCCGCCAAGCTCGACCGCTGGTCGTTCCGCTACCGGATCGTCGCCGCCGACGGCCGCGTCGTCTGGGTGCGCGACGACGCCGTCGTGATCACCGACGACGCCGGCGAGCCAGAGTACGTGCAGGGCTTCCTCATCGACATCAGCGAGGAGATGGAGCGCGAGGCGGCGCGCACGACCGCGGAGTACCGCTACCGCCGGCTCGTCGAGAACCTGCCGCTCGCCGTCTACCTCGACCGTCCGACTCGACCGGGACCTCGGAGTACATCAGCCCTGCCATCGAGCAGATGCTCGGCTACCCCGCCGAACGCTGGAAGGAAGAGACGTTCTTCTTCTCGGTGCTCCATCCCGACGATCGCGATCGGCTGCGCTCGGAGTACGACGAGCGGCACTCGAGGGACGACGTGATCACCCACTCCGACTACCGCTTGACCGCCGCCGACGGGCGCATCGTCCACGTGCGGGACGAGCAGTGGATCCTGAGGGACGCGGACGGAAAGCCGGAGTGGCTCCAGGGCGTGATGATGGACGTCACCCAGGAGCACGTCGCGCGCACCGAGCTGACCGAAGCGCTCGCGCGCGTCGAGGAGGCGGAGCGTCACTACCGCCGGCTCGTCGAAGCGATCCCGGTCGCCATGTACCGGTCGAGGCTCGACGAGAACAACGCCTCCGAATACAACGCCTCCGAGTACATGAGCGAGCGCGCGGTCGCGATGTTCGGGTACCCGACGGAGGCCTGGACCGACCCCGACTTCTTCGCGAGCGTGCTGCACCCGGACGACCGCGACTGGGTCATCGCCGAGAACGAGCTTCCGCCGACCGAGGACGACAGCGTCTGGGTCAGCGAGTACCGGGTGATCACCGCCGACGGGCGCACGGTCTGGGTCCGGGACGAGTCGTGGACAGTCAGCGACGAGCACGGGAGGCCGCAGTACGCGCAGGGATGCATGATCGACGTGACCGAGCAGAAGCAGGCGGAGGCCGAGCTCGCGGCCGCACACGAGGACCTCGGCCGCCAGAAGCAGTACTTCGAGTCGCTCGTCGAGGTGAGCCCGGTCGCGGTCGTGACGATGGGCCGGGACGAGGTGGTCACCGGCTGGAATCCGGCCGCCGCCAGCCTGTTCGGCTGGGCGGCCGAGGAGGCGATCGGACGCCCGATCGTCGAGCTCGTGCTGGCCTCGGACGAGCTCGCCGCAGACGCTCCGGTCGATCCCGACGAGGCGCTGTCGGCGGGGCGGATCGACCGCGTCACGCGACGATCGCGCAAGGATGGGTCGCTCGTCGACGTCGAGATCTCGATGGTGCCGCTCCACGTCGACGGCGAGCACGCCGGCTTCTACGCGATCTACCGCGACATCACGGAGCGGATCGAGCACGAGCGGACGCAGGTTGCGCTGCACCGCATCGCGGAGATGGCAGGCGCGGCGCTCGACATGCAGGAGTTCTATGCCGGCATGCACGCCGTCGTCGGAGAGCTGATGAACGCCGAGAACTTCTTCATCGCGCTCTACGACGCCGGGCGCGACGCCATGAGCTTCGCCTACTACGTGGATTCGGTCGACCCCGATGTCCCCGACCCGGAGATCTGGGAGGCGATGGGCTCCGGGGATGCGGCCGGGATGACCGCGCACGTGATCCGAACCGGCGAGCCGCTGCTCCTGACCCTGGAGCAGCAGCTGGAGCTGGTGGCCGAGGGTGCCGTCGAGTCTCGAGGAGTCGATTCGGTGGACTGGCTCGGCGTGCCGCTCCGACACGAGGGCCGTGTGCTCGGCGCGCTCGCGGTGCAGAGCTACACGGAGGACGTGCGCTACAGCGAGCGCGACAAGGAGCTGCTCACGTTCGTCGCTCAGCACATCGCGACCGCCCTCGAGCGCATCAAGCTGCACGACGAGACGCGCCGCCATCTGCGCGAGCTGGAGACGGTGAGCCGCATCGGGCAGGCACTCGCATCGCAGCTCGATCTCGAGGCACTGCTCGAGCTCGTCGGCGATCTGATCGGGGAGACCTTCTCGGCTGACGTCTCGTACGTCGCGCTGTACGACGCCGAGACCGACGAGATCGGTTTCCCGTACTACAGCGAAGGCGGCGCTCGAGCCTCGCACGACGCGGTGCCGCTCGGCAATGGGCCGACGTCGAGGGTGCTCAAGACGCGCGAGACGCTGCTCGTGCACGGGGCGGCCGAGTTCGCGGAGGTCGGTGAGCGTCGGGTGGGCGCCGCCGCCGGGTCGTACCTCGGTGTCCCGATCCTCGCCGGCGAGAGTGCGATCGGAGCCTTGAGCGTGCAGACGACGGGGGACGACTCCCGCTACGGCGATGCGGACGCGAGCCTGCTCGCGACGATCGCGGCGAACGTGGGCGTCGCGATCCAGAACGCGCGTCTGTTCCGCGAGGCGCAGGCGGCGAAGCAGGAGGCGGACGCCGCCAACCAGGCGAAGAGCGCCTTCCTGGCGACGATGAGCCACGAGATCCGCACGCCGATGAACGCGATCATCGGCATGAGCGGGCTGCTCGTCGACACCGAGCTGACCGACGAGCAGCACGACTACGCCGACACGATCCGCACGTCCGGGGACGCGCTGCTGACGATCATCAACGACATCCTCGACTTCTCGAAGATCGAGGCCGGCCGCGTCGAGCTGGCCGCGGAGCCGTTCTCGCTCGCCGGCTGCGTCGAGGGCGCGCTCGACCTGGTCGCCCCCACCGCCGCGAAGAAGGGCGTGGAGCTCGGCTACGTGCTCGAGAACGGAGTCCCGGGAGCCATCGTCGGTGACGCCGGACGCCTGCGGCAGGTCGTGCTCAACCTCCTCTCGAACGCGGTCAAGTTCACGGCGGAGGGAGAGGTCGTGCTGCGGCTCGCGGCGGAGCGGGTTGCCGGTGACGGAGGGCTCGGCACGTATGCGATCGCCGTCGAGGTGCGCGACACGGGGATCGGCATCGACGCGGAGGGCATGCAGCGCCTGTTCGAGTCGTTCAGCCAGGCCGACGCCTCGATCACGCGCCGGTTCGGCGGCACCGGGCTCGGTCTCGCGATCAGCAGACGGCTCGCCGAGGCGATGGGCGGCGCGATCACGGCCGAGTCGGCCGGGCCCGGTGAGGGAGCAACCTTCAAGCTCACGATCGTGGCCGACGCGGCGCCGGATCTCGAGGAGGCCCTGGCCGCAGACGAGCTGCCGGTCGAGCTCGACGGGCTGCGCGCGCTGATCGTCGACGACCACGCCACGAACCGGCGCATCCTCGCTGCGCAGGTGGCGCGGTGGGGCATGATCGCCAGCGAGGTGGGCAGCCCGCTGGAGGCTCTCGAGCTCGTGCGGCAGGGAGCCGAGTTCGACGTGGCGCTGCTCGACTACCTGATGCCCGACCTCGACGGAGTGTCGCTCGCGCAGGCAATGCGCGAGGCACGGCCCGATGGCCCGATCCCCGTGATCCTGCATTCGTCCTCGGGCTCGCTCGGCCGCGCCGGCATCCCACAGGGTGTCGAGGCGCTGATCACCAAGCCGGTGAAGCCGTCCGCGCTCCACGATGCGCTGGCCACGGTGCTCGCAGGGCGCGAGCGGCGTCCCGGCGCGAGGACCGCCGCCGGGTCGTCGATGGACGCCGAGCTGGGTTCGCGGCTCCCGCTACGGATCCTGATCGCGGAGGACAACCTCGTGAACCAGAAGCTCGCGTTGAAGCTGCTCGAGCGGCACGGTTACGCGGCCGACGTCGTGTCCAACGGCCTCGAGGCGGTCGAGGCGGTCGAGGGCGACGACTACGACGTGGTGCTGATGGACGTCCAGATGCCCGAGATCGACGGGCTCGAGGCGACGCGCCGCATCCGCGCGTCGCGGCCACGTGGATCGAAACCGTGGATCGTGGCTCTCACGGCAAACGCGATGGCGGACGACCGGGCACTCTGCCTCGCCGCCGGCATGGACGACTACGTGAGCAAGCCGATTCGCGTGGACGAGCTCGTCGGGGCGCTGACGCGCGGCGCCGAGGCAATCGGAGCCGACACCTAATAGTGGCCGGCGAGTGCCGGGGGAGGGGCTCGAACCCCCACGTCCCCTGAGGGACAGCCGGTTTTAAGCCGGCCGCGTCTACCCGTTCCGCCACCCCGGCGCTTCAGGCGAGTCTAGATCTCGAGGACGTCTTCCCGGGCGGTGGCGCCGGAAGGGTCGCCCTCGAAGGTGACCTGCCGGCTCGGCGCGCGGTTGACGCGCAGCGAGAACACGTCGGGGCGGTTGTAATGCCCGGCGGCGTCGAGCGTGTAGTGGGCGGCGCGCGAATCGGACGCGTCGATGTCGGCTACGAGCAGGCCGTGCTCGGCATGGAGCGGCCCGGCGACGATCTGCCCGAGTGGGCTGACCACGACCGAGTCGCCTTCGTTGAGCCACTCCTCCGGGTCGGGGTAGAGCCGGTCACGGTCGGGAAAGTCGTCCGGGATGTCCTTCCCCTGGAGCGAGCAGCCAGAGCCGAGCACCCAGCAGCGCCCCTCACGGGCGATGTGTCGCATCGACGCGAGCCAGCCGTCACCGTTGTCCCACGTCGAGGCGACGTAGATCTCGACGCCCTGCGCATAGAGGCTGTAGCGGGCGAGCGGCATGTAGTTCTCCCAGCAGATGAGCCCGCCGAGACGGCCGAACGGGAGGTCGAGCACGCGCAGGCCGCTGGCGTCGCCAGGCGCCCAGATCATCCTTTCCGGGTTGGTGGGCACGAGCTTGCGGTGACGGTTGAGGAGCTCGCCGTCCGGCCCGATCGTGACGAGCGTGTTGAACAGCGACGCCCGGCTGTAGGCCGCGTCTCGCTCGTGCACGCCGAGCACGATCGTCACGCCATGGCGTGCGGCCGCGTCGCGCACCGGTTGCAGATCGTCGCCCTCCACGTCGACCGCGTTCTCGAGCAGCCGACCGTGGATCTCGCGCGAGAGCTCGTAGTCGCCACCGGGCGTGAGCCGCCAGATGTAGTCCGGGTAGCCGGGGACGTACGTCTCGGGGAACACCACGAGGCCCGCGCCTGCGCCCACGGCCTCGTCGAGCCCGTCGAGCACGCGTGCGATCGTCTCGTCGCGGTGCAGCAGCGCCGGCGGCCGCTGGACGATCGCTACGCGAACCGCAGTCACACGCGCATGCTACTCGCCTTGGTGCCGGGCTTCAGCCCGGCACCAAGCGTTGCGGCCGGTCCCAAAGTGCCAGGCTGAAGCCCGGCACCGGCAGTACAATGTCTTCATGCCTGTGAAGACATCGACGACAGAAGAGGCATGCGAGGCCGACCGGGTTGCGACCGACCGGCTCGCTCAGCTGCGCGACGCACTCCCGGACGACGCGGCACTGGAGCTCGCCGAGACGTTCCGGCTGCTCACCGATCCCGGCCGGCTGCGCCTCATCGCAGCGCTGCTCGAGGCTGACGAGCTGTGCGTCTGCGACCTCGCCGACGTGACCGGCCTCTCTCAGACGGCGTGCTCGCACAACCTCCGGCTCCTGCGCGGCCAGCGCCTCGTCCGTTACCGCAAGCAGGGACGGAAGGTGTACTACACGCTCGACGACGACCACATCCGGATCCTCCTCGACGTCGCTCTCCAGCACGTGACGCACCGGTGAGCGAACCCGGTCGAGGAGGCTGATGGCGGCCGCCGCCGTTGTGGAGCTGCCGCTCGCGGACGCTGACGACTGCATCGTCTGCGCCGAGCGGCTGCGGGACGGGCTCGCCAACCACCGCGGCGTCGTCGCTGTGGAGCCGCTGCCCGGACGCGGCGCCGTTTCCGTCAGCTACGACCCCGATCTCTGCTCGCTCGACTGTCTCGACGAGGCCGCCACCGGGCTGCGCGTCGACCTCGCGAGCGCGTATGCGCACCGTGTCTGCCGGGTCGAAGGAATGGACTGCGCCGACTGCGCGCAGACGATCGAGCGTGCCGTGTCACGTGTGGATGGTGTCACCCACGTTGCGGTCAGCTTCCCGGCGGCGACCATGCGCGTCGAGTATCGCCCGTCCACCGTCCCGCCCGAACGGATCGCGCGGCAAGTCGCCCGGCTCGGCTACCGGGTCGTGGGGCTGGGAGAGACACAGGCTGGAACCGCCGGACGCCTCTCGTGGCCGGCCCGGGAGCGCACGACTGTGCTCGCCGCGATGCTGCTCGTCCTTGCGCTGTGCGTCGACTTCCTCACGGATGTCACCGCAGTGCCCTTCTACGCGGCGTCGATCCTCGCCGGCGGAGTGCCGCTCGCACGGTCGGGCCTCGCTGCCCTCGTCACGACGCGCAGACCGGACATCAACCTGCTCATGGCGATCGCCGCGGCGGGTGCCACCGCCATCGGCGCCTGGCTCGAGGCATCGCTGGTGGTCGTCCTGTTCGCGGTCGGCGAGCTCCTCGAGAGTCGTGCCGTGGACCGCACCCGCAGAGAGCTCGCCGGTCTCGTCTCCCTCACCCCGGAGAGCGCCCGCGTACGCCGGCGCGCTCCCGGTGGCGGCCTACCCGTCATAGCCGAGGTCGAGGTGCCCGTGTCCGAGGTGACCATCGGAGACGTGATCGTCGTGCGCCCGGGCGAGCGGATCCCGGTGGACGGCCTCGTCTCGGAAGGCGAATCCGCCGTCGATCAGGCGGCGATCACGGGCGAGTCCGCGCCTGTCGACAAGACACTTGCCGACACCGTCTACGCCGGCACGCTGAACGGTCAAGGGCTCCTGATCGTCGAGGCGACTGCCGCGCCCGGCGACACGACGCTCGACCGGATCGGAAAGGTGGTTGCCGAGGCGCAGGCGCGCAAGTCGCCGTCGGAGCGGTGGGTGGACTCGTTCGCGCGCTGGTACACGCCCACGGTCGTGGGTGCGGCCGTCCTCGTCGCGGCGCTCCCGCCGCTGTTCGGCGTGACGTTCTCCACCTCGTTCTACGCCGCTCTCGCACTCCTCATCCTGGCCTGCCCGTGCGCGCTCGTGATCTCGACCCCGGTGGCAATCGTCTCGGCGCTCGGCCGCTCCTCTGCCGCAGGCGTCCTGGTGAAGGGCGGAGCGCATCTCGAGCACGCGGCGGCGATCCGCGGTGTCGCCTTCGACAAGACCGGCACGCTGACGGAGGGCCGGCCCCGGGTGGTCACGGTCGAGGCCGTCGACGGTGACCCGGAAGCGTTACTGACGTGGGCAGCGTCGCTCGAGCAGGGCTCCGAGCACCCACTGGCACGAGCGATCGTCCGGGCTGCGGCCGAACGTGGCATGGAGCTTCGACCCGTCGAGGGCTTCGAGGCTCTCACCGGCCTCGGAACGCGAGGGCGCGTGGGCGGCGCACTGCTCACGATCGGCGCCCCACGCCTGTTCGGCGCTGCACTGGATGCGAACGTGACCGCCGCGATCCGGCGGCTGGAGGGCGAGGGTCAGACAACCGTCGTCGTGGTGCGGGACGGCGCGGCGATCGGTCTCATCGGTCTCGCCGACACCGTGCGGCCGGAGGCGCCCCAGGCCGTCGCCGACCTGCGGCGCCTCGGCGTCTCGCCCATCGTCCTGTTGACGGGTGACAACGAGGTGACGGCCGCCGTCGTCGCGCGCCACATCGGCATCGACGACGTCCGCGCCGGGTTGCTGCCCGGGGACAAGGCCGCGGTGGTCGACAGCTTCGGGATCGAGCTCGCGATGGTCGGCGACGGCGTCAACGACGCGCCGGCGCTCGCGGCTGCGCACCTCGGAGTGGCCATGGGGAGCGCAGGCAGTGATACCGCGATCGAGGTCGCCGACGCCGCCATCATGGGCGAGGACACGCGCACCGTGGCCGGGCTGATCGGCCTCGCCCGCTGGACGAAGTCCGTCGTGCGGCAGAACATCGCGTTCTCCCTCGGCACGAAGCTGATCGCCGGCGGCATCCTCGTGGCGGGAGCTCTGCCCCTGTGGGGCGCGGTTGCAGCAGACGTCGGCGCCAGCCTGATCGTGGTCGGCAACGGCCTTCGGCTCGTGCGCGGCCGTCCCCACGGGCGCCTGCGCGGCATGCCGATTCTCGGCGGGGACGCGGTCAGGCGTTCAAGAGGTTCTGGCGGATCGACTTCTCGAGCTCGCTGACCGAGGCGGCGCCCTCGAAGCGGTCGCGGACAATGCCCTCGCGATCGACGACGAACACCCATGGCTCGGTCGGGAGCTTCCACTCCCGTACCCAGCGGTTGACCCCGTTGCCGGGCAGGTTGTCCTCGTAGATCTCGATGTGGATGAAGCGGATTCCCCTCGCCTCGTACCGCTTGCGCACCGCTTCGACGACATCGACGGTCGGCCCGCACGTGCGGGTCTGGCAGTACGCGGGGGTGGCAAAAGCCACGACGAACGGCACGCCGTCCTCGAGCGACTCCGCAACGGAGTGGCGCAGCAGCGCCGTGTCGGGTGGGCGCGCCGTCGTGATCCGGTTCGCAGGCTTCGTGGCCGTGGTCGGGTTGTTCGAGGCAGGCGCCCGATCACCGATCGCGACGGCCTTCGGCTTCGACTGCACGTCCAGGATCTGGAAGCCCTGGAACGCGACGTCGCGTGGCTGGATCACGATCCACTGCTTCCCGGCACGCGGCAGCTCGAGCTCCGCGACGTAGACCTCCTTCACGTCGTCCGTCTCCCCCGTCGAGGCGGTCGCGCCAAACGGCGTGAGCCGGGCAACCGCCTTCACCGTCGCCCCACCGCCGGTGGGTCTGTAGTACACGTCGGCGAGCGGGGCTCGCACGAGCGAGCTGTCGCCGCGCACGAGAAGGAAGCTGACGCGGTTCGGCCCCACCGCGAAGTCCGAGCTCGCCATCACCGCGGCGCCCTCCGGCCCTGGCCCGCGCAGCAGCGGGGCCGCCCACTCGGGCGCGGTAGCCGTTGCCGAGCCGTCCGTCTCCGTCGGACTGGCCTTGTCGCTCCCGTCTCCCCCACAGCCGGCTGCGGCGAGCACGACGGCGACCACGAGAGCTGCGACGGCGGGCCGACCCATACGCCAAGGGTACGTGGACTCGTGCGCCGCGAGACGGCGAGCTAGAGGCTTGATGTGAAAGTGAAGCGCCGCGGCCGCGAAGCGGACGCTTTCAGGGTGTTGCGAGAGGACCGGCTGGGAGCTCTAGTTGCGGCCGGGAAGGAGCGAGTCCGCCGGGAACCGCTCCGGGCCCTTGAACTGGAACGCGTCGAAGAACGCCGCGAACGCAGCCTCGTCGAACGTCGTGCAGGTGGCGAGGACTCCGTCGCCCTTCGCTCCACCCGTGGTCGAGGGGTAGTGCCAGGCGCCGAGCGCGACCTTCCTCCCGAGGTCTGGCAGCGGCGCGAGCAACGTCCCGTTCTGGTGGCGCTTGTAGAAGTCCTCGAGCTGCTGCACCGTCTCGTCGGGCACCTTGGAGCCGTACTGGATGAAGACGGCGCCGTGCTCGAGGTTGTGGACCACCTGAGCCTGGTTGAGCGAGTCCGTGTACGCACCGTAGATCGCGGTACCCCCGTAGTGGGGGCCGCTCGTCGGCGGGTAGGTGTTCCACTTGGTGGAGGTGCCATCCTGAGTGGGCATATCCGAATGGTTCGGGGTGTTCGCCACGCCCGGAACGATCCTGAGCGTGCATCCTGCCGCCTCGAGCGCGGTGCGGGCGTCGCCGGCCGCCGCGTTGTCGTCGCCGCGGCCGACGAGCAGCCAGAGCATGATCCCCACGGCGAGCAGCGCCAGGCCGCCGACCACCCACAAGATCTGGGTGCGGTCACGACCGCCCGTCGTCGGACGGCGCGAAGGGCCTGAACGCGGCTTCGGAGGCATGAGGTCGCATGGTACCCACGCGCCGAGACAGCTCCGTCCGGGGACCGCGCTACCGTTCCACGCCCTCGTGACGATCGTCGCACTCACCATCGGTCTGGTGCTCGGCCTCGCCGTCGGGGCAGGCGCCGTGCTGCTCGCGCTTCGCGGCGGACGCGGAGAGGCGCTTGCGCTCAGGGACCAGAATGTCTTGCTGCGCGAGCGCGTGGCAGACGTCACCGCCCGCCTGGACGCGTCGGAGGCGGCGTTCGACGATCGCCTCACGGGCGCCGTGCGGGCGGCGTCCACCGAGGCCTTTCAGACCACGAGCGCGCAGTTCCTCGAGCTCGCCGGCACGCGGCTCGAGACGACCGTCGCGCCGCTCAAGGAGTCGCTGCAGCGCGTCGGTGCACAGGTGCAGGAGCTCGACCGCGCCCGCGAGCAGTCGTACGGCGCGTTGCGCCGGCAGGTCGACGTCCTGGCAGACCGCACCGGAAACCTCGCAAACGCGCTCCGGTCTCCGAACGTCAGGGGTCGTTGGGGCGAGTCGCAGCTCCGGAACGTCGTGGAGCTGTCGGGCATGCTCGAGCACTGCGACTTCGTGGCACAGGCGTCGGCGCGCGACGGCGACGGCGAGCTTCTCCGGCCCGACCTCGTGGTGCGCATCCCCGGCGGCAAGTCGGTCGTCGTCGACGCCAAGGTGCCGCTGCAGGCATACCTCGACGCGTTCGAGACGGCCGACGAGGCGGAGCGCCGCGACCGTCTCGCCGCGCACGCCCGCCAGGTTCGCGATCACATGACGAAGCTCTCCGCCAAGGCGTACTGGCGGCAGTTCACGCCGGCGCCGGACTTCGTGGTCATGTTCGTCCCCGACGAGACGCTGCTCCGTGCCGCGCACGAGCACGATCCCCGCCTGTCGGAGGACGCCTGGTCGCAACATGTGATCATCGCCTCGCCGAGCACGCTCATGTCGCTGCTGCGCACCGTTGCCGCCGTGTGGCAGCAGGAGACGATCGCGGAGAGCGCGCGCCAGGTGAGCGACCTGGGTCGCGAGCTCTACAAGCGGCTCTCGACCATGGGTGCGCACGTGGCGCGGCTCGGGAAGTCGCTCGACGGCGCCGTCAAGGCGTACAACGAGACGGTCGGCTCGCTGGAGACGCGGGTGCTGCCGCAGGCCCGCGCATTCGAGCGGCACGGCATCACCGGCATCGATACGCCCGAGCTGCAACCGGTCGACCGGCAGGCGCGCGCTCTGGCCGCCCCGGAGCTCGTCGGCGAGGAGCCCGTGCTCGAGGTGCTGCCGGTCGACGTCCATGCGGCATGAGCTGAGCGTGCGCGACGACGTCGGGCACCCATCCAGAACGGGTGTCTGCCTTCAGGCAGACACCGGGTGTGGCGGTCTCGCAGCACCGGACACCTGGAACAGCCCAGGCAGTGCCAGCGTTTTCTACTGTATGTCCCTGAAACGGGCACCTTTCTTGGTCAGAGGAGAAGCATGAGCGATGTCAGGAACGTGATCGTGATCGGCGGCGGGCCCGCCGGGTACACCGCAGCGCTGTACACCGCGCGCGCAAACCTGAACCCCCTGGTCATCGAAGGCTTCAACTGGGGCGGGCAGCTGATGATCACGAGCGACGTCGAGAACTACCCGGGCTACGCCGACGGGGTCCTCGGCCCGACGATGATGCAGGACTTCCGGCGCCAGGCGGAGCGCTTCGGCGCCGAGTTCGTCACGGACGACGTGACGCGCGTCGACTTCAGCGAGCGGCCCTTCCGCGTCTGGATCGGGGACGAAGAGCACCGCGCCGAGACGGTGATCGTGGCGACGGGCGCAAGCGCGCGACAGATCGGTCTCGACTCCGAGCAGCGGCTTCAGGGCCGTGGCGTCTCCTATTGCGCGACGTGCGACGCGGCATTCTTCCGCGACAGGATCGTGACCGTCGTCGGCGGCGGTGACTCCGCCATGGAGGAGGCGCTCTTCATCAGCCGCTTCGCCAGCAAGGTCTACCTCGTGCACCGGCGACAGGAGTTTCGCGCGTCGCCGATCATGGTCGATCGGGTGCGCGCGAGCGAGAAGATCGAGCTCGTGCTCGACTCGGTCGTGGACGAGGTGCTCGGCGGGGACAAAGTCACGGGTGTGCGCGTGCGGAACATCGTCACCGGTGAGACGAGCGACATCGCGACGGACGGCTTCTTCGTCGCCATCGGGCACGACCCCACGACGGGGTTGTTCCTCGATGCGCTCGACCACAACCCGGAGACCGGGTACCTCGTCACGCAACCGCGGTCAACTGCGACGAATGTGCCGGGCGTCTTTGCGGCAGGCGACGTGCAGGATCACACCTACCGGCAGGCGGTCACCGCGGCCGGCTCTGGCTGTATGGCGGCACTCGACGCGGAGAGGTTCCTCAGCGAGCAGCGCCACGCATCGTTCTCCGCAGCCGCTACATAGGCGAGGCGCGCCCGTCGAGGCGGGCGTGACCGCGGGCAACGTCGGCCAGGCTCGGTAGCGTGACTCCGCGTGACGGCTGAATGGACCGACCTGGTCGACCCGTCGCGCGAGGAGATCCTCGGCGCGGTTGGGGTCGCCCTGGACCCTGACGCAGTCGAAACGCTGGTCGAAACGCCGGGGGACGGCCGCGACGCGCGACCGCAGGCCGAAGGGCACGGCGCATACGTCCTCGTTGTGCTTGCCTACCCTCGCGTCCATCCGCACGAGGATCGGATCGCATACCTCGAGATCGACGTGCTGGCCACACCGAGCCACGTCGTCACGGTGCGCAAGACCGACGCCGACGGCGACCTTGCTCCGGTCGACAGCCTCGAGGCGCCGCCAGGCGGAGGCTCCACTCGAGGCCGGGCTGGTCGTCCACACGGTCGTCGACGATGTGGCCAACGCCTTCCTCGACCTGCTCGACGGCCTCTACGAGGAGATCGACGAGCTCGAAGGTCACGTCGACCAGCTCTCCGGCGCCGCGGTGCGAAAGCGTCTCGTGGAGCTGCGCCACGAGCTGCTCCACGCTCGCCGCACGATGAGCGCCACGCGCGCAGCTGTGCGACGGATCGCGGATGGCCGCGTCGACACCGGAGGTGCGCTGCTGTTCCCTGCGTCGATCGAGGCGGAGTTCATCGACACGTACGACACGCTCGTCAGGGCCACTGAGGAGCTCGACAT
Source organism: uncultured Actinomycetes bacterium (assembly GCA_963724995.1). GTDB lineage: Bacteria > Actinomycetota > Thermoleophilia > Gaiellales > Gaiellaceae > Gaiella. The sequence goes on from CAVRXC010000001.1 coordinate 75,515, forward strand.
CGCGCGCGACCTCCTTGGAGGCGTGCGCGACTTCCATCAGGCGAAGGTCGCCGAAGGCCAGAACGACGTGGCCAAGAAGCTCACGGTGATCGCCTCGCTCGTGCTCGTGCCGAGCCTGATCGTCGGCTTCTACGGACAGAACTTCGAGGGCGTCTTCGACAATCCGTTCTGGAGCCTCGGCGCCTCGGCCGGGTTGATCCTGACCACGACCGTGCTCCAGCTCATCCTCTTCCGCTGGCGCCGCTGGATCTGACGTGGCCGTGGCCACTCCCAGCGTGGACGACGCCAACCCTTCCGAGCGCCGCGCGCTGATCGAGAGCTGGGCCTGGCGTCTGGCACCGGTCTGGACGGCGCTCTGCGCGCTCGTGATCAATGTCTTCCTTCTCGGTCGGCAGTCCCTCCGGGTGGAGGAAGCCCAGACGGTCGCGTCCGTGACCGGATCCTGGGGGGATCTGTGGGGCGAGCTGCGCGGCCATGAGTCGCCGCACGCCTTCTACGACATGCTCTTGAAGCCCTGGCTGGCCCTGGTGGGCACGGACGAGTGGGCGGTGCGCTTCCCTGCGACGGTCTTCGGTGCCGTCGCGGTCGGGGTCACATGCGCTCTCGGCGCACGGCTCTTCGGCCGCGTCGCCGGCCTGGTCGCGGCCGGCGTCCTCGCCACCAGCGTCGTCGTCGTCGACTGGTCTCAGCGCGGGCACGGCACCTCGCTTGCGCTCGCCGCGGTGGTGGCCGCCACGCTCGCTCTCGTGGCCGCGCTCGAGCGGCCTACCTGGTGGCGTTGGGCGCTCTGGGCGCTGGCCGGCGCGCTCGCCGTGGCCGTCAGCTTGCTGGCCATCTCCGTGCTCGCCGCGCACGCCGCTGCGTACCTCACGCACCGGCCGCGCTCGGATTGGAGGACGCCGGCGGTGGCGACCGGCGCGGTCGGCGTCGTCACGCTGGCGTCGCTCGCGCTGGTGCTCGCTTCCGACGCCCGACAGGTCGGAAGCCTGGCCCTTCCCGACGCGAACGCAACCGCCGACGGCCTCTGGCGGCTGATCGGCCTGACCCCGATACCGGTCGCCGTCGCAGGCCTCGGTGTGTTCTGCCTGATCACCGCCCGGGTGGCGGGCGCTGCGACGTGGAGCACGGTGCTCCTCGGCACCTGGCTCCTGGCGCCCGTCGCCCTGGGGCTCCTCGTCTCGTTCGCGCGCCCTTCATTCGACGCCGGCTATGCCGTTGTCGCCGTCCCCGCCCTGGCACTGCTCGTGGCCGCGGGGGTCGTCTCGCAACAGCGCTGGGTCGCACTCGGCCTCGTCGCGCTCCTCGGCGCCGGCGCCGGCTTCCGGCTCGTCGAGTGGTACACGGGCGCGAGCGCCGAGGACTGGCGGGCTGCTGTCGCCGCGATTCGCACCGAGCAGCATGCCGGCGAAGCAGTCGTCGTCCTGCCGCGGCGGCAACGCGTCGCCGCCGCGTACTACGCCGGCGAAGGGTTCGCAGTCGACCGGCCCCGGGGTCATCGCGTCTGGCTGCTCCTGGCGGTGAACGACCCGGAACGGCGGCTGCAGCTTGCCCGTGACCTCGTGCGCCCGCCTCGCTACGCGCTGCTCGACGAGCGCCGCTACGGCGACGAGCTCTGGTTGCAGATCTGGGACGAGCCGTGAATCCAGGCGCCTGAGTGCTGGAGGAACCTCCCGGTTCCCCAGCCCCCTTCCCTGGTCCGCTTCACGGACTAGGCACCTGAGTGCTGGGGGAACCTCCCGGTTCCCCCAGACCCCCTCCCCTGGTCCGCTTCGCGGACAGGCAGCTTCGCTGCCGGACAGAGAGCCGACAAGACGCACTCCTCGCACAGCGGCCGGCGCGCGTCGCAGATGCGACGGCCGTGCCAGATGAGCAGATGTGGAAAGCGGTGCCAGTCGGCACGTGGCACGACTTTCGCCAGGTCACGCTCGATCTTCACGGGGTCGTCCTCGCGCGTCAGGCCGAGGCGCTGCGAGAGCCGCCGTACATGGGTGTCCACGACGATCCCCTGCGGCTCGCCAAGCTCCGCGGCGACGACGTTGGCCGTCTTGCGCGCAACGCCGGGCAGGCGGAGAAGATCCTCCAGCCTGCGCGGAACATGCCCGTCGAACTCCTCCAGGAGGACGCGCATCGCGCCTCGGATCGACTTCGCCTTCTGACGGAAGAACCCGGTCTCGTAGACGTCTCGCTCGAGCTCCTCGAGCGGGACGGCAAGGTAGTCCTCGGGCCGCCGGTACTTGAGAAAGAGTCGCTCAGTGACCCGGTTCACCGTCACGTCGGTCGTCTGGGCGGAGAGCATCACGGAGACGAGGAGCTCGACATCGGTGCGGAACCGGAGCGCGATCGTCGCGTCCGCATGCTCCGCGGCAAGCCGCTCGATGATCGGCCCGATTCGCTCACGACGACTGCCGAGGCCTCGGCGGCGAGCCTCGCGCACGTAGCTACGCGCCACGCCTCTTCGCCTCGAAGTGCTCGGTCGCGGACTGTGCGCTGACCTGACCGCGGAGCGCTTCGGTGAAGATCTCCTCGACGGAAGGAAAGCTCGACGCGCAGAGCGCCGAGAGCGCTGATTCGACGGCGTACTCGGTGCGCCGCAGCTCCACGGCCGGGCCGAGCGCCGCCCAGTACGCGCCGTCTCGGCCCTGATAGGGCAGCCCCACGCTGCCGGCGTTCACGAGCCTGGGGGCGCCGGACACGTGACGGTCCTGCTGGACGTGTGTGTGGCCGCAGACGACCACATCGGCCATGACGCCGACGAGGGCAGTAGCGACGTCCTCGTCCGGAGTGCGACTCGTGAGGATCTCCTCGTCCGAACGCGGCGTCGCATGGCAGAAGAGGATGCGACCAAGCCCGTCGACGTCCAACTCGACGGTGCTCGGCCAGGCGCCGACGGCCGCGCGGTCGTCCGGCCCGAGCTGCTCGCGACACCAGCGACAGCTGTCGTCGTCCAGGCCGAGCACGTCCCGCTCACAGTTCCCGGAGACGAAGATGGCGTCGGCTGCGCGGAGCGCGTCCAGGCACTCGGCCTGGAAAGGGCCCCACAGCACGTCTCCGCCCGCGACGATCGTCTCGATCCCCTCTCGCCGCACCTCGGCCAGCACCGCGTCGAGCGCCGGAAGGTTGCCGTGAACGTCGTAGAGAGCCGCGACTCGCACGCTGCGAGGCTACACGCCACGTCCTGGGTGTCACGCCGCCGCTCACCACCGGGCCGATCCGTGTCTACGTCGAGGCGGCCGCGAGCTCGACAGGCGCGAACGGTGACACCGAGCCGAGTCGTGGCCCGGCGCAGACGACGTCGAGCGCCGGGCAATCTGCGCAGGCGAACTCACTGGGTGTCGGCCGGAACTCGCCGGCGCGGACGCGGGCGATCGCCGCCGACAGCTCCGCTTCGAGCGCGGGCACGTCGTCGCGGGTGAACGTCGCTTCGACCGGGCTCTCGGGCCGCTCGAGGAAGTGGTAGACGACCTCCACGTCGCCGGCACCGGTGCGCAGGCAGGCAAGCGCGTAGACGAGTCGCTGCAGCACGTAGCCCTCGGCCACAACTTCCTCCGGGGCCGAGTCGCCAAGGAGATTGGTCTTGTAGTCCAGCACGAGCGCGCGTCTCCCATCCGACCAATGGGCATCGAGGCGGCCGTTGAGCAGGACGCCGTCGAGCTCGAACGCGAAGCCGACCTCGGGGCGGACACCCTTCAGCCCAGCGACGCGGGCGGCGAGGTCGGAGGCGCAATAGGCCTCGACGAGCGTCGCGATCCGCTCCCGTTCGGCCGGGGTGACCGCCGGATACCAGGAGATGAGCAGCGTCGCCATGTCCTCCGCGGCCGGGGCGGCGGGTGCCGACAGGTCGACGCGCTCGAGCAGCCTGTGCACGGCGTCTCCGATCTCCGTCGCGCGCAGGCCACCGTCCACCCCCCCGCCCGGCACCTCGCGTGGCCGGATGCCGGCGACGCGTTCGGCCCAGAAGCGGAGCGAGCACGAGTCATATTGCGAAACGGCGCTGAACGAGAGGCGTGTGACGCGAAGCGGAGCCGGCTCCGGCACGACGACGAGATCTCGGAGCCGCGGTGACCTCGGTGGCAGCGCCTCGCCGACACCGGCAAAGAGCTCGAGCTGCATGTCGGCGTCGGAGACCTGGATCGCCGCTATCACGTCGGTGGCGGGCGCGCCGGCCGACGTGGGATCCCACCGGTCGAGGCGCAACAGGACACCGGCTTCGTCGCGTGTGATCTCGACCGGCTCCACACCGGCGCGCTCGAGCTCCTCCGCAGCCTCGAGACGGGTGAGCGCCCACGCGATCGGCGTGCGCTCGGCCTCGATCCGGCCCATGTCGACCGAGCCCGACACGATGAGACGTTCCATGGCTCGCGTCATGCCGACGTAGTACAGGCGCAGGCGCTCTGCGTCGTCGGCCTTCTCGCGCGTCTCGCGAACGTCGTCGTACGAAGGCGTCACCACACGGCTCCCGGTGTGGGGATGGGCGACCTTGAAGCCGAAGCGGCCATCCGAGAGGCACATGATCTCGTCGTCGTGCATTCGCTCTCGACCTGCGTCGGCGACGACGACGACCTTGAACTCGAGCCCCTTCGCCGCGTGGATCGTCAGCAAGCGCACGGCGTCGGCGCCGTCTTCCTCGGCGACCGCATCCGCCTCGCGTGCGCCAACGGCCTCCTGGTCTGCGACGAAGCGAATGAAGCCCTCGAGGTCCGCCCCACGCAGCTCCTCGTACGAGCGGGCAAGTCGCGCGAGCTTGCGCAGGTTCGCGTAGCGCCGTGGCCCGTCCTCGCGTACGAGCACCGCAAGGTCGTAGTCGTGCTCGACCATGATTCGCTCGCAGAGCACCTCGAGCGGCAGACGTGCCGAGAGGCCAACGAGGCGGTCGAACCGTTGGCGAAAGGCACGCAGCAGACGGGCATCCCGCTCGGGCATGGCCGACGGCATGCCCCGCTCGATGGCGGTGAAGATCGGCCGTCTCGGCGCCGCGTCACGTGCGATCACCAATGCGTCGTTGGAGACACCGACGAACGGCGAGGCGAGCACGGTGAGGAAGGCGTCGTCGTCATAGCGGTTGCGTAGCAGCCTCAGATAGGCAAGCAGGTCGACGACCTGCTGCTGCCCGAAGTACTTCCGGCCGGTGGCGCGGTAGGTCGGGAGCCCGACGGCTCGCAGCTCCTCCTCGTACACCTCGGCGTCCGTGCCGGCGGCGAAGAGGTAGACGATCTCGCCCGGGCTGGCGACGCCCGCCTCGACGAGCTCGGCGACACGACGCGCGACAGCGCGAGCCTCGCCCTTCCGCCAGTGCACGGGTGCTTCACGGTACGAGGCCTTGTCCGACACGACGAGCTCGACGGGCGCCCCGAGGCGGGCCTCGCCGTAGCCGTCGACGGGCTCGAGCGGCTCGAACGCATCCCCGAACTCCTTGGCGAAGAGATGATTGACGGCTGCGAGCACCTCGGGCCGCGACCGATAGTTGAGCGTCAGCGGCAGCACCTGCTCGGCGGCGTCCCGCCGCTCCCGGAAGACGGCCACGTCGGCGTGCCGGAAGCCGTAGATCGACTGGAACTCGTCGCCGACGAAGAAGAGATCCTTCGGCGGCCCGGCGGCCATGAAATCGACGAGCTGGCACTGAAGGTGGTTCGTATCCTGGAACTCGTCCACCAGGATCGAGCGGAAGCGCATCTGCTCGCGCTCCCGAACGACCGCATCGTCCCGCAGGAGGTCTCGCACGCGGAGCTGTAGATCCTCGAAGTCGAGCGCCGACTCGGCGTCCTTCGCTGCCTGGTACGCGTCGGCGAACGAGAGCAGGAGCTCCTCGAGCAGAGCCCGATCGCGCGCAGCAAGCTCCTCGTGCACAGCGTCGACGACGGCACGCCGGGCGTCGTTGAACCCAGCCGCGCGAGCGCCGCGGGCGCTGAGCGGGGTGAGATCCAGATACGTCTCGAAGCCGTCACCTGCGGCAAGCACATCGAGCGTCTCGGCGGCCGCCGCCGCCTGCGCCCGCGTTGCGGACGGATCCGCCGCGAGCGATCCGGCCTCCGCCTCGAGCGTGGCGACGCATGCCTCCAGGTCGAGCCGTGATCCGGGCTCGAGCCTGAGCTCCCGGCCGGCGGAGCGCAGGGTCTCGTAGACACTCGTCAGCATCCGTCGCAGGCCGCCTGCGCCGTACGTTGCGAGCAGCTGCAACCGCTCGGTGTCGTCGTCGGCGCAGAACCGCTCCAGGGCTGCCCCGAACGCTTCGCCCTGCAGGACGCGCGCCTGGGCCTCGTCGAGGACGCGGAATCGAGGGTCGACTCCGGCGGACACCGTGTACTGCGCGAGCACCCGACGGCAAAAGCCGTGGATGGTCGAGATCCAGGCGACGTCCAACTGGCGTGCGAGGTCAGGGCGGCCACGCTCGCGCAGGCGCGCCGCGATACGGGAGCGAAGCTCCCCCGCTGCGCGGTCGGTGTACGTGATCGCGAGCAGCGACCCGACGTCGAGGCCGTCGTCGCAGACCGCCGTCACGAACCGCTCGACGAGGACAGTCGTCTTGCCGGTGCCCGCGCCCGCCGAGACGAAGACCGTGCCCCGGGCATCGATCGCTGCTCGCTGTTGCGGGTTCGGAACCGCGGCGCTCACGGCCGCTCCTTGCGGCAGATCCGCCAGAGGTCGCACCAGGCCGGGCACTCGCCGTCACGCGGGTCGTGTCGGACGTCGCCGGTCCGGATCCTCCCTGCCAGCCCGGCCGCGGTCGCGCGCGCGTGCTCCATCTCCTCGGCGAACCGCTCCGGGTCCAGGTAGTCGTCGCGTGCGTACCCGGCCACAGGATCGTCGTCGCTCAGGACGATCCCCCGCGGCCGCCGACCTCCACCGACGGGGACGTAGACACCACCGACGGGCTCGAGGCCGAGTTGGTCTCGCAGGACGAGCATGTAGAGCGGGACCTGGACGCGCGCCTCGTCGTGGATCTGCCGGGCAGATGGCGCGCGACCGGACTTGTAGTCCATCACGATCCCGCGCGCGCTGAGCGGGTCGACGTCGATGCGGTCGATCTTTCCGCTGACCGCGACACCGTCACCGATGTCGTACGAGCTGAACGACACCTCCAGCTTGCGCGGCACGAACCGCGAAGGGCTGCTCGCCTCGTCCCGGACGAGCTGCTCGAGATCGCGGCGCAGCGTGTGGAGAAGCTCGCGGCGCTCGACATCTGTGACGTCGAAGCGGAGACCGCTCTCCACCGAGGCGTCGGCGCACTCTCGCATCAACGCCAGCGCCTGCTCGAGGTTCTCCGGTGTGACGCGCTCGGCCCCCGGGACCGCGCTCGGCAGCTGGGTATAGAAGCGTTGCAGCGCCGTGTGAGCCACGAGACCGCGCACCTTGGCGTCCGGGCCGCGGTCGATCTCGCCCGGTGAGAGGAACCGCTCGACGAACCAGGCCGCCGAGCACATCGCCATACGCTCGAGGTCGGTGACACGGAACGTCTCGCGCGCTCCGAGAGCCGCGAGCACGCCCGGGTCGGACAGCGGCACGCGCCGCTGCCACGCGCTCGTGGCGCGCATGAGCCGCCGTTCCCAGCCGTTTGCTTGCGCGAGCGACGTCGCAGCCTCGGCATCCAACGCCGACAACCGGGCGAGCGCCCGCAGACGCTCTCGCTCAGTGGGGGCGGCCTCGATCGGCCAGGTCAAGCGTGAGAGCGGCCGCCGGATCGTTGCACGGCGCACGTCACCGGCCTCGTACAGCACCTGCACTGCCTCCCAGAACGGGCTCGGCTCGCGCGGGCTTCCCTCGTCAGTCGCGGCTTCGCGGACCAGGACGAGCCTTCTCGTCGGTCGTGTGCACGCCGTGGCGAACAGGTAGCGGTCGCGTGACGCCTGCTCCGGTCGGGCCAGACGGACGCCGAGCCTGTGATCGGCGTCCCGCCGCGTGTCGTCGTCGAGGAACGGTGATGCCTGTGTGCGCCGCGGCAGCGCGCCCTGCTCCAGCCCGAGCAGGAAGACCGTGTCGAAGCGCCGCGTGCGCGCCCGCATGAGATCGAGCACGGCCACGCGACCGGGCTCGCCCGGTCGCGCTCCTCGAGCCGTCGCGCGCTCGAGCGCCGCCACGACGTCGTCGCGGCGGCAGGCAACCCCGAGAGCGCGGACACGATCGAGCTCGTCGAGCACACCGAGCACGGAGTCGAGCGCACGCAGGTCGGTGGCCGCCTCGTCGGACGCCGCGGGCTCATCGGTCCCGTACGCGTTGCGCACAAGCGCCGCGGCAGCTGCCCGGCACGCAGCGATGGGGTCGCTTGCGTCGCGGAGGTCGTCCAGCAGCGGCAGCGGCCGGCCGCCGCGAAGGGAGGTCGAGACTTCGACGACCCGCTCCGGGTCGGTCACCGCACGACCGCGCAGCCGCCCTTCCACGAAATCGACGTCACTCCGGGTGAGACCGGAGAACGGCGACCGCAGGAACCCGTACAGAGCTTTGCGGTCCGCGCCCGCCCAAGCGAACCGAAGCAGGTTGAGAAGCGCACGACCGAGGGTCGAGTGACCGAGGCGCGCGGGCGCCTCGATGGCGGCGGGAACGCCCAGGCCGGCGAAGGCCGCCTCGAGCGCCCGACGCACCGGCTCGACGGACGGCGCGACGACGGCGATCTGCTCGGGCGGTATGCCCTGCGCAATGAGCTCGAGCGCCTCCTCGGCGACCAACTCGAGCGTCGCGCGGCGGCCGGCGCCCTCGAGAAACCGAACGGCTCCGTCCAGCGGAATGTGCGGTGCGCTGTCGTCGAACAGGTGGCGTTCGAGATGCGCCAGCGACGCAGGCAGGTGCTGCGCCGACGCAGGCGGCAGGCGCACTACGTCAGCGGCGAGTGCAGCAAGGTCGTCGGCCGTACGTGAGAGCGACTCGTACACGACGCGCCCGGGCTCGTAGGGGAGCGAGACGTGCACCTCGCCGCGTGCGGCCAGCGCCTCGATCAGACGCCATTCCGCGCCTGTGAGGTCTTCGAACCCGTACGCGAGCACGGGCCGGCCGTCCCACGCTTCCAGATCACCCGTGATGCGCTCGACGGCAGCACGTCGGAGCGTGTCGCGATCCCAGAGCCCGAGCCGGTCCAGCTCCGCCCGGTACGCGGCGACGACGGCGCCGATCTCGCCGGTCAGCTCGCCTTCGTCCAGCAGCGCCGCGCCCACCTCTCCGATGGCGACGCCGAGCGCCTCGGAGTACCCGGGGAACGTGCTCGACGGCACGTCCGGGCGTTCGCGCGCCGCACGGCGCACGAGGAGCGCACGACCGGCGCCGGATACGAGCGGCCGGGCCGTGGCGTCCCCTCGCGCCGGCTGTTCGACCACGTAACGAAAGAGATCATCGAACGTCGAGATTCGCCCGCCGACCAGACCGCCTGCACGCGTCAGGAGATCGCGTTCGACATGCTCGACATCCGCCCGGTTGGGCACGATGAGCCACGGATCGTGATCGAGCAGCGCCAGGTAGCGCTCCAGCAGGAGCGCCACCTTGCCGGCGTGCGCCGGGCCGATGACGAGCGACAGGCCTATTCGGCCATGGTAGTCAGGGGGTTCGACGGCCCCGTCTCATGTGGCCGCAAAGTGCGACTATTTGCAGGGGCCGGGTCAATTTCAGGGTGCCTGGCTGAAGCCAGGCACCCAACGGAATGGCGCCCGGCTGCGCCGGCCGCCCGTCTTAGCCGAGCGTTGCGGACTTCGGCTTGCGGCCGCGGCGGGCCACGGCCACACCAGGCATGCCGCCCGCGCACGCATCACAAAGGTCGGCCTGCTTGGCGCCGCGACGCGCATCGGTGAACGTGACGCGCATCACAGCGCCTTTTCCTTCCTCGACTTCCTTGCTGCACTTGTCGCACACCAGAACTGTCTTTCTCGCCATGTTTAGGGCTCCTACTCTTCGCTCGCTTACGCCACGGAAGACTAAATAGCGCCGATGCGAATGGCAAGCGCTATTGCGTCCGAATTTGGGATCGTTAGTGAGCGGATGCGCATCATCTGCGGACCTCTACAATCCTGGCCGATGGACGCGCATACGATCGTCGTTCTCGAGGGTGACGAGACCGGGCAGGAGCTGCTCGAGGAGTCTCTGCGCGTCCTGCAACCCGACGTCGTCGGCGTCGAGCTCGCGCTTCCGCGCTTCGACCTGTCGCTGGCAAAGCGTCGCGAGACGCAGAACGGCGTCGTGCTCGAGGCGGCGCGCGCGATTCGCGAACGCGGGCTGGGATTGAAAGCGGCGACTGTCACACCGGAGGGCAAGAACGACGTGGGCTCACCCAACAGGATCCTCCGTGAGGAGATCGGAGGCAAGGTCATCGTCCGCACGGGCCGCCGGATCCCAGGCGTCGTGCCGCTTGGCGGTGTGCACGCTCCGATCTCCGTCGTCCGAATGGCAGTCGGCGACGCCTACGGTGCGCAGGAGTGGCGGGAGGGAGAGGGCGACGCCGAGGTCGCCTTCCGCACCGAGAAAATCGAGCGGCGCATTTGCCGCGCTGTGGCCGAGTTCGCGTTCCGTCAGGCCGAACGGACGGGTGCGAAGGTATTCGGCGGCCCGAAGTACACCGTGAGCCCGATCTACGAGGGAATGCTCAAGGAGGAGATGGACGCAGCCGCGGCCCGGCACCCGGAAGTGGTGTACGAGCCGCAACTCATCGACGCGACCTTCGCCCTGCTCATCTCCTCGTCCGGTGCTCCGATGGTGATCCCTGCTCTGAACCGCGACGGGGACATCCTCTCCGACCTCGTACTACCGCTCTTCGGGTCGATCGCAGGTTCCGAGTCGCTGCTCGTCGCCTTCGCGGACGGCGCCGAGGACGTGCCGTCGGCGCTGATGGCAGAGGCGGCGCACGGCACGGCGCCGTCATTGCAGGGCAAGGACGTAGCCAACCCCATGGCGATGATTCTCGCCGCCGCCGCTCTGCTCGCCCACGCCGAGGACGCCGAGATCCAGACGGCGGGGAGGGCCATCCGCGAGGCCTGCCTCGAAGCCGTCGCAGAAGGCATCCGCACCGCCGACCTCGGCGGCCACCACGGGACGTCGGCGTACACGGACGAGGTGATCCGCCGCACGAAGACGAAGCTCGAGGTCTGGGCGGCTCTCTAGGCTCGGTCGACGAACTGGGTGCCTGGCTGAAGCCAGGCACCTGGAGGAGAGCCTGCCGTGGGCAGGCTCCGTCCCCTCTACGCGGCTACCGCCGCGCCGGTCTCCCCGCTCTCGATCGCGCCGAGCAGCGCGTCGACGACCTCCGGATCGAACTGGGCGCCAGAGCAGCGCTCGAGCTCGGCGAGAGCCTCCTCGCGCTCGAGTGCGCCGCGGTAAGGCCGGTCCGAGGTCATCGCGTCGAATGCGTCGGCGACGGCCAGCACACGACCCTCGAGGGGGATGCTCTCACCCGCCCGTCGAGTCGGGTAGCCGTGCCCGTCCCAGCGCTCGTGGTGGAACAGGACGTACGGCAACGCCGCCTCGAGCGACCGGACGCCGGCGATGAGCCAGGCTCCTTCGACCGGGTGCGCGCGAATCGCCTCCAGCTCGCCTGGCTCGAGACGGCCGGGCTTCTCGAGCAGCCCGGGACGAAGGTTGATCTTGCCGACGTCGTGGAGCGCAGCACCGAGTCGCAACGTCTCGATCCTCGCAACCTCCCACCCGAGCCGGCGCGCCACCGCCTCGGCGTGACTCGCAACTCGCGCCGCATGCGCGCCGAGCGATGGGTCGCAAACGGCCATCGCCGCTTCGTAGGTTTCCAATTGGCTCATGGACACGAACGTTCCCGCCACGGGCCTGGATCCCTGCCAGTAGGTTCTCGGGCATGCGTGTCGTCGTGCCGTGCGAGACAGCGACCGGTGAGCGCCGGGTGGCGCTGACCCCCGATGCGGTGCATCGGCTGACGGCGTCCGGCTTCGAGCTGGCGGTGGAGCGCGGCGCCGGTGTGCGAGCGGGTTTCGGTGACGAGGCCTACGAGGCGGCAGGTGCGGCTGTCTCCGAGGTCGGGCCAGGCTCCGCCCCCGCGGTCGTGGTGCGTGTCGCGCCTCCGTCCGCCGAGGAGGTCGCAGGGCTCGCGGCGGGGACCGTGCTGATCGGGTTTCTCGCCCCGCTGGGCGACCCGGTCGGGATCGAGCGCCTGCAAGCCGGTGGTGTGATCGCATTTGCGATGGAATCGATCCCGCGCATCACGCGGGCGCAGTCGATGGATGCCCTGTCGTCGCAGGCGACGGTGGCCGGCTACAAGGCGGTGCTGCTCGCAGCCGATCGGGTGCCGAAGATGTTCCCGTTGCTGATGACGGCTGCGGGCACGATCGCCCCTGCGCGGGCCCTCGTCCTGGGGGCGGGCGTGGCCGGGTTGCAGGCGATCGCGACCGCTCGGCGTCTCGGCGCGGTGGTGTCGGCGTTCGACGTGCGCCCGGCGGTGCGTGAGCAAGTGGAGTCGCTCGGGGCGACGTTCCTCGACCTCGGCATCACCGGCGAGGAGACGGAAGGTGGATACGCGAAGGAGCTGACGGCGGAACAGCAGGCGGCGCAGCAGGCGGCACTCGAGACCGCGATCCCCGACTTCGACGTCGTGATCACGACCGCGCTGGTGCCCGGGAGGCCGGCTCCGCGGCTGATCCCGGCGGCGTCGGTGGAGCGCATGCGACCTGGGTCGGCGATCGTCGACCTGGCGGCCGAGACGGGTGGCAACTGCGAGCTGACGAGTCCGGGCGAAGAAGTGGTCGAGCACGGCGTCACGATCGTCGGGCTGACCAACCTGCCGTCGTTGATGGCCTCAGACGCGAGTCGCCTCTACGCCCGCAACGTGCAGGCCTTCCTCGAGCTGGTCGCCCCCGGCGGCGAGCTGGCGCTGGACTGGGCGGACGAGATCGTGGCCGGCGCGTGCGTCGCGGGGCGGCCCGAGGAGAGCTCACATGAGTGACCTGTCGTTGGTCGTCGAGCTGACGATCCTGGTGTTGGCGATCTTCCTGGGCTTCGAGGTGATCTCGAAGGTGCCGACGATGCTGCACACCCCGTTGATGTCGGGGACGAACTTCATCCACGGGATCATCATCGTGGGCGCGATCATCGTGCTCGGCTACGCCGACGACACGTTCACCAAGGTGGTCGGGTTGGTGGCGATGGTGCTGGCGACGGCGAACGTGGTCGGCGGCTGGTTCGTGACCGACCGCATGCTCGAGATGTTCAAGCGCCGACCGGAGCCTCGCAAGGAGCGCAAGGAGTGATCTCCGACCCGGACGTCGTCGGGCTTCTCTACCTCGTCGCGATCGTCTGCTTCATCGTCGCGCTGCGATTCCTCTCCTCGCCCAGACACGCTCGCAAGGGCAACTGGATCGGCGGCGTGGGGATGATCGTCGCGATCGCGACCACCCTGTCGCTGGACGGGATCTCGAACTGGGTGCTGATCGCCGTCGGGGCGTTGGTCGGGTCCGTGGTGGGCGTCGTCGGAGCGCGCACGGTGAAGATGACGGCGATGCCGCAGATGGTGGCCCTGTTCAACGGGGTCGGCGGTGGCGCGGCGGCCCTGGTGGCGCTGGCCGAGTTCCACGAGACGTCCGGTGTCCTCTCCTGGGACCAGGCGCTCTCGACCGTGCTGTCCGCATTGATCGGGTCGATCTCGTTCGCGGGCTCGCTCGTCGCGTTCGCGAAGCTGCAGGAGCTCGTCAGCGGCCGTCCGATCGTGTTCCGAGGCCAGAACGTCGTCAACACGATCGTGCTGCTCGGCTCCGCCGCGCTCGGGACTGCGATCGTGGCCGGTGTCGAGGGCGAGTGGGCGATCGTCGCGCTGATCGTCCTCGCATTGCTGTTCGGAGTCATGTTCGTGCTGCCCATCGGCGGCGCCGACATGCCCGTGGTCATCTCCCTGCTGAACGCGTTCACCGGCATCGCCGCATCGGCAACCGGCTTCGTGCTCGACTCGACGGTGCTGATCGTCTCGGGCATGCTCGTCGGCGCCTCCGGCACCCTGCTCACGCTGATGATGGCCAAGGCCATGAACCGCTCCGTCACCAACGTCCTGTTCGGCGCCTTTGGCCAGGTACAGACCGGCGTCGGCCAGGCACGCACCGACGACGGTCGCACCGTGCGCGCCACAACCGCAGATGACGTGGCCGTGCAGCTCTCGTTCGCGCGCAAGGTCGTCGTCGTCCCCGGCTACGGGCTTGCCGTCGCACAGGCCCAACACGACGTGCGCCAGCTCGCCGAGCTGCTCGAGGAGAAGGGCATCTCCGTCGAGTACGCCATCCACCCCGTCGCAGGCCGGATGCCCGGCCACATGAACGTGCTGCTCGCCGAGGCCAACGTGCCCTATGACCAGCTCAAGGAGATGGACGAGATCAACCCCGAGTTCCCGCAGACCGACGTCGCACTGGTGATCGGCGCCAACGACGTGGTCAACCCTGCTGCCCGCTCCGATCCCTCCAGCCCGATCTACGGCATGCCCATCCTCGACGTCGACAAGGCCGCCTCGGTCGTCGTGATGAAGCGCTCGATGGCCCCCGGCTTCGCGGGGATCGACAACGAGCTCTTCCTCGACCCCAAGACGACGATGCTGTTCGGCGAACGCCAAGGACTCCGTCGTGAAGCTCATCGCGGCCGTGAAGGCGACGTAGCCTGCGCCATGACTCCGGTCTTCTCGCGCGAAGCGGTGTACGCCGCCGTGTCGCCGCACGAGGCGTACGACGCCGTGCGCAATGCGTTCGTCGCATACCACCGCGGCGAGTGGGCCATGCAGCCCAAGGTCTACGTGACCAACTACCCGGCCGGCGACTTCCGGGCGATGCCCGCACTGGGCGGCGGCCACGCGCTGCTCAAGTGGGTCACCTCGTTTCCCGGCAACCCCGCGCGCGGGCTGCCGACGGTGACCGGTCTCGTGATCCTCTCGAACGCGGACACCGGCCAGCTGGAGGCCGTGCTCGACGCGGCGGCGGTGACGGCGCTGCGCACGGCAGCGGCGGGCGTGATCGCCGCCGACGCGCTCTCACGGCCGAGCGCCGAGTCGGTCGCGGTGATCGGCTGCGGCGTCAATGGCGCCGAAACGGCGCGGATGCTCGTCGCGCACGGTCAGGACCCCTTCGTGTGGGACGTCGACCAGGCCCGGCGGGAGCTGGTCGCGGAGCGTCTCGGCGCCCGCGTGGCCGACTCGCTCGAGCACGCCCTGTCGTGCGATGCCGTGATCACGGTGACGCCCGGCCAGAGCGTGCTCTTCCCGGCCAGGCGCGCTGCAGGAGGGACAGCACGTCTCGCTGATGGGCGGCGACGGCCCGGGCAAGGCCGAGATCGCGGTCGAGGAGCTCGAGCGGGCGCACCTGTTCTGCGACGACTGGGAGCAGGCGAGCCACGGCGGCGAGCTCGCGGCCGGTGTCGAGGCGGGTGTCGTCACGCAGGGCATGGTCACGGAGCTCGGCGCAGTGCTCGCAGGCGACGCGGAAGGCCGCCGGAGCGCGAGGACGTCACGCTGTTCGACTCGACGGGGCTCGCGATCCAGGATCTCGCGATCGCGATCGCCGCATTCGCACGGGCGCCCGAGCTCGATCTGCCCGGACTCGAGCTCTGACCTCGGTCGGTCAGCCGAGTAGGCGCCTCGGCTCGAACAGGTCGAGCAGCGGCTCGCGGTCGCCCAGTGATCGTGCGCGCCACGAGGTCGCCGCAGAGGAATCCGAGCACGTTGCCGTGGCCGGAGTACCCGCCCGCCACCCAGAGCCGCTCGTCATCCGGGACGCGTCCGACGACGGGCAGGAAGTCGAGCACGAGGCCGAAGATGCCGGCCCAGCGGTAGTCGATGCGCAACGGGCGGCCGGCGATCGACTCGACGAAGGCCTCCAGCGCGCCCTGCACGGTCGGCGGTCGTCTCCTCGACGTCGGTGAACTCCGAGTCGAGCGACGTGTCGCGGAAACCGCCGGCGACGATGCGGCCGTCGGGCGTCTGGTGCCAGTAGTCGAACCCGTGACGTCCGTAGTGCGGCACCTCGTACCAGCCGCTCGGCGATCGGCTCGGTGGCGATCACCTGTCCTCGGGTCGGCACGATCAGCCCTTCGAGCCCGCCGAGCAAACCGCTCGGATATCCATCCGTGCAAACGACCACGATCGAGGCAGTCGCCTCGTCGATCGATCGCAGGCGCGTGTGCTCCACGATCTCGACACCCGCCTCGGCGGCGAGCCCTGCGAGGCGGCGCACCCAACGCGCCGGCTGCAGGGCACCGTCGCAGGGATGGAACAGCGCGGCCGCAAAGCGACCCGAGAGAGGCCCGTCGAGGTCGTCTCGCCATCCGACCGCCAGTCCGTCGCCGGCCATCGCGTCGTATTCCGACCGGAGCTCGTCACGCTCCTCCTCGTCGGCGGCGATGCGCAGGCTGCCGATGCGGCGGAAGGTGTCACCGGCCAGCCGCTCCATCCGGTCGATCGCCTCTTCCGTGAGTCGCCAGAGCCGCTGCGCCGCGACCGCACCGATCATCTCGCGCGTCACGTCATACGGCGCACCGCCACCACGCAGCGCGAAGCCGCCGTTGCGGCCGCTCGCCCCCTCTGCGATCCCGCGGGCGTCGACCAGCCGAACGCGGAGCCCGGCCTCGGCGAGCGTGAGCGCGCACGAGCACCCGGTGACGCCACCGCCGACCACGACGGCATCGACGGTGTCGTGATGTGGCTGCGCGCGCGGAATCGCAGGCTCGTCGAGCCAGTACGGGATCACCGAGCGATCGTAGAGCTTGGCCGGTAGAGACCGCCGTCCGAAGTGGCTGCGCCCGAGAGCTCCAACTCGACAAGCGCAGCGGCCACCTCCGCCGCGCCGAGCCCGGTCGACCTGACCAGCTCGTCCGCCGTAGCCGGGGCGTCGGCGAGCCGAGCGGTGACCGCGGCGGCGGCCGGGGTCAACGCAGCAGGCTCGGGCTGAGGCGCAGGCTCGATCCCGAGCGCCTCGAGCACGTCGCCGGCCCCGGTGACAGGTGTCGCGCCGAGTCGCAGGAGCGCATTGGCGCCGGCGGACAGCGCCGATGTGATCTCGCCCGGCACAGCCATCACCTCGCGACCGTCCTCGAGCGCGAAGTCGGCAGTGATGAGCGCGCCGGACCGCTCGCGCGCCTCGACGACGACCGTGACGGCGCAGAGCCCGGCAATGATCCTGTTCCGCGCAGGGAACCGCCATGGAGCGGGCTCGACCCCAGGCTCGTACTCCGACACGATGAGCCCGCCGTTGGCGACGATGCGCTGCGCGAGCTCGCGGTGGGCTGCCGGGTAGTCTCGGTCGATGCCGCAGCCGAGTACCGCCATGGTGCGGCCCCCTGTCTCGAGCGCACCGCGGTGCGCCTCACTGTCGACGCCGCGGGCCATTCCGCTCACGACGACCACACCTGCCGCTGCGAGCTCACGCCCGAGCAGGCGCGCCACGGCGCGACCGTAGGACGAGCAGGCTCTGGCACCGACGATTGCAGCCGCGGGCGCCTGCATGAGCGTGGCGTCGGCGTCTCCACGCAGCCAGAGAACCGCAGGTGGATCGTGGATTGCGGCGAGCAGCGGTGGATAGGCACGCTCCCGCCGGCGCACGCGCCGGGTTGTCATTCGGGCCGGAGCTCCGCAGGCGAGCGGTACGAAAGAGCTTCGGCGAGATGCTCCGGCGCGACCTCGCTCGAGCCCGCGAGAGCGGCGATCGTGCGCGCTACCCGCGCCACGCGGGCACGGCCCCGACCCGAGAGCGGCAGCCGGTCGACCGCCCTGTCGAGCAGCTCGGACGCTGCGGGCGTCCGCCGCGGGTGTGAGCGCTCGAGCACCGACCGGGCCGAGACAACACGCTCACGCACGGGATCTGACGGCTCGCCGGGTGGTGCCGCGAGCTCGGCTGCGCGGGGCCGAGGCGTCGCGACGACCAGATCGAAGCGGTCGAGCAAGGCACGGGACAGCCGCTCGCGGTAGGAGGCGAGCCGCGCCGGTGCGCACGTGCAGGCGAGCGCCGGGTCACCGCGACCGCCGCACGGGCAGAGGTTCATGGTCCCGACGAGCCTGAAGCGTGCGGGGAAGATCGCGCGACCGCCGACCCGCGCGACCGAGACGTAGCCGTCCTCGAGCGGCTGCCGCAGTGTCTCGAGCACGGAGCGTGGGAACTCGGGCAGCTCGTCGAGGAGCAGCACGCCGCGGTGAGCGAGGCTCACCTCCCCGGGACGCGGATTCACCCCGCCACCGACCACTGCCGCCGCGGAGGCACCGTGATGCGGGGCGCGGAAGGGCGGCGTTGCCAGCAGGGACCGCCCCGGCGCCAGGAGGCCGGCGACGGAGTGGATGCGCGTGACCTCGAGCGCTTCCTCGCGGGTGAGTGCCGGGAGCAGCGAGGGCAGCCGTCTCGCGAGCATGGTCTTGCCGGTGCCCGGTGGGCCTGCGAGGAGGACGTTGTGCTCCCCCGCCGCCGCAATCTCCAGCGCCCGCCGGCCGCGCTCCTGGCCGCGGACGTCTGCCAGATCGGGGCCGAGCCCGTCGGCGAGGGCTGCCTCTGCAGGCGTTGCGGGCTGCAGGTCGGTCTCGCCGCGTAGGTATGCGACGGCCTCCGCGAGGTGTCGTACGGGGAGCGCCTCGATGCCGGCCAGCGCGGCCTCCGGTGCGGACGGCGCGGCGCACAGGACCCGTCGGAAGCCCGCCTGGGCGGCCCCTTCGGCGGCTGCGATCGTTCCCATCACGGGCCTGACACGGCCGTCGAGCGCCAGTTCGCCCAGGCAGGCGTGCTCGGCCAGTCGCTCCGGAGGAACCTGGCGCGAAGCGGCGAGCAGCGCCAGCGCGATCGGCAGGTCGAAGCCCGTGCCTTCCTTGCGCAGCGCCGCCGGCGCGAGGTTGACGGTGATCCGCGTCTCGTCCGGCCACGCGAGCAACGCCGAGATCACGCCGCTGCGAACGCGGTGCTTCGCCTCCTGGCAGGCGCGATCGGCCATCCCGACGACGGTGAAGGCGGGTATGCCCTTCGGCAGGTGCGCCTCCACCTCGACTCGGCGCGGCTCGAGCCCGACGAGGGCAAAGGTGACGGCCCGCCCGAGCACACCTCGACGCTACGGGCAGACATGTGACGTGTGTGTGCCCGGTCTGTGCCGGGCTTCCGCCTGGCCGGCCGGGCCGCGCGTCAGGAGCGGGACCCGGCCCGCTCCTGAGCGCTGTTCCGAGGCGCGTCGAGCTACCCGTAGCAGAGCACGTAGAGCGTGAACGTGCTCGTGGCACCGCTGTCGTTCCCGCCCTTGGCTGTGTACCCGATCACCTCACCGGCCCCGTTCACGTTCGGCCTCATCTCCACGACGAACAACTCGCGGTTGTCCGTGTCGGGGTTCCAGCCGGTACCGGCCGAGATGGCTTTCTCGGTCCCGGCACAGTTCTGGGTCACGTCGTTGGTGTTGTAGGCGCCGTTTTGCGGGGGCGCAAGCGAGGGGATGTCGATCGCCTGCTGACGAAGCTGAACCTTGCCGATCACGCCCGCTGGCCCGGCTGGGCCGGCGGGGCCGGCAGGCCCGGCGGGACCTGCTGGACCGGCCTTCCCCGCGGGAAGCTGTCCGGCGGCGAAGTCCGCCTTCTGGAGAGAGCCGTTCTTGACCTTCGGGCCTGTGACGGCGTTGGCCGCGAGCTTCCCGTTCGTGACGGCGTTGCCCTTCAGCTGGGCGGTGCCGACGCTGTTGTTCGGGAGCGCGGCGACCGCGGCGATACCCGTGCCGCTCAGAGCTACGAGCAGCGCGATACACGCGACGACCATCGCAGGCGAGGGCCGCCGCCGGAGGATGGTGCGCATTGGTACCTCCATGACGGTGGGTTGCGCCCGACCGTAGCAACGCGCCCCGGACCGCGTTCTCAACCCTGACAGAATCCTTGCATCCCGGCGCTGCGCCGCCGCGAGACGGTGTCAGGCCGCGGCGGCGACGATGATCGACTCGTAGTACTGGCCGCCGCGAAGCCCCGTGCGGCGGTTGACGTGTCGCTCGAGCCTGTCGACGATCCGCAGGCCGGCTCGGTCGAGCACTTCGCCGTAGAGGTCACGGCGGTCGTTGACGACGACGCAGACGGAGGCGCCCGTCGCGGAGCACGCCACGTGCGTTGCGGAGCACACCCGCGACCCCCTCGACGTACGCCTCGATCGCTTTGCGACCCGTGCCGAGCGCGGGCCTGCCCAGCTCCCGGTCACGGCGCTCGTCGAGTCCGAGGAGCTCGTACGCGTAGCGGTGCTGGCCGTGGTAGTCGATCAGCCCCGGATAGGGCGGTGAGGTGACGACGCCGTCGAACGCCTCGCCCAGCTCGAGGTCGCGCGCGTCACCGTGGAGCACCTCGGCGTAGCGCTCGGGCCGCCTGGACGCGGCGAAGGTCTCGATCCGGTCGAGCGTGTCGAGCGTGTACCGGAGCAGGAACCGGCGCGCAGACCCGACGGGCCGACACGTTCGCTTGTGCTTGTGGCACCAGTACTCCCCGCTGCTGAGGTGCCGCAGGGAAGTCGAGGTCGAAATGGGTCGTCAGGCGCGCCGACCGCGCCGAGCGGGCAAGGATCACGCAGAGCACGTCCGCAGACCCGACCTGCTCGACGAGCGAGCGGTAGTGCAGCAGCTCCTCGACAGCCGTCGGCGCGTACCACTCGCGGACGTAGCGCGGCGCGCCCGGCAGGGACTCGCCCCGTGGGCTCGAACGCCTCTGCCTGCTCGTGCGCCCACAGCAGGTCGCGGCGAAGCGCATCGAGGTTGTACGGGCGCGTCTTCACCCGCATCAGCAGGCAGTTGAAGCTCGCCACGTCGACGCCGGTCGCGTCGTAGCCCTGCTCGAGGGCCTGCACGAGGGTCGTTCCCGACCCCGCAAACGGATCGAGGACACGTCCACCCGCGGGCACGTATCGATCCAGCAGCACCTCCACGAGCTGCGGCACGAACTTGCCCAGGTACGGGTGCAGCCGGTGGACGTGCTTCGTCCGCTCGCGCTCGGGTAGCTCCTGCTCCGACCAGGACAGCGACAGGTCGACGGAGCCGAGCTCGCGGTACAGGGCCTCCTGCGAGATCGGCCATGGCGACGTGTTCGACGCCGCCATGGCCGATTCCTGGACCGGCTGCCTCAGAGCATCCAGTGGATGCCGCTTGCTGGCGTCCCGCGTGCGCAGGCGCTCGATCCGCACCGGGATCGGCGGGTGGGTCGAGAAGAGCGACGACATGCCGCGACCGGAGAGCGGGCTCGCGATGTAGAGCGAGGCGGTCGCCGGGTTGACCGCCATCGGCGCGGCACTGCACACCGCGCTCGAGGCTGGCCAGCGCCGATGCGAGCGGCCGCCCCTCGCCGAGCCAGCCGGCGGCGGTCTCGTCGGCGAGGTACTCCCGCTGCCGCGAGACGGCGAGCTGGAGCACCATCGCAGCCAGCGGGGCGAGGATGATCGCCGCCAGCGTCCCGACGATGCCGAGCGGGCTCTCGTCGTCGTCGCCACCGAACAGCCAGGAGAACTGCAGGAAGTGCGCGACCGCGGAGATGGCCGCGCCGATCATCGCTGCGATCGAGGCGACGAGGATGTCGCGGTTCTTGACGTGCGCGAGCTCGTGCGCGAGCACGGCGCGCACCTCGTCCCGCGGAAGCGACTGGACGAGGCCCTCGGTAACGGCCACCGCTGCGTGACGTGGGCTGCGGCCTGTGGCGAACGCATTTGGCTGCTCGGACGGGATCAGATAGAGCCGCGGCAGCGGCAGCCCCGCGCGCTCGCAGAGCGAACGGACGTCCTCGTGCACTGCCGGCAACTCATCGTCGGCCAACGGCCGGGCACGGCTCAGCTTCAGCGCGAGCTTGTCCGACCACCAGTACATGGCGAGGTTCATCCCGATCGCCAGGACGAGGAAGAAGAGGAGCCCGCTGGGCCCGCCGATCAGGGCGCCGACGGAGACGAGGAGGGCGCTGAGCCCCGCGAGCAGGATCCAGGTACGGATACGCGTGGTCATGAGGGTGTCGAGAGTCCTTTCCGGGTCACGATGAGCTGTCACCCGGAGGTTTCTCCCGCCCACATCGTGGGCCGGCGCATCCGGGCCGTTGGGCCGTGCTGACGGATGCGCCCGTTTGGGGATAGTGCCCCCCGGTCTCCGGAATGTAGCCAGGACGAGCGATCGCGCGTATTGACCTGCTGTTAAGCCTCGTCGACGCACACCGGGTCGCGAGCCGGTCACGAAGCGTCCGAACGAGCGCGCCGGGCAGACGTAAGATCGATCCGTCATGGCGCGCCACGGCACCACCGTCCAGGCACCGATGACGGCGATCGTCGTCAGCTTCACCGCGATCACGATCGGTGCGATCGTCGCCGGAACGGGCTGGTATTCGATCGGGCTCGCCCTGATCGCCGCCGGGTTCGTATTCGCCGTCGTCGCAAGTACACATTGGCGCCGGCGTACGCGAGCGCGGGTCGGCGATCCTCCATGGAACATCGAGCTGCCCGCGTGGACACGAAGCGTCACAAAGGTCTGGCTGGTCGCGGTCGCAGCCGGCGGTGCGGGTCTGCTCGTCGTGCTCGTCGTGGCCGCGATCACACGCCTCTAGCCCGCTACGCGACGTGGCGCAGGCGCGTGACGCGACCCTCGAGAACGGCTGCCACCTCGAACCCGAACGTAAGCCCGCCGAGCTCCGGATGCGCCGCAAGCCACGCGCCTGCCGCACGTGTCACGCGCCGCAGCTTCTCCTCGTCGACCATCTCCGCCGGCCGGCCGAAGCCGTCCCCCGTCTTCTCCTTCACCTCACAGAACACCAGGCGGCTGCCACGGCGCAGCACGAGATCGAGCTCGTAGCCGCCGCAGCGCACGTTCGCCGCCAGCACGCGGTAGCCGCGCAACCTGTAGTGGCGCGCCGCGACCCGCTCGCCGTGGTTCACGCCGCCGCGATCTCTCCAACCGTCGACGTACGCCCGGCTGTCGAAGCTGCGGCGGTGCTGCTCACAAGGCCCGTGCTCGAGCACGGCCGCCGTGTGGGCCGGCGTGATGTAGCCGACGTGCGACGAGAACCCGTAACGAGGGTAGAGGGCGTCGAGGCGCCTCATGAGGCGGTCTCGAGTCACCTTGGCGACGATCGAGGCCGCAGCGATGGCGGCGCTACGTGTGTCGCCGTCGACGACCGCGACGTGCGGCGGCGCAGCCGGACCAAGACGGAACCCGTCCACCAGGCACGCATCCGCAGGGGGTGCGAGGTCGGCAAGCACCGTGCGCAAGCCCCACAGGTTCGAGCGATGAAGCCCGTTTCGGTCGATCTCTCCCGACGGGATGATCCGCACCGAGACACGGCTCGCGCACGCGATCACGGCCCGGTAGAGCTCCTCCCGCTCGTCGGGCGCAACCTGCTTGGAGTCGTTGAGCGTCGCGAGCGGCCGCACGCGGTGACCGCGCAGCGCCGCGTAGTCGAGCAGCACGCCTGCGACAACGAGCGGGCCGGCGAGCGAGCCACGACCGGCCTCGTCCGCTCCCGCGACGCGCCGCACACCGAGCCGTCTGTCGTAACGGAGCAGTCGCTGGCCGGTGCTGACAGGCACGGGGCGAGGATAGCGCGGTACCTCGGACGAGCTCGTGCCGACTTCGTGTCGGTTCTGGAGGCTTGATGTGACTAGACGGGCAGGATGCAACCGCCGCGCTCGCGGTCGAGAGCCACCTCGAGGGCTCCATCCTTCGCACTGACGCGGAACCAGTCGCAATCCCCGTCGTCGCGGCGCGCAGCGCAGATGAGCACACTGGCGGGCTGTTCAATGAACCACGGGCGCGGGTTGCGCGTACAGCGGACGTGATCCTCGTAGCCGGCCATTCCGACGAGGTGCGCCTCGACCGCTTTGCGGGCGGCCTCCTGCTCGGGTCGCTCGGCCGTGCACCCGACAAGCACGAGCGCCAGCAGACACGACGCGGAGACGAGACGCACGCCGACCTACGTTAGTCGGAATCGGGCGTCGCGCGTTTCCGACGAGCTAGCTCTGTCGGAGCTCGCGCACGCGGGCCTTCTTGCCGACCCGGCCGCGGATGTAATACAGCTTCGCCCGGTTGACGTCGCCGATCATCGCCACCTCGAGCTTGTCGATCTTGGGCGAGTGCACCGGGAACGTGCGCTCGACCCCGACACCGAACGAGTTCTTGCGCACCGTGAACGTCTCGCGCGCACCCGAGCCCTGCCGTTTGATCACGACCCCCTCGAACACCTGCACACGCTGTCGATTTCCCTCGATCACCTTGAAGTGAACGCGGACGGTGTCCCCGGCCTTGAAGATGGGGATGTCGCCGCGTAGCTGGCGCTGCTCGATGCTCTCGATGATCGTGCTCATGCGAAAGGGTCGGCCGTCGGCCGGCTGCGGATGATAGCGAAACGGAGCCCCCTCGTAGGGGCGCGTCTCGTCAATGCAACGACAGCCGTTGCGGCGGCCAGTACGTGGCGAAGACCTTGCCGATCAGGTTGTCGCGCGGCAGCGCACCCCACTCCCGCGAGTCGCAGGACTGCTCGCGGTTGTCGCCGAGCATGAAGTAATGGTCTTTCGGCACGGTGACCGGGCCGAAGGATGCATTGAGCTGCCTGCGATCGGAGCGCACGTACGGCTCCTCCAGGCGCTTGCCGTTGATGAACACGAAGCCGTCGCCGCGGATCAGCCTGACCTCGAGCTTGTCGCCCGGCAAGCCGATGACCCGCTTCACGAACGTTCCCCCCACACCGCACGCCTTGGGTGGAGTCTCGAAGACGGCGATCTCGCCACGCTTCGGGTCGCGCAGGTGGTAGACGAAGCGGTTCGCAAGCACACGGTCGGAGAAGCGGGCCTCACAGTCGTTGCCCGGGCGAGCGCAGTGAAGCGTCGGCTCCATGGACGACGACGGGATCCGGTACGGGTTCACGACGTACGCCTTGACGAGCAGGACGATGGCGACGGCACCGGCGATGGTGACGAACCAGTCGACCGCTATCCGAAGGTCGCGCGGAAGCTTGCGCGTGAAGCGGTCGACCGGGTTGCGCGTGTGGTACTCGTGGTCAGCCCCGACGCGTGCCTCACCGGGCGCGTCCGCGGGGACGAGGATCACCCACGCCGACACGATCGCGAAGGCGATCCAGAGAAGGTCGGAGGTGCTGAAGAGGTCGCCGAGGCTGCCGCGGAACAGGTCGAAGGTGTCGATCGAGAGCACGTCGAGTCTCGTCCCGAAGTCGTTCTCCAGGAGGAAGGCGAACGCCAGGTACTTGCCGAGCAGGATCGCCCCGAGCACTTCCACCACCGCGACGAGCTGCAGCTCGTGGCCGCCGCGGCCGGCTACGAGCCGGATCGCGCCTGCCACGAGCAAGCCGATCCCCCAGGCGACGATGCCTCGCTCGTGATCCGTCCACAGCGCGACGAGCCCCCACGCGGCAGCTCCGGTGAGCGCGCCGAGCAGCCCCGCCACGGCACCGGCGAAGATCGGCCCACGGCCGGGTGGCTGCTCTGCAGATGGTGGCGGGCCCTCGGCGGCGCCGAAGGTGTCGGGTAACGGCGGCGGCTCGTGATCCGTGACCGGGGGGCGCAGCCACGACGGCAGGTCGTCGGCAGGTCGCTCCGTCGGGACGCCGTCCGCAGCTCCGTCGGAACGCTCTGCGGGCGTCTCGGCGGATGCATCTGCATCTGCTTCGTCGGCGGGTGGCAACCCGTACAGGTCCCGCTCGCTCACCGCAACGACCTCGTGACGCTCTGCTCCTTGCGCCACGTCTCGACGCGACCGTGGTCGCCGGAGAGCAAGATCTCCGGGACTCCCCAGCCCCGGAACTCCGGGGGTCGCGTGTAGTGCGGGTACTCGAGGCCACCGTCCAGGTCGGCGGAGAAGCTCTCGCTCTCGCCCGAGCCCTCCGTGAGCGCCCCAGGCAGCCGGCGTGCGACCGCGTCGACGAGCACCATCGCCGGCAGCTCCCCACCGGAGAGCACGTACGGGCCGATCGAGATCGCGTCACTGCACAGGTGACCGACGATCCGCTCGTCGAACCCCTCGAAGCGCGAGGAGAGCACCACGAGCTCATGCTCGGCGGCCAGCTCCTCGACGAGCGGCTGGTCGAGTTGGCGCCCCTGCGGCGTCAACGCGACGATGCGCGCCGGCTTGGCGTCACCGTAGGCCGCGTCCAGCGCTGCCGCGACGACGTCGACCCGGAGCACCATCCCGGCCCCGCCGCCATATGGGGCGTCGTCGACCTGGCCCGCCCGCAGCGGTGTCGTGTCGCGGTAGTTGAACAGGCGCAGCTCCAGCTCCCGACCGAGCACGTTTGCGATCGGCGCGTGCTCGGTCATCCACGAGAAGGCATGCGGGATCTGCGTGAAGACGTCGATGCGCACGGCGGTCCAGGGTAGCCGTCAGTCGAGAAAGGCCGCCGCCACGACGACACGCTTGCCCTCGATGTCGATCTCCAGCACCGCCTCCTCGATCATGGGTACGAGCGCTCCGGTGGAGAGCTCGAGATTGTCGTTCGCGACGCCGGGCCGCACCTCGCGTACGGTCGCCACCTCGCGGCCCGATTCGTCGAGAACGGCGAGCCCGACCAGCTCGAAGACGTAGAAGTGGCCCTCGTCCGCGGGTGGCAGGTCGGCGCGGTCGACGGCGAGCTGCTGGCCGCGCTCCACCGGCCGATCGAGCTTGATCGCGCGGCGACGCGCACCGGCACGGCGCGAGAGGACGATGGTGGCAGGCTCCCCGTCGACGAGGAGCACCCCGCCGACCTGATACCGCCGTTCGTCGTCGCTCGGACGCTCCACGACGAACGCGCCGTCCAGCCCGTGGGGCCGACCGACCCGGCCGACGGGGACGAGCTCCGGCACGGCGGGTTAGTGCGCGACCACTTAATCGGCGATCTCGAGCACGATCCGGCGCCCGGCGCGTCCGCCACCGGCCCGGACGAGCGTGCGCAGCGCCCGCGCGAGCCGGCCCTGCCGCCCGATCACCTTGCCCACGTCATCCGGCGCAACGTGCAGGCGGAGAACGGTGGCCTCGTCGGTCTCGACCGTCTCCACCCGGACCGCGTCCGGATCGTCGACGAGGTGCCGCGCAACCCACGTGAGGAGCTCCTCCACCCGCGTTACTGGATGCCGGCGACCTTGATCAGCTTGCGCACCGGGTCGCTCGGCTGCGCACCCTTGGCGAGCCAGTCCTTGACCTTCGCCTCGTCGAGATCGATCGTCGACGGGTCGGTCTGAGGGTTGTAGCGTCCGATGATCTCGATGAACCGACCGTCGCGCGGTGAGCGCGAGTCGGCGACGACGACGCGGTAGATCGGGTTCTTCTTCGACCCGACGCGCGTCAGCCTCATGCGTACTGCCATGTTCTCAAGCCTTTCTCGTTCGTTTGAAGGAGAAAGGCTAGCTGCCTCTAACGCTTTGCGCCGCCGGTGAGCTCCGGAGGGAGGCCGGGCAGCTTGCCCTTGCCCATCTGACGCATCATCTTCTGCATCTGCTTGCGTGCCTGCAGCAGCCGGTTCACCTCGTCGATGGACGTGCCGCTCCCGCCGGCGATGCGGCGACGGCGCGGACCGTTGATCAGGTGGGGAGTGTGGCGCTCCGCGGGGGTCATCGAGAGCACGATCGCCTCGATGCGAGCCATCTGCCGCTCGTCGATGTCGAGCGCGTCGAGCTGGCCTCCCATCCCAGGGATCATCTTGAGGACTCCCTTGAGTGGCCCCATCCGGCGCAGCATGCGGTAGCTGGCCAGAAAGTCGTCGAAGCTGAACTCGCCGGCGCGGATCCGCCGCTCGAGCTCCTCCTGCTCGTCCTCCGCGACCGCCTGCTCCGCCTTCTCGATCAGTGTCAGCACGTCGCCCATGCCGAGAATCCGCGAAGCCATGCGGTCGGGGTGGAACACCTCGAGCGCATCGACCTTTTCGCCGACTGCGGCGAACATCACCGGCCGCCCGGTGATCGCCTTCACCGAGAGCGCCGCGCCACCGCGCGCGTCCCCGTCGAGCTTGGTCAGCACGACGCCGTCGAACGCGATCCGCTCCTGGAACGCCTGCGCCACGTTGACAGCCTCCTGCCCGGTCATCGCGTCGAGCACGAGCAGCACGTCGAGCGGCTTCACCTGAGCGTGGATCCGCTCCAGCTCCGTCATGAGCTCCTCGTCGACGTGTAGCCGACCCGCCGTGTCGACGATCACGACGTCGCACCCCTGCCCGGCGGCCCACTCGACGCCGTCCCTGGAGACGGCGACGGCGTCGCCGCCCTCGCCGCGGTAGACGGGCACCTGGATCTGACGACCGAGCTGCTCGAGCTGGTCGATCGCAGCGGGGCGCTGCAGATCGGCGGCAACGAGCCCTGGCGTCTTGCCCTCGTGCTTGCGGAGGTGCAGCGCGAGCTTCGCGCAGGTCGTGGTCTTGCCGGACCCCTGCAGGCCACAGACGAGCACAACGGTCGGCGGCCGGCCGAAGACGAGCTTCGCGTCGGCCGCGCCCATGAGCTCCGTGAGCTCCTCGTGGACGATCTTGACCACCTGCTGCCCCGCGTCGAGCCCCTGGAGGACGTCGTGACCGAGCGCACGCTCGCGTACGCCCTCGACGAAGCCCTTCACGACCTCGAAGTTGACGTCCGCCTCGAGCAGCGCGAGACGAATCTCGCGCATCGCCTTCGAGACCGACTCCTCGTCGAGCCGCTTTGCTCTGCCGACGTCGCCCAGCACTGCCTGCAACCGTCCAGAAAGCGTGTCGAACACGGTCGCGAAAGTGTACGGACAGCCGGAGCACCGTCTGACCACGCCGAATGCCTGAGACGACCGAGGATCCGTGCTGGTAACGCAGACCACGGTCGTCCTAGACTCGTCCCATGCCGCACTGTTCGAACTGCGGTCACGACAATGCGACGGCCTTCAGGTTCTGCGCGCAATGTGGCGCGCCGGCCACCGTGGCAAGCGCGGAGGAGCAGCGTAAGCGTGTCACGGTGCTGTTCTGCGACGTGATCGCGTCGACCGAGCTCGGCGAACGCCTCGATCCGGAGACGCTGCGTCGTGTGCTCGAGCGGTACTTCGAGACGGGAAGGCGCCTGATAGAGGGCCACGGCGGGACGGTCGAGAAGTTCATCGGCGACGCAGTGATGGCGGTCTTCGGCGTTCCCGTGCTGCACGAGGACGACGCATGGCGCGCAGCACACGCGGCGACGGCACTCCGCGAAGCGATGGTGCCTCTGAACCAGGAGCTCGAGACCGAGTACGGCACGCAGCTGGCCCTGCGGATCGGCATCAACACCGGCGAGGTGGTGACCGGAACGGAGGAACGGCTCGTGGCGGGCGACGCCGTCAATCTCGCCGCCAGGCTCGAGCAGGCGGCAGGACCCGACGAGATCCTGCTCGGCCCGGAGACGTTCGCGCTCGTACAGCGGGCGGTCGTGGCGGAGGCGGTGGCGCCGCTCGTCCTGAAAGGGAAGCGCGCGCCCGTTGCGCAGCCTGGCGGCTGATCAGCGTCGAGCGCGACACCTCTCGCGAACAGCGGCCGGACGTGCGATGGTCGGCCGTCGAGCAGAGCTGCGTCGCCTGCTCGACGCCTTCGAGTCGTCACAGCGTGACCGCTCATGCGCGCTCGTCACCATCATCGGCGCGGCGGGAGTCGGAAAGTCGCGACTCGCCGCCGAGTTCGTCGGCTCCCTCGACGGCCCGGCCGTGGTGCGCGGCCGATGTGTCTCGTACGGCGAGGGAATCACCTACTGGCCGGTCGTCCCGGTTCTGCGGCAGCTCGAGCCACGATTTCCGCACCTTTCGCTCGACGAGCCCGTGCTCGCGACGCTGCACGGCCTGCTCGGGTCGGAGGAGACGTTGGACTCCACCGAGGAGATCGCGTTCTCGGTGCGGAAGCTGTTCGAGGCTGCGGCACGCGAGCTGCCGCTGGTCTGCGTGTTCGACGACATCCAGTGGGGCGAGCCCGCCTTTCTCGAGCTGATCGAGCAAGTGACGACACTCTCCCGCGATGCTCCGCTCCTGCTCTGCTGCATTGCGCGCAACGAGCTCCTGGAGCAGCATCCAGGCTGGGCCGACCGTCACCCGAACGCGACAACGCTGGTGCTGGAAGGGCTCTCCCCCCGCGAGACCGACACGCTGATCGAGCGCGTCGCCGCGGATGCTCGGCTCCCCACGGCACTTCAGGAGAAGATCCGCGAAGCCGCCGAGGGCAACCCGCTCTTCGTCGAGGAGATGATCGGCCTGCTGCGGGACGCGCCGACAGACGACGTGTCGGTGCCGCCGACGATCCATGCCCTGCTGACGGCTCGGCTCGATCAGCTCCACCCGGCCGAGCGAGGGGTGCTCCAACGTGGCGCGATCGAAGGGCGCGTCTTTCATCGCGGCGCCGTGCAGACGCTTGGGCCCGAGGAGACGCAAATCGGCTCACGCCTTGCTGCGCTCGTACGCAAGGAGCTCGTTCGGCCCGAGCCCTCACAGCTCGAGGGTGAGGACGCATATCGGTTCCGGCACTTGCTGATTCGCGACGCGGCGTACGAGACGCTTCCGAAGGCAGCACGCGCAGAGTTGCACGAGCGCTTCGCGGACTGGCTCGGAGAACGCGCCACGGAGCTCGTCGAGCCGGACGAGCTCGTCGGCTATCACCTCGAGCAGGCATACCGGTACCGGCGCCAGCTCCGGCCACTGGACGAGCGAGCGCGCGACCTCGGCCTCCGCGCCGCGGCGCTGCTCGCAGCCGTCGGCACACGCGCGCTGGGACGGAACGACGTCGGCGCCGCGGTGAAGCTGCTACGGCGAGCGCTCGCATTGCGCCCGGACGACGATCCGGCTGTCGCGCTCAGACTCGACCTCAGCCAGACGCTCTTCTTGTCGGGCGAGTTCGTCGCTGCGACCGATCTCGCGAACGAGACCGCCGCACGTGCAGCCGCAGCCGGCGACAACGCGGGCGAGTTACGCGGCAGACTGGCCGCAGCGCGCATCGCCGTGCAGATGCCGCGTGCGGACGGTGCCGGAGCGGAACCGAGCGCGATTCTGCTCGAGCTCGCCGAAGAGGCGCGGCCCGTATTCGCTCGCGCTCGTGACGAGGGTGGCCTGACCGATGCGTGGGTGGTCACCGCATGGGCCGAGCTGATCCGATGCCGGTGGACCGCCATGCTCGAGGCGGTCGAGCATGCGCTGACGCACGCACACCGCGCGGGGTACGTACGTTGGGAGCGCGAGCTGCCCGTCTGGAAGGGAACGGCCCTGTTCTACGGCCCGACGCCCGTTGACGAGGTGCTGCGCTGGTACGAGCGAGAGCAGCCTCAACACTCGATGGCTCTCAACGCGCGGGCGGTGCTCGAGGCCATGCGCAGCAGCTTCACCGACGCCCGCGCGTTGCTCGCGGCAGCAGACGCCGCCGCGACCGAGCGCCAAGAGACGGTCTGGCGTGTCGGGGGAGGCATGGCCGCCTGGGAGGTCGAGACTCTGGCCGGCGATGCGGCTGCCGCCGAACGCGCCGCGCGCGGCACGCACGAGCTCCTCGAACAGCTCGGCGAGACCGGCTTCCGTTCACTCGCGGCCGGGCAGCTTGCGTCATCCCTGTACGCGCTGGGGCAGCTCGACGAGGCGGAGCGTTGGACAAAGGCGGCGGAGGAGCTCACTACGAGCGACGACGTGACCTCGAACATGCTCTGGCGGCAAGTCCGCGCGAAGCTTCTTGCTCGTGGCGGGCAGCACGCCGCAGCCGACCGCCTCGCGCGCGAGGCGGTCGCCCTCGGCGAGGAGACGGACATGCTCAACTGGCACGCGAATGCTCTCGCCGATCTGGCCGAGGTGCTCGTGCTCGCAGGCAGGCCCGAGGCGGGTTACGCGCCGCTCGAACAGGCCCTCGCGCTCTACGAGAGCAAGGGCAATCTCGTCTCGGCCGCCAACGTACGCTCCACGCTCGACGACCTGAGAGAGACCTCGCTGCGGGTCATCGAGCAGACGACGCAGTAGTATCGTCGGGTCTGGCAACGACAAGGAAGGAGGCCCCTGTGGGTGGGGAAGGGGAAAGGGAATCGATTCTTCGCGAGGCGGGCCTGATCGACGGCCCGGTCCCCCCTGCGTTCTCCGAGTTCATCGAGGGGATGAGCGACGAGGAGATCCGGGTGCTCGTCGACCTCAAGCGGCGCCTCGACGAGCAGGGCATACCGACGACGACGTTCAAAGTCGCGATGCCAGTCCTCTGAGGGACATCGGGTGACCGCGAGCGAGCGTCTCGGCCGCAAGGTCGAGCTCGCCCTTCCGGCGTATGGTGCGCCGCTCGGTCTCCTGCTGCGGCACCCGGATGCGCCGGAGCTGTTCCCGCGTTGCCTCACGGTCTCGTATCACGTGTCGCGGTCGATGGTCCCGCTCATGGAGGCGGCGCTCGAGCATGCTCGCGCACGGACAGCGGACGACGCTGTCGCGACCGGTCTCATCGCGTATCTGGAGCGTCACATCCCGGAGGAGACCCACCACCCGGAGCCCGGAGGGGCAGTGGTCGACGACCTGGCGGCGCTCGGGCTCCAACCGGATGAAGTGCGGTCGCTACCGATCACGCCTCAGATCGGGGAGCTCGTCGCGGAGCAGCGCAGGTGGATGAGAGACGACCACCCGGTTGCGATCCTCGGGTTCCTGGAGCTCGAGGCGCACGCTGCGGACCGGGCCGTCGTCGAGCAGTTGATCGAGACGACAGGACACCCGCGAGAGGCATTCGGTCAGCTTCTGCTGCACGCGAGGCTCGAGCCCGTGCACGCGAAGGAGCTTCACCGCGTGCTGGACTCCCTGCCGCTCGAAGCATGGCACGAGCAGTTGATCGGCCTGAGCGCGCTCCGCTCGATGTCCCTCGTCGCGGAGGCGTACCTCGATGTGATCGTGGAGTCAACGCCGGTTCCTCTGGCCGCCGGAGACGACTGA
Organism: uncultured Actinomycetes bacterium; assembly: GCA_963724995.1. Lineage (GTDB taxonomy): Bacteria > Actinomycetota > Thermoleophilia > Gaiellales > Gaiellaceae > Gaiella. The sequence continues at coordinate 108,248 of CAVRXC010000001.1, forward strand.
TCGACCTCCGATCGACGAGCACCAGCACGTCAGAGCGGTGCGCCGGCTGCCCGCTCCGGGAGCGATACGGCGCCTATGCGCCCGATCGTGTCGAGGTCGGGTGCGAACAGATTGCGCAGCGGTAGCACTTCGATCGACAGCTCGACGTCGACGCCGCGTGCCTGCAGGGCCGGACGCAGCCGTTCTTCGATGAAGCCCTCTGCTGCTTCCTTCGTCTGCCAGAGATCGACCACGTTGATCCCCTGGCGAGCGTCTGCGGCGACATGGAGGATCTCGCCCAGCGGCGGGTTCGCATCGAGCGCGAGGTCGGCCATCAGCCGGTCGTACTCCTCCCGCCGGAGCCCCGGAAAGTGCATGAACACCGCGACGGCCACCCCCCACCTCCTCCCGCCGCAGGACTCGAGACGCTGGTGGCCGAAGCCTACGACGCGGTCGCCTCGTCTGCAACGCTCCGTCCTCTACGCGATCCCGACGAGAGCTCGCGCGAAGTCGCCCGCGTCGAACGGGCGTAGGTCGTCGATCTCCTCACCGACGCCGACGAGCTTGACCGGCAACCCGAGCTCGTGCGCGATCGCGATGGCCACACCGCCCTTCGCCGAGCCGTCGAGCTTCGTCAGAGCGACGCCGGTCACCTGAGCGGTTGCGCCGAACAGACGTGCTTGCTGGAGACCGTTCTGCCCGGTCGTCGCATCGACGACGAGCAGAGTCTCGTGCGGTGCACCTTCCAACCGTGACTCGATCACGCGACGCACCTTGGCGAGCTCCTCCATCAGGTTCGACTGCGTGTGAAGGCGGCCGGCGGTGTCGACCACGACGACATCCTTGCCGCGCGCACGACCGGCCTCTACCGCGTCGAACGCAACCGCGGCCGAGTCGGCGCCACCCGAGCCGCCGACGAAGTCGGCGCCTGCGCGGTCGGCCCAGATCTCGAGCTGCTCCTCGGCCGCCGCCCGGAACGTGTCGGCCGCGCCGAGCAGGACGCTGCGGCCGTGTCGTTGCAGCTGGTGTGCCAGCTTTCCGATCGTCGTCGTCTTCCCGGTGCCGTTGACGCCGACGACGAGGATCACCGACGGTCTCGCCGCAACGGCCAGATTTGCCGGCTCGCCGAGAAGCGTCTCGATCTCCTCGGCGAGGGCGACCCCGAGATCGCCGAGGTCGCCACGCCCTTCCAGCCGTCGGACGAGCTCCGCCGTTGCCGGAACGCCGACATCGGCCTGGATGAGCGCGATCTCGAGCCGCTCCCAGGCCTCCGCGTCCGCGGGGTCGAACGCTGCCGGGGCAAGCTGCTCCGTCAGCGCGCGCCTGCTCTTGCCGAGGGAGTCGCGCAGCCGCGCAAGGAGTCCGGCCTGCTCCGGCTCGTCGATCTCCGGCGGAGGGTCGTCGCCGAGCAGCTCAGACCAGGTGCGGCTCATCCTGCCGGCAGGCGAGATCTCGCTGACGCGAGATCCCGGAATCCGCTCGCGCAGATTCCGGTCGCGCATGACCCTGAAGGCGTCCGCTGCGCGGCCGCAAGGGCGCCTACTGCCGCGATCGCGAGCCTCATGCCGACACGGCTACGTGCTCGTGCCGCGGCAGTCGGCGCGAGACGATCTGGCTCACGCCGTCGCCGCCCATGGTGACGCCGTAGAGCACGTCCGCGGCCTCCATGGTGCGCTTCTGGTGCGTGATCACGACGAACTGGGCGCGGTCCGCGTAGCGGCGCAGGAGCTCGACGAAGCGTGCGATGTTCGTGTCGTCGAGTGCCGCTTCGACCTCGTCGAGAAGGTAGAAGGGACAGGGCTTCGCGAGGAAGAGGGCGAACAGGAAAGAGATCGCACCAAGTGCCTTCTCGCCGCCGGAGAGGAGCGAAAGCCGGGTGATCCGCTTGCCGGCCGGTCGCAGCTCGACCTCGATCCCGGGCTCGGCACCGTCCTCGTCGGCCTCCACGAGCCGCAGCCGGCCCTCGCCGCCGGGGAACAGCGTCTCGGCGACCTCCGTGAAGTTCTGCGAGACGGCGGCGAACGTCTCGTCGAAGCGGCGCGCAACGGTCTCGGCGAGCTCGTCCCTGAGCTTCTCGAGCTCGTCGAGCGACGCCTCGAGGTCCTGGCGCTGTCCCGCGAGCTCCTCGAGACGCTCCTTCTCCGCCTCGTACTCCTCGCGGGCGAGCGGGTTCACCTGCCCGAGCGCCTCGCGCCGTGAGTCGAGCCGCTCGATGCGCACGACGAGCTCATCTCGGTCCTCGGCGACGCCTGAGAGGGGACTGTCCCCCGCAGGGGGACTGTCCCCAGGAGCCTCCGCGCCGCTGTCGCCGGCGACCGCCGACGCCTCGTCGAGCCTTCGGCGTGCCTCCTCCGCCTCTCCGTCGAGCCGGGCCAGCTCGACCTCGGTCGACGTCAGACGCTCGGCTGCCTCGTCCGCCGAGCGGCGCAGCTCGACCTCGGCCGCCCCCAGACGCCGCAACTCGGCGCCGAGGTCACCGGCGCGCGTCGACCCGGCGTCGGCGCGGGCACGGACGGGAGCCTCGAACCGCGAAGCGAGCGTGGATGCCCGGCCGAGCCAGGTGACGAGCAGCTCTGCCGAGGCGCCCAAGCGGCCGAGCAGGTCGGGATCGGCGCCGGTGCGGCGCGGAGCCCGCGCGACCAGTGCGGCCTCGGCGACACGTGCACGGTCCGTGGCCTCGCGGCCCACGCGAGCAGCCACCTCTGCGTCGGCGAGCAAGCGGGCGGCCTCAGCGGCGAGCTCGGCCGTGTCGGCGCCTTCCACCGCAACCTCGTCGACAGCACCACCGAGACGGGCGACCAGCACTTCGGCCGCTCGAGCTCGGGCCGTGGCAGCCGCGGCTTCCGCGCGGGCCGCCTCTTCGAGATCCGAGAGCCTCCGAAGCTCACCCCCGAACGCGCCAGACCGCTCGACACCTGCGGCCGCGTGCGCTGCGAGCGTGGCGTCGATCTGCGCCGCGTTCTCGGCCGCGCGTGAGAGCAGGCGCTCCAGCCGCTCGACGACCCGCTGTGCGCGGGCGATCGCAGCCGGGTCGAGGATCCGCTCTCGCAGGTGCGCCACCGCTGCGTACGACTCCTCGGCGGCTGCCGCCGCGGCTGCAGCTTCGGCTGCGAGGGTGACGGCCGCCTTCGCGCGGGAGTCGAGCGCTTCGGCCTCGTCGGCGAGCGTACGGCGACGCGCCTCCATCTCGAGCAGGACCGCCTCTGCCGTCTCACCGGCGAACCACAGCTCGCCGCGGTCGGGATCGAAGCCAAAGCCCTCGATCGTGACGGCGGCGGAGGTCGAGTCGAGCAGGTCGTCGAGCGGAACGACCGGCAACTCGGCGACGAGCGACTGCGGGTCGCGTCCCACCAGGACGACGAGGCTGCCCAGACCGTCTGCACGTGCCCTCTCCACGAGGCGAAGCGCCGCGCCCGCATCGCCGGCGAGCAAAGCCGATGCGCGATGCCCCAGCGCTGCGGCGACGGCGCGCTCGGCGCCGGGGTCGGCTTCGACCTCCGAGAGGGCTAGCCGCTCGCCGAGCTCCGCGAGCGCGCGGGCGGCGGGCGTGAGCCCTTCGCGCTCGGAGATCGAGAGCTCCAGCACTCCGAGCCGCTCGCGGGTCGCCCGTGAACGCTCGGCCAGGTCGTCCCGCTCGCTGGCGGCCGCACGTGCTGTTGCGGCCGCCTCGTTCGCGGCCTGCTCGAGGTCGGCAGGGGTCGGAGCGTCGCCGACGGTGAACGCCTTCGCGTCCGCGTGCTCCGCCGCGAGCCTGGCGAGCAGTGCGCGTGCGCCCTCGCGCCGGCTACCGAGCCGCTCGTGAACTGCGCCGAGCGCCAGTCGGCGGCGATGCGCCTCGTCTTGCCCACCCGCGGCGCCCGAGATCTGCGCCTCCACCGCAGTGCGCTCACGGCGAAGCGCCTCCAACCGTGCCTCCGCCGAAGCGACGACGGCTGCTTCGGCGACGGCCACACGTGCATGTGCCACCCGCGCTCGCTCGGCAGCCTGGCCGCTCGCCTGCGACGCGTCACGCGCGGCAGCAGCAGCCTCCGCCGCAGCTGCCTCGAGAGTGATCACGGCCTCGTCCGTGCGCGCTGCGACCGCCCGCTGTGCCTCCGCCAGCTCCTCCGCCAGACCCGCCTGCAGCGCCGCTCCGGACTCGCCGCGGATGGCAATTCGCTCGGCTGCTCCCTGCAGCCGGTAGAGCGCGCCGAGCGCCGCCTCGCGACGCCCCGCAGCGTCGGAGAGCTCCACCTCCGCCTGCTCCCGCTCGGCGAGCAGCGACGTGAGCTTCTCCTGCGTCGAGCGTCGCCCCAGCGCCGCAGCCTGACGGCGTTCGTCGGCGCCGACGCGGCGGTCTGCGATCGCCGTGAGATCGAGCCGGGCCAGGTTCACGCGCAGCCCTGCGATCTCGACAGCGAGCTTCTCGGCGCGCTCGGCCGCGGTCGCCTGCAGCGCCAGCGGTCGCAAGCGCTTGCGTACCTCGGCCTCCACGTCGCGCGCCCGCTCGACCTGGGTGGCGACCCGCGCGAGCTTGAGCTCGGCGCGATGCTTGCGCTGCTTGAACTTGCCGAGACCGGCCGCCTCCTCGACGAGCGCGCGCCGATCCTCGGGTCTCGACGCGAGAACAGCGTCGACCTTGCCCTGCGAGACGATCGAGTGCATGGAACCGCCGAGACCGACATCTGCGAGCAGCTCGACGAGATCAGTGCGCCGCACCGGTGTGCGGTTGACGAGGTACTGGCCCTCGCCGCCGCGGACGAGCCTGCGCGTGATGGCGATCTCCGAGAAGTCGAGCTCGCCGCCAAAGCCACCGTCCGCGTTGTCGAAGAGCAGCTCGACGTCGCAGTGGTCGGCCGCCGCATGGTCGCCGCCACCCGCAAACAGGACGTCGTCGGGCTTCTCGGCGCGGAGCGCCGACGGCGTCAGCGAGCCCGCGGCCCAGACGATCGCGTCGGCGACGTTCGACTTCCCCGAGCCGTTGGGGCCGACGACCACGGCGACGCCCGGCTCGAGCTTCACCTCGACAGGGTCGGGGAACGACTTGAAGCCGCGCAGCTTGATGCTCCGCAGGTGCATGCTCTGGCGAGGCTATCCGCCACGGCGGACGGCCCGTGTGCCTACGGCAGGGCGATGGCCCCGTCTCCGGGGCCATCGCATCCCGCCCATGATGTCGAGCTCTACCTGACGCTCACGTTGACGTTCGCCATCTGCGTCGTCGGGCGGCCGTTCGTCTTGAGCACGATCTTGAACTGCGCCTTCCCGCTCGCGCCCCTCGCGCGAATCGAAAGCACAGTCGTCTTGCCCGCCGCCACCTTCACGGCGGCCTTCCCCCTGACGGCGCCGCTCAGGCTGGCCGTGGCGCTGACCTGCGCCGGACACGCGACACCCGCCAGCGTGAACTTCACCTTCGCCACGCCCTTCGACACCGTGATCTGGCTGGGGACGACGGCTGCGGCCGGCTTCGAACGATCCAGGCTGAAGCGGATGACCTTCTTGGTGTAGACCTCGAACAAGTAGAGGTCGCCGTTCGGGCCGACCGCGATGTCATTCGCGAGCATGTCGCCCGACGTCGCGGTCGCGAGCAGCTTGCCCGCCGGCGAGTACAGCATCACGTTCCGTTCCCCGTTGTTCGTCGCCCAGACGTTGCAGTCCGGGTCGACGCCGATGCCGAGCCGGACACCCGCGCCCGCTGTGGGCGGCATCTTCATGTTGATCTTCTTCAGGAGCTTCCCGTTCGCCGTGTAGTGCTTGACGTTCGGTGGAGCGCCCTTCGTGTCCGCCACGTAGATCGTGCCGTCTGGTGCGGCCTCCACGTCGATCGGCCACTGGAACCCGCCGCCCACCCACGTCTTCGCCGGCGCCCACCCGGCGCCGGACTTGTCGAAGCGAACGACCGCTGCGATGTTGTCGCCGCTCGTGGAGACGTAGACGTGTCCATCGGGATCGACGGCGACGCCGTCCGCGGATTTGGGCGTCTCGAAGGTCTCGGGTGCTCCGCCGGCTTTCGGGAACCGTCGCACCACTGCTCCCGTATTGGTCGTCGCCCAGACGTCGCCGGTCGGTCCAACGGCGACGTCCGTCGTCGAGCCCTCGCCCGCGACCATCGCGTATTTCCGCAAGTACGCTCCCTTCGGCGAGAACGCCTGGATGCGGTTGAGGTTGCCGTCGGACACGTACACGTTCCCCGAAGCGTCGACGGCGAGCCCGGTGACGGCGGTGCTGAACTGACCGTTCCCCGTCCCCTCCTTTCCGATCGTGCCAGCCACCTTGTACGTCGGCCCGCCTGCTTGGGCCACCCTGTTGTTCGCCGTCGCCGCGACGGCGAACACTGCAAATGCCAGCAGCGCCAGCGACACGATGGCCGCGCGACGCCGTTGCCCGCGGAGGATCCGCGAGGCCGGATGGTTGGATCTCATTTCGGGTTCTCCTTTCGTCGGTCGGCCGAGTCGCTGACCGCCTGGACGATTCGCTCGAACTGCATCCCGGCACGCCGCCCCGCCTCGTCGAGCGCCTCCGCGGAGGGGGCGTCGAAGAGGTGCATGACGGTTTCGTCGCCGGGCAGGTACGTCGTGTCGACGTATCGGACTCCCTGTGCCCCTCTAGCGGTCAGCCGCGCGCGCTCACACGCGTCGTCGAACGCGCTCGTGGAGGACGCGACATAGGACTCGACGAGGAATCTCGGCACCCTTCGACGATGCGCTCGCGAGGACCTCGGCCGAAACCGGGGAACCCCCACACTTTGCTCTCAGAGGTCGTGGCCCGGCCGTGCACGCCCCGCCCTCGTCGGGTCGACCCCGTGGCCGGCGCGACGGCGTGTCGGCAGGTCGACGGCGCGACTGCACCGTCGCGCGTTCCTGGCCGATCAGTTGTTGCGCCAGGCCCAGAAGCGCGCGTCAGCGCTGCAGCTCGCGAACGGCCCGTCCTTCCGGCTCGTTCCCCGAACCCGTCCGATCACGTTGTTGCCGTGGAACGTCCCTCGGATCGCCAGATCGAACTGCCCCATCCCGCCCTGAAGATCCTGCGGTGCGGGCATGAGCCTGAACGCGAACGCTCCGCCGCGGCCAATCCTTGCCTCCCGCGTGTACCCGGTGAACTGGATCGCACCGCCTCGAGCCGGGGGCACAGTCCCGCCCGCCTGGTCGCGACAGGTTCCGGGCACCGAGCCCGAGACCTCCGCCACCACGGTCCCGTTGACTGCGCGCAGCCAGATCGTGCCGCGACCCCCCTCGAACAGCCCGGAGAACTCGACGTTGCCCGGCACAGGCTGACGTCCGGAGGGCGCTGCAGGAGTCCCGAGAGCGACCGACGCGCCAGTCAGGCTTACGGTGAGGGTGGCGAACGCCGCTCGTGACAGCCGACCGCGGCGCATGGCTAGCCGAAATCCCTCCGGGCCCTGAACGCGACGTTGGCGGTGCAGGTGGCGTACGGAAGCTTCGAGCGACCGTTGACCCGCCCGCGCACCTCGTCCCCGGTGAATACGCCTGTCACTGTGATGGTCGCGGTCACTCTCGGCGGCACCCGGATCTGCGCACCAGGGCGTCCGCGGGCGGTTCCCGAGATCGAGAACGAGCCGTTCGGGCTGATCGCCGTACCACCCTTGGGGAAGAACCAGAACACGACACCGGGCGCACCGTCCTTGCCGGGTGTCTGCCGCCCGAAGTCGCGGTCGTCGCACGGGCCGGGCGCGAAGGCCGTCACGCCCGTGACACGACGGCCGTCACCGGTGACCTCGAGCGTGATCACACCCCCGATGTGGCCGTCGGCGAAGGCGCCGGTAAACCTGATCGTCCCGAACTTCCCCGGGGCGGGCGGCCTGCCGGAGGGGAGCGCATCGGCTCTGTGTGGGGCGGCTGCGAGTGCCGCGGCAGACACGGACGCCGACAGGACGACGGCGGCAACGAGCCTCGACACGCCTTCGAGACGGCGCCCCCACGGCCCCCGCCGCAACCGGGAGACCTCCACACGCTGGTCGCGCCCCGCGCGAAGTCCCGCTCTCGGGGCACGCGCGCTCAGGAGCCCGACTCCAGCCGGAGCATGATCTTGGCCTTCTCGGTCACCGTGCCGACCGTCTGCCCCTGCTCGACGATCGGGACCGTGCGCAGGAGGACGAGGCTGACGACCGTGCCCCTCCTCGTCTTCTGGACCAGGGAGAGCGAGAGGCGCTTGATGCGCTCGCGCTTGACGTCGTAGACCACCGGCAGGTGGACCTTGCCGCATGCCGGTGTGATGGCGGCGTTGCGGGGCGCCTGGCCCTCGACGTAGGAGACGAGATCGGACCCGGCCTTCCTCGAGTCGAGAAAGAGCTCCTTCGCGGCCGACCCCGAGAAGAATCCCTTTGGCACCGTGCCGGAGATCCGGCACGAGCCCGAACCGTAGGAATCGGACGAGGACGCAGTTCCGTTGACGGTTGCGGCGATGTCGCGGATCGGGTTTCGCTGCGCGCCAGCACGACCCGGGGCGTACGGCGCCATCGTCCTGATGTTGAACGACGCGGTGCGCGAGCCCGGCAACGTCGCGTTCCTGGCCGTCTGGCGCCATCTCGCCAGGATGTCCGCCTTGAACGTCCACGCAGCTGCGCCGCTCCCGACAGTTCCGTCGACGACGAAGTGCGACGTGCCCGTGGCCGACACGATGGTCCAGTTGGATTGCGTGAAGCGCGATGCGCCGGAGGCCGCCGTGGCGAGCATGAGCCCCGCGGCACCGACGAGAACCAGCGCTGTGCCGATCGGCGTACGGCGAATGGCGAAGCCCCTCACGTGCTCGGCGCCTCAGCCCGCCTCGACCGGCTGCCCCGCGCCGAGCAGCTCGAGCACTCCGTCCGCTCCGGTCACGAGATGCGACTCGATCCGACCGTCCTCGTCCAACAGCAGGGCCATAGGCGTGCCGTCGGCGCCGAGCGCCGACGAGGCCGTCCAACCGGGATCGAGCAAGACGGCGGAGGTGAACTCATCGGCGCGGACCTCCTCGACGGTGCCGGCCGAGATGACGAGCAGTTCTGGTGCGCCCTCCGGCCGCTGCTCCTCCCAAGTCCTCAGGTGGTCGTGCATGGCTCGACAGAAGCCGCACCCGGGGTTCCAGAAGAGAACAACCGTTCGGCCGGTGACGAGCTCGCCCAGCTCGCGCTCCGCGCCGTCCAGCGTCGCCAGCGGCAACGCGGGCAGCTCGGAGCCGAGTGGGAGCCCCTGTGCGTGCCCGAGCCCTGCGAGCGCCTCCTCGACGAGGGTCTCGATCCACTCCCCGCCGGCGGCGAGCCACGAGGCGATCGTGCCGTCGTCCCCGACCAGCACGGCGCTCGGCGTCCCGTTCACACCGTACGCCTCGTACGCGGACGACGTCTCGTCGAGGAGGACGTTGACGAGACTGTGCTCGGCCGCCTCCGCCCCGATCAGCCGCGGGTCGCCGTCGGAGAGGAGCGCGATCGTCAGCTGCTCTGCGTGCTCGCGCTGCCAGCGGGCGACCTCGGGCATGAGCAGCGAGCACGGCTCGCAGGTCGGGCTGGTGAAGAGCAGCAGCACCGGGCGCTCCGGCCGGAGGAGGTCTCCGATGGCGACGCGGTCGCCGTCGGTGGAGGGCAGCCAGAACGCCGGTGCCGCCGTCCCCGGCGCGAGGCCGAGCCGCGGAACATCGTCGGGCTCCTCGAGCTCGAAGCCGGCTTCGCGCAGTCGCGCTTCGACGCGATCGAGTCGGGTGAGAACGAGCCCGTAGGAGCGCAGCAGGTGCAGGATCACGAACCCTCCTGCGACGAGCAGCGCGGTCAATGTGAGTCCGAGCGCGAGCACGACCCACTCGCCGCCCTCGAGCCTTGCTGTCCACTCGACGGCCCCGGCGCCAGGGTTGTTCCACGCAGCGACCGCGACGAAAGCGGCCAGTGTGGCGAGTACGGCGTTGCGGGCCAACGTGCCCCAGCCCGCCGGGGCGGAGTGGAGCTGTCCGAAGCAGTGGCAGTCGGGCGCTCGACCGCGTGTCATCGCGACGCCGATCGCCGCGCAGAAGACGATCAGGAGGGCGAGCGCCGCGACGGCTGCATACCGGCGGGTGGCCGCCGGAAGCAGCAGCACCGCGATCGCCAGCTCCGCGATCGGGAGGCCGACCGCGACGAAACCGGAGAGCCGCTCGGGCACGCCGAACGACCGCGCCGCCACGCGCGAGCCGACACGGTCGAGAAGCTTCGCGACACCGGCCACCGCGAAGACGGCGGCCAGCACGGCGGAGGCGACGAGAGCTGAGACGGTCACGGGCCTCCCTAGAGACGTTGCATGCGCCCGCCCACGCAGAACACGCGGCCACGCGGCTTTCTCGATGGGGCCAGCAGGTCGTCATCGCAGCAATTCGTCCGATTCGGCGGGCAACAAGCTGTCCCGCCCCGGACCGCAACCGTCCGCTGGGACCCGGGGCCGGTCAGCGGGCAGCAGAACCGGTTCCCGCCGTTCTTGACGATCCGATCTTCGGGGCAGCAGCCTCTTCCGAAGGGGTTGAAAGCGCACTTGGAGCCGGGCCCGCAGCAGTTATTGCCGCACACGCGGCTGTTCGGACAGCACTTGCCCTCCTTACACGACTGCTTCTTCGGGCAACACTTGCTTCGGCAGCGCTGCTGGCCGGGCGGGCACTTCTTGACGCACTTCAACGTCTGGGGATTGCACGTCTCCGTTTTCGGGTCGCAGCACCCGTCACCGCACTCGGTGAGGGTTACGGGCGAGCCATAGCTGATGCCCTTGCAGGTGGGTGTGCACTTGCCTTTCTTGCAGGCGATGAGCCCGGGCACGCCGAGAGGGTCGAAGCAGCAGTCGAACCCGGCACCGGAGCCGCAGGGTTGCGTTCCCGGGCCGGTGCAGGCGTCGATGCACTGGCCCTTGTTCGAGCCGCACGTCACGTACTTCCGCAGTGGACACGTCCAGGACTCTGTTCCGGAGAGGTTCTGGCACGGCATCGTGGCCGTTCCGCGTGTCGTGGCCGCCCGTGCCAACCCCGGCCGGAGGCCGGGCACGACGATGGCTGCGAGCGACCCACCGAGCAGGCGCAGCGCACGCCGCCGCGGCACGGGCTGCACCAGCGCACGCGCGAGGTCGTCGAGGGTCCGTGCCGCGCTCATCCCGACGACCCCACCTCAAGGAGGAACCTGAGCACGCCAATGACAGTGGACTTTCGGACCTGCGTGCGAAACCGGGAAACCCCCACAGTTTGCTCAGCCGTGCTCCGCGAGGTGCCGTGCGAGCTCCGTGCGCGAGCGCACGCCGAGCTTGCGGTAGACGCGCGTCAGCGCCGACTCCACGGTCTTCGGCGTCACGAACAGCGTCGCGGCGACCTCGCGGTTCGTCATGCCCTCCGCCACGAGCCCGGCGATCCGATGCTCGGTCGGCGTCAGGTCGTCGCTCGAGGGCGCGCGGCCGCCGATGCGAGCGAGCTCCTCGCGGGCGCGCTCGGCCCACAGCGGCGCACCAAGCTCCTCGAACCGCGTGAGCGCCTCGGTCAGCATGGCGTGCGCCGCCGATCGCTGCTGCAGGCGCCGCAGGACGCGGCCGAGCGCGAGCCGTGTGCGCGCGCGTTCGAGCGGCAACGGAAGCTGCTCCTCGAGCGCGACCGCTGCCTCGAGCGACATGCGTGCCGTTTCGACATCTCCCTCGGCAGCCTGAACGAGCCCTCTCGCCCTCCAGACGAGGGGCGCGATCCAGGCAGAGTCGCTCGCCTGACAGCTGTCCTCGAACTCGCGCAGCACCTCTGCCGCGGCTACCGGATCGCCCGTCCCGGCCAGCGCCTCCACCTCGTCCAGCAAGAACATGAGCATGCTCGGCTCACCGACCGCCATCTGCTCTGCGATCAGCCGCGCGCGGCCGAGGGGGGCCGTCGCGGCGCCCGGATCGCCCACCGAGAGCTCGAGGAGGCCCTCGAGCTGGAGCGCCGCCCGAAGGTTGTGCAGCTCCCCGCTCGGCTCGCACTTGGCCACGACCGCACCGACGAGCGACCGTGCCTCCGCCACGTCGCCGTGAAGGACGGCGAGGTGCGCCACCGTGCGAAGCGCAGGCAAGTACAGGAAGGCGGTCTGCTCGGCGAGGTCCTGCAGCTCCGCGGCGTGCACCGCCGCCCGCTGCCACTGCCCCGAGGCGATCTCGACCGCCGCAAGCCCGAACAGACACCACGCCTCGGTCTGCACGTCACCGCGCTCGGTCGCACGCCCCAACATCGTGTTGTACGCGCTCCGCGCCTCGTCGAGCTCGAGCACGAGGCGCCGGGTGTCGGCGTCCACGGCACCCGGGCACCCGTCGAGCTCTCGGATCTCGACCGTCGACTCCAGTGCCAGCGCACGGTCGAGCGGCTCGCGCCAGCTGGGGTGCCCGCCGAGCTTCCGCACCAGCGCCTGCATCGAGAGCGCGTAGACGAGGATCCGGCGATCGGCGAGCGATTCCGCGGCGAGAACGGCCGCGTCGGCATGCGCGAGTGCGCGATCGAGACTTCCGACATAGGAGAGGCTCTGCGCGAGACCGCGATGCGCCTGCGAGGCGATCGCCTGGTCGTCCGTCTCCAGCGCTCGCTCGAACACCGGCAGGGACGCGTCACCGCCGACGGTCTCGTCAAGCAGCAACCCGAGACGGCAGAGCGCCTCGAACCGCATCGGCCCGTCGTCGGCCGCGACAGCCTCCAGGAGCGCCCGCGCTCCGTCCGGCTCGCCTCCCCGGACGAGTGCTTCGGCTGCATGCACCAGGCGGTGGTTCTGTGCCCATTCCAAGTCCGACGGCGTCAGTCTCGCGGCCTGCTCGTAGAGGCCGGCGCCCGTTCCGTGCGCCCCTCGCCGACACGCCGTCTCGGCCGCGCGTTCGAGCTCCGCTGCCACCTCCTCGTCGGGTCCGGTGCCGGCGAGCGCCAGGTGACGGGCACGCTGCTCCGACGACTCCGCGATCTTGGCAAGCCGCAGGTGGATGCGCGTCCGTAGGAGCTCGCCGGCGTCTCCGTAGACGGTCGACGCGAGCAGCGGATGCGAGAACCGGACGTGGCCCTCGACGAGCACAAGCACGCCGTGCTCGACCGCCTCGTCGATCTCGGCAGTCGTGGCCAGGCGTGTGAGCAGCTCGGGTCGTGGGTCGCCCGCGGCGGCCACCGCGACGAGGAGCCGCCGTGTCCGTGCCGACAGTGGCTCTATCCGCGCCCGCAGGACATCTGCGAGCGACGCCGGAACGTCGAGCACCTCCTCGTGCGGCCCCGCAGCCGCGACGACGCGAGCGAGCTCGATGGCGTGGAGCGGATTGCCACCGGTGACCGAGTGCAGGCGAACCAGCTTCGGCCGCGAGAGCGCCGTACCGAGCCGACTGTGCACGACGCGATGCAGGGCGCCGATGCTCAGCGGGCCTGGCCGCAGCCGCTCCAGCGCGAGCGTCAGCTCCGATCCGGCGAGCTGGAGCGGCCCGCCTCCCGCACCCACACGCCCGGCGAGGATCACGGAGACGTCGTCGCCCCAGCGCAGGTTCCGGAGTGCATACGTCAGCACGGCCCGTGACGAGGCGTCGAGCCAGTGGACGTCGTCGATCGCGACGATGACGTGACGATGCGCCGCCGCGACGCGGAGCACAGACAATGTCCCGAGCGCCACCGCCGTCTCGTCGGGGCTGTTGGGCGAAACGACGTCGCGGAGACGCAGCGCCCCCTCGAGCGCACGCAGGCGCGGAGGCGGCACCTCGCCGTCTACCAACGCGAGGGCGGGCTCCAGCAGGCTTGCGAGCGCACCGTACGAGACCACGGTTTCCACCTCTGCCGGTCGGCACGCGAGCACCAGGCAGCTCGCATCACGGGCGCGGCAGACGGCCTCCTCCAAGAGCGTCGTCTTGCCGATGCCCGCCTCGCCCTCGATCTCGAGCAGCGCCGGGGACGGACCATCGCACCAGCGCGCGAGCGCCGCCAGCTCGGCGTCGCGCCCGACGATCGCGGACTGTGAGGCAGGCGGAGGCCGCGACGAGAGCGCACCAGCGAACGGCTGCTCCGTGGCCTCCACGGCCGACATGCGATGCAAGGCGCTCATTTCCGCCGCAAACCGTCCCCCGGCATGCGTCAAGCGTGCGCGTCCGCACCATGTGCCGCGAGGGGGAAACCCCCATACTTTGGTCACTGTCTGGGGAGGTGCGCTCGACGCATGAACGGCGTCGTGGTAGGTCGAGAACGCGAGCTCGCCGAAGCAAACGGCTTCCTGGCCGAGGCCGCTGAACGGTCGTGTGGGCTGCTGCTCGTCGGCGAGGCGGGAATCGGCAAGACGACGATCTGGTCGGCGGTGATCGACGAAGCCGCGAGTCGCGGCTATGCGGTGCTCGTGGCGCGGCCGTCCGAAGCCGAGACAGAGCACGCCTTCGCGGCCCTCATGGATCTCTTCGCGCAACTCGACGGGACGGTGCTCGCCGAGATCCCTGCAGCGCAACGGGACGCTCTCGAGGGGGCGCTGCGGCGGCGCGAGAGCGCGACGGCGGTGGACCCGACCGCTGTCGCAGCAGCCGTGCTGGGCGTCCTTCGGGTGTGTTCGACCTCGTCCGCGGTGGCGGTCGCCGTCGACGACCTCCAGTGGGTGGACGCGCCAAGCCTTCGCGCGCTCACCTTCGCGTTTCGACGGCTCGACGGCGCACGCGTGGGACTCGTCGCCACGGTGCGGACAGGTTTCGAGGACGAGCTGACGCAGATTGCGGCTCGAGACCCCGATCGCATAGCCAGGCTCGACATCGCGGGCCTCGGCGAGCGAGATCTCGCCCGGCTCGTGTTCGAGAGGACGGGTCGGTCGCTCACGCCACCGCAAGCTCCGGCGCCTGGCGGGTCTCTCCGGCGGGAACCCGTACTACGCGCTCGAGCTCGTGTCGACGGGCGACCCGGAGCTGCACGTGCCCGAGAGCCTCGCCGCGACAGCTCCGCGCTCGACTGTCCAACCTGTCGAGCGACGCGCGCGCGTGCCGGCCTGACCGCGGCAACGCTCGGTCGCTTCGACGGCAGCATGCGCGATGCCGGAGTCGACGAGCTACGGGCTGCAGGCGTCGTCGAGATTCACTCCGGAACACTCAGGTTCTCACATCCATTGCTTGCATCGACCCTGCTCGAGATGCACACGGTCGAGGAGCGGCGGGCCGTCCACCTATCGGTCGCAGCCGCGCTCGACGACCCGGACGAGCGTGCGCTCCACCTGGCACGCGGCACAGTCGCCAAGGGCGAAGTGGTTGCGACAGAGCTCGAGTCGGCGGCCGGCCGTCTCAAGGCCAGGGGAGCCCCGGAGACGGCGGCGATGCTCGCCGAACGCGCCGCCCAGCTGACCCCAGACGAGGACGCAGCCGCTCGCGACGCGCCGCCTCCTGTCCGCTGCCGATCTGTACCAGGCCGCCGGTGAGGGGGGCGTCCACGTCCTACCGTTGCTCGACCGGCTCGTCGAGACCCTCCCGGCAGGCCCGGATCGCGCGCATGTGCTCGTCAGGATCGGCTGGCTCGGAGCACAGATGGACACGATCTCGGGCCCGGAGGCGGCCAGGTACCAGCAGCGCGCCCTGGCGGAGGCCGGCGACGCGCCTGATGTCGTCACGGCGGCGAACGCAGTGCTGGCCAGGATGCTCGGCAACGGCGGCGATTACCGCGCGGCGCTTCACCACGCAGAGCGCGCAGTAGCCGCCGGTGGGGTGAACGAGGCGAACCTGATGTTCCCGTCACCAGCGGGCGAGTTGGGCGCGGCGAGGCTCCTCAGCGGGGAGGGCTTCGACGAGACGCTCTTCGAGCAGGGGATCGCAATGGAGTCGGGGCTGGAACGTGTCGGCGAGCCCTACCAGAGCCCTAGGCTCCAGCTCGCGCTCGCCTGGCTCTACACCGGCGAGCTGTCGCGGGCGCGAGCGGCACTCCACCAGCTGCTCGCCCTCTCGCTCGAGCTCGGCCGCGTCCGTTCCACGGCGGGATGCGTCCTCCACCTCGTCGAGCTGGAGGTGCGCGCAGGAAACCTCGCACAGGCGGAGGCACACGCAGCCGAGTTCGTCCACCTCGACCGGCAGCTGCGCGGCGACCTGAGCGGAGAGTGGTATCCGAGCGGGCTCGTTGCCGTGCATCTCGGACGAGTCGAAGCCGCTCGCCACATCCTGAGTGGAGGCATCGAGTACTGCCGCTCGATCGAATCGACCATGTGGCTCGCGTACCAGCAGGGGGCTCTCGGCCACCTCGAGCTCGCGCTGGGCGACGCCGATGCGGCGCGAGAGGCGCTCGTCCCGCTGACGGCGATGCTGAGGGACGCCGGTCTCGGGGAGTGGGCGGCTCTCCCCATCCACGCGGATGCGATCGAGGCCCTCGTCGAGCGCGGCGAGATCGAGGAGGCCGGCGCGCTCCAGGCCGAGCTCGAGGAGTACGGCCGCCGACTGGACAGACCGTGGGGGCTCGCAGGAGCTGCCCGATCGGCCGCACTCATCGCCGCCTCCCGGGGCGCGAACGACGAGGCGCTCGAAGCGGTCGAGCGCGCCCTCGCAGAGCACGAGCGGCTGGAGTGGCCGTTCGAGCGCGCGCGCACGTTGCTGGTGACCGGTGTGATCCTCAGGCGGCTCGGCCGGCGCCGGGACGCGGCTGCGGCGCTCGACCAGGCGCGCACGATCTTCGCGTCACTTCGCAATCCCCTGTGGCTGGCCAGGGTCGAAGCCGAGGCGCGGCGGCTCGGCGGCCGTCGGAGCGCAAGCGACGCGCTGACCCCTACGGAGGAACGGGTGGCAGAGCTGGCGGGCCAGGGACTTCGGAACGCCGAGATCGCCGCGCTGCTCTACGTGACCCCGAAGACGGTCGAGGCGACCCTCTCGCGCGTGTACCGGAAGCTGGCGGTTCGGTCACGCACCGAGCTCGCGCGGCGCCTGTCGGAGCAGCCTGCGAGGCCTGCCGAGCCGGTGTAACCAGTACGCGGTCCTACGCGACCTGACGGGACGGATCCGAATGTCGCGTGAGCGACATCGTGCGGAAGCCGTGCTCGGCCGGGAGCTTCATCCCGGAGCCGAGCAGGCGCCCCACGAAGTCGCCGTCGAGCGCCGGCGCGTAGAGGAACCCCTGTGCCAGCGGGCATCCCAGCTCGAGCAGGATCTCCGCCTGGGCGTCGCGCTCGACACCCTCTGCGACGGTGTCGAGCCCGAGCGAGCCGGCGAGCCGCAGGATCGCGTCGACGAGGCTCTGGTCAGCGGCGTCGTCGACGAGCTTGTCGACGAACGGCTTCGGGATCTTGAGCATGTCGAGCGGGAAGTCGCCCAGACGGCTGAGCGACGAGTACCCCGTGCCGAAGTCGTCGATGGCAACCTTGACCCCCAGCTTTCGCAGCGCGCCCATGCGCTCGATCGCGGCCTCCTCGCCCATGATCACGCTGTGCTCGGTGATCTCGAGCGTCAACAGGGTCGGGTCGAGGTTCGACGCCTCGAGGATGTCCACCACGTCCCGCACGAGGCTCTCGCTCGCCATCTCGACTGCCGAGAGGTTGACCCACACTCCGATCGGGCGAGGAGGGCTGACGGCTGCCTGCCAGAGGCTGGCATGACGACATGCTTCGCGCACGACGCGACGGCCGATGGCCGCCGTCTGGCGGTTGTCGGCGATGAACAGAAAGTCGCCCGGTGTCATCAGCCCGTGAATCGGATGTGCCCAGCGGACGAGGCTCTCGAAGGCCGTGATCGAGCCGTCCTCGAGCGACACGACGGGCTGGAAATGCACCTCGATCTCATGCCGGGCGAGAGCGTCGTCGAGGTCGAGGCCGAGCTGGCGGCGCCTCCGCGCCGCCTCGTGTGTCTCGGCCTCGTACAGTGCGACGCGGTTCGCGTCGCTCGCCTTCGCCGTGTACATGGCGACGTCGGCGTTGCGCAGGAGCTGCTCGGTGGACATGCCCGGCTCCGCGATCGCGATGCCGATGCTCGGCCGCACCGGAAGGGTGTGCCCGGCCACGGTGAAGGGCTCGAGGAACGCGAGCGAGATGCGCTCGGCTGCGGCTTGGCCCGATGACGCCTCGACGTCGTCGAGGAGCACGCCGAACTCGTCGCCGCCGAGGCGCGCCGGAGTGTCGGACGGCCGCACCGTCCGCCTGAGGCGTTCCGCCGCGTGGACGAGGAGCTCGTCGCCCGCCGCGTGGCCCCAGGTGTCGTTGACGACCTTGAAGTCGTCCAGATCGAGGAAGAGGACCGTCGGTCCGGTCTGCTGGTTGGTCCCCCGGAGACGGTCGATGGACGCGGCCACCCGCTCCGTGAACAGGACGCGGTTCGGCAAGGCGGTCAGCGCATCGTGGAATGCCTGGTGCCTCAGCTGCTCCTTGAGCGCCGTCAGCTCCTCGAGCGACTGCTCCAGGCGCCCGTTCTCCAGCACCACCGCGGCGTGACCGCAGAAGGTGGAGAACATGGGGACGTCCTCGGCGCTGAACGTCGGCGGCTCGCCGGTACGGTCACCGACAATGACGAGCCCGACGATGTCGCGCTTCGCGGTGAGCACGCCGATCATCGCGTCCCGCAGGCCGCGCGCCGAGAGCACCCGCTCGAGGTCCGCCTGGTGTGGGCCGCTCGGGATGGCCAGGGGGATGAGGCCCGCGACGCGGACTGCCTCGATCGCGAGCGCGTCGGCATCGGTGACACGGACGGGGCGCATCAGCCGTTCGTCGTCTCCCCGCCCTGCGCTGCGCAGCGCGATCTCACCCGGTCGCGCCGGTAGCAGGAGGATCTCCGCATACTCGGTGCGGAACAGCCGTCGCGCGGCGGTCAGGAGTTGGCGGCTGCCGCGCTCGAGCGCCGTGGCGCCGTCCGTCTCGCGCAGGGCAGCCGAGAGCTGCTCGAGCTGCCCCGGCTTCGGTCGCTCGATGCGGTACCCGTGGACGGCAAGCGCACACGCGGCCGCGGGCGCCACGAGCAGGACCATGGTGAGCGGGTTGCCGTAGTAGAGGCTGATCACCGCGGCCACCGCCATCAGACCCAGGGCCGACCACACGGCCCAGGGCACCAGCGAATGGCGGCGCGCAGGGCGCGTCGATTCGTCCGCAGTCGTCACTGCTAGCCGTATCGGCGTTTCCGGCCGTTTCGTTGAGCGGCTACGCCTCTGGTGGCACGCGCGGCCGTCCGGCGCCGATCGCGTCCAGCACGAGCGCAGCCGCCTCCTGCTCGGCGGCCTTCTTCGTGGAGCCGCTGCCGACCCCGAGCTGCTCGCCGTCGATCGTGGCCGCGCACACGAATCTCCGGTCGTGCGCCGGCCCCTCCACGGTCAACACCGTGTACTGCACCTGGCGCCCGGTACGCGCAAGCGCCTCCTGGAGCTCGGTCTTCGAGTCGACGTGTCCCGTGCTCGCGTACTCGATGCGCTCCTCGAAAGCCTCGACGACGGCGCCGCTGACCTGCTCGAACCCGTACTCGAGGTAGACGGCCGCAATCGCCGCTTCGAGCAACGCCGCCAGCACGTTGCGACTGCGAGAGATCCGCTGCAGCTCGTCTGCGGGCACGTCCTGCGCCTGCGCCGCAAGGCGCGTACCGAGCTCGAGCTCCTTGGCAACCGCGGAGCAGCTCTGGCGCGACACGACGTGTGCGCGGATCTTGGCCAGTCGGCCTTCGGACGCCTCGGGAAACCGGTCGTAGAGCGTCCGTGCGATCGCGAGCTCCAGCACGCTGTCGCCGAGGAACTCGAGACGCTCGTACGACGACTCGCGGTCCGGCGCCCAGGAGGTGTGGGTGAAGACCTGCTCGCGGCGCTCCGGGGGAAGAGCGTCGACGAGAACGGCGAGCTGCCGCTCCTCCCCCGGGCGCCCGCTGCTACTGGTGCTCGACGACGTAGTCGACGGCCTGGCCGACGGTCGTGATCTTCTGGGCGTCGTCGTCCGGGATCTTGATCCCGAACTGATCCTCGAGCTCCATGATGAGCTCGACGAGATCCAGCGAGTCGGCGTTCAGGTCCTCCTGGAACGACGCTTCCTCGGTGACCTCCGCGTCGTCGACGCCGAGCTGCGTGCTGAGGGCGGTCTTCACACGCTCGAGAACTTCTTCACGGGACGCTGCCACTTGCGAACCTCACCTTGGGGAGTCGGGGTCGATTGACGCGCGACTCTACCAGCTTGTTTACCAGGCAAGCGCCTTCCCGCTGACGCGAGAAGTCGCGATCCGCTCTCGCGGATCCCTTGCGCGCGAAATCCCTGAAGGCGTCCGCTTCGCGGCCGCGGCGCCACCCACCGTGGCGCGCTGTTCGATTCAGGAAGAGTCGGTGATGGACGTGCGCTCGGGAAGCCGTTCGGCCAGCCGGCCGACCACGTCGTGCTCGACACCGCGGGCGGCCAGGCGGATCGCGTTGGCGATCGCACGGCGGGAGCTCGACCCATGTGCGATCACCACGAGCCCCTTGAGCCCGAGGAGGTAGGCGCCACCGTGGGTCTCGGGATCGAGCCGCTCGCGCAGGTGGCGCGTCGCGGGCCGGATGAGGGCCCCGCCGAGCTTCCCGCGAGCAGACGCCTCGATGTCGCGCCTCAGCGCGGCAAGAACGGTGCCGATCGTCCCTTCGAGCGTCTTCAGCGCGACGTTCCCCGTGAACCCGTCCGTGACGATCACGTCGGCATCGCCCTCCAGGAGGGTGCGCCCCTCCGTGTTCCCCTCGAAGCGAAGCCCGGGTGCGTCGAGCAGAAGCCCGTGCGCTTCGAGGGTCAGCTGGTTCCCCTTCTCCGGCTCCTCGCCGATCGACAGCAGTCGCACGCGCGGCCGCTCGATCTCGAGGATCTCCTCCGCGAACACAGCCCCCATGTGTGCGAACTGGAAGAGATGCTCCGGTCGCGCATCGGCGTTCGCTCCTGCGTCGATCAGCACCGACGCCCCGCGTGTCGTGGGGATCACGACGGCGATCGCCGGCCGGTGCACACCGGGTAGGCGCCGCACGTGGACGAGCGCCGCAGCGAGCGTCGCGCCCGTGTTGCCGGCCGACACGACGGCGTCGGCCACCCCTTCGCCGACGCCGCGCACAGCGCGGACGAGTGAGGCGTCGGGCTTGGCTCGCACGGCCTCGGCAGGCTTGTCGCCCATCGCCACCACAGCTGTGGTCACGACATGCTCGAGGCCCTCCGCGTCGAGGTGCGCGGGGCCGAACAGGACCGGCTGGATCTCGGGCGAGAGCGCCTCGAGAGCGCCGGCGACGACCTCCGCGGGCGCGCGGTCGCCGCCCAGCGCGTCGACGGCCACGCGAACCGGCACGGCGCTCGTCGTTCCTACGGTGCGGGCGCGCGCAGCGGCTTGACTTCGCGGCCGCGGTACGTCTTGCACGTCGGGCACACGCGGTGCGACTGCTTCGGCGACCCGCAGTTCGGGCAGGTGCTCACGCGCGGCGCCTCGATGCCGTGCTGGGCGCGACGCTTGTCGCGCCGGGACTTGCTCGTCTTCCTCTTCGGAACGGCCATGAGCGGCTGCCGAGTATAGCTGCGGGCCGAGTGCTGCCTTCGTCGGAACAGGACACACGAACAGGCGTGAGCGTGCTGGACGCGATGCGAGTTCGAAGGCGACCCGACTGATCATGCCCGATACGACCACCAGGTCGTCGCCGGGTT
Source organism: uncultured Actinomycetes bacterium (assembly GCA_963724995.1). GTDB lineage: Bacteria > Actinomycetota > Thermoleophilia > Gaiellales > Gaiellaceae > Gaiella. Next base: position 129,711 of record CAVRXC010000001.1, read on the forward strand.
ACGACTGGTCTCGTAGCCCTTCGAGCGCCGCCCAGCGTGGATCGACGTCCTCCTCGTCATGCGTGTGCGGCTCGAGGTTGAGGTTCCTCCCACAGGCCGGGCACAGGCCGGCGCAGTCGCTTCGGCAGAGGATCGGATTGGGTAGCGCAAGGACGATCGCATCGCGCGCCCAGGTTCCGAGTTGTACTGCGTCGTCGGCGACGTAGTCGCTGACGAGCTCGTCATCGCCACCGGGGTCGAGATCGTGGTATTCGAGCGCGTCGACAGCGAGGGGCACGACGGCGTCTTCGAGACAGCGCATGCACGGGCCGTGTACCCCGACGTCGAAGCGGAGCCGCATGGCGTACCCGCTCGTGGCGCGCTGCACGGTGAGCACAGCCTCGATCTCGGCTGGGACGATGACGTAGGACTGGCCGCCGAGCGCAACCGGCTCGAGCGCGACCTCGACCTGCTCGGTGTGCTCCTCACCCGGGAGGAGACGCAGGTTGAGCAGCGGGTAGGTCGTCACCGCCTCAGGGTACTGGCCTCGCCGCGGGCTCGGCAGGATCCCAAAGGTGTCGGCTTCGCCGTCGCGATGCAGTTGTCGTGTCCGCTTGCCTGTAAGCACGCGGTAAGGATTGCTGTCCTTTCGCGGCTCCATCGGGTTAGCTCCCGGGGCAACCGAACGAGGAGGTCGTCATGAGCCCGTCCCGTCGGAGGCCGAAGCGCACCGCGCTCACCGCCCTCGCTGCCGTCGCTCTCGTCGCCGCACTGCTCCTGCCTGCAGGCAGCGGAGCCCGCTCGCAGGTCGCTCCGGACAACACGGGGCTGCCGACGATCAGCGGCACCGCGACGAAAGGCAAGACACTGACGGCAGGGAGCGGCAGCTGGAGCGGCAGCGCTCCGATCACGTTCGCCTACCGGTGGCTGCGCTGCAACAGCTCGGGCGCGGCGTGCTCGGCGATCTCTGGCGCGACCTCGACGACACACCTGCTCGTCAGCGCAGACGTGGGCAGGCGGCTGCGGGTCGAGGTGACAGGGACGAACGACGATGGAACCGCGGCGGCCCTGTCGGCCGCGACGGCGGTCGTCGCAGGGGGCCAGCCCGTGAACACGCAGGAGCCCAGGATCTCCGGGACGACCGTGGAGGGCGAGACGCTCTCGACGACGTCGGGCTCGTGGAGCGGTGACACGCCCATCACGTTCACCTACCGCTGGGTCCGGTGCGGCTCGGACGGCGGCAACGCCGACGGAAGCAACTGCTCCTCGATCGGCGGCGCCACGAGCGCGACCTACAAGATCGACGACAGCGACGTCGGCAAGCGGCTTCGGGCGCGCGTGACGGCGAAGAACTCCGCCGGGTCGACGACCGTCGCAGCGAACCCCACCGCGACGATCGCCTCGAAGACGTCCACCGGCCCGCCGGTCAACACTGCGGAGCCGCGAATCTCCGGCTCGGTGACTCAGGGACGGACGCTGTCCACTTCCACGGGGTCGTGGACCGGCGCCCAGCCGATCTCGTACGCGTACCAGTGGGTGCGCTGCGGCTCGGGTGGCGGCAAGCCCGACGGGAGCGACTGCGCCTTCGTCGGAGGCGCCACACGAAACACGTACACACTCGGATCGGGCGATGTCGGCCGCCGCATGCGGGTCCGCGTCACCGGGTCGAGCTCTGCCGGCTCGAAGACGGTGGCCTCCAACGCCACGGGCACGGTCAAGGCGTCGGGCCCGGGCGGCACGATCGTCCTCCCGAATGGCGAGAGATCGATCCCGGTGACGAGCGTGCCGGCAACGGAGCGGCTGATCGTGGACACGGTGAACTTCGACCCGAACGTCGTCCGGTCGCTCGACACGACGATGACGATCCGCGTCAAGGTCAAGGACACGCGCGGCTACGTCGTGCGGGACGCGATCGTGTTCATCCGCTCCACACCGGTCGTGACCACCGCTGCCCCGCAGACGAAGACCGGCGACGGACGGCACCATCACGTTCCAGGTGCGGCCGCAGGCGGACTTCCCGATCCGCAACCACTACAACGTGCAGTTCTTCGTCAAGGCGTACCGCCAGGGCGACAACCCGCTGGGTGGGATCGCCGGCTACCGGCTCGTCCAGGTGGCGACCGCGAAGTAGCTGGAAGGGCGGCCTGGCACCGCAAAGCGGTGCCAGGCATCCGCAAAGGCTGCTTCTACAGGTAGCTGTCGTCGTCGGGGCCGCCGTCACGATCGACGGGGCCGATCCCGGCGACAACGGTCTCCTGCGAGCGCTCGTGCAGGCGCTCACGGCCGCGACGCACTGCCACGAGGAACTTGTCGAGGTTGACCTCGAGGGTCGAGAGGATGCCGTCTGCCCAGTCCTCCATCTCGAGCCTCGTCTCGCGGGCCTGCCGCCGCGCGTCGTCGACGATGTCCTGCGCCTGCCGCTCCGCGATCTTGACGATCTCGGTCTGCGCGGCTTCGCGCACAGCCTGCTCTCGGGCCTCCCCGATGAGCCGGTCGCACTCCCGCTTCGCCTCGGCCAGCATCTCCTGGCGCTCCTTGACGATCCAGCGGGCCTGCTTGATCTCCTCGGGGATCGTGGCGCGCATCTGATCGAGGATCTCGTAGATCTCCTCGCGGTCGATCCGCACCTGATCCGTGAGCGGCACCGCCTTGGCGTTGTGCACGAGGTCGTCGAGCTTGTCGATGAGAACGAGAACGTCCATGGTTCAAATGGTACCCCGGGCGACGGATTGCAGGGCCTTGCACCCCCCGCACGAGGGACACGGAAGCGCGCCGCAATTCAGTGCCAGGCGGCCCGGCCGCTACGCCGTCCGTCACTCCTCCGGTCTCACCGGGGCGCCGGGGCGTCCATCGGGATAGAGCTCCCGGAAGCGCTGCGCGACACCGGGCGGCACGAGCTCGTCCACCCTGCCACCGAACGAGGCGATCTCCTTGACGCCGCTCGAGGAGATGAACGCGTACTCGGGGCTCGACATGACGTACATCGTCTCGATCTCCGGCGCGAGCAGGTAGTTGAGGCGGTTCATCTGAAACTCCCATTCGAAGTCGGCGATCACACGCAACCCCTTGACCATCGTCTTCGCGTCGTGCTTGCGCGCAAAGTCGACCACGAGCTCGCTGAACACGTCCACGACGGCGTTCGGAACGTCCCGCAACGCCTCCTCGAGGAAACCGACACGCTCCTCGACGCCGAACAGCGGCCGCTTGTGCTGCGGGTCGCGGACGACGCCCACCACGACGCGGTCGAAGATCGCTGCCGCTCGGCGGATCACGTCGACGTGACCCAGCGTCACCGGGTCGAACGTGCCCGGATTGATCGCAGTCAGCAGGCCGTTGTCAGCTCGTGCGCTCATGGCATGTGGCGGAAGATCGTGATCCGCGCGGAACCGTACCGGCGGCTCGTCACGAGGTCGAGTGGCAGCTGCGGCTCGGTGCGCGCCCCCGTCTCGACGACGAGCAGCCCATCGGGGGAGAGCACCGGTGGGAGCCTCTCGGCGAGCGGCGCCTCCAGGCTCGCCCACGCCTCGTACGGTGGGTCGCACAGAATGAGGTCGTGTCGACGCCCGCGGGATCCCTCCTCGCGCAGGACGGCGAGCGCGTCCCGCCGCGCCACGACTGCGCCCGTCAGCTGTAACCGCTCGAGGTTCTGCTGGATCACGCGGGCCGCGCCGCGATCGAGCTCGGCAAACACGCACCGGCGGGCGCCGCGAGAGAGCGCCTCGATGCCGAGCGCGCCCGAGCCCGCGAACAGGTCGAGCACGCCGGCGTCGTCCACCGGGCCGACGAGGTTGAAGATCGCCTCGCGCACGCGATCGCCGGTCGGGCGCACCTGCGGGCCTTTCGGGGCGGTCAGCCGCCGTCCCTTGAGGCTCCCGGCGATTACGCGCACCGGCAGAGGGTACGCGTCGCCCTGGCCTCCACGTGCGTTGCCGGCGCTAGGACTCGCCGAGGTGATCGGAGTCGCCGAGCAGCGCGTCGACGGCGTCCGCGAGCAGCCCTTCGCTCTCGAGCGAGCGGGTCACGTTGCGTGCTCGCTCGAGCAGAGCCTGGTCCTGTCGCAGCCTTGTGAAGCGCAGGTCGGAGAGACCCGACTGCCGGGCCCCGAGGAGCTGCCCCTCGCCGCGGATCTCGAGATCGCGCTCGGCGAGCTCGAAGCCGTCGGTCGTCTCGACCATCGCCTCGAGCCGCTCGACGGCGCTTTCGGAGAGCTCCTCGCGCGGCCGTGAGATCAGGAGGCAATAGGACTGTTCCGCACCCCGGCCCACACGGCCGCGTAGCTGGTGCAGCTGCGCGAGCCCGAAGCGGTCAGCCTCCTGCACGATCATGATCGTCGCGTTCGGGACGTCGACGCCGACCTCGATCACCGTGGTCGCCACGAGCACGTCGAGCTCCCGCGCATTGAACGCGGCCATGACGGCGCGCCGGTCGGCGGTTCGCAACCGTCCGTGCACGCAACCGACGCGATAGCCGCGCAGCTCGCCGGTGCGTAGCCGCCCCGCCTCCTCCTCCGCCGCCCGGGCGACCGTCGTCTCGGAGGCCTCGATCAGCGGGCACACGACGTATGCCTGGCGTCCCTCGTCCAGGTGGCGGCGCAGGCGTGTGTACGCCTCGGAGCTTCGGTCGTCGGTGACCCATGCCGTGACGATCGGCTTGCGGTTCGCCGGTGGTGCGGAGATCTCCGAGACGGCCAGGTCGCCATAGACCGTGAGCGCGAGCGTGCGCGGGATGGGAGTCGCCGTCATGTGCAGCACATGAGGGCTCCTGCCTTCCGCGATGGCGGCCCGCTCGCCGACTCCGAAGCGGTGCTGCTCGTCGACGACCGCGACGGCGAGGTCGCGGAAGGCTACGTCGCGCTGGATGAGGGCGTGCGTGCCGACGGCGATTTCCACGTCGCCCGAGGTGATCAGCTGACGGACGTTCCCGTGCTCCCGCTTGGCGAGGCCGCTCGTGAGGAGCGCGACTCGCACCCCGAGCTCGGTCAGGATCCCCTCGACGGTGAGGAAGTGCTGCTCGGCGAGGGTCTCGGTCGGCGCCATGAGCGCTCCCTGACGGCCCGCCTCAACCGCGCGCAGCAGCGCGTAGACGGCGACAGCGGTCTTGCCGGCGCCGACGTCACCCTGCAGCAAGCGCTGCATGGGCGTGGTGCGTGCCAGGTCGGCGTCGATCTCCACGATCGCCTGCTCCTGCGCGCCGGTGAGCGTGAACGGCAGCGCGGCGCGGTACCGGTCGACGAGCTCACCCGGCGCCGGCAGCGCCTCCGCAACGAGAGCCTCTCGATCCGCTGCACGGCGGCGGAGCGCGAGTTGGAGCGTGAGCAGCTCGTCGAACGCGAGGCGGCTCCTGCCGAGCTCCGCCTCGTCGAGGGTTCGGGGGCGATGCAGGGCGACGAGCGCGTCCGCACGCAGTGGCAAGTCCTCCTCGACCCGGAGGCGGGCCGGGAGCAGGTCACCGGCGGCGCCAGCCGAGGCGAGCGCAGCCTCGCTGATCGAGCGCAACTGCTTCTGGGCGAGATCCTCGGTGGACGGGTAGACAGGCGCGAAGTCGGCAGTGTCTGCCGCGTCGCCGAGGTCGTACGACTCGATCGCGAAGCCGTAGCGGTTCTGACGGCCGCGCAGCCGAGCGCGGACACCCGGTGTCAGCTTCGCCTCGAGCCACGGTTGGTTGAACCAGGTGGCCCGGATCTCACCCGTGTCGTCGGAGACGTGGGCGGTGAGGATGTGCAGGCGCCCGCGGCGGCGACCCGAGGCGCGCCCGACGACCACCTCGATCACTGCCTCCTCGTCGCCGAAGAGCTCGCTGATCGCCCGCTCGGGCACAGGGCGCTCGTACCGGCGCGGCCGATGCGTCAGCACGTCACCGACGGTGCGCAACCCGAGCCTTGCCAGCCTGCGTGCGGCGGTCGGCCCGACGCCGGGTAGCGTCTCCACCGAGGCCTCGAGCGCCTCGGGATGAGGCGCGGAGCGGGTTCTGGGCCAGGCCGCCGGCGGGTCCACGCCTGCGAAACCGGCCGGCAACCGGATCGTGGCTTCTGCGCGAGGCACCGGTCCCGAGTCTAGGCCCTCGGACCGGACGGTTACGCCTGCCTGTTGACGCGACGTGGCGCCGGCGAGAGACGAACCGTAGCGGCGAGGCCGCCGCCCGGCGCGTCGCGCAGGGTGAGCAGCCCACCGTCCCTCTCCACGAGACGGCGGGCGATCGCGAGCCCGAGACCCGAGCCGGGGTCTTCGCGCTTGCGCCAAAAGCGGTCGAAGGCCCGCAGCTTCTCCTCGTCCGAGAGACCCGGGCCCTCGTCGCGGACGACGATCTCCACCGCGCCGTCCCGTGCGGCGAGCTCGACCACCACCGTCGAGCCCGCCGGCGACGCCTCGAGCGCGTTCGAGAGGAGGTTGTCGAGCACCTGCTCCACGCGCTCCCGCGCCGCATGCACGTCAGGTACCGGCCGGAGGGCCGCTGTGAGCATCACGCGGCGCTCGGCGCCGACTGCGCTCCAGGCGTCGACCCGCTCGCGAACGACGCGCTCGACCTCGAGTGCCTCGGCTGGAGCGTCGCCGGCGTCGGCGCGTGCGAGCGCGAGCAAGCCGTCGACGAGCTCCCCGAGACGGTCGACCTCTGCCACCGCGGCGTCGAGGTCGCGACGGCCGTCGGCCGCGACGTCCCGCTCGAGGTTCTCCAGCCGCAGCCGCAGCGCCGTCAGCGGCGTCCGCAGCTGGTGCGAAGCGTCGGCGACGAACTCCTGCTGCGAGACGAGGAGGCCATGCAGCCGCGAGACGAGGTCGTTGAAGGCGAGCGCCACCGACCGCACCTCCGGCGGCCCTTCGACGGGCGCTCGCGCCGTGAGATCCCCGCCCGCCGCGACAGCCGCCGCCGTCTCGAGCCGCACGAGCGGCTGCGAGGCCCAGCGGGCGAGCCACACGCCCAGCGCAACTGCGAGCGCCAATGCCACCGCGGCGATCCCGGTCAGGCCGAGCCAGTAGTGGCGCACCCGCTCGTCGAGAGCGGAGGTTGGATAGGTGATGCGCGCCGCCCCGTGCACGACGCCACCCGAGGCGACAGGGACGGCGACGTAGAGCAGGTCTCGGCCGAGCGTCTCCGAGGGGCGGGTGCCGGTCGCGACGCGGCCGGCGAGCGCCGCGCCGATCTCGGGCCGGGAGGCGAAGCTGCGGCCGAGCCCGCCTCCGGAGTCGACCACCGCGACCCCGTCTCGGCCGACGACCAGGGCGCGCCCTCCTGTCTGTCGCTCGTAGGCCGCGGCCACGCGCCGGGCACCGGCGAGCGAGCCGGTGTCAGAGCGCTCGACCGCGTCCTCGGCGATCGACGCGAGCGCCTGCGCGTCGCGCTCGACCTTGGCCTCCAGGTCACGGCGCTCGCTGCGCGCGTTGGCGATTCCGAGCGGGATCACCAGCACCGCGAGCACCACCGCGGTGAGCGAGACGACCGCGACGAGGAGCCGCGTGCTCACGGCCGAAGCCGCAGACCGACACCGCGGACGGTCTCGACCAGCCCGGGGTCGCCCAGCTTGCGGCGCAGCGAGGCGACGTGGACGTCGACGGTCTTCGCCGCGCCGTACCAGCTGGCGCCCCAGACCTCCTGCACAAGCCGCTGCTTGGAGACCACCGCGCCCGCCTCCGCCGCGAGCGCGGCGAGGAGGTCGAACTCCTTCGGGGTGAGCTCGATCTCACGACCGTCGACGCGCACGCGTCGAGCCCGCGCGTCGATCTCGACGTCCCCGACGCGGACGATCCCGGGCTCGGTCTCGCTCCGGCCGGCGCGCCGCGTCACCGCCCGGATGCGGGCCACGAGCTCGCGCACGCCGAACGGCTTCACGACGTAGTCGTCCGCGCCGAGCTCGAGCCCGACCACGCGGTCGACCTCCTCTCCCTTGGCGGTGACCATGATGATCGGGACGTTCGAGCGCGTGCGCAGCTCGCGGCACACCGTGTAGCCGTCGGTGTCCGGCAGGCGGAGGTCGAGGAGGACGATGTCGGCCGCGGCTCCCTGCTCGATCGCCTCGGCGCCGGTTGCGACACGGTCGACCTCGTACCCCTCTCGGCGCAGCCCTTCCGCAAGCGGCTCCGCGATGGAGTCCTCGTCCTCGACGATCAAGACCCGCACGGGGTCATCGTAGGGCCGCCGCCGCCCGCAGAGATCAGTCTTTGCCGCGGCTTGGCGTTCCTTTGCCCCTCGCTGGCTCGCCCTTTCGCAGCGGCCTCCTACCGTGATCCTCGAAACCGAACGGAGGTGGAATCTCGTGAAACGACGACATGCAGTCCTCGCAACCGTGGCAGTCGGGCTGTCCGCACTCGCGGGGACGTTCGCAGTGACGCAGACGGCTGCGCTCGGCCAGCAGCCATCGCAACCGAGCGACGCCCAGATCGCCGCGCGGACGGCGAAGGCGGACACCGCACAGGCGGAGCTCGACCGGATCCGCGCGCTGCGCGTGCCGGCACTCCCTGCCGTTCCCGCCGCCGCGCACGCCACGTTGCCGCAAGCGTTCTCGGCGCCGGTGGCTCGTCCGAGTGACTCGCACGGTGACGACGAGGAGCGCGGTGACGACGAGGAGCACGGCGAAGGATCGGACGGTCACGGCGGCTACGAGAACGACGACGGTATGGATGACTAGTCCTGTCGGACGCCTCTACGTGCTCGCCGTCTCGCTGGTGACGTTCTTCGTGCTCTGGGCGGTGGTGGCAGCACATCCGTGGGCGGCCACGACGCCGGACACGCGGCTCGCCGCCTTGCAGCAGCGCGAGGCACAGATCGCGCGCGAGACAGCGGCGGCCCAGACGGCGTATGCGGCAAGGCTCGCCGTCTACCGAGCCGCGCTCGCGGCTCGTGCAGCCGTCCCGGCCACGGTCGTCGCCGCGACGGCGCCACCCGTCCGCGTCGTGACGAGCGTGCCGGTGACCACCACGAGGACATCCTGATGGTTCAGCGCACCTTCCGGGCGATGGGCACGGACGTCGAGCTACTGCTCGACGCACCGGCCGGCGTCCCCGCCGAGGCGGCGCTCGTCGCCGCTGAGGCGGAAATCCATCGCCTTGAAGGGCTGCTCTCCCGGTTCCGGCCCGAATCCGAGCTGTCGCGTCTGAACCGCGCTGGCAGCCTCGCCTGCGGCTCTGATCTCGTCCGTGTCGCCACGCTGGCACTCGTGGCGCGCGAGCGCACCGCAGGGAGCTTCGACCCTACCGTCCACGACGCGGTCGTCGCCGCGGGCTACGACCGATCGTTCGACGAGCTCGAGCCCGACGGGCCAGACGGCGACGCGGCACCCGCTCCGTGCGGCCGCGAGGTCGAGATTCGCGGTACGACGATCACACTCGAGCCTCGCTCCCGGCTCGACCTTGGGGGCATCGCGAAGGGGTACGCCGCCGACCGCGCGTGCGAGCTCCTTGCTGCGGCCGGCCCGTGCCTCGTCAACACCGGCGGGGACATCGTGGTCAGCGGCGGCTCCTGGGCGGTCGGGGTCACGGACGACCTGACGCTCGAGCTGACATCGGGCGGTCTCGCGACGTCGGGCCGCGACCGACGCCGCTGGCGACGGGGCGGCGAGGAGCGCCACCACATCATCGACCCGGCCACGGGTCGACCGGCGGCCTCCCCATACCTGCGCGTCACGGTTGCGGCACCCAGCGCGGCTGAGGCCGAAGTGCTCGCGAAAGCCGCGTTCCTCGGGGCCGACGTCGATGCTCCCCGCGTGCTGGTGCTCTCGGATGGCCGCGTCGTGATGGCGGGGGGTCTCACGTGAGCCACGACCCGACCTTCTGGATCCTCGCCCGCGCCTCCGGGCTGACCGCCTACGTGCTGCTCACCTGCTCGGTGCTCGCCGGGCTCGCGCTCAAGTCCCGGCCGTTCGGCTCGGCGATCCGGCCTGCGGCGGTCACGGATGTACACCGATCGCTGGCCTCGGCGGGCCTGGCGGCGATCGCCCTCCACGCCACCGCGCTCGTGCTGGATGCGACGGTGCACGTGTCGCCGCTCGCCCTCGTCGTTCCCGGGCTCGTCTCCTACCGCCCAGTCTGGACAGCGCTCGGCGTCGTCGCCGCCGACCTGATGCTCGCCGTCACCGTGAGCTTCCCGCTGCGCCGCCGCATCGGCGTCCGCATGTGGCGCCGACTGCACTGGCTCACGTACCTCGTCTTCACCGCCGCCACCGCCCACGGCCTGGTCGCGGGCTCCGACAGCGACCGGCCGTGGGCCGCCGGGCTGTACACCGGCGCGGTCGCGGCGGTCGCGCTGGCAACCGCATGGCGCTTCGCCGCCCCACCCCGACCAGTCCGAGCAAGGGGCAGAGCATGACCCGGTATCGCATCGAGATCGACCGCGACCTGTGCGGCGGCTTCGGCAGCTGCGAGCAGCTGGCGCCGCACCTGGTTCGCCTCGACCCGCAGGGGATCGCAACCGTTCGCGTGGGAGAGACCGACGACTCGTCGGCACCCCTCCTGGAGCACGAGTGCCCCATGGGCGCCATCACCGTCGTGGCGCTGGACGGGAGCGAGTCGTGAGCGGCGTCCTGGTCGCCGCCGCGGCGTAGGGTGAAGTCGCATGCACCGCTCAGGTGGACTCGTGCTCGTGCTGCTCCTCGCGTCGCTTGCTGCCGCGGGCGCCTTCCTCGCCAACCTCGCTCTCGCCGACCTCGCGACGCGGCGCGACGACCCGGTGGGACGGCTGACACCGGTCGTCCCCGGCGCCACATCCTCCGTCACGGTGCCGACCACACCGAGCGGCGAGCCGACCCAGACGACCACGACCACTGACGACGACAGCGCTGGCGGCGAGGGCCGCGACCACGACGAGGACGACTGATGGGTCCAGCTCGGCGGTAGAAACCCCTCATGAGGGAGAGTCGTGCGGCCTCGACCCGTGCACTACGCCTTCGGGCAACTCGCCACGCCGTATCGGGGCTGCTGCTCAGTCCTGAAGCCAGAAGAAGCCGACGGCCCCGGGGCCGGCGTGGGTGCCGACGACGGCGCCGAGGATGCGTACCAGCTCGATCTCCGCCTGTGGGCGTGCCCGGTGGGCGAGATCGGTGAGCACCTCGACCCAGTCCGGCGCGTTGGCGTGCGCGATCGAGACGCGCAGACCAGGCCCGTCCTCGGTCGCCGCTGTGAACATCTTCTCGAACTCCTCCAGCGCCTTCTGGCGGCCGCGCACCTTGGTCACGGGCGCGACCACGCCGTCCGCCACGGAGAGGATGGGCTTCACGTTGAGAAGCGTGCCCGCCATCGCCTGCGCACGTCCGATGCGGCCGCCCTTCTGCAGGTACTCGAGCGTCGCCACGGTGAACACGACGCGGTTCGTCTCCTTGAACCGCTGCACGAGCTGTTCGATCTCTTCATCGGTCGTACCGCGTTCGAGGCGCCGCTGGATCGCGAGCGCGAGCATTGCGCAGGCGAGCGACGCGGTCTCGGAGTCGACGAGCCTGATGCGGTCGCCGCCGAGCTCGTCCGCTGCGAGCGACGCCGACTGGTAGGTGCCCGAGAGCTTCGACGTGAGCTGGATCGACCAGATCCGCTCGTACGAGGCCAGCGACTCGTACGCGTCGACGAAGTCCTGAGGGGTGGGTTGCGAGGTGGTCGGAAGCTCGGTGGCCGCGGCGAGCCGCTCGTAGAACTGCTCGGGCGTGATGTCGACGTTGTCGCGCAGGCTCTCGTCGCCGAAGCGGACGTACAGCGGCACGACGCGCATGTTCGGATAGCGCTCCGCGGCGTCGGGAAAGTCCGACGTCGAGTCGAGCACGATGGCGGTGTTCCGGGTCGTCAGCTCCATCGCCCGTGCACCCTATCCTGCCGCGCAGTTCCGGATTCGCTCCCGCGAATCCGGAACGCGAAGAGACCTAAAGGCGTCCGCTTCGCGGCCGGCGAGGCCTCTACGGCTCACTCCGAGCTGCCGCCTCACGAGACCGCGCGAATCGTGCGCAGCAGAGCCTCCAGATCGCCCTTCTCGACCACCGCCGCTGCACCGGCTCGCAGGACGTGGGCACGCTCGTCCGACGAAGCCTCGGCCGTGAGGCACACCACGGTCACGTCGGGATGCTCGCTCGCGAGCATCGAGGTCACCGCGGCGCCGTCGGTGTCGGGGAGCCGGTAGTCCAGCAGCACGAGATCGACATCGAGGTCGCGGCAGGCGCGCAATGCTGCGTCACTGTCGGCCATCGTCCCAACCACCTCGAGCCCCGGCTCGCGGCCGAGCAGAAGCTCCATCGTCGAGCGGTACACCTCGCTGTCGTCGACGAGCAGCAGCCGGACCGACGTGGAACTCGTTTCGGCACGAGCAGCCACTCCGCTACTCCGCCGAGAGCAGCAGCGGGTAGTGGGGCTGCCCGCCCTCGTGCACCTCCACCTCGACGCTCGGGTGGGCGGTGGCGATTCGCCGGCGCAGCGTGTCGACGTCGGGTGCGTCGTCGCCCACGAGGACCGTGAGCAGCCCTCGGCCGCCGTTGAGCAGCGCGTCGACCACAGCGTCGACGACCTCGTCGAAATCGTCCCCGGCGGCTATGGCGGTCCCGTCCACGAGACCCAGCCAGTCGCTCTCGCGAACCCCGACGCCGTCGACCGTCGCGTCACGTGACGCGCGGGCGATCTCCCCGGTGGCGAGCCCGGCGATCGCATTCCTCATGACGCGCTCGTTGGTATCGACGTCTGCCGTCGGCTCGAACGGGAACGCGGCTGCTACCCCCTCGGGGATCGAGCCGGTCGGGATCACGCGGACGTCCTTCGTCGACTCTGCTGCCGCCTTCTCGGCAGCGAGACGAACGTTGCCATTGTTCGGCAGGACGATCACGCTCTCCGCGTTGACGGCGGTGATCGCCTCGTGGATCTGTCCGACCGACGGGTTCATGGTCTGGCCGCCCTCGATCACCAGGCTCGCCCCCTCGCCTTCGAAGATGCGGCGGTTCCCTCTCCCGGCGACGACGGGGACGAGCCCCGTCGCGACGCTCGGCGCGAGCGTCGCGGCGCGAAGCTGCTCGAGCCACCGCTCCCGCTCGCTTGCCTGGCTGTGCATGTCACCGATCTCGACGCGCTCCTCGTCGACCAGCCCGACCGAACGGCCGACCGCCAGAGCCTCCTGGGGGTCGTCGGTGTGCACGTGCACCTTGACCAGCGTCGGGTCGCCAACGACGAGCAGCGAGTCGCCGAGCGGCTCGAGCGTGTGCCGCAACTCCTCGGGATCGAGGCTCTCTCCCTCGACCAGGAACACGGTGCAGTACCGGTAGCGCGAGGCCTCGCGGTGGATCGCCTCCTCGCTGAGCTCGTCGAGCTCGACAGGCAGCTCCGGCAGCGGCTCACCGGTGAGACCGTGGTGGAAGCCACGAAAGATCTCGACGAGGCCTGCGCCCCCCGCGTCGACCACACCGCTCTCCCGCAGGACGGCCAGCTGCTCGGGCGTCCGCGCGACCGCGTCGTCGCCGGCGGCGATCACCTCCGTCAGCGCCTGGTCGACGGGCAGCGCGCGGATCTCGGGCCGCTCCGCCGCTTCGGCCATCTCCCGGATGACGCTGAGCATCGTGCCCTCCACGGGGCGCTCGACGCCCTGGTAGGCACGGGTCGTCGCCGTCCGAAGGGCGGCTGCGAGCACCCCGGCGTCGACGTGCTCGTGCTCCCCAGTCACCTCGGCCAGGCCGCGGACGATCTGGCTGAAGATGACACCGGAGTTGCCCTTCGCCTCCATCAGCGCCGACTTGCTCAGAGCCGCCGCCACCTCGCGCGGTGTCTCGGCGGCGCACGCGTCGAGGGCGGTCACGATGCCGCGCACGGTGGCGGTGAGGTTGGTCCCCGTGTCCCCGTCGGGCACGGGGTACACGTTGAGCGCGTTGATGCGGCGCTTGTGCCGTTCGAGGTTCTGCAGAGCGGCGTTCGCGAGCTCTCGGGCTCGAGCGAGGTCCATCAGGACGATCTCCGTGCGTCCTCGACGTGCACGTCGACGGCCGCGACGTCCAGCTTCGTCACTCTATGTACCTCGTACGCGACGCGGGAGCGCACCGCAGCCGCGACCTCGGCGAGGTTCAAGCCGTACTCGACGACGACGTGGATCTCCAGCGCCAGGCCGTCGTCACGCCGGCGCACCACGACTCCACGCTTGGTGCGGTCCCGCTCGAGGAGCCGGAGCGGCCCGCGCTTGCCGACCCTCCGCACGACGCCGTAGCTCTCGGCGACGACGTTGCCGACGATTTGGGCGATGGCCTCCGACGTGATCGCGACACGACCATGCCCGGTGTCCGCGACGAGATGCGTCCCCCGCTCCACGACGCGAGGTTAGACGACGCGTCCTCGCGGCGGTCGCCGTCTCGCTTCTGAGCGCGACCCGGAGCGTCGTCAACCGGCGGCGGCCGGGACGTGCTCAGATCGCCTTGGTGACCTTGCCGGCCTTGAGGCAGCGAGTGCAGACGTAGCCGCGCGTCGGCTTACCGTCGAGGAGCAGGCGCACCTTCTGGAGGTTCGGGTTGAAGCGTCGCTTGGTGGCCACCATCGAGTGGCTCCGGTTGTTGCCGGTGGACGGCTTCTTCCCGCAGATGACGCAGACCCTGGCCATGCGGCGGAGAATGGTACCCAAACCGGGGACTGTCCCCGCAGGGGACTGTCCCCCGGGCGGCGTCAGCGAGCGGCCGCGGCGCGCAGGTTGGAGAACAGGTCGGCCATCTCGAGCGCGGTGCGGACGGCCTCGGCGCCCTTGTCGATGCGCGCGTCTGCCTGATCGGCACGGTCGAGGGTGAGCACACCGAAGGCAACGGGCACGCCGGTCTCGATCGCGGCGAGCTGCAGGCCGGAGGCGGCCTCCGCTGCGACGTAGTCGAAGTGCGGCGTGTCCCCGCGGATCACGCAGCCGAGCGCGACGATGCAGGCGAACCGCCGCGTCTTCGCGAGCGCCATGGCAGCAAGCGGAAGCTCGAACGCGCCGGGAACCGGCATCACCGTGATCGCGTCCTGCGTCACACCGCGGGCGGCGAGCTCGCCGAGCGCGCCCTCGAGCAGCCGAGTGGTGACGTCGCCGTTGAACCGGCCGACGACGACCCCTACGGCGCGGCGCTCGCCGCGCGGTGCCCCGTCGAGCACGGAGACACCCGGTGGGATGGCCAGCTCGCCGGGGGCGTGCTCGCCGCTCACGGGCTCGAATGCATGCGGCCGCAGCGCTGCGGGCTCGGACGCGGGGAGCTCCGCCGGCGACTCCTGCTCGGCCGGCGGTGGGAGCACATCCTCCACGGATGGCATCTCCTCGACTGGTTCGGGCCAGTCCTCGAGCACGTTCTCGCTGGAGCGCTCGATGTCGTCGGCCGCCACGGCAGCCGGCGTCTCGTCGCCTCCACGGCCGCCGGCGGCGTCGGCCTCGTCGTCCTCGTCCCAGCGTGGCCCGTCGTAGCGGTCGCTCATGCCTCTGCTCCCTCGTAGGCGTCTGGCTCGTAACGCATTCCCTGATGATGAAGACGAGCCCCGATGGTGTGGCCGAGCTTGTCGCGCTTCGTCTCCAGATAGCGCCGGTTGTCGTCGCCCGGCGCGACCTCGAGTGGCTCCTGCGAGACGACCGTGAGCCCGTATCCGCTGATGCCCTCGATCTTTTTCGGATTGTTCGTGAGCACCCGAATGGTCGTCAGCCCGAGGTCGGCGAGGATCTGCGACCCGATCCCGTACTCCCTCGCGTCGGCGGTGAACCCGAGCTCGAGGTTGGCCTCGACGGTGTCCCGCCCCTGCTCCTGCAGCTCGTACGCACGAAGCTTGTTGAGCAGGCCGATCCCCCTGCCTTCCTGACGGAGGTAGAGGACGACGCCGCGCCCCTCCTGCTCGATGCGCCGCATCGCCGTTTGCAGCTGCTCGCCGCAGTCGCAGCGAAACGAGTGGAACGTGTCACCGGTGAGGCACTCGGAGTGAACGCGCACGAGCACGTCCTCGGCGCCGTCCACGTCGCCCTTGACGAGTGCGACATGTGCCTTGTCGGTCATGAGCTCCTGGTAGGCGAACGCCTGGAACTCCCCGTAGTCGGTGGGCAGCCGCACGGAGACGACGCGCTCGACGAGCTTCTCGGTGCGCCGCCGGTACTCGATCAGGTCGGCGACGGTGACCATCCGCAGGCCGTGCCGCTCGCAGTACGGGATCAGGTCGGGGACGCGGGCCATGGTGCCGTCGTCGTTCATCACCTCACAGACGACACCGGCCGGCGCAAGGCCGGCGAGCCGTGCCAGGTCGACCGCTGCTTCTGTCTGACCCGAGCGTTGCAGCACGCCACCGGGACGCGCGCGCAGCGGAAAGACGTGGCCAGGCTGGACGAGATCGCGCGGGCCCGAGCCCGGGTCGATGGCGACCTGGATGGTGTGCGCGCGGTCGTGCGCGGAGATGCCGGTGGACACGCCCTCGCGCGCTTCGATCGAAACGGTGAACGCCGTCCCGTACGGCGTCTCGTTGAGATCGGTCATCTGACGCAACCCGAGGTCGTTGCAACGCTCGGGTGTGAGGCAGAGGCAGATCAGTCCGCGCGCGTGAATGGCCATGAAGTTGACCGCATCGGGTGTCACGAACTGCGCCGCGATGGTGAGGTCGCCCTCGTTCTCCCGGTCCTCGTCGTCGACGACGACGACGAACTTGCCGGAGCGGATGTCCTCGATCGCCTCGGGGATGCTGGAGAAGACGGAGCGCTCGGTCACCGAATCCACCGTGGCATGGTAGCCGCGTGCCGTTGGTGCCAGGCACCGCTTCGTCTGCGCCGTACGTCAGCCGCTCCGGGGCAGGAGCCGCTCGACATACTTGGCGAGGACGTCGACCTCGAGGTTGACCTCGCGACCCGGGACGAGCGACGCGAGCGTCGTCGCCTCGAGCGTGTGTGGCACGAGCGCGACCGAGAAGCCCTGTTGGTGGAGCTCGGCCACGGTGAGCGAGACGCCCTCGACCGCGATCGAGCCCTTCTCGACGCAGTAGCGAACGATCTCCTGCGGCGCCTCGACGACAAGCCGCAGACCCTCGCCTTCGGGCTCGATCGACTGCACACGGCCGACACCGTCGACGTGACCCTGCACGAGATGGCCTCCGAGCGGGTCGCCGGCGCGCAGCGCGGGCTCGACATTGACGTCGTCACCGGCCTGCAAGCGGCCGAGCGAGGTGCGGCGCAGCGTCTCGGGGACGGCATCGAAGGAGATGCGCCCGTCGGCTGACTCCACGGCGGTGAGGCAGACACCGTCGATCGCCACCGAGCCGCCGATCTCGACGCCGGTCGACGTCGCGGGCGCCACGACGACCAGGCGGATGCCCTCGTCGCCCCCGACGATCTCGGCCACCCGGCCGACCTCGCGCACGATCCCCGTGAACACGGGACCAGGCTACTACCAGCTGCGATGCGGGAATCCGCCGAGCGGATCCCCTACCCCGGCTCGTGTACGTAGGCCTCGAGCACCACGTCGGCGCCGATCCTCGACGTCGAGACACGCGTCAGTGGGATCGGCTGGGCGAGCTCGCCCGACCAGTGGGGCCCGGCGCCGGAGAGCGTCGGAGCGATGAAGAGCAGCAGCTTGTCGACGAGGCCCTCGGCGAGGAACGACGTCGCCAGCGTTGGACCACCTTCCAGCAGGAGCGACTGCACCCCCTCGCCGGCGAGAGCGCTCAGCTCGGTCGCAAGCGATCCCGATCGCAGCTCGAGCTCGGAGCCGCGGGGCAGCGGCCCGGAACCGAAGGCCAGCCGCCGCGGCTGGCGCAGGACGGGGACATCGCGCGCGTCGAGACGCGGTTCGTCGGCGCGAACGGTTCCCATGCCCACGGCAACGGCGTCGGATCCTGCACGCAGCTCATGGACGAGCCGGCGTGACTCCGCGCCCGTTACCCAGCGCGACCCGGGCACGACGACGCGGCCGTCGAGCGTGACGGCCACCTTGTAGGTGACGAACGGCCGACCGAGTGTGACCCAGGTGCGCCAGCCCTCGTTCTGCCGCCGCGCCTCGAACGAGTCGACGAGCTCGACCTCGATCCCCGCTGCCTCCAGCTGCGCGATCCCGTCGCGTCCGGGGGTGGGATCGCGGGCGCCGATCACCACCCGCGCGATGCCCGCCTCGATCACGGCGTCCGTGCACGGGGGTGTCGCGCCGTGATGCGAGCAGGGCTCGAGCGACACGTAGAGCGTTGCGCCGCGCGCCCGGTCGCCGGCCGCCCGCAGGGCGTGAACCTCGGCGTGCGGCTCGCCGTGCCGCTCGTGCCAGCCCTCGCCGACCACCTCCCCGCCGCGCTCCACGACCGCGCCCACGACCGGGTTCGGGTGCGTTGTTCCACGACCCCGCTCCGCCAGGTCGAGCGCGAGGTCGAGCAGGGTCACCGCAGGAGACCGTCGAGACGCTTGTAGGTGCGCGTGAGGTCCTCGAAGCCGAAGATCCCGGAGCCGACGACGAGGAGGCGGGCGCCGGCGTCGTACGCGGCGCGGGCGTTGTCGTGTTTGATGCCGCCGTCGACCTGCACCGGGCAGTCGACGCGTCGCACGAGCTCGGCGATCCGATCGAGTGCCTCGGGCATGAACTCCTGCCCGGAGTAGCCAGGCTGGATGCTCATACACAGCGCGAGGTCGGCCCCCCGGGCTGCGCCGGCCGCCACCTCGACGGGGGTGTCGGGATTGAACGCCACACCGACGCCTAGGCCGTGGTTCCTCGCGATCGTGATGACGTGCTCGGGATCCACCACCGCTTCGACGTGAAACGTGATGCTGTCGCCACCCGAGGCCGCGATCTCGGGGATGTGGTGCACCGGGTCGTCGACCATCAGGTGACAGTCGAGCACGCCGCCGTGCTCGTGCACGAGTGGGGCGATCGAGCGCAGGACGACCGGTCCGATCGTGACCGGGGGTACGAAGTGCCCGTCGCCGACGTCGAAGTGGAAGATCCGCGCACCGGCGCCGAGCAGCTCCCTGATCTGCTCACCGAGCCGGCTGAAGTCCGCCGCGTAGAGCGACGGCTCGATCTCGGCCCCGCGCATCCACTCGCTCCATCCCATCGTCGTGATCCTACGAGCCGGTCGTCTCCGGGACGACGGCGTACAGCAGGCGGGGCTCCGCGACGCCCTTGAGCTCGTGGAGGCCTCGGCCCTCGAGATGGATGCCTGACCCCGCGACCAGATCGCGCACGGTGCCGGAGACGAGCACCTCAGCCGGGCCGGCGCAGCCGGCGACACGCGCGCCGATGTGCACCGCGATGCCCGCGAGCTTCCCGTCGACGAGCTCGCACTCCCCGGTGTGAACACCCGCCCGCACCACGAGCCCGAGCCTGCTCACCGCGTGGACAACTGCCTCGGCACAGCGAATCGCACGTGCCGGCCCGTCGAACCGCGCCAGGAACCCGTCACCCGCTGTATCCACCTCCGTGCCGCGATACCGGGCCAGCTCGGTTCTCACAACCGCGTGATGTCGTTCGACGAGGTCTCGCCAGGCGCGGTCACCGACCTGCCCCACCCGTTCGGTCGAGCCGACGAGGTCGGTGAAGAGGACGGTGGCGAGCACGCGGTCCGGCTCGACAGGCTCCCGGCTGCCGGTGAGGAAGTCCTGAATCTCGGGGAGGACGTCGTCCGCGCCGACCCAGGGGACGTGGTCGTCTCCGCGCAGCTCGACGTAGCGCGATCCGGCGACGTTCGCCGCCAGCCAGCGCGCGTTCTCGACGTGACAGACGCGATCGCCGTCGCGGTGCACGATCAGCGTGGGCACGTGGATCGCGGGCGCGACGTGACGCACGTCGATGTCGAACGCGACGCGCATGAACGCCTCCGCGTCGGGCGGCGTCATGGAGTGGGTCTGCACCTTGCCCCACCACGCCCGCGTGGCGTCGCTGGCCACGCTCGGCGCGATCCAATCGATGCTCCGACCCGTGCCCCAGCGCTCGGGAAGCTCGCGCATACTCTCTTCGAACTCCTCCTCGGTCCCCTCGCCCCAGGGCCAGTCGTCGTCAGTCCGCTCGCGCACCTCGGCGCCGCACAGGACGAGCGCTCGCGTCCGCTCCGGGTAGCTGGCCGCGAGGAGCATCGACAGCGGGCCACCCTCCGAGATGCCGATCAGCGCTGCCGAGGTCGAGCCGACGGCGTCGAGGACGGCGCGGACGTCCTCCATCCGCTCTTCCAGCGTGCCGGCGCGGACGCGATCGGAGAGGCCCATGCCGCGCTTGTCGAAGCGGATCAATCGCGAGAACGCAGCCAGCCGCTCGCTGAACCGGCGGTAGCTGGGATCCTCCCAGAGCACGTCGAGATGTGTGCACGCACCGTCGACGAGCACGACGTCGACCGGCCCGTCGCCATCCACCTGGTAGGCGATGTGGATCTCCCCGTTCCTCGCGTACCGCGTCGCCACCACGCGACAAGCGTCCCTCCGCGCTCGGGCGGGGTCAAGAGCGAGCGCCTCAGGCTGCTGCGAGCAGGCGGGCCGACTCGACATGATCCGGTTCGACCACGCTGCCGCGCACGCCCCAGGCGAGCGCGTGGACGATCCCCCAGCCGCGGAGACGCTCGCGGTCGAGCTCCAGCACCTCGGTGAGGATGTCGAGCCGCCGACGCACTCTGGCCAGCTCGCCACCCTGGCCGAGCAGCCAGCGGCGGTCACGCAGCAGCGAGGCGGCGTCGAAGGCGGGATCACCCACGAGCGGCTTGGGGTCGATGGCGAGCCAGCCCCGCTCGGAGAGCAACACGTTGCCGCCGTGGAGATCCTGGTGGAGCAGCGTCCGGTCGCTCGTCTCCTCGCCCAGCTCGCGGCACGCCGCGATCGCCGTAGCGAGCAACTCGCCCTCGAAGGGCCGGCCGCTCGCCTCCCAGTCGCGGGGCAACTCCTCCGCCCAGCGGGCGGCAGCCGCGGAGAGCAACGCAAACGGATCGCCCTCCGCCGGCGCTCGACGGAGCCCACGGAGCACGGTGGCCGCGATCGCGGTCGCTTGCTCGTCGTCGTCGACATCCCAGAGGCGCGTACCCGGCTCGCACCACTCGAGCAGGAGCGCGCGCCGCTCGGGGTCGTCGGCAAGCACCCGCACGGCACCGTCGCCGTCCCAGCAGGCGAGCGCCGCCGCCTCGTGCTCGCTCTCCGGCTCGGGGAAGTTCACCTTGAGCACCGCGGGCGCTCCGTGCGCCGTGACGCGCAGCACGAGCGAGACCTTGCCGCCGGTCAGCGGCTCGCCGATCTCGAGCCCCCACTGCTCGGAGCATTCGGCTGCGAGGCGGGGCAGCTCATCGAGCCACGCGGCACCGCCGGGGACTTCACGCCACCACTCGAGCGAGGCGGGGATTCTCACGGCACTCGCAGCCGCGCGACGAAGAAGCCGCTCGTCCGGTGCACGTGTGGCAGCGTCTGCAGGAACTCCGGGCGTGACCGATGCGCGAAGCTCGGCCACTCCGCGCCCAGCGGCACCGGCTCCAGCCCGGAAGCGTCGACGACTGCCTCCGACTCGTCCGCGTTGACGGTACAGACCGAGTAGACGACGGTCCCGCCGGATCGCACGCGCTCGGCCGCGGCGTGGAGCAGTTCGAGCTGCAGCTCCGGGAGAGGCTCCGCGCGCCAGCGCAGGTCAGGCCGGGCGGCGAGGACGCCGAGCCCCGAGCACGGCGCGTCGACGAGCGCGCGATCGAACCCGGTGAGCTCGGGCGGCAGGTCTCGGCCGTCCGCCTGGACAACGGTGACGTTCGTGGCCCCGAGCCGTTGCGCGTTGGCCTCCAGCTCGCGGGAACGACTCTCGCTCAGATCGACTGCGACAACCTCACCCGCCAGCATCGTCGCCTTGCCGCCGGGTGCGGCGCAGACGTCGAGCACGCGCTCGCCCGCGACCGAACCGACCACGTGCCCCACGATCTGGGAGGCTCGGCTCTGCGGCCAGATGCGTCCTTCCTCGACCGCAAGCTCGTCGACCCGGTCGACGACCCACGCCCCGGGGACGTCCGGATCGCGACGTCCATCGATTTCGCCACGCACCAGCCGCACCGCGATCTCCGGTGGCTCGTTCTGTGCACGCATCAGATCGCGTGCCCCGTCCTCTCCGAGGTCACGCCACCACGTGTCGGCCACCCAGTCCGGATAGGAGTGGAGCAGCGCGGCGTCACCAGGGCTCGACTCGGGAAGTGACTCGAGGAGTGGCCGGATCCCCTCCGCCACGCGGCGCAGCACCGCGTTTGCGAACGACACGGCGCGCCCCGCACCCGCGGCCCGTACGAGCTCGACGGACTCGTTCACGGCCGCGTAGCGCGGCACCCCGTCGAGATAGCCGAGCTGGTAGGCGCCGAGCCGCAGCGCGGCCAGCACCGGGGGGTCGATGCGGGCGACGGGCCGCCGGCCCAGCGTCTCGATCGCGTGGTCGAGAGTGCGTGCGCGTTGTACGGTGCCGTACGCCAGGCGCTGCGCCAGCGCGCGATCGCGCTGGTCGAGCTCCCCGGTCACGGCGCGCAGCGTGCGGTCGGCCCAGGCGCCGTCCTCGAACACGCGCCGAACGACGTCGAACGCAGCTCGTCGCGCCGGCGCAACGGCCGTCATCGGAGGCCGCGCAACCAGGCCGCCAGCTCCATCCGGCGCCCGCCGTCGGGCTGTACTTCGATCGGCTCGAACGACCCGTCGTCCAAGACCCGAGCCCGCCAGACGGTCACAGGACGGCCGTGAAGCACGGCGCGCGCGCCGATGTGAGGCGAGAGCGCCCGCACCCTGCGGACGAGCTCTTCGGCCGGCCTGTCGAGATCCAGCCGGCGGTCGCCGGGCGCGATCTTGTCCGCGTAGGTGATCCCTTCTGCCGGCTGTGGCGTGAACACCGGGCTGGGATCGTCGAGCAGGCTGTCGAGGAGCCGCGCGGCAACCTCCCCGGCGCGGGTGTACACATCGCCGGCGTCGTCGTCCGGCCCGACGGGAAACGCCTCCTGGGCTGCGATCGGGCCGGCGTCGAGCTCGGCCACCGTCTCGTGGATCGTGACCCCGGTCTCCTCGTCGCCTGCCAGTATCGCCCGCTCGACCGGCGCCGCTCCGCGCCAGCGCGGCAGGAGCGAGGGATGGACGTTGAGCCAGGAACGCTCGTCGAGAAGCGCCTCCGGGATGAGGAGCCCATACGCACAAACGATGGCCGTGGGCGCCCCGAGATCGAGGCCGGGCAGGGGCCGCTCCGGCTGAAGCACGGGAATGCCAAGCCGCTCCGCGACCACCTTGGCGGGCGGCGCGATCACACGCCGGCCACGCCCCTGCGGCGCGTCGGGGCGCGTCAGCAGGGTGGAGACGTCGTGACGCGCCGCGAGGCGCTCGAGCACGTCGGCGCCGAACGGCGCGGTGGCCGCAACGGCGATCCGCGCCATCGCTACCTCGACAGCACGAGCCTCGGCCGGAGGACGCGCAGGGCCTCGCGGCGCGATTCCGGGTCGGTGCGATCGATGATCAGCTTCCCGTCGAGGTGGTCGAGCTCGTGCTGGACGACCCGGGCCGCAAGGCCCTCGAGGGAATACGAGACCGGCTCACCCGACGCATCTCGTCCTTCGATCGTCACCTCCAACGGGCGCTCGACGTCGACCCGGACCGGTCCGAGCGAGAGGCAGCCCTCTTCGTCCACCGCGGTCGCCTTCCCGCTCTGCGCGATCACCGGGTTGACGAGCACGTGATCCTCGTCTTCGTCGTGGAAGACGAACACCCGACGAAGGACGCCCACCTGCGTCGCGGCGAGCCCGACCCCGGCGGCTTCGTGCATGAGCGCGATCATCCGCTCCGTCACGCGCCGCAGCTCGTCGTCGAACTCCGACACCTCCGGTGCGCGCATCCGCAGCACCGGGTCGCCGTATTGCCGAATCTGGGCGAGCGCCAGCCTGCGCCGTACTTCCAGCTCCGCGGCCGCACGGGCCTCCTCGTCGTTGCGCTCGACGTCCTCGCCCTGCTCGTGCCGATGCTCCTGGTCGTTGTCGTGGTCGTGCGCCATCTCGGCGGCGAGTGTAACCGCCGCCGAGCCGGACGGCCCCGCCTCTACGCCGGCCGGAGCACCGCCTGCGTCTGCAGCGTCCGCGCGACCAGCTGCCCCTCGTCGTCGCGTAGATCGGTCTGGACGACGATCGTCGTGCGCCCGGTATGGACGAGCTCGGCGCTCGCCGTGACCCATCCGGAGCGAACGGCGCGCAGGAAGTTCGTCTTGGATTCGATGGTGGTGGTGCCCGTCGCGTCCACCGGGAGCGCGAGGAACGCGCATGTGGCAGCGGCCGCGTCGGCAAGCGTCATCAGGGCCCCTCCGTGAAGGACGCCACCCGCCGTGCAATGCTCCGGGGCCCAGGCCAGGCGCGCGACGACCACCCCGTCGGTCGCCGACAGGCCCTCGATCTCGAGCGCCCCCGCGAAGGGCATGGCGGCCCGCATGGTCTCCGTCAGCTGCTCGTCCACCGCGTGCCGAGCATCTCACAAGGACTGCGGGTCGACGTCGACGACCGCTGTGAGGCCGTCGCGTCGCATTGCCGGCCCTGCGGCCGCGAGGAGCGACGCCGCCGCGCGTGCGAAACGGCGTGGTTGCACGGTCTTCGCCACGAGCTGAGCGCGATGACGGCCGCGGAGCCGGATCAACGGAGCGGGGCCGAGCAGCTCTGCACCGGCATCCCCGAGCCGGTCGCGGAGCTCTCGGAGCACCTGCAGCGGAGCACCGGGCTCGGGGCCGCTCACGAGCAGGCTCACGAGATGCCGAAACGGCGGATACTCGAGCGCGCGCCTCCTTTCGAGCTCCCCTGCCATGAAGCCCTCGACGTCGTGACGGGCGGCGAAGAGAAACGGTGTGGCGTCAGGCTGGAAGGTCTGCACCACCACACGCCCCGGGGCGTCGCGCCCGCTGCGCCCGGCGAGCTGGGTCACGAGCTGAAAGGTGCGCTCCTCCGCCCTGAAGTCGGGAAAGCCGAGCCCGGTGTCCGCGTCGACCACGGCCGCGAGGGAGACGCCGGGGATGTGGTGCCCCTTCGCCACCAGCTGCGTGCCGACGAGCACCGCGCTGGAAGACGCATGGAAGCGATCGAGCGCGTCCCGCAGCGCGCCGGGGCGGGAGGTGACATCTGCGTCGAGCCTGATCAGCTCGAGCTCGGGCAGGTGCCGGCCGAGCTCGGCCTCGAGACGCTGCGTGCCCGCGCCGATCTGGGCCACGTCGGCCGAGCCGCACGCAGGGCACGCGGTGAGGGCCGGCTCCGTGTGACCGCAGTGATGACAGTGCAGGCGCCCGTCGCGGTGGAGCGTCAGCGCCACGTCGCACGAGCCGCACCTGCACGAGCGACCGCACGCACGACAATGCAGTGCAGGCGCGACACCGCGGCGGTTGAGCAGGAGGATGGCGCGGCCGCGCTCCTCCCTGACGCGATCCAGCTCGGCGAGGAGTGGCGTGGACAGGGGGTAGCCGGGCTCGCGACGCAGGTCGACGATTCGCACGGACGGGAGCGGAGCTCCGATCCGTGAGGGCAGCCCAAGCCGCTCCAGGCGCGCCCAGCTCTCGGCGCGCGGTGTCGCGCTTCCGTAGACGGCAACGGCACCCTCCAGCGACGCGCGTTTCGCCGCCACGGTGCGTGCGTCGTACCGGGGATCGGAGTCCTGCTTGTAAGCGGCATCCTGCTCCTCGTCGACCACGATCAGCCCGAGGCCGCGAACCGGTGCGAACAGCGCGGAACGCGCTCCGACCACGACCCGGGCTGCGCCGCTCGCGACGCGGTCACGCTCGTCCCTGCGCTCGGCATCCGAGAGCGACGAGTGAACGATCGCGACCGTGTCACCAAAGCGCTGCCGAAAGCGCCCCACGGTCTGCGGTGCGAGCGCTATCTCGGGCACGAGCACGATGGTCCCCAGGCCGCGCTCGAGTGCTGCGGCGCACGCGTGCAGATACACCTCGGTCTTGCCGCTGCCCGTCGGGCCGACCAGGAGAAGGTGCTCACCGAGCCCTTCGTCGAGCGCTGCCACAACGCGTTCGATGGCGCTACTCTGCTCCGGCGTGAGCGACGCCGGCGGTGGCTCTCCGCCAAGGCCCTCGCGTGCCGCAGGAGACGGGCGCTCCGAGCGGCGCTCGCGTCGTCGCGGCGCTACGAGCTCGAGCGCGCGCGCCGGTGTGGAGCCGTAGTAGTCGGCCAGCCACAGGGCCAGGTCGACCAGCGTTCCGGGGATCTCGTCCAGGACGTCCCCGACAAGAGCAGGCGCAACGCCCGGCGGCGCTTCGACCCCGACCTCGGTCACGACTCCGCGCGTCTGTGACCGCCCCAGGCGAACGGCCACCACCGCCCCTTTGCCCACCCCCTCGGGCACCTCGTAGGTGAACGCGCGCGCGAGCGACCGAGTGCGAACGAGCGGATAGACGGAAGCGAGCGGCACGTCGCCCACCGTAGATGCTCGACCGGAGAGTGGCCCGGGCCATCTGGCGCGCCCCGCGCTCTATAGTGGCCGGGAGACGCCGGCGCGGAGAGGAGCAACAGCAGTGGCGCACGGGCAGGGCCATTCCGTCGACGAGTACCTGGAGACGATCTACTTCCTCGCCTTCCCGATCGGCGAGTACCGCCCCGCGACGGGCTCGACTGCGATCGCCTCGCGCGTGGCGGAGATGCTCGGCGTCTCGCGCGCCTCGGCCGGCGAGATGTTGAAGCGGCTCGAGGTCGAGGGTCTCGTCGAGCGCGGCGAGCAGAAGGAGGCCATTCTCACGCCGACCGGGGTCGAGCGAGCCGAGCGGGTGGTGCGCAAGCACCGCATCATCGAGCGGTTCCTCACCGATTTCATGGGCTACACGCCCTGGGAGTCCCACGTGCAGGCCGACGAGATGGGCGACACGTTCACCGAGGACATGATCGAGCGGATCAACGTGCGTCTCGGACGCCCCGACCGCTGCCCGCACGGCTGGCCGGTCGAGCCGGGTGTCGAACAGGCGGAGAACGCCGACCTCGTCTCGCTCGCGGACGTACCCGAAGGCGGCACCGCCGAGATCGTGCGCCTCGCAGAGCACGACGGCGACCTGCTCGACTGGTTCTACCACGAGGGTTTCGTGCCGGGCACGTGGATCGAGGTACGTGAGACTCAGCCGGCCGCAGGGCAGCTCAAGGTCTCGATCGAGGGCGACGAACGCGGCATCGGCGAGAAGGCAGCGCAGGGCTTGTACGTCCGTATGGCCGCGTGAGATCCTCTTGCGGATACGATCCGGTCGTAGGCTTCCTGGGGAAGGAGCGATGGGGATGAAGCTGACGGGGATCACGATCGCCACATTCGTTGCGGCGGGTGCATTGCTGGCCGGCGGTGGTGTCGCTCTCGCCGGTCAAGGGCACGGTCAGGGCACGGCAGCCGACGGTGACCGCTGCCAGCGCTTCCTGGCGCGGATCGCCGAGAAACAGGGGATCAGCGTCGCGCAGCTGGAGGCGAAGTGGAAGCAGAAGGCGATCGAGCACATCAACGCGGCGCTCGACGCGGGGCCGGCTCACGGAAGAGCAGGCCAAGAAGCTCAAGGCGCGCGTCGAGGAGTGGAAGCTCTGCGACGGAAGCCTCATGAAGGCAGGCGCGAAGGCACACCAGGCCGCGCGCGCACACGCCGTAGCGTTGGCGTCGATGATCGCGGGCGCGATGCGATTACGTCGACGTGACGCGCAAGGAGCTGTTCGCGGAGTGGCGTGCGGGGAAGTCGCTCGGCGAGATCGCCGAGGCGAAGCGGAAAGAGCGTCTCCGGTCTCAAGACGGCGATGCTCGCAAAGGTCAAAGCGAGGCTCGACAAGGCCGTCGCGGACGACAAGCTCACGGACGCTCGGCGTGACGCCCTCATGGAGCGCTACGGGAAGCTGGCCGACCGCTTGATCGCGAAGACGCACAAGCACAAGTCCTCCTGAGACGAGCGCCCACAGCGGGCGCTGCCACGAGAAGCGACGGGGCCCGCGATGCGGGCCCCGTCCTCGGGAGGGCACAGGCGTGGAGGAGACGTGCGCGGACGGGAATCAGGCCGCGGCGCCCTGCGCAGGGACGAACGACCCGTACGAGCCGGGTGCAATCCGCATACCGGGCCCACCGAACATCCCGGACGGCGATCCGAAGCCATGACGGCCCCCGCCCCAGCGGAGGGTGCCGGTGACGAGATCGTCGACTCGCTCGGTGTAGCGCTCCAGAATGTCCGCCGCCTGCGCCTCGGTGAGCTTGCCCTCCATGACGGCAGCGGCGAGATGCTCCTTCGCGTCCGCGACCAGCGCCTGCTTCAAGCCGTCCACCGACTTGCCTTCGGCCTCCGCGATCTGCGCGAGCGTCTTGCCGTCGGCGAGCCTGCTGTGGAGGGCCTCCTCCGTCAGCCCGAGATACTCGGCTGCGGCATCGAGATGACCGCCCGGGCCGCGCAACCCTGGCCCATGACCGAAGCCCGGCCCGAAGCCCCGACCGAGCCCGAGACCGAGGATGGGCACGTCGCCCGACTCGATCCGCTCCTTCAGCTCGTCGGCCTGCTCCTTGGTGATCGTGCCGGCGTCGAGTGCCGCCTCGACCTGGTCGAGCGCGGCCGCCCGGGCGGCGTCGTTCAGCTTCTCGCGCGAGACGCCGAGATGCTGGGCGAGCGAGTCGAGGAACGCGGAAGGCGACGTCGCGCTGTCAGCCGAAGCCGCGATCGCGGTACCTGCGCCGACGACGACCGCAAGCACGATCGTCCCGACCACGAGTGTTCGACGTGTGAATCGCTTCATGGAGCTCCTCTCGTTCTCTCCAGGGCACGCGCATCGAACCAGCGGCGCCTAAGGATGAGCTGAGGCTTCACTAAGAAGGGCCTAAGAGCCGTCAGCCGAGGGCCTGCGGCGAGGCGGGGAGCGCCACCCCGCCGCGGGCCGGGCGCTCTGGACGCCGCTGCCGCGGTCCGCAGCGGCGTCCCCAGCGCCGTGGCGTGGCGTGGGTCAGCCCTGCGCCAGCCCCACGTGTGGGATGACGTCTGCGTCCTGCGCCTCGAACACCCGTCCGTCTCGCATGCGAACGACACGCCGTGAGCGGGCGGCGATCGCAGGGTCGTGCGTGATGAGGACGATCGTCTGGCGCCGCGTGTCCGCGAGGGACGTCAGCAGATCGATGATCCCGTCGCCCGTCTCGGAGTCGAGGTTCCCGGTCGGCTCGTCGGCGAGGATCACGTGCGGCTCGTTGGCAAGCGCCCGTGCGATCGCGACGCGCTGCTGCTCGCCCCCGGACAACTGGCCCGGTACGTGGTGGCCGCGGGCAGCGAGCCCGACCGAGTCGAGTAGTGCGCCGACACGCTCGCGTCGTCCCGACGCGCTGCCTCTCGCCGGTGCGAGCGCGACCTCGACGTTCTGGGCTGCCGTGAGCGTCGGGATGAGGTTGAACTGCTGGAAGACGAACCCGATCGACGAGAGCCGGATGCGGCTCAGCTCGGCATCACCGAGCCGGGCCATGTCGCGCCCCTCGAAGAGCACTTCTCCGGCGGTGGGCCGGTCGAGCGCGCCGAGAAGCTGCAGAAGTGTCGTCTTCCCAGAGCCGCTCGGTCCCACGAGCGCCACGAGCTCCCCCTCCTCGATCGTGAGGTCGACGTCACGGACGGCGGCCACCTCTGCTGCGCCCTGGCCGTAGACGCGCGAAGCTCCGCGCAGGTCGTAGACGAGGCCGGGTGCGATGTCGGTGTCTGTCATGCGTGGGCTCCTTGTCGTCAGTCGATGTGTCGCAGGGCGTCGGCGGGGCGAAGACGCGCGGCGCGCAGGCCGCCGACCGCGCCGGCTACCAGGCCGCCGACGACGGCGAGCGCAACGGCGAGCAGGACGAGGGTGGCGCTGATCGAAGCGTCGAGGGCGACATCCGTCGACGCGCTCTCGGTGACGGCGCCCTGGCCGAAGGCGCCTGGACCGGCGAACCGCGGGCCGTTCTCGGCCGCCGTCGCGACCGTCGCCTGCAGCGTGGGTGCGACCGCATCGATTGCGAGCACGCCGAGGAGTCCGACGACGACGCCGAGCGCGCCGCCGAGCAGACCCTGGAGCATCGCCTCGCCCGTCACCTGACGGACGACGAGCCGCTGCGACCACCCGAGCGCCTTCAGCGTGCCGAGCTCTCGGACACGCTTGTTCACCGACGCCAGGGTGAGGAGGCTCGCGATCAGGAACGCCGCCAAGAGGCCGACGATCGCGAGGGCCGTGCCGAGCTTGCCCGCCAGGTTCTTCGCATCGACGAGCGAGCCCGAGACGCGGTCGGCGAGATCCTGCGCGGTCGTCACCTCGGCGCCGTCGAGACCGGCCGAGATCTTCGTGGAGACGGGCTCCACGTCCGCCGCAGACTCCGTGCGGACGAGCACCGTATTGACTCGGTCCTTGCGGCCCGACAGGGCCTGCAGCTGCGCGAGCGGGACGTACACGTCCGAGGCCTGCCCTCCGAGAGGCGTTTGCGCGAGACCGACGACCGTGTACTTCTTGCCGGCGAGCGTGAGGGTGTCTCCGACCTCGAGACCGTTGCGGCTGGCATAGGCGGCGTTGAGGACTGCCTCCCGGGCGGTGACCGTGCCAAGGAAGCGTCCGGCGGTGATCTGGCTCGATGTGACGATGCCGAGCTCCGTGCTGGCCGGGTCGACACCCGTGACGGTGAAGGACGAGAAGTCGAGATTGTCAGGCGGGCCACCCCCCTGGCCCGGCTGGGTGAAGCCGCCCTGCGGCTGCTCGGTCTGCTCCGGCACGACGCCTTCGACGTGGATCGCGTTCAGCGTCAGCGCGCCGGTTGCCGCGGAGACTCCGTCGATCTTCTCGATCGCAGCCACCTCGGTCGCGGGGAAGCTGAGCTGCGCCGCCGAGACGAAGTTGTCGCGCGTGAACTTCTCCCCGGGCTTGCCGAGGTCGCGGAGTCCGATGCGCGCGCCGCCGTTCTCCTCCTGGAGCTGCTCGCGCTCCTCGTCGGAGAGACCGCCGAACGGCCCGCCCTGCGCGTTCTCGTCGATCACGATCGGCCGCGTCACGGACATGTCCGTCCCGACCCCGGTGAGCGGCTTCAGCACCTCGTCCTGGGCCCGGTCGAGCCCGGTCGACAGCGCGTTGACGGCCACCACGAGCCCGACGCCGACGGCCAGGCCGAGCGCCGTCAGCAGTGTGCGCCCGCTGCGGCGGCGGAGCTCGTTCAGCATGTAGGTGAGGTAGAACACAACGCTCCTTCGTCAGCCGAATTCGCGGCGTCGCGCACCGCGCTCGCCCATCGCAGAGAACCGGATGTGCGTGAAATGCGCCTAAGGCCGGGGTAAGAACTGACTAAGAGTCGAAGCCTTAGGCCCGTGCGTCGGGAGGCCCGGGCGCTACGAGGCGGACGGCGCTGCCGCGGCCGGCGTGGCGAGCGGGAGGGCGAGACGGAGCAGGGTGCCGCCTCCGTCCGCCGGCTCGGCGCTCACCGCGCCCCCGTGCGTCTCGGCCACCTGGCGCACGATCGCCAGCCCGAGACCCGAGCCGGGCATGCCGCGCGCCGACGGCGCGCGGTAGAAGCGGTCGAACACGTAGCGGCAGGTCCTCGTCGGCGATGCCCGGCCCGTGGTCGCGCACGGTCAGCTCGCCGGCACGCAGCGGTGACCTCGACCTCGCCGCCGGGTGGGCTCCACTTGGCTGCGTTGTCGAGCAGGTTCGAGACCGCCCGCTCGATCGTCGGCCGCACCCCGTGCACGAGACGTCTCCTCGAGCTCGGCGCCGGAAGGTGACACCGGTGTGGTTGCGTTCGGCACGCGCGATCGCGTCCGCGGTGACGAGGTCGAGCCGGACGTCCTCGGGCTCCGACGGGTCGCGGTCACCGCGTGCGAGCTCGACCAGCTCGGCGACGAGGACCGTCATCTCCTCGAGCTGCTGCGTGACGTCGCGCAGGAGACTCTCCCGTTCGCCCACCGGCAGCGTCTCGTCGCGGGCGAGCACCTCGATGTTCGTGCGCAGGCTCGTGAGCGGAGTGCGCAGCTCGTGCGATGCATCGGAGACGAGCTGCCGCTGCGACCGAGCCGAGCCTTCGAGGGCGGCCAGCATGGTGTTGAACGAGCTGGCCAGGCGAGCGAGCTCGTCGCGACCGCTCTCCTCGATCCGCTGCGACAGGTCGCGTGTCTCCGTCACCTGCTCGGCCGTCCTGGTGAGGCGCCGCACGGGTGCGAGGACCGCGCGCGCGACGAGCAGCCCCAGCGCGGCCGCGATGCCCATGCCGACGATCGCCACGATGAGCAGCCAGTTGCGGATGCGGGCGAGCGCGCTGTCCACCTCGTCCAGCGGTCGCCCGATCTGCAGCGCGTACCCCTGTTCGAGGGGCAGCGTGAGCACGCGCAAGTGTGTGCCCTGGACGTCGGCGTCGGAGAAGAATTCCTCGTCCGACTCCCCCGACGCCGCGTCGCGGTCGCGGCCCGAGATGGGAAGGGCGACCGCCTCGCCGATCGGGCGGATCGCCTTTCCGTCGCTGGTCACGATCTGCAGGTAGCCGCCAGCGCCGCCGAGCAGCGGTGGCGGCACGTCGAGGAACCGGCGCCCGCTGCCCGGGTCCTCGACGATGCGCAGCCGTGTGGAAGCCGCGCGGGCGCGCAGGGACTCGTCGATCTCGCTGCGGAGCTCTCCACGCACCACGACATAGGTGATGGCGGACGCGGCCGCGACGGCCACCGCGACCGCCGCCGCGCCCGCAAGCGCGATACGCGTACGGAAGCTCACCGCTCCTTCTCGCGTGTGCCGCCGCCGCCGGCCGCGACAGCGGCCGCTTCAGGGGTTGGGGCGATGTCGGATCTGCTTCTGCAGATCCGAAATCTGCCGGCCGAGAGGGCGCGGAAGCTCATCGTTCGCGCAGGGCGTAGCCGACGCCGCGTACGGTCTGGATCAGCCGCGGCTCACCGCGTTGCTCCAGCTTGCGCCGCAGGTAGCCGATGTAGACGTCGAGCGAGTTCGAGCCCAGCCCGAAGTCGTATCCCCAGACGCGCTCGAAGATGATCGATCTCGTCAGCACCTGGCGCGGGTTGAGCAGGAAGAGCTCGAGCAGCGAGAACTCGGTGCGGGTCAGCTCGATCAGCTCACCCGCGCGTCGCACCTCGCGCGTGCCGGGATCCAGCTCGAGGTCGGAGAAGCGCAGCGCGTCGGTCGCAGCGCCGTTCGTGCGCCGCAGGAGCGCCCGCAGGCGGGCCAGCAGCTCCTCGAGCGCGAACGGCTTCACGAGGTAGTCGTCTGCACCGGCGTCGAGCCCCGCGACGCGGTCGGACACCTCGTCGCGGGCCGTGAGCATCAGCACCGGCACCGTGTTGCCAACCGAGCGCAGACGGCGGCAGACCTCGAGGCCGTCGACGCGCGGCATGAGGACGTCGAGCACGACCGCGTCAGCCGCGCCGTCGCTCTCGAGCAGGGCAAGCGCTTCGGAGCCGTCGCCGACGAGCTGCACCTCGTAGCCCTCGAGCTGCAGGGCGCGCCGCAGCGAGTCGCGCACGGCCGCGTCGTCGTCCACCACCAGGATCCGCATGCGGTCATTGTGCGGGCAGACCCTGAGAGGAGGCTAAGAGGGACGGGCGGAGCACAAGGGGTCCGCCTACCGTCAGGTGCCTGACTTCAGTCAGGCACCGCTGTTGCCCTCGGACCCTTAGGACTCCTCTTATCCGATCCTTACCCCCGTCTCAGCGTGGTCTTAGGGACGGATGCTCCTATGAGGGCTCGCAATCGAGCACACGACGAACAGATCGGAGCCCCGCCATGCCACGCCGCAGAGCCATCCTCACCACAGGTGCCATCGTTGCCGCCGCCACGATCGGGGGTCTGTCCGGTGCAGCGGCCGTCACGGCGCTCGACGGCACGGAAGCGGCCGTCGTACGTGAGGTGCCCGTCGGCCGGCAGAGCGCTGCCGCTGAGACATCGGCGACGTCGGTCGGCGGCATCTATCGCAAGGTGAACAGAGGCGTGGTCGAGATCACCGTCACCGCCTCCGGTTCGTCGCAGTTCGGCGCACCGGGGTCCGGCCAGGCTCAGGCTCAGGGCTCAGGGTTCGTGCTCGACACGGAAGGGCACGTCGTCACCAACCAGCACGTGGTCGACGGCGCGAGTGACATCTCGGTTCGCTTCTGGGACGGCTCGACATACTCGGCCAAGATCGTGGGGACGGATGCGTCGACGGATCTTGCGGTGCTCACGGTCGACACACCGGAGGCGAAGCTGCATCCCCTCACCCTCGGCAGCTCCAGCTCGCTCGCCGTCGGTGACGGGGTGATCGCCGTCGGCAGCCCCTTCGGGCTCGAAGGGACAGTCACGAGCGGCATCGTGAGCGCCTTGCACCGGCAGATCGAGTCGCCGAATGGCTTCTCCATCGACGACGCGATCCAGACGGACGCGGCCATCAACCACGGCAACTCCGGTGGCCCGCTGCTCGACAGCCTCGGCCGTGTGGTCGGCGTGAACAGCCAGATCGAGAGCGAGTCGGGTGGGAACGACGGCGTCGGCTTCGCGGTTCCCTCGGACACGATCGAGCCGATCGTGGCCCAGCTCGTCGCAGGCGGAAGCGTCTCGCACGCGTACCTCGGTGTCGGTGTGGCGACTGTCACGCAAGAGCGCCGCCGACCGGCTCGATCTCGCGGCCGGTGTCGCGCTGACGAGCGTCCGCGGCGGGACACCGGCGGCGCGGGCGGGGCTGCGGGCGGCAACCGACGCCACGGTGTCGGGCGGCGAGGAGGTGCCGACGGGCGGCGACGTGATCACCGCACTCGACGGCGACCCCGTGAGCACCGCAGAGGAGCTCCGCGCGCGGATCGACGCCAAGCAGCCGGGTGACGAGCTCGAGGTGACCTACGTCCGGGACGGCGCCACGCGCACGGTCACGCTGACCCTCGCC
Source organism: uncultured Actinomycetes bacterium (assembly GCA_963724995.1). GTDB lineage: Bacteria > Actinomycetota > Thermoleophilia > Gaiellales > Gaiellaceae > Gaiella. Next base: position 164,370 of record CAVRXC010000001.1, read on the forward strand.
GACCGGCCCAGCTAGAGACGTGCGCTACGGGAGACGGGACAGGCGGTGCCTGGCGGAAGCCAGGCACCTGACGGTAGGCGGGGCCCGTTGGGGTTCCGCCCGCTTCTACTTCACGCGCGCAGGCTCGGCCAGGCCGGCAGCCTGCCGGAGCGCCTCCGCCTTGTCGGTGCGTTCCCAGGTGAAGTCGTGGTCATCACGGCCGAAGTGCCCGTAGGCGGCGGTCTTCGCGTAGATCGGCCGCATCAGGTCGAGGTCTCGGAGGATCGCTCCCGGTCGCAGGTCGAAATGCTCGTCGACCAGGCGCTCGACCTCGGCGAGCGCGATGGTCTCCGTGCCGAAGCAGTCGACGAGCAGGCTCATCGGGTGAGCGACTCCGATCGCGTAGGCGACCTGGATCTGGCAGCGGTCGGCGAGACCAGCAGCGACGACGTTCTTCGCCACATGGCGCGCCGCGTACGCGGCGGAGCGGTCGACCTTGGTCGGATCCTTGCCCGAGAAGGCCCCGCCACCGTGCGGAGCAGCGCCGCCGTAGGTGTCGACGATGATCTTGCGCCCGGTCAGCCCCGTGTCTCCCATCGGCCCGCCGATCACGAACTTGCCGGTCGGGTTGACATAGAAGAAGTCCTTCTGCCCGAGGCGCGCCGGGTCGAAGAGCTCCCGGTACTCGGCGTGCAGAATCGGCTCGACGACGTGCTCGAGCAGGTCCGGCTTCATCAGCGACTCCACGTCGATCCCGTCGCGATGTTGCGTGGAGATGAGCACCCTTTCGATCTCCACCGGCCGCTGGTGCCCGTGCTCGTCGACCTCGTAGCGGACCGTCACCTGGGACTTGCCGTCGGGCCGCAGGTAGGGGAGCACATCCGCCTTGCGGACCTCCGAGAGCCGCTTCGTCAGCTTGTGCGCCACCATGATCGGGAGCGGCATCAGCTCTTCGGTCTCGTTCGAGGCGTACCCGAACATCATCCCCTGGTCACCTGCCCCGATCCTGTCGAGCGGGTCGGTCTCGCCGTGCTGCGCCTCGAACGACTGCTCGACACCCTGCGCGATGTCCGGAGACTGGTCGTCGATCGCGACCACTACTCCGCACGTCTCGAAGTCGAACCCGTACTTGGCCCGCGTGTAGCCGATCTCGCAGATGCGGTCGCGGACGACGCTGCGCACGTCGACATAGATGTCGGTCGTGATCTCGCCTGCCACCACGACGAGGCCGGTGGTGACCAGCGTCTCGCATGCGACACGTCCGGCCGGATCCTCGGCCAGCACCGCGTCGAGCACCGAGTCGGAGATCTGGTCCGCGATCTTGTCGGGGTGCCCCTCGGTGACCGACTCGGAGCTGAACTGGAACGAGCGAGCGCTCACCGTCACAGCCTACCCACGGCTCGCTGGCGCGCCAGCCTTCACGTGTTCCATCGCTCACCCGGTGTCTGCCTGAAGGCAGACACCCGGCTGGCCGTGTGCCCGGCTTCGCCGGGCACGCTTGCTTTCTACTCCGTCGTCGGCTCTCTGCGCATGAGCTGCGCCACGAGATCGCCGAGCGAGACGCCCCCCAGCACGGCGCACACGCCCTCGGTGATGGGCATCTCGACACCGAGCCGGTGCGAGAGGTCACGCAGCACCGGTGCCGTGGTCAGGCCCTCGACGACCTGGCCGATCGTTGCCACTGCCTCCTCGGCAGTGGCCCCCTGTGCGATCAGCTCCCCGGCGCGGCGGTTGCGACCGATCGGCGACCAGCACGTGACGATCAGGTCGCCCATGCCGGCGAGCCCGGCGAACGTCTCCGACTTGGCACCGGCGGCGTCGGCAAGGCGTCGCATCTCCGCCAGCCCGCGCGAAACGAGCGCCGCCTTGGCGTTGTCGCCGAGGCCAAGCCCGTCCGCCCCACCGGCGGCGAGGGCGATCACGTTCTTGGCCGCCGCGCACAGCTCGACGCCCACCGTGTCGCCTGAGACGTAGACGCGGAACGCCGTCGAGTTGACCGCATGCTGGAGCTCGTGGGCGAGCGCGGGATCGTCGCTGGCGATCACGGCCGCCGCAGGGAGCCCGCGGAGGATCTCCTCGGCCACGTTCGGGCCGGAGAGCACCGCCACGGGTCGGCCGCGAACGAGCGTCGAGAGACGCTCACCGGTCGCCGGATCGAGACCCTTTGTGAGGCTGAGCAGCGGAGCGGCGCCAGGGAGCCCCGTCACGACCCCGGCGAAGGCGCGGCTCGGCACCGCGACAACGACGAGCTCGGCCCCCGCGACCGGAGCGTCGTCGACCGTCACCGCCTCGATCCCGCGCAGGTCGGCGCCCGCTGCGTAGCGGGGGTTGCGGCTCGTGTCCGCGATCAGGGCAGCCTGCGCGTGGTCGCGGCAGGCGAGCACGACCTCGTGCCCTCGGTCCCGGAGAAGCACGGCGAACGCCGTGCCCCACGAGCCTGCTCCGATGACAACGACTCTCATTCGCTCTTCCTGAAGTCGATCGAGACCGGAACGCCCTCGAGCTCGAACCGCCTGCGGAGCTCGTTCTCGACCCAGTAGCCGTAGTCTCGCGTCACGAGGCTCGGCGCGTTCACGAACACGCGGAAACGGGGTGGCCGCGCACCGGTCTGCGTGCCGTACATCAGCTTGAGGCGGCGGCCGCGGGCACCCTGAGGGCCCGGCCGCGCTTCCCGTAGCTCACCCAGCGCGCGGTTGAGCCGCGGTGTGGTGATCGTGCCGGCGTGCTTCGCGTACAGCGCCTCGACGTGGTCCAGCAGCCGGCCGAGACCGCGACCCGTGTGCGCCGACACGGCGATCACGGGCGGCCGCTGTCGCAGTCGGCGGTTGAGGTGCCCCTTGGTCTCCTGCAGGTCGATCGTCGTCGTGTCCCACTTCGAGAGCACGACGAGCGTCGAACATCCGGCCTTGCGCGCGACATCGGCGATGGCAAGGTCCTGCTCGACGACGCCCTGCGACGCGTCGACGAGAACGAGCGCCACATCCGCGCGCTGCGCAGCCTCGAGCGCCCGCAGCTCGGAGTAGTACTCGACACCCTGGCGCTGGTGGCGCTTGCGCCGTAGACCGGCTGTGTCGACGAGCAGGAACGTCGTGTCGTCGCGGCGCAGCACGGTGTCGATGGCGTCGCGGGTGGTGCCGGGCACATCGGAGACGATCACCCGCTCGCGACCGACCAGCGCGTTGAGCAGCGACGACTTGCCGACGTTGGGCCGGCCGAGGATGGCGACCCTGATCGCCTCGTCGCCCACCGAGAGCTCGGCGTGACCCGGCAGCCTGCCGACGACCTCGTCGAGCAGGTCGCCGGTGCCGTGACCGTGGAGCGCGGACAGCGGCCACGGGTCGCCGAGGCCGAGGCGGTGGAACTCGAGCGCCTCGAGGTCGCGCCGCGGATCGTCGATCTTGTTGGCGACGACGATCACAGGCGTGTCCGCCTCACGGAGGATCGTCGCCAGCTCTTCGTCGCCTGGCGTGATCCCGGCTCTCGTGTCGACGACGAAGAGCACGAGGTCGGCCTCGGCAATCGCCGTCCGCGCCTGATCGACGATCTTCTGGCCGTACGGGCCGCCGGCCACCTCGTCGACGCCGCCCGTGTCGATCAATCGGAACCAGGTGCCCGACCATTCGCAGAGCAGCTCCTTGCGGTCGCGCGTGACACCCGGCGTCTCGTGCACGACCGCGGCGCGCGACGCGGTGAGCCGGTTGACGAGCGTCGACTTGCCGACGTTGGGGAAACCCGACGATCGCGACCGTCCCGGCGAGGCTTCGGGCCTCGCCCGTAGCCGGGCTAGCTCGCTGGGTCATGACGCTGTTCCAGGCCTATCCCCCGGCCGGCCGCCGGCGGAGTCGCCGCGGGACGTCCGATGGCGTGCATCTCGACGAGCCAGTCCCAGAGGCGGCGGATCTCGGCCTCGAGAACGGCGAGGCTTCCTTGTAGCCCTTGCCGCCGCGCGGCAGCCCGTCGAAGGTCATCGGCTCGCCCCACGCGATCGAAACCGGGTGGAAGTTCCACGGCTTCCACGTCTGCGACCCGTGGATCGCGGCCGGGACGATCGGCACGCCCTCCTGGAGCGCCACCATCGCAGCTCCGGGCTGGATCGGCCCCGGGACGCCCGACTTCTGGCGCGTGCCCTCGACGAACAGGCCGAGCGCGAGCCCATCGCGAACCACCTGTCGCATGGTGCGCACCGCGTCGCGATCGGACTCGCCGCGGCGCACGGGGAAGGTGCCGAAGGAGCGGATCAGCGTGCCGAGACCCGGCACCCGGTGGGCCTCGACCTTGGCCATGTAGTAGATCGTGCGCGGGCACTCGGCACCGAGCGCGGCTGGATCGAGCCAGGAGAAGTGGTTGCACGCGATCACGATTCCGCCCTCTCGCGGCACCCGCTCCTTGCCGTACACCTTGAGCCGCGAGGCGAGCTTCGTCGCAGTGCCGATCGTGGGACGACCGATCGCCCACATCACGTCGGCGGCCCTCACCGGCGCGCCTCCACGAGGGTCACGATCCGGTCGAGCACGTCGTCGAGCGTCAGCGCCGTGGTGTCGATCTCGACGGCGTCGACGGCACGGTGTGTGTTGGCCGCGTCGCGCTCGTCGCGGCGGCGCAGCTCGGCGGCGAGCTCTTCACGGTCGATCCCGTCCCGCTCGGCGTGTCGCCGCTCTGCGCGCACCGACGGGTCGGCGACGAGCCACACCTTCACGTCGGCGTGCGGTACGACGACGACGCCGATGTCGCGCCCTTCGATCACGGTGTCGCCCTGCTCGCCGAGGGAGCGCTGGCGCTCCCTCATCACCTCCCGCACGGCCGGATGCCTGGCGACGACCGGGACGGCCGCGTCGATGCGTGGCTCGCGGATCGACGCAGTGACGTCCGTCCCGCCGATCTCGACCGCCTGGTCGGCCCCGAACGAGACGGGGTGCTCGCTGGCGAGCGCCGCGAGCGCCTCCTCGTCGTCGAGCGCGACACCACGCTCCTGCGCCAGCCACGCGAGCGCGCGGTACATGGCGCCCGTGTCGAGATATCGAAACCGGAGCCGCTGCGCGAGGGCGCGCGCGACGGAGCTCTTGCCCGCCCCGGCCGGCCCGTCGATGGCGACGATCACGCAGCCTCTCCTCGTAGCGCCTCGACGAGGTCGAAGAAGCCGGGGAAGCTCACCGCGACACATTCCGGCTCCTCGATCTGCACTCCCTCGCCTGAGGCAAGCCCTGCCACTGCGCCGAGCATCGCGATCCGGTGGTCGCCCCGCTCTCGATTCGGCCACCTCGGAGGCGCGTCGGCACGCCGCGTACCTCGAAGCCGTCCGGCGTAGCGGTGGCGTGCGCGCCGACCGCGCGGAGCGCATCGACCGTCGCCTCGATGCGATCGGTCTCCTTCGTGCGCAACTCGGCCGCGCCACGAAGCCGGCTGCGTCCGTGGGCGGACGCGGCCGCCAGGGCGAACAGCGGCAGCTCGTCGATCGCCAGCGGGACCTCCTGGGCGCCGACCGTGGTGGCGACGAGGTCGGCGGAGCGGACGTCGAGGTCGCCGCCAGGCTCACCACCGATCTCGCGGCGGTTGTAGACGGTGATGTTGGCGCCCATCCGCTCGAGCACGTGCAGCAGTCCGATGCGCCGCGGATTGAGGTTGACTCCGTGCAGGTGCAGCTCCGAGCCGGGAACGAGCGTCGCGGCGACGACGAGCGGGGCCGCGGACGAGAAGTCTCCCGGCACCTCGACCTCTCCGAGCACCAGGCGCTCTGCAGGCTGGACGGTGACGCTGGTCGGCCGAATCGTGACCCGTGCGCCGGCCCTGGCGAGCATTCGCTCAGTGTGGTCGCGCGTCGGTGCGGGCTCGACGACGGTGGTCTCGCCGTCGGCGTACAGGCCTGCGAGCAGGATGCAGGACTTCACCTGTGCGCTGGCTACGGGCAGCTCGTAGTCGATTGCCCGCAGCGGTCGTCCCTTGATGGCGAGCGGGAGATGACCGTCGACGGTCTCGACGACCGCACCCATCCGTACGAGCGGCTCGGCGATCCGGCCCATCGGACGCGTGCTCAGGGACGCGTCGCCCGTCAGCTCGAACTCGTTCACGTCCTGACCGGCGAGGATCCCGGCCAGCAACCGGACGAGGGTGCCGGCGTTGGCGCAGTCGATCGGGCCCGCCGGCGCGACGAGCCCACGCAGCCCTCGTCCGATGATGCGCAGCGTGTCATGGCCGTGCTCGTAGACGTCGACGCCGAGCGCCCGCACCGCGGCGATCGTGGCCTCGGTGTCCGCCGAGCGCCCGAACCCCGTCACCTGGGCTTCCCCCTCGCAGATCCCGCCGATGAGCACGGCGCGGTGCGAGATCGACTTGTCGCCGGGAACGGCCACGTGCCCGACGAGCCGTGTCACGGGCTCGACGACGGCGGGGACGACGCCGGGGACAGTCCCCTGCGGGGACAGTCCCCGGGCGGAGCCGGCCGAGTGCGATCCGCTCATTCGTCGATCACCGGCGATGCGACGACGCCGTAGCCCTGCGACTCGAGCAGCTGCGTTGCCCGCTCTGCCTCGCCCTCGCCCGAGACGAGGAACGTGAGCGTGCCGCCCCGCTCCGCCGAGAGGTGGTCCATCTCGAAGTCCTCGACGTTGATGCGCTCCGCGCCGAGCGCCTGAAAGATGCCGGCGAGCACCCCCGGCCGGTCGGGGATGTGCACCCGCAGCCGCTGCAGCGCTCCGGGGTCTGCAAATGCGCCGGAGAGCATCCGCCGACGGTGACCGCTCGCCTCTCCGATCCAGCGCGCCAGGAACCCGGCGTCACCGTCCGCGAGCGCGGCTTCGACCTGCTCGACACGGCGGCGATGCTCAGAGAGCGCCGCGGCGATCGCCTCGCGGTTGTCCAGGAAGATGTCGACCCACACGCGCGGGTTGGAGCCGCCGATGCGCGTCATGTCGCGCAGCGACCCACCTGCAGCGAGAAGCGGGTCGTGGCCTTCGATACGCCCGGAGCCGGTCTGGTTGAGGAGCACGTTGGCGAGGACGTGTGGCAGGTGGCTCGTCATGGCGACCAGCCTGTCGTGCGCTCCAGGGTCGATCGCGACGGGCCGCGCACCGAGCGCGGTCACGAAGGCATGGGCGAGCCGGAACTTGTCCGACGCAGTCGTGGCGACGGGTGTCAGGAACCAGGTGGCGTCCTGGAAGATCTCCGCCGTGGCACGGCCTGGGCCGCGGGTCTCCGCGCCGCAGATGGGATGACCACCGACGAAACGCCCGTCGCCGCCTGCGGCGGCGCAGATAGCTCCTTTGGTCGAGCCGACGTCCATCACCGTGCATCCCTCGGGTGCACGGTCGAGCACCGCCCTGACGACGTCGGGCAGATCCGCGACCGGCGCTGCGACCACGGCCAGATTGGTTGCTACGAGCGCCTCGTCCAGTGAGCCCGACGGCACACACGCGCCACGCTCGGCGGCGACGGCCATGGCCTCGGCGTCCGGGTCCCAGCCGTTGACCGTGCCCACACCGGCGCGCCTGGCCGCGAGACCCACGGACGCGCCGATGAGCCCGGTCCCGACGATGGAAAGCGAGGAGATCATTGGATCGACGCGGGATCGCCCCGGGCGATCATGCAGCCCGCATCAGCTCGGCGATCAGAAACGCGCAGTCGAGCGCTTGGCGCGCGTTGAGGCGCGGGTCGCAGAGCGTCTCGTACCGGTGATCGAGCTGCTCCTCGAGCACAGCTTCCGAGCCGCCCAGGCACTCCGTGACGTCGTCGCCCGTGAACTCGATATGGATGCCGCCCGGCCAGGAGCCCACCTCACGGTGCGCTGCGAAGAAGCCGCCGATCTCGCTCATCACGTCGTCGAAGCGCCGCGTCTTGTGCCCGCTGGGCGCCGCGAAGGTGTTGCCGTGCATCGGATCGCACGACCACACGACTGGATGATCCGAGTCGCGCACCGCGCGAAGCAGCGGCGGCAGGGCCTGCTGCACCTGCCCTGCCCCCATCCTGCAGATCAGCGTCAGGCGGCCCGGGACACGGAGCGGGTTGAGCCGCTCGCAGAGCGCGACCACCTCGTCCGCCGTCGCCGACGGGCCCAGCTTGACCCCGATCGGGTTGTGGACGCCCGAGAAGTACTCGACGTGCGCGCCGCCGATCTGCCGCGTCCGCTCGCCGATCCAGAGCATGTGCGCGGAGCAGTCGTACCACTGACCGGTGAGCGAGTCCTTGCGGGTGAGCGGTTCCTCGTAGTCGAGCAGGAGCCCTTCGTGACTGGTCCAGACGTCGACCTCGTGGATCGACCGCTCGGCGCCGAGGTCGATGCCGATCGCCTGCATGAAACGCAGTGCCCGGCCGATCTCCGTGGCGATCACGTCATAGCGCCGGCCCTCCGGTGAGGAGGCGACGAACTCCGTGTTCCACGTGTGCACCTGCGTCAGGTCCGCGAAGCCGCCCTTCGTGAACGCGCGCAGCAAGTTGAGCGTCGAGACAGCCTGGTAGTAGCCCTGGAGGATCCGCTCCGGGTCGGGTACGCGCGCCTCCGGGGTCGGCTCGTCGGAGTGAACGACGTGCCCACGGAAGGTCGGCAGCTCCACTCCGTTCACGACCTCGGTCAGCGCGGTGCGCGGCTTCGCGAACTGGCCGGCGATGCGCCCGACCTTCACCACCGGCAGGGTCGCCCCGTACGTGAGCACGGCCGACATTTGCAGCATCACCTTCAGCTTCTCGCGGATCTGAACCGCGGACACATCGCGGAACGACTCCGCGCAGTCTCCCGCCTGGAGAAGGAAGGCACGCCCTTCGGCCACCTCGCCGAGCGCTGAGAGCAGCTTGCGCGCCTCGCCTGCGAACACGAGCGGTGGCAACTCGCGGATCCGCTCCCGCACGACCGTCACCGCACCGGCGTCCGGCCAGTCGGGCTGCTGCGCAGCGGCCATTCCACGCCACGAATCCGGTGCCCAGGTCGGCTCGGTTACGGTCATTCAAGGGAGTCTAGATGTGGCCGTTTTGACGCTTCACGTCAAAACGGCTAAAAGGGTCCTGTGACCGCGCTCCACCGTCTTTCTCTGTTCTGGCGCTCCGCCGGCGAGAAAACCGTGGACCAGCGCGACCGACACGCTTAGTCTTTCGTTTCGGTCGCGCAGCGATCGAAAGGAAAAGACAATGAGAATCTTCAGCGGCATCCAGCCCACCGGGGACAAGCACCTCGGCAACTACATCGGCGGTTTCCGCCAATACGCCCGCACCCAGGAGCAGGGAGAGGGCTTCTTCTGCATCGTCGACCTGCACTCGATCACGAGCGAGTACGACCCTCAAGACCTGCACGACCGGACGCTCGACCTGTACGCGATGCTGGTCGCCACCGGCCTCGACCCGGAGCGCTCCGTCGTGTTCGCTCAGAGCCACGTCACGGCGCACGCCGAGGCGAGTTGGCTGCTGTCGGCGGTGACGAGCTACGGGCAGCTGGCGCGGATGACCCAGTTCAAGGACAAGTCCGACCAGCGGGAGTTCATCTCGTCCGGGCTCTTCACCTACCCGGTGCTGATGGCCGGCGACATCCTCCTCTACCAGACCGACATCGTCCCGATCGGCGACGACCAGCGGCAACACCTCGAGCTCGCCCGGGACATCGCCGAGCGCTTCAACACGCGCTTCGGGGTCACGTTCGTCGTGCCGCAAGGGGTCTACCCGGAAGTCGGAGCGCGGATCATGGACCTGCAGGACCCGTCGAAGAAGATGTCCACCACCGGCGGCTCCGAGCAGGGCACCGTGCGCCTGCTCGACGAGCCAGATGTGATCCGGAAGAAGTTCAAGAGCGCCGTGACCGACTCGGATCGGGAGATCCGGCGCGGCGACGACAAGCCGGGCATCACGAACCTGATCGACATCCTCTCCGTCGCAACCGGAAAGACGCTCGATGAGATCGAGACCGAGTACACCGACGCGGGCTACGGCCGGCTCAAGGAGGACGTCGGCGAGGCGGTCGTCGCGATGGTGGCACCGGTGCGCGAGCGCTACCTCGAGCTCCGAGGAGACGAGGCCGAGCTGCTGCGCCTGCTGGCCGTCGGCGCCGAGCGGGCCCGGGAAGCATCGGCGCCGACGCTGACCGCGATGTACGAGCGGATGGGCTTCGTCCGCCTCGACCGCTGAGATCGGAGGCTGGCTCAGCGATCCGCGGCTAGCCGAGGCCCACGAGGCGCCGAAGCGCATCGATCTCGGCGCGGGTCAGCGGACGTGACTCGCCGGCGGCGAGGTTGCCGAGCGTCAGCCCTGCATACCCGCTGCGGTGCAGCCGCCGCGCCGGGTGCCCGACGGCGTCACACATGCGGCGCACCTGGCGGTTGCGACCCTCGTGCAGCACCAGCTCGAGGCGCGACGGCCCGAGCAGCCGCACCCTCGCCGGTGCGGTCAGGCCGTCGTCGAGCTGCACGCCGCCCGCCAGACGTCGCACAACCGACGAGGACGGCCGACCCTCGACCTCGGCGACGTAGGTCTTCTCGACGCCATACCGCGGATGCGCGAGCCGGTGGGCAAGCTGCCCGTCGTTCGTGAGCAGCAGGGCTCCGGTGGTGTCCGCATCGAGCCGTCCGACCGGCACGACACGCGGCTTCGCGGGCACGAGCCCCACGACCGTGGCCCGGCCCTGCGGGTCACGAGCAGTGGTCACGACCGCCGCAGGCTTGTGCAACAGGAGATGCGAGAGGCGCTGCGCCACCACCAGGCGACCGTCCACCTCCACCTCGTCGCCACCGGACACCGCAGTGTGGAGCTCGCCGAGCGTGCCGTTGACGGTCACTCGCCCGGCGCGGATCAGCTCGTCCGCGCCGCGCCGCGACGCCACGCCCGCCCGCGCGAGGTACTGGTTGAGGCGCACGCTCCCATTCTCGGCCTCGGTAGCCTGCCGCCGATGGCCGACCACCGCGAGCTGACCCGGAGGCTGGCCGAGCTCGTCGTCGGCTTCGGCGTCAACGTCCAGCCCGGCCAGATCGTGGGTGTCACCACCTACACGGGCAAGGAGGAGCTGACGTCGGGCTGTCGCGCGCGCCGCCTACGAGCGCGGAGCGCTGTGGGTCGACGTCCTCACCTTCGATGCCTGGGTGAAACGGGCGCGGATCGACCTCGCACACGAGGACACGCTCGAGTTCGTCCCGCAGTGGATGATCGACCGCCTCGAGTGGCTTGCAGACGAGCACGCGGCGCGAATCTCCTTGAACGGCCCGTCGCGAGCCCGCCGCGCTCGAGGGGATCGATGCCGCTCGCAGCGGACGCGACATGCTCCCGTACCTCCCGAACTCGAGCGAGGTCGTCAACCGGCGTACCACGACGTGGTGCGTGGCACCGGCGCCGACGCGCGGCTGGGCTGAGCTCGTCTACCCGGATCTCGCGGCCGACGAGGCGTACGACCGCCTCTGGCACGCGATGGCGCACGTGTGCAGGCTCGACGAGGACGATCCGGTGCTGGCGTGGGAGCGACGCGGCAGCGAGCTTCAGGCGTACGCCGACCGGCTCACGGAGCGGAGGTTCGACGCGATCCACCTGCACGGGCCGGGCACCGATCTCACGGTCGGGCTCTTCCGTTCGTCGGCATGGCACGCAGGAGCCAGCGAAACGGTGGACGGCATCCGGCACTTCTCGAACATCCCGACGGAGGAGGCGTTCACCACGCCGGACCCGACCCGTGTCGAGGGGGTGGTCACGGCCACGCGCCCGCTCGTGATGCACGGGTCGCTGATCGACGGCATCCGGGTCGAGTTCGAGGGTGGCCGAGCAGTTCGCATCGACGCGGAGCGCGGCGCCGACGCCCTTCGTGCCGCGACGGCACGCGACGACGGCGGCTCGCGGCTCGGCGAGCTCGCCCTCGTCGACGGGAGCGGTCGCATCGGCCCACTCGACACCGTGTTCTGGGAGACGCTGATCGACGAGAACGCAGCCACGCACATCGCGCTCGGCAGCGCGTACCTGAGCCCGGTCGAGGACGAGTCGGAGCGCGCGCGAGCCAACCGCAGCCAGATTCACGTCGACTTCATGATCGGCAGCCCCGAGTTGGAGGTCGACGGGATCACCGTCGGCGGCGAGCACGTGCCCGTGCTGCGCGACGGCAAGTGGCAAGTCTGACGCGCCGCTAGGGTCACGCCGTGAGCGATCGCGCAGACGTCGTCCGAAGGCTCGCCGAGCTCGCCGTCCGCTTCGGCGCCAACGTGCAGCCCGGGCAGATCGTCGGGGTCACCTCATATGTCGGCAAGGAAGAGCTGACGCATGCGATCGCGCGCGAGGCGTACCGCGCCGGTGCGCGCTGGGTCGATGTCCTCTACTTCGACGACCTCGTCAAGCACGAGCGGCTCGCGCACGCGGCGGAAGACACTCTCGACTTCGTCCCACCCTGGCTGCGCGAACGCCTGCTCTGGCTGTCCGGGGAGCACGCGGCCCGCGTCTCCCTGTCGGGACCGCAGGCCCCCGGTGCGCTCGACGACATCGACCCCGCACGAGCCGGGCGCGACCTGCTCCCCTGGCTTCCCGAGAGCGGCCGCGTCGTCAACGAGAGGACGACCAACTGGACGATCGTGCCCGGGCCGACGGAGCTCTGGGCCCGAACCGTCTACCCGGACCTCCCCGCGGAGGAGGCGCTCGACCGGTTGTGGCAGGCAGTCCTGCGCATCTGCCGGCTGGACGAGGACGACCCGGTCGCCGCCTGGGAGCGTCGCATGGCGGAGCTGACCGAAGCCGCCGACCGTCTCAGCGACCGCCGGTTCGACGCGGTCCACCTCCACGGTCCGGGCACCGACCTCACGATCGGGCTGCTGCCCTCGTCGTACTGGCGCGCCGCCACGTTCGAGACCGTCGACGGCCTCGTGCACCGGCCCAATCTCCCGACGGAGGAGGTATTCACCACCCCTGACCCGCACCGCGCGGATGGCGTCGTGACGATGACGATGCCACGGGAGCTGTTCGGCGCCCTGGTGGACGGGATCCGGATCGAGTTCGCGGGCGGCCGCGCCGTGCGCATCGACGCGGACCGAAGTGCAGAGACGCTCCGCACCGCGGCAGCGAAGGACGAGGGCGCCACGCGCCTCGGCGAACTCGCCCTTGTCGACGGCAACGGCCGCATCGGCCCGCTGGAGACGGTCTTCTACGACACGCTGATCGACGAGAACGCCGCCAGCCACCTGGCGATCGGCAGTGGCCTGCCGATGGCCCTGCAAGACGCCGCGGACGTCGAGCGCATGAATACCTCCGAGATCCACATCGATCTCATGATCGGCAGCCCCAAGCTCGACGTGGACGGCGTCACCGCCGCCGGCGAGCACGTCCCCGTGCTGCGCGACGGTCAGTGGCAGGTCTGACTCGCCGCCCGGAACGGGCGGCGAGTCAGACGCGGGGTCAGGCTTCAGCCTGACCCCAGCACAGAGCGACCGATGATGCCGTGCGGAACCCATGCGGAGGCTTGACGCCACGCATCGGCTCAACCCCGGTGCCAGGCTGAAGCCTGGCACCGTCCTGATCACCTCCCGTCGAGGGAGGCGATCAGGACGCGCGCGCCTCGGCGACGGCGAGTAGCCGCTCGCGGATCTCGTCCGGCTCGCCGCCGAGATCATCGAGCCGTGGCAGCGCGGCCAGGCTCTCCAGCGCGAACACGCGCTCGAACAGCGGCGTCACCTTGTAGCGGACAGCGCCGCCGGGGCCATCCTCGCGACCCGCTTCGGCAATCAGCCCGCGCTCCACGAGCGACGCGACGGCCGAGTCGGCAGCGACGCCGCGGATCCGCGCGATCTCCGGTCGGGAGACCGGCCCGAGGTAGGCGACGATCGAGAGCGTCTCGAGCGCCGCCTGGGAGAGCCCGCGCTCGATCGGCCGCTCGAACAGCCGCGCGCAAGCGTCGGCAGCCTCCCGCGAGGCGCGGAACGAAAAGCCGCCCGCAACCTTCTCGAGCACGATGCCGCTCCTCCCTTCCCGGTACCGCTCGCCGAGCAGTGCCAGAGCGGTCTCGACACGCTCCGTGTCGTCCTGCGTCGCGTCCGCCAGCTCGTCGACGGACAGCGGCTGCGAGGCGACGACGAGCAGCGCTTCCACCTTGCGTGCGAGCTGGTCGACGGGGTTGGTTGCGATCAGGCGGAGCGGGCGCTCGTCCACGGAAGGATCCTTTCGTTCTGGTTCCTCGCCACCCGGATGGGGGCAAACGGGACAGGTTGGGACAGCTCGATCTCGCCGGTCTTGCGCAGCTCCAGGAGCGCGACGAAGGCGACGGCCTGCTCGACGCGCGAGAGGCCGGAGACCTCGCCGTCGAAGTCGAACACCCGGCGGCGGCGGAGAACGGCGCGAAAGCGCTCGAGGAACTGCGACACGGGCGGGAAGCGGAGCGCCATGTGAGAGAGGGACACTTTCGGCGGCTCGACCGCCAACCCTCTCAGCGCCGCCGCCAGCTCCGACGGCTCCTGCGTCGCGAGCTGCCGCTCGAAGCGTGGCTGTAGCGGTGCCGGGCCGAGCCGGTAGAAGCGGCCGCCGGATTCGGTCAGCCGCTCGCCCAGCCAGGCTGCGGCCTCTTTCATGCGCCGGTATTCGGCCAACCGCCGCGCGAGCTCCGCGGCGGCCTCCTCCGGCTCGAGGTCGGCGAGCTCTTCGCCCTCCTCCGGGAACAGGTAGCGGGCCTTCAGCTCCAGCAGCGCCGCGACGAGCACGAGGAACTCGCCGCACGAGTCGAGATCGAGGTCGTTGCGCTCCGCCAGGCCTTCGACGAAGGCGACGACGATGCCCGCCACGTCGACCTCTGCGGGTCGCAGCTGATCCTTGAGTACGAGCGTCAGCAGCAGGTCGAACGGGCCTTCGAACGCATCGAGGTCCAGCTCAAGATCGCGGACATCGGTTGCCACGGCACGACCCTAGCCCCCGGGTCGGACGCGTCCGCGTGGGACGGTCATGGTCGGCGCCTTTGGCGGAGGCTTCGGCCGCGGGCGCCGCTGCGAGAGCCACAACCAGAGCGCGCCCGCGACGATGCCGACGAGGGCGACCCAGGCGTTGAAGCGCATTCCGGCGATCTCGTGCGCGGGGTCGACACGAAGCTGCTCGACGGCGAACCGACCGAGGCAGTAGAGCGTGATGTACGCGGCGAAGAGGCCGGGGGGGCGCGGGCGGAAACGCCGCTCGATCACGAACACCAGCAATGCGGCCGCAAGAAAGTCCCAGAGCATCTCGTAGAGGAACGTGGGGTGGTACGTGCCCTGATCGAGCGACGAGAGTGGTCGCTTGGCCGGGTCGATCTCGAGGCCCCAGGGCAGGTCGGTGGGCTTGCCGAACAGCTCCTGGTTCCACCAGTTCCCGAGCCGGCCGATGCCCTGCGCGAGCAGCAGCCCGGGCGCCAGGCAGTCTGCGAGGAGCCACACGTCGACGCCGGAGCGCTTCGCGACGATGCCACCCACGATGCAGCCCGCGGCGATGCCGCCCCAGACGCCGAGCCCGCCGCGCCAGATCGCAAACGGCCCCCACCACTCGTCCGGCACCTCGTCCCAGCTCGTGGCCAGGTGGTACAGGCGTGCCCCGACGATCCCGGCGGCAACACCCCAGACCGCGCAGCGGAAGATCAGATCCCAGTCGCCGCCACGCCCCACCCAACGACGTCCCGTGACGTAGACGCAGACCGCGATCGCCGCGAGGAGCGTGAGCCCGTACATGTGGATCGTGAACGGCCCGAGATCGAGCGTGCCCGAGCCGGGCGACGGGATGGACGCGAGCAACGACACGGAGTCGCATTCTGCCCGCACGCCGCGGATGGCGGCGCCTGGCTAGAGGAGAATCTGCAGCGCCACGCCGACCGGGCAGCCCCGCTCGAGCAAGTCGATCGCGCGATGGAGGTCGACGTCGTGCGAGGCGGCGATCACGGCGGCGGACTCCGCGTCGTAGCCCGCGCGCTCGAGCGACTGGAGCCGCCAGCGCTCCACCTGCTCGATCTCGAGCTCCGGAAGGGTGGTGAGGTTTGCCGCTGGCATGGTGTCTCTGTCTCCCAATTCGCACGAGACGTGGAATCGGATGCCTCATTCCTACCCAACCCCGACGTGCGAATTGCATGCGCGAGGTGAGGGTTCCGTAAAGCTCCGGTGTTGTTGCCCGCACGGTCGGTCCAGTCGTAGGATGCGGCCTGTGGCGCGCAAGAACACGAAGATCGAGCTTCTCGCCAACGTGCCGCTGTTCGCGGGCTTGTCGAAGCGCGAGCTCGGGGACATCGCCTACGTCGCGGACGAGCTCGACGTGCCTGCCGGCCGGACCCTCATGAAGGAGGGCGAGCGCGGCCGCGAGTTCCTCGTCATCGAGACCGGCACCGTGAAGGTCACTCGCAAGGGACGTCCTGTCCGGGAGCTGGGCCCTGGGGACTGGTTCGGCGAGATCGCGCTCATCGCCGACATCCCGCGCACCGCGACGGTCACGACCACATCGGAGGTGCGTGTGCTCGTGCTCACGGACCGCGCATTCGACAAGCTGATCCGAGACGTGCCGTCGATCACGTACAAGGTGCTGCGGAGCGTCGGCGACCGGCTCGCCGCCGACCAGACGTAGTCGTCCCGCCGGAGGTTGTAGGGGCACGAACCGCCCCTACGAGTGACGGCCGGCTACGCAGGCGACGGCCGTGACCGGCGCTTCGAGGTCATGGCGACCATGGCAGCGCCGATCGCGAGCGCTGCCGCGCCGGCGAGGCCTGCGAACCAGATGCTGATGCCATCTGAGCCCGTGCCGACAGAGCCGCCGACGGGCGCTACCTCGACCGGGGCGTAGGTGTGTGTCTGCGAGAACCCGTCCCAGATCTTCCAGGTCCACGTGCCCGCCGCCGGGAAGACGACGTCGGCGTGATAGACGCCAGGGGCTCCGGTCGGTGTGGCGGGAAACGACGTCTCGTCGGCGCCGCTCGCGATGGTGATCAGCGGCTCCATGCCGTCGAGTGGCGTGATGCCGTGCTGGAGCACGGTCAGGTCGACGCTCCACGGCGTGCCGGCCTTCGTGCCGTTCGGCGTCGAGCTGAGCTGGACGGTGGCGAACCCGCCCGCCGCGGCGTCCGCCGCGAGCATCACCGCGACGAGCGCCGAGACGGCTGCGGTGCGAATCAGGGCCTTCATGACGACTCCTTCTCTCGGGTCTCGATCCTGCTACACCGGTCCTGGCGCGCCGGTTCCCGTACGCTCGGATCGTGGCACGACTCGTGGGGATCAACCACGTCGCACTCGAGGTCGGCGACATCGACGCGGCCATCGCCTTCTGGGAGCAGGTCTTCGGCCCACTGACGCTCCGCGGCCGCTCGAGGCGCATGGCGTTCATCGACATGGCCGACCAGTTCGTCGCGCTGTCGGCCGGCCGTACACAACCCCCGGACACGCATCGACACGTCGGCATCGTCGTCGACGACAAGGAAGCCGTCCTCGAAGCTGCCCGCCGCGCAGGCGCAGACATCCACGGCAATGACGTACACGACCCCTGGGGCAACTACCTGCAGATCGTCGACTACCGCGAGATCCAGTTCACGAAGGCACCCGAGGTGCTCCGGGGGATGGGGCTGGAGGAGCTCGAGAAGACCGAGCAGGCTCGCGCGGAGCTGCGCCAGAAGGACCTCGCCGATTGACGGAACAACCTGTCGCGCCAGTCGTTCTCACGTGGAGATGCATGTCTGACCCGTCGCATCTACCGTCTCGCCGACGGCCCCGTCTCACCGTACCCACACGCGAAACACTGGAGGCTGCACTGCGATGAGCACGACCGAGCTCGAAGCCCCGACGTTCGACCTGCCCGGCGTCGACGGGCGCTCACACACGCTCGACGAGTACGCGGACGCCGCCGCGCTCGTCCTGATCCAGTCCTGCAACCACTGCCCGTACGTCCAGGCGTGGGAGGGCCGGATCAAGTCCATCCAGGCCGACTACGCCGACCGTGGCGTCCGTCTCGTGGCGATCGGCTCCAACGACGCTCGCACGCACCCGCATGACTCGTTCGAGGAGATGGTCGCCCGCGCGGAGCGCGAGGGCTTCAACTTCGACTATCTCCACGACGCCGACCAGGCGCTCGCCCGCGCGCTCGGCTCGGAGCGCACGCCGGAGGTGTTCGTGTTCGACAGCAGGCGCCGCCTCGCCTACCACGGAGCGATCGACGACTCCCGCGACGAGGAGGCAGTCACCCAGAACTACCTCCGCAACGCCCTCGACGCGGTGCTGGACGGCCGCAGCCCGATTGTGGCGGAGACCCCGGCCGTTGGCTGTTCGGTCAAGTGGCGTCCGTAGCGGCAAGGTAGCCAGGGCCGGATATATCCGGCCCCTACGCGACCGCGGCGTCGCCGAGGAGCTCGCGCGCCTCGGCGAGGAAGTCCGAGTCGGGCCGCACCCGATACTCGGGACCGAGCGCGAGCGTCTTCGGTCCTTGCGATGTCTGGAGTGACACGAACACGGGGGAGTCGCCGGGGAACTCGCGGACGAGCCGTGCCAGCTCCCGGATCACGCCCGCAGGCGCCTCCTGGGCGTCGAGCGTGAACCGGACCTCGCGCCGCTCAGCAACCGCTTCGAACGGCGTCAGCTCCATCGCGATCAGCTTCGTCTCACCCGCCTGCTTGTGGTCGACGCGCCCCTTGATGACGAGGATGCGGTCGACCGTGCACAGCTCGCGGGCCTGTGCGTACGTCGAGTTGAAGACAACAGCCTCGACGGAGCCTGTCGGATCGTCGAGCGCGAGGAACACCATCGGCTCACCGCGCTTCGTGGTGGTGTGCTTGACGTCGGAGACGATGCCACCCACCGTGACGATCTCGCCGTCGCGCCGGCGGTCGAGCTCGCCAAGATTGGCGTCCGTCTTGCGCCGCAGCTGCTCGCGCACTCCGGAAAGCGGGTGCTCCGAGACGTAGAGGCCGAGCGTCTCCCTCTCCAGGCGCAGCAACTCCTGCTTCTCGTATTCCGCGGTGGCGATGGCCGGTGGCGAGCCTGCCCGGTGGCCTCCGGCTCGTCACCGCCGAGGTCGAAGATCGAGGCCTGACCCATGAGCCGGTCGGCCGCGAGCTTCTGGCCGTGCGCGAGCGCTTGCTCCAACACGGCGAGCATCCCCATCCGTGAAGCACCGGTCGAGTCGAGCGCGCCGCACTTGACGAGCGACTCGAGCGCCCGCTTGTTGACGAGCTGCGGGTCGACCCGCTCGGTGAACTCCCACAGCGACGTGAACGGCCCGCCGTCGGCACGCGCCCGCACGATTGCGGCCGCGGCCGACTCACCCACGTTCTTCACCGCGTTGAGCCCGAAGCGGATCTTCCTCTCCACGACCGCGAAGTCCACCTGCGACGAGTTGACATCCGGTGGCAGCACCTCGATGCCGATCTCGTCGCACGCGTTGACGTAGAACGGCACGCGGTCCTTCGTGTTCATCACGGAGGAGATGAGCGCGGCCATGTACTCGCACGGGTGGTGTGCCTTCAGCCACGCGGTGCGGTACGCGATCAACGCGTAGCAAGCGGCATGGGACTTGTTGAAGGAGTAGTCCTGCGACTTCTCCGTGTCCTCCCAGAGCTGTTTCGCGACAGCCGGTGTGACGCCGTTCGCGAGACAGCCGTTGACGAACTTCTCCTTGAGCGACGCCATCAGCTCGTGGATCTTCTCGCCGATCGCCTTGCGGAGATCGTCCGCCTCGGCAGGCGTGAAGCCGGCCAGCTCCTTGGCGATCTCCATGTACTGCTCCTGGTAGATGCAGAGGCCCAACGTCGGCCCGGTGATCGGCTCGAGGCGCGGGTCGGGGAAGCTGACCCGCTCACGGCCGTGCTTGCGAGCCGCGTAGGCGGGGATGTACTGCATCGGGCCGGGGCGGTAGAGGGCGACGAGCGCGATCAGGTCTTCGAACTGGGTGGGCTTCACCTGCCGGAGCGCCTCACGCATGCCGGACGACTCGAACTGGAACACCCCGCTCGCCTCGCCGCGCGCGAGCATCTGGTAGGTCTCACGGTCGTCGAGCGGCACCGCCGACACGTCCAGCCCGTCTCCACGAGCCGCTCGGCAGTCGCGATCACATCGAGGTTGCGGAGACCGAGAAAGTCCATCTTCAGCAACCCGAGCGCCTCCACGTTGCCGCCCGAGAACTGCGTCACCACTTCCTGATCGGCGCCCTTCTGCTGCAACGGGACGACATCCATCAGTGGCCTGGAGCCGATCACGACGCCGGCGGCGTGGATGGAGTCGGCGCGTGTGAGGCCCTCGAGCGGTTGCGCGAGCTCGACGATCTCCTTCGCCACCGGATCGGCGTCGACCGCCTGCCGCAGCTCCGCGCCCGGCTTGAGAGCGTCGGCGAGCATCTGCCCCTGGACCTTCGGGCACCAGCTTTGCGATGCGGTCGACGACGCCGTACGGGATCTCGAGCACGCGCCCGGCGTCGCGGATGGCGGCGCGTGCCGCCATTGTCGAGAAGGTGATGATCTGCGCGACACGGTCACGCCCGTACTTCTCGGCCACGTAGTTGATCACGCGGTCTCGCCCGGCGACTGCGAAGTCGATGTCGGCGTCGGGCAGCGACTTGCGACCGGGGTTGAGGAAGCGCTCGAAGAGCAGGTCGTAGCGGATCGGATCGACGTCGGTGATCTCCAGGCAGTAGGCGACGAGGCTGCCCGCGGTCGAGCCACGACCCGGACCGACGCTGATCCCGTTGCGCTTGGCGAAGCCGACGAAGTCCCAGACGATCAGGAAGTAGTCGACGAACCCCATCTCACGAATCGTCTTGAGCTCGTACTGCAGCCGTTCCGTGAGCTCGGGTGTCAGCTTCCCGTAGCGCCGCTCGAGCCCCTGCTCGCACTGCTCGACGAGATACTCGAAGGCGTCACGCCCGTTCGGGGTCGGGAACTCGGGCAGGAGGATCCCGCCGAGCTCGATCGTCACGTTGCACCGCTCGGCGACCTCGAGCGACCTGCGCAGCGCCTCCTCCTGCCCCGGGAAGTCGAGCGCCATCTCGTCGGGCGTCTTGAAGAAGAACTCGTTCGTCTCGAAGCGCCACCGATCCGGGTTCTTCAGCGAGTCACCGGACTGGATGCAGAGGAGCGCCTCGTGGGAGTAGGCGTCGGACGCCTCGAGGTAGTGGACGTCGCCCGTGGCGACGACCGGCAGCTTGCGCTTGGCCGCCAGTTGCACGAGCTGCGGCACCAGCTCCTGCTGCACCGGCAGGCCCGCATTCTGAAGCTCGACGTAGACCTGGTCACGCCCGAACAGCTGCTCGAGCCGGTCGAGCTCCGCCTCGGCGTCTGATACCCGCGCCTCCGCGAGCGCCCTGGACACTCTTCCGGAGAGGCAGCCGGAGAGCGCGATCAAGCCCGGCGCATGTCGCTCGAGCAGCTCCCAGTCGACCCGCGGGCGGTAGTAGTAGCCCTCGAGGTAGCCGAGCGAGCAGAGCTTGATCAGGTTGCCGTAGCCCTCGTTCGTCGCGGCCAGCAGCGTGAGGTGCGCGTGACCCTTGTGCTGGTGTCGCCGATCGTCGACGACATAGACCTCGCAGCCGACAACCGGCTTGATGCCCTGCTTCTGCGCCGCGCGGTACAGGTCGATCGCACCTGCGAGCGACCCGTGGTCGGTGAGCGCGACTGCAGGCATCTCGCAGCGCGCTGCCTTCTCAGCGAGCGCCGGGATGCGACACGCCCCGTCGAGGATTGAGAACTCCGAATGCACATGGAGGTGGACGAAGGGCGAAGCCACGGGAGGGCCATCGTACTGTCCGCCCTGGACGGCCCCTTTGCGCAAGCTCGGCTTCCGCTCTCGCGGAACCCGAGCGCGCCACACCCTATTTTGCGCAAGCTCGGCTTCCGCTCTCGCGGAACCCGAGCGCGCCACACCCTGAAGGCGTCCGCTTCGCGGCCGCAAAGCAGTGGTCGTTAAAGGCGTGTCGCTGCTTCGCGGCCGCAGAAGCAGTGGTCGTAAGGCGTCCGCTTGGCGGCCGCAAAGCATTGGTCGTTCTGCGGGGCGTGTCGCTGCTACCGGTCCTGGAGGGCGTCGAGCGCGACCGTGAACGCGACGAGCAGGCGCCGGTCGATCGCAGCGCTCCCCTCGTGGTCGACCTCGAGGACGTAGCGGTCGCGGAAGCTGCCGAGCACGCGGCGGTACCTGCCGATCTCGCGGTCGCCGTGACGCAGCACGAAGTTGAACGGGAGCCACTGCAGGCCGAACAGGATGTCCCCGATGAAGGGGACGAGCTCGATGAACCGACGGATCAGGGCAACGATCCAGCTGGCTTCGTGCGCCTCCAGGACTTGCGTCTCGCTGGCGTCGTAGACGAGCCAGTGGCTCCGCAGCAACGAGCGACCGAAGCTCTTCTGGAGCGAGCCGATCTCCCGATCCGAGTCGTCGAGCACCGCGTGCCTGCCCGCGAACTCGAACATCGAGCGCGACTTGATCCTGAAGAGGTGCGGTGCGTCCTCGGCGCCGAGCCGGAAGCGGATGTCCTCCCGCACCGAGAGCTTCTTCTGCTTGACGAAGAGCAGCGGCTCACCCTCGTCGGTCGTGCCCGTGGCCGGGATGCTGATCCGATACTCGTTTCCGATCGGTCGGAACACCTGCTGCACCAGGATGCGATCGGTCGAGGCGAGACGTTCGAGAACGGAGGTGGCGTCCACCCCGGGAGCCTAGTCGGGACGTGCTCGTGACGAGGCAACGCGGTGGCACCGCGCGCTCCCCTGCGCCCTCAGGGCAGCCGCGGCGACCAGAGCGCCCCGCTCAGCGCGCCCACCAGCAGGGCCACCGCACCCGCCGCGACGAACGCGGCCGTCACCTCCGTGCGCTGCGGCGAGCGGCCCAGGCGGCTACCGAGATCCGTGTACGCCGCACTCAGCTCCTCCGCCGTGCGTGCCCAGGTGAACTCGCCGCCGGTCAGCTCGGCGATCGCCTGGAGCGTCTCGGGGTCGGGTGCACGGTTCCGCCCGCCACCGAAGGAGCCGCCGCCGGGCCCGGGTGGCGGCTGCGCCGAGCCGCCATCGGTGCCGAGTGCCACCGTATGAACGGCGATGCCCGCCTTCTGCGCCAGCGCAGCGCCGTCGAGCGGAGGCAGGATGCCACGGTTCTGCCGACCGTCGGAGAGGAAGAGGATCGACACCAGCCCCCCGATCTCCGAAGCCAGGATGCCTTCCTCGTCGCGTGAGAGCGTCGTGCTCCCGACCTCGACCGCTCTTGCGATGGCGTCACCGATCGCCGTCCCGCCACCGAAGCCGTCGAACGGATCGATCGCGGCAACGGACTCCCGCACCTGGTCGTGCTCCTTCGTCGGCAGCACCGGGACGGTGACGTCGCCCGAGAAGGTGACCAGGCCCACGCGCAGCGACTCGGGCACGTGCTCCATGAACACCAGAGCCGCCGCCTTGGCCGCTTCGAGACGCGATGGTCGAACGTCCTCGGACTGCATCGACCGCGACGTGTCGAGCACCAGGACGACCGTCGCGCGCTCGGTGGGCACGCGCAGCGACACATGCGGTCGTGCGACGGCGACAGCGATCGCCGAGAGCGCCAGCAGCAGCGCCACGAGCGGCACGGCGCGCCGCCACGCGCGCTCGCGAGCCGCAACCCGCGCCAGCACCGGCAGGTTCGGGAAGCTGATCGTGAACCGCGAGCCACGGCGCCGGATCAGCACCGCGCCGCCGAACGTCGCCGGAACGACGAGCAGGGTGACCAGCAACAGCGGGTTGCCGAAGCTCATCTCGCTCCCGAAGGCTTGACCGTGGGCCTCGTTCATCGTAGTCGGCTCCCGCGGTGCTACGTAAGCGCTCGGCGGGTGTCCGGTCGATATCGTCGCCGCGTGGAGCTGCCTCTCCCCATCCCGGGGTGCTACTGGGTCGAGCCGGGCCGCCTGCTGGCCGGCGAGTACCCGGGAGCGCGTGACACTGTTGCCTCCGTCGCGCGGTTACGGCAGTTCCGCTCGGCGGGTATCGAGCTGTTCGTGGATCTCACGGAAGCGTTCGAGGTCGAGCCGTACGCGCACTTGCTCGAGGGCGCGCGGCATGTGCGGAGGCCGATCCCTGACTTCGGCACCACCCGGTCCGCTGCCTACCGCACGACCCTCGACGTGGTGGACGAGGCCCTCGAGGCCGGCGCCCCGGTGTACGTGCACTGTCTGGGCGGGCTCGGCCGCACGGGCACCGTCGTGGGTTGTTGGCTCGTC
This sequence comes from uncultured Actinomycetes bacterium, assembly GCA_963724995.1. Classification (GTDB taxonomy): domain Bacteria; phylum Actinomycetota; class Thermoleophilia; order Gaiellales; family Gaiellaceae; genus Gaiella. The sequence goes on from CAVRXC010000001.1 coordinate 188,421, forward strand.
CGGCACGGACAGGACGGTGGGGATGCGATCGGCCGAATCGCCGAGCTGCGCTGCGGGACACCGGATCCGTCGTCGCCCTCACCGCAGACCGCCGCGCAGCGCAGCGTGGTCGAGCGCTGGCGCCATGGCGATTGACCTCGACGTCGTCGACGCGGTGCTTTCGGGAGCGTGGAGGCGGAGCTCCCGGGTGCACGGTGATGAGCACTGGCGGTGTGTCGCGGCAACCGGTCTTACGCTCGCGGACGGCGTGGGCGGCTGCGATCGCGAGCTGGTGTTGCTGTTCGGACTCCTGCACGACACGAGACGTGAGAACGAGCACGTCGACCCCGGGCATGGGCCGCGCGCGGCTACCTACGCTCGCGAGCTGGCAGACGCGGGAGCCCTCGTTCTGAGCGGCCCGCGCCTCGAGCTTCTCTGCCACGCAATCGACCAGCACTCGAGAGGGCGCGTGTGCGGCGACGCGACGGTCGGGTCGTGCTGGGACGCCGACCGGCTTCATCTGCCGCGTGTCTCGATCCAGCCCGACCCGGCACGTTTCTCGACCGCACTTGCGCACGGCCCGGAGCCTCTGGCGGCCGCCGCGCGCGTTCGCGCGTCGCCACCCGGCTGGGCCGACCTCCTCGATCGAGTGTGAGACCTACGTGAAACGGATTCGCCTCTTGCGCCACGCCAAGTCCTCGTGGGCGGACTCCGGCCTCGCCGACCACGACCGCCCGCTGTCCCGTCGTGGTGAGGAGGCCGGCCGTCGGGTCGCCACCTGGATCGCCGAGCATGGGCTCCGGCCACAGCTGGTGCTGTGCTCGACCGCGACGCGGGCTCGAAGGACGCTCGAGCTCGTGCTCCCGTCGCTCGGCGATCCGGTCATCGCGTTCGAGGCCGGCCTCTACCACGCGTCGGCCGAGGACTTGATCGGGCGACTGCAGGCCCTCGATGCCGATCTCGACGATGTGCTGCTGATCGGCCACAACCCCGGTCTCCAGGATCTCGCGCTGCTCCTCTCCGCACCGTCGCCAGAGCGTGAGAGCATCGCGGCGAAGCTCCCGACGGGCGCGCTCGTCACGATCGAGCTGAGCTCCGATTGGGCCTCGGCAGGTGACGGAGACGGCAGGATCGCCGCGTTGGCTCTGCCCCGCGAGCTCTGAACCGGCCCGACGACAGGGCGAGGCGGGCCTCTAGGAAGGGTCGATGCGGTACGCCATCAGGATCGCGTCGACCTCGTCACCCTCGCGAACGTAGTGGCCGCGCCGCAGCCCCTCGCGCTCGAAGCCGTACGACTCGTACAGGGCAATGGCAGGCTCGTTCCAGGGAAACACGTGCAGCTCGAGCTTGCGCACTCCCGTCGCGCGCGCCCAGCCGACGGTCCGGTCGAGCAGAGCCCGCCCGATCCCACGCCGGCGGTAGTCGGCCGCCACCATCAACCCGAGGTCGGCCACGTGCCTGCTCGCCGGATGCGGGTCACGCGCGACCGAGAGTCGACCCACGATCACGCCGCCGTCCTCGACCACGAGCAGCAACGCGTCCAGGTTGCGACGCAGGGACTTGATGAAGCGCCGTTCCTCGGCGACCCCGCGCCAGCTCTCGGTGTTGAGCAGGTGGGCGCCGGGCTCGCGCCCCACCGCCTGTGCGAGGGCGACCAGCTGTCGCGCGTCGGCCGGCTCCGCCTCGCGGATGCGGATCACGGCACCACCAGCCCATGACCGCCGCGGCGCGGGTCACCCGCGGCGGCGAGCGTTCCGTCCGCGCGGCGCTCGACCGCGGCAGCACCACCGAAGAAGAGATTGCGGTCTGCCCAGGAGACCACGTCCCACGCTTCGTCGGCGGCGAGCTGCACGGCGACGTCGTCGCTCCAACCGCCCTCGACGTGCACGGTGCGACCTTCGACATGAAGCCGCGGCGCCGCAACGGCATCGGCCACGGACACGCCCGTCATCACGTGCCACGCGACCTGGGCGATGGCCCCGGCCAGTCGGACGGAGCCTGCGCTACCGACGACGAGTCGCGGATTGCCGTTCTCGAGGAGGAGCGTTGGCGCCATCATGCTCGTCAGGCGCTCTCCCGGCACACGTGGGCCCGGGCCGATGACGTCGAGCTCACCCAGCATGTTGTTCAGCTGGAAGCCGTGACGGAAGACGCCGGAGCCCGACCCGAGCGTCGACGACAACCCGGCTACGAGACCGTCGGAGTCGAGCACCGAGATGTGGGTCGTGCCGGTGAGGCGAGTCGTCGTGCCGACCGAGCGGTACGCGAGAGCGAGCGCGCGCGCATGGTCATGCGGGCCTTGCCCGCGGACCAGGCTCTCGAGAGCCTCTCGTACGATCGCGCCACCGATCGATGGGGCAGGGGTGGTCACGAGCTCGACACCCTCGATCGTCGCGGTCAACGGCTGGCGCGTCACCGGCTCGTACCGCGCCAGGTCTTCCGCGAGCTCGGGTAGCAGCTCGGACATGGCTCGGCCGCGCCGATCTCGGATCAGCTCGAGGGCCGGCACGAGCTCTCCCGTCAGCAGCCGGTCGCCGTGCCCGTAGATGCGCCGGCCCCCCTCGTCGCGCTGCAGGATCGGCACGAGGATCTCGTGGAGGAACGCCTGCGCGTCGTTCACGGGAACCCCCTCACGCGCGAGCTCGAGCGCCGGCTCGAAGAGATCCGCCCACGGCAGTCGGCCGTGGCGGCCGTGGACAGCCTCGAGCCCGGCCACGAGGCCGGGAACGGCGACCGACTCCGCGCCGATGTGGAACACCTGTGTCGATGCGTCGGCAAAGTCGATCACCAGCTCCTCCATCGCGCCGAGCGGGCGCGATGGAACGGCGAAGAAGCAGTCGAGCACGACCGGCTCTCCACGCGGCTCTCGCACGAGCAGGAAGCCGCCGCCCGCCGGGCCGGTGAGCGGGCCCTCCGCTGCGAAGGCCGCGAACACGGCCGCCAGGCACGCGTCGACCGCGTTGCCGCCCGCGGCCAGCAGGGCGGCGCCGGCGCGAGCCGTGCTGGGATGCCCGGCTGCGATCGCCCCACCCACGACGGAGAGCGTACTTCTGCTCCTCTGTCCTGCGACGCCCGTCCCCGGTGGAGTGGTCGCGCTCAAGGGCGGCCGCTCTCGTGCCGAAGCACACCGAGCGGTCCGGATGCGCTCTCTCCTGCGGTTACGACACCTCGTCCTTGCCACGGTCTCGACCGGGCTGCTCGTGCTCGCGCTCGCCGAGCCCGGCCTCCTTGGAAGCAGGCTGTCGGACGCGCTGCACGGGCTCGCAGCCGCCGAGCCGATCTGGCTGTGGGCCGCGGGCGCAGCGCTCGTGACGATGCATCTCACGGGGGGCCTCGCGTGGCGGTCGGCGCTCAGCGCGTGCGGTACGCCCACGCGGCGCAGGGACGCGATGGCCCGCTACGGCGTCGGCAGCGGTCTCAACGCCGTGGCTCCGGCGCACCTCGGAAGCGCTGCCCGCATCGTGCTGTTCGGCCGCGTCGTCGAGGGCGGCGCCGGTATCTGGCGTGCCGGCGGCGCGGGAGCATCCGTCGGAGCGGTTCGGGCCGTGTGGCTGGCGGCCGTCGTCGCGGCGGCGGGCTTGTCCGGCGCGATCCCACTCTGGCCCGTGGCCGGTCTCGCGGGGATTGTGACTCTCGCAGCCGTGGTGGGCCTCTGTTCGCGCCGGATTCGCTGCGAACGCCGTGTCGGCCACGTCCTCGATGCCTTCCGGGAGCTCGGTCGACGCCCTCGATCGCTCGCCGTCGTGACGACCCTGACTGCGGCGGGGATGACGGCGAAGCTCCTGGCGGCAGCCGCGGTCGCCGAGTCGGTCGGCGTCGAGCGGCCGTTCCAGGCCGCGCTCGTACTCGTCCCGGCGGTCTCGCTCGCGGCTGTGATGCCGGTGACCCCGGGCAATGTCGGGGTGGCCAGCGCGGCGGTGGCGCTGGCGCTCGGTGCCACAGGGGTAGACGCCGACACGGCGCTCGCGGCTGGGATCGCGTTCGGCGCCGTGGAGACGCTCGCCGCTGTAACCGTCGGTGCGGCCGGATTCCTCACGTTGTCGGGCGCCGTGCTACCCAGGCGGGTGCGCTGGGCTACGGCCTCGGCGTCGGCCTGCGTGATTGCGTCCGCGTGCGCGCTGACGATCGTGTAGCCGATCCCGGAACGGCTACCTGAGGAAGCTCGGCAGCTCGTTCTCGTCGCGCGACTGCTCCTGGCGCGACGGCGCGGCCGCCGGCTCGGAGGAGGAGAACGACGGTGCGTGCGACCGCCTGCGGGTGCCGCCGAGGCCCGTGGCGATCACGGTCACCCAGACCTGGCCGTCGAGGCGCTCGTCGACGGTCGCCCCGAAGATGATGTTGGTCTCGTCGGTGGCGCCCTGCCGCACGACTTCTGCAGCCTCGTTCACCTCGAGGAGGGTCAGGTCGTCGCCGCCGGCGATCGACAGCAGAATGCCGCGGGCACCGACGATCTCGGTGTCGATCAGGGGCGATCGGAGCGCACGCTCCGCTGCCTGGCGGGCCCGGTCCTCGGGAGCCTCGGAGTAGCCGATACCCATCAGCGCCGACCCTGCGTCGGCCATCACCGTACGCACGTCGGCGAAGTCGAGGTTGATCAGGCCCGGCATCGTGATCAGGTCGCAAATGCCCTGGACGCCCTGGCGAAGCACATCGTCGGCGATGCGGAACGCGTCGATCATCGCCGTCGACCGGTCGAGCACCTCGAGCAAGCGGTCGTTCGGGATCACGATCACGGTGTCGCACTCCGCACGCAGCGCCTCCACGCCCTGCTCGGCGGACGTTCGGCGACGCGTGCCCTCGAACCTGAAAGGCGTGGTCACGATGCCGACCGTGAGCGCGCCGAGCTCTCGCGCGATGCGCGCCACCACCGGCGCGGCGCCCGTGCCCGTGCCGCCACCCTCGCCCGCCGTGACGAACACCATGTCCGAGCCGCGGAGGGCCGATCTGATCTGGTCGTACGCTCCCTCTGCCGCCTTGCGGCCCATGGCGGGATCGGCACCTGAGCCGAGACCGTGGGTGACCTCCTCACCGATGTGGATCTTCACCGGCGCGTCCGAGAGCTGGAGCGCCTGCATGTCGGTGTTCACCGCGACGAAGTCGACCTGCGCGATCCCGGCGTCGATCATCCGGTCGACGGCGTTGAGACCGCCTCCGCCGATGCCCACCACCTTGATCACGGCCAGGTAGGAGCCGAGCTCGCCGGTCGGCACCACATTGAGTCGTGCTCCTCCCTCGGGCATCGGAGCGACGAACCTGCTTGCCGGCGGCTGGAACGGCCGCTCGCGCCTGGCGGCGATCGCCGGCTCGTCCTCGGACACCGGCCGCCAGCCCTGCGGCTTGGGCTCAGGATCAGGCTCGGGCACGACCGCGGGGTGGGGCTCGGGCTCCACCACGGGCTCGGCCACCCGCTCGGGCTCGGTCACCGGCGTCGTGGTCGCGGTCGGCTCGTCCGGGAGATCGAAGTCGTACACGTGCTCGACCGTCGCGTCGAGCGAGACGTCGCCCCGCGGAACCGTAGGCGCGGGCTCGGGCGGCATCACGATCGTCTGCTGCTCCTCCGGAGGGCTCGAGTCGCCCGGTGACTCGGGCTCGCCTGCTGCCTCGCTCGCCTGCTGTGCGGGCTCCTCCGGCTGGGGCGATGGCTGGCCGCGCTGGGCCGCCTCCGTGGCGCGGAACAGCTCCGCGAGCGGTCCCTCACGCATGCTCGCGCGCTTGCGCGCCATGCGAGACCTCCTTCGCGACGAGCTCGCGGGCGAGCTGACGGTATGCCTCCGCAGCAGGCCCCGAGGGCTCGTACCTGAGGACCGAGTTGCCCTTCACGGGTGCCTCCGCGTATCGCACCGTCTTCCGAATGCGCGTGTCGTAGACGAGCTCGCCGAAGTTCTCCTCGAGTATCTCGATCGCCTCACGCGAGTGCAGTGTGCGGCCGTCGTACATCGTGGCGACGATGCCCTCCACGCTGACAGCTGGGTTGAGATTCTCACGCACCATCGCGAGCGTGTTCTCGAGCTGGACGAGCCCGCGTAGGGAAAGGTACTCGCACTGGACGGGCACGATGACGCCGGTGGCCGCCACGAAGGCGTTGATCGTGAGCAGGCCCAGCGAAGGCGGCGTGTCGATGAGCACGTAGTCGTACCGGTCGAGCACCTCGAGCAGCGCCTTCTGCAGAGCGCGCTCGCGGCCGATCAACGACGAGAGCGCCAGCTCCGCACCGGCCAGGTCGATGGACGACACCGCAATGTCGACTTCGACGGTCTCGATCACGTCCGAGAGTGGGATGCGATGTACGAGGACGTCGAACATCGACTTCTCGATCGCGTCCGGGTTCATTCCCTGGCTCATGGTCAGGTTTCCCTGCGGGTCGAGGTCGACGAGCAGCACCCGGTGGCCCATCTCGTGCAGCGCCACGCCGAGGTTGAGCGTCGTGGTCGTCTTGGCCACACCACCCTTCTGGTTGGCGAAGGCGATCACCCTGGTCGTTCCCGGCGCGTGGACGGTGGGAGTCGAGACGATCGTCGGTGCGCGCAGGGCAGACGCATCGCCTGCGGGTGAGTGCTCCTCGGCCTCCGCGGGCTCGGCGTGCGTTCCGCCGGTCTCGTCGACCTGGTCGGGCTCGCTCACGGGGGTGACCCCGCCCGGCGCGACATCGGTGCTCGCACCGCGCGATGCAGTGCGTGGAAGGAGGCGCAGGAGACCCATGACGTGGCCGTCTTCACCGCGGTCCCGCGCATTCCTGCAAGCGATCTCTCAGTCCTCTCCGTCCCAGTAATCGAGCGCCTCGACGCGGGCGATGAGGCCGACGCCGCGGAACGACACCTTGCCAGACCGAGGGTAGTAGACGATGTCGTTCGGGTCGCGCGGCCCGTATGCGAGCAAGGTGAGCCCGTCGGCTCCCGCGAGGAACGAATGGGCGATCCCGGTGCCCGGTCGCCGCATCACGGTGACCCCTGCACGGACCGGGTGCGTGGACGGCTCGACGCCGTCGGCGGCCTGTCTGGGCGCCGGCGCCAACTCGAGGCTGCCCTCGCCTTCGAGCACGACGAAGATCTCCTCTTCCGCCGAGTGACAGTGGGACGGGTTCGACAGCTTTCCCGGCGCGACGGTGGCGTGCCTGAGGCCCGTGCGCTCCGACCCTGCGGCACGTCCGAGATCGCGCCAGTCCGCGACCACCGTCGTGCGACGACGCTCGGTCACCGGTACGTCGGCGACGTTGACGATCCGCTCCGGCCGGGACAGGTGCTCGCCGACCTCGGGTGGCCCGGCGGCGGCCTCTCTCGCCCACGGATGGTCGTCGGGCGAACCCTGCAACACCCACGTCGAGCCCAGCCACGAGACGCCGGCACGCGGCAGCAGCGTGTTCGCGGCGTAGCTCCGCTGCCCGAACGCGAGCACGTCGATGCCGTTCGGCCCGCCCTGGAGCGTGTGCGCGTGCTCCAGCGCCCGGTGCACGAGGCAGTCTCCCGGCCCGACCGCGTAGGCCTCGAGCCCGTTGCCCGCATCCTGAACGGAGACGCCGTCGCCGGACAGGACGTAGAAGATCTCCTCGTCGCACCCTTCGAGGTGCAGCGGTGTCGCCCACATGCCTGGCTCGACCCGGATCCGCGTGACCCCGATCATGTCGGAATGAGCGCCGCTCAGCGAGGTCCATTCGGCGGCAATATGACCTCGTTCCCGCCGCTGCGACTCGAGCTCGTCCCAGTGTGTGATCACACGGCGATCATGTCACGCGAGAGCGAGGCCCGCAGTCGCGCGGCAGCCTCCTCGCCCGCATCACCTCCTTCGACACGCGCCCACTCCTCCGCCTCGCGGAGAAGTGCGCGCAGCTCGCCGAGCAACTCCGCCGGGCCCGCTTCCGCCCGCTGCATCGACTCGATCCGGTCGAGCCGCTCGAGCACTCTGCGCGCCTCCTCCATGCCGCGACCGTAGCCGCGGAGGTGTCACGGTTGTGTGTCGTCATCGTGCCGACTTCGTGCCGGCGCCGGCCTGCTTCACCCCGCGACGGCGTGGCCCACCGGCGTGCCGGCACCGAGCAGCGCTCGGTCGAGGTCGCGTACGAGAGTCTCCCGGTCGCCGTGGCGAAGCACCTCGACGAGCGCTCGCCGAACTGCGTCGGCTGCCGGTCTCGTCGACTCTCCGCCGTCCGAGAGGGTGACCAGCTCCGCGTGCAGGCGCTCCCTACCGGCCGGGTCGTCCTCGAGCAGGATCGCGGTTCGCAACGGCCACGTTGCGCCGAGCAGCGCTCCGAGGGCGGACCGCAGCTGCTCGCCTCGGAAGGGATCGTGCTGGAAGAGCGAGAGCTCCCAGCGATCGAGCGACTCGGCCAGCGGCGTGTCGGAGTCTGCGAGGCCGAGGCGTGCGAGCAGCTCGGCGGCGAGCGGGCCGCGGAACGAGTCGAGGCGCGTCGACTCGCCCGGGGGCTGCGTCGCGGCGATCGGCAGGACGGGACGGATGCCGTACGGTCGTCCGTCGAGGGTCTCGAACAGCACCGGGCCAGCGGCCAGCGGTGCCGCAGTCGCGAGCCGCAGCGCGGAGATGGCGTCGGCGAACTCCGCAGGCGCATCGGGTGGCTCGTCGTCGGCCGCGAGCGCACGCCGCAGCTCGACGACGCAGTAGCGATCGGGCTCGTGACCGAAGCCGGCCGGCAGGAGGCCGCCGGCCTCCGGCCAGTGCCGGGCGAGCTCGCCATCGGCTGCTGCGCGAAGCCTGATACCGGGCCCGAGGTCGAGGGCGACGCCGACCGACAGGCCGACGAGCGGCGCCACGGCCACGTAGGTGCGGCGCTCGCCGAACAGCGAGCGCTCGAGCTCCCCGTAGACCCGTTCGAATGCCTGGTCGTCCCAGTCGAACCCGCCGCACGCCTCCGCCGTGCGAAGCACGAGGTCGAACAGCACCGTGCGGAAGAGGGCGTCGTCGGCCGACGGCCGCGGGCCTGCGTGCGCTCGGGCGAAGATCGCCGCCGCGGGCTCCCGGCGTAGCTCCTCGAGCGCGAGCAGCGCATCCTCGCGGGATCGCAAGCGGCCGGCCCGAGCCTCGACGAACCCGGTCACGAGCGGCCGGTACTCGTACAGCGACGGGCCTCGACGCTGGTCGTGCTCCTCGAACGCGAACGGGAGCTGGCCTCCCTCGGCGTCGAGCTCCCGCAGCAGAAATGCAAACGCGCCGAGGGCGTACGAACGCAGGGCCTGATGCAGGTGAGGAGAGCGAACGCCCACGGAATGAACGTACGCGGCGCGACCCGCGAGTCCTTTGCAAGCCCGCAGGCGGCGGAGATGAAGGCGTCCGCTTCGCGGCCGCAAGAGCAGGACGGTCCTTCGCACAGCGGTTACGGCCTACGATGACTCGTCGGCACCTGGCAGCGGGGGCACCAGTTGACGGCGCGGTTCTGGTCTCCGAGGCGGCCGACTGCGATGGGAGCGCCACAGCGCGGACATGCGCGGCCGGCCCGTCGGTACACGGACCGCAACGGTCGCGGCCCGCCGACCGCCGCCCGCATCATCTTGCGACACCACTCGAACGCCCCCCGGAGCTCGTCGTCGGAGATCTCGCCCGCAGGCAGCCACGGCGACAGACGCGCCTGCCACAGCATCTCGGCGAGCCACATCGCCCCGATCCCCGACACCACGTGCTGGTCGAGGAGCAGCTCGCCGATCGCCCGACGAGCATCAGCGCGACGAACCGCACGCACGAGCACCGCCGGGCCGGAGCCGTCCGCGAGGACGTCGGGGCCGAGCCTCCCGACCTCCCGCGCGTCGAGCGTCAGCACCGGCCCGTTCCACTGCACCGCCTCCCAATCTCCCGCCCGCAGGACGAGCCAGGGGCGCCCGCTGCGGTAGGTGCCGCGAGGCTCGACGCGCCAGCGACCGCTCATGCGCAGGTGGCTGAGCACCGTGACGACCGCCCTCGAAATGCAGGAGCAGGTTCTTGCCGACCGCTTCGACCCTCTCGAGGCGCCTCCCGTCGACCGCGCGCGCGACCCCCGTCGCTGCGCCCCGGGGGTGAGGAGCGACCGCCTCGACCCTTTCTCCAACGAGAGCCTGGAGCCTGGCGGCCGCCCGATGGAGCGAGTCACCCTCGGGCATCGACGAGTCTCAGCCTACTCAGGCGCGCGCCGCGCGCCAGCCCACCGTCAAGGCCTCAGCACGGCACGACGCGGGCCGGCGAGGAAGCCGGCCTCGACGAGCAGCGGCATCGCCTCCGTCTCCGCGACCGGGCGGCCGTCGAAGCGCTCGACTGCCAGCCGCTTGGCGTGGCCGGCGCGTACCCACGCCACGAGGGCCGCGAGCGCGTCTTGCAGCCACGCCTCCTCGGGCTCGCGCAGCGGCACGAGCGTGCGGCCGCCGCGCTCGACGAACAGCGCCGCCTCGCCGCCGAGCAGAACGACGTGAGCACCTGCGACGCGCGCCGCCCGCGCGCCCGCACGTTTCGGCCACGGCAGCGCCGCGCCGTACGGCTGGGCCGGGTCGGCGGCCGCGAGCACGAGTGCATCCGCGTCCTCGAGCGCGCGAAGCTCCCGCAGTCGCTCGACGGCACCCGGCAGGGCGAACTGGGCGCCACCGAGCCCGTCGACGAAGTAGCCGCGCCTGCAGGCTCCGATCGTCTCGAGCGTGCGCAGCTCTCCGTAGACGGCGCCGTACCCGCCCGCGATCCCCTCGCCGCGGACGCCGTCTCGGGTGACGATTCCCTGACGCTCGAGCAGCAGCTCGGCGAGCGCACGCCGGTCGGGCGTGCCTGCGAAGAGCCGCGCCGTCGGCGACCAGCGACCCGCGGTCGACGTCGGGCGTGGCGCCACGGGTACGAGAGAAGCGCCGCGGTCGCCGCTCGGGCCGCGGCACGCCGTAGCGGCGCTCGGCACGCAGCGGCACCCACGCGTCGTTCGTCGCCTCGCCTGCCCAGACGAGCTCCCACAGCGCCGGCAGGGCCTCCGCCGCCTCCAATCCGGTGGCGGCGAGGAGATCGAGCCAGAACTCGGCGCTCCGGGCGAGAGCCGCGCGGATCGCGTCGTGAGCAGTGCCCTCGGGCGGGGCCCCGGCAGCCGGCGGACCGAGGACGGGTGGCATCGTCGCGGAAGTAGACGGCGACGCGGTCGAGCCCGGCGCCCACCCAGACGAGCTCCCCGCTGGCGCAGAGCGCGTCGAGCGCGGCCGGCTGGTAGGCGCCCACACGTCGGGGCAGCACCTCGCTCTCCCACAGCGAGACCGGTAGCGGTAGCGCCTGGAGTGGCACCAGCGCCTCGCGCAGCGTGCCGCGACGGTCGATGCCGTGCCAGGCCGGCAGGAAGCGCCCGAGCGCCGCCTGCTCGGCCGGCTCGACCTCTCGGCGCAGGCGTGCGAGCGTGGCGCGGCGCAGCCGGCGCAGCACGTCCGGGTCGCACCACTCGCGCTCGGTGCCGCCCGGCCGCAGCTCGCCGCGGACGAGCCGTTCACGCCGTTCGAGATCCACGAGCAGCGGCCTCGACTGCGGCCGCGTCGAGCCCGTACCGTCCGGCCACCTCACCCGTCGTGAACGGGCCTCGCGCCCGCGCAAACCGTGCCAGCAGCGTGCTGAGCGGCTCGTCGACCGGTTGCAGGAACACCTCGGGGAGACCGCCGGGTGGACATCGCCCCGAGCGCATCGCGCGCCAGGCCGGCGTCCTCGGTCGCCAGCACCGCGTGCATGCCGGCCAATCGCAGCCGGAAGGCGCGTCGTTCGCGGATCAGCGTCTCGGCGAAGCCCGCGTCGTACTCGCCCTCGTGCAGACCGGCGGCTCGACGAAGGAGGTCGTGCAGCTCGTCGGCGTTCCGCGGCTGCGGCAGCAGCGATGCCTCGACCTCCGCGATCGCGTCGGCGTCGAGGAGCTCGCGCAGCTCCTCGGCACCGAGCAGCTCACGCAGCAGCTCGCGGTCGAGCGAGAGCGCCTGCGCGCGGCGCTCCGCCGCAGGGGTGTCGTCCTCGTACATGTACGTCGCCACGTAGTCGAACAGGAGCGATGCGGCCATCGGCGAGGCGGACGCCGTCTCGACCTCGACGAGGTCGAGCTCGCGCGAGCGCAGGCCTTGGAGGACGCCGCGGAGCGCCGGCAGGTCGAACACGTCCTGCAGGCACTCGCGGTACGTCTCGAGCACGATCGGGAACGAGCCGTAGCGACGCGCCACCTGCAGCAGGCTCTGCGCCTTCAGGCGCTGCTGCCACAGCGGCGTGCGCTGCCCCGGCCGCCGTCGCGGGATCAGCAGGGCGCGCGCAGCGTTCTCACGAAAGCGGGAGCCGAAGAGCGCCGTCTGCCCCACCTCCTGTACGACGATGTCCTCGAGCTCGTCGGGGTCGATCAGCAGGTCGGCCACCGCAGGTGGCACGTCTGCGTCCGGGAGATGGAGTGCGATGCCGTCGTCCGACCAGAGGAACTGCACCTCGAGCCCGAGGGCGTCGCGGATCCGCGCGGCCAAGCGCCATCGACCACGGCGCGTGCACGCGCCCACCGAAGGGCGTGAGCACGCAGACGCGCCAGTCGCCGATCTCGTCGCGGAAGCGCTCCACGACGACGGTGCGGTCGGATGGGACGACACCGGTCGAGCGTTCCTGCTCGCGCAGGAAGGCCAGGAGGTTGCGCGCCGCAAACGCGTCGAGGTGATAGTCGTCGCGGAGGCACCCGGCTGCCTTGACGTCGGACAGCGCGGTGAGCTCGCGCGAAGCCCGGCCGATCCGGGCGCCGAGCTCGTAGGGGCGTCCGACCCCCTCGCCCTTCCAGAACGGCACCGCCCCGGGAGCACCCGGCGCGGGCGACACGAGCACACGGTCACGCGTGATCTCCTCGATCCGCCAGGTGGAGGCACCGAGCATGAACGTCTGTCCCTCGCGCGCCTCGTACACCATCTCCTCGTCGAGCTCGCCGACGCGACCTCCTCCGGCGCCTGCCACCTGGAACACGCCGTACAGCCCGCGGTCGGGGATCGTGCCGGCGTTGGTGACGGCGAGCTTGCGTGCGCCGGCTCGCCCGCGGACGACGCCGGCGACGCGATCCCACACGATCCGCGGTCGTAGCTCTGCGAACTCGTCCGACGGGTAGCGGCCGGCGAGCATGTCGAGCACGTTCTCGAGCTGCTGCCGCGAGAGGTCGGCGAACGGGTAGGCACCGCGGACGAGCTCGTGGAGGTCGGTGACGGCGATCTCCTCGTCGGCGCAGATCGCCACGACGTGCTGCGCGAGCACGTCGAGCGGGTTGCGCGGGATCGCCGTCTCCTCGATCGCCCCTTCCCGCATCGCCTTCGCGACGACCGCGCACTCGAGCAGGTCGGCGCGGAACTTCGGGAAGATGCGGCCCTTCGAGACGGCGCCCAGCTCGTGCCCCGCCCGCCCGACACGCTGCAGGCCGCGGGCGACCGACTTGGGGCTCTCGACCTGGATCACGAGGTCGACGGCGCCCATGTCGATCCCGAGCTCGAGGCTCGAGGTGGCGACGAGACACGGGATGCGCCCGGCCTTGAGGAGCTCCTCGATCTCGACCCGTTGCTCCCGGGCCAGCGAGCCGTGGTGCGCGCGGGCGATCTCCGCGTTCAGGCCGCACCGTCGGGATCCGCCGGCGAGCTCGTTGAGCCGGATCGCGAGCCGCTCCGCGAGCCGGCGGTTGTTGACGAACACGATCGTCGAGCGGTGCGCGCGCACGAGCTCGAGTACGGCCGGGTAGATCGACGGCCAGATCGAGCGCGCCGTCGGCCTCGTAGCCCGAGGCCATCTCGACGCCGTCGGGCAGCACGGGCTGGCTGAGGTCGCGGTTCGAGCCGAGCTCGCGCATGTCCTCGACCGGGATCACGACCTCGAGGTCGAGCTCCTTGCGGATGCCCGCGTCGACGAGCTCGATCTCGCGTCCGGTGCCGGCCACGAAGCGGCCGATCTCCTCGAGCGGTCGCTGCGTGGCGGACAGGCCGATGCGCTGGAAGGGCCGCGCGACGACCCGCTCGAGGCGCTCCAGCGAGATCGTCAGGTGCGCGCCACGCTTCGTGCCGGCGACCGCGTGCACCTCGTCGAGGATCACCGTCTCGACCGTGCGCAGCATCTCCCGGCCCTGCGACGTGAGCAGCAGGAAGAGCGACTCCGGCGTGGTGATGAGGATGTCGGGGGGCGTGCGCAGCATCTGCTGGCGCTCGCGCTGCGGCGTGTCGCCGGTGCGCACACCCACGGCGAGGCGCGAGCCGATGCCGGCGAGCGGGCCGCGCAGGTTGCGCTCGACGTCGTAGTTGAGCGCCTTGAGCGGCGACACGTAGAGAAGGCGCAGCCCCTCGCCGGGCGCTGTCGTTGAGGCGGTCGAGACCGAGCAGGAAGGCAGCGAGCGTCTTGCCGGAGCCGGTCGGCGCCTGCACGAGCACGTGCTTGCCGCTCGCGATCGCGGGCCAGGCCCGCTCCTGCGCCGGCGTCGGGCCGGCGAAGGCGCGCTCGAACCACGCTCGCGTCGTGGGTGACAGGGCCGCGAGCGGCGTCCATGGCGCCAGCGTAGCGCTGTCGCACCGCTTGACAGGAGCGCCACTTCCAACGAGCGTGCCTCGACGTCGTGAAGGACCGATTCGACATCGTCGTCGTGGGTGGAGGCACGGCCGGGTGCGTGCTCGCCGCGCGCCTCTCCGAGGAACCCGGAGCGCACCGTGTGCCTGCTCGAGGCCGGCCCCGACTACGGGGCGTTCACGTCGGGACGCTGGCCGGCCGACGATGCTCGATCCGCGCAGGCTCGTGTTCACGCACGACTGGGGCACGGGCGGCGAGGACGACCGCTCGCTGGGTGCGCGGATCATCGGCGGCTGCTCGGCGCACAACGCGTGCGTGGCGGTTCACGGGTCGCCGGCCGACTACGACGAGTGGGGCGCGGAGTGGTCCTGGGCACGCTTCGCACCCTGTCTCGAGCGGGCGATGGAGACGCTGCGGACGGCTGCCGTGAACACCGACCATCCTGCCCCGTTCCACGAGGCGTTCGTCGAGGCGGCGCAGGCGGCTGGATTCCCGCTGCTCGACGACCCGAACGACCCCGCTCAGCCGGTGGGCGTGGCCCGCGTTCCCCGCCAACGTCGTCGACGGCATCCGCTGGAATGCGGCTTTCGCCTACCTCGACCCGGCGCGCGACCGGCCCAACCTGACCGTTCGTGGCTCGAGCCTCGTCGACCGCATCGTGTTCGACGGCAGGCGCGCCGTCGGCGTCGTCACCGTCGAACGGCGAGCGCATCGAGGCGGACTGCGTCGTGCTCACCTCCGGCGCGTACTTCACGCCGGCGGTTCTCCTGCGGAGCGGCGTCGGCCCACCGGAAGACCTGCGCCGTCTCGGCATCGAGGTGGTGGCCGACCTGCCCGTCGGCGCCGTCCTGCTCGACCACCACGGCACCGCGGTCGCCTGGGAGCCGAGCGACACGCTGTCGCACGAGACGGTCGGCCATGAAGCGACGAACGGGCCGCTGTTCGAGCCGCACACGGTGCTCAAGGCGGCGAGCAGGTCGTGTCAGGCCGGGAGCTGGGATCTCCACCTGCTGCCGTGGCTGACACCAGTCACCGAGCGGCCCGGCCGCTTCGACCCCACCGTCGCCGTCTTCCACATGAAGCCATTGTCGGTCGGACGCCTGCGGCTGCAGTCGACCGATCCCGACGCGCTGCCGCTCGTCGAGCGAGGCTTCCTCACACGACCCTGGCGACCTGGACGTGATCGTCGAGGGCATCGCCATGGCGCGGGCGCATCGCCGGCGACGGAGCCGCTGCGCTCGCTGCTCGGTGCCGAGTCGCGACCGGGCTCGACCGCGGGTCGAGGAGTACATCCGCGCCACCGCGCGCAACTACTTCCACCCCGCGGGCACCTGCGCGATCGGGGCGGTGGTCGACCAGCTCGGCCGCGTCATCGGCATCGACGGGCTCGTCGTCGCCGATGCGTCGGTGATGCCGACCATCCCCCGCGCCAACACGAACGTGACGCGCCGCGGCGATCGCCGAGCGGATCGCGGAGACGTTGTAGAATCGCTCAGGTGGCACGAAGCGGATAGGTTCCGTGGCGTTCCCGTCGCAGGAGGCGCGATGCAGATCCGGGCCGCGGTGCTCGAGGAGTTCGGTCAACCGCTCGTCGTGCAGGACATCACGCTCGACGGGCCGGGGCCCGGTGAGGCGCTCGTGCGCGTTCACGCCTGCGGCGTCTGCCACACCGACCTGTACACGGCATCGGGCGCGGATCCCACCGGGTACGCGCCGTGCGTGCTCGGGCACGAGGGAGCAGGCGTCGTCGAGGCGGTCGGCGAGGGCGTCTCTCTCCTTGCACCCGGCGACCACGTCGTGACGCTGTTCGCCCCCGAGTGCGGCGTATGCGTCCACTGCATCGACCCGCGTACCAACCGGTGCGTCGCGATCCGCGAGCGCCAGGGCGAGGGATACCTCCCCGACGGCACGACACGGCTGTCGCGCGGCGGCGAGCGGCTGCGCCACTTCATGGGCACGTCGACGTTCGCCGAGGCAACCGTGATGCCGGAGATCGCGCTGGCGAAGGTCAGCCCCGAGGCGCCGTTCGCAGGTGCGGCGGTGTTCGCGTGCGGGCTGTCGACTGGGATCGGCGCCGTGCTGTACACGGCCAAGGTGCAGCCCGGCGCGTCAGTCGCGGTGTTCGGCTGTGGGCTGGTGGGCCTCGGCTGCGTGATCGGCGCACGGCTCGCCGGCGCGGAGCGGATCGTGGCGATCGATCTCTCGGAGGGACGGCTCGCGCACGCCACGCATCACGGCGCGACCGAGACGATGCTCGGCGGGCCGGACACTGTCGCTGCGCTGCGCGAGGAGACGGGCGGATTCGGCTTCGACTACACGTTCGAGGCGACCGGCAACGTGGCCGTGATGCGCCAGGCGGTCGAGGCGGCGCGCGAGGCGTGGGGATCGGCCACGATGTGCGGTGTGGCGGGCAAGGGCGAGCTGCTCGACGTCGTGCCGCGATTGCTCATCACGGGTCGCCGTGTCACCGGCTCGTCGTTCGGCGGCGTCAAGGGTCGCACGCAGGTGCCGCAGCTCGTCGACCGCTGGCTGGCCGGCGAGATCGACGTGGACGACCTGCTGTCACACCGGATGGGGCTCGACCAGGTCAATGACGCGTTCGAGCTGATGGAGCAGCAGGACGGCATTCGCACCATCCTGGAGCTGGGCCCGTGATCATCGAGCGCTCGATGGCTGCCGGGGTGGCTGTCGAACAGCTACGTCGTCGGCGACCGTGCGGGTGGGCACGCCGTGCTGATCGACGCGGGCGGTCCCGTGGAGCCGATCCTGGAGGCGATCGAGCGCTTTCGGCTGACGGTCACGCACGTGCTGCTGACGCACCATCACGGCGACCACGTCGCGCACCTCGACGCCTACCGCGAGCGCTTCGGCGTGCCGGTGCTCGCCCATCCGCTCGAGGCGGCACGACTCGACGGCGTCGAGGGACGGCTCTCGGACGGCGACGTCGTCGAGTCGGGCGAGCCTGCGCATCCGCTGCCTGCACACACCCGGGCACACCGACGGCATGCTCGCCCTCGTCGTCGACGGGGTCGAGTGCTTCACCGGCGACACGCTGTTCGCAGGCTCGGTCGGAGGGGTGCACGCACCCGGCTCGACCTCGTTCGACGATCTGCGCAGCTCGGTGATGGACGTGCTGATGGGCCTCGGCCCCGGTGTCGTGATCGAGCCGGGACACGTCGGCCATTCGACGATCGGCGTCGAATGGGAGACGAACCCGTTCGTGCGGCTCTGGCGCGGGCTCGACGAGGAAGGGGCGGAGCCCTGCACCGCGCTCGGCGAGCCGGCCACGCTCGTGCTGTGGGGCGACGACTACGACGGCGGCCACAAGGCCTGGGTGCGCTGGCCCGACGGGCGCGACGACATCGTCCCCGGCAGCCGCGTGGAGCTCGGCGAGGGCTAGTATCGGCATCGTGTCGACCCCGCCGTCCGCGCTTCACTTCACCGGCGATCCAGAGGCGGACGCGCTGCTCGCGCGAGATCCGCTGGCGCTGCTGATCGGCTTCGCCCTCGACCAGCAGGTGACGGTGCAAGACCGCGTTCTCGGGCCCGCTCAAGCTGCAGCAGCGGCTCGGCCACCTCGACGCGGCGCGCATTGCGGCCATCGATCCGGCTGTGCTCGACGCAGCGTTCCGCGAGCGGCCGGCCGTGCACCGCTTTCCCGGGAACATGGCCAGACGCGTGCAGGATCTGTGCGCGGTGATCACCTCCGAGTACGACGGGGACGCAGCACGCGTCTGGACGGAGGCGATCGACAGTGCCGACCTCGAGCGCCGTATTCGCGCGCTCCCCGGGTTCGGCGACATGAAGGTGATCGCGCTCGGCTCGACCCTCGCAAAGCGCTTCGGCGTCGAGGCGGCACAGGCCGCTGGTGCCGGGCTTCCCCACGCTGGGCGATGTCGACTCCGCCGAGGCGCTCGAGGAGTATCAGGCGGCGAAGCGCGCCCACAAGGCCGAGCGGCGCGCCAAGCAGAGCGCCATCTGACCGACGCGAGTGTGGGAGAGGAGCGCTTGCGGCCGCGAAGCGGACGCCTTCAGGGATCGTGGCGCATCTCGGATCCGGGAGAACGGATTCCGAGACTTGCGCAGGGTAGAGCGGTGCCGATCGAGCTGCGGACGCTGACCGACGGCGGCCAGCGCGCCGCGGAGGTGGCCCGCGAAGTGGCCGGTTTCCTGGCCGGGGCGGAACGATCGCTCGACCTTGCTCTCTACGACGTCCGCTTCGAGACGGACGCCGGCGCAGTCGTGCTCGCGGCGCTGCTCGCAGCGCAGCAGCGCGGCGTCCTCGTGCGCCTGGCGCACAACGTCGACCACCCGGGCCCGATCCCGGTGCCGCCGCCACCCGAGATGTCGCCGGACGCGATCGAGAAGCTCCCGATCGAGACCCGGGGAGTGGCAGGCATCCCGGACCTGATGCACCACAAGTTCGTCGTCCGAGACGGCCGCGACGTGTGGACGGGGTCGACGAACTGGACCGACGACTCCTGGACGCGACAGGAGAACGTCGTCGTGCGCGTGCTCGACTCACCCGATCTCGCCGCAGCCTTCGCGATCACGTTCGCCCAGCTGTGGGAGCACGGGCTCGTCGTCGGCACCGGTGCGCAACCGCGGCCGGTGACGGTGAGCGGGGCCTCCGTACGACCGTGGTTCTGCCCGGCCTTCGGCGACGCTCTCTCTCACCGCGTGGCGAAGCACCTCGGGCGGGCGCAGGCGGCGCATTCGCATCGCGTCGCCCGTGCTCACCGCCGGGCCGATCCTCGGCACGCTCGTCGAGATCGTGAACGAGCGACGCTGCGACGTCGCGGGAGTGCTCGACGACACACAGTTGGACGACGTCTTCCACCAATGGCGGACGAACGGTGTCAGCGCGTGGAAGATCCCGCTGTTGCGGCAGATCGTGACCGGCGCGGACATCTCCGGGAAGGTGTCGACGCCCTGGTCGCCGGTGAGCGTGCACGACTTCATGCACGCGAAGGTCGTCGTCGCCGACGACGTCACGTTCGTCGGCTCCTTCAACTTCTCGCGCTCGGGCGAGCGGAACGCCGAGAACGTGCTCGAGATCCACGACGCCGCGGTCGCCGACGACCTCGCTGCCTATGTGGACGAGGTTCGCGCGCGTTACCCGCGCGCGACTCCGCCCGACCCGTCAGCCTGACCCGCACCAATCCAGGCGCCTGTGGACAAATAGGCGCACTCTCGGCACGGGTTCAGGCTCAGAGCCTTCACAATTCGTCCTCGCGGACGCTCTGAGCGCCCGCGCCGAATCGGACGCCGTCCGCCCACCTCCCTCGACCGGATGTCCAGCGCAGGCGCCGCGGTGCCGACCCACACACCATGGGCTCCGGCCGCGCGCCACACACCCGGGTCGTGCGAGGGCTCGTGATCCTCGCGGCAGCGTCGTGGTGCGCCCTCGGTGTCGCCGCCACGGCGACCACGGCCACCGGCCCGAGGTTCCCGGCCTGCCCGATCTTCCCTGCGGACAACTTCTGGAACCGCAAGGTCGACACGCTTCCGGTCGCCTCCAACTCCGCGGCCATCGTGCAGTCGATCGGCCTCAACGGCTACGTGCACGCCGACTTCGGCTCAGGTCTCTGGGACGGAGGTCCCATCGGGATACCGGTCACGACGGTGAGCCGTGCCACACCACGCTCGCAGGTGAGCTTCGACTACGCGGACGAGAGCGATCCCGGCCCGTACCCGATCCCAGCCAACGTCGCCATCGAGGGCGGCCCCGGTGCCGACGGCGACCGGCACGCGATCCTCTTCCAGCGCGACCGCTGCAGGCTCTACGAGCTGTTCGCACTACGTCGCGAGGGTGGCGGCTGGGCTGCGGGCTCGGGCGCGACCTGGGATCTGCGCTCCAACGCGCTGCGCCCCGCCGGGTGGACCTCGGCGGACGCAGCCGGCCTACCCATCCTCCCAGGTCTTGCCCGCTACGACGAGGTCGCGCGGGGGCGCATCGACCACGCGCTTCGCTTCACCGTGTCACAGAGCCGTCGGGCGTACGTCTGGCCCGCGCGACACTACGCGAGCACCCTCACGAGCCCGTCGCTTCCGCCCATGGGCCTACGACTACGGCTGCAGCAGAGCTATCCGATCGCAGGCTTCCCGCCGCAGGCACGGGTCGTGCTGCAGGCACTCAAGGAGTACGGGATGGTCGTGGCGGACAACGGCTCGAACTGGTTCGTCAGCGGTGAGCCTCACCCCGGCTGGTCGAACGACGACCTGCACTCGCTGCACCAGGTGCGTGGCTCGGCCTTCGAGGTTGTCGACACCTCCTCGCTCGGCCCGTAGCCGCCGCCGTGCGCTCGTGCCTCGCGCGAGTGATGGCGGTCGGCTCACGTCTTGGGCAGGCTTCAGCGGTGCGCTACCTCTCTCTGTTGGCTGCTGCTGCCGTCGCGACGTTCGCGGCCGGTGCCGCAGCCGGTCCGGCCGCTTCGCCGAAGCTCGCAGGCTGCCCGGTCTTCCCGGCGGACAACTTCTGGAACCGCAAGGTCGACCAGCTTCCGGTCGCCGCCGACTCCACCGCGGTGGTCCGCTCGATCGGGCTCGACGAGCACATGCATGCCGACTTCGGCTCCGGCCTGTGGGACGGAGGGCCGATCGGCATCCCGATCACCGTCGTTGGTCGCGACACGCCGCGCTCACCGGTCGCCTTCGAATACGCGGACGAGAGTGACCGTGGCCCGTACCCGATTCCGGCCGGCGTGCGCATCGAAGGCGGCCCCGCCGCGGACGGAGACAGGCACGCGATCCTGGTCGACCGCGACCGCTGCCGCCTGTACGAGCTCTATGCGCTCCGACGCGTCGACGGGCGCTGGACGGCAGGCTCGGGTGCGATCTGGGATCTGCGCTCCAACCGCCTCCGTCCGGCTGGGTGGACGTCCGCCGACGCCGCCGGGCTCGCCATCCTCCCCGGTCTCGCCCGCTACGAAGAGGTCGCACGGGGGCGCATCGACCACGCGCTTCGCTTCACCGCCGATCGCACCCGGCGCGCGTACGTCTGGCCGGCAAGGCACTTCGCCAGCGAGCTGACCGACCCAGCGCTGCCCGAGATGGGCCTGCGATTGCGACTCAAGCGGGGCTATCCGATCGCGAGCTTCCCGCGACAGGCCCGCATCGTGCTCCGCGCGCTCAAGGAGTACGGCATGGTCGTGTCGGACAACGGCTCGAGCTGGTACGTCACCGGCGCGCCGCACCCGCGCTGGTCGAACGACGATCTCCACACTCTGCATCGCGTGCCAGGGTCCGCATTCGAGGTGGTCGACACCCGCTCGCTGCGGCCCTGATCAGTCGACATCTGCACGCGCGAAACGTTGTCCACGCCGGTGAGCGTCACGCCACTTGTTATTGTGAAGCAACGTTGCTATACATTCTGAAGCGTTAGCCATCGCGAGCGGCTGAGGGATCTGGCCCGACGACGCCGCCGCAACCGGGGCCCCCGGCCCGCCAGGTGCGACATCCAGCTGCGAGCCGTCCGTCCCGGAGCGGCGAGCGGGAAGATGGCAAGCGCCACGCGTCCACCGCGAGGAGGCCGCACCCGCAGGGCCTCCGGGAGCGGAGGCTCCGCTGCTTCCGGGCACCCTGTCAACCGGGCCGCAACGCCCGACGGCGACCGAGAGGAGCAGCAGGCGATGGCACCCGAAGCGGCTCGGAGGCGCGGCACACGTGCCGAGCCGCCCACCCTCGAGCTCGTGCTGAAGCGAAACAGCGTCGAGCGGCTCAAGCGCGAGAAGAGCCCGCTCGGGATCCTCGACGAGCTGCCGCACCTGATCGCCACCGGATACGCGGACATCCCGGAGGAGGACATCGTCCGCCTCAAGTGGTGGGGCCTCTACCACGACAAGCCGAAGGTCGGCACGTTCATGCTCCGCATCAAGCTGCCGGCCGGCCGTCTCACACCTCGCCAGGCACGCGCCGTCGGGGAGCTCTCGAACACGTACGGCCGCGGCGAGGGCGAGCTCTCCACGCGGCAGACGATCCAGCTCCACTACCTGGCTTTGCCCTCCCTCCCATGCGTGTTCGACCGCCTGGAGGAGGTCGGGCTGACGACCGCCGGTGCGTGCGGCGACGCGGTGCGCAACGTCACCGGCTGTCCGGTGTACGGGGTCGCCCATGACGAGCTGTTCGACGTCACACCCGTCGTCGAGCGAGGTCACCTCGTTCTTCTACGGGCACCCCGAGTACACCGACCTGCCGCGCAAGCACAAGATCTCGATCTCGGCGTGCGCGCACCGCTGCAACGCGCCCGAGATCAACTGCATCTCACTGGTCGGGGCCGTCCACGCCGGCCGCGAGGGCTTCGGAGTGCTGGTCGGCGGAGGCCTCTCGTCGGTGCCGCGGATCGCACGCGAGCTCGGCGTGTTCGTCCCGAAGGAAGAGGCGCTCGACGTGCTGCGCGCGCTGCTCGACGCCTGGAAGGAAGACCTGCGCTACCGCGTGTCACGTGTCAAGGCCCGCATCAAGTTCATGGTCGACGACTACGGGCCCGAGGGCATGCGCGCCGAGGTCGAGCGCCGGCTCGGCCGTGAGCTCGAGAGCTTCACGCTCCCACCGTCCCCTCACACACGGGCCGACCACCTCGGCGTACAGCCGGAGAGCCGCGAGGGCCGCTGCCTCGATCGGCGTGCCGGTACACGTCGGCCTGATCTCGGGCGACCAGCTCGTCGGTCTCGCTGCTCTGGCAGAGGAGCTCGGCGACGACATCCGCATCACGCGCCAGCAGAACTTCGTGCTCACAGGCGTCGCGACGGAGCGCGTCGACGAGGCTCGCGCCAGGCTCGGCGCACTCGGCTTCGACCTCGACGCGAACGGCGTGCGCGGGGGCTCGATCGCCTGCACGGGCGAGCCGCACTGCAACTTCTCCGTCACCGAGACGAAGACGCGGCTCGACTCCCTGATCCAGAGCCTCGAGCAGCGCTTCGGCGCCGCGATCGCCGACCTCCGGCTCCACCTGGACGGGTGCCCGCATGCCTGCGCACAGCACTGGGTCGGAGACATCGGCTTCCAGGGCTCGACCGTGCGCGACGAGCAGGGCAAGCGCCATCAGGCATACGAGATCTACCTGCGCGGCAGTCTCGGGCCGCAGGCTGCGATCGGGCGCCCGGTGTTCCGTCGTGTTCCGACCTACGACCTGGACGAGACGGTGTCCGGCCTGATCACCGGCTGGCTCGAGCAGCGTGTGGACGGTGAGGGCTTCCGGTCGTTCTGCGACCGCCTGGACGATGAGGCGCTGGGCGCCCTCGCCGGCCGTGAGCCGGCGAAGGCCCGTGCCAGAGAGGAGGCAGCATGAGCAGCGTCGAGGTGCTGGACGATCTGGAGGCGGGCGAGCTCTCGATCGAGTTCGAAGGCCGAGAGCCGTGGGAGCTGCTCGAGTGGGCGCTCGACCGCTTCGGCGACGGTCTCGCTCTCTCGACGGCGTTCCAGGAGGGCGATGTCGCCCTGATCGACATGGCCTACGCGATCGATCCGACGGTGCGTGTGTTCTCGATCGACACCGGGCGCCTGCCGCAGGAGACGCACGACCTGATCGAGCAGCTGCGCGAGCGGTACCCCGGCCTCGCGCTTGAGCTTCTCTCCCCCGATGCGGGCCAGGTGCAGCGGCTCGTCGACCGCAACGGGCCGAACCTGTTCCGGCGCTCGGTGGAGCAGCGGCTGCTGTGCTGCAACGTCCGCAAGGTGCAGCCGCTCAATCGCGCACTCGCCTCGCTCGACGCATGGGTCACCGGCCTGCGGCGCGACCAGTGGGCCTCCCGCTCGGACATCCGCAAGGTCGAGATCGACCACGACCACGACGGGATCGTGAAGCTCAACCCGCTCGCCGAATGGACGGAGGGCGAGGTGTGGGACTACCTGCGCGAGAACGACGTGCCCGTACACCCGCTCTACGAACGCGGCTACACGTCGATCGGCTGCGCGCCGTGCACCCGCGCGATCGCGCCGGGCGAGCCGGTGCGCGCCGGCCGCTGGTGGTGGGAGACGGACGCGCCGAAGGAGTGCGGCATGCACTGCGCCATCGAGACGGGCGGCTTCGAGCACGAGCTGCACGCGATCCTCGGCGACGAGGCACACGCGTGAGCGCCATCGCGCCCAGGGGAGAGGAGCGCGAGGTGGCTCTGGCCGAGGTGCAGGCGGTTCGCGCTGCCGTCCCGGACAGCACCTACCGAGAGCGGCTCGACGCGATCCACGCCGCGCTGGACGAGAGCGGCCCACTCGATCCGGAGGACACCGGCGAGCTGGAGCGCCTGATCACGATCGCACTCCAGTCGGGCCGCGTGCGCGCGCTGTACGGGCCGGGTGGAGAGCAGGCACTGCTGCGCCTCTACCGCAAGCTGCCGGGTGGGATCGAGCTCACGCAGAGCGCAGCCGAGGTCAGCGACGCGCTCGCCGGCCTGCAGGGCAAGGTGCTGCAGCAGGCGTCGATCACCGCCATCGGCCCCGGCTCGTTCACGCTGACGTTCGCCGCCGGCGGCCTCCACCTCAACATCCGCCTCGACCGCCAGGGCGCCCGGCTGCAGAGCGTGGAGGCCTAGCTTGTCGGAGAAGCGCTACTACATGGCCTGCCTCGATCTCGAAGGTCGCGACGTGCTCGTCGTGGGCGGCGGCCCCGTGGCGCTCGAGAAGGTCGAAGGGCTGCTCGACTGCGGTGCCCGCGTGACCGTCGTCGCCCGGCAGATCCTCCCCGAGCTCGATCGCACCGGGGTCGAGCTCGTGCGGCGCGCCTACCGCAGCGAGGACCTCGACGGTCGCTTCCTCGTCGTGGCCGCGACGTCGACGAGCTCGGTCAACCGTCGCGTCTTCCACGACGCCGAGGCACGGTCGCTGCTCTGCAACGTCGTCGACGTGCCCGAGCTGTGCAGCTTCATCCTCCCGGCGGTGCACCGCGTCGACCCGATCGCGGTGGCCATCTCGACGGGCGGCGCATCACCGGCGCTCGCGCAGCGGCTTCGTGACGACGTGGCGCAGGTCGTCCGTCCGGAGCACGCCGAGCTCGCACGCCAGCTGCGCGATGTGCGGCCCTGGGCGAAGTCCCACTACCCCACCTACCAGGCCCGGCGCGCCTTCTTCCAGCAGCTCGTGGAGGAGCGGCTCGGATGAGCGTCACACTCGTCGGCGCGGGCCCCGGCGATCCCGGTCTGATCACCGTCCGCGGGCTCGAGCGGCTACGCGCCTGCGACGCCGTTGTCTACGACCGTCTCGTCGCGGAGGAGCTGGTCGACGAGGCCCCCGCCGACGCGCTCCGGATCTGCCGTGACGGTCTCGACCAGGAGGCGGTCGACCGGCTGCTCGTGGAGCTCGGGCGCGAGCTGGACGTCGTTCGCCTCAAGGGAGGCGACCCCTACGTGTTCGGCCGCGGCGGCGAGGAGGTGCTCGCGCTGGCCGAGGCGGGGGTTCCGTTCGAGGTCGTCCCGGGCGTCTCGTCGCTTGCAGCCGTGCCCGCCGCGGCGGGCATCCCCGTCACGCACCGAGGTCTCTCCGACCGCGTCACGATCGCCACCGCCCACGCAGCCGACGGATCGGAGCCCGACTACGCCCAGCTCGCAGCGGCAGGTGGCACGCTCGTCCTGTTCATGGGCCTCGGCCGGCTGCCCGCGCTTGCCCAGGGGTTGATCGGGGCCGGGCTTGCGGCGGACACACCGGCGGCGGTCGTCTCACGTGGCACGCTGCCCGACCAGGCGACGGTGACCGCTCCGCTCGCAGAGATCGCCGAGCAGTCGGCCGGGTTGCCCGGCCCCGCCCTCGTTGTCGTCGGCGACGTCGTCGCCCTCGCGGACCATCTCGCGCCGACGCTCGCAACACTCGTCGCCTAGGTAGAACTCGCAGCCGATGGAGCTGCGCCGGATCGACTCGCTGCCGCCGTACGTGTTCGCGACCATCCGTGAGCTGACGCTCGAACTGCGCCGCGCCGGCGAGGACGTCGTCGACCTGGGGTTCGGCAACCCCGACCTGCCGTCGCCCGAGGTGGCCGTCGCGAAGCTGCAGGAGGCCGCAGCGAAGCCGCACAACCACCGCTACTCGGCCTCGAAGGGCATCCCGAAGCTCCGCGCCGCCTGCGCCGATCTCTACGCGCGCCGCTTTGGCGTGGCGCTCGACCCGGAGACCCAGGTCGTGGCGACGATGGGCGCGAAGGAGGGGTTCGTGCACCTGATGTGGGTGCTCCTCGAGCCGGGCGACGCGGCGCTGGTGCCCGCTCCCAGCTATCCGATCCACATCCATGGCCCGATGCTCGCGGGGGCCGGTGTGTTCCAGGTGCCGATGGGGCCGGACGAGGATCTGTATGCCAATCTCGAACAGGCCTGGGCGCTGGCTCGTCCGCGACCGCGTGTGATCGTCCTCTCGTTCCCGCACAACCCCACCACCGCGACCGTCGAGCTCGACTTCATGGAGCGCGTCGTCGCGTTCGCGCGTGAGCACGAAGTCGTCGTCGTGCACGACTTCGCGTACGCCGACCTCGCCTTCGACGGCTATCAGCCACCATCGATCCTCCAGGTGCCCGGCGCCGCCGACGTCGCAGTGGAGCTGTACACGCTGACGAAGTCCTTCTCCATGGCCGGCTGGCGCGTCGGCTTCCTCGTCGGCAACACGCGCATCGTCCAGGGCCTGGCACGGCTCAAGTCATGGCTCGACTACGGCACCTTCCAGCCGATCCAGATCGCCGCCATCACCGCCATGAACGAGGCGCAGGAGACCCCGCAGGAGGTGGCCGAGGTCTATCGCTCGCGACGCGACACGCTCTGCGACGGCCTCGAGCGCGGCGGGTGGCCCGTCACGAGGCCCAGAGCGACCATGTTCGTCTGGGCGCCGATCCCCGAGACCCATGCAAACCTGGGCTCGCTCCCGTTCGCCGAGCTGCTCGCGCGCGAGGCGCGCGTCGCCGTCTCACCGGGCGTCGGGTTCGGCCCCGGCGGCGAGGGGTTCGTCCGCTTCGCGCTGGTGGAGAACGAGCACCGCATCCGCCAGGCCACACGCGCCATGCGCCGCCTGCTCGAGGAGACCGGTGCACCAACCAGGCGATGAGAGGCTGCGCGCTGACGTGCGGCTCCTCGGCGACCTGCTGGGGCAGGTGCTCGTCGAGCAGGAAGGCCAGGCGTTCCTGGCGCTCGAGGAACGCGTCCGCCATCTCGCGCGCGACGCGCGCACCGGTGGTGACAGGGAGCGCCTGGAGGACACGGTGGGACGTCTCGACGTGCACACCCAGGCCAAGGTGCTCGCAGCCTTTTCGCTCTTCTTCCAGCTCGCCAACATCGCCGAGCAGCACCACCGCGTGCGACGCCGCCGCGACTACGAGCGCGAAGGCTCGACCGCACGCGAGTCGGTGGCCGAGGCGACAGCACGTCTCGAGGAGGCCGGGGTCGCAGGAGAGGAGCTCGCCAGGGCCGCGCTCAGGCTGCGTGTCGAGCCGGTGCTCACAGCGCACCCGACGGAAGCCACACGACGAGGGGTGCTCGCCGCGCATCAGAGGATTGCCAGGCGGCTGCGCGCGCTCGACGATCCCTGGCTGACGCCCCTGCGCCAGGAGCGCGTGCTCGCCGGCCTCCACGCCGAGATCACGGCACTGTGGCAAACCGACCCCGTCCGCTCGACCCGACCGCGCGTGGTGGACGAGATCAGGACCGGGCTGTGGTTCTTCGAGACCTCTCTCTGGCACGCCGTCCCGACGGTCGTGCGCGCGCTGCGCCGGGCGGTGCCGTCCGCTCCTGCCCCGCTCCGGTTCGGCTCCTGGATCGGCGGCGACATGGACGGCAACCCGGGCGCCGGCGCGGAGACGATCCGCGAGGCGGTCGAGCGATCACGGACGCTGGCCCGCAGCCTTCTCATGCAGGACGTGCGCGCGCTCGGCGCCGCCTGGGGCATGTCGTCGAGCGTCACGGGCCCGATCCCCGAGCTGGACGTCGATGGAGACGAGCCGTACCGGGCATTCCTGACCGAGATCTGGGAACGGCTCCGCACCGACGGGTACGCAGCGGGCGCGGATCTCGCTCACGACCTCGGCCGCCTGGACGCAGCCTTGCGTGCGCACCAGGGTGCGGCGATCGCCGACGGCGAGCTCGCAGACCTCCGCGTGAGGGTCGACGTCTTCGGCCTGCACCTCGCCTCGCTCGACCTCCGCACGCATGTCTCCGAGGTACGGTCGCAGAGCCCGCGGCTCAGGGACGCCCTCGAGGAGGCCGCTGCCGCGCAACAGCGCTTCGGGATCGAGGCCGTGGGCAGGCTCGTCGTCTCGATGACCGCCTCGGTGGAGGATGTCCTCACGGCGGAGCGCCACGTCGCCGGATGCGGGTGCGCACCTCCAGGTCGTGCCGCTGCTCGAGACGGTCGCCGACCTGCGCGGCGCGCCCGCCCTGGTCGCGGGGCTCCTCGACGCGTCGCCGCGCACCGCACTCGAGGTGATGGTCGGCTACTCCGACTCGGGGAAGGACGGTGGCCCGCTCACTGCCCAGTGGGAGATCTACCGCGCGCAGGAAGCGCTCGTCGAGCTCACGTCGGAACGTGGCGTGGAGCTGACCGTGTTCCACGGCCGGGGTGGGAGCGCCGGCCGTGGCGGTGGGCCGACGCATGCGGCCATCCTGGCTCAACCCCCTGGCTCGGTCGACGGCCGCCTCCGCCTCACGGAGCAGGGAGAGAAGATCTCGTTCACCTACGGGCTGCACGGTCTCGCAGAGCGCAACCTCGAGGCGTTCGTCGCGGCCACGCTGCTGACCGCGGTCCCCGCCGCCGGCCACCAGGTGGCGGCCGACGCCGAGGCACGAGATCTGATGACCGGCCTCTCGGCGACCGCCGAGGCGGCGTACCGGGCGCTCGTCTGGGAGGAGCCCGAGTTTCCGGCCTTCTTCCGGTCGTTGACACCGGTCGACGAGCTCGCGCTCCTCGAGATCGGGTCGCGGCCCGCGACACGTCCCGAGATCGCAGAGCGCGGCGAGATCGAGGCGCTCCGCGCCATCCCATGGGTGTTCGCGTGGACGCAGACGCGCTGCCTGCTGCCCGCCTGGTACGGCTGCGGCAGCGCCTTCGAGGCCGCGTCACTCGAGTCGCTGCGGCGCCTCTACCGTGCCTGGCCCTTCTTCCGCATCGCTGGTCGACAACCT
The DNA here is from genome assembly GCA_963724995.1 of uncultured Actinomycetes bacterium. Lineage (GTDB taxonomy): Bacteria > Actinomycetota > Thermoleophilia > Gaiellales > Gaiellaceae > Gaiella. The sequence goes on from CAVRXC010000001.1 coordinate 217,952, forward strand.
CGAGATGACGCTTGCCAAGACGTCGCTCGAGATAGCGGGCTCCTACCTGCGCCTGCTGCCGCCCTCGGAGTCGCGGTCGCGGCTGTGGGCGTCGATCGAGGCGGAGCACGCTCGTACGCTCGACGCGGTGCTCGGCATCGTCGAGTCCGACCACCTGCTCGACCGGCACCCGGTCCTGCAGCGCTCGATCCGGCTGCGCAACCCGTACGTCGACCCGATGAACGCGATCCAGGTAGAGCTCCTCGCCGCCCACCGCGCGGGCGACGCGTCGGCCACCCGGCCGCTGCTGCGCTCGATCGCGGGGATCGCGGCGGCGCTGCGGAACACCGGTTAGGACACGCCGGCGAGCAGGAAGGCGCGGCTTTCCTCGAGCATCTCGCGGGCGATCACGAGGCGTTGCACCTCCTGGGTGCCTTCGTAGATCTGCGTGATCTTGGCGTCGCGCATGAAGCGCTCGACCGGGTACTCCTTGATGTAGCCGTACCCGCCCAGGATCTGCACAGCCTCGGTGGTGACCTGCATCGCCACGTCACCGCAGAGGAGCTTCGCCATGGCCGAGGCCTTGGTCAGCTCCTCCTCCGCCGCGCCCTCGTCGACCATGCGACCGAAGCGATACAGCAACCCGCGCGCAGCCTCGCACATCGTCTCCATGTCGGCCAGCTTCGCCGCGATCAGCTGATGCTGCGCGATCGGCTTGCCCATCGTCTCGCGGGTACGCGCGTACTCCAGCGCGTAGTCGGTCGCCCCCTGAGCGATCCCCAGCGCCTGCGCGGCCACACCCGGCCGCGAGCGGTCGAGGATCCGCATCGCGAGCCGAAACCCCGTCCCCTCCTCGCCGAGCAGGTTGGCCACCGGCACCCGGCAGCCGTCGAACCGGAGCTCACCCGTGGTCGAGCCGGCGATGCCCAGCTTCGGCTCCAGGCGCGCCACCTCGAAACCCGCAGTCTCGGCCTCCACCACGAAGGCGCTGACCCCCGCATGCCCCGCCTGCGGATCGGTCTTCGCGAACACCGTGTACAGGTTCGCCACCCCGGCGTTGGTGATGAACCGCTTCGACCCCTCGAGCACGTAGGCGTCGCCGTCCAGCGTGGCCGTCGTGCGCATCGCCGCCGAGTCCGACCCCGACCCCGCCTCCGTCAACGCATACGCGGCGAGCCACTCGCCCGACGCCAACCGCGGCAGGTACCGCTTCCGCTGCTCCTCCGAGCCACCCAGCTTCAGCCCCAACGAGCCCAGCTCCTGCACCGCCAGGATCAACCCGCTCGTGGCACAGACCTTCGAGACCTCCTCGATCGCCACCAGCGACAGCAACGTGCCCGTCCCCGTGCCACCGTGCTCCACCGAGAAGAACAGCCCGAACACGCCGTGCTCCCGAAACAGCTCGACGACGTCCCAGGGGAACTCGTGCGACTCGTCGATCTCCGCGGCGCGAGGCCCGATCCGGTCCCGCGCCAGCGTCCGCACCAGCTCACGCACCTCACGCTGCTCGCCCGTGAGCGGGTCCCAGCCCACGACGTGCTCAGGCCAGGATCTCTGCCGGAACCAGCTTGCTGACCTCGACGATGCTGTCGACCGGCACGTTCGCGCGGCGTGCCGCAGCCACGATTGCGTCCGGAGACGGCGCCTCGTAGAGGCAGTAGGTGCGCCTCCGGTCGGCGGACAGGAAGGAGAAGAACCAGCTCACGCCCTCGTCCGCGTTCGCGCTCTCGATCAGCTTGACGTCGTCAGCCGTGAGATCGAGCTGCTCCGCGAAGCTCCGCTCTATGACGTACAGCGGCATCAGAGGCCCGATCGTAGCGCCTGCGCTAGGCCGGTATGAGGCCACGGCGGTGTGCGTACGTAGCTGCCTCGGTCCGATTTGCACATTCCGTCTTCCGCAGGATGCTTCGGATGTGGTTTGCGGCCGTGTGCTCGCTGATGAAGAGCTCCTGGCCGATCTGACGATTGGACAGCCCTCGCGCAACGAGCTGGAGGATCTCCACCTCCCGCGCCGTGAGGCCATCCGGCAGCCCATGGGCGGCGTGCACGGCCTCACCGAGGGCTGCGACGTTCGCCGTCACGGTCGGCAGGCCGATCTCACCGGCGAGCCTGACCGCCTCGCCGAGGAGCGCCGCGGCACGCACGCGATCGTCACCGCTGCCGCGCGCGAGCAGCATCCGCGCGTACTCGAACGACGTGTGCGCGCTCCAGGTCCTCGCCCCGAGTGCCGCGTTGAGCGCGAGGGCCGACTCGAAGTGCTCTTCCGCCCGCGGCCAATCCCCGAGCACCGTCGCCAGCATCCCGAGGTGGCGATCCGCGGCTCCGTAACAGGCCACGAGGTGACCGATCTGGATGTTCGTGCCGCGGTACACCTCGAGCTCCGGGTACACCATGGCAGCCGTCTCGGTGTCACCGACGGCGGCGCTGGCGTCCGCGAGGTAGGTGAGGGTGGCCAGCCAGAGCGATTCGCGGAGAGGCTCGAGCCCGTCGGATCGAATGCGCGCGAGCTCGCGCAGGGCCTCGTCATGCATCCCCAGGTCGGCCAGCACGGCCGCCAGCCCGGGCGCCCAGGCGCCACCCGAGACGGTCGCGGCGAGAACGCGGACCACCGGTGCCAGCTCGGCCAGCCGCCCCTGCTCCCGCCTGATGCCGAACATCTGGATGCCGTGAACACCCGAGGCGTCACGCCCGGTCAGCAGTCCGCTCCACTCGTTCGACCTCAGGGCGGCTGCCTCGGCACGAGCAAGGTCGCCATCGCAGAGCGCCAGTGCCGATGCGTAGTGCTCCGCGACGTGCAGTCGAAACGGCTCGTTCAGCCGACGCGCCAGGTCGAAGAGGCGGTCGAGCGCGTCGCGGGCCGCGACGTGGTCGCAGAGCGCCACGAACGAGGGCACCAGCCACCAGAGCGCCTCGGCGCGAATCTCCGTGTCGTCGAGCTCCTCGCCTATCTCGACCGCCTCGACGAGCATCGCGTTGATCTCCTCGTGCGTGCTCACGCCGCGCGACCAGTAGGCGGCCGAGAGGACCCAGGCGAGGGCAGCCCGATCACCGCGCGAGCGGGCCATTGCGATGGCCTCGTCTCGCGCCGCGACGGCCTCCGAGAGCTCACCCTTGAAGTCGAGCGCCCGGGTGAGCGCTCCCAGCAGCCGCACACGCAGCTCGGACGGCTCTGCTCCCAGAGCCACGGCCGCTTCCTCGAGCAGCTCGACCGCCCCCTCGTCATGGATCGCCGGGCGCCAGCAGGCTTCCTCGAAGCCGATCGCCGCACGAGCGAGGAGCTCGCTGTCGCCGAGCGCTCGCGCGATGGACGCGGCTCTCGCGGAAAGCACCGAGCGCGTCCGTCGAGCGGCCCGCGCGATGGCTGGCGTACCCGAGCTCGAGGAACACGGTGCCGCGTTCCCGCGGCTCGTCGACACCGAGTGCCAGCGCCGTCTGCAGCCGCTCGACCGCCTCGTCGAACGCCAGAGCGGTCGTCGCCGACTCGGCGGCAAGCAGGCTGTAGGAGACCGCGCGCTCGGCACCGCCGACGGACGCCGCCTCGGCGTAGTGGTACGCGAGCGCAGCGAGCCGGCCTCGAGCATCGCCGTCCGGTGCCCCACTCTCCAGGGCGTGCGCCACGCGGAGGTGCATCTCCGCCCTGCGGCGAGCCGACAGACGATCGGACACCGACCTGCGCACGAGCTCGTGTGCGAATCGGTACGCGAGCCCTCGCCCCGGCGCTTCGACGACGAGGCCGCTCATGACGGCCTCGTCGGCAGCGTCGAGCAACGCCGCCTCCTCGAGCCCGGCAGCGCGGCGAACGGTGTCGAGCTCGAACTCGCCCCCGATCAGCGCACCGAGCTCGAGCACCTCGCCGGTCGCTGGTGCGACGCGAGTCAATCGCTGTGTCACCACGTCCCGCACCGTCTCCGGAGTCCCGATGTCGCCCAGCGGACGTGCAAGGCGAACTGCCGTCGCGCCCACTTCGATTGCCTGCGACTGGATCAGCTCGCGCCAGAGCTCCGTCAGGAGGAACGCGTTCCCGGCGGTCAGGTCGGCGATCGCCTCGGTCACCTCGCGGTCGGCCTCCGCACCGGTCACGAGGCGCACGAACTCTGCAAGCTCGCCGTCGTCCAGGCCCGTGAGCCGAACACGCACGACACCCTCCGCCCGCAGGATGTCCGCGACGGTCTCCCCTACGGCCGCAGGCCGATCGGCCTCCGCGTCGCGGATGGTGGCGACGAAGAGCAGGCGCGCGTTGGCCCCGGCGCGCACGAGGTGCCGGATGAGGAACAGTGTGGGAACGTCCGCCCAGTGGACATCCTCGAGCACGAGCAGGACCGGCGCTCGCGCACCGATCGAGGCGAGCAGCTCGGTCACCGACGTGTGCAGGCGATGCCGCTCGGTGTCGGCGTCCACGCTGACCTGCGGCGGCAGGGGCCCGACGACACCGAGCAGCTCGGGGAGCAGGCGGGTAAGCTCGCCGCCGCCGGCGCCGAGATCGTGGCGGAGCTCCACCGGGTCCGCGTTGCGCACGAGGTCGTCGAGTGCTTCCACGAACGGCCGGTACGGCGCGGGCACGACGGCGTCGCACGCACCGTAGAGGACGAGCGCGCCTTCCGCGGCGAGCCGTTGGGCCAGCTCCCTCACGAGCCGGCTCTTGCCCGACCCCGGCTCGCCGGACACGAGCGCCACTCGGCGCCCCTCACCGCTCGCGCGGGGGAGGAGCGCGCTCAGCGTGCCGAGCTCGCGCGAGCGTCCCGCGAAAGGAAACGAAGGAACGAGGCGCAGAGGTCCTGGAAGCGGTGTCTCTCGACCCATCGGTAGTCAGATCTGATCATGTCGCACGCCGGGGTGGGAAGAAAAGTCGGTCAACCCGCGTCATGACGTGAAGCGACCGGCGTCCTACGCTTGCGGGACGTCGAAATCGAGGAGGTCAACATGAGCACGACGATGACCGCCGCGCAGGCCGCCCGCTCCGAGCTGGGCGACTCGTTCCGCGGCGAGCTGATCGGCCCCGAGGACACGGGCTACGACGAGGCGCGAGCCCTGTTCAACGCGATGATCGACAAGCGCCCCGCTGTCCTGGTGCGGTGCACGAGCCCGGAAGAGATCGCCGCGACCATCGCCTTCGCACGCGCACACGAGCTGCCGCTCGCGATCCATGGCGGCGGCCACAACGGCGGCGGTCTCGGCAGCGTCGACGCCGGAGTCGTCTGCGATCTCTCACTGCTGAAGACGATCACGGTCGATCCCGAGACGCGAACAGTCCGCGTCGGCGGCGGCTGCCTGTGGCAGGAGGTCGATGCCGCTACGCACGAGCACGAACTCGCAGTGCCCGGCGGGATCATCTCCACGACGGGTGTTGCAGGCCTGACGCTCGGCGGCGGGCACGGCTACCTGACCCGCAGCCACGGCCTCACGATCGACAACCTGCTCTCGGCGGAGCTCGTGCTCGCCGACGGGACACAGGTCACTGCCAGCGCCGACGAGCATCCGGATCTCTTCTGGGCGATCCGGGGCGGCGGCGGCAACTTCGGCGTCGTCACGGAGTTCACCTTCCAGGCTCACCCGGTAGCGACGATCGTCGGCGGCCCCACGTTCTGGGCTCTCGAGGACGCGGACCAGCTGCTCGCCGCCTACCGCGAGTGGCTGCCGACGGCGCCGCGCAACGTGACCGGCTTCTTCAACTTCCACACCATTCCGCCTGCGCCGCCGTTCCCGGAGGAGATCCACATGCGCAAGGTTTGCGGCATCGTCTGGTGCGTGGATGCCTCCGACGAGGAGGCAGAGAAGGCCATGGCGCCGATGCTCGAGATCGCGGAGCCGCTCATGCACGGCGTGGGCCGCATGCCGATCAAGGACCTGAACGGCGCTTTCGACGGGCTCTACGGGCCTGGTGACCAGTGGTACTGGCGCGGTGACTTCGTCAACGAGATCCCGGACGAGGCAATCGTGCGGAACCGCGAGTGGAACGATCGCATGCCGACGTGGAAGTGCGGCTCGCACATCTACCCGATCGACGGAGCCGCCCACGATGTAGCCGTCGGAGGACACCGCGTTCGCGTACCGCAACGCCACGTGGTCGCAGGTGTTCGTCGGCGTCGATCCCGACCCGGCGCAAGCGCCCGCCCTGCGCGAGTGGGCGATCGGCTACTGGGAAGCGCTGCACCCGTACTCGGCCGGCGGCGCGTACGTCAACTTCATGATGGATGAGGGCCAGGCACGGGTGAAGGCGACGTACGGCGCGAACTACGAGCGGCTGACGCAGGTCAAGGCGGCCTATGACCCGGACAACGTGTTCCGGGTGAACCAGAACATCATCCCCGCGGCGTAGGCATTCGAGGGGACTGTCCCCGTACGGGGACAGTCCCCTGCAGTGGTGCTCCTCGCCTGCCGATATCCGGGGGATGAGGGCTCTCGCCGTCGTCGTCGCCGTGCCACTCGCCCTCGTTGGTTGGCAGTGGTGGAGCGACCACTCGGCCGAGCGGATGCTGTCGCCGGTCGCCTCGCAGGTCGCCGGGCGCGAGGTGGTGGTCGACTGCCAGAGCCTGTGGGCCAACCTCGTCGACGCGCTGCCACGCCACGGCGAGGTGCGCTTCGACGCAAACGGCATCCCAGAAGCCCGCATCTTCCTCACGCACCAGACCTGCGACCGCTTGCAGTCCTTCGCCGACACCTCACGGCACGGCGAGCTCGCATGCCTGCGATCGCTCGACTGGTCGAGACCGGTCCCGCTCGTCCCGCGCTCTGACTGTTACGACCGCTCCTCGAGAATCGTCTACGCGCTGATGACGCTCGCACACGAGGCCTACCACACCGCCGGTGAGATGAACGAAGCGGTGACCAACTGCTTTGCGATCCAGGCGATGGGGTTCGTCGCCGTACGGCTCGGGGCGGAGCGCGACGAGGCGGAGCTGGTCGCCCGTGCGATGGCCGCGCTCGAGCCGCTGCAGAGCGGCGGCTACGGCACCGACCGCTGCCGCGCCGGCACCGAGCTCGACCTGCACCCGGAGACGCGCGTCTTTCCGACGGAGCACCCGATCGTCGCACCCATGGGCTACCGGGGCCGCGCACGCGGGTAGGGCCCTCCTCTGTCCGGGACTGTCCCGCTGGGGACTGTCCCCCCGTAGAATCGCCGCGCGATGCGAGCACTCGTCAAGGCGCACGCCGGGCCCGGCCTGTGGCTCGAGGACGTCCCCGAGCCGGAGATCGGCATCAACGACGTCCTGATCCGCGTGCGCAAGACGGGCATCTGTGGCACCGACCTGCACATCCACCGCTGGGACGAGTGGGCGCAGGAGACGATCCCGGTGCCGATGGTCGTGGGGCACGAGTTCGTGGGCGAGATCGTCGCGGTCGGCTCCAACGTGAGCGACTTCCATCCGGGCGACGTCGTCTCGGGTGAGGGGCACGTCGTGTGCGGGCGCTGTCGCAACTGCATGGCGGGCCGGCGTCATCTGTGCGCGCACACGATCGGGCTGGGTGTCAACCGGCCCGGTGCGTTCGCCGAGCTGGTGGCGCTGCCGATGACCAACATCTGGCACCACTGGCCGGGTGTCGACGAGGACGTGGCGGCGATCTTCGACCCGTTCGGGAACGCGGTGCACACCGCGCTGGTCTTCCCGGTGCTGGGTGAGGACGTGCTCATCACCGGGGCGGGACCGATCGGCTGCATGGCGACCGCGATCGTGCGACACGCCGGCGCCCGCCACGTCGTCGTCACCGACCTCAACCCGTACCGCCTCGAGATCGCGAGCCGCATGGGTGCCACGCTGGCCGTCGACCCGCGCAGCCGCGATCTCCACGACGTGCAACACGAGCTCGGCATGACCGAGGGCTTCGACGTGGCGCTCGAGATGTCGGGCAGCGAGGCCGCGCTGCACACTATCGTCGACAACATGGCGCACGGCGGCCGCATCGCCTTGCTCGGGATCCCGTCGGGGGAGATCGCGATCGACTTCAACCGGGTCGTGTTCGACATGCTCACGATCAAGGGGATCTACGGCCGCGAGATGTACGAGACCTGGTACCAGATGTCCGTCATGGTCCAGTCCGGCCTCGACATCACGCCCGGTGATCACGCACCGCTTCTCGCACCGTGACCACGAGGAGGCGTTCCGGGTCGCGTCCTCGGGCGAGTCCGGCAAGGTGATCCTCGACTGGACCGACGTGGGGTCAGACCCCACGGGTCTGACCCACAGGGCGGCTGAATGTACGGATCTCTGCGAGGTGACCTGACGCGACGCCTGACCGAGCTACGCGAGGAAGGGCTGTACAAGAACGAGCTCGTGATCACGACGCCGCAGTCGGCGCACGTCGAGGTGGCGGGCCGCGGCGAGATGCTCAACCTCTGCGCGAACAACTACCTCGGTCTCGCGAGCCACCCGGAGATCGTCGCCGCGGCGCACGAGGCGCTCGACCGCTGGGGGTTCGGCATGGCCTCGGTGCGGTTCATCTGCGGCACCCAGGCGGTGCACCGGGAGCTCGAGGAGCGGCTGTCGACGTTCCTCGGCACCGAGGACACGATCCTCTACAGCTCCTGCTTCGACGCGAACGGCGGCCTCTTCGAGGCGTTGCTCGGACCGGAGGATGCGATCGTGTCGGACGCGCTCAACCACGCCTCGATCATCGACGGCGTCAGGCTCTGCAAGGCCGCCCGTTATCGCTACGCAAACAGTGACATGGACGAGCTCGAAGCGCGGCTCGAGGAGGCTCCGGCGCCCGCTACCGGCTGATCGCCACCGACGGCGTGTTCTCCATGGACGGCTACCTGGCGCCACTCGACGCGATCTGCGACCTCGCCGAGCGACACGACGCGCTCGTGATGGTGGACGACTCGCACGCCGTCGGCTTCGTCGGCCCGTGCGGGCGTGGCACACCCGAGCTGCACGACGTCGTCGACCGCGTCGACATCGTCACGGGGACGCTCGGCAAGGCCATGGGCGGCGCGTCGGGCGGTTACGTCTCCGGCCGCCGCGAGATCGTCGAGCTGCTCCGGCAGCGCTCGCGCCCGTACCTGTTCTCCAACAGCGTCGCCCCACACGTCGCCGCTGCCACGCTGAAGGCCCTCGACCTGATCGAGACTTCCCCCACGTTACGCACCATGCTCGACGAGAACACCGCCTTCTTCCGGCACCGCATGAGCGAGCTCGGCTTCGACGTCCTCCCGGGCTCGCACCCGATCATCCCGGTCATGGTCGGCGACGCAGTACGCGCCTCCCGCCTGGCCGAAGAGCTGCACGCACGCGGCGTCTACGCCGTCAGCTTCTCCTTCCCGGTCGTGCCACGCGACCAGGCTCGCATCCGCACGCAGATGTCGGCAGCCCACAGCCGCGAGCCGATCTGGAGCTCGCCGCCGACGCCTTCGTCGCGGCACGCGACGCGATCGCATGATCCTCGAGGGCGGCGTGATCCGCACCATGGATGCCGCGCTGGCCGCGTCGGTGCGCTCGCGATCGCCGGTGACCGCGTGGTTGGCGGTGTCGGGACGCACGAGCTTGCGCTGCCGACCCCCGACCGGGTCGACCTGCGCGGCCGCTGCGTACTCCCCGCATTCACGGACAGCCACGTGCATTTCCCGAGCTGGTCGCTCGCGCAGCGCGACGTCCAGCTCGATGGAGCAGGCTCGCTGGCGGAGGCGCTCGACCGGGTTCGTGCGCACACCACCGCCGGCACGTGGGTGCGCGGCAGAGGCTGGCGCGATGCGGATTGGCCGGAGAAGCCGACGGCTGCCGCGCTCGACCAGGTCACGGGATCGACCCCCGCGGCGCTCTTCTCGAAGGACTATCACTCACTGTGGCTCAACACCGCGGCGCTCACCCTCGCGAACGGCGACCTCCAGGTGCCCGGCGGCGTGGTGGAGCAAGACGGCAACGGCGCGCCGACGGGCATCCTGCGCGAGGAGTCCGCGTGGAAGTTCCGCGAGCGGTTCGTGGCCGTCTCGGAGGACGAGTGGGTGCATGCGACGCGGGTCGGGATCCGAATCGCGAACAGCCGCGGCGTTGCCGCGATCCACGACAAGGACGGCTGGCTCGGGGCGCCGGCCATCTTCGGCCGCATCCACGAACGGGAAGGGCTCACGCTGCGGGTCTGGCAGTCGTTGCCTCACGAGAAGGTGCGCGAGCTCGCCGAGCTCCGCCTGCGGCCCCGCCTCGGTGACGACTTCATGCGGCTCGGCTACCTGAAGGCGTTCATGGACGGCACGCTCGGCTCGCAGACCTCCTGGCTGCTCGACGGGTCGGGCGTCGTGATCACGAGCGGCGATGATCTGGCCGAGATCATCCGCGCCGGCGCCGCTGCCGGCTGGCCGGTTGCGGTGCACGCGATCGGCGACCGGGCCAACCGCGAGGCGCTCGATGCGTTCGAGTCGACACGCGATGTCTGGCAGCCGCTCGGGTTGCGGCACCGCATCGAGCACGCTCAGTGCCTGGCGCCCGAGGATGTCGGACGCTTCGCCCAGCTCGGTGTCGCCTGCTCGGTGCAGTTCTCGCATGCGCCCTCCGACCGCGACCTCGCCGAGCGCTTCTGGCCGACGCGTCTCGATGGCGCCTACGCATTCAGGTCTTTGTGGGAGTCGGGTGCCGTGGTGGCGAACGGCTCCGACGCGCCGGTCGAGGAGCTCGATCCCCTCGCAGGCATCCGGGCCGGTGTCCTGCGTACGATCGACGATCGCCCGGCCTGGCACCCGGAGCAGGCGCTCACCATGGAGCAGGCACTCCTCGCATCGACGGTGACTCCTGCGTGGCTCGCGGGCGACGAGCGACGCCGCGGCCGCTTGTTGCCGGGCTTCCTCGCCGACCTCGTCGTCCTGACCCGCGACCCATTCGACACCCCGCTCGACGAGCTCGCCTCCATCGAGGTGGTGGCGACCATGGTCGATGGCCGGTGGGTGCACAACCCGCCGCCCTGGGAGTAGCGCCCCGGAGACACGTCCTGCGGCCGCGCCCGTAGAATGTGATCGTGGCCACAACCGATCAGCGCACGATGCTCCCCGTTCACGCGGCGCCAACGTGCTCCGTGGCCGGCGCTGCGGAGATCGTCGGCGCGAAGTGGACGGTGCTCATCGTCCACGACCTCTCGGAAGGTGCTCGGCGCTTCACGGAGCTGGAGCACAGCTGCGCCGGCATCAGCCCCCGCACGCTGGCCGAACGGCTGCGCTGGCTGGAAGGAGAGGAGATCCTCGTGCGACGCAGCTACCCGGAGTCGCCGCCGCGCGTCGAGTACGAGCTGACCGACAAGGGTCGCGCGCTCCTCCCCATCGTGGCGGAGATGCGCACGTTCGGGCACGAGTGGCTCGGCTGCGGCGTCCACGGCGATTGACCGCCTGCGGCGGCCACTCGCCTCATTCGTCCGCGCTTCCGCGCAGCGGAAGCGCGGACCTCGGACGCTCGGCCCAGAGGCGGACGAGCTCGACCACCGTCGCCGCCGCCGCCGCCATGTCTTGCACGGACGCCCACTCGCGCACGGAGTGGTACAGCTGCCCGCCGGTGAAGAGGTTCGGTGTCGGCAGTCCGCGCTCGGCAAGTCGCGCGCCGTCGGTGCCGCCACGGATGATCGTGTGCACCGGCTCCACGCCGATGCGCCGGATCGCCTCCTCGGCGATCGCGACGACCTCGGGGTGGTCGTCCAGCGCGCGCCCCATGTTGCGGTACTGCTCCTCCACCTCGAGCTCGATGCGCGCCCGCGGCGCCTGCTCCTGCAGGTCGTCGACGAGACCGCGCAGCAGGGCAAGGTGCTCGTCCAGCCTCGCGTCGTCGTGGTCGCGGACGATCAGCCACACGGTCGCGTCGGCGGCGTGCCCCGCGATCCGGGTCGGGTGCACGAAGCCCTCCCGCTCGTCGGTCGTCTCCGGCGAGAGCCGATCGTGGGGCAGCGAGGCGACGAGGTCGGCAGCGAGCTTGACCGCGTTCACCATGCGGCCCTTTGCCGAGCCCGGGTGCGTGCCGACGCCCTGAATCAGCACCTTCGCCTGGTAGGCGGAGAACGACTCCACCTCGATCTCCCCCAGCCCGGAGCCGTCCAGCGTGTAGGCGACGTCCGCGCCCACGACATCGAGGTCGAGGAAGTCGGTGCCGTGCCCGACCTCCTCGTCAACCGTGAAGACCACCCTCGCCGTCGCGCGAGGACCGTCATCGCGCGCGAGGCGGGCGACCGCGGCCATGATCTCCGCCACTCCGGCCTTGTCGTCCGCTCCGAGCAGCGTCCTGCCGTCGCTCGTGACGAGGTCGTGACCGACCCGCTCCGCGAGCTCGGGCAGCTCAGCCGGGTCGAGCACCTGGTGCGGGTCGCCGGGCAGCACGATCGGCTCGCCGGCCCAGCCTCGGTGCACGATCGGCGTCACGCCGGTGCCGGGCGCGTCCGGCGACGTGTCCACGTGGGCGATCAGCGCCACAACGGGCGCCTCGGGCACGGTGCCCGGCAGCGTCGCGAGCACGTATCCGTGCTCGGTGAGCACGGCATCGTCGAGGCCGATCTCGGTCAGCTCGTCGACGAGCAGCCTCGAGAGGTCGAGCTGCTTCGCCGAGCTCGGGTACGTCAGCGAGTCGGGGTCCGCCTGCGTGTCGATGCGGACGTAGCGGAGGAAGCGGTCGAGCACGTCGGCCGCGAGCTCCTCCGCGAGCGGGCAGGTGAAGCGCGGGTCAGCCAAGGACGCCCAGGCGGCGGAACAGCTCGCATGTCGTCTCGACACCGAGCGGCAGGTAGTGCGCCACGAGGCGCTCGTTCGGCGAGTGGATGTTCGACTCGTTGAGCGCGAAGCCCGTCAGGATCGTCGGCACGCCCCGGCGGGACAGCGCCGAGACGAGCGGGATGGCGCCGCCGGAGCGGTTCAGCAGCGGCCGTGTCCCGAGCACGTGCTCGAACGCGTCCAGCCCGATCTGGACAGCCCGGGCATCCGCGGCCACGAGGCCGGCCGGCGAGGACGAGTGGAGGGTGATCTCGACCTCCGCGCCTGCCGGAGCCGCCTCGCGCAGCAGGAGCATCATCGTCTCGGCGATCTCTGCCGGATCCTGGCCGCCCACGAGGCGGATCGACACGTTCGCCTTCGCTTCCACGGGGATCACCGTCTTCACGAGGACGGGCGAGCCGCCGACGATCCCGTGCACGTCGACGGACGGCTCGGCCCACGTGCGCAGGTAGAACTCTGCGGCTGCCTCCGCATCGGCGGGCCGGGCTCCGGCGGCCGCGAGCTCGCTCTCACCGGACGGCATCGACGACCAGGCCTCGATCTCCTCCGGCGCCGGCGGCACGACACCGGCACGAAGCGGTTCCGGGACGCGCCCGTCGCGCGGCATGACACCCTCGAGCGTGTGCACGAGAGCATGCATCGCGTTGAGCGCCGCCCCGCCGTAGGTGCCGGAGTGCAGGTCGCGGGCGCCGGTGCGCACCGTCACGTGGAACATGCACAGGCCGCGCACTGCCAGCGTGAACGCCGGCACGTCGCGCGAGATCATGCCCCCGTCGAAGACGACGGCTGCATCCGCGCCACGCTCGTCCTGTGCCAGCCATTCGACGATCGAATTGCCGCCGATCTCCTCCTCGCCGTCGCACGCGAAGCGCAGGTTGACCGGCAGCTCACCGGCGGCGGCGAGGGTCTCGGCCGCCTTCAACAACATGTACAGCTGCCCCTTGTCGTCGGCGATGCCGCGACCGAAGAGCCAGCCGTCACGCTCGACCAGCTCGAACGGCGGCGACTCCCACAGGTCGAGCGGGTCGGGCGGCTGCACGTCGAAGTGGCCGTAGCAGAGGATCGTCGGTGCGGCCTTCGCATCGCGCGACGCCCGCACCTCGCCGACCAGGAGCGGACGCTCGCCCCAGGGCACGAGCTCCGCCTCGCCGCCCGCGAGCCGCACCCGGTCACGCACCCACTCCGCCGCCAGGTACACGTCGCCCTGGTGCTCCGCGTCGGCCGAGATGGACGGGATGGCGACGAACTCGGCCAGCTCGGCCTTGAGCGCGTCCAGGAGGGCGTGGGCACCGCGGCACTGTAGCCACCGGACTTGCGCGAGGTGAACCGAGTCACACCGTGGCCCGGTGCGCGAGCCCCCGTGCCTGGCTGAAGCCAGGCACGACGAGCTCCTAGTCGTCGGCTCGCGGCGGCTCGAGCGCGACGGCGCCCGAGAGGTGCGGCCCGAGTGGGCGGCGCGGCTCACGCACGCCCGCGGGCGGGTCGTCTCCGGGCCCCCCGAGAGGGTCGAACCGCGCCAGGATGCGGTCGAGACGGCCGCGCCGCAGGTGCCACCAGTCAGCAATGCGTCTGCCTACCGACCGACGCGATGGTCTCATGCGACGTCCTTCACGTTGCGCGCCTCGGCCAGCGCGCGCAGCTTCTTCAGGCTCTGGTGCTCGATCTGGCGGATGCGCTCGCGGGTGACGTTGAACGTTCGCCCGACCTCGTCGAGTGTTCGCGGCTGCTGGCCGTCCAGCCCGTAGCGCAGCTCGAGCACGGCTCGCTCACGCGGCGACAGGCTGTCCAGGATCGAGCGCAGCGCCTCGCGCCGCAGGGCCACCTCGGCCTGCTCCTCCGGGAGCGGCATCGACTCGTCCGTGAGGAAGTGGCCGAACTCGCTCTCCTCCTCGTCACCGACCGGCTTCTCGAGGGACACGGGGGTCTGCGCGCTGCGGCGGATCTGCTCCACCTCGTCGATCCCGAGCTCGAGATCCGCGGCCACCTCCGCGACCGAAGGCTCGCGGGCCAGCTCGGCGCGCAGCTTCCGCTCGGAGCGGTGGATCTTGTTCAGCTTCTCCACCACGTGGACGGGCATGCGGATCGTGCGCCCCTTGTCCGCGATCGCCCGAGCCACCGCCTGCCGGATCCACCACGTCGCGTAGGTGGAGAACTTGTAGCCCTTGCGCCAGTCGAACTTCTCGGCCGCGCGGACGAGCCCGATCGTCCCCTCCTGGATCAGGTCGAGGAACGGCAAGCCCCTGGTTGCGGTAGCGCTTCGCGATCGAGACGACGAGACGGAGGTTGGCCTCCACCATCGCCTGCTTGGCGCGGTGGTCACCGCGCTCGATCCGCTTCGCGAGCTCGACCTCCTGCGCGGCCGTGAGCAGCGGCACCTTGCCGATGTCCTTGAGGAAGAGCTGCAAGGTGTCGGTCGAGATCTCCGCGTCCGCCTCCCACTCCCGCTCCGCGGCCGCGTCGGTCTCCTCCTCGCCGGCGACGACCTCGATCTGCTCCTCGTCGAGCTGCTGGTAGAAGGCGTCGAGCTGACCGGCGTCGAGATCGAGCTCGTCGAGAGCGAGCGCGAGCTCGTGGGCGTCGAGCCGCCCAGCAGCCCGCCCGGCCTCGAGCAGGGCACGCGTCTCATCGGAGTCGGGGACGCCGTCTGCCGGCGCCGAGCTCGAGCCCCTCGGATCAGCTGCGCTCAGGATCGCCCCCCTTTCCGTCGCGTGAGCCGTCACGGTAGCCACAGCGACCCGGAGCCGTCAAAGACGGCCAGAAACGGGTGATCTACGAGCCTGCGCGCTCGAGCGCCTGGAGGTAGCGCGCCGCCTCACGGGCGACCGTCGATCCGGGCTCGGCCTGCCGGGCCAGGCCGAGTTGGCGCTTCGCCTCCTTGACCTGCCCCGACCACAGGAGCAGAAGTCCGAGATGGAACCTGACCGTGCCGGCCTGCGGGAAGCGCTTCGTGAGCGGCCCGAGCCGCGAGAACGCCTCCGCAGGGCGCGCCTTGTCGAAGCGCGCCACGGCGGCGGCCACCTGCGCCTCTGCGTCGGCCGGGTGGCTGCGCGCATAGGCGCTGAGCAGTCTCCCCGCGGAGAGCTGGCGCCCGAGCCGCTGCAGCGCAACGCCGTAGTAGAAGGTCGCGAGCCTCTCGCCCGCCCGCGCGCGCCTCTTCAGCGACGCGAGCTGCGCGGCGGGTGTGAGCCCTTCCAGATCGGCCGGGAGTGACGCTCCCGGCACGAACCGCGGTAGGTCGCGTGCGTACTGCGGGAAGAGCAGGTTGGAGGCGGCAACGGCGTAGGGCGTGTCGGGCCCGGCCTCGACCGCAGCGCGCCAGGCATCCTCGGCTCCGGCCTGCCGCGCCCAGTAGAGCGCGATCCCGAGGTGCAGCTGCACGACCGGGCTGCGCGGGTGCAAGCCCGCGAGCCGGTTCAGCTTGTCCACCGTCTGATCCGGCCACACGGCGAAGGCGCGCGCCACGCGGGCGTCGAGAGAGTCGTGACGTGTGAAGCGCGCCGATGCACGGGCGACGTCGCCCTCCGCGTACAGCTCCTCGCCGCGCCGGAGATCTCGCGCCTCCGGGTCGTCACGCACGCCGAGCTCGAGCACCAGCGGTGGCAGGCCCTCACGCGGCTCGGTCGCCTCGGCGCGGTAGCGGTGCCGGACGATCCGTCTGCACCGCCGCCATGACCACGACGAGCGTCGCCACCGACACGGCGGCGACGGCCGTGAGCGCGATCACGCGGGCACGAGGGCTCACGCGGTCACGGTAGCCGGGAAGAGATCCAGGACGCCGGCGTTAGAGGAAGGGCAGGCTTCGCCTGCCCGTACCACTCCGCTATATTAACGAAAGTAATGGCGACGTACAGGGAGCTTCTGGCGCGGCTCAGGGAGGAGATCGAGGAGATCTCGACCGTCGACGCGCACGAGCGGCTCCGCTCGGAGGCGCCACCGCTCTTCGTCGACGTGCGCCCACCCGACGAGTGGCAGGAAGGCCACATCCCCGGGGCGCTGCTCGCACCGCGGAACAATCTCGAGTCGCGTTTCGAGACGCTCGTTCCCGACCACGAGCGAGCGCTCGTCGTGTACTGCGGCAGCGGCTCGCGCTCGGCGTTCGCCGTGAAGACGCTCCAGGAGCTCGGCTACGAGAACGTCGTCAACCTCGCCGGCGGCTTCGCCGACTGGAAGCGCAACGGCTACGACTTCGCCACGCCTCAGACGCTCTCGCCTGCACAACGCACGCGCTACTCGCGCCATCTCCTCATCCCCGAGGTGGGCGAAGAGGGCCAGCAGAAGCTGCTCGACTCCCGCGTCCTGTTGATCGGCGCCGGCGGGCTCGGCTCGCCCGCGTCCCTCTATCTCGCGGCCGCAGGGGTGGGAACGCTCGGGATCATCGATGCAGACGTCGTCGACGACTCCAACCTGCAACGCCAGATCGTCCACTCGACGGAGCGCCTCGGCGAGCCGAAGGTGCTCTCCGCGCAGCGCACGATCGAGGCACTCAACCCCGACGTCACCGTCGTGCCGTTCCAGGAGCGCCTGAGCTCCGAGAACGTCGAGCGGATCCTGGCCCACGGCTGGGACGTGATCGTGGACGGCACCGACAACTTCCCCACTCGCTACCTGATCAACGACGCGTCCGTCTGGCACGGCGTCCCGGTGGTGCACGGGTCGATCTACCGCTTCGAGGGCCAGGTCACGGTCTTTCACCCGGGCGAGGGGCCGTGCTATCGCTGCCTCTACCCCGCCCCGCCGCCCCCGGAGCTGGCGCCGAGCTGCGCCGAGGGAGGTGTCCTCGGCGTGCTGCCGGGCATCGTCGGCTCGCTGCAGGCAAGCGAGGCGCTGAAGCTGGTACTGGGCGCGGGTGAGTCGCTCACGGGGCGCCTGCTCCTGTTCGACGCACTCCACACCACGTTCGACGAGGTCGCGATTCGCCGGAACGCGGAGTGCCCGGTCTGCGGGGATCACCCGACGATCACCGAGTACATCGACTACGTCGAGTTCTGCAGCGGCAGCGGGGTGCACGCATGACGGTGGTGCGGATTCCGCCGACGCTGCGTGGCGAGGTCGGCGGTGCGCGGCAGGTCGAGGCCGCCGGGGCCACGGTGGGCGAGGTGCTCGACGATCTCGCCGGCCGCTACCCCGCGCTCGGCGCTCACCTGTTCGCCGATGGGGAGATCGCGCCGTTCGTCAACGTCTACCTGGGTGGCGAGGACGTGCGCACGCTCGAGGGCCTCGAGACACCCGTCGACCTCGCTTCGACGGTGATCCTCCTTCCTGCAATGGCCGGTGGCACCGACATCCACGATCCGCGCACCCCTGTCGCGGCGCGCTCGGTGCTCGACCTGATCGGCCAGACGCCGCTCGTCGAGCTGCCCCGGCTCTCGCCCAAGCCTGGCGTCCGTCTCTATGCCAAGCTCGAAGGGCAGAACCCGTCGGGCTCGATCAAGGACCGCGTCGCGAAGGCGATGGTCGACGCCGCGGAGGCCACCGGCGAGCTCCAGCCCGGTCGTCACCTGCTCGAGCCCACCTCCGGCAACACGGGCATCTCACTCGCCATGGTGGCGAGGCTGCGGGGGTACCCGATCACCTGCGTGATGCCCGAGAACGCGACCGAGGAGCGCAAGCGCCTCCTGCGCCTCTATGGAGCCGAGATCGTGCTCTCTCCCGCGGCCGAGGGCTCCAACGGGGCCGTGCGGCTCGCGCTCGAGCTCGCGGAGCGCGACCCGCGCTTCTTCATGCCGTTCCAGTACGCCAACGAGGCGAACCCGCGCGCACACTACGAGGGCACCGGCGCCGAGATCGCCGAGGCGCTCGACCGCGTCGACGTGCTCGTCGCCGGGCTCGGCACGGGCGGCACGCTGATGGGCGCCGGTGAGCGCCTGCGCGAGTCGTTCCCGGACATCGTGGTGGCCGCGGCGGAGCCGCTTCCGGGTGACCCTGTGATGGGGCTCAGATCGCTCGACGACGGCTACGTGCCGCCGATCCTGGACGTCTCGAAACTCGACCGAAAGGTGCTCGTCTCGAACGCGGAGTCGCTCGCCGGCGTGCGCGACCTGCTCCAACGGGAGGCGCTGTTCGCCGGTGTCTCTTGCGGCGCGGTCGTCCACGTCGCACAGCGGCTGGCGTCGGAGCTCGACGAAGGCGTGGTCGTCGCCGTGCTCGCCGACGCCGGGTGGAAGTACCTGTCGGCCGACTTCTGGGACGCGCACAGCACCGTCGACGCCGACCGCGCGATGGAGCACACCGTCTGGTGGTAGTGCCCGCCGCGACGCGCCGGGCATTGACAGAGCACGCAGACCGCGAAGCGCCCAACGAAGCGTGCGGCTTGATCGTCCTGCAAGACGACGTCGCCGTCCGCTACGTCCCCGGCGTCAACGCGGCTGCATCGCCGTACCGCTTCGATCTCCGCATGGACGACCCCGAGGTGTGGTTTCTCGAGGACGACGGCTTCGAGCTCGCCGTCTTCCATTCCCACCTCTCCTCACCCGCGCGGCCCTCGCGCACCGACGTGCGCAACATCGGCATGTGGGCGGGGAAGCCGTACGTGATCTACACCGTGCGCACCGGCGAGCTGGCCGCCTGGCGCATCCTCGGCGGTGCGATCGAGCCGCTACCGCTCACGGCGGGCTGAGCGGGCACGCTCGGTGGGGACGGCCTCGCCGTCCCCACCTGTTCTCGCCCGATCTGGGGTCAGCCGCTGCTCAGCCGACGGTGAGCGTTCCGTTCATGGAAGCGGAGTGCGGGTCGCAGACGAACGTATAGGTGCCCGCCTCGAGCTCGACAGTGAAGTCCTCGGTCCCTTCGGTCGCAACCTCGGTCGCCACGTCGACACCTGGCCCCGTGAGATGGAAGTTGTGATCCGTCGCCTGATCGTCGACGGTCAGCGTGTACGAGCCGGGTGCTACCTCGCTCTGGCCCATCGAGATCTCGAACCCCGGGCCGACCGACCCGGTCAGCGCGTCGCCGCCTGTGGTCTCGGTGGTCTCGGTGGTCTCGGTGGTCTCGGTGCCGGTCGTCGTGTCGGTGCCCTCCCCGTCCCCGTCGCTTCCGCAACCGGCGAGGGCGAGCAGGGCGGCCGCGAGCACCGCAGCCGATGTCACACGCCTCATTGCAACCTCCTGTCGAGTCTTGTCGTCCGAGACTACGCTGCGAACGCTAGAGCGGTTCGTCGCCTCTGCGCAACCTGGCTGCGAGGTGGCGATCCGCCAAGCGGATCCCCGCCCTGACGAGGGAAGGGATCCAAAGGCGTCCGCTGCGCGGCCGCAAGCGTGGTGCTAGCCGAGCGTGACGACAGCCCCTGTCTCGGCCGACCGGTACAGCGCCTCGATCGCTCGCGCCTGCCCGAGGGCGTCGTCCCGGCCGAGGCGCGGCGCCGCGGCGCCGTCGATCGCATCGGCCAGGTTCTCGAGCTGGAGGCGGTAGGAGCTCACCTCCGGTACCTCGACGACCTCGACCTCGCCGTCGCGGACGATCCGAAGCTCCCCGGGCCAGTCGACGCGGAACGGCGACTCGGCGATCAGGACGGCGTCCTCGCCGGCGACCTCGAGGTACTGGCGGCGCGGGGCACGGAAGGACGCATCGAACTGGGCGACGACGTCGCCGTCGAACCGCATGGTGCCGTAGAGGCCCATGTCGATCCCGGTGGTACCGGTGACCTGCTCGGCGAGCACGGACAGCGGCTCGCCGCCGACGAGGCGGGAGCCGCTGATGCAGTAGCAGCCGACATCCATGAGGGCGCCTCCGTCGAGCTCCGGCAGGGCCCGGACGTTCGACAGGTCAGTGAGTGGAAATGTGAACCTGGCGAACGACGTCAGGACGCGACCCAGCCCGCCGCCGCTGACGATCCGCGTGATCTCGTCCGTCTGGGGGTGATGGCGGTACATGAACGCTTCCATGAGCACGAGGCCCGAGGCCCCGGCCGCGTCGAAGGCTTCCTCCACCTCGCCCGGATGACGGGAGTAGGGCTTCTCGCACAGAACGTGCTTCCCCGCACCGAGCGCGCGCATCGTCCACTCGTGGTGCAGGCCGTTCGGAAGCGACACGTACACGGCGTCCACCTCGGGGTCGTCGAGCAACGCCTCGTACGACCCATGCGCACGCCCGATGCCGTGCTCGGCGGCGTACGCCTCGGCCCGCTCGCCGTCGCGGCTGGCGACAGCGACGACGTCGACGCGGTCCGTCTCTGCGGCCGCAGCCAGGATCTCGAGGTTGATGTTCGCCGTCGACAGCAGGCCGAGTCTCATGGATGGGTCTCCTAGCTTCGCTCGGGCGCGGGTGCGCGGATGTGCGGGGGTGGAACCGGCGGCGCATCCGACCCTGCGCCGGTCGTGACAATAGCTTCGTCGATGTCGGTGAGCGTCAGGTCGTCGAGCACGAGATCCGAGGCGACCGCCCAGCCATCCACGTGTCGCGGCGTACGTCCGCCGACGATCGCTGCAGTGACGCCGGGCTGTGCGAGCACCCAGGCTACGGCGAGCGCGGGCACCGTCGTCCCGAGCTGATCGGCGATCGCGCGCAGGCGGTCGACGAGGCCAAGGCTGCGCGAGACGAGCGGCTCCTGGAAGGATGGCGCCTCCCGCCGCCAGTCGTCGGCGTCGAGCCCGTCGATGCGCGCATGGTCGAACGCGCCGGTGAGGATCCCGGACGCGAGCGGCGAGTAGCAGATCACCCCGGCTCCGTGCTCGACCGCCCACGGGAGCACCGTCGTCCGCACTCCCCGCGCAAGCAATGAGAGCGGTGGTTGCACCGAGTCGACGTGGCGCACCGCCTCGCAGCGCGTGAGCTGCTCGACATCGAAGTTCGAGACACCGATCCAGCGCGCCTTGCCCTCGTCGACGAGCTCCGCCATCGTCCCCCAGGAGTCCTCGAGCAAGGTGTCCGTCGTCCAGTCGGGCCAATGGGCCTGGTAGAGGTCGATGCGCTCGACCCCGAGCCGCTGCAGGCTTTGCTCGCACTCCTCTCGGATCGACTCCGGGCGCAGGTCGTTCCCGATCACGCCGTCCGGCCGCCCTTCCCAACGACGACCGCACTTCGTGAAGACGAGCACCTCCTCACCCACCCTGTAGGGCTGCACTGCGCGGCCCACGACCTCCTCGGAGTGGCCGAGGCCGTACACCGCTGCCGTGTCGACCCAGTTGACGCCGAGCTCGACCGCACGCCGGATGGCGGCGATCGAGTCGTTGTCGTCGACCTCTCCCCAGCCGTATCGCCACGGGCCGCCGATCGCCCAGGCGCCGAACCCGACGGTCGTGAGCTCGGGCCCTGACTCCCCCAGCCTGCGTGTCTTCACGCGAGCGCCCGCCCATGATCGTCGAGGTAGTCGCGCCAGGAGCGTGTGGCGCGCCAGCCGAGCAGACGCTCCGCCTTCGCCGAAGAGACGGCGGACGCATCCTCGCGAGGGACGGGGCGGACATCGATGCCCTCGGCGCCGTAGTGGGTCGTCACCGTCTCGGCGAGCGGGTGTCCGCCGATCGTGTCGGGCGATGCGATGTAGAACACCTCGTGCCCCGGCAGGTCGGTCTCGATCGCGAGCAGGACTGCGTCGCACAGGTCGTGCACGTCGACGTACGAGCAGTAGTTCCCGATCAGCACCGAAGGATCGCGCACGATCGGACCGAGGTTCCGCTCGTAGCTGCCCTCGTCCTGGACCCAGGAGGGGCGGATCGACGTGCAACGGATCGCCGACCGCTCGACCGCACGCTCACAGAGGAGCTCACCGAACCACTTGGCAGTTGCATACGGATCCTGGGGCCGGATCGGATGCTCCTCGTCGATCGGCAGGTATTCGGGCCTGAACGGCCTGTGGGCGAAGATGAACCCCGGCACCGTTTCGCTGGAGAAGCTCACGAGCCGACCCACACCCGCCGCGATCGCCGCTTCGAGCACGTTGAACGTGCTCATGAGGTTGTTGCCGAAGACGACGTGCGGGGGGTTGTGGATCGGCTGCGGGATCGCCGCTGTGTGCACGACCACGTCACAGCCACGTGCCACCGCGGCCGCGCCGCCGGCGTCCGTCAGATCGACCTGCCAGTAGTCCTCAGGCTCGCCGGGCTCCACCCGGTCCCACGTCGGGAGGGCGAGATCGGTGGCACGCACGTCGTACCCGGCCGCCTGCAGCGTGGGCACGAGTGCACGACCCACCTTGCCGCGAGACCCTGTGACGAGGACCTTCATGGCACGCTAGAGATAGGTAACCACGTCTTCGACGACGGCTGTCTTGCCACGGAGAAAGTCGAAGTCGCACCCCTGGTCGGCCTGCAGAACGTGGTCGGCGTGCAAGCGCCGGAATCCCCGCTCGTCCTTGCGCGGTGGCGGCTGCCAGCCTGCGCGGCGCGACTCGAGCTCGGCCTCGTCGACGACGAGGTCGAGGCTGCGCTTCGAGACGTCGAGGCGGATCATGTCGCCGTCGCGAACGAGCGCGAGAGGGCCGCCGACCGCGGATTCTGGTGCGACGTGCAGGACGACAGCGCCGTAGGAGGTGCCGCTCATGCGCGCATCGGAGATACGCAGCAGGTCGGTGACGCCTTGCTGGAGCAGCTTCGCCGGGATCGGCAGGTGGCCCCACTCGGGCATCCCCGGCGCCCCGATCGGCCCCGCGTTGCGCAGCACCAGCACACTCGAGGCGTCGCAATCGAGCTCCGGGTCGTCGACTCGCGCTGCGAGGTCGTGGATGTCCTCGAACACGATCGCAGGGCCTTCGTGGCGGAGCAGCGCGGAATCCGCCGCGCTGATCTTCATCACCGCGCCGCTCGGGCACAGGTTGCCGCGAAGCACGACCAGCGAGCCCGCGTTCCCGAGCGGCTCGTCGCGCGGCCGGATCACCTCCCGGTTCACGATCTCGGCGCCCGCGATGTTCTCCGCCACCGTCCGCCCTGTGACGGTGATCGCGTCCGTGTGGAGCAAGTCGGCGATCTGCGCCATCACGGCGGGCACTCCGCCGGCGTAGAAGAAGTCCTCCATCAGGTAGCGGCCGGCCGGCTTCAGGTCGACCAGCCACGGCGTCGAGCCGGAGAGGTCGTCGAAGAGCTGCAACGGCAGCTCGACCCCGACGCGGCCGGCGTATGCGATGAGGTGCAGGATCGCGTTGGTCGAACCGGAGATGGCATGAAGCACGCGAATCGCGTTCTCGAACGCCTCACGGGTGAGGATGTCCGACGGCGTCAGCCCGTCATCGACGAGCGCCACGATCTGCCGTCCGGCCGCCTCCGCCAGGTGGTGGCGACGCGAGTCGACTGCGGGGATCGCCGCACCGCCGGGCAACGTCAGGCCGAGCGCCTCCGTCACGCAGGCCATGGTCGAGGCGGTGCCCATCGTCATGCAGTGACCGTTCGACCGGGACATGGCGTTCTCGATCTCGACCCAGTCCGCGTCGGTGATCCGCCCGGCGCGCAGCTCCTCGTGGTAATGCCAGCAGTCGCTGCAGGAGCCGATCTCCCGCCCACGCCAGCGGCCGTTGAGCATCGGCCCGCCGGTGACCACGATCGATGGGATGTCGGCGCTGGCTGCGCCCATGATGCTGGCCGGGTTCGTCTTGTCGCAACCGGTGAGCAGGACGACGCCGTCGAGTGGGTAGGCGCGGATGGACTCCTCGACGTCCATCGCCATCAGGTTCCGGTACAGCATCGTGGTCGGCTTCATGAGCGACTCGCCGAGCGACAGCACGGGGAACTCGAGCGGGAAGCCGCCCGCCTGGAGCACACCGCGCTTCACCGATTCCGCAAGGCCACGGAGGTGCACGTTGCAGTTGACGAGCTCGCTCCAGCTGTTGCAGATCCCGATCAGCGGGCGCCCTCGAAACGTCTCGTCGGTGACACCGGTGGACTTGAGCCACGAGCGGTGCAGGAAGCCATCCAGGTCGCGGCGCTCGAACCACTCGGCGCTACGCAGCCTGCCGTTGCCACCGTTCGCGGGGACGTTCCTCACGTCTGTGTCACTCCCTTCGCGCCGCTGCGGTCATCTCAGAGAAGGCGTATCATATGATGATTGTGGCCGAGCCATCCCATCGCGTCCCCCCGCGCGCCTACGATCCCTGATGCTGTGGCAGCAACACGGGTGAGCAAGCCTCTCACGTATCCACGCCGTGGGCTGCACGGCGAGGTCGTGCACACGATCGGCGTCCAAATCCTGAGTGGTGCACTGCGGCCAGGTGACCCACTGCCCCCGGAGGACGACCTCACCTCGAACCTCGCCGTCAGCCGCACCGTGCTGCGCGAGGCGGTACGGGTCCTGGCCGCAAAGGGTCTGGTGGAAGCCCGACCCAAGACGGGGACACGCGTGCGGCCGCGCGCCGAGTGGAACATCCTCGACCCCGACGTGCTCAGCTGGCGCATGGAGGCGTCGCACGACAAGCAGCTGTACGCGGAGACGACGGAGGTGCGGCTCGCGATCGAGCCCCTGGCGGCACGGCTCGCCGCGACCAGGGCGACCGACGACGAGATCGCGTCCATTGCAGAGGCGTACGCCGGCATGGAAGCGGGCGCTGCCGATCAGGCAGCGTACCTCGCGGCCGATCTGCGCTTTCACGACCGCCTCCTCGCCTCGTGCCACAACGAGCTCCTCGGCCACCTCGGCACCATCCTGCGCGCGGTGCTGCGGACGACCTTCGAGTTCACGACCACGCCGCCGCGGTCGCGACGTCGCGCGCTGCCGTTGCACCGCGCGATCGTCGACGGCATCGCTTCCCACGACGAGGAGGCAGCCGAGCTTGCCGCTCGGACGCTGATCGCAGACACGGCTGCGGACATTCGCCGCATAGCGCGTCGGGATGCCGCGGCCCGCCGCTGACCTCGAACGGCGGCCATCAGGACGTGAGCTCGAACGGCGCAAAGTGGGTCGGCACGGTGACCTGCAGGCGGCCCGCCGCAACGTCGACGGCTTCTTCGGGCGAAGCCGTGTTGCCGGCGAAGCCGTCCCAGTGGTACGGGATGAGCCGCGTCGCGCCGACGGCGAGCGCCAGCTCGACCGCTTCGGCGGCGTCCATGTTGCCGACGATGTCCCGCGACTCGCGCTCCGCATCACGCCCGTTGATCGGGAGCAGCGCCACGTCCACGCCGAGCGCCGAGACGGCCGCGCGGAGCTCGTCCGTGACGATCGTGTCTCCGGCGTGGTACACGCGCACCTCGGCGGCGAACACGTAGCCGACGAAGCGCGCCAGGCCGCCGACGGCGCTACCGCCACCGTACGCATCGGCCATCGTGACGCTGTGACAGGCAGGCACGACGTGCGTCTCGAGGCCGCCGAGGTCGAGGGTGTCGTACGGCTGGACGGGCGTGAGCTTCTCCGTCGGGACGATCCCCTCGACGAGCCGAACGAGCGGGCTCGGGAGCACCACGCGGACGGCGGGCGACCGCTCGAGGACGGTCGGCAGGAAGTCGAGGTCGAGGTGATCGAGGTGCTCGTGGGTGATCAGCAGCCAGTCGACGCCGTCCGCGGCGATCGCGAGCGGGGCGGCAGGGATGAGGCGTCCCTCATGTGGGCTCAGCCATGGATCGACGACCAAGCACGTGCCGCCGAGCTCGATCCGGAAGCCTGCCTGCCCGAGCCACGTCACGCGGGTGGGTGGGTGCGACGCGCTCACCGGGCAAGCCTGCGCCTTGCAGCGAACAATACTATGATAAACTTATAGCTGATGGGTCCTCCTCTGTGACCCGCCTCCCTCCAACCGCCTCCGGCGTTGCGGGCCGGACGCCGGAGGCGGTTGGAGGAGTCGCTCTCCTGCACGCGCGGCGCGGATCGAAAGACAGTCGCCGGCCAGTCTAGGGTCGGTCCGACCGCTGTTGCCGATACTCGCGTGCGACGATCTCGGTCAGCTCCTCGACCGATGTCTCGTCCGTGCGCTTGTCGAGCATGATGCGGCCGTTGCGAAGCAGGTTGACGCGGTCGCACATCTCGAGCACGTGCACGTAGTTGTGGGCGATCACGATCATCGAGACGTCGCCACGCTTCCCCAGCTCCTCGATCAGCTCGATGATCAGCGCTCCCTCGCGGGCCCCCATCGCAGCGAGCGGCTCGTCGAGCAGGAGGATCTTCGCGTCCGAATGCGTCGAGCGCGCGATCGCAATCGCCTGACGCTGACCGCCGGACATGCGCGCGACCTCGGCGTCGATCGACGGCACGCTCACGCCGATGTCGTCGAGGTACTCGAGCGAGCGCTTCTTCATCACCCGGTTCGAGAGAAAGCGGACGGGCCCGAAGCCGTACGTGACCTCGCGGTTCAAGAACATGTTGTGGTAGACGGTCATCCCGGGCACGAGCGCGAGGTCCTGGAACACGGTGTCGATGCCGAGCGTGCGGGCATGCGTCACGGACTTCAGCTGCACCTCCTCGCCGAAGACGAAGATCTTGCCGGCGTCCGGCTTGTGGAAGCCGGTCAGGATCTTCACCAGCGTCGACTTCCCGGCCCCGTTGTCGCCGATCAGCCCGAGCACCTCGCCTGAGCGCACGTGGAGGGAGATGTCCTCGAGCGCGTTCACCACCCCGAAGCTCTTGCTGATGTTCTCGACCCGGATCGCGTCGGGTGCCCGCCCCGGTATGTCCTCAGGTCGCGGAGTCGCGCTCTCGCTCATGTCGCGCGCCCCAGTCGGCCGGATTGCCTGATCCGCTCGACGGTCACGTTCAGCGCCATCGAGGCGATGATCGCGAGACCGAGGACAAGGTCGAACGTGTACGCGCTGATCCCCTGGAGCGTGAACCCGAGGTTCAAGACAGCGAGCACGAGCACGCCGAGGGCTGCACCAATGATCGTGCCCGAGCCGCCGAAGAGAGAGGTGCCTCCGATCACGGCTGCCGCGACGGCATAGAACATGATCGGGAAGCCGCCCTGGAGTGCTTGGATGGTGTCGATCCGGACCGACTCCAGGATCCCGGCCAGCGCTCCGAGCATGCTGCACAGCACGAAGTTGCCGACCTTGACCCTCTTCACGTTGACGCCGCTCTCGCTCGCCCCGAGCAAGTTGCCGCCCGTGGCGACCGTGTGCAGCCCCCAGCGTGTTCTTGCCAGCAGAATCGTCATCACCACGATGACTCCGATCGCCCAGTACACCGTTACGTACGGGGAACCACCGAAGATCCGGAAGAACGTCTCGCCCCCGGGCGTCTCGACCGGGAATGCTCCGGAGATGTTGAGGGTAAGGCCGTTGAGGACGTAGGCCATCCCGAGCGTGGTGATGAACGAGGGGACCCCGACGCCGACGGTGATGATCCCGTTGACGAGTCCCACGACCGACCCCGAGAGGAGTCCGGCGATCACGGCCAGCCAGATGGGCAGGCCCCAGTCAGTGACCCCGAAGTAGAAGATCCAGCTCGAGAACGCGTACACCATGCCGACGGAGAGATCGATCTCTCCGCAGATCAGGAGCATCACCTGGCCCGCCGCGATGATGGCGATCGGCGCCGAGAACTCTGCGATCACGCGCGCGTTGTCCGTCCCGAAGAACGCGTCGGTTCGAAGCGAGAAGTAGACGACGAGACCGACGAGGACGAGCAGGATGCTCGCCTCCCGACGCCGGATGAGCGCGCCGGCAACGCGCCGGCCGAAACCGGCGCGTTGGGGCGCTTGGGAGACGTCTGTGGCCCCCAGAGCCACTTAGCCTGGCTGGGTGACCGGATACTTCTGCTTCTTGGAGCTGCCGTGGTAGCGCGTCTTCGTTGTCAGGTACGGCTTCACGTTGGCCTTCGTCACGAACAGGATTCCGGTGTTCGTGTCGGACGGGGCAACGAGCCCTGACGAGTACTTGTAGAAGAAGAGCTGGAGGACGGGGACCCAACCCTGCAAGTAAGGCTGCTGGTCGATCGTGAAATCGAGGTGGCCCGCTTGGATCGCCTTGAGGACGGGCGGCCCCAAGTCGTAGCCTCCGGCCTTGACACCCTTCTTCGCAAGTCCGTACTTCTGCATGACCCTGCTGATGCCCTCCGTCGAGCCGTAGTCGACGGCGAACATCCCCTTGAGGTTCTTGTGACCGAGGTAGTAAGCGTCGATCTTCGCCAACTCGTCGGGGAGGAGCGGACCGGTGGCCGTGGTGGTCGTCTTGATCTTGCCCTTCCCGAACTTCTTGATCGCAGCAATCGCGCCGTCGATCCGGGGCTGGATGTTGAGCTGGCCCGGCGTCGCGATGAAGAGCGCGACGTCGCCGCTGCCGACGAGGTCGACGATCCGCTGACCCATGTTGTACCCGGACAGGTAGAGATCCTGGCCCACGTACGCCAACCGGTTGTTCGGTGCATCGGCGTTGTAGCTGAGGACCGGGATGCCCCTGTCCAGGGCGCGGTCGGTCGGGCCGTTAAACGCCGTCAGCGATACCAGGCAGACCGCGATGCCGGACGCCTTGGCCGTGATCGCGGCGTTCATCGCGTTCACCATCTGGCTGATGTCGGACGTTTGCGATCCCGTCCACTGGTAGCTGGTGCCGAGCAGTGAGCACGCGTCCTGCGCGCCGTAGATCGTCGGGACGAAGAACGGGTTCGTCGTCACGTGGTTGACGAAGTTGAACTTCCACTTCGGATGCGACTTGATGAAGCTGTCGGCAGCGAGCGCTTCCGCCACGGCACCCATCGCCGGAGTTGCCATGACCGACGCCGGAACCGCGAGCGCCGCCGCCCCGAGGCCTGCCCGCTTGAGCATCTGACGACGGTCGAGGACAGTCTCGCGCCGCTCCTCGGCGCTGATCTGGGCGTCGTCGCCCGTGAGGTCATTGAACTCCACGCGAACCCTCCTTTTCGAGGCGTTGAGGCAACCGAGCGCGAACCTAGCACGCTCGTGATCCGGTGTCCAGATATATCGTTATCGTATGATGAAAGGCTCACGAGTTGGTCGAGCACATCGGAGCCGCCGCCGACTGGGAAGTCCGCGAACTACGTCTCGGCGACGTGCTCGAGCAGCACCTTCGCCACCATCCCGCGTCGGTCGTCCAGGACCGCGAAGGCATCCTCGAACTGCGCGGCGGCGAAGCGATGCGTGATGATCGGCTCGAGCTCGACAACGCCCTGTTCGAGCAGCCGCACCATGCGTGACCACGACGCGGTCGGGTAGGAGCAGCTCCCGATCACGTCCAGGTCCCCGAACATGATCCGGTCGGCCGGCAGCTCCAGCACCTTTCCCTCGCCCGCGATGCCGAGCAGCACGATGCGACCCCCGGGTCGCACGAGCCGCGTCGCGAGCTCGACCGCGTCGACGGCTCCCGCGGTCTCGATCACGAGATCGAGCAGTCCGCCGACCGCATGCTGCGTGGCCGCGACAGGGTCCTCTTGCACGACGTGGACGGCCGCGTCGGCACCGACCTGCGACGCGAAGGCGAGCTCGTCCTCGCGGATGCCGAAGGCGATGAGCGCCCCGGGCGCGTGCAACCTCGCCAGGGTCAGCGCGAGCGAGCCGAGCGTGCCGATGCCGATCACGCCGACCCGCTCGCCGGGTACCGGGCACCCCCGCTCGAGACCGCGCAGCACACAGGAGGCGGGCTCCACGAGCGCGCCGGCGGCGAACGAGACGCCGTCCGGCAGCCGGTGCACGACGTGGCGCGGCACCAGCACGAACTCGCCGTAACCGCCGGGCCGGGTGAAGCCGATCTGGTCGTAGTTCAGACACAGGTGCGTCGCGCCCTCCCGGCACCGTGCACACCGATGGCACGGGATCATCCCCTCGCAGACGACGCGGTTGCCGACCGCGAGGTCGACGACCCCCTCGCCCAGCTCCGCCACCGTGCCGCTCCATTCGTGCCCGGGGACGACCGGGAAGCGCACCCAGCGCGGATCTGTCAACCCGCCGTGGAGGATCTCGAGGTCGGTGCGGCAGACACCGGCCACATGGCTGCGGACGACCAGCTCGCCCGGGCCGGCGGTCGGCTGCTCGAGATCGGTGTACGAGACCTCGTGCGGCCGCTCGATGAGCACCGCTTTCACTGCATGACTGTATCGCCCAGGTGCCGCAGTGCCGGGTAGAGCGCTCGGTAGCGCTCATGCAGCTCGTCGTAGGCGTCCGACCAGGCGTCGGCAGGCTCGACGACGTCGTGCGTCCGCACGGCCGCGGCGACGGCTTCGCGCAACGTCCGCGTAGACGCCGCCGGCGACGCCACCGAGGAGCGCGGCACCGAAGGCCGAGCCCTCCTCGGCCACCGTGCGCTCGAGGGGGACGCCGAGCACGGAGGCACAGATCCGCAGCCACAGGTCGGAGCGCGCGCCGCCGCCCGAGACCCGCGCGCTCGAGACGACGACGCCAAGCGCCCGTAGGAGATCGAGCGAGTCGCGCAGGCCGAAGGCGACGCCTTCGAGCACCGCGCGCACGAGCGCACCACGGTCGTGGCGGAGCTGCAACCCGGTAAAAGCTCCGCGCGCGTCGGGGTCGGCGTGCGGCGTCCGCTCGCCCTGCAGGTACGGCAGGAAGAGAAGCCCTTCCGCCCCCGGATCCCAGCGCTCGGCCTCGGCGACGAGAGCATCGAACGGGACGTCCGGTGCCATGACGTCGTGCAGCCATTGCAACGAGCCGGCGGCCGAGAGCATCACCCCCATCGCGTGCCACGCCGCGGGAACCGCGTGGCAGAAGACGTGCACCCTGGCCTGCTCGTCCGGACGGTAGGCGGGCATCGCGGCGAAGACGACGCCGGAGGTGCCGAGCACGATCGACGCCGGGCCCGGCCGGTCGACTCCCACCCCGAGCGCGGCCGCCGCGCAGTCTCCGGCACCCGCCGCGACGGGGACACCGCCTGTGGTGGCGCCGGAGACTGCGGGCGACTCGAGCACCGGGGGTAGCCAGCCGGACGGGATCTCGAGCGCGTCGATCACGTCGTCGCTCCAGCGACGCCCGGCGACGTCGAGGAGAAGCGTCCCCGAGGCGTCTGCGACGTCGATCGCCCACGAGCCCGTGAGGCGGAGTCGCACGTAGTCCTTGGGCAGGCAGATGCGCGCGATGCGGCCGTAGGCGTCCGGCTCGTGCTTTCGCACCCACAGGAGCTTGGGCGCGGTGAAGCCGGGAAGCGCCCGGTTGCCCGTGAGCTCTATCAGCCGGCCGAGCCCGATGCGCTCCTCGATCGCCTCGCATTCGGCAGCGGTGCGCTGGTCGTTCCAGAGAATGGCGGGTCGAACGACGCAGTCGGCCGCGTCGAGCGTGACGAGCCCGTGCATCTGGCCCGAGAGGCCGATCCCGGCGACGTCGTGCCCGGTCGACACCTCGTCGAGCGCGGCCTCGGCAGCGCGCCACCAGTCCTCCGGGTCTTGCTCCGACCACCCCGGTCTCGGTGTCGACAGCGGGTAGCCATGCTCGGCGCGTCGCGAGGACCGACCCTGCCGGGTCGACGGCGATCGCCTTCACGCCGGTCGTGCCGATGTCGAGCCCGACGAGCGCCGTCAGGAGGCTGCCTCCTCGACGCGCACGGGACGGCGCTCGTCACAGGACCGCGCGAGTGCCAGCACCGTCGCCAGCGTTCGGAGGTTGTCGCGCACGCTGACCTCGGGCTCGTCACCGGTGCGGATCGCGCGCCGCAGCTCGGCGAGCACGCCCAGCCGGTCCGTCACAGCGAGCCGCGGCAGCGGGGCGCGCCGCGCCCGCTCGCCGAAACGCTCGAGGTGTACGACACCGGCCAGCGCGTCGTCGATGCCGCCCGTCCATGTGGCGCGAGCGAGCGAGCCGAGCACCTCCCAGTCGCCGTTCCAGGACGTCTCGCCGTACGGCGGCGCCCAGGTGCCGTCGTAGGAGGCGTCGATCCCACCGTCCAGCTCGAGCAGCGCGGCGACCGTCGGATCGTGACGGAACGGCCCATCCGGCGCGGCCCAACCGCGTGCGTCGACCGCAACGACCTCAAGGCCGGTGATGGCGCGCAGCAGGTCGACATGGTGGATCGCCATGTCGAGGAGCAGCGGGTGAGGCATGCGGCCCCGCCAGTCGCGCGCCGATATCCAGGCCCGTCGCAGGTCGCGGCGGAACGTGATGCGGACACCGCGCAGGTCGCCGAGCGTGCCGGAGCGGACGAGGCTGGTCAGCGCCCGGGGCTGTCGCCTGAAGCGGTAGTTCTGGGCGGCTAGGGCGTAGCGTCCGTGCCGCGCGGCGGCCGCAGCGATTGCCTCGGCATCGACGTAGTCGACGGCGACGGGCTTCTCGATCACGACGTGACGCCCGGCGGCAAGCGCCTCCTCGGCCAGCTCGCGGTGGGTCGACGGCGGCGAGACCAGCACGACGGCGTCGCAGCCCTGCGAGGCCAACGCCTGCGCCAGCGTGCGAAATGTCGGCACACCGAGCCGCCCCTGCGCCCAGTCGCGAGCGTCCGCGCTCGCGTCGACCAGTCCTACCAGCTGCGACCCACGCCAGCCGGCCACGAGCTCGGCCCAGCTCCGGCCCCAGAGCCCGGCCCCGACCTGCACCACGGAGAGGACTCTCGGCGTGCTCAACCGCACAACTCGGCCGCGACGGCAACGTAGACCTCGAGGCAACGCTCGAGGCTCGCGATCTCGACCCACTCCACGGCACCGTGGAAGCCCTCGCCGTACGGCCCGAACAGCACCGTGGGAATGCCTGCCTGGTGGAGGAGCGCGGAGTCGGCCCAGAACGGGGCACCGACCACCTCGGGGCCTCCAGCGTGCCGGGAGACGAGATCGACGATCTCCGCGTGCTGAGAGGTCTCGAACGGGGGTCGCGTCGTCACCAGTTGCGACGATCCGTCCACGTCGCCCAGGAGGGCCTCGACCTCCGCGCGCACCATGTCGTCCGTCTCACCCGGGATCGTTCGGCGCTCGCCGACGAGTCGGCACGACGCCGGGTAGCTGGAGTACTCCTGGCCACCCTCGATGAGCGACGCGTGCACGGAGCCCGTGCCGAGCAGGGGATGCCCCGCCCCGGCGCGCAGGTGCCGGTCGAGCGCGGCGAGGCGCACCAGCACCGGTCCCGTGTTCGCGATTGCGTCGACCCCGAGGTCGGGCCTCGACCCGTGCGCGGCGAAGCCCCTGACGTCGATCGCGAACCCGGCGAATCCCTTGTGCGCGATCACGAGCCGCTCGTCGGTCGGCTCGGTCACGATGGCCGCGTCCGCGCTGTGCGTGCGAGCGACGGACTCCGTGCCCACGCTGGCGAGCTCCTCGTCCGAGACCGCCGTGACGACGACGTCGCCCCGGAGCCCGAGCCGCGACGCACGGGCCGCCGCGAGCATGGACGCGGCCAGACTGCCCTTCATGTCACCGGCGCCGCGGCCGTAGACACGGCCGTCGGCGATACGCCCGGAGAACGGCTCCTCCATGCCCGTGACGCCGACCGTGTCCATGTGCGCGTTGAGCATGAGCGTGCGGCCGCCACCCGACCCGCGCGCGACGCCGATCACGTTCGGCCGGCCCGGGGCGGCCTCCTCGACCGTGACGTCGAGACCGGCCTCGCGCAGCCAATCCGCGACGAAGGCGGCGAGCTCGACCTCGCCCGCGCTCCCATCGACGAGCCCTGGGTTCGTCGAGTCGATGCGGACAAGGGCCGCGGTGAGGTCGGCGACGCTATCCACTACGCTCGCGAGGCATGCGCGTGCAGGAGGTCAGACCGGGTCTCTGGCGCTGGACCGGTCTTCATCCTGCGTGGACGTCGGAGAGCGGCTGGGACCAGGAGGTCGGAAGCGTGTACTACGAGGCGGCCGACGCAGTCGTTCTCGTCGATCCGCTCGTCCCGCCCGAGGACGAGGAGCGCTTCTGGGGCGCGCTCGACCGCGACGTCGAGCGGCTCGACCGAAAGGTGGTCGTGCTGGTCACCGCGCCCTGGCACGTGCGCAGTGCCGAGGCGATCGTGACGCGCTACGGAGCAACGGTGTGGGCTCATCCCGCCGGCCGCTCGCGGCTGGGTCGAGAGATAGATGCGGCGGTGCTTCCGACGGGCATCGAGGTCTTCGAGATCCCACCGGTGGACGAGGGCCAGGTGGCGCTCTTCTTCCCCGGGCACCGCGCGCTGGTGACTGCCGAGGTACTCGCGGGGACAGCGGAGGAGCTCTCCGTCCATCCGTCGCCGCAGCTGCAGGACGGGACGCGCCTGCTGTCCTGCCTGCGTCTGCTGCTCGAGCTCCCGATCGAGATCGTCCTGCCTGCGCACGGGAGTCCGATCCTAGAGCGCGGCGGCGAAGCCGTCGCGGCGGCCGTCGCTCACTGGGCGCCGAGCGCCGCGTAGACGAGCTCGTAGGCGCGCACGGCGTCCTTGGCCTGCTGCGCCTCGCGAAGCGCCGGATCGTCGATGCGGCCCGACACGTCCCAGATGAAGTTCCACTGCCTCACGCTCCGCTCCACCGCCGCGACGGCGTCCTCCGTGTACGGGTAGAGGTCGAAGCCGAGCCTCTCGCCGTTCTCGCCGTAGCGCGCACGGCGCAGCTCGACCGCGAGCTCGAGTGTCTCCATGAACGCCGTCGCGCCGACCATGTTGTCGTCGTCGAAGGTGCCCCAACCGCTGTTCGCATGCTGGTGGCCCAGCAGGCCTTCCGCGGCGAGCAGCGCTGCATATTCGCCCAGGTTCTCGCCGTTCATGATCAGGTGCTGCCAGTCCATGTTCACCTGCACGTTCGTGATCCCCTGTGCCCGCAGCGAATGGATCACGTGCAGCGTCATCCCGACGTTTCGCATCAGGATCTTCATCGCCGGCTCGCTGTTCTTGTGCTCGAGAAACACCTTCACACCGTGCCGGTCACAGACCTCAGCCGCTTGGCCGATCCCGTCGATCAGCCAGGCCCACGAATCGGCGTACGGCGTCTGGAAGGGGTAGTTGTAGCCCTCGCACCCGGGCCAGATGACGAACTGCGCCCCGATCGAACCGGCGAACTCGGCCGCCGCGAGCGTCAGCCGCACCGCCTCGGCGCGCGTCGGCGGGATCCGGCGAGACGAGACCGCCACGGCCGAACCGCGGATCGAGGTGGAGACCGGTAGCAGATCGTGTAGATCCCGTGCCCGTCGAGCGCCTCCCGCACCTCGTCCAGGTTCTCCGGCGACAACTCGTGCGGGTAGTGGAACTCGTAGTCGTCCATCAGGTCACCAAGCCCCTCGACCGCCCGCCGCACCTTCGTCGCGGTCGAGTCGTTCGTCAGCGCGGGCTGGTAGCCCCACCGGGATGAAACGCGTGATCATCGGGCCGAGCGCCCAGATGCCGAGAGACGTCTTCATGCGTCGCTCGCCCGGTAGGTGACCGTCTCTCGGCGCCGGCCGCAGAGGAGCGCAGGATTGCGTCGGTCACCTCGGAGCAGCGATACCCGTCCTCGAAGGTGGCGCCGTGGGGCGCGATCGTGCCCTCGCCCGCGATCGCCGCCAGCAGGTGGGCGATCTCGTGCGTGAACGTGTCGCCCCAGCCGACGATGTGCCCGGGGGCCACCAGTAGCCGCATGAACGGGTGCTCCGGCTCGGTGACGAGCACGCGCGTGAAGCTCTTCTCGTCGGCGACCTGGAGCTCGTTCAGCCGCTCGACGTCGAAGGCGATCGAGCCCTTGAGCCGTTCACCTCGAACGCGTTGTAGTTGACCCGGCCGCGAGCGAGGCGCGACGCCTCGAGCGTGCCGACGGCGCCGTTGTCGAACTCGATCGTGGCGACGAAGTGGTCGTCGACCTCGCGTCCGGGGACGACGGTGCGGACGAGCGCCGAGACCGACGAGATGTCGCCGACGAGGTAGCGCGCCAGGTCGATGATGTGCGTGCCGAGATCGCCGATCGCGCCGGTCCCTGCCTGGGAGCGATCGAAGCGCCAGATGCTCTCGTCGGCGCGTCCCAGCCCCAGCTCTGCAGGTACGTGCGCGCGGAAGTGGACGACGTCGCCGATCCCGCCCGCCTCGAGGATCTCGCGGGCGCGCCGCACCGCCGGCACGAAGCGGTAGTTGAAGCCGCACATGTGCTGGACGCCTGCACGTTCCGCCTCGGCCCACATCCGGTGGGACTCGGCCGCGTCGAGCCCGAGCGGCTTCTCGCACAAGCACGTGCTTGCCGTTCCGGACGGCCTCGATCGTCGGCTCGGCGTGCAGCGCGTTCGGGCCACCGTTGTCGAACAGCCCGACGCGCGGATCGCTCACCTGCTCGCGCCAGTCGGTGACGGCTTCGCGCCAGCCGTACCTCTCCTGCATCGCGGCAAGACGCTCCCGGTCGCGGCCGGAGACCGAGACGAGGTCTGGCCGAAGCGTCGGCTGGGCGAGGTAGCCGACCTCGCGGAACCCGCGGGAATGGGCCTTGCCCATGAAGGCGTAGCCCAGCATGGCGACGCCGATCGTGTCGCGCGCATGTCACCGGCCCTAGCGACCCGACTTCATCTGGAGCCGGCGGGCGACCGTGTCGAGCGTGACCGCGAGCAGCAGGATGATGCCGGTGACCATGTAGATCGTGCCCGTGCTGTAGCCGCCGATGTTCAGCCCGTTCGCGATCGTGGCGATGACCAGCGCGCCGAGGAGCGCGCCCCGGACCTCGCCGCGGCCGCCGAAGAGGCTGACGCCGCCGATCACGGCGGCCGAGATCGCGTCGAGCAGGAGCGTGCCGCCGCCCTGGTTCAGGTTCACCGACTGCAGGCGCGCCGCGAGGACGATGCCGCCGACGCCGGCCATGACCGACGAGATCACGAAGACGATGACCCGAACGCGCGACACGTTGATGCCGGCGCGCCGCGCCGCCTCGGCGTTGCCGCCGACGGCGTACACGTGGCGGCCGAACGCGGTGCGCTTCGCGAGGTACGTCAGGCCGACGAGGAAGATCACCATGATGAGCGCCGCGAGCGGGAGGCCGAGTGGCTCGTAGCACGTCTCGGTGAGAGGCGTGCCTGGCGCGCAGGCAGTCGGCCGCTGGGCGTGGTTGCAGATGGCAACGATTCCGAAGCTCGCAACGGCAACACCGACGAACTTGGCGATCACAGTCCGGCTACCCGCGGAGATGCCCGCCCTGCGAAGGCCGATGACTCCTCCGAGCGCGACGACGCCGTACAGGACGGTGATCACGGCCGCGATCAGCCATCCGACGTTGGCGGAGAAGTAGTACGTCGCGGCGTAGTTGATCCAGTTGTCCTCGATGATGATCGTGTCGCGCGCCTGGAGGACCTTGAGGATGACGCCCTGCCAGATGAGGAGGCCGGCAAGCGTGACGACGAACGACGGCACGCCGACTCGCGCCACGACGGTGCCTTGGGCGAACCCGATCACGGCGACGATCGCGAGGCCGAGCAGGATCGCGAGCCACCCCGGGTAGTCGTGCGAGGACGAGGGAAGCTGGAACTCGGCCACCGCGACGGCCGCGATGCCGCTCACGTACGCGATCGAGAGGTCGATCTCCCCGAGCAGGAGCACGAAGACGACGCCGAACGCGATCATGGTCGTCCCCGCCATCTGGAGGATGACGTTGACGAAGTTGGCCGCCGTGAAGAAGTTCGTCGCGGTGAAGGCGAAGTAGACGACGATCGCGACCTCGCCGAGCACGACCGGCAGGACGCCGAGGTTCCCGGATCGGACGTTGCCCTTCGTGCGCTCCCAGAACCCGGCGTCCTCGGGCGCGTCGCCGGTACCCGGCGCCTCGATCCCCGGAGCCACGACGTCGGCCTCGGAGCTCACAGCTCGCCTCCGGCACGTCTCGGCGATCCCGGCGACCTTCGTCGGGATGCCTGCCGTGATCGCGGTCACGACCTCCTGCTGGGTCGTCGACTCGCGCTCGTACACGCCGACGTCGTGGCCGAGACGAAGGACGGTGATGCGGGTCGCGACCTCGAAGATGTCGTGCAGGTTGTGCGAGATGAGGACGACCGCGAGCCCCTGCTCGGCGAGCCGCTTGACGAGCTCGAGCACCTGGTGCGTCTGCGCGACGCCGAGCGCTGCCGTCGGCTCGTCGAGGATGACGAGCTTCGAGTTCCACATGACCGCTCGTCGCAACCGCGACCGATTGTCTCTGACCACCCGAGAGCGAGGCGACCTGTTGGCGGATGGAGCTGATGGTCGTGACGGCGAGCGAGCTCAGCGTCTCCGTGGTCCGCTGCTCCATGATCGGCTCCTTGAGCCGGTAGAGCCAGTCGCGCGCCTCACGGCCGAGGTACATGTTCTGGACGACGTCGAGGTTGTCGCAGAGCGCCAGATCCTGGTAGACGACCTCGATCCCGAGCTTGCGCCGCGTCCTTCGGCCCGTGGATCGTCACCGGCTTGCCGTCGAAGACAGATCTCGCCCGAGTCGTAGCCGTGGATGCCGGCGATGCACTTGATCAGCGTCGACTTGCCCGCGCCGTTGTCGCCGACGAGCGCCATCACCTCGCCGGCCGCGGACCTCGAAGTCGACGTCCGTCAGCGCCTGGACGGAGCCGAACGATCTTCGAGAGGCCGCGAACTCGAGGAGCGGCGAGGTTCGGTCACGGGGCAGTGGCTCCACGGGCGACGGGTGGAGGCGCACGCAGCGCCCCCACCCGTCCGTCCGGCCTACTTGCAGTACTTCTTGTACTCCCCGGAGCACACGTCGCTCCGCTTGAGGAACTTGTCCGTGAACAGCCGCGTGTAGTTGGCCTTCGTGATCGAGATCACCGGGATCACGAGCGTCGGCTGCTTCTTCTTGCCGTTCGGCCGCGTCGCGTTCGACTTCGGCTTCTGTCCCTTGAACAGTGCGACAGCTGCTGCCGCCGTCGCGTTCGCCTCGTCGGGCACGTACTTGTAGACGGTGTTCGTCTGCCAGCCCGAGATGATGTTCTGGACACCCTGGACGGTCGCGTCCTGCCCGCTCAGCGCGATCGGCTTCAGGCCCTTCGCCTTCAGCGTCGCGACGACGGCGCCGGCGATGCCGTCGTTCGCCGCCACGACACCCTGGATGTTGTTGTTCGTCT
Source organism: uncultured Actinomycetes bacterium (assembly GCA_963724995.1). GTDB lineage: Bacteria > Actinomycetota > Thermoleophilia > Gaiellales > Gaiellaceae > Gaiella. The sequence continues at coordinate 257,331 of CAVRXC010000001.1, forward strand.
GGACGAGCATCTGCTCGAAGATGGTCTGGGCGTTCTTCGCATCCCAGGCGGGCACGAACTTCGCCGGGCCCTTCTTGACCTTCTTCGCCTTGAACAGCGGGTTCAGGATGTCGTCGTTCCCGCTCTTGAACCAGAACGCGTTCGCGTCCGTCGGGCCGCCCCACAGCTGGGCGACGACGCCGTTCGGGCCGTATGTCTTCTTCGCCTTCATCCCGGCGAGCACGCCTCCGGCCTGCAGGCGACCGACCTGGTTGCCGTCGAACGACGATGTAGACGGATCCGGTGCCGCCGACGATCTGGCGGTCGTAGTCGATCGTCTTGCCACCGGCGGCGGTGAACTTCTTCTGGATGGCGATCGACGTGCCGGTGTCGAGCGACACGATGACGCCGACCTTGGCGCCGTCGTTGATGCACTGCTCCGCCTGGGCGAGCTGCTTCTGCGGCTGGCCGAGAGCGTTCACGACGGCCGCCGTCAGGCCGGCCTTCTTGAAGGCGGCGGTGAACGCCGGCTTGTCGAACTGCTGCCAGCGCACCGACGTCGTGGTGTCCGGCAGCAAGACGCACACCTGCGTGCCCGCTCTGGCTCTTCGCGAGCCCCGCGGTCGGCGGCCAGGCCTGCCACCAGCGCCACGGTCGCGAGCGAGATGATGACCTTCTTCACTCTTTGTTCCTCCTCTGTCGGTACCTCCCGACGCGAGACGCTACTGCGTCCGGCGGCGATGATCAATCCTAATCCAGAAAGGCAAGCCCGATCCCGCCCGTTGGGCTCGACGAGTGAGTGCGATGATCACCTGGTGATCGCCGACGCGCACACCGATCTCCTGCTCGAGCTCGCCTACCGCGAGCACCGGCTCGGCGAGACCGACGTGTTCGCGGCGCACCTGGCTGCCGCTGCTGGAGGCGGGCGGTGTCGGGCTCCAGGTATGCCCGGTGTACGTCGACATCGCCGTGCAGCCGGAGGGCGCGCTGCGCGAGGCGCTCGGACAGGTCGCCTCGTTCCACCGTGCGCTCGCGCGAGAACGCCGGTCGCGTCGACCCACGTGCGCATGCGCGGCCGACCTCGACGCGTCGAGTCGGGCGACCGGATCGGCCTGCTGCTCTCCCTGGAGGGCGTCGAGCAGTTCGGCGTCGAGACGTGGCCGGCCGACGTGTTCCACGAGCTCGGCGTACGCGATGGCCGGGCTGACCTGGAACCGACGCAATGCGTTCGCGGACGGCGCCGCCGAGGAGGGCGGCGGGCTGTCGCGGCTCGGCCGCGAGCTCGTCGACCGACTCGTCGAGCTCGGCGTCGATGCTCGATCTCGCGCACGCGTCGCGCGGCACGTTCGCCGACGTTCTCGAGCGCGCGGGCGGCGCGCCGGTGCTCTACTCGCACGGCGGTTGCCGCGCGCTGCACGACACGCCTCGCAACCTGGACGACGACCAGCTCCGGGCGCTTGCCGAAGCTGGAGGGCTCTTCGGCCTGATGCTCCATCCGCTGGCGATCGACCCGGTCGAGCGCACGATCGCCCGCGTGATCGACCACCTCGAGCATGCAGTCGAGGTGATGGGCTGGGACCGCGTCTGCTTCGGAGGCGACTTCACGCGCCGCATCTGGGAGGCGATGCCGGCGCCGCCCGAGCCGAAGGACGGCCTCGCTCCGCCCGGGCTGCAGCCTGGCAAGGGAATCGACGGCCTCACCGGGCCGGAGCACTACCCGGCCCTCGTGGCCGCATTGCGCGACCGCGGCTGGAGCGACGAGCAGGTCACCGCAGTGACCGGCGCGAACCTGCTCGGTTTTCTGCGACGCGCCCTGTAGCCAGATCGACGGCGTCGTCCGCACGTCGCGCTAGGAACACTGCGTGACGACGATCGACCAGCTCGCGGGCCGCGAGACCGAGGCCGAGGAGGAGCGCCGGACGAGCTACCTGGAGCTCTTCTTCGACCTGGTGTTCGTGTTCGCGATCACGCAGGTCACGTTCTTCGTCCTCGAGCACCCCACGGCGGGCGGCTTCGTCCGCGCGGCGCTCCTGCTCTGGCTCATCTGGTGGGCCTGGGGCGGATACGCCTGGATGACGAACGCGATCTCGATCGAGAGCCGCGGTGTGCGGATCGCATTTCTCGGCGTCACCCTCGGCTGCTTCTTCGTCGCACTTGCGGTGCCAGGCGCATACGGCGAGGACGGCCTCTGGTTCGCGGTCGCGTACCTCGTCGTCAGGACGATGCACGTCGGGCTGTACATGTGGGGTCTCCGCGGGACGCCGGAGCACCAGGCTGCGGTGCGAAAGCTCGCGCCATGGTTCCTGCTCGCACCGACGGTCGTGTTGATCGGCGGGTTCCTGGAGGGTGACGCCCGGGTCGTCGTGTGGCTCGCGGCGGCAGCCATCGACATCACGGGCGCCCTCAGAGTCAGCGACGCGGGGTTCCGGGTCTCGGCATCACACTTCGCCGAGCGGTACTCGCTGTTCATCATCATCGCGCTCGGCGAGTCGATCGTCGCCATCGGCGCCGGTGCGGCGGTCTTGCCACGCGACGCGCAGTTCGCCGCATCGGTCGTGGTGGCCTTTGCCGGCGTGGCGATGCTCTGGTGGGCCTACTTCGACTTCCTCGCGCTGGGCGCCGAGCGCGCGCTGACGCGTGTCCCCATCGAGCGGCGCGGGCCCGTGGCGCGGGACATCTACTCCTTCTTCCACTTCGCGTTCGTGCTCGGGATCATCTTCTTCGCGGTCGCCTCGAAGAAGACGCTCGAGCATCCCGACGAGCCGCTCTCGGCCGCCGGTCGCTGGGCGCTCGGGATCGGAGCCTCCGTGTACATGCTCGGCTCCGTCCTCGGCCGGTACCGCGCGATCCGCGTCGTCGCGTGGGAGCGCGCGATCGGCGCTGCGGCGGCGCTCCTGTCGGTGGCGGTGCTGACCAGCTTGGATGCGATCTGGCTGCTTGCGCTCGTGATCGGCATCCTCGGAGCCGTGGTCGTCGTCGAGTCGGCGCGCCTGCGCGAGTTCAGACGGAGCCTCGTTGTGCGCTGATCTTGTCTGCAAGGTCTCAGGCAAGTCAGGCATGGCCAGCTTTGCGGCCGCGAAGCGGACGCCTTTAGGTTATGCCTCGCCGCAGGCGGCGGTGGGCGTCCGCGGCTAGCGGATGCCCACCTTGCAGGCAAGGTCAGCGGCGCGGGGCGTAGCGGTGGTGGAACATGAGCGCGTTGCCGTCCGGGTCCGAGAAGTGGGCCATGTGGCAGACGCCGCTGTCGAGCGTGTCGGCGGGGAACGTGACGCCGCGCCCTTCGAGCTCTGCGCGTGCGGCGGCGACGTCGGCGACGTGCAGCGCGATCGGGTGCGTGTGCGGCTGGAACTCGATGCCGAACGCGTCCGACTGCATGACGGCGATGGTCAGCGTGCCCGTCTCGAACTCGGCGGCGGGCATGTCCCCCCAGCGGGCCGAGCATGTGAGGCCGAGCACGGTGCCGTAGAACTCGCTGGCCTGCTCGAAGTCACGGGTGGGCACCGTGACGAAGTCGACACCGGTGATGTTCATCGCTTCGGATCCTAGAGGGAAGCGCCTCCGTCGACGACGATGGTCGTGCCCGTCACGTACGAGGCGTCCTCGGACAACAGCCAGGCGACGACCCCGGCAACCTCGCCGAGCCCGCCGAGCCGGGCGAGCGGCACCCCGGCGGCGAGCTCGTCGAGTCGATCGCCGGCGAGCTCGCGCACCGTCTCGCCGTCGAGCGTGCCCGGCGCGACGGCGTTGGCCGTGACACCCGACCCGGCGAGCGCCGCGGCTGCGCGGCGCGTCAGCGTGATCAACGCCGCCTTGGAGGACGCGTAGTGGGCGCCGGTGACCCCGATCCCGCGGAAGGCGGAGTCGGAGGCGACGTTGACGATGCGCCCGCCGCCCCTCTCGCGCAGAAGCGGCGCGATCGCCTGCGTGCCGAGGAACGGCCCGCGCAGGTTGGTGGCGAGCACGTCGTCCCACTCGTCGACCTCGATTTCGAACAGGTCGCGCACGACGGTGCGCGCGGCGCAGTTGACGAGACCCCACGGCTCACCCGCCGCGGCGAGCGCACCGGCCGCGGAATCCCAGTCCGCTCGCTCGCGGACGTCCAGGCGGTCGCCCTCGGCGCCGGTCAGATCCGTCGCCACGACCGCGTAGCCGTCGGAGCGCAGCCGCTCCGCAACCGCGAACCCCAGACCGCGTCCCGCGCCGGTGACGAGGACAGACCTCACGCCTGATGCTGAAGAGGGCGAGGTCGTAGCTGCTGCGGGGCCGTGAGAAGGCTGGCCCCGACGGCACCGCCCATGTCGCCGAGCTCGGCCAGCTTGTACACCGGCGGCTCGCGGAAGAACGTGTGCGCACGTGCCGCCTTCTCGATTCGCTTCAGCCAGACCGGGCCGAGCCGCTCTCCGAGCCCTCCGCCGATCACGACGGCCTCGACGTCGAGGAGGGTCACCGTAGAGCCGATGGCCACACCGAGCGCACCGACGGCCTCCTCGAGCAGGCTCCGCGTCACGACGTCGCCGACCTCCAGCGCCCGCACCCAGACGCCGCTCGTGAGGGCTTCGCGTCCTCGCTTCTGTTGCAGGTCGAAGAGGATGGTCTTGCGCTTGCGTGCCTCACGCCTGGCGCGCTCCTCGAGCGCTGCACGCCCTGCATACGCTTCGAGGCACCCGCGCAGGCCACAGTTGCAGCGCCGACCGCCCGGCTTCACACAGACATGCCCGATCTCGCCGGCGGAGCCGCGGCCGTGGAGCAAGCGACCGTCGACGACCAGCCCGCCTCCGATCCCCGTGCCCCAGAACACGCCGAAAAACGAGCGGAAACCGCGCCCGGCACCCAGCCGGCGTTCCGCCTCCGTGGCGACGCTGACATCGTTGCCGACCACGACCGGGACGCCGAGGCGCTTCGCCAGCACGGGCCCGAGCGCGAACGGCTCGGACATGCCGTCGATGTTCGCCGCCTGCTGCACCGTGCCGGTCGCCGCGTCGACGCTCCCCGGTGAGCCGACGCCGACGCACGCGAGCTCGTTGACCCGGACACCGGCGTCCGTCGCGGCCGCGCGAATCGCGAGAGCGAGATCGTGCGCAACCGACTCGGGCCCGCCCCGGCGCGGTGTGTCGCGTCGCGCCTGGCCGACCACCCTGCCTCCGCGGGCCGTCACGACGGCCTGGATCTTCGTCCCTCCCAGGTCGAGACCGCCGCGCAGCACCCTGCTCACGTGAGCCGTCTGACCACATGCTCGAGCGGCCGCCGGTTGGCGCGGGCGCTCCACTCCGCGGCCGGCCGCGTCTCCGGGTCACGCACGCGTTGCGGCCGCCCGAACGACAGGACGATGACAGGTGTCTCGTCGCCTCCGAGGTCGAGCGCTGCATGCGCCCCGTCCTTGTCGTTGATTCCGTTCGGGCACGACGCGATCCCCTCGTTCCACGCGGTGATCAGCATGTTCTGAGCCGCCCGGCCCGCGTCGAACGAGACCGGCCCTTTGCCCGCGACCACGATCGCGACGACGAGGCCCGCACCAAGGACGTTGTCCGGGACGAAGACCGTGGCTGCCAGTGCCTCCACACGGTGGCGGGTCGTTGGCACGACGAATGTCCAGGGCTGCTTGTTGCCTGCCGAGCCCGCAAGCCTGCCGGCATCGAGGATCCGCGCCATGACGTCGTCGCCGAGCGGCTCGCCGCTGTAGCGCCGCTCGTCGCGCCTGCTTGCGATCGCGAGAAAGGCGTCCACGTGAGTAGCGTAGTGCGCGCAATGACCGAGCAAGCGAAGGTGAGTCTCCTGCGCTGGCTTCGCCGCCAGCTGCGGCAGCCCACGCCACAGCGCGAGCACCTCGAAGCGGCGGTGGCGCACGACGATCCCGCCGAGGCTCGACGGTTGCTGGCCCGGTTCGACTTCACGGACGCGCAGCGCCGGCATGTCGAAGGGCTGATCGACGAATGGGAGCGCAGTAGTGCCCGCAGCTGAGAACGAAGCGGTCGTGCGCCGGATCTTCGATGCGTTCGCGCGCAAGCAAGGCCTCGCGCTGCGAGGGCTCTTCGCGCCCGACGCGGTCTGGACGGTTCCCGGGACCGGGATCATGGCGGGCGCCCATCGCGGGCGGGAGGCGATCTTCCGCTTTCTCGCACGTCTGCCGAAGGAGACGAGCGGCACGTACGAGTCGCAGCTGATCGACGTGCTGGCGAGCAGCGAGCGGGCGGCGGCGCTGTATCGCGCCTCAGGCGAGCGCCGTGGACGGCGCCTGGACCTCGATCAGGTGTTGCTCTTTCGCCTGGAGGAGGGTGTGGTCACCGAGGTGCTCGCGCTGCCGTCCGATCCCGCGGCGTTCGACGAGTTCTGGGCTCCCTAGCCTGCAAGGTGTGCGATCCGCTCGCGCGGATCCCACCCCGCCGCCTGGCGGCGAGGCATAAGCTAAAGGCGTCCGCTTCGCGGCCGCACGGCACTGGCTTCGCGCGGGCCTCTAGGCCGGGACAGCCTGGCGCGTACCATGAGCGCTCGATGAGCGCTCCCGCCGTTGCCGTCGGCAGGCCATGCGTCCGGTTCCGCGGCACGTCGTATCCCGTGCTGCTGCCGACGCTGCGCGATCCACGCCTGCACCTCGCGGCCGTGATCATCTCGCTTCAGGTGCTCGGGCAGGTGGCGTTCGAGTTCCGCCTGTCGATCGCGCAGATCCTGGTTGCGCTGGTCACCTGCGCGGTGCTCGAGGTCGGGATCGCGCTCTGGCGTCAACGGGTGATCCTGTGGCCCGCGAGCGCGCTCCTGACCGGGAACGGCGTCGCATTCATCCTGCGCGTGCCGGGCACGGAGCACGGCGACTGGTGGAGCATGCACGGCGCCTGGATCTTCGCCGGCACGGCGGCGGTGGGGTTGCTGTCGAAGTACGTGATCCGCCTCCGCGGCCGGCACCTCTTCAACCCTTCCAACTTCGGTCTCGTGGCCTGCTTCCTCGTTCTCGGCGCCGCGCGCGCCGAGCCGCTCGACTTCTGGTGGGCGCCGATGTCGCTCTGGATGGCCCTGGCGCTGGCGATCATCGTCACGGGCGGGCTGCTGATCCTGCGGCGCCTGCGCCTGCTGGGGATCGCCGTCCTGTTCTGGCTGGCGTTCGCCGCCGGGATCGCGGTGCTCGCCGCCAGCGGTCACGAGATGACCGCGCGCTGGCACCTCGGCCCGATCACGGGCCCGTACTTCTGGTGGGTGCTCGTCACCTCTCCGGAGATCCTCGTGTTCCTGTTCTTCATGATCACCGACCCCAAGACGATCCCCGAGGGGAGCGTCGCGCGTCGCGTGTACGCGGTCGGTGTCGGGTTGCTGGCGACGCTGCTCATTGCGCCTCACACCACCGAGTACGCAACGAAGGTGGCGGTGCTCGGCGCCCTCGCGCTGGTCTGCGCCGCGCGTCCGCTGGTCGAATGGCTCCTCCCCGCCGCCGGACCGTCCCGCCTCCACCTGCCGATTTGGGGAGCACGGCGGGCGACGATGGGCACGGTCGCGTTGGCCGGTGCGGCGGCGTTCGCCGGCGCGCTCGTGCTGGCCGGCCTGCCTGCGCGTTCGGCAGCCGGGCACACGCTGATGCCGCTCGAGGATGCCGGGGCTCTCCCGCAGGTGACCATCGTGGAATCGACGGGCGTGGCATCGCAGCTCGACCGGCCCACTGCGCTGCAGATCGCCCGCTACGTGGTCGCCGATCTCCGCATCGCGAGGAACGCTCTCCGGCGACGCGACGAAGCCCAGGCACGCGGTGCCGCGAGCGGCGCCTGGCTCGCCGACCTGTGGCGGCAGATTCGCGCCGCAGACGGAGACACGATCGTCGTCCCCGCCTACCGCGTCGACCGGATGCAGGTCAAGCTCGAGCCGGGCAAGGATCAGCAGCCACCCATTGTCGTCGCGATGCTCGAAGGGACCGTGACGCTCGAGACGTACGGACAGTCCCCGACCAGGGTCGAGCAGGTTGGCGATGCTGCACCGCTCGCACAGACGATCGAGCTCGGCCTCGAGAGCGGCCGCTACAAGATCACGCGATTCCGTGGCGGGCAAGGCGCGCCGACCATCGCGGGTCCGGCGACGGCTCCGGCCGGCACCGAGGCGTTGGGCGGCGTTCGCCTCGCTGATGTCGCATCCCGGGCCGGGCTCGTCTTCCGCCAGGGTGCGTTTCGGTTCGACACGTCGCTCGATGTGACGGCAATGATGGGCGGCGGTCTGTGCTGGCTCGACTACGACGAGGACGGCTGGCTCGACCTGTTCGTCGTCAACTCCTACTCGGGGCCCGACATCAGCTCGTGGGAGCAGCGTGGAGGCCTGCCGCGCAGCGCCCTCTTCCACAACGTGCGGGGCGCGTTCGAAGACGTGAGCCGCGGCTCGGGAGCCGATCTGCAGCTGCGTGGCAACGGGTGCGTCGCGGCCGACCTCGACCTCGACGGCCACACCGACCTCTACGTGACGAGCGCCGGCTACAACGTGCCGACGGACGGGTATGACGCGCTCCTGTGGAACGACGGCGACGGCACGTTCACGGAAGGTGCACGAGCCGCCGGGATCAACGATCCGGGTTGGCATGCGGGTGCCGCGGTGGGCGACGTGAACGACGACGGGCGGCCCGACCTGTTCGTCGCCGGTTACACCGACCCGAACGGGCAAATCCCGGGATCGCCGGAAGGGTTCCCGGCCAACCACCTCGCCGTCGCCGATCGTCTCTATCTCAACCAGGGCTCGGGCGAGAACGGCCGCCCGACGTTCCGGGAGGTCGGCCGCCAGGCGGGGATCGAGCGAGCCGCGGTCGACCACGGCCTCGGGGCAGTGTTCACCGACGTCGACGGAGACGGCCGTCTCGACCTGTACGTCGCCAACGACCTCGACCCGAACCGGCTCTACATGAACGTCAAGGTGCCCACCACGAGGGCGGGCCTCGGTTTCCGTCTCCAGGAGAGCGCCCGTAGGAAGGGTGTTGCCGACCCGAACGCCGGCATGGGAATCGCAGCCGCCGACTACAACCGCGACGGGCGCGCCGACCTCTTCGTGACGAACGCCCGCGGGCAACTGCACGCCGTCTACCGGACGCGCTCGAAGGAACGTGCATTCGCAGACGCCCGCCCGGCTTTCGCGTCAGCCCTCGGCACGAGCCTCACCGGCTGGGGGGTGTCGTGGGTGGATCTCGACCTCGACGGCAATTTCGAGCTCGTCCTCGCCAACGGCGCCATCCCCGTCACGAACCTGGCCAAGAACGCCCAGCGGGTGCGGGTGCTGGCGCAAGGGGAGCGTGGACAGTGGGACGACGTCGGCCGCCAGGTCGGCTTGCGTGACAGCCTCCGGATCAACGGCCGCGGTCTCGCTGCCGCCGATTACGACAACGACGGCGACGTCGACGTCGCGATCAACTCGATCGGCGGCCGGCTCGTGCTGCTGCGGAGCACCGGCGCGACCGGGCACTGGCTCGAGGTCTCGCTCGACAGGTTCTCTCCGGGCGCAAGGGTCACCGCCACGTTGCCCGACGGGCGCAAGCTCGTGCGCGAGGTGCAGGCCGGCAGCAGCTATCTCTCCTCGGAAGACCCACGCATCCACTTCGGCCTGGGGGACGCGACCGAGGTGCGCGAGCTTGTCGTGCGCATGCCCGGCGGCGACGAGACCCGACTCACCGATGTCGCCGCCGACCAGGTCGTCGTCGTCGCGCCGTAGCAGAAGCGGAGCCCGCCGTCGGCGGGCTCTCCGTCAGGTGCCTGGCTCAGATGAAGCGGAGCCCTGCGACGCAGGGCTCTCCGTCAGGTGCCTGGCTTCAGCCAGGCACCGCCTTGCGTCCTATCGCGCCGCTCGCGCCACGCCGACGCCGATATGAGACATTCGCGCCTGTGAGCGATGCCCGCTTCGCAGACGGCCTGCGCTACCGGATCGAGATCCCGTCGGTCGAAGGCCCGGCGGTCATGCGCGCCGTGCTCGAGGAAGCGGACGCGCGGGGTGTGCCGGTGCGTCGCGTCTCACAGGGCTCGGGTGTGATGATGCTCACGGACGTCGAGCTCGACGAGCTCGCGCAGCTCGGCGCCGCGACCGGGGTCGAGGTCTCGCTCTTCCTCGGGCCCCGCGGCGCCTGGGACACGGGCGGCCAGTCGCTGGTCGCCGGCGCGGTCGGGGGCGTCGCACGCGGCAGCGTGGGCGTCGAGCAGTGCGTGGCCGAGGTGCGCCGTGGGCTCGCCCACGGAATCCGCTCGTATCTCGTGGCGGACATCGGTGTACTCGCCACGCTCGGCCGGATGAGAGGCGCAGGTGACCTGCCCCCCGACCTCGTGCTCAAGACATCGGTGCTCCTGCCGTGTGCCAACCCACAGACCGCGCGAGCCCTCGAGGACATGGGAGCGACGACGATCAACGTCTCGACCGACCTGTCCGCCGGCGAGCTCGCGGAGCTGCGTGGCGGCTGCGCGGCGCCGCTCGACGTCTATGTCGAGGTACCCGACGACCAGGGTGGGTTCGTCCGCTTCTACGAGGTGCCCGAGATGATCCGGGTCGCGGCCCCCGTGTACGTGAAGCTCGGCCTCCGCAACGCGCCGAACATCTACCCGGCAGGGCTCCATCTGCTCGACCTCGCCGTGAAGCTCGGGCGCGAGCGCGTCAGGCGCGCCGAGCTGGTGCTGCGCCTCCTACGCGAGCGTGCTCCCGAGCTCGTGGAAGGCCGCGGCGAAGATACGCCGACCGACCTGGCCATCCCGAGGCCACCATGATCGGAGCGAAGCGCTGCCACGCAGCGCTTTCCGTTAGGTGCCCGGCTTCAGCCAGGCACCGCCTGTGCCCACCCCGGGAAGCGCGTTCGTTCGTGCGCGTCGTCTAGATTCGCCCCGTGCAGGAGCGATTCGCGCGCATCTACACGGCGGTGCTGGCCGACGTGCTCGACGAGCACGGCCTTCGCCGACAGACGCTTCCGCCCGAGATCAGGCCGCTCGCACCCGGGACGCGCCTCGCCGGTCAGGCCTTCACCGTCGAGGGCCGCCCGTCCGACACGCAGGACTGGGACGCAGCGATCCGCAAGACGCTGGCCATGCTCGGGCGCGTCCCGGCGGGTCACGTGGCCGTCTATCAGTGCAACCACGACGTCTCGGCGCACTTCGGTGAGCTCTCCGCGACATCGCTTCTCACGCGTGGTGTCGCGGGTTGCGTGATCGACGGCGGGTGCCGCGACGTGCGTTTCATCGTCGACGAGGGGTTCCCGGTGTTCGCGCGCTTCACGACGCCCGAGGACTCGACGTGGCGCTGGCAGGTGACCGCGACGCAGGTGCCGGTCACGATCGGTCAGGTGCTGATCGAGCCGGGTGACTGGGTCGTGGGGGACGAGGACGGCGTCGTCGTGGTTCCCGTCGCGATGGCGGAGCGCGTGCTCGCCGAGGCCGAAGCGAAGGCTGCCACCGAGAACGCGATCCGCGACGCGGTGCGCGGGGGAATGCTGCCGCTCGACGCGTACGAGCGCTTCGGGACGTTCTAGGGCTGAAGCGAAGCCCTGCCACGCAGGGCTTTCCGTGGGTGTCGGGCTTCAGTCCGACGCCGCGTTTGTGTTCCCAAGATCAACAGCGGTGTCCGACTGAAGTCGGACACCTAACGGAGAGGCCCGCGTCGCGGGCCTCCGCTTCGAGCTACCAGGAGGGCTCGCGGGCCCCGGCAACCGTCTCGAGCACCGACTCGATCAGGCGGCCCGACGAGAGCACGTGCTCGCGCGCCATCACGCGTGCGGATGCAGCGCTTCCGGCCGCGATCGCCTCACGGATCGCGCGATGCTGGAGATCGTTCTTCGCGTACAGCTCGTCCAGCTCGACGCGCGCGCTCCATACCTTGGCCCCGATGAACGTGCGCCGCGCCCCTTTTGCGAGCCGCTCGACGAGCGGCATGGCAGCGACCCGGTAGATCACGTCGTGAAACGCGTAGTTCGCCTGCATCCAGTCCACGAACAGCGCCGCGTCGCGCAGCTCGCCGCCCCGCGCCTGATCGCGCAGCTCGAGCGTGAGCGCCGCGAACGCCTGCTCAGCCGCATCGAGAGCGGCCAGGTCGGCCGACGTCATGCGCGGCGTCGCCACCTCGGTAGCGAGCGCCTCCAGCTCGGCCCGGACGAGGAACGCCTCCCGCAACTCGCCCGGCGAGATCGAGCGGACCCGAACCCCGCGGTTTGGCTCGAAGGACACGAGCCCGAGCGCGGCGAGACGCCGAAGCGCCTCGCGCACCGGCGTGCGGCTGACATCGAAGCGCTCAGACAGCTGCTCCTGCCGCAGGACGGTGCCGGGCGGGATGACGCCGCCCACTATCTCGTCCTCGAGCACCCGGGCAATGTCGTCGGCCTTGGTCGACGTGAGCTGCATCGACCACGAGTCTAGAGCGTCCGTGGACATCCCATATACGATATCCTGGATCCGAAAAGACAACTAATTGCCACTTGCGCGCTGATAATCGTCCATCTAGGATCCAAGATGGTCATATTTGGATCCAGTCTGCTCGAGAGGAGCCCGACACTGTGAGCATTGCCGCCCGACCCGAGCGCCCGTACACCCAGGAAGACGTCGAGCGGCTTCGTGGCAGCGTCGTCGTCGAGTACACGCTCGCCCGCCTCGGAGCCGAGCGGCTGCGCCGCCTGCTGGCCGAGGAGGACTGGGTCGCCGCACTCGGCGCCATGACCGGCGGCCAGGCGGTGCAGATGGTCAAGGCCGGGCTGAAGGCGATCTATCTCTCGGGCTGGCAGGTGGCTGCGGACTCGAACGTCTCCGGCCACACCTACCCGGATCAGAGCCTCTACCCGGCCAACTCGGGCCCGGCGCTGGCCCGGCGCATCAACGGCGCGCTCCTACGCGCCGACCAGATCGCGCACGCGGAGGGCGACGACTCGACGCACTGGCTCGCGCCGATCGTGGCCGATGCCGAGGCAGGCTTTGGCGGCCCGCTGAACGCGTTCGAGATCATGAAGGCGTACATCGAGGCGGGCGCAGCCGCAGTCCACTTCGAGGATCAGCTCTCCTCCGAGAAGAAGTGCGGGCATCTGGGTGGCAAGGTGCTGATCCCGACCTCGCAGTTCCTGCGCACGCTCGTGGCTGCCCGGCTGGCAGCCGACGTGGCCGACGTTCCGTCTCTGATCGTGGCCCGCACCGACGCGCTCTCCGCGACCCTGCTCACGAGCGACATCGACGAGGCCGACCGCGAGTTCTGCACCGGCGAGCGCACCCCGGAGGGCTTCTACCGCGTGCAGGACGGCATCGAGCCGGCGATCGCGCGTGGCCTCGCCTACGCGCCCTACGCCGACCTCGTCTGGTTCGAGACGTCGACCCCCGACCTGGACGAGGCGGAGCGGTTCGCCGCGGTCGATGCACGAGCGGTTCCCCGGCAAGCTGCTCGCGTACAACTGCTCGCCCTCGTTCAACTGGCGACGCCACCTCACGCGACCCGGAGATCGCAGGCTTCCAGCGGCGCCTCGCCGAGATGGGCTACCGGTTCCAGTTCATCACCCTGGCCGGCTTCCACGCCGTCAACCTTTCCATGTTCGAGCTCGCCCGCGGCTATCACGACGAGGCGATGCCGGCCTACGTTCGCCTTCAGGAGCGCGAATTCGAGCTCGAGGCCGAGGGCTACACGGCGACCCGGCACCAGCGCGAGGTCGGCGCCGGCTACTTCGACCGCGTCATGGAGACGATCACAGGCGGCTCCTCCTCGACGCTCGCACTGCGGGGCTCGACCGAGGAGAAGGCAGTTCGAGGAGGAAAGGAGCGCAGCATGAGCGCGACGACAAGCACGGGAACGTCACCGGCGTCCAGTCCGGCGACTCATTCCAACGCGGTGCCGCACTTCAAGACGAAGGGCTTCAGCGGGCAGCACACCCTCGAGCGGTGCGAAGACCCCGGCTGCCGCGTCGCCATCGACGGTCATGCCGAGTGCGGTCGCCTGGCGTGCCCCGTCCTGTGGGTTCAGTGGCTCGAACCTCACCCTGCCGGAGGCGCTCGAAGGGCTCGTCCGCTGCACGTGCGGTCATGTGTTCGAGGCGAGCCTCCAGAGGGCAGCCTGATGGCCGGCATCGCGGTCGAGGTGCGGCGAGGCACGGTCAGGCAGCGGCCGTCGCGGCCGGAGCCACCGGCTGCGACGACGATTCTCACCCGCGCAGAGACGGCGGAGTGCAATTGCCCCGACGCGTGCGAACGCGATCACGAGAACGATTGACGGGGCAGGCTCGATGCCTGGCCCGTCAATCGGGTCAGGCTTCAGCCTGACCCGCTCTTCGTCGGTCAAACCCACGGCGCCCGGCTGAAGCCGGGCGCCAGGCGAGATGAGATGATCGCGACGATGGAGACGGCTGACGTCCTCACGCCGGAAGCGACCGCGTTTCTCGTCGGTCTGCAGCGTGAGTTCGGTGCGCGGCGGCGGGAGCTGCTCGCCCGGCGGGCCGAGCGGCTGCAGCGGCTCGCGGCGGGCGAGCTACCGGACTTCCTGTCCGACACCCTCGAGGTTCGCGAAGGCGGCTGGCGGATCGCACCCTTCCCGGAGGAGATCGCAGACCGGCGGGTCGAGATCACGGGGCCGGTCGATCGCAAGATGGTGATCAACGCGCTCAACTCTGGTGCGCGTGTCTTCATGGCCGACTTCGAGGACGCGAACTCGCCCACCTGGGAGAACTGCATCGAGGGCCAGCGCAACCTGTCGGACGCGCTCGACCGCACGATCTCGCTCGACACCGGAGAGAAGCGCTACACGTTGAACGACGAGGTCGCGGTGCTGTTCGTGCGCCCGCGCGGCTGGCATCTCGACGAGCGTCACTTCGAGGTGGACGGACAGCCGATCTCCGGCTCGCTGTTCGACTTCGGCCTCTACTTCCTGCGCAACCACTCCCGCAACGGGCGCTACTTCTACCTGCCCAAGCTGGAGTCGCACACCGAGGCCCGGCTCTGGAACGACGTGTTCCGCTTCGCGCAGGACGCCCTCGGCGTGCCGCAGGGGACGATCAAGGCGACCGTCCTGATCGAGACGATCCTGGCCGCGTTCGAGATGGACGAGATCCTGTACGAGCTGCGCGAGCACTCGGCCGGGCTCAACGCAGGCCGCTGGGACTACATCTTCAGCGTGATCAAGAAGCTCGGGCACCGGCCCGAGTTCGTGCTCCCCGACCGTGCCGACGTGACGATGGCCGTGCCGTTCATGCGCTCCTACTGCGAGCTGCTCGTGAAGACCTGTCACGGCCGTGGAGCGCACGCGATGGGCGGCATGGCTGCCTTCATCCCGTCCCGCCGCGATCCGGAGGTGAACGCAGTCGCCCTCGCGCGGGTGACCGAGGACAAGGAGCGCGAGGCCGGCCAGGGGTTCGACGGCACCTGGGTCGCGCATCCCGACCTGGTGCCGGTGGCCCGGGCTGCGTTCGACGCCGTCCTCGGGGAGCGACCGAACCAGATCGACCGGCAGCGCAACGACGTCAGCGTGGAGGCTGCCGACCTCCTCGACGTCGCCGCCACACCCGGCGACATCACCGACGCGGGCCTGCGCAACAACGTCTCGGTCGGCATCCAGTACCTCGCCGCCTGGCTCAACGGCTCGGGCGCAGTCGCCATCAACAACCTGATGGAGGATGCGGCGACGGCCGAGATCAGCCGTAGCCAGATCTGGCAGTGGCTGCACCACCATCGCTTCGCTCGCGAGGACGTGCTCCGCGCCACGGATGAGGAGACCGCAAAGCTCGGCCCCGGTTACGACGATGCCCGTGCCATCTTCGAGAGCATCGCCACGCAGCCCGACTACGTCGAGTTCCTCACGCTGCCGGCCTACGACCAGCTGGTCGCAGCGGAGAACGTCGCCGCGTCGAGTGTCTGACGCGGCCACGTCCGGCTACTCGGGGACGCCGCTGGCGAAGAAGCTCGGCCTGCGGGACGGCGACCGCGTCGCGCTCGTCGGCGCGCCCGCCGGGTTCGAAGTTCTGCTGGAGCCGCTCCCGCGCGTGGCGAGCCTCTCGCGCAGGCTCGGTACGGCGCTCGACGTGATCGTCTTCTTCGCCACACGGCGCGCCGAGATCGCGCGTCGCCACGAGGCGCTCGCAGCGCGGCTGACGCCCGCGGGGATGCTCTGGCTGGCATGGCCGAAACGCGCCTCTGGTGTCCCCACCGACGTCACGGAGGACGTGCTTCGCGACGTGATCCTCCCAAGCGGTATGGTCGACACCAAGGTGTGCGCCATCGACGAGACGTGGTCCGGGCTCCGCTTCGTGCGTCGTAGGGAGCTGCGCTGACCCGCGTGGTCGTGATCGGCGGCTCGTCGGGGATCGGGCTCGCGACCGCCCGGCTCTGCGTCGACCACGGCCTGGACGTGATCGTCGCATCACGCAACCCCGACCGCGCCGATGTGGCGGCGGAGAAGGTCGTGCTCGACGTCACCGACGCGGCTGCGAGCCGCGAGCTCTTCGCGCGCCTGGGCCCCATCGACCATCTCGTCTCGACCAGCGTGGCGCGCGCCGGCGGCCCGATCCGGGAGCTCGACCTCGACGCTGCGCGACACGCGTTCGAGGCGAAGCTCTGGGGCCCGCTGGCCGCGATCCAGGCGGCGGACGTCCGTGAGTCGATCGTGCTGACCTCCGGCGTCGCCGCATGGGTGCCGATGCGTGGTGGGTCGGCAACCGCCGCGTTGAACGGCGCAGTCGAGGCGCTCGTCCGCACGCTCGCCGTCGAGCTCGCGCCGGTGCGCGTGAATGCGGTGTGCCCGGGGATCATCGACACGCCGACCTGGGCGGCCATGGCCGACGATCAGCGCGAGGCGATGTTCGGCCGTCTCACGGAGATGCTGCCGGCCGGGCGCCTCGGCGCGGCCGACGACGTCGCCCATGCCGTCTGGCTCCTGCTGACGAACGGCTTCGTCACCGGGACGGTGCTGGGAGTGGACGGCGGGCACCGCCTGGCAGCACCGTAAGGCGTCCCGTGGAGATCCGCACTTTCGCGGCGCCGGACGACCTGCTGGTGGTCGCAGGCGAATACCTCGTCGCGCGCGAGGCCGAGCACAACCTGATCTTCGGCATCCTCGGCAGGCTGCGTCGCGGGCGCTCGGCATACGGTGTCGACGAGCCATACCTCGCCGCACTCGTCGACGACGGCGACATCGTGGGGGTGGTGGTCCGCACGCCGCCGTACGGACCGGTCCTGTCGGAGCTCGCCGATCCGCGTACGGCCGAGCTCGTCGCGGACGATCTCTTCACCCGCACCGACGAGCTCGCCGGAGTCCTCGGCCCACTCGAGCCCGCGGGCCGATTCGCACGCCGCTGGACGGAGCTGACCGGTGTTGCTGCGCGTGTGACCATGCAGGAGCGCATCTACGCAGCCGAGTCCGCCTCGGCGCCGGCCGGCGTCAGCGGCACGCCTCGGCTCTACGGGCCGGGCGACCGCGGTCTCATCCTCGAGTGGTTGCGTGCGTTCGGTGCAGAGGCCGGGCCCGAAGGCGTGCCGGAGCTCGACTTCGAGGCTTGGCTCGAGCGTCAGCTCGATGACACCGACTCGATGATCGTCCTCTGGGAAGACGAGGGTCACGCGGTCTCGTTCGCAGCCGCTGGTCAGACCACGCCGAACGGGCTTCGTGTCGGTCCCGTCTACACGCCGCCGGGCCTCCGCGGTCGCGGTTTCGGCACCGCTGTCACGGCCGAGGTCACCGCGCGCGCGCTGTCGACGGGACGCCGCTTCTGCTTCCTCTTCACGGATCTCGGCAACCCGACCTCGAACGCGATCTACCAGCGCATCGGCTACCGGCCCGTGTGCGACGTCGACCAGTGGGCTTTCGACCATTGAGTGCACGCACGTTGCTGCCGATACCAGGAAGATGCTCACGCTCAACCGGGTCATCGTGCTTGCGCTGGTCGCCGTGGCGGCGTTCGCCGTGTGGCGAGTAGCCCTCCCGGCGGAGAAGAAGGCCGCCAACGACGTCGGGGATGCGGCGGTATCGCTGCTCGACACCCGCACCACCGCGCGCTTCGAGCGTCGCGCAGATCAACCTCGAGACACAGCTGCGCGGAGCGGGCACATACGCCGGAGCAGCGATGCCCGGCGGCGCGGCTCTGGTCCGCGCGGATTCGGCGTCCTACTGCGTCCAGGTGGGCCCGCCGGGCACCGTGTGGCACCTCGCCGGCCCCGGTGGCGCAGCCACAGCCGGCGCCTGCTGACGCAAGGGCCGGATATATCCGGCCCCTACGACGGCAGGAACGACGCGATCGCGTCGGCGGTCGCGTCGAAGTCGTCCCAGAGCACGCTGTGCCCGCCGGGGACGACGACCTGGCGGATCGTGGCCAGCCGCGGCACCGGGACGCTGGATCCGGGATAGGGCTCGCCCAGCACGACCAGCGTCTGCACGGGCCACGACGGCGCCTGGCTCCGCCATGACGCTCCACGCGACGATCACCGCAGGCGGCGAGTAGCGCCAGCGAAACCGCCCGTCCGCGCGCTCGTGCATCCGCCGACCGCGAGCACGCGACGTGCGTCGAGGGCGACCAGGACAATGCTGTCGCGGTGGCGATCCCCTCGTCCGCCGGGCGCACGCGCGCGTCGCGCAACTGCCCGGAGCTCTCGCGCAGAGCTCTCAGGATCGGCGCAGGCCAGACATGGCACGCGTCGAGCTGTCCCGACGGGAGCCGCCGGAGCTCGGCCACGCCGGCGCCAGCCCCGCCGGGAGCAAGCACGCGATGGAGTCTCGTCCAACTCGACGTAGGATCGGAGAAGTGCTGCCAGTAGCGAGGAGGCGACGATCTCGGTTGCAGAGCCGGATTCGAAGGGAAGCCTCGTCACGTCGGCGACCACGTCGACCCCTGCGACATCGCGCTGGTCGACGTTCACGAAGCCAACCAGGGGCTCGTTGCCGGAACCGAGATTGAGCCGAAGCGGGCCGGCGGACGCGGCGGCGGGGTCGATCACCGGCTCAGGATGGCATCGCGAGCACGATCTTGCCGAAGTGGTCGCCTTCGAGCCGCTCGTGCGCCGCCTCGGCTTCGGCGAGCGGGAGCACCTGGTCGATCACCGGTCGCCAGCGCGCAGCGGCAAGCATCCGCATGAGCCCGTGGAAGTCGTGCGGGCTCCCCATCGTCGTGCCGAGCAGCGACAGCCACTGGAGGTAGAGAGGCCGTATCCGTAGCTCGACCTCCTCACCGCCCGTGGCGCCGAGAACGACCACACGCCCACCGCGGTGGACGCAGTCGAGCGACTGTTGCCACGTCGAGCCGACCGAGTCGATCACGAGATCGACACCGCCGAGCTCCTTGATCGCTGCCGGCCAGTCGGGCGTGGTCGCGTAGTTGACGCCGGCAGCGGCGCCGAGCGCGCGTGCGCGCTCGATCTTCTCGTCCGACGACGACGTGACAAGCACGCGCGCCCCGGCCTGCACCGCGAGCTGCACCGCGATCGTCGATACGCCGCTTCCTGCGCCGAGCACCAGCACGGTCTCTCCTCCGTGAAGCCCGCCGCGGAAGAAGAGCGCACGATACGCGGTGAGCCCCACGAGCGGGAAGGCCGCAGCCTCGTCCCAGGAGAAGGTGGCCGGCTTCGGATAGAGGTTCTCCTCGGGCAGGACGACGAGCTCGGCGTAGGTGCCGTCGCGCGGCCCGCCGAGGATCTCGAAGTCCGGGCCCGCCGCGATCTCACCGGGGCCCCAGTGGAGCCCGGGCAGGATGACGACCTCCTCGCCCGTGTCCCGCCGCACGCCCGCGCCGTCGGAGCCCGGGACGAGCGGGAGTGGGAACGGGTAGACGCCCCGGCGCACGAACATGTCGCGCCTGTTGAGCGCCGCGCGGCGGAGCTCGACGAGCACCTCGCCCGGCCCGGGAACGGGGTCCGGGATCTCCTCGTACCTGAGCTCTGCGCCTTCGTGGACGCGCACCGCTTGCATCTCAGCCTCGCAGCGTCGCCCAGGGCGCCTCGGTCGACACGTCGACGGTCGCATAGCCGTCGCCTGCGACGGCGGGCGAGAGGATGGCCAGGATCTTTGCTTCACGATCGCTCTCGTTGAAGGTCGCGTGCACGACGTCGGCACCGATCACGACGCCGTCACCGGGGGAGAGCGTCATCCGCTCGTGCTCGACCCACTGCTCGATCGTCCCCTCGATCACGTAGATGACCTCCTCCTGGCCGGGGTGGTAGTGGAAGTCGTGGCTCTTGCCGGCGTGGAAGGTCGCCTCGATCGCGACGATGCCCTGGAGCCCGTCACGTGGGCCGCTGACCTGGGCGAAGATGCCCCAGTCGTGGTCCTGGCGCTCGATCCCGGACGCGGGGCGAAACGCGCTCACGATGCCGAGCCGATCGCCTTGAAGCGCCGCATGTTCTCGGTCATCGCAACCTCCGTCGGTAGCCGTTCCATGGACGAGGCGCCGAAGAAGCCGACGATACCCTCCGTGTTGGCGAGGATGTACGCGGCGTCGTCGGGCTCCGCGATCGGCCCACCGTGGCAGAGCACGATGACCTCGGGATTCACGCGTTTCGCGACGTCGTGCATCTCCTGGATCAGCGGCACGCAGTCGTCCAGGCTCTTCGCCGACTCCGCGCCGATGGCACCACCGGTCGTCAGGCCCATGTGGGGCACGAGGACGTCCGCGCCGGCCTCGGCCATCGCCTGCGCCTCGCCGGCGTCGAACACGTAGGGCGCGGTCAGCATGTCGAGTGAGTGCGCGGTGCGGATCATGTCCACCTCGAGCGAGTACCCCATCCCGGTCTCCTCCAGACCCTGGCGGATCGTGCCGTCGAACAGGCCCACGGTGGGGAAGTTCTGCACCCCGGAGAAGCCCAGGCGGGCGAGCTCCGGCAGGAAGACGTCCATCAGCCGGAACGGGTCGGTGCCGCAGACGCCCGCGAGCACGGGCGTGTCGCGCACGATCGTCAGCACCTCCCTGGCCATGTCGACGACGATCGCGTTCGCGTCGCCGTACGGCAGCAGCCCCGAGAGAGAGCCGCGCCCGGCCATGCGGTAGCGACCCGAGTTGTAGATGATGATCAGATCGCCGCCGCCGGCCTCGGCGCACTTCGCCGACAGCCCCGTCCCGGCGCCGGCGCCGATGATTGGCTTGCCGGCGTCGATCTGGGCGCGCAGCCTCGCGAGCACCTCGGTGCGCGTCACGTCGCCACCACTTCGCGTCTGCCTTCGATCAGCTCGTGCAGCCGGTTCGCCATCGCGAGCGCGAACGCGGGGTCGTTCACGTCCGCGTCGACCTCGTGCACCTCGACCTTCGACGTGTCGATCAGCTCGCGCAGCGTGCTGAACAGCGCCTCGTCGGCCTCCGGGTCGTGGAACACCTGCCCCTCCACCGCGATCATCGAGACACCGCGCAGCGGCACGAAGAGCACGGTCGGCCCGCTCGCCGCGTTGAGCTTGCCTGCGACGATCGAGGCGATCTCCCGGCACTCCTCGGGCGTCGTCCGCATCAGCGTGATGGTGGGATTGTGGACGTACAGGTTGCGCTCGCGGTAGCGCTCCGGCACCGACTCCAGCGGCCCGAAGTTGACCATGTCGAGCGCTCCGAGCGACACGACCTGCGGGATCCCGAGGGCGCCTGCCGACTCGAGCCGGCCGGGCACGGCCGCGAGCACGCCGCCCGCAACCGTGTCGCAGAACTCCGTCGTCGTCACGTCGAGCGACCCGGCGATGAACCCCGCCTTGATCAACTCCTCCATCGAGCCGCCGCCGGCGCCCGTCTGGTGGAACACGAGCACCTCGTAGCCGAGCTCCTCGAGCCGCTCGCGCGCCGTCGTGACCGCGGGCGTCGTGACACCGAACATCGACGCGACGATCAGCGGCCGCTCCTCGCCGAGCTGCGGCACCGCCGCCTTGGCCATCCCCGCGAGCGCGCCCGCAGCGTTCGCCATGATCCGGGCCGAGATCTGGTTGATCCCGGAGATGTCGACGACGGAGTACATCATCGTCACGTCGACCGAGCCGACGTATGGGCTCGTATCCCCCGACGCGACGGTCGACACCATCAGCTTCGGAACCCCGATCGGCAACTGCCGCATCGCATACGTCGCGAGCGCTGAGCCGCCCGAGCCGCCGAGTGCACCGATGGCGTCCAGCCGGCCCTCGTCGTGCAGCCGCTTCACCATCCCGGCCGCGCCGCGGCTCATGGCCTCGACCGCGGCGCCGCGATCGTCCGCCGCGACGAGCGTCGCCACGTCCGCGCCGGCCGCGGCGGCGACCTCGTCACGGGTCACGTCCGGCACGACCAGCGGCTCGCCGACGATGCCGGCGTCGACCAGGATCACGTCGACACCGTGCTCACGGATGCGGTCGCGCAGGAACGCGTACTCCATCACCCTTCGTGTCCAGCGTGCCGACGAGAACGACGGTCGACATCAGCTCCCCTCCTCATCCGTTGGTGTCACCGGACGCCAGACCGGGCTTGAGTCGTTGTTCTCGGCGTCGGTCAGCACCGTCTCGGCGCCGTGCGGATCGATCGTCACGATCGAGCCGTCACGGGAGAACGAGATCAGGTTCCCGTCGGGCGACCAGGATGGCTCGAATGCGTCGCTCGACGTGGCCGGCGTCACCTGGCGCAGGCCCTTCCCGTCGAGGCCGATCGTGAAGATGCCGTAACGAGAGCCCTTGTTGTTCGACGCGAAGGCGATCGTCCGGCCGTCGGGCGCCCAGGCCGGCGTGTAGCTCTGGGCGTCGAGCTTGGTGAGTCTGTCTGGCGCCGTCGCCCTCGGGGCTCACGAGCCAGATCTCGCGGATCGGCGTCCCCGGGACACGCTGCTGGTACGCGAGCCAGCGGCCGTCCGGCGACCACGCGGGCTCGGTCTCCGGAGCCAGCGTGGTCGTCACGCGGTGCACCCCAGAGCCGTCGGCGTTCATGACGTAGAGATGCCCGTCGCTGCGGTGGAAGGCGATGCGCTTCCCGTCGGGTGACCATGTCGGGTGCCCGTCGTTCTCCTTCGTCGACGTGAGGCGTCGTCCGTTGCTGCCGTCGGCGTCCATCACGTAGACGTCGAGCGATCCTTCGCGCGAGCTCGCAAACGCAATCTGGCGTCCGTCCGGCGACCAGGCGGGCTCGATCTGGAACAGAAGCCCCTCGGGGCGTGCTCGGGTCGCCCTTGCTCCTCGGTGATTCGCCCCTGATCGCTCCCGTCGCGGTTCATGCCGAACAGCGCGTAGTCGCCGTCGCGGGTGCTGACGAAGACGATGTCCTCGCCCACCGATTCCGAGCCGCCACAGCCGGCGGCGACGACCGCCAGGCAGGCGACCACGAGGCACGCCACGAGCGCTGCAGCGGGTTGACGTCACGTCGCGACCATCCTGCGCGCTAGTGGGCCAGCGGTTCGACGCCGAGGTACCGCCGCTGGAGCTCCGGGTCTCCCGCCAGCTTCGTCGGCCGTCGTCTCGGCCGCGATGTGACCGGCGACCATCACCAGCTGGCGCTCCGCGAGCGCCGTCGCCATGCCGAGGTTCTGCTCGATCAGCAGGATCGCGAGCCCTTCCTGCTCGAGCTGCCGGAACGTCTCGATCAGGGTCTCGATGATCGCGGGCGCGAGCCCTTCCGAGGGCTCGTCCATCACGATGAGCTTGGGGTTCGTGACGAGCGCGCGACCGATCGCGAGCATCTGCTGCTCGCCGCCCGAGAGCTGCGCGCCGCCGTTTCGCTTTCGCTCGGCGAGCCGCGGGAAGAGCTCGTAGACGCGCTTCCTCGTCCATTCCTTCGCGCCGTCCGGCGCCGAGCCGCGTGACGCGACCCGCAGGTGCTCGTCGACCGTCAGCGAGGGGAACAGTCGTCCGTCCCTGCGGGACGTACCCGATGCCGTGGCGGGCGATCTTGTGTGACTGGCCGCCGACCAGCTCCTGACCCTCGAAGCGGATCGACCCCGTCGCGCTCGGCGGGGAGATGCCCATGATCGCGTTGCAGAGCGTCGTCTTGCCCATGCCGTTTCGCCCGACGATCGCGACCGACTCGCGCCCCATCGCGAAGGCGACGCCCTCGAGCGCCTGCGCGCTCCCGTAGAACGCGTTCAGGCCCTCGATCTCGAGCAGCGCCGAGGCCTCGCCGGCGTCACTCATGGTGATAGCCCCGCCCGAGGTAGAGATCGTGCACGGTCTCGTTGGCACGAATCTCGTCGGGTGTGCCTTCGACGATCACGCGACCGTCGTGCATCATCGTCACACGCTCGGCGACCCTGAGCGCGATGTCCATGTCGTGCTCGATCAGGATGAGCGTGATCGAGCGGTCGAGGCCCGAGCAGCAGGTCGGTGAGCAGGACGCGCTCGCCCCGCGAGAGGCCGGAGGCGGGCTCGTCGAGCATCAGCACCGTCGGCTCGGCGGCGAGCGCCATCGCCAGCGCCACCTGCCGGTGCTCGCCGTGGGAGAGGGAGCCGACGGTCTCGCCCAGCTTCCGCGTCGATGGCGACCTTGCCGGCGGCGAGGCGAGCGCGCTCGCGGATCTCCCGCTCCCGCCGCGGCAGCAGCACCGGCCGGAGGCGGCCGCCCTCGACGCCGACGATCGAGAGGTAGATGCTGTCCTCGACGGTGAGACCGAGGAGCTGCCGGGACTGCTGGTAGGTGCGCGCGAGGCCGAGCTTGACGCGCGTGCGGGCGGGCTTGCGCGGTGACGTCCGTCGCCGAACAGCTCGATCGGTGCCGCTCGAGGGGGGCATGTCGCCGCAGATGACGTTGAACAGCGTCGTCTTCCCGGCGCCGTTCGGCCCGAGGATTGCGCGACGCTCGCCGTGCACGACGTCGAGATCGACGTCGTGCACGGCGAGCAGGCCGCCGAAGCGCCGGCCGACCCCCCGCAAGCGGAGGGTCGGCTCGGCGTGTTCGACGGTCGGTGCTGCTTCCGTCATCGACCTACTTGATGACCTGGTTGGTGATGAGGCCGTTCTTGACGACCTTGATCTTCCCCTGCCAGGGGAGCTTGCGCTTCACGCAGGGCGGGTAGTTCCGGCCCGGCGCAGGCTTGCTCGGGCCGAAGTAGCCGCCGAACGTCTGATCCACGTTCGGGACGTAGCCCGCGATCGTCGTGCGTGACGGTCCCTTCACCCTCCGCCTTCGTGATCTGGAGGGGGTACTGGTCCTGGATCGCCTGGCGCCGGCTGTCGAGCCTGAGCACGCCCTTGTTCGCGACCTGGAACCCCGGCTTAAGCGTCCGCGGCAACGCGGCCTGAAGCGGAGCGCCCACGGCGCCACCGGACTTGTTCAGCCCCTGGACGAGCGCCCAGGCGGCGTTCCAGTAGTTGTAGAAGAACCCGTCGTTCACGTTCTGCCCGGTGAACCACTTGATCGGCGTTCCGCACGTACGTCACGGCCTGCTTGGTCTTCAGGCCGCCCGTCTGGAACGTGCCGAAGCCGCCCATGTACGCCCCGACCAGGCGCGGCGCCACGGTCGTGTTGGCACCCAGGAAGAAGAGGAACAGGTTCCCCGAGTGCTGCTTCGCGCTCGACCGGTCCGTACGCCTGCTCGAACGCGGTCAGCGACAGCGCCGTGTTCGCACCACCGACGAGCCAGAAGTAGCCGTCGACCTGGTCGGGTGCCGGCAGCTGCCGGATGAACGGTGCGTAGTCGCCGCCGGCCGGCGGTGTCCACACGCGCTTCGTGATCTTCCCGCCGATCCCGCAGAAGTCGGCGATGATGCCGGCTGCCGAGGTCCACGGGAAGCTGTAGTCGTCACCGATCAGCGCGGCTGTGCGCCAGCCGAGCTTCTTGTAGACGATCTCGCCCGAGCCTGCGTTCCACTGGGCACCGTCGCCGTGGTAGCGGAACAGGTTCTTCGGTGCGATCTGCATCGTCGGATCCTGCTGCACCCGGCGGTGCCGATGATGACCGTCTTCTTCGGGTTGGCCTTCGCCCAGTTGGCGATCGCGACGGACTCGTCACCCGACAGCGGGCCGATCATCACTTCGCCGCCGAGCTGGTCCATGAGACGACGCGTCTCCTTGAGCGCAAGCGCCGGCGTCTCGTCGCCGCAGCCGATGCCGACGATCTTGAGGTTCTTGCCACCGGCCGAGCCGCCGACCATGCCCGCCGAAGGCTTCTTCTTGTTCTTCGGCTTCGCGCCCGCGTACTGCGAGAACGCCGCGATCGTCCCGGCCGTGTCGACCTCGTACCCGAACGCGAACGCGCCCTTGCAGTCGGTCATGATCGCGATCTTGACCTCGCCCCCCGACGCGGCCGATGCGATCGCCACGGAGGACGCGAGCACCCCGCCCACAACGAGCAGGGCCAACGGAAGCAAGAGCTTCCACCTACGTACCTTCATCGTTCCTCCTCTCGAAACTCCCATGCATCCTTGTTGCCTCCCAGCCGTGAGCCTACGTCAGGTTGTCTCTCGGTATCCACCCCTCCTATGACGTGGTCGGTCCCGTCGCCGGCTGTGGGACACTCGCTGGGCACCTGAGGTGGGGGACCCCACGGCGGCGGGCTGCGTCCCAGATCCGATCCCAGAGCCCCATCAGGCCGTCGGGCGAGACGATGACGATGGCGAGGAAGATGAAGCCGATGATCGTGTTGAACGAGCCGCCGATCACAGGGAGCCCGTCCGACGGGATGCGGTTCGTCGCCTCGTTGCTGATCCAGATGAACGCGAGCGCGCCCAGCCACGCTCCCTCGATCCGGCGCAGGCCGCCGATCACGGCGATGATCAGCAGCTGGATGGTCGCGTCGAGGCCCATGATCGTCGGCGAGAGCTGCCCGAACCACCAGGCATAGAGAACCCCGGCCACGGCCGCGATGAACGACCCGACGCCGAAGGCGAGCGTCCGGTGGAGCGCCACGTTGTACCCGAGCGAGGCCATGCGGTCCGGCTCGTCGCGAATGCCCTGCAGCGAGATCCCGAACGGCGTGCGGATCAGGTAGCGAATCAGCGCGTAGATGACGACCGCGCTGATCAGCGAGATGTAGTAGAGGCGCTGGCGGTCGTTCGCAATGTCGCCGATGAAGCCCGGCGTGTACCGATCGACGCCGGCGACGGGCGAGAACCCGCCGATCAGCGTCACCGACCCGACGAACAGGAACGCGATCACGGTGTACGTGAGCGTGAGCATGAGGAAGTAGATGCCGAAGCTTCGCGACGCGACGGCGCCGAACACGAGCCCGATCCCGACCGTCAGGAGGATCGCGGCGACCATCGCGACCGTCGGATCCCAGCCGAGCAGGAGGCCCTTCGTCTCCCCGCCAGGCTCGCGCTTCGTGACCATGTTCGCCAGCGCATAGCCGGCGATACCCATCAGGCCCGCCTGCGCGAGCGAGATCATGCCGCCGTAGGCCGACAGGAAGATCAGGCTCGCGGCGCCGATCCCGAGGATCAGCGCCTGCGTGAGGATGGAGTTCAGCCCGTAGTCGCTGAAGAGCATCGGCGCGAAGAGCGCGAGCACGAGCACGACGACGCCGACGGCCCGCTCGACCATCGTCTTGGTCGTGTCGATCGTCACGCCGCCCTCCCGAACAGTCCTTGCGGACGGAACGCGAGCACCAGCGCCATCAGGGCGAACGTCAGCACGACCGAGTACTGCGTACAACAGTTGTTCCCGGTCGTGGGGAGGTACGAGACGGCGAACGCGAACACGAAGCCGTAGAGCACCGATCCGACAGCGGCGCCGGCGAGCGACCCCATCCCTCCGATGATCACGACGACGAGCGAGAACAGGAGCCACTCGCCGTCCCGTCCCTGGGCGATGGAGCCCTGGGAGCCTCCGACGACCGCGCCGAAAGCGACAAGTGCGGAGCCGACGAAGAACGCGATCGCGAACGTCTTCTGGATGTTGATGCCCAGCGCCGAGGTCATCTGACGGTCGTCGACGCCCGCACGGATGACCATCCCGGTCTTCGTGCGCTGCAACCAGAGCCACAGCACGATCCCGACCGCGATCCCCAGGCCGAGCATCGTGAACCGCGCCAGCGAGTAGCTCACGCCTGCGACGTGCAGGTCGACCAGGCGGCTCGTCCAGCCCGGCCAGGTGAGGCTGACGGCGTTTCCGCCGAACCTCTGAGTGCCCAGCGGTACGGTGCGCGGGAAGTGCGCGATCACCTGGTCGGCGATGATCACCGACACGGCGATCGTGATGAGCGCCTGCCGCAGGTCCTGGCCCTGGTTCCAGCGCAGCAGCAGTTGCTGCACGGCGAGGCCGAAGATGCCGATGAACAACATCGCGACGAGCCACGGGACGACCCAGTCGAGCGTGCTCACCTCGTCCGGCCGGAGGGCAATGCCCGAGCCGGTCATCCGCTGCTGCACCTCGTAGGCGATGTATCCGCCCAGGAGGTAGAACGAGCCATGCGCCATGTTGACGACCCGCATCAGCCCGAAGATGAGTGAGAAGCCGCTGGCGACGATGAAGAGCAGGCCGGCGAACGTCAACCCGTCGAGCACGGTGGCGATGAACGCACCGGGGTCGTCGATGGCAGAGCCGGTGTTGGTGGTTCGCCAGCTGCCCTCACCGAACTCGCCCTGTGCTGGGCTCGTGATCACGAGGACGTACAACAGCGCGAACGCGACGACGCACCCGGCGGCGAGACGTGGGACCAGCCATCGCACGTCGACGTAGCGAAGACGCTCGCTCATCCGTGTCCGAGCCTATCGGGCTGTCTGAGCCGATTCAACCGGGTAAGCGATTATCGATTCTTGACCCGGGGCTCGACCCGGCCTAGCCTCAACGCTGGAGACAGCGACCACTCGGAGGAGCGTCCAGCCATGAGCGACACGACCCGCGTTGTGATCCCGTACGAGTCGATGGACCCGCTCGCGATCGGGGCCACCGACGACGAGTCGAAGAAGCACCGCGACACGCTGGAGCTCGAGATCCCGACGGCGAACCTCGTCGCAGACGTGCGACCCAGCGAGCCGGAGCCCGTCCGCGACACGACAGATGCCGCGCGTCGCGCGCTCGACGAGCCCGTCGACGGACCGCGCTTCGCCGACCTGCTTGCAGGCAAGGCAAGCGTCGCCGTGATCATCGACAACCAGTTTCGTCCGACCCCTTCCTCGAAGCTGCTTCCAGCTGTATTCGACGCCGTTGAGGCGGCCGGAGTTGGCGACGTGCGCGTCTGCTGCGCCAACGGCAAGGTCTTCCCGATGTCCGAGTCGGACATGGAACAGAAGCTCGGCCGCGAGAACCTGGCCCGCATGGAGCGGAACGGCTGGCCCTTCCGGCAGAACGACCCGCAGAACCCGGACGCCTACACGTTCGTGGGCGTGTCCTCGGGTGGCACGCCCGTCTGGCTGCTCAACGAGGTGGCGAGCGCCGACCTCAAGATCACCATCGGCCAGGCGCAGGCGAACCACTGGGGCGCGGGCGGCGGCGGCAAGTTGATCCTGCCCGGCGTCGTGTCGGACGAGACCGTCGAGTCGAACCACTGCGCGTTCGTGACGTCGCCGCAGACGCACTACGGCGCGTACGCCGGCCCGATGCGCTCGGACATCGACGAGGTGGCGACCATGTGCGGCCTCGACTGCACGATGAACGTGCTCCTGGACACGCACGGGCGCGTGATCGACTGCGTGTTCGGCTCGCACCCGGAGGCTCATCGCGAGGCGATCCGCCGCTTCAACGCGGTCTACGCCTACGACTCGTTCGTGCCGGAGCACGGTCAGGCGGACGTCGCGATCTGCGGCGTGTTCGCACCCACCGACCACCTGTTCTTCCACACGGGGTGGGGCTGCATGTCGTCAGACCTCGTGGTGAAGGACGGCGGCACGGTCATCTACTGCTCGCCCTCACCTGGCGTCTCGACGGCGATCGGCGACTTTCCGGGGCTGGCGCTGATGGACCTGATGAAGCCGTATATGCCGGCCACGGCAGAGAACTACCAGCGTGTGCTGCGCGATATCCACGCGCGGGCGATCCAGATGTGGGCGGGGTGCATCTGGGTGCCGATCTACGAGGTCATGACGCGCAAGCACCTCACGCTCGTGACGCTCGAGGAGAATCTCGAGATGGCCGCCGACATCGGACTGGACGCGTCGACGTCGCTCGACGAGGCGTTCGCCGCGGCGATGGAGCGCCACGGGCCGGAGGCGAAGGTCGTCGTCCTGCCCTTTGCGCGGTACCAGCTGCCGCGCAACGCCGTGCGCATGGAAGCGGCTGACGCGCACACATTCGCCTACGCAGGGCACCATTGACCATCGGGGACTGTCCCCGCAGGGGACTGTCCCCACACCAACGCCGTGCGCATGGAGGCGGCTGACGCGCACACATTCGCCTACGCAGGGCACCATGCAGCGGGGACTGTCCCCGCAGGGGACTGTCCCCGCACACCAAGCAACGCCAGAGGGACTGTCCCCGCAGGGGACTGTCCCCTCCCCCGCGTCTCACGCCGCTGGCACTCACCTGTCTTGTTGTCTAGAATGACACCATGCCGCGCAGACCTCGAGTGGAGGCGCCCGGAGGCGTCCACCACCTCACTGGCCGCAGCGCCGGCGATCTGCGGGTCTTCGAGGCGAGGGACGACTGCAGGCATTTCATCGCCGGCCTGGCACAGGCAACGGCGGAGTGCGGCTGGCGTGTGTATGCCTACTGCCTCATGACGAACCATTTCCATCTCCTGCTCGGCACGCCCGAGGCAAACCTGGGGGCCGGGATGAGGCGTGTCCAGGGAGTGTTCGCACAACGGTTCAATCGGCGGCTGGGAAGACAGGGCTCTGTGTGGGGTGAACGGTTTCACTCCCGCGTCGTCGAATCGGAGGCGCACGGCATGCTGACGGCGGCGTACATCGTCCTCAACCCGGTCAAGGCGAGCCTGGTGCGCACGCCGGCGGAGTGGCACTGGAGCTCGTACCGAGCCACCGCCGGGCTCGAACCCGTCCCACCGTTCCTCGCTGCTGATGCAATGCTGTCGTGGCTGACACCCGATATCGAGCGAGCCCGCATGAGGTACCGGAACTGGATCGAAGCCGCGACAGCAAGGCTGGCCGAGGTACGCGCGGCACGAGGGGGACAGTCCCCTACGGGGACAGTCCCCGGGCAGCTCCACGCCAACCGCGGGGACAGTCCCCTACGGGGACAGTCCCCGAGGCGCAGTGAACGGCGCTCGAACGATCCCGGGCCTGCAGGCCTCTGGAGTCAGTCCCGGCGACGACGTCGGCGTCGAGATCCGCGGCTCGACGACGATTCTCGAGCTGCTGCGCATGTTCCCCGACGGGCGTGCAGCGCAGCTGATGTCGGAGATCCACTTCCCGTGCGCCCACTGCGGCGGCGCGATTCGCGAGCCGCTGACTCTCGCGGCGAAGCGCCACAAGCGGGATCCGCGGGCGGTGATCGACGCATTCCGTGCGCTGCACGAAGGTGGGCCCAGCGAGTCGCAGGTGGCGGACGCGTCGCAGCGTCGCATGACCGCATGATCCGCGTCGCCGCCGACGCGGCCGTGCCGGCCGAGCAAGGGTCGGAGCTCGCCCTCGTGGCACATGCCCTGGTTGCGGCCGCGTCGCTGGCGATCGCGGACGGCGACCGTGACTCGCTCGTCTACGCCGCCGCCGGCTCGGGAGCGCTGGAGCTCGACGGCACCGCGTATCCGCTCGCCGCGGATGTCGCGGCGCTCGTGCTGGCCGGGGAGCGCGCGACGATCACAGCGGAGAGCGACGGCCTCGAGCTCGTCCTCGGGACGGTCGGTCCCAACGTCGACCTGCACGCCGCCATGGGGGATCGCGTGGTCGTGGTGTCGGTCGACCAGACCGAGGCTGGCGGTGCCACCGGCAAGCGCTCGTTCCAGGCGCTGTTCGGACCGCACAACGGCTCGACCCGCGCGACGCTTTTCGCCGGCTTCGTCCCGCCCGGGCGGGCGCCATGGCACTACCACCTCTACGACGAGATCGTGTGGGTGCGGAACGGCCCCGGCCGACTGCACCTCGAGGGCGGCGTCGAGGAGCTGGTTCCGGGCGCCGCATTTCGCCTGCACGCGCGCGAGGTTCACATCGTGGAGAACACCGGCGCACGAGAGCTGGCCGTGGTCGGCCTGTTCACGCCTGCGGGCAGCCCGTCGGCCGCGTATCTTCCGGCCGGCAGCCAAGAGCCTGTCGCGTGACCACGACGAGCGATCGCGCGACGTGGGTCGGGCGCTCAGTCCTGCGCGTCGAGGACGAGGCGCTGCTGCGTGGAGCCGGGCGGTTCCTCGACGACCTCTCCCCCGTCCCGCACGCCTACCACGCGGCCGTCGTGCGCTCCCACCTGCCCCACGCCCGGATCAGGGTCGATCCGGCGCCCGCGCTCGAGGCACCCGGCGTGGTCGGCGTCCTCACAGGCGAGGACGTGCAGGCGCTGTCACGCCCGTTCCCTGCGGGGATCGACTCTCCCGTGCCTCACTACGCCGCGGCCGTCGAGACGGCGCGTTACGTGGGCGAGCCGCTCGCCGTCGTGGTGGCGCGCGATCGGTACACGGCGGAGGACGCCGCCGAGCTCGTCGCGGTCGACTACGACCCGCTCGACCCGTTGCTCGACGCTGCCGCGGCAGCCGAGACCGAGGCGTGCGTCCACGACCGCACGTTCCACTACGGCGACGTGGACGAGGCGCTCGCGTCGGCGGCACTCGTCGTGCGCGAGACGTTCCGCTTCCCACGCTTCACGTGCACCCCGGTCGAGTGCTACTGCGTCGTGGCCGAATGGAGCGCGGCGGACAGCTCGCTCACCGCCTGGGCCAACTTCCAGGGCCCGTTCTCACTCCATGGCGTCGCCGCGGCGGCGCTCGGCCTGCGCGGCAACCGGTTCCGCCTCCTGACGCCTCCGGACTCGGGTGGCTCGTTCGGGATCAAGTCGTCCGTGCTCTCGTATGTGGTGCTGATGGGGCTCGCCAGCCGCAAGCTCGGCGTCCCCGTGAGGTGGACGGAGGACCGGGTCGAGCACCTGCTCGGTAGCGCCGCCGCCACCGGCCGCACGACGACGGTCGAAGCCGGCTTCACCTCGGACGGTGAGCTCGTGGCGCTCCGCTATGACGCGATCGAGGACGTCGGCGCTTACGTCCGCGCGCCCGAGCCCGCAACGCTCTACCGGATGCACGGCTCCCTGTCCGGCGCGTACAGGGTGCGCAACGTGGCAGCCCGCAACCGGGTCGTGCTCACGAACACGCTCCCGTCGGGGCTCAACCGCGGGTTCGGGGGGCCACAGCTCTACTTCGGCCTCGAGCGCACCATGGCGATCGCGGCTCGGCGGCTCGGGCTCGACCCGGCGGAGCTGGCGCGGCGCAACCTCGTGCGGGCAGAGGAGATGCCGTACCGCACCCCGTCCGGCGGCCTGTACGACTCGGGCGACTACGAGGCCTGCCTCGACGACGCGATCGAGCGCTCAGGCTGGGCCGACCGCGTCGAGGAGGCTCGCCGTGCCCGTGAGGGAGGCAGGCTCGTCGGCGTCGGTCTCGCCGTCGTCGTGGAGCCCTCGATCTCGAACATGGGCTACATCACGCTCGCCCAGACGGCGGTCGAGCGCGCGCAGACGGCGCCGAAGTCGGGCAACGCCGAGGGCGCGCTCGTCACGATCAGCCCTCACGGCGGGATCTCCGTGCGACTTGGCACGACACCGCAGGGACAGGGGCACCGGACGGTGCTCGCGCAGGTCGTCGCCGACGAGCTCGGCGTCGACCCGGAGGAGATCACGGTGCTCTCGGAGATGGACACGGCGACCGTGCCGTGGACGGTCGCCTCCGGGAACTACTCGTCTCGCTTCTCGGGCGTCGCCGTCGGAGCCGCTCGAGAGGCGGCACGACGGCTGCGCGTCAAGGCGGACGCGATCCGTGACCACCTCGGGGACCCGGAGCTGCCGCTCAGGCGCGTCGCCGGGGCAGCGCACTGGAACCCGGAAGGGCTCCCGGATGGCATGGAGCCGGGTCTCGCCGCAGTCGCCTACTGGGCCGCGCCCAACCTCGATCCGCCCGACGCCGAGGACCGAGTCGCGTCGTCGGGTGCCCATGGGCTGATCGTCGACGTCTGCGCCGTGGAGATCGATCGCGACACGGGCGCCGTCACGGTGCTCGACTACGTCACCGTCCACGACGCCGGCACGCTGCTCAATCCGATGCTCGCGGACGGTCAGGTTCGCGGCGGCTTCGCGCACGGCGTCGCCGCAGCGCTCTTCGAGAGACACGTGTGGGACGAGTCGGGCAACCTCGTGACCGCCTCGTTCATGGACTACCTCGCCCCGACGGCCCCTGATGTCCCGGACCTCCAGATCGGCCACCGCTGCACCCCGTCGCCTTTCACGGCGCTCGGCGCCAAGGGGCTCGGCGAGGGAAACACGATGTCCGCGCCGGTGGCGATCGCCAATGCGGTCGCGGACGCGCTCGGCCGCGACGACCTCGAGCTGCCGCTCACGCCGCCGCGCGTGTGGGAGCTGCTCGCCGATTCCGCTGGCGCTGAATCGGCCAAGGAACCACAGCCATGAAGCCGCCGCCGTTCGAGTACGTCGCCGCGGCTTCCCTCGCGGAGGCATTGGCCGCCCTCGCAGAGGGCGGCCCTGACGCCAAGCCGATTGCCGGCGGCCAGAGCCTGGTGCCGGCGCTCAACATGCGGCTCGTGCGCCCGACGCGGCTCGTCGACATCGGCCGCGCCGGGCTCGGCGGGATCGAGCGCGCCAACGGCACGGTGCGCGTCGGCGCGACCGCAACCCAGCGCGCGCTCGAGCGCAGCGAGCACTGCCCCGCTCTCGTGCGTCAGGCACTCCCCCACGTCGGCCACGCGGTGACCCGGAACCGCGGCACCGTGGGCGGGTCGATCGCTCACGCCGACGGCGCCGCCGAGCTCTGCCTCTGCCTCGTCGCTCTCGACGGCGCCGTGATCACCGACCGGCGCGAGATCGACGCCTGCGACTTCTTCGTCACGCATTTCACCACGGTGCTCGAGCCCGGCGAGCTCGTCGTCGCCACGCGCTGGCCCGTGCGCGAGGAACCAGCTGCGTTCTGCGAGCTCGCGCTGCGAGCCGGCGACTACGCGCTGTCGATGGCGGCCGTGAGCGGCACCACGGTCGCGGTCGGTGCGGTCACCGACCGCCCAACCGTGCTGACCGAGGTCGGAGCCCTGATCGCCTCGGAGCCTCCGTCTGACGACCTGGCGCGCGAGGCGGGGGCGCTCGCCGCGAGGCTCGTCGACCCACCCGGGCACGTCCACGCCTCGGCCGCGTACCTGAGCCATCTGACCGGTGTCCTCGTCGAGCGCGCGTTGCGGAGAGCATGGACGTCGAGCTGACCGTCAACGGGCGCCGCGTCCACGAGCAGGTCGAGCCGCGCCTGCTCCTGTCGGACTTCCTGCGACACTCACTCGGCCTCACGGGCACACACGTCGGCTGCGAGCACGGCGTCTGCGGCGCGTGCACGGTACGGCTCGACGGTGTCGCGGTGCGGAGCTGTCTCGTCCTCGCCGTGCAGGCGGACGGTTGTGACGTGCGGACCGTCGAAGCGCTCGCCGCCGGCGGCCCGCTGACCGCGTTGCAAGACGCCTTCCGCTCCAACCACGCTCTGCAGTGCGGCTTCTGCACGGCGGGCATCCTGATGGCGGCCGAAGAGCTGCTCGAGCGGGGCAGGCCGTCACGCGAGGAGATCGTCGACCTGCTCTCCGGGCACCTGTGCCGCTGCACCGGCTACGAGCCGATCGTGGACGCGATCGAGGAGGCAGCCCGCACGTGAACCTGGCCCAGAGCCTGCTGGCGGCCTGCGAGCGCCATCCGGAGGTCGAGGCCTTCCCCGGCCTCACATACGGAGAGCTCTTGCCGCGGATCTGCAGGATCGCCGGCGGCCTCGGCGTCGAGCCCGGCGAGCGGGTCGCGGTCGTGCTCGACAACCGGCTGGAGACGTCCCTGCTCTACTGGGCGGCGCAGTGGGCCGGCGCAGTCGTGGTGCCACTCTCCTGGCGGCTGTCGGCGGAGGAGCTCGACTACTGCATCGCCGACTGCGACGCGCAGAGGGTGATCCGCGACGGTGACGAGCTCCCCGACGGAAGCGACCACCCCGGTGAGCTCGCCAGGAACGAGAGCGAGATCTCGCTGATCCTGTACACCTCGGGCACGACCGGCAGGCCGAAGGGCGTCCCACGCTCACACCGCGCCGACCGCGCCGGCGGCTGGTCGCAGGCGCTCCAGCACGGCTACCTGTGGAGCGACCGCACGCTCGGCGTGATGCCGCTGTACCACACGATGGGCATCCACTCGCTCATCGCGATGCACCTGGTCGGCGGGTGCTTCGTGCCGCAGCCGCGCTGGGATGCGAGCGAGGCGCTGCGGCTGATCGAGGAGCAGCGCATCACCTCGCTCTATCTGGCGCCGACCCTCTTTCACGACCTCCTCCACCACCCCGACCTCGCGGTGCGAGACCTCACGTCGGTGCGGGCGCTCGGGTACGCCGGCGCGGCTATGACGTCGACGATGGTTCGACGCTGTGGAGAGGTGTTCTCGCCCGACGTGTTCGTCAACCACTTCGGGTCGACCGAGGTCTACACCTTCTCGATCGGGCGCGATCAGCTCCGCAAGCCGGGCTGCGCCGGGAGACCCGCGGTCAACACGCGGCTGCGGCTGGACTCCAGCGGTGAGGTCTGCGTGCACATGTCCTCCGACGAGGCCTTCTCCGGCTACTGGAACCGACCCGACGCGGACGCGAAGGCGATCCAGGACGGCTGGTACCGGACGGGCGACACCGGCCACCTGGACGAGGACGGTGACCTGTGGATCGACGGTCGGGTCGACGACATGATCGTCTCGGGCGGTGAGAACGTGCACCCACTCGAGGTCGAGGACGTGCTCGCGGGTCATCCAGGCGTGCAGGAGGTGGCCGTGATCGGCGCACCGGACGACCGCTGGGGTCAGCGCGTCGTCGCGATCGTCGTCGGTGACGCCCGCCCCGAGGAGCTCGACGCATACTGCCTCGACTCGGCGCTCGCCCGATTCAAGCGACCGCGTGAGTATCGATTCATGGATGCGCTCCCGAAGAGCGCTTCTGGGAAGATCTTGCGGCGCGTGCTTCGTGACCAGACCCAGGTGCCGGGCTGAGAGCTCGGCACCACCGAGCGGGAGGAACAGGGTTGGACTACGACGGGTTCCGGGTCGAGCGCGACGGTGACGTCGCAACGATCACCCTGGATGTCCCGGGGAAGCTCAACCGGGTCTCGATGCTCGCCCGAGACCAGCTCTCGATCGTGTTCGCCGAGCTCGACCGCGACGAAGAGATCCGGTTCGTGGTGCTCACCGGTGCCGGTGGCGCGTTCACCGCGGGCGGCGACATCCCCGGGTTCCTGGAGAAGTCGCCGTGGGTCGTGTCGCAGCTCGCACGCAACGTGGCCGCACCCGAGCGCTGCTCGAAGCCGGTGGTGGCGAAGCTGCAGGGGTACGTGTTCGGCGTCGGTCTCGAGCTGGCGCTCGCGTGCGACTTCCGCGTCGCGGCGGACGACGTTCAGCTCGCCCTGCCCGAGGTCACGATCGGGATGATCCCCGGCTCCGGAGGGACGCAGCGCCTGGCGCGGATGATCGGCGTCGGGCGCGCGAAGGACATGATCATGCGCGGCCGCCGCGTGGGCGGCGAGGAAGCGCTCGCCGTCGGCCTCGTCGGCGCGGTGATGGCGGCGGCCGAGCTCGATGCCGCCGTCGACTCGCTGCTCTCCGAGTTGCGCGGCTACTCCCCACTCGCCCTGGCCATGGCGAAACGCGTGATCGACACGGCGTACGACGGACCGCTGCACACGGGTCTGGAGCTCGAAGGGCTCGCCTACGGCCTGCTGCAGCAGACGCACGACTTCCGCGAGGGCGTCGAGGCATTCGTCGAGAAGCGGCCCCCGGACTTCACCGGCTCGTAGCCGGGGACTGTCCCAGAGCACCTACGCTCGGGCGCGCCCCACGCGGGTTGCTGGCGCGTTACCTGCGCTCCCATGCGAGCCCCGCGGCCAGGACGGTCTCGTCGCGCGGAGCGACGAGCTGCATGTCGCCGATCGCCAACCCGGCCCAGCCGACGAGGTTGACCCAGCGCAGGAACGACGACAACGGCAACCGCACCTCGAGCTCGTCCGCGTCCTCGGCCGGCAGCTCGATGGCGGTGCAGGGGCTCACGTAGAGGTCGACCTCCGGCTCGTACCTGCGCCACTCGTGGACGGCGCGGCGCCCGGCGTCGATCGCCTCGTCCGTCGCGCGATGGGCCGCCTCGAGCTTCGCGCGCATCACCGCGCCGTACTCAGCTGCTCGCGCGGGAAACGTGGCCGCGTGCGACGTACGCGCCTCGTACTGGAAGAAGGGCCAGGTGTCAGCCGTGGCGTCGGGCACCCGTGACTCGACGACTCGGGCTCCGAGCCGCTCGAGGTCGGGTACCCACGCGTCGACGGCGTCGCTCCACTCCGTCGCACGACCGTCGCCGATCTCGGGTGGCTGTCGCAGGAGGCCCACGGTGAGCCCGTCCAGGCGCGGCTTCGGGAGCGGGTCACCCGTGAGGACCGACCAGAGAAGCGCCACGTCGGCCACCGACCGGGCCATCGGCCCGACGGTGTCGAGCGTGGGACAGAGGGGATAGATGCCCTCCAGCGAGATCCGGCCCCATTGCGTCTTGAGCCCGACGACGCCACATGCGGCCGCCGGGAGCCTGATCGAGCACCCGGTGTCAGTGCCCAGGGCGAGATCGCACAGGCCCGCCGCCAGGGCCGCCGCGCTGCCGGAGCTCGACCCGCCGGTCGTGCGACCGGGTCGTGCCGGGTTGTGGCACATGCCCAGGAGCTCGTTGTCGCCGAGCACCCCCCAGGCGAACTCGGGCAGGTTCGTCTTGCCGACGACCTCAGCACCCGCCGCGAGCGCCCGCTCGACGACAGGTGCATGCGCGGCCGGCACGTGGTCGGCGTACAGACGCGAGCCGTACGTCGCGCGCACCCCGGCCACGTCGATGAGGTCCTTCACCGCCAGCCTCCGCCCTGCGAGCGGGCCCGAAGCGGTCTCTCGAAGCGGCTCGTCGAGCGGTGTGACGATCGCGTTCCAGAGGTCGTTCACGGAACGAGGGCGACCGCCTCGACCTCGATCTTCGCGCCGGGGATCACGAGCGCGGAGACCTCGACGAGGGTCGATGCCGGTCGCGTGTCACCGAACACCTCCTGCCGTACCGGGTTGACGAGCGGCCGGTCGTTCACGTCGGTGAGGAACACGGTCACCTTGACCACGTCCGCGAAGGTGCAGCCCGCCGTACCGAGCACCTGGCGCATGTTCTCGAACACGCAGCGCGCCTGCGCGACGACGTCGTCTCCCCCGACAAGGTCGCGGTTCTCGTCGACCGGGACGATGCCGCTCACGAAGAGCAGGCCGCCGGCCTGGACGGCGTCCGTGAAGTGCGAGATCGGCTCGGCCTGACCGTCGACCCGGTACTCGATTCGCTTCCTCATGGCCGAGCCCGACCGCACGAGGGG
The DNA here is from genome assembly GCA_963724995.1 of uncultured Actinomycetes bacterium. Lineage (GTDB taxonomy): Bacteria > Actinomycetota > Thermoleophilia > Gaiellales > Gaiellaceae > Gaiella. Next base: position 296,556 of record CAVRXC010000001.1, read on the forward strand.
ACTGTCCCCGCAGGGGACTGTCCCCTCCACGAGGCTGTGCGGCGGTCATGCATGGTCGAAATGCGCCTTCAACGCGTCGAACCCGCCCTGGAAGACCTGGGTGGCGAAGAACTCCGTCCAGTGATCCTGCCTGTCGCGGTCGCAGTCGAACGTCGTCCACCACTCGACGAAGCTCGTGTTGCCGTCCGTGACAGGCGTTACGCGAATCGTCGCGTGGTAGTTGTCGACGTCGAAGGGGGTCTTCTCGAAGTTGTAGGAGTACTCACGCTCGACGTCGGAGTGGCTCAGCAGCCGCTCCCGGATGTGCGTGCCGTCCGTGAGCGTGAAGCTGCGCACACCACCGGTCTGGTCGCCGTTCTTGCCGTCCTCGATCTCACTCGTGGCCACGAGCCCGCCGTGCCAGGTGGCGAGGCCGTTGAAGTCGCGGATGCGCGCCCAGACCTCGTCGGCGGGAGCCTCGATGACGGTGCTTGCGTAGGACCTGGCCATGCGGCGTTTCGCCTCCTTCGCGGTCGATTGACCGCGACAGCCTACGGTGCGGCAGGGCTACGGGCGAGTGGCCTTCGTCAACGCTGCGTGCAGCCGGCGGAAGGTCGCATCCGTCTTCTTGACCGGCGTCGACCCGATCCACCAGAGCACCACGTTCGTGCCGTAGCGGCGCTTGGCGAGCCAGAAGCGGTCACCGTAGATCGTGCGGCCCGACTCCCAGTGGATGTTTCCGGCAGAGGGGGTGCCGAGCACGCCGGTGTGCGCGTCCGCGAGCAGGTCGGTGACCTGTGCCTCGACGTCGGGGTCGGTGACGACGTAGACGGTGAACGTCCCGTATTTCGCCTTCTTGGCGATCGTCACGACACCGAGATCGAGGGCGACGTAGTGCCCGGGATACGAGGACTTTCGGCTCTGCACCAGCTTGTCGCCCGTCGCCTGCTTGAACCGCGTCGACACCTGCCACGGCGTGAGCGACGGGCCGGCCGCGTGCACGAGCGTGGGCAGTGCGAGCGCGACCGTGACGAGAACGACTGCTGGGCGCATGGACACATGGTTCATCCCCCGGAAGGGGGAGGGAATCCCTCGAACGAGGGCCCCGCCGCCACGAGCAGATCGTCGAGCTCGGCTCCGCCTATCGCACCTCAGGCGAGCGGGTCGGTAGTACGGAGGGATGTGAAGCGTCTGAAGCCGTGGTCGCGTGAGGCGAGGACGAGACCGTGCTCGATGGCAAGGGCCGCGAGCTCCAGATCCGGGACGTCGTCGCTTCGCAGGCCGGGGGTGGCGGCCAGCTCTTCGGCGATCGCTTCATGGCCGGGGCCGGGGACGACGACGCGTGCAGTCGGCTGGGCAAGAAAGGCCGCTGCTGTTGCCCACGCGTGCGGTACGGGGAGGGCGTGGGGGCCGAAGACCCTGGGGCTGGAGGTGAGACGAACAAAGGCGTACAGGACCGGCCAGCACAACACGATGCCCTCGTCGTCCCGGAGGCGCTCGTCGAGCCAGGCGCGGGTGCGCTCGTGTTCGGGGGTGTCGCTGAATGCCGCGTAGATGAGCAGGTTGGTGTCGAGCAGCGTCACGCGAGGTTGCGCTCGGCGCGGCGCTCGTCGTCGAGCGATGCGAGCAACGCGGACACGTCGGAAACGTCGAGGATCGGCCGGCCCGGGATCAGCGGCAGCGGCGCAGCGGGCGGCGACACGTCGAGGCGTGCGCCACGTCGCAGCAGCCGATTGATCGCGGCGCGGAACGTCTCGCCAGTGCGTGCCCGCTCGCTCTCTACCAGGGCAGCGACATCGTCGTCGAGTGTGACTGTGGTGCGCATGATGTATGTAGTGTAGCATCACAGGCATCAAATTGCGTCGGGTGCGACACGCTGGCCGCTGTGGCCGGCCTCCTACCCGCGGAACGACTCGCGGATCTCCGTCAGCGTGCGCCGAGGCGTGATCGCCTCCGGGTCGACGACCAGGTGGAGAACCGACGGCAGCCCGGAGACGAGAGCGCGGTCGAGCGCATCCGGAAACTCCTCTGTGTGATCGACGCGCTCGCCGTAGGCGCCGAAGGCGCGTGCGAGCGCCGCGAAGTCCGGGTTACGAAGGTCGGTGCCGACGACACGCCCGGGAAAGTGGGCTTCCTGGTGCATGCGGATCGTCCCGTACATGCCGTTGTCGACCACGAGCACGACGATCGCGGCGTCGTGCTGGACCGCCGTTGCGAGCTCCTGCCCTGTCATCAGGAAGTCGCCGTCGCCCGCGATGCAGAGCACCGTCCGCTCGGGATGCGCGATCTTCGCCGCGACCGCCGCGGGTAGCCCGTAGCCCATCGCGCCGCTCCTCGGCGCGAGCTGGGAGGGGTAGCGCTGGAACTCGTAGAAGCGGTGGGCCCAGCACGGTGAAGTTCCCGGCACCGGTTGCGACGATCGCGTCGGCCGGCAAGCGCGCCCGTAGGTGCGCCATCACGTCGCCCATGTCGACGTCACCGGGCAACGGGGCGTGGCGGAGATTGTCGACGTAGTCCGCCCGCGCCTCGTCGGCCCACTCCGCCCAGCGAGGCTGCACGGGCTCGAGGGCGCGGAGCGCAGCAGCTGCCTCGGGCAGTCCCGAGACGATCGCCATGGCCGGCTCGTAGACCGACCGGAGCTCCTGGGCGTCGGGATGGATGCGCACGACTGTCTGCCGCGGCACGGGGACATCGAGCAGCGTGTACCCGCTCGTCGTGATGTCGCCGAGCCGGCCGCCCAGGGCGACGATCAGGTCGGCCTGTCGCACCCGATCGGCCAGCCTCGGGTCGGGCCCGATGGTGAGGTGTCCGCAGTAGACGCTGGAGTGGTTGTCGATGTAGTCCTGGCAGCGAAACGACGCCGCAACCGGCACTCGGTTCGACTCCGCGAACACACGCGCGTCCTCCGACGCTGCTGCGCTCCAGCCGCCCTCGCCCACGATCAGGAGCGGACGGCTCGCAGAGGCGAGCAACGCGCGCAGGCGCGCGAGCTCCTCCGCCGCGGGCGTAGGCCGGCGGGCGACAACCAGGGGAGCGTCCGGGGCGTCGGACTCCTCGGCCAGCACGTCCTCCGGCAGCGCCAGCACGACTGGACCCGGTCGACCAGCGGTCGCGACGTCGAACGCCTGCGCGACCGCCGCGGCCATGGCGTCCGCGGACTCGACCTGCTCGACCCACTTCGCCATGCCACCGAACACGCTGCGGTAGTCGAGCTCCTGAAACGCCTCGCGACCGAGCACCGCGCGCGGCACCTGGCCGACGAGGAGCAGCATCGGCGTCGAGTCCTGCGCCGCGGTGTGGACGCCGCACGCTGCGTGTGTCGCGCCTGGCCCGCGCGTGACCATGCACACCCCCGGGCGTCCCGTCAGCTTTCCGTGTGCCTCGGCCATGTTCGCTGCGCCAACCTCGTGCCTGCAGGACACGAAGCGGATCGGCGAGTCGACGAGCGCATCGAGGAGGTCGAGATAGCTCTCACCCGGGACGCCGAACGCCAACTCGACGCCGTGCAGCACGAGCTGGTCGACGAGGATCTCGCCACCGCGCCGCGTCATGCCGGAAGAGCGATCCGGTGCTCGAGGAGCACCGTCGCGCGCTGCAGCTTCGGCTTGTCCTCATCCGCCGGGTCGAGATACCGGATCGTGCGCTTCCCCTCCCACTCGGCCGGCAGCAGGAGCACCCGGACGAAGCCGGTCTCGCTGTGCGCCGACGCGGAGGCGAGCACCGGGTCGGGCCCGCTCTCGAACCAGGCGCCACCCGGCCCGTAGAAGGTTGACCGCCCTTCCGTGCGGATCTCGAGCTCGCCGTGGAGCAGGTAGCGGATCCCCGGCCCCGGATGCGTGTGCGTGTACGCGACACCGCCCCTGGGGAAGTCGACGCGGTCGCAACGGGCGATCCACTGGGCGAACGGGTCGAGGTGAACCGCGCGCGACAGCAGCGCGCTCGCGGACTCCACCTCGTCATGGTCGAGCTGCCAGACGAGCGCAGGGCCGTCCACCGAGGCGGCACCGAAATGTGCCTCGCCGCCAGCGACGTCGTACACGACGCGGTTGCCGCCGATCGTCTCGACACCGGTGTGGAACTCGTAGAGGGACAGCCTCACGTGCTCGAGCGTATCGCGGTCGCGAAACGTCGGGCCATGCCATAAGCGCCTTGGGTGACGAATACTTCAGACCGCCGCAGAGCGGCGGGCAGAGGACACCAGCCTGAATCGCGAGGCAGTTCAGCGTCGCGACCCTCGGCGCGAGTGAGGCTGGTGCTTTCCCACCCGCCGCTCTGCGGCGGTCTCCGTTTTCCAACTCGCGAGCCGACGGCCAGCGCAGCTAGTGGAAGAACTGCCCCCCGTCGATCACGATCGTCTGTCCGGTGACGAACCCGGCGGACGGACCCGCCAGGTAGACGACGGCGCCGACGACGTCCTCGGGCTCCTGATCGCGCTGGATCGTTCGCGCTGCGACCGACACGTCACGGAGCTTCTCGACCACCTCCGGGTGCTCCTTGACGCCCTCAGACATCGTGAACCCCGGCGCGACGCAGTTCACCCGCACGCCGTCCTTGCCGAGCTCGCGCGCCAGCGCTCGGGTGAACGCGACGATGGCGCCCTTGCTCGTCACGTAGTGGAGGAGGAACGGCACACCGCGGAACGGGGTGCCGGACGAGATGTTCACGATCGCGCCCCCGCCACGCTCGCGCATCACCGGCACCGCCGCCCGGCAGGTGAGGAACATCGAGGCCACGTTGACGTCCATCACCTGCCGCCACTCCTCGAGCGGGATCTCCGTGAACGGCCGCATGGCGAGCGACGCGTACAGGCCGGCGTTGTTGACGAGGATGTCGAGGCCGCCACAGCGCTCCACGGTCTCGTCGACCATGCGTTGCACCGCCGCTTCGTCTGCGACGTCGACGGTGAGGCCGATGCCGTCCTTGAAGGCAGCAGCCGCTTCCTCGGCGCGCCGCAGGTCGGCGACGACGACGCGCGCACCCTCCACGGCGAGACCCTGGGCGATCGCATGACCGATCCCCTGCGCCGCACCGGTGACGATCGCGACCTTACCGTCGAGCGCGGCCATCAGCGCAACGGGGAGAACGAGGTGGGAACGAGAACGCGGTTCTGCTGGGTGTGGATGAGCGGCTGGATCTTGGCCAGGAACGCCTTCCAGTCGTCCCGCCCCTGAAGCACGGCGCGGCGTCGCTCGCGCTCCTCGTAGCTGTCGTACCGCCACAGGTGGGTGTACGTCGAGAGCGCGCCGATGTCGGTGGTGAAGGCGCCCACGAACCCGCCCAGCACCTCTTCCTGGATCGGGATGCCCTCCTCCTCGTACAGGCGCAGCAGCTCGGGCAGCTTGCCCGTGAAGACGTGGTAGTCGCGGACTTCCAGGATCACCGGTCGACCCCGCCGACGGCCCAGTACTTGAGCTCCGTCCAGTCGTCGACGCCGAAGCTCGAGCCCTCACGGCCGATGCCGGACTCCTTGACGCCGCCGAAGGGGGCCACCTCGGTGGAGATGAGACCGGTGTTCACGCCGAGGATGCCGTACTCCAGCGCCTCGCCGACGCGCCAGAGGCGGCCCAGGTCACGCGTGAAGAAGTAGGCGGCGAGGCCGTACGGGCGTGTCGTTGGCGATGCGGATCGCCTCCTCCTCGGTGGTGAACCGCCCGATCCCGGCCACGGGGCCGAAGGTCTCCTCGCAGCTCATGGCCATCGTCTCCGTGACGCCGGTGAGGATCGTGGGCTGGAAGAACTGGCCCTCGAGCCGCGAGCCGCCGGTGACGAGGTCGGCGCCTCCCGCGAGAGCGTCGGCGACGTGGCGCTCGACCTTCTCCAGGGCCGCGCCGTCGATCAGCGGCCCGACGGCCACGCCGGGTGTGAGCCCGTCCGCCACGACGAGGCTCGCAACCGCGTCCGTGAACGCGGCGAGGAAGTCGTCGTAGATCCCGTCCTGGACGAGCATCCGATTGGCCGAGATGCACGTCTGACCCGAGTTGCGGAACTTGCACACGAGCGCGCCCTGCAGCGCCTCCTCGAGGTCGGCGTCGTCGAAGACGATGAACGGCGCGTTCCCACCCAGCTCCAGCGAGACCTTCTTCAGCTGCTTCGCGCACTGCGCCATGAGCAGCTTCCCGACCTCGGTGGACCCGGTGAACCCGAGCTTGCGCACGAGCGGGTTGGACGTCATCTCGCCACCGATCGAGGGAGCGTCTTCCGCGTCACCGGTGACGACGGAGAGCACCCCGGGTGGCACGCCCGCCTCCTCGGCCAGTGCGGCCACCGCGAGCGCGGAGAGCGGCGTCTGCTCCGCCGGCTTGAGCACCATCGTGCAGCCGACCGCAAGGGCCGGCGCGGACTTGCGGGTCGGCATCGCGGAGGGAAAGTTCCACGGGGTGATCCCCGCCGTCACCCCGACGGGCTCGCGCGTGACGACGATCCGCTTCTCGGGCCAGGGGGTCGGGATGACCCGCCCGTCGAGGCGCTTGGCCTCCTCGCCGAACCACTCGTAGAAGGAGGCGGCATACGCGATCTCGGCCTTCGCCTCGGCCAGCGGCTTGCCCTGCTCGAGCACGAGCAAGGTCGCAAGCCCGTCCGAGCGCTCGAGCATCAGGTCGGCGAGGCGTCGCAGCACGCGCGCTCGCTCCCTGGCCGTACGGCCCTTCCAGGCGGGCAGGGCCTCGTGAGCGGCCTCGATCGCGCGCCGCGTCTCCGCCGCACCCATCCTCGGCACCTCGGTGATCGTCTCCCCGGTGGCCGGGTTCAGCACCGGAAAGGTGGCCCCTGAGTCCGCGTCGACCCAGGAACCGCCGAGGTACGCCTGGTGGCGCAGGAGCTCGCTCTCGACGGCGGTCATGCGAGAGACGATAATCAACGAGGCCGTGGAGGCTCGGTTTGTCCGGTTCGACGACGTGCGCGCGTTCGCCCTGGCGGACGGCGTCAGCGGGCGGCCGCTCTTCGGCGCCGGAGCGATGCTGAACCTGATCGAGTTCGAGCCGGGCGCCGTGGTGCCGCTGCACGATCATCCTCACGAGCAGCTCGGGGTGGTGCTGCGCGGCATGCAGGCGCTCGTCGTGAACGGTGTCGCGCACGAGCTCGGTCCCATGGAGGGCTATGTGCTACCCGGCGGGGTCGAGCACTCCGCCTACTGCGGACCCGACGGAGCGACCGTGTTGGACATCTTCCAGCCGGTGCGAGAGGACTATCGCGAACGCTGGGAACAGGAGGCCGGCTAGTGGGCCTCGAGCACGCCGGCTTCTCGTGGGACGTTCCGGACCGCTTCAACTTCGTGCGTGACGTCGTGGAGCCGCTCGCAGCCAACCGCAGCCGCGGGGCGCTCACATTCGTCGATCGCACGGGCCTCGTGCAGCGCCTCACCTTCGCCGAGCTGTCGCGTCGACGCCGCCCGCTGGGCGCAGCTCCTGCGGACGCAGGGGTGCGGTCCGGGTGACCGCGTGCTCGTGCTCGTCGGCAAGGTGCCTGCCTGGCTGGGCGTGATGCTCGGCGCGATCAAGGCGGGCCTCGTCAGCGTGCCCTGCTCGGACATGCTCCGAGCCCGCGACCTTGCGTTCCGGGCGCGAGACTCGCGGGCGAAGCTGATCGTCGCCGACCGCGCCCTGGAGGGCGAGGTCGACGCGATGCGAGGGTTACTCGACGAGCCGATCACGGTGCTCTATCTCGACGACGCCCAGCTGCTTCTGCAACGGCAGCCGCTGACCGCCGACACCGAGGAAACCCTCTGGTGTGACGAGGCGCTCGTCCTCTACACCTCCGGGACGACGAAGGAGCCGAAGGGGGCGACGCACTCACACGCGTACCTGTTCGCGAAGCGCATGCAGGCCGAGCATTGGCTGGGCGCACAACCAGGCGACCTCGTCTGGTGCACGGCAGGCACCGGCTGGGCGAAGTCGATCTGGAATGTGCTCCTCGGTCCCTGGTCGCGTGGGGCGGAGATCGTCATGCACGAGGGTGGCTTCGACACCGCGGAGCGTCTGGAGCTGCTGGAGTCCCTCGGCGTCACCATTCTCTGCCAGGCGCCGACCGAGTACCGGATGATGGCGAAGCTGGACGCGCTCGGCTCCCGCCCGCTCCCGTCGCTCCGGCACGCCGTCTCGGCCGGCGAGCCCCTCAACCCAGAGGTGATCGCGCGGTTCCGCGAGGCGTTGGGTGTGACGATCTACGACGGGTACGGGCAAACGGAGAACACGCTGCTGGTGGCCAACACCCGCGAGCGGGCCGTGCGTCCCGGATCGATGGGCTGGCCGACGCCGGGGCACCAGGTGGCGGTGATCGACGACGAGGGAAACGAGGTCGCCGACGGGGTCGAGGGCGACATCGCGCTCTACGGCAGGCCTCCGTCGCTCTTCATGCGCTACTGGAACGCTCCGGACGAGACCGCAGCGGTGTTCCGCGACAACTGGTACCTGACCGGCGACCGCGCGACACGCGACGAAGACGGCAGCATGTGGTTCACCGGCCGTGCGGACGATGTGATCCTGAGCGCCGCGTACCGGATCGGCCCGTTCGAGGTCGAGAGCGCGCTGCTCGAGCATCCTGGGGTCGCCGAGAGCGCCGTGATCGGAAAGCCCGACGACGTGCGCGGGCAGATCGTCAAGGCCTACGTCGTGCTCCGGGATGACCATGCGCCGACGAAGAAGCTCGCCGAAGAGTTGAAGAAGCACGTGAAGAAGGTCACCGCCCCGTACAAGTACCCGCGCGAGATCGAGTTCGTCACCGAGCTGCCGAAGACCGCGAGCGGCAAGATCCGCCGCGCCGAGTTGCGCCGGCTCGATGCGGCAGCGCCGGGGCAGGCCCAGCCACCGGCTCCTGTTTCCGTTCCCGATCCGCCGGTACCACCGGAAGCGGAAACAGACGCCGCCCTGCGCGCCGATGAGGCGGACGTCGAGGTCGAAGTGGAGGCCGAGGCAACGGTCGAGGCCGAGGTGAAGCCCGCGGAGCTCACCGAGGTGGCGCTCGATGAGGCCATCGCAGGCACCGAGGAGGCGGACGCGGCGGTCGCGCGCTTCCTCGAGGAGGCGGCAGAGCGCAGGCGTGCCGAGGCCGAGCGGCAATGGTCGAAGGCGGAGGAGTCGCGGCTGGCGCGACGGATCGAGCAGGAGCACGAAGGGCTCGCGCTCGAGCAAGGAGAGAGCCAGCGGCGCGCCGAGCAGCTACGGGCAGCCGAGGCCGCCGCTTCGCTCGCCGCCGAGGAGCTGGAGCGGCGCCGCGAAGAGGCAGCGATCAGACTGGCGCTCGCCGAGGCGGAGCAGCGGCGGCGGGTCGTGCAGCGACAAGCGGAAGAGGTGCATGCCGTTGAGCGGCGCAGGCGCAGGTGGCGCCAGGGTGACGAGGACCGGGCGGCGGCCGGCGGCTCCCTGGTGGCGCGGCTCACGCCCTACGGCGCGGGCCAGAGCGACGAGGAGGGTGTCAGTCCGGCAGGAGGCAACCAGGCGGCCTAGCTCCGCACCGGTCACGTCGGCACGAGATCCACTCTCGACGGCGGCCACGAAGCAGATGACAATGTCGGGGGGGATCTTGTGGCGCACGAAGACGATGGCTGGGTAGCCCCGGCGGGCTTCAACTTCACTCGAGACGTCGTCGAGCACTTCGCCACGGACCCGAGACGGACCGCGCTGACGTTCGTCGACGGCGACGGCGTGATCGAGCGGCGAACGTTCGCGCAGGTGGCGGCGGACGCCGCGCGCTGGGCGCACCTCCTGCGAGGGTCGGGCTACCAGCCCGGTGACCGCGTGCTCGCCCTGCTCGGGAACGTGCCGGAGACGACCGGCATCTTGCTTGGCGCGATCAAGTGTGGTCTCGTCGTGGTCCCGTGCCCGGAGCCCATGGCGGCGCACGATCTCGCCTTCCGCGCCCGGCAAACCGGTGCCTCGGTGCTGATCGCAGACCGCAGCGCCGAGATCGACGTCGACGACGCGTGCGCCGAGCTCGAGACCGAGATCGACGTGCTCTTCCTCGACGAGGCCGAGGCTCTGCTCAAGCGATGCCGGCCGGTCGCGCCGACGGAGATCACGTCTGCCGACCACTACCCCTTCATCCTGTACACGTCCGGGGTGACGAAGGCGCCGAAAGGGGTCGCGCACACACACGCCGCGACGCACGCGGTGCGGCTGCAGGCCAAGCACTGGTTGGACGTCGGTCCCGGAGACATCGTCTGGTGCAGCGCCGGCAACTGGTGGGGACACTCGATCTGGAACGTGCTCGGGCCCTGGTCGTTCGGCGCGGAGATCGTGATGCATGCAGGCGGATTCGATCCTGCGGAACGGCTCGACCTCCTCGAGTTCCTCGGGGTCTCGATCCTCGGTCAGACCGCGAGGGAGTACGGCCTGATGGCCGAGCTCGACCATCTCGAGACGTCGCGGCCGTCTCGCCTCCGTCACGCTGTCTCGGCCGGTGAGCCGCTGAGGCCCGCCGTGATCGCCCGATTCCACGAGGCCTTCGGGATCGCGGTGCACAACGGCTACGGCCAGGCCGAGAACGCCCTGCTGCTCGCGGGCACACCGTCGAGCGCTTCGCAGCTCGGCTCGATGGGGCTCCCCATCCGCGGACATCACCTCGCCGTGATCGACGAGGACGGTCGAGAGATGCCTCTGGGAGAGGAAGGCGAGATCGGACTTGCAGGGGCGCCCGCCGACGCTGTTCGACCGCTACTGGGGCGCACCCGAGGAGACCGAGGGCGCGTTTCGGGGGCCCTGGTACCTCACGGGCGACCGGGCCACACGCGACGAAGACGGCAATTTCTGGTTCATGGGGCGCGCAGACGACGTGATCGTCAGCGCCGACCACCGCGTCGGTGCCTTCGAGGTGGAGAGCGCGTTGCTCGACCATCCGGCGGTTGCCGAGAGCGCCGTGGTGGGCAAGCCCGGCGCCGACCATACCCAGACCGTGAAGGCGTTCGTCGTTCTCCGAGCCGGACCTCGAGGCGACGGACGAGCTCGCAGACGAGCTCCGCGCGCCTGCGAGCAGCGACCCTGCCGCGTACACGCACCCGCGCGAGATCGAGTTCGTCACAAAGCTGCCGAGGACGGCGGACGGGAAGATCCGTCGTGTCGAACTGCGTCGGCTCGAGCTCGAGCGAGCCGGTGTCGCCGAGCCGCCTTCGGCCGAAGAGGCGGGTCCCCTCGTAGCGGACGACCGCCGCGGGGCAGGTCGCGCGCGGACGACGCGCACGCAGCCAAGGAGGCGAAACGGGCAGAGAAGGAGGCAAAGCGCGTCGACGCCGCGCGACGTCGCCAGGAAGCGCGAGCGCGAAGCCCAGGCCGAGCAAGGAGGCGAAAGGGCCGAGAAGGCGGCCAAGCAGGCCGAACAGGCTCGTCTCCGCGCAGAAGCCGAGGAGCGGGCTCGGCTGGAGGAGGCACAACGACGCGCCGAGCAGGAAGCCCGAGAGGCCGAGGCAGCACAGCAACGCGCCCAGGCCGACGAGCGCCGCCGGCAGGAGAAGGCGCAACAGGAGGCCGAGCAGGAGGCGCGTCGGGCCGACCAGCAGGCGCGAAAGGCCGAGCAGGCGCGCGTGCTGGCGGAGGCGGCGGAGCGTCTCCGCCAGGAGGAGGCGAAGCGGCGGGCGGAGCAGAGAGCCAAGCGGTCCGAGGCGCCGCGCATGCGCGCGGAGGCCAAGGAGCAGGCGCGGCTGCAACAGGCGCAGCGGCGCGCGGACGAGGAAGCGCGGAAGGCCGAGGCGTCGCGCGTGCGCGCGGAGGCCAAGGAGCAGGCTCGACTCGAGGAGGCGAAACGCCGCGCCGAGCGCGAAGCCAGACAGTCTGAGGAGTCGCGCGCACGCGCAGAGGCCAACGAGCAGGCGCAGCTGGAGGAGGCGAAACGGCGCGCCGAGCGGAAGCCAGACGGACTGAGGAGTCGCGCCGACGTGCCGAGGCCGAGGAGCAGGCGCGGCTCGAGGAGGCACAACGCCGCGCCGAGCAGGCAGGCCCGTGAGGCGGAGGCTGAGCGCTGCGCGCCGAAGAGGATCAGCGCCGCCGGTCGGTGAAGGAAGAGCGCGAGGCAGAGAGGGAGCGACTCCGCCTCGAGCACGAGCGCCTCCGGGAGACCGAGCAGGCTGTGCGGCGGGCGGAAGAGGAGGAGCGCCGGCAAGCAGAGGAGGCACTGGAGAGGTCGGCGGCCGCCGGCGACCGCGCCCGCCGCGACGAGACGCGGCGGGCCGAGGAAGAGGCGGCCCGGCGCGCCAGCGAGGAGGCGAAGCGCCGCCGCGAGGTGGAAGCAGCGCGGCGGAAGCTCGAGCAGGCCGAGCGGAAGCGCCGGCGCTCCAAGCCCAGGCCGCCCGAGCGCACCACGACGAGATCGCAGACCGACGACGAGGAGTCCGAGCTCGGGACGATCCTGGTCGAACGGCTCCAGGCCTACGGTCACGGCGAAGAGTCGGGCAACGACGCCTGACGACCACCAACAACCGCCTTCAGGCGACAATGCAGCATGAGCACGAGCACGGTCGAGGCGCCGATCCGCGTCGAGGAGCCCGGTGCCGACGACGAGCGGCATGAAGACTCACCGTGGATCGTGATCGTCTGGAACGACCCGATCAACCTGATGAGCTACGTGGCCCTGGTGTTCAGAAAGGTCTTCGGGTACCCGACTGCCAAGGCGACGAAGCTGATGCTGCAGGTCCACAACGAGGGCAAGGCGGTCGTGTCATCGGGGACGCGCGAGAAGGCGGAGCACGATGTCGCGCGACTCCACGCCCACGGCCTGTGGGCGACGATGCGCCAGGATTGATGCTGTAGATGCAACGACGGCGCATCGAGCGCTCGCCCGACGGGACCTTCGTGGTCGAGCTGCCGCGGGAGGAGCGTGAGCTTCTCGGCGAGCTGCCGGCGCAAGCACACGCGTTGCTCGACGCCGGCGACGCGAGTGTGGCGCGGCTCTTCCCACCCGCGCACACGGATGATCCCGCGGCAGAGGACGAGTACAGGCGCCTCGTCGGCTCGAGCCTGCTCGACGGCAAGCTGGCCGCGCTCGGCGAGCTCGCACGAACGGCGGAGTCCGAGCGCCTGACCGAGGCCGAGCTGGAGTCGTGGCTCGACGCCCTGGAGAGCCTCCGGCTCGTGGTCGGCACGCAACTCGACATCACGGAGGAGAGCTACGGCGTCTTCGATCCGTCCGACCCGGACGCGCCACGACTGGCTCTCTACCACTGGCTCAGCTGGCTGCAGGAAGAGGTCGTCCAGGCGCTGGCCTCGACGCTGCCAGGGTAGGGTCTCGCCGTGCTGTGGCTCTGGATCACCCTCGGCGTCCTCGCGGTCCTCGTGCTCATCCTCGTCGTCGGCTACAACCGCCTCGTGCGGCTCCGCAACGAGGTCGACACCGGCTGGTCGAACATCGACGTCCAGCTCGAGCGTCGTGCAGACCTGATCCCGAACCTCGTGCAGACGGTGAAGGCCTACGCGGCACACGAGCGCGAGGTCTTTCAGAACGTGACGGAAGCTCGCGCCGCCCTGCAGCGGGCCGGCTCTCCCAGGGCGGCTGCCGAGGCGGACGACCTGCTCGGTCTCGCGCTGGGCCGGCTCTTCGCGGTGGCCGAGGCGTACCCGGAGCTGAAGGCATCCGAGAACTTCCTCCGCCTGCAGGAGGACCTGACCGACACGGAGGACAAGATCAGCGCCGCTCGCCGCTACTACAACGCCACCGTGATGCGCTTCAACACGGCGATCCAGAGCATCCCCGGGATCCTGTACGCGAGGCCACTGGGCTTCTCGGCACGCGAGTTCTTCTCCGCAGGCGAGGACGCGCAGGCCGTGCCCCAGGTGCAGCTCACGTGATCGGCCACCCCGAGCCACCGCGAGCGGGGTGATGCTTCAGCGTCACCGCTGCCGTTGCAGGACCGACCAATGACGCTCCAGGAGCAGATCCGCGCCAACCGGCTGCGCAGCCTGATCACCGTCGCCGGGTTCTTTCTCCTCGTGGCGATCGTGGCCGGCGCGATCGGCCTGGCCCTCGATCTGACGATCGGCGGCTTCGCGCTCGCGGGCGCGCTCGTGTACACGGCGTTCGCGCTCGCCAACTCGCGACGCCTGGTTGCCTCGATGACGGGGGCGCACGAGCTGCCACCCGATGCGATGCGGGGCCTGCGACGCCTGGTCGAGAACGTCTCGATCGCGGCGGGGCTCACGGTCACGCCCGAGGTGCGGGTCGTCGACGATCCGGCGCCGAATGCGTTCGCGACCGGCCTGCGGCCCGAGAAGAGCTTCGTGGGCGTCACCACCGGGTTGCTGCGGACGATGCCGAAGCGCGAGCTGGAGGCCGTGCTCGCCCACGAGGTGGCGCACATCCGCAACCGCGACACCTACCTGATGACGATGGCGGCGGTGTTCGTCGGGGTGATCGCCTTCATCGCGGACATCGGCTTCCGCTCGCTCGCCTGGGGTGGCGGGCGCCGCAAAGGCGGCGTGATCGTCATCGTCGCCGCCGTGATCGGCTTCCTGCTGGCGCCGTACGCGGCGATGCTGCTGCGCCTCGCGCTCTCGCGGCGCCGCGAGTTCCTCGCGGACGGCACGGCGGCCGAGATCCTCGGCGACCCGGAGGCCATGGCGCTCGCCCTGCGCCGCCTGGAGCGCGACCCGACCCGTGTCGCCCATGCGGACGCCTCCGTCGCGCACCTCTGGATCGAGAGCCCGACCGACCGGGTCGAGAGCGAGCGGAAGGGGGAGCTGGCGCTCTCGAGCATGTTCAACACCCACCCGTCGACCGAGTCGCGGATCGCGGCACTCGAGCGAGCCGGCGGCTTCAGGCTGCCGGAGGAGCTGCCTGCCGACCTGCCTTTCCTCGACTCTGACCCCGATTCGCAGGGGCCGGACATGTCCAGCCCTCGCCCCGTGATGCCCTAGAGGCGCTCGCCGGTCTCGGCGTCGAAGACGTGCGCCTCCTCCGACTGGGGGCGCAGGAAGATCCGCTCGTCCCGCTCCGGTGGCCTGCGGGCATCGACGCGGGCCACGAGCCGCATCTCGACCCCGTTCACCTGCGCGACGCAGAAGACGTATGCGTCGGCTCCGAGCTCCTCGACGACCTCGACGCGGGCCGGCAGCCCTTCACCGGCGAGCTCGAGCGACTCGGGCCGGAGCCCGACGATGATCTCGCGGCCCACTCCGGCCTCCACGCCGGCGGGCAGCGCCACCCGAGCGCCGCCGAGCGCGATCGACCCGTTCGGGCCGCACGTCGCAGCGCACAGGTTCATCGCCGGCGAGCCGATGAAGCCGCCGACGAACGTGTTCACGGGCCTGTCGTACAGCGCACGCGGCGCGTCGCATTGCTGCAACCGCCCGTCGCAGAGCACCGCGACGCGGTGACCGAGCGTCATCGCCTCGGACTGGTCGTGCGTGACGTACACCATGGTCACCCCCAGGCGCGCCTGCAGGCCGGCGATGTCGGCCCGCATCTGCACGCGCAGCTTTGCGTCGAGGTTCGACAGGGGCTCGTCCATGAGGAAGACGCTGGGTGCGCGGACGATCGCGCGTCCCATGGCGACGCGCTGGCGCTGGCCGCCGGAGAGCTGGCCCGGCTTGCGCTCGAGCAGATCCGTGAGACCCAGCAGCTCGGCCACCTCGCGCACGCGAGTCGCGCGCTCGGCCTTGGGCACCTTCGCCATCTTGAGCGGGAAGGCGATGTTGTCCGCCACCGTGAGATACGGGTAGAGCGCATAGCTCTGGAACACCATCGCGATGTCGCGGCGCTTCGGCGGCTCGTACGTGACGTCGCGGTCGCCGATCCAGATCCCGCCGGTGTCCACCTCCTCGAGGCCCGCCAGCATCCGCAGCGCAGTCGACTTGCCCGACCCGGACGGGCCGACGAGCACGAGCAGCTCCCCGTCCGCGATCGTGAGGTCGAGCGAGTCCACGGCGGGCGCAACCGTGCCCGGATAGATGCGGGTCGCCTGTTCGAACCGAACCTCAGCCACCGTGCGCCTCCTCCGCCGTCAGCTCCTGCAGTGCTCCTGAAGCCTCGCCGTTGTCCACCGAACCGTCGCCGAGCTCGTCGCGCACGCGCCGGCGCGCCTCCGGGCCGGCGTCGAGCTCGTCCAAGCCCCGCAGGGCGGCTCCGACAAGCGGGGGCAGCGTCGTCGGCCTTACCGTCGCACGCGGGTCGACCACCGCGAGATCCCGCTGCACGGCCAGCAGCAGCCGCTCGTCGGCGGCGCGGATGAGCCCGCCGCCCAGCACGACGTCGACCTCCGCGCCCTCCAGGTCGAGCCGCTCGAGCGCCGCGCGCGCGAGCGCGACGATCTCCTCGGCGAGCCGGTCGACGATAGCTACGGCCGCCTCGTCCGTCGCAGACGCCGAGAACACGAGCGGCGCCAGCTCGACGAGCCGGCGCGACGCGATCTCGCCACGGTGGATCGCCCGCGCCACTTCGAGCGGCGTCTCGAGGCCGAAGTGCGCGGGGACCGCGCGCTCGAGGCTCGTGGACGGGCCGCGTCCGTCGCCGCTGCGGGCTGCGGCGGACAGCGCTGCGAGGCCGACGTCGTACCCTCCGCCCCAGTCTCCGGTGATCGCCCCGAGGGCAGGGAACCTGACCTGCCGGCCGTCGGGACCGACACCCACGCAGTTGATGCCTGCCCCACAGACGATCGCGACGCCCCACGTGCGATCGGTGCCGGCGCGGAGGACCGCGAAGGTGTCGTTCGCCACCGTGACACGGGCGGCCCAGCCACGCTCCGTGACCGCGTCCCACAGCTCGCGCTCCTCGTCCGGAAAGTCGACACCTGCGAGCAGGAACTGGCCCACCTCGGCCACGACGCCGTCGCCATCCAGGCCGGCGGCTCCGACCGCCCGCTCGAGCAGGCCTTGCAGGACGTCGAGACAGCCTGCCAGGCCCAGATGGTGAGGTGAGCTCTGCGCGCCGCGTACGCGTGCCAGCAGCAGCGCCGTCGGCCCGCACGAGCGCGAGATCGGTCTTCGAGTTGCCCCCGTCGACGGCCAGGATCACCGGATGGCTCACGACGCCACCGCCTCGGGCGACACGAGGTCGACGGCGAGATCCTCGAGCAGGTGGTCGACGCGCTCGAGCTGGCCGATGAGCGGGTGCGCGAGCAGTGCCTTGCGCGCAGTGATCGCGTCGCGCGTCACGGCAGCCTGCGCCGTCAGGCGCTCGTACGCGGCGACGTGCTGGACGAGACCGAGCAGCTCCGGTGCGAGCGGACGCTGCGGTAGCGGCCGGGCGCCCCCGGCGCCGACGACGCCCGGGAGCTCGACGACGTCGTCGTCTGCCAGACCCGGCACCGCACCGGCGTTCCGCACGTCGACCACCTGAGCGTCCCCGGTGTCGCCCGCGAGCGATGCGATCAGGGCGGTGGCCGCCTCGCTGTAGAACGCGCCGCCGCGCTGCTCCAGGAGCGCTGGCTTCTCCGACAGCTCCGCATCGCGATACAGCTCGAGCAGCTCGCGTTCGATCTCGGCGACGGCGACCGCGCGCGGGGTGCCGCCGCGCAGCTCCTCGACGCACCTCGTCGTGCCGGTAGAAGTAGCGCAGGTAGGGAGACGGAATCGCACCGAGCTCGTCGAGCAGGCGGCGTGGGAGCTCGAGCCCTTCGGCGATCTGTCCCCCGTGCTCGGCGAGCAGCCCTGGCAGCACATCTTCGCCGTCGACGACGACGGCCCGGATCCACGTGAGGTGGTTGAGCCCCACCTGGTCGACGAGCACACGCCTCGGATCGAGCCCGAGCCAGCCGGCGAACCGGCGTTGAAAGCCGATCGCCACGTTGCAGAGCCCGACTGCCCGGTGGCCGGCGTCGAGCAGGGAGCGGGTGACGATGCCGACGGGGTTGGTGAAGTCGACGATCCATGCGTCCGGCGCCGCATTGGCTCGCACGCGCTCCGCGATCTCGAGCACGACGGGGACCGTGCGCAGCGCCTTCGCGAAGCCGCCGGCGCCCGTCGTCTCCTGTCCGATGCAGCCGCAGCGCAGCGGCGCGGTCTCGTCGACAAGTCGTGCCTCCTGCCCGCCGACCCTGATCTGGAGGAGGACGAAGTCGGCCCCCTCGACAGCGCGGTCGAGATCGTCCGTCACGGTCAGCCCACCGCCGTAGCCCTGCTTCTCGAGCATGCGCTCGGCCATCCCGCCGACGACCCTGCGCCGTTCGGGGTCGATGTCGTGCAACACGAGCTCGCGCACGGGAAGCCGCTCCCGCTCGCGCGAGATACCCGAGACGAGCTCGGGCGTGTACGTCGACCCGGCGCCTACAACCGCGATCTTCATCCCTTCACCCCGGTGAGCGTGACGCCCTCGACGAAGGCCCGCTGCGCGAGGAAGAAGATGAGCACGACAGGCAACATGATGAGGAGCGTCGCCGCCATGGTCAGGTTCCACTGCACCTGGTGCAGGTTGCGGAACTGCGAGAGCCCGATCGAGGCGACCCAGTTGTCGGGGTTCTCGCCCACGTAGAGGAGCGGAAGGAAGAAGTCGTTCCACGTGTAGAGCACCGAGAAGAGCGCCACTGCAGCGATGGCGGGCTTCGCGAGACGCATCACCACCGTCGTCAGGATGCGGAACTCGCCGCAGCCGTCGACACGCGCGGCGTCGAGGTACTCCTCCGGGATGGTGAGGAAGAACTGGCGCAGGAGGAAGATGGCGAACGCGTCACCGAGCCAGTTCGGGAGGATCAGCGGCCAGAGGGTGCCGACGAGGTGCAGCTTCGCCCACATCACGTAGAGCGGCACGACCGTTACCTGCGGCGGCAGCATCAGCGCCACGAGCACGACGAGGAAGAGCGCGTCCCGACCGCGCCAGTGCAGCCGCGAGAACGCGTAGGCGACCGGGATGCTCGAGATGAGCAGGCCCAGCGTGCCAAGCGTCGCGTAGATGAACGAGTTGAGCGCCCACCGCCAGATCGGGCGCGCTGGAGAAGACGTCGACGTAGTTGTGCCACCGGAACGGGCGACGGCCAGAGCTTCGCCGAGAGCGCCTGGTCGGTCGTCATCAGCGACGTCAGGCCGATGAAGACGACGGGCGCGAGGAAGGCGATCGCGACGACGATGAGGATGCTGTGGTCGGCGATCGCGACGAGCAGCCGCCGACGCCGCACGAGCGCGGGTGGCCGGCGTCGCTCGACCGGAAGGGCTGTGGCTCGAGCGGGCTCGTCACGCTCATCGCGCCGCTCCCTGGTAGTGCACCTGGCGCCGCGAGCCGCGGATGATGATGCTCGTCACCGCGAACGCGACCACGAGGAGGAGCACGGACATCGCGGAGGCGTAGCCCATGTTGAAGAACCGGAAGCCGTGGTAGTAGAGGAGCACGGGATAGAACAGCGTCGACCCCTCCGGGTAGCCGAGCTCGAGCGTGCTCACCGCGCCACCCTGTGACGCCTGCCCGGCGGCGACGCTCGCGGCCACGAAGGCCTGGGTGAAGTACTGCAGCCCCTGGATGACCCCGAGCACGACCGCGAAGAGGAGCACCGGGCTGATCGTCGGCAGCGTCACCCAGCGCAGGCGCTGGTACCGCCCGGCGCCGTCGAGGTCGGCGGACTCGTAGAGATGCTTCGGGACGTCGAGCACCGCGGCGAGGAAGATGATCATCGTGTTGCCGATGCCCCAGAGGCTCAGCATCGCGAGCGACGGCTTCGACCAGCTCGGATCGTTGAACCACAGCGGGCCTTCGACGCCGATCTTGGCCAGCAGCGTGTTGATCGGGCCGGTGGCCGGGTTGAGCAGGTAGACGAAGCCGAGCGTCGCCGCCACGGGCGGCACGAGCGCCGGCAGGTAGAAGACGGTGCGGAAGACGCCGCGCCGGCCCGCGCCCGGGTCAGCATGACCGCGATGCCGAACGCGAAGACGACCTGCAGCGGCACCGCGATCGCGATGAACCAGAGCGTGTTCTTCACCGCCGACCAGATCTGCGGGTCGGAGCCGAACAGGTAGCGGTAGTTGGCAAGCCCGACCCAGCGGGGCGGGTTGAGCAGGTCGTAGTGGAAGAACGACAGGTAACCCGTCATCACGAGCGGGTAGCCGAAGAAGATGCAGAAGCCGGCGAGCCAGGGGCTCAGGAAGGCGAGGACGGTGAGCCGTCTCCGCCAGCCTGCGCGCCTCCTGGCCCGCCGGCGGTCGAGCGCCGGCACCGCGGCGAGAGCCGCCCCGGTGACCGGCGCGCTCACCGCTGCCCCGCAGATCCCGGATCTGCAGACGCAGATCCGGGATCGCGAATGGAAACCGGTGGGTGCCAGGCTCAGCCTGGCACCCACCCTGTCTCCGCGGCCGCTGGCGCGGCCGGCGTCGCCGAAAGACGTCAGCCGCGCCGTTGACCGCTCGCTGCTCACGGGACGCAGTTCCCGCCGCCGCCTGCCTGCTTCAGCTTCGCGTCGATCTGCTTGTCCACCTCGGCAAGACCACCCTTCAGGTCCTTCACCTTCCCCGCCTGCCACTTGGCGATGAAGTTCGTGAAGGTTTGCAGGTGATCGGCCCCGATCACCGTGATCGGGATCGTCGTCGAGCGCGGGTTGACGAAGATCTTTCCGAAGACGGCGAAGTTCGCGTCCGGCTTGAGCTCCTTCGACGTCGTCGAGGCCTTCGTCGAGGGCACGTTCCGGATCCCGTTCGAGAACGTCGCGAGAGCATGCGTGTTCGTCGTCAGGTACTTGACGAGATCCCACGCTGCGTCACGGTTCTTGCCCGCCTTGGGGATGCCGATGATCGTGCCGTTGATGTACCCCGAGCCGTAGAGGCTCGGCTTGGCGTCGTCGACCGGCGACGGCGCCGTCCCGTACTTCAGCTCTGGATGCTCGGCCTTGAGGAACGCGACGCGCCACTCGCCGTCGAGCATCATCGCCAGCTTGCCGCGCTCGAACGCGTGCGAGGCCGAGAACTCGTCGCCGGCACCGGTCTGCCACTTGACGAGCTTGTTGTAGCCGTAGCTGTCGATCAGAGCCTTCTGCCAGCGCAGCAGCTTCGACCACGCCGGATCCTTGGAGATGATCGACTTGCCGGCGCCGTCGAAGTACTTGGCGCCCACCGTCGTCTGGAAGTCGCCGATCCCGTTCTGGTAGAAGCCGAACACCGGGTCGAAGCCGACCACGTCGAGCGAGCCGTCCGACTTCGTCGTCGTCAGCTTCTTCGCGTAGGCCGTCAGCTCCGAGAGCGTCCGCGGCGGCCGCGTCAGCCCTGCCTTCTTGAAGAGCTGCTTGTTGTAGTAGAAGCCGTACACGTCGGCGAGGAGCGGCAGCGCGCACCGGGTGCCGGCGTACTGCGTGTAGTACATCGTCGCCGCCGGGAAGATGGTCGTGCTGATCTTGTCCCGCTTCAGGTACGGCGCGAGATCGATCCAGCCGCCCGACGAGCAGTAGATGCCGACGTTCGACGACGTGAAGGAGCTCACCACGTCGGGGGCGTTGCCCGAGCGGAGCGCCGCGATGATCTTGTCGTCGTTGATCGACGCCGACGACCTTCACCTCGACCCCCGCGTTCTTCCTGTCGTACTCCGCGACCACCTTCTTGAACTCGCTCAGCTCACGGGCGCTCCAGCCGACCCACACCGTGAGCTTCGTCGCGGATGTCTTCGAGCTGGCCGCGCCAACGGTGCCCGCAACGGTGCCGAGCGCCAGCACCGCCAGCACGGTCACAACGGTCGCCACGCGTCTCATGAACCCTCCTCGAGGGCCGGGCCCTCGTCTCCGGCGCGGAACGGCGAGTCCACGCCAGTTAGTTAACTTTACGAACGCGACTCTAGAGCGTTGTGCGCACGTCCGTCAAGTGCATATCCGACGTCCGTTTCGGTTAAGGTTCCTGCCCATATGGACGTCGGCCACCATTCCCGCGGTGCCAGCCCTCCGCTCCTCAAGCACCTCAACGAGCGCACCGTGCTCGAGGCGATCCGCGCGTCGCGCACCCATTTCGCGGGCGGAGATCTCGCGCCGCGCAGGGATCTCGAAGCCGACCGTGTCGCTCGCGCTGCAGTCGCTGCTCGAGGCCGGCCTCGTGCGCGAGGCGCAGCACGACCCGGAAGGGCCGAGCTACGGCGCGGTGTTCTTCGAGCCCGTCCCCGAAGCGGCGCTCGTGCTCGGCCTCGACGTCGGCGCCCGCTTCCTCCGCGGCGCGATCTGCGACCTCTCCGGCGAGATCCGCGCCCGCCAGGACGTGGAGATCCTCGGCGAGGACGCGCGTGGCGTGCTCGACACGATCGTGCGGCTCCGCGACGCGCTCGTGACGACGACAGGGTTCCAGGGCGCCCGCATCGACGGCGCGGTCGTCGGAGTGCCGGGGGTCGTCGACGCGGCAAGCGGCCGCATCAGCCTGGCGACCAGCGTGCCGGGTCTCGAGGGCGACGCGTTCGGCCCCGAGCTGCGAGGGCGCCTGGAGGTTCCGGTGAGCCTCGAGAACGACGTCGATCTCGCTGCCGTCGGCGAGCAGTGGCGTGGCGTCGCCCGCGGCGTCGACGACTTCGCCTTCCTCTCGGTCGGCACGGGCATGGGTGGGGGTCTCGTCCTGCGCGGCGAGCTGCACCGCGGTCATCACGGCGCGGCAGGCGAGGTCGACTTCGCGCTCATCGGGTTGGCGACAGGACGTCGACCCTTGCGCGGGCGCGATCTCCGCATTTGCGGCACGACTCGCGGAGCGAGCGCTCCTTCGACACCGAGCTCGGGCCACCGTTCGACGCGCGCGCGATCTTCTCGGCCGCCCGTGCGGACGACCCGCTCGGCCGCGCTGTCGTCGACGAGACCGCGCGCCGCATCGCGCTGCACCTCGTCCCGATCGCGTCGGTGGCCGACGTGTCGCTCTTCGTGCTCGGTGGCGGGCTGGGCTCGAACGGCGACCTGCTGCTCGCACCCGTGCGCCGCTTCCTCGAGGGCTGGATCCCGTTCGCGCCGCGCGTCGAGATCTCGAGCCTCGGCGAGGCGGCAGTGCTCACGGGTGCGCTCGCGGTCGGGCTCAGCACGGCCCTCGAGAACGTGTTCTTGAACCGCGTCCGCCACCCGGTCGAGGTTGCACCGTGACCGCCTGGTCGAGGACGCCTGGCTCGTGATCGCTCACGGGACCCTGCGCTAGCCGCCGAGCGCCGCCTTGA
Organism: uncultured Actinomycetes bacterium; assembly: GCA_963724995.1. Lineage (GTDB taxonomy): Bacteria > Actinomycetota > Thermoleophilia > Gaiellales > Gaiellaceae > Gaiella. Next base: position 319,524 of record CAVRXC010000001.1, read on the forward strand.
CGTCGGCGCAGGTGGTCACCGTCGACACGTTCTGGAGGGCGTAGTTGATGGACGCGTTGTGCCAGTCGGCGTTCATCGTCGAGCAGCCATCCTCCGGCACGACCATGGCGAAGCCCTTGTCCGCACCCGTGCGCGACGTGTGCTCGATGGACATGTTCGTCCAGGCGCCTGTGATGACGATCGTGTCGCGACCGAGCCCTTCGAGGAGGTTCTCCAACCGCGTCCCCTGCCAGGCGCTCATGCGCATCTTCTCGACGACGAAGTCGCCGTCCTGGGCCTCCAGGCCGTCTGCCGGCGCGGCACCCCAGGTGCCGCGTACGAGCGCGCCGGAGTCCTTGAGGCCCTGGAAGAGCGGCGCGTTCAGCTTCAAGCCGGGCGCACCCTCCTCGACGATGTACCAGACGTGGATCACGGGGATTCCCTTGCCGCGGCAGAACGCCGCGAGGTCCTTCACGTTCTCGACGACGTTCTGCTCCTTCGCGTGCTCGGGCGCGCCCGTCTCGGCGAAAGCACCGCCGTCGATCATGACGTCGTTCTGGAGGTCCTGGACGATCAGCGCACAGCGCGCGGCGTCGAGCGTGTAATCGGGCATCTCGATCTTCTCCTAACCCATGTAGGGCTCGCGGTGCGGGCCGACGAGCGTGCGGATCGTGTACAGGCCGGTCGACGACGGGATGTAGAGCGTGTGCCAGTCCTCGCCACCCCAGGTGAGGTTGCCCGTGTTCTCGGGCACCTCGATCACCCCGAGGTGCTCGCCGGACGAGCTGATCACCCAGATCCCACCCGGGCCGGTGACCCAGATGTTGCCGCGCTCGTCGCACTTCATGCCGTCCGGGATGCCTTCCTCGATGACGCCGGTGCCGACGCCGTCGAAGAACATGCGGCCGTTCGACAGCGACCCGTCGGCGTTGACGTCGAAGACCTTGATGTACGCCCCGGGCGTGTCGTTGATGTAGAAGAGCGAGTTGTCGGGTGAGAAGCAGATGCCGTTCGGCATCTCGAACTCGTCGCGCTCGACGACGAGCTCCGGGTCGCCGCCGCCGGGTGGCAGTGCGGTACACGCCCTGGAAGCCGAGACGCCGCTTGCGCGGATGGCCGAAGCCGGGAAAGCGCCCGTACCACGGGTCGGAGAAGTAGATCGAGCCGTCGAAGGCGACGAGCACGTCGTTCGGCGAGTTGAGCTCCTCTCCCTCGAACTCCTGGGCGATGATCTCGCGTCCACCGTCGGGGCTCTCGCGCACGAGCGAGCTCGTCACGTGCTCGCAGACGATCAGGTTCAGGTCGGCGTCGTAGGTCATCCCGTTGCACTTGTTGGAGAAGTTCCTCACCTCGACGACCGTGCCGTCCGGCGTGTACTTCCGGCGCACGTCGCCGGGCATGTCGGAGAAGAGGAGGTAGTGGTCGCGTGGGTGCCAGATCGGCCCCTCGGTGAAGGTGAACCCACCCGCGACCTTCTCGACAGACGAGCCCTCCTCCACCAGCTCGTAGATCGCGGGCGACTTGGCGTCGATGCCCACAACGTTCCCCTTTCGTGACGGTGCTGTCGCGCCGACTCTACAACGGGCGCGCCGCCTGCTCATCGATCATCGATCGCGGCGAGGCAACGCAACCCCCGGGACTGTCCCCACAGGGACTGTCCCCACAGGGACTGTCCCCACTACGCTTCCGCCGTGCCCGCGCACGAGACGGTCGTCTTCATCCCCGCCTGGAACGAGGAGGCGAACCTGGCCGCGGTGCTCGACGAGCTCGCCCGCGAGCTGCCCGACGCGGACGTGCTGGTCGTCGACGACGGGTCGACAGACGCGCACAGCGGCGGTAGCACGCGCGCACGGCGCCGACGTCCTCTCCTTCGGCGAGAACCGAGGCCTGCGCGCCGGGATCGCGGCCGGATACCGCGAGGCGCACGAACGCGGCTACACCTACTGCGGCCGGGTCGATGCAGACGGTCAGCATCCGGTGGCGCGAGCTACGGCGGCTGCTCGATCTCGTGCGCTCCGGCACCTGCGACGTCGCCGTCGGCTCGCGCTTCGCGACGGGCCATGGCTACGAGGACGATCGCTACGAGCCGAGCGCCGCACGCCGCTTCGGCATCGGCCTCCTGCAGAAGGCGATGCACGTCCGGCTGGGCCGCCCGTTCCACGACCCGACGAGCGGCATGGCGGCGGTGAACGCGAAGGCGATGCCGGTCATGGCCGAGCCGTACGTGAGCGGCGCGCCGGAGGTGGAGGCGCTCCTGCGCCTGAAGGAGGCCGGTCTCCGCGTCGAGGAGGTGGCGGTGCACATGCGCGAGAGACAGGGTGGCGAGTCGAAGCTGCAGGGCAAGAAGGCCGTCAAGCTCGTCGTCACGGTGATCGGCACGCTGCTCTTCTTCCGCTGGCTGCGCCGGCGCTCGTGAAACGCGTCGTCGTCGTGCTCGGCTACTCGGACGGTAGTGCCGGAGAGCTCCACCCGATCTGCGCCGCACGGCTCGCGACGGCCGCCGAGGTCGCGACGTCCGAGGACGTCGTCGTGCTCTCCGGGTGGGCGCGCGGTCACGACACGCGGCCGGAGGCCGAGCTGATGGCCGCTGCCTGGCGCGGCTCCTGGCGCCGAGCTCGTCGTCGACCCCGACGCGCGCACGACGGTCGAGAACGCCGTCAACGCGCTCAACGACGTGCTGCGCGTCGGCGCCCGCGAGGTCGTCGTCGTCACCTCCTCGTGGCACGCAGCGCGAGCCAAGGCCGCGACACGGTGGCTGCTGCGCCACACCGGGGTCAAGGTGCGATCGGCGTCGCCGCCGGCGTCGGTCCCTCGGCGCCTCGCTGCGCGAGCTGGCGCTGTGGCCGCTGCTGCCCTTCCAGCTCTGGCTGGCCCAGCGCAAGACCTGGTCGATCTGATGCAGCTCCGGTGCCTGGCTCTAGCCAGGCACCCGGGGCGTTCGACCTTGCGCGGCGCTCGGTGCCGGGCTGGCCGGCACCAGCCACAGGCTCTACTCCACCTCGACGTGGATGCGCTGCTTGGCGCTCCGGAGCGGCCCACCGGAGCGTCCGGCGCGCACCGCGAGGATCTCGCGCCAGGATCGACAGCGCCGTCTCCTCCTGCGTGTCGGCACCGATGTCGAGGCCGCACGGGCCCTGGATGCGCTCCAGCGCCTCCTCCGCGACGCCCGCCTCGAGCAGCCGCTCGCGGCGGCGCTCCTGGTTGCGCCGCGAGCCGAGCGCGCCGATGTAGAACGCCTCGGTCTCGAGCGCGCCGATCAGCGCGGGCTCGTCGAACTTGTCGTCGTGCGTGAGGACGACGATCGCGGTCTGGTGGTCGGGCGCCACGTCTGCGATCGCCTCCTGCGGCCATTTCGGGATCAGCTGGTCGGCGGACGGGATCCGCTCCGGTGTGAGGAACGTGCCGCGCGCGTCGGCGACGATCGCCGTCCAGCCGAGGAGCTTCGCGCCGCGGCAGAGTGACTCCGCGGTGTCGACCGCGCCGTAGACGAGCAGCCGCGGCGGCGGCCCGTACCACTCCGCGAAGACTCGAGTGCCGTCGCCGAGCTCGAGCAGGCGGTTGCGCCCGCGTCGGATCAGCTCGTCGAACTCCGACAGCGCCGCCATCGGCACGCCGTCGCCCAGGGTCTCGCCGTCTTCGACCACGAGCGCCTTGCCACCGACACCGTCACCCTCGACGACGGTGAACAACACGCCGCGCCCGCCTGACTCGCGCAGCTCGTGTAGTCGATGGACGAGCGTCATTCCACGGGCTCGACGAAGACGTCGATCTCGCCGCCGCACGGCAGGCCGACCGACCAGGCGAGGTCGTCGGTGATGCCGTAGTGGAGCAGCATCGGCTCGCCGCTTGCGAGCACCTCCATCGCGTTCTCGTACACGTCGCTCTCGACGCAGCCGCCGGAGACGGAGCCGCACATCTTCCCGGACTCCGAGATGGCGAGACTCGTCCCGACAGGGCGGGGCGCCGACCGCTTGGTGGCGACCACCGTCGCCACGACGACCTTCTCGCCCGACGTCGCGCCAGCGCTCGCACCTCGTCCAGGATCTCTTTCACGCTGCATGCCTCCTTTCGATGCCGACGAGCACGGCCGCCAGCTCCTCGAGACTCCTCAGATTATGTCCGGCGACGAACCGGTCGACGTAGGGCAGCGCAGCGCGCATGCCACCCGCGAGCGGCTGGTACTCCGGGTTGCCCTTGAGCGGGTTGACCCACACGACGGCGTACGCGGCACGCGCGAGCTTCGCCATCTCGCGTCCGACGAGATCGGGGTCGTCGCGCTCCCAGCCGTCCGAGACGACCACCACAACCGCTCCGCGTGACAGGGCCCTGCGGCCGTACACGTCGTTGAACTCCTTCAGCGACGCACCGATGCGCGTCCCGGCTCCCCAGTCGACCACCGCCTCGGTGCAGCGCTCGATGGCCGCTTCCGCGTCGCGTGTCGCGAGGTCGGGCGTGAGCCGGGACAGGCGCGTGCCGAAGGCGAACGCCTCCACGCCGCGGCCCGAGCCGACGACCGCGTGCAGGAAGAGCAGCAGAGCCCGCGAGTAGGAGTCCATCGAGCCGGACACGTCGCAGAGCACGACGAGCTTGCGCGGCACTTTCATGCGGGCGCGGTACGTCCGGTCGACGACGTCGCCACCGGTGCGGAGCGAGCGACGCAGGAGGCGCCGCATGTCGAGCAGGTCGCCGCGCGCGTCGGGCCGGCGCCGGCGCGACGAACGGCGGGGCCGCGTGCGAGCGATCGTCTGGATCAGCCGCCGAAGCCGTCGGAACTCCTCCGCGCGACATCTCGGCGAAGTCCTTCTCGCGCAGGAGCTCGTGCGCCGAGGCGCCGAGCTCGAGCGGCTCACCGTCCGCCTCGCCCTCCTCGCCGTCGACGCGGCGCTCGACCGGGACGTCGACCACCCGCGCCGCCTGCTGCTCGTGAGGTTGCAGCCGCGCAGGCGGCAGCACCGGCGCTCGGAGAAACCAGGCGAGAAACGCGCGGTCGAACAGCTCCAGCTCGTCGTGACGCGAGACCAGCGTCTGGCGCAGTGTGAAGAACACGTCCTCTTGCCGGGTCAGATCGACTGCGTCCAGCGCGCGCAACGCATCGGCGACGCGCCCGGGGCCCACCTCGAGGCCCACTTCCCTCAGCACGCGCCCGAACGTGACGACGTGGGCCACGATGGCATCGCCGGTCGGCATGGGAGACCTCCTAGCGCGCCGCGCCGGCCCGCGCTTCGTCGACGAGCCGTGAGAGCGTCTCGTCGCGCACCTGCTCGATGTCCTCGCGGTACTTGAGCACCGAGCCGAGTGTCTGCTCGACCACCTCGGCGTCGATCTCCTGGCGGCCGAGCGCGTTGAGCGCCATTGCCCAGTCGATCGTCTCTGCCACCCCCGGTGGCTTCGCCAGGTCGAGGCCTCGCAGCTCACGCACGAACGCCGCAGCCTCGCCGGCGAGACGCTCGGGGATGCCGGGTACGCGCAGCTTGACGATGTCGACCTCGCGCTCGATGGACGGATGGCCGATCCAGTGGAAGAGCGCGCGCCGCTTGAGGGCGTCGTGGAGCTCCCTGGTGCGGTTGGAGGTGAGCACCACCGCCGGCCGCCGGCGTGCGCGGATCGTGCCGAGCTCGGGGATCGTGATCTGGAAGTCCGACAGCACCTCCAGGAGGAAGGCCTCGAACTCCTCGTCGGCGCGGTCGATCTCGTCGATCAGCAAGACGACCGGCTCGTCGCTGTCGATCGCCTCGAGCAGCGGGCGGCGGATGAGGAACTCGGAGCCGAACAGCTCGTCCTCGGAGACGGTGCCCTCCTGTGCTGCGCGGATGTGGAGGAGCTGGCGCGGGTAGTTCCACTCGTAGACGGCGTGGGCGACGTCCAGGCCCTCGTAGCACTGGAGCCGGATCAGACGCGCGCCGAGGGCGGTCGCGAGTGACTTCGCCGCCTCCGTCTTCCCAACGCCTGCTTCTCCCTCGAGCAGCAAGGGCTTCTCGAGCGCGAGCGCGAGGAAGAGCGCCGTGGAGAGCCCCCGGTCGGGCAGGTAGTCCGCCTTCTGGAGCGCGGCTTCGAGGTCGTCGATGGTGCGAAAGCTCACCGGCGCAGCGTAGCTGTCGTGACCTCCAGGCCCTGCTGCCCGAGGCCGCTACTCGTGCTGCAGCAGGCCGTCGGCGAGGGACACCGAGCGGTCGAGCGCCCCTCGCTCGTCGAGCACGCGGAGGACGTCGGCCGGCTCGATGGCCTCGACGACGCTCGCCTCGAGCAGGCGCATGCCAACGAAGGTGCGCGAGTCGAACGGAACGCCGGCCAGCGCGAACATACGACCGGCGGCCGCGGCCTCATGGGCGAGCGCGAACTCCATCGCCGTGAGCCTGTGGCTCATCGCCAGGCTGCGCTCCTGTCGGCCGCGGAGACCGGCGTGCGCGTGCGTCTCGTCGAACGACTCCTCCATGACCCCTCCAACTGAGACGCCTAGGTGACGGTGTAGTCAGTAGCCACGTGATCCGGCATCTCCACGGCCAGGGGCCCGCCTCGGAGACGGGGCCCTCTGACCGCTTGTCTTTGGAGAGGGCGCGCTTGAACGGGGGAGGCTTCACGCGCCCGGAACGCACGCTACGGATGCCGTTTGAGGAGCAGGTAAGCCATCGTTAACGCGAGGTTGACCCGCGGTTGCCCGTCAGCAAAGGCGAGCCGAGACGTGGGACAGTCCCCTGCGGGGACAGTCCCCCGGCAGGGTGCGACGTGGGGACAGTCCCCTGCGGGGACAGTCCCCGGGCAGGGTGGGAGGATGTTCGCGTGGAGGTAGCGGTGATCGGTGGCGGTATCGTCGGCTGCGCGGCGGCCGCGTTGCTCGCCGAGGCGGGAGCGCGTGTGACGCTCTACGAGCGCGAGCGCATCGGGGCCGGCGCCTCCGGGCGCAACCAGGGTGTCCTCCAGCATCCACTCGACGAGGTGCTCGAGCCGCTCTACGAGGAGTCGCTTCGCCTGCACGCCGAGACCGCTCCGATGCTGCGCCTCGACCGCCCGCCCGACGGGCTGCTGCTCGTGTCGCACGACCCGACCGGACCGGCACGGCTCGCTGCGTGGGTGGCCGACACGTACCCGAAGCTGTCACCGGCGTTCCTCGAGGATGCGTGCGTGGAAGAGCCGGCGCTCGCCGCCGGCATTGCTGCGTGCCGGCTGGACACCGGGCATCAGATCCCGCCGGCGGCCGCGACCGACGCCTGGGCGGTGCGCGCGACCGCGGCGGGAGTGCAGATCGAGCTCGGCCGCGCAGTGTCCGCTGGCGACGTCGCCGCCGACGCGGTGCTGGTCGCGGCAGGGCCGTGGACGCCGGCACCGGTGAGGCCGATCTGGGGTGTGACGGCTCAGATCCGGCTCGAGCGGCCGCCGCAGCAGGCGCTCGAGGAAGCGGTGATCGACGAGGTCGCCACGTTGACCGGCGAGGTGCCACCCGCGTTCGTCGCCGTCACCGCAGACGGGGTGACGACCCTCGGCGCGACCTTCCTGGTCGGCGAGCCCGATCATCGAGCGGTGGCGCCCACGCTCCTCGAGCGAGCCCGGGCCTTTCTCCGCGGCGTCGCCGAGGCGGAGCTCGTCGGCAGCCGGGCCTGCGCGCGCCCGGTCTCGGCGGACGGCCACCCGCTGATCGGATTGCTCCCCGGTGACCACAACACCTGGATCGCGACCGGCAACGGGCCGTGGGGGATGTCGTGCGGTCCGGCCACCGCGCGCATCGCGGTCGACGCCATGCTGGGTCGCGCAGCCGTACCGTCCGCGCTCGACGCCGCCCGTGGAGGCTTGGTGTGAACGCCGAGCGCCTGCGGCCGCGAAGCGGACGCCCGTAGGTCCTTCTTTCCTCTGGCTGTAGTCTCGCCGGGTGGGGGAGATCACGTATCTCGAGGCCATACGCGCGGCTCTGGCCGACGCTCTGCGCGAAGACGACCGCGTCTTCCTTCTCGGCGAGGACATCGGCCATTTCGGCGGGGCGTTCGGCGTCACCGCCGGCCTGCAGGACGAGTTCGGCGTCGCACGGGTGGTCGACACGCCGATCTCCGAGGAGGGCTTCGTCGGCGCCGCCATCGGCGCAGCGTGGATGGGCGAGCGGCCGGTGGTCGAGCTGCAGTTCGCCGACTTCGTCACCTGCCCCTTCGACATGATCGTCACCGTCGCCGCGAAGACCCACTGGCGCAGCGGCATCGAGCTCCCGCTCGTGATCCGCATGCCGTCGGGTGGCGGCGTCCGTGGCGGCCCGTTCCACGCGGGCTCACCCGAGGGCTGGTTCGTCGGCCAGCCAGGGCTCAAGGTCGTCTGCCCGGGAACGGTCGCGGACGCCTATGGGCTGCTCCGCGCGGCGATCGACGATCCCGATCCGGTGCTCGTGTTCGAGCACAAGGGCCTCTACCGCCGCCTCAAGGACGACGCACCGGCCGCCGGCCACCGCACGCCGATCGGTCGCGCGCACCTCGCCCGCGCTGGAGCGGACGCCACCGTGGTCACCTACGGCTCGGGCGTCACCACCGCACTCGCCGCGGTCGACGCGCTCGCCGCCGACGTGGAGGTGATCGATCTCCGCACCGTGTGGCCGCTCGACCGCGAGGCGGTGCTCACCTCGATCGCGAAGACCTCGCGGCTGCTCGTGCTGCAGGAGGCAGCCCGCTCGACAGGCGTCGCCGGCCTCGTGCTCTCCCTCGTCGCCCGCGAGGCGTTCGAGCAGCTCGACGCTCCACCGGCCCTGCATGCACCCCCCGATACGCCCGTTCCCTTCGCACCCGAGCTGGAAGACGCCTATCTGCCGTCGCCGGAGTCGACTGCGCGGGCGTTGGAGGAGCTCCTTGCCTACTGACCCTGTCCCCTGCAGCGACGTCGCCGCCGTCCGGTTCGGGGCCCGGCTCGAGCTCTACCGGCTCGTTCTGCGTCAGCGCCTCGTCGAGGAGCTCGCACTGCGCCTCTACCGCCAGGGTCGGATCGCCGGCTCGGTGTACGACGGCCGAGGACAAGAGGCGGTCGCCGCGGCCGCCGGCCTCGCGCTCGGGCCACGCGACGTCGTCTGCCCCTTGAACCGCGAGCTCGCGACCCACTTCGCGCGGGGCGTGACCGTCGCCGAGACGCTGCGCAACTTCCTCGGCCGCGGTGACGGCCCGACACGAGGCCGCGACGGCAACATGCATTTCGGGGTGCCCGCCCAGGACGTCTTCCCGCTCGTCTCCATGCTCGGAAACCTGGTCCCGGTCACCGTGGGCGCTGCGCTCGCGTTCAAGCGCCGTGCCGAGCAGCGGGTGGCGCTCACGTTCATCGGCGAGGGAGCCTTCTCCGTCGGCGACACGCACGAGGGTCTCAACCTCGCGGGGGTCTGGCAGGTGCCCGCCGTGTTCGTGATCCAGCGCAACCGGTTCGCGTACTCGACCCCGACCGCCCGCCAGATGGTCAACACGCGCATCGCGGAGCGGGTCTACGGCGGCTGGTCGATCCCGTGCGAGACGATCGACGGCACCGACGCACTGGTGTCGTTCGACGCGATACGCGCCGCCGTGGAGCGCGCACGCGGCGGGCTCGGCCCTCAGGCCGTCGAGGCGGTCACGCTTCGGATCCACGGTCACGCCGCCCACGACGACGGGCGGTACGTGCCGTCGGACCTGCGTGAGGCCTACGAGGGACGGGATCCGGTCGACCGCATGCGCGCCCGGCTGCTCCTGGACGGGCTCAAGCCGGAGGAGCTCGAGACAGTGGATGCCGAGGAGATCGCAGGCGTCGCGGCCGGGCTCGACGAGGCCGAGTCCTCGCCACCGCCGGATCCGGCCACGCTCGAGGACGGCGTCTGGGCTGCTCCCCTTCGATAATCGATTCTTCGGCTCCCTCACCAACGGCGTGCGGTTTAGACTCGGGGCGCAGCACACCGGACACATCTCGAGTGAAGGGCAGTCCATGACGCAAGCCACTGAGGTCCTGATCCCGACCTCGCCGGACGACGCCGCAGCCGCATTCGGCGACGGCTCGGGGGTCACGGTGATCGGGGGCGGCACGATCCTGGTGCCGGAGATCACCCACGGTCGACTCCGACCGGTCAAGGCGCTCATGCTCTCGCGAGCCGGGCTCTCGGGAGTGACGAAGGACGGGACGAGCGTCACGATCGGCGCGGCGACGCCGGTTCAGGCGCTGGTCGACCTCGCCGCGCCGCTCGGGCCGTGTGCCGCCAACGTGGCCGACCTGGAGGTTCGCTCGCAGGGCACCGTCGGCGGGAACCTGTGCACCGGGCCCGGGCCCGGACGCGCCGCGCGGCGATCTGCAAGGAGCGCTGCTCGCGCTCGGCGCGACGGTGCGCTCCACCGGGTCCGGTGGCGAGCGCAGCGAGCCGCTGACCGACTTCCTCGGCAACCGCGAGGGCCGGCTGCTGCTCGACGTCTCGTACGACGAGCCGTCGGCCGGCGCCTACGCCACGATCGCCTACCCGCACACGCACGAGTACACGGTGCTCGCGGTGTCCGGAGCGCAAGGGCGCCGACGGCACCGTCCGTCTCGCCGCATGCGGCCTCGCGGGGCCCGCCCAGCTGCTGTCCGGCGACCCGAGCACCGCTTCGTCGGAGGTCGCGCTGGGCGACGACGCGCTGGCGTCGGCCTGGTATCGGGCGCAAACCCTTCCGGTGCTCGTCCGGCGGGTCCTGACCCAGCTCGAGGAGGCCTCATGAACCTCTCCGTGAACGGCGTCCCGCATGACATCGAGAGCTCACCGCTCACCTCCCTGCTCGACGTGCTTCGAGAGGAGCTCGGGATCACGAGCCCGAAGGCCGGGTGCGAGCAAGGCGGCTGCGGCGCGTGCACCGTGATCGTCGACGGCGCGGCTCTCCGGTCGTGCCTGCTGCCGGTGGCAGCAGTCGAGGGCGCCGAGATCACCACCGTGGAAGGAATCGGCACGCCCGAGAGCCTGTCACCGCTGCAGGCCGCCTTCACGCACCACTATGCGGCACAGTGCGGCTTCTGCAGCTCGGGCATGATGCTCGCCGCCCACGCCTACATCGACGCAGGGGGCAGCGAGGATCGCGAAGCGATCCAGGAGGCGCTCGGCGGCCATGTCTGCCGCTGTACCGGGTACGTCAAGATCATCGACGCGGTCGCCGCGGCAGCCCGCGGCGACTCGTTCGACGTCACCGTGACGGCGCAGGGCGCCGACATGGTCAACCTCGGAGGTGTGTCATGAAAGCTGTCGGCGCACGCCTCCCCCGCTACGACGGCGTCGCCCACGTCACGGGCCGCACCGTGTTCGTCGACGACGTCCGGGTGCCCGGCTCGTTGTGGGTGAAGGCGCTCCGCTCGCCGGTCCATCACGCGGATGTCACCGGCCTCGACACGTCGAAGGCGGAGGCGATGAAGGGCGTCCACGCGGTGGTCACGGCGCAGGACGTGCCGCTGCTCGAGTACGGCCACCTGTCGGCGCTCGGTATCCCCGCCGACGAGCCGCTGCTCGCGAAGGACGACGTGCGCTACAAGGGGCAGCCGATCGCGGTCGTCGCGGCAGAGGACGAGGAGACCGCGATGGCGGCCGTCGAGGCGATCGACCTGGACCTGGCCGAGAAGCCGACCCTCTTCGACGTGCGCAAGGCGTTCGACGCAGACGCGCCCGTGATCCATCAGTGGGGGAACTGGTATCCGCACTTCGAGGCCGAGATGGACTGCCGCCAGATCCGCAAGGGCGACATCGACCGCGCCTTCGACGAGGCGGACGTGATCGTGCAGGGCGTCTACCGCCCCGCAGCGATCGAGCACGTCCCGGTGGAGACACAGTCGTGCCAGGTGGTGCCGGAAGCGAACGGCCGGCTCACGATCTACTCCTGCACCCAGGCGCTCTACTTCTCGCTCGGAGTCGTCGCCGCGCACCTGCAGGTGCCGCTCAACAAGCTGAAGGTCGTCGGCGGCACGGTCGGCGGCGGCTTCGGCGGCAAGGTCGATACGGCCACCGAGACGTTGTGCTCGCTGCTGGCGATGAAGTCCGGTCGGCCGGTGCGGTGGCGGTGGACGCGGGAAGAGGAGTTCCTCTGCTCGTCGACGCGCGCTCCGTGGCACATGGAGGTCGCCGACGCCCTCACCAAGGACGGGTGGATCCTGGGTCGCAGGATGCTCACGCTGCACGACTCGGGCGCCTACGCACGGTTCTCTCCCTACGGGCTCACGAAGCACTCGTTCCACCACACGGGCGCCTACACGATCCCGAACCTGTCGTTCGACGGCTACGTCGTGTTCACGAACCGCGTGCCGACCACCGCGATGCGCGGGTTCGGGGTGACGTCCGTGTCGTTCGCGACGGAGACGCACATGAGCCGCGTCGCCGAGGAGCTCGGCATCGACCCGTGGGAGCTGCGCCTCAAGAACGCGAACCGGATCGGCGACACGTCGCCGAACGGCATCGCGTACACCGACCCCTCGACGGTGCCTGTCGTCAAGGCGCTCGCCCAGGGGATGGGCGTGGAGCTCTCAGCCGACCTGCGATCGATGACCCCGGGGATACGCGAGGGCGACTTGCTCCCCGAGCATCTCGTCGCACAAATGGGCAATCCGGAGGACCACTGATGGCGACTCACACCGGCCGCGGCATCGCGGCGATCGAGTACCCCACGGGGATGAACCAGAACGGCGACCCGTCGCAGGCCTGGATCAAGGTCAAGCCCGACGGGCGCATCGACGTGTTCGCCGGCACCTCCGACATCGGCAACGGCTCGAAGACGATCCAGTCGCAGATCGTGGCCGAGACGATCGGCGTCCCCTACGACTGGATCACCTACGACAACTCGAACACCGACTCGTCGCCGGTGTGCACCGGCACGTTCGCCTCGCGCGCCACGTTCGTGGCGGGCAACGCCGTGCTCAAGGCGGCGGCAAAGGTGCGGGAGAAGATCCTCGAGATCGCCGGCAAGGAGCTCGAGATCGACCCAGCCGACCTCGAGATCGTCGACGGCGAGGTGGTCGCGAAGGGCGCGCCGCAGAAGAAGATCAGCGTGCCCGACGTCGCGGCCGCCGCGACCTGGGGGCACGGCGAGCTGATCACCGGCACCGGCGCGCAGCTCAAGCCGTACGCGACGATCGTCGACCCCGAGACGGGTCGTGTCGACCTCCCGCCCCACTCCGCCATCTCGTACGCGGCGTGCGCTGCCGAGGTCGACGTCGACGACGAGACGGGTGTGGTCACGGTCGGGCGGCTGTGGCAGTGCTACGACGTCGGCCGGGCGATCAACCCGACGCTGGTCGAGGGTCAGATCGAGGGTGGCGCCATGCAAGGCCTCGGTCTGGGCGTGCTCGAGAACTGCTACCCGTACTACCCGTCCGCCGAGAACCGCGGCAGCCAGTTCGGCGCGTACCTCGCCCCCGGGATGGAGCAGATGCCGAAGATCGACACGATCATCATCGAGAACCCGTCCTCCGACGGCCCGTACGGCGCCAAGGGGATCGGCGAGATGGCGAACAATGCGCAGCCACCCGCGATCGCCGCGGCCGTGTTCGACGCGGTCGGCGTCTGGGTGACGGAGCTCCCGATCACTCCGGAGAAGGTGTTGCGGGCGCTGCAGGCGAAGGCCGAGCCGCGCCGCGAGGGAAAGCTGGTCGTGTTCGACGAGGAGCTCTCGGTGAACGCGGTCTCGGACGGAGGTATCCGGTTCGAGGTGCCTGCGTGAGCCGCCGGAGTCTGACCCCGTTCGGGGTCAGACCCCGCGCGTCGGCATGAACGCCTTCGGTACCTGGAACGGCATCGAGTCGTGGAGCATCTTCCCCACGGTCTCGATCCATGCGGTGGGTGGTGACCAGGTGCTCCTCTGCCGCGTCGTCTACGAGCCCGGCACGACGGTGCGCCGCCACAGCCACGAGGCGACGGAGCAGGTGATGTGGATCGTGGACGGAGCGCTGACGATGACCGTCGAGGGCGAGACGAGAGACCTGGTCGCGGGTGACACCGTCGTCGTCAACCGCGGCGTCGAGCACGAGCTCCACTCTCCCGACGGCGTGACGTTCATCGAAGCTCTCGCACCCGTGCCGCTCGACCATGTGCCCGACCGCGATCGCGACCTCGTGCTCGGCGATCTCGGCGGCTCGCTCCACGTCGAGCGGTGAGGGGACTGTCCCCGCAGGGGACTGTCCCCGTCCCGTCGCCTCGCGTCGCGCTCGTCACCGGCGCGAGCCGAGGCATCGGAGCAGCAACCGCCGAGCGGCTGCGGGCCGACGGCTGGACGGTGGAGACGGCCGAGCGTGCGAGCGGCGTGGACCTCACCGACCCGGAGCAGGCCAGGGCCGCCGTAGAGCGGCTCGACCGGATCGACGGGCTCGTCGCCAACGCGGGAACGATCGCTCGCGCGGGTGCCCTGGAGCTGTCGCTGGAGGAGTGGCAGCGGGTCGTCGACCTCAACCTCACGTCCGTCTTCGTCCTCGCGCAGGCCGCCGCCCGGAAAATGGTCGCGCAGGGAGGCGGGGCGATCGTTCTGCTCGCATCGATGCTGTCGTTCACGGGCGGCTTCAACGTGTCGGCCTACGCGGCCTCGAAGGGCGGCGTCGCACAACTCGCCAAGGCACTCTCGAACGAGCTCGCCGGCCGCGGTGTCCGCGTCAACGCGATCGCACCGGGCTACGTCGAGACCGACATGACCTCCACGATCGAGGACTGGCGTCGCAAGGAGATCGACGAGCGCATCCCGATGGGCCGCTTCGCCCAGCCGGCCGAGATCGCCGACGTGATCGCGTTCCTCCTCTCCGACGACGCGCGCTACGTGACCGGAGCCGTCGTCCCCGTCGACGGCGGTTTCAGCGCCCGCTGAACCGAGCCGGCTGGTCGATCAGGCCTAGCAGCGCCTCGGCAATCGCGTCCGGCGTCGGTGGACAGCCGGGGATGCGCAGGTCGACCGGAAGGACGGCGTCCACAGGACCGGCGAGCTCGTCGGCAGACCCGAGCATCCCGCAGCCGAGCGCGCAGTCGCCAAGCGCGGCAACGCGGCGTGGCTCAGGCATCGCCGCGTAGGCGATCCGCAGCGGCTCGAGCATGCGCGTCGTCACCTGCCCGGTGACGAGGAGAACGTCTGCGTGTCGCGGCGAGGCGACGACTCCCAGGCCGAACCGCTGCAGGTCGACGAACGGGCTCGTGGCAAGTGTGAGCTCGTGCTCGCAGCCGTTGCACGATCCCGCGTCGACATGACGCAGCGCCAGGCTGGCCGGGTGGCCACGCGGCAAGCCGACGTCACGGCGGAGGCGGCGCAGATCTCTGAGCAGGGTCAGCATCAGCGGTCGGCGCAGGCGTAGCAGAGCTCGAAGCTCTTGTTGATCAGGGGGAAGTCGGGCAGCAGGTTGTCGGCCGCGGCGAAGGCGACGACCGGCCAGTTTGCGTAGGAGCCGGTGCGCAGGTGCATGCGCGCGACCCGGTCGCCCTCCGGCTGCACCACGCACACCGTCCGGCCGCGAGGGCTCTCGACGACGCCGACGCCGAGCGGGGCCTCTGCGCCGTGGCCCTCGGCGGCCGCCGGCTCGACAGGCATGTGCAGCAGCTCGTCCAGGATCGAGAGTGACTGTCCGAGCTCCAGCTCCCGCTGCTCAAGCCGCGCTTGCACGTCGCCCGCCGACCGCTCGGGGACGACAGGAGCGAAATCGCGATAGGCGAGCGTCTGCGCAGCGGCCCGTGCGTCCACTGCGACGCCGGCCGCGCGTGCGGCAGGCCCGACGGCACCGAGCCTGCGCACATCGTCCGCGGTCACGACGCCGATGTCCGGGAGCCGGTCCATGAACGATCCGTTGAAGATCAACTCGCGCCAGCCGCGGCGCGCGCCGGTCCGCAGGGCGGAAAGCTCGTGCCGTGCCCCGCCCACTGCGGAGCGGTCGAGCGCGACGTCGCTGCCGCCGACGCGCACCGAGTCGAAGAGGAACCGGTGCCCTGTGACGCGCGCGTTCAAGCGGCGGCTTCGCTCCGTGAGAGCCGCGAAGTACGCACCGCCGGCGGCGAGACCGACGCCGGCGCACATCGCTGCGATGTCGTTGAGATGGCTCCAGACCCGCTCCAACTCGAGCAGGACCGTGCGCGCATGCGCCATCTCCGCGCTCGCGACAAGTCCGAGCGCCGCCTCGCACGCCTGCGCGTATGCGACCCCGTTCGAGACCGCGCAAGCGGCGCAGGCACGCTGGACGAACCTGATCCCGTCGCCGAGCACAGACCCCTCGGCGGCGCGTTCGAGCCCACGGTGCTTGTAGAACAGCCGAGCGTCCAGGTGCAGGATGCGATCGCCCACGACGTGGAAGCGGAAGTGCCCCGACTCGATCACGCCGGCATGGATGGGGCCGACCGCAACCTGGTAGGGATCGTGACCGCGGACCTGCACGGTCCAGCGCGAGAGATCCGGGTCGTGGTCGACGAGCGGACGAAGCGGGTGGTGGCCCTCGAACTCGACGCCGTAGAGATCGTGCGCCTCGCGCTCGTCCCACTGCGCCGCCGGCGCGAGATCGACGATTGTGGGCGCGACCGCGTTCTCCACGTCGGCCGACTCGAAGCGGACATTCCCGTCGGGGGCCAGGAACAGGGCGCGCACGAGCGTCCCACCATCGGACGCGTGCAATCCGGCGAACGTCCAGCCATCCGCCAGCAGGTTGGAGACCGCCGCGCGATACGACGTGCCCATCAGCCGATGCCTTCCCGAAGCGCGGTGACGAGGTCCGAGTCGGGGAGCAGCGGCGCCAGGCCGGTGAGCGCCAGAAGGGCCACGGTGGCGATCACGGCGATCGCCGTCAGCGGCGCCAAGCGCGCAACCGCGCGTCGTCCGCGCCGCGGGACGTTGCCGATCGTGGTCTCGATCAGAGCGTGAGCAAGACCGAGGAATCCCAGTGCCAGCAGGATCGCGACCAGAGCCGCCTCCCAGTAGCGTCCGGACTGGAAGCCTCCTGCCACGATCAGCACCTCGCTCGCGAACAGCGGTGACGGCGGCACCCCCGCCAGCGCGCCCAGCGAGATCCCGAGCGTGGCGCCGAGCTTCGCGTCCGAGCGCGCCACTCCGTCCGCTTGGTGTCGCGCCGCGCGCGGCTCGTGTGCGAGCAGCGGCGCCGCGGCGTAGAAGCCGAGCGCCTTGGCGATCGCATGCCCGGCCACGTGGACGACGACACCGGCGAGTGCGAGTTGGGTACCGAAGCCCACGCCGACCGCGACGACGCCCATGTGCTCGAGGCTGGAATAGGCGAGCAGGCGCTTCCAGGCAAGCGGCCGCCACAGGAACGGGATCGCGACGGCGAGCGAGACGAGGCCGAAGGCGACGAGTGCGGTCTGCGCGGTCGACTCGCCGACCACCGGGGCGAGCGCGTCCTCGGAGCGCCATGCGACGAGCAGCACACACGGCAGCAGAGCCGCCGAGAGCAACGCCGAGACGGGGGGCGGCGCCTCCGAATGAGCGTCCGGGAGCCAGTTGTGGACCGGTGCCCAGCCAATCTTTGCGGCAAGGCCGGCGAGCAGCAGCAGGTAGGCGACGAGCGCGGTGTCGGCGCCCGCAGCGTAGGACGGAAGCGCCTGCCACGAGAGCCCGTCGAGGCCGCCGCCGGGCACCCCGGCAGCAAGAACGACGATCCCGAGCAGGGCGACGCCGAGCCCGAGCGAGGTGAGGATGAGGTACTTCCACCCTGCCTCCAGGGCTCGCGGGGAGCCGCTGAACCCGACCAGCAGGGCAGAGGCAGCGGTCGTCGCCTCGACGACGAGCCAGGCGCCGCCAAGGTTCCCCGAGAGCGGGACCGCGACAAGAGCCGACCAGAAGAGCAGCAGCACCGCCCAGTACGTCCGGGCCTGCCGGTGACCACTCACCACCGATGACCCGATCGAGCGGAGGTACGCAGGCGAGACGATCACGCTGCCGAGCCCGACCACACCGACAACACCGACGAACAGCCCGGCCGCAGCGTCGACGACGACCCACTCGCCGACGAACGGCTCGTCCGGTCGCGCGAGCGCGACGGCTGCCAGGAGGAGGGCGGCGACAGCACTCGCTACGCCTCCGGTCACTGCCACCGGGCCGACGACCCGGCGAGGCGCGAGGGAAACGAGCACTGCGGCGGCCGCGGGCAAGACGACTGCAAACAGCGCCAGCAGCTCGCGGCTAGTCACGAAGGCTCCTCAGCGCAGCCGCGTCAGCTGTACCGAACTCGATGAAGATCCGCTCGTGGAACACGCCGGCGACGAGCGCGAGGAGCAGCAGGTCGACGGCAACACCGACCTCGATCGCGACCGACGCGGACCCTGGCAGCTCGAGCGCGGCAAGGGCGAGCGCGTTCTCGACGAGCACGATCCCCAGCACCTGGAAGAGCGTCGCCCGACGCGTCGCCGAGGCCGTAAGGCCGAAGGCGATGAGCGCCAGGACGGCGCGCTCTGCGTCGCGCGATCCGAGGCCCAACGTCGGCACGAGCCAAGTCAGAGACAGCGCAAGAACGACCGCGAGGCCGCCACGCTCGAGCGGGGTGAGGCCCGCGCGCACGGGGCGCGGCTGGCGCGTGCGTGAGACGAGAAACAGGAAGAGCGCAGCCAGCAGCACCCCACGGAGCGCCAGAGCGGCTGCGGCACCGGCGGCCTCCCCTTCGGCCACCGCCGCCCCCGCGAGCAGCAGCGCCTGCGCCGTGACCAGGGCCACCGCGACCGAGCGCCGCCGGATGATCACGACGGCGAGCCCGGTTGCCACCAACGCCCAGGCAAGAGCACCGCTCATGAGACGTCCACCAGCCATGCCGCGATCCCCAGCAGCGCGACAACGGCGCCGACGCCGATCAGCCTCGGGGCAAGCAGGATCCGCGTCTTCGCGATCAGCGTCTCGGCGAGCGCGAGGGCGCCGCAGAGCAGGACGAGCACGGCGGGCAGCGCGGCGAGCTGCCACCAAGGATCGGCCGCGTGCGGGAGGAAGACTTGCGCCGCGAGCACGAGCACGAGCCAATGCCTGGCAGCAGTCGCCCACTGCAGCAGCGCGAGATCCCGGCCCGCGTACTCGAGTAGCGGGCCCTCGTGGATCATCGTCAGCTCGAGGTGGGTGTCCGGGTTGTCGATGGGCTGGCGGCCGGTCTCGGCCACTGCGACGAGGGCGAAAGCGGCCGCGGCGAGCGCGAGCGCCGGGCTCGACCACACGTCAGCGCCCGCTGCTCCCGCAACCATCCCTGCCAGATCGCTCGTCCCGGCGACCAGCGCCGCCGCCGCAAGCGTGAGGACGAGCGTCGCCTCGAGGAACACCGAGATCGTAAGGTCACGACTCGCACCCATCAGGGAGAAGCCGTTGGCCACGTCCCACGACGCTGCCGCCACCGCGAACCTGGCGAGCGCCAGCAGCCCCAGCAGCGTCAGCGCGTCCCGCCCCACGCCGAGGTCGGGCGCGGCGCTCGACGCCGGGACGAGGAGCACGCAGGCGCCGAGCGCCGCGGCGACGAGCAACGGCGCGAGCCTGTACACGGCCGTCGTCCCGTCGACGGAGACGGCGCTCTTGCCCCACAGCCGCCGCAGCTCGCGGTAGGGCTGCAGCGGCGTGGGACCCCGACGTCCCTGGAGACGGGCCTTCCAGTGCTGGACGAGCCCGACGAGCAGCGGGGCCGCAACGAAGCCGCCACCCACCTGCACGACGCCGGAAACGACTTCTTGAGAGCTCATCCGATCAACCCGAGCCGGGCCGCTGCGAGCACGGCTACGACGGTCGCGACCAGGTACGCGACGTAGGAGGACAAGCGGCCGCTCTGCAATCGGCGTGCCTGGGCGGCAGCACCGAGTGCGATGCGCGTGGCCGGGCGGTAGAGGCGCTCCTCGATCAGGTGCGGCACCCTCCCCGTGTACGAAACGTCTTGCACCACGCCGCCGTCCAGGTGCACGGCGATCTGCCGCTCGGGGCGGAGCAACGGCTCGAGCACGAGACGGAGCGGCTTCGTAAAGCCCGCGCTCGTCCAGGAGAGCTCGGGCCCGAGGAGCTGTCCGCAGGCCCACGTCGGCGCGGGGGACGCGGCACGAGAGCCGCGCGCGAGCGCGAGCGTGCCCACGAGGGCGGCGAGGACAAGTGCAATCCCGCCGGTCGGAAGCGTGCCCGTACCGGGGAGGTCGAGCCCGATGCCGGTTGGCGCTTGAGGCGCCCACGGCTCGAGCTCCGCGAGCGGCTCGAAGAGCAGGCCGGGGGCGAGTCCGAGCGCGACACAGGCGAGCGCGAGGAAGACGACGCCGGCCCGCATCGCCACCGGAGCATCCTGCGCCTCGGCCACGGCCCGGCGTCGCGGCGGCCCGAGGAGCACGAGCCCGACCACCTTCACGAAACAGAACACGGCCAGCGCAGCGGTGACAGCGAGCGCCGCCAGTGCAACGGCCCCCGCGACGCCGTCCCCGATCGCACCCAGCGCGACCACGTGGAGTAGCGCCTGCAGCGTCAGCCACTCCGAAGCGAACCCGTTCAGCGGCGGAAGCCCTGCGATCGCCATCGCGCCCACGAGGAACGCCCCGGCCGTCCAAGGCATCCGTCGCAGCAGACCGCCGAGACCGTCGAGCTCGAGCGCGCCGACGGCACGCTCGAACGCACCTGCTCCCAGGAAGAGCAGCGCCTTGAAGACCGCGTGGTTGAGCGTGTGGAGCAGCGCGGCTGCAAGCGCGAAGGCGGCCCAGGTCTCCTCGCCGCGGGCCCGAAGAGCGAGGCACGCGCCGAGACCGAGCACGATGATGCCGACGTTCTCGATCGAATGGAGTGCGAGCAGGCGCTTGAGATCGTGCTCGAAGAGCGCGTAGAGGACGCCGCCCACCGCTGACAGAGCGCCGGCGGCGAGCAGGAGCAGACCGAGCCAGACCGGCGGCTTTCCGAGCCATTCCACCAGCACCCGAACGAGGCCGTAGACCGCGACCTTGATCATCACGCCGCTCATCAGGGCGGATACCGGCGCGGGTGCGATCGGGTGCGCGCGCGGCAGCCAGACGTGCAGCGGGACGATGCCGGCCTTCGTGCCCATGCCGACGAGTGCGGCGATCGCGATCGCCGCCTGCAGGCCGGAGCCCGATGTGATGGCCGAAGGATCGCCGAAGCCTCCCGTCGCGGCCAGGAGAAGCACCGCAACCCATGTTCCCGCCCCGCCGAGGTGGGTGATTGCCAGGTACGCGAACACCACGTGGCGCGAGGCGCGGTCGGCGCCACGCGCGACGAGGATCACCACGGCGGGGAGCAGCGTCATCAACTCCCAGCCGAGGAGGAAGGTCAGAGGGTCGCGCGCACAGATGACGAGGGCGAGCACCAGGACGAACGGCGCCGTCAGAGCCGCAGTCGCCCGTCCTTGGGCGTCCGGCTCGAGGTACCGGGTCGAGAACACGAGCGCTGGTGCGGCAACGACGCCGAGCGTGCCGAGGAAGAAGCCGGTCAGGCCATCGACCCCGAGACGCGGGACGAGCTCGTTCGTGAACGACGCCCCGAGCTGTTCCCCGCCGGCCAGTGCGGCGAAGCCTGCGACGGCGATCAGGCACGGCGCCCGTGGCCTGGACGGCGAGGCCGAGCCGGAAGGTTCTGTGAGCAGCTGACAGACCACCCCCGGCCGCGACGAGCACGGCGCCGCAGACGAGCAGCACGCCGGTCATCGAGCGCTCGAGCTCGCGCAGGAGTGACTGCTCCGCTTCCAAGCGGTGCGTGACGATGTCCTTCCCCGCGGCGAGCAGATCGAACACGCGGCCGTCGTCGACGCGGTAGTGGACGCTCGTGCCCTCGCGCCGCGACTCGACCACACCGATCCTGCGAAGGGCGCTCAGGTGCTGCGAGGTGCTGCCCGAGTCGAGCTCGAGCTCGGCCTGCAGCCGGCCGACAGACCGCTCGCCGTCGCGCAGCAGCTCGAGGATGCGGACGCGCGCTGGATGGCCGAGCACCCGGAAGAGCGCCGCCTTGACCTCGTGCACGGGGCGGGCTGAGTGCGGCACGCCGCAACCGTACATCAATTCTTTGAATATTGAAAGATATATAGAATCCGAAAGCGAACTACCGGTCGAGACGCGCCGCAGCGACCGTCTAGCCTGAGCGCGTGACGTTTCTCGCTGCGAGCCCATGGACGACCTGGACGCTGTCGCCGCTCGTGCTCGCCGGCGGACGTCGTGGCGCTCGCGTTCTTCTTCCAGGGCTTCCACCGGCTACGGCGGCGGGGTCGCCCCGAGCTGGCGCCGTGGAGCCGCGCCGTCCTGTTCTGCGCCGGCGTGGCGCTCACCGTCTTCGCGCTCGTCGGCCCGATCGACACCGTCGGCGAGGAGTACCTGCAGTCGGTGCACATGCTCCAGCACGTGCTCGTCGCCGATCTCGGTGTCGCGCTCACCCTCGTGGCTGTGCGCGGGCCGCTTGCAGTCTTCTTCCTGCCACGCGGGCTGCTCGTCCCGCTCGCGCACATGCGCTGGCTGCGAAGGACGCTCGCGTTCCTGCTCACGCCGTGGGTGAGCTTTGTCACGTGGCTGGTCGTGCTCGTGGGTTGGCACGTGCCGGCGCTGTACGAGACGGCGCTCGCAAACCCGGTCGTGCACACACTGGAGCACCTGAGCTTCGTCTTCGCGGGTCTCCTCGTGTGGTCGCAGATCGTCGACCCGACAGGTCATCGTCGCCTGAGCGTCGGCGAACGGGCAGGCTACGCGGCTCTGCTCTTCTGGACGGGACAGATCCTCGCCTATGTGATCGCGTTCAGCCCGGAGGTGCTGTACGACCCGTACGCGGATCAGACGGAGCGCCTCCTCGGGCTCTCCGCGCTCACCGATCAGCGTCTCGCCGCGGTGGTGATGATGGTCGAGCAGGCGCTCACGCTCGGCATCGCCTTCGTGCTGCTCTATCGTGCCGCGAGCGCCCAGCGCGCCACGGCTGCCACCGGCCAGCCGACGTAGCGCGATGTCGCCGTGGTCACCGACGTTCGAGCCGTTCTTCGCCGTGCTCGGCGTGGTGGCCGTGTGGGCATACGCGCGCGCGTGGCGCCATTGCGCCGCCACGCCCACCCGCCTGGCGAGGGTGGCTGTTCGGTCTCGGCAGTCGGGCTTCTCGTCCTCTCGCTCAACTCCCCGCTTGGAGACGATCGCCGTCGAGCATCTTCTCCTGTTCCACCTCCTGCAGAACGTGATCATCTCGGACTGGGCGCCACCGCTGATCCTGATCGGGCTCACCCCGGCCATGCGGGGCGGGATCGCCGATCGGCTCGGAGCGTGGTTCGCCTGGGTCACGCGCCCCGCCGTCGCACTCGCGATCTGGCTCGTCGCCTGGTATGTCATCCACCTCGGTGCCGTCTACGACCGGTTCCTCGAGACGCCGCTGCTCCTCAACCTCGAGCATGCGATCCTGATCGCGGTCGGCTTCCTCTTCTGGTGGCCCGTTTTGTGCGATGCGCCGCGCTCGGTCCCGACCCTCGGCCGCCTCGCCTACGTGTTCGCGGCGTTCGCCGGCTCCGCCTTCCTCGGGCTCGCACTCACGTTCTCACCGCCGGTGTACGGCTACTACGAGAGCCTCGACGAGCGGCTCTGGGGCATCTCGGCAGAGCAGGACCAGAACCTCGGCGGAATCCTGATGACGACCGAGCAGGCACTCGTGCTCTTCGCGGCCATCGTCTGGCTGCTGCTACGCCTGTTCCGCGAGGAGCAGGAGGCCGAGGAGCGCCTCGCCGCGGAGCAGCGCGCCGCCGGCCTCCGCGACTGACTGCTGCCTGGCACCGTCGGTACCAGGCACTGCTTTTCGACTGACCGCACGGTCAGGACTTGTGCGAGGATCGGCCGGTGACCACCGTCGAGACCGACGTCGCAGTCGTGGGTGCCGGCATCGCCGGGCTCACAGCGGCCGACGCGCTCGTCAGGGCAGGGCGCGACGTCGTTGTCCTCGAAGCGCGTGACCGCGTTGGCGGGCGCACCTGGAACACCGAGATCGGCGGGCAGGCGAACGAGCTCGGCGGACAGTGGATCGCCCCGTACCAGACTGCGGCGCACGCGATGCTGCGCGAACTGGGACTGGAGCTCTTCCACGCCCACCGCGAGGGCGACCGCGTCTACGTCGACCACGAGGGGCAGACCCATCGCTATTCCGGTCATGACGCGCCGCTCGGGTCAGTGTCCGAGCGGGCGTATGCCGACGCGGTGGCGAAGCTCGACGCACTCGCAGCGTCGCTCGACCCGGAGGCGCCCTGGGATCATCCGCATGCCGTCGAGCTCGACGCGATCACGTACGACGCATGGCTGCAACGGGAGGTCGACGACGACCATGCCCGCGACATGCTGAGGGGGTTTCTCGCGGGCGGCTTCATGACCAAGCCGGCCCACACGTTCTCTCTCCTCGGCGGCCTGTGGGTGATCGCGGGCGCAGGCAGCGTCGACAACCTCTTCGAGCCCGACCTGTGCCTCCACTCACGGGTGGTCGGTGGATCACAGCTCATCGCGATCCGCCTCGCGGAGCGGCTGGGCTATCGCGTCGTGCTCGACGCTCCCGTGCGTACGTGCCGCTGGTCGAACGGTTCGGTGTCGCTGGAAGCCGGCGAGCACCGTGTCGCGGCGCGCCGGGTGATCGTCGCCATCCCGCCGAACCTCACCGGTGGCATCCGCTTCGAGCCGGCGTTGCCCGCCTGGCGCCTGCGGGCGGAGCAGAGCGTCTCGCAAGGGAGCGTGATCAAGGTGCTCGCGGTGTACGACCATCCGTTCTGGCGCGAGGACGGCCTGGCCGGCGAGGCCTTCGCGACGTACCAGTTCGTGCGCGAGGCGTACGACAACTCTCCACCGAGCGGCGAGCCCGGCGTGCTGGTGAGCTTCCTTCCCGGCGAGCGCTGCGAGGAGGCGGAGCGCATGAGCGCCGACGAGCGCCGGGCGGTCGTGCTCGAGGGCTTCGCCGCCTTCTTCGGTGACGAGGCGCGAAACGTCGTCGACTACATCGAGGTGGACTGGTCGGCCGAGGAGTGGACGCGTGGCGCGTATTCGGCCACGTTCGAAGTCGGCGGGCTCTCCCGTTTCGGCGCAGACCTACGGCGGCCGATCGGCCCATTCCACTGGGCCTGCACCGACATCTCGGGCGTCGGAAACATGCACATGGAGGGCGCCATCCGCTCAGGGCAGGCCGCTGCCGAGACCGTGCTCGA
Source organism: uncultured Actinomycetes bacterium (assembly GCA_963724995.1). Classification (GTDB taxonomy): domain Bacteria; phylum Actinomycetota; class Thermoleophilia; order Gaiellales; family Gaiellaceae; genus Gaiella. The sequence continues at coordinate 344,532 of CAVRXC010000001.1, forward strand.
GACCCTGGTGTAGGGTCGAGTCACGCCACGGAGGAGGAGCCATGCCGGTCATCGAGGTCAAGCTGTACGAACATCGCGTCACGGAGGAGTCGGTCCCTAAGATGATCGAGGCGCTGACGAGCGCGCTCGCCGAGTCGAGCGGCGCCGCGCCCGAGCACATCCAGGTGATCATCGAAGGCGTCTCGCCGAAGCACTGGGGCATCGCCGGCAAGCCCGCGGCGAGCAGCTAGAAGCGGAGCTCGCCGACGGCGAGCTCTCCGATAGGTGCCTGGCTTCAGCCAGGCACCGCAGTTGACGTAGGCTACGGTTGGCGGACAACGGAGGGGGAGCAGGGGCATGAGACGAACGGTGTTGGCTGTGACGGTTGCCGTCCTCGCGGTGTTGTCGGTGGGCGGCTCGGCACTCGCCCAGGCGGAGTCGGCTGCAGCGCCTGCGCTGTCGCCGGCGGCCTCGACGGAGACTGTTCGCTCGTACCTGCGCTCGATCGGAATCGACCCGCGCGGCGTCGTCGTCCAGCGTGGCGCCCGCAACTTTGCGGGAACGGACTGCCCGGGCGAGAGTTGGTCGTGCACGACCGCGACGAAAGTGCTGCAGATCACGGACGGCGGAGTGAACATCTCGCGCTGCTCGGCAACCGGCGGGCCTGCGTCGATCACGCGGACGAGCAGTGGTGCGAATGTGTCGTGCCTGATCGTCCAGTCGTCGACGTCGGGCGCGAACACGGCCGTCTGCGACCAGATCTCTGTCACCGGTGTCCCCGGGTCTGCGACCCAAGAGTGCGCCATCACACAGACGAGCGTCAGCGGTGCGAACACGGCTTCGGTCGACCAGGCGCTGGTGCAAGGCCCGATCTGCCTCCCGGTCGCACTCGGGCCGAGCGCGGACCAGACCCAGCTTGCACGTCAGCAGGCAACGATCCACCAGTCGTCGACGTCGGGAGCCGGCGCTGCCTCGGTCGACCAGAACGCGGTGCAGTGCGCGGCCCGGCTGACGAGCTCGACGGTCGGCCAGTCGCAGACCACATATCAGGAGTTCGCGATCGTGCAGGCTCCGCAAGGGTTCACCCCCGGCAGCCCGTCGTGCCCGGGCGTGTCGGGAACGCTGCGGGCTGCTGCCGGCCAGAAGCAGCTGCAGATCGGGTACGCGCCGAAGGCGACCGGTGGCACCCAGGCCCAGCAGGCGGACCTGATCGGTCACGTCGACCAGTGCTCGAGCGGCCTGGCCGACTACAGCGTGCTCCAGGCCGAGGATCAGCGGCTCATCGCGCCGATCGTCGTCGCGCAGACCCAGGTGGGCCCCTTCCGATGCTGCAGCTTCCAGGGCTTCAATCCGGAAGACACCTGCACCATCACCCAGACCGGGAAGCAGTCGGGCAACGCCAACGCAGTCCAGACGGAGTCGGTGTCCGCCCGAGCGAGCGGTACGACGGCGTGCACCTCGAACGCCTCGGTGACCCAGAACGGCGTCACCAACTCGTCGAGCGCCTCGAGCACGCCCGGTAACGAGCTCGTCAACGAGGACCTGCTCCTCTGCACCAACGGCACGTGCAAGATCGCCACCACCGCCACGTACACCGGGCCGACGACCGGCGACTACACCGACACGGTGACGCTCTCCGGCACGCTCGCGGAGACCGTCGGCGGGGCACCGGTGGCCGGCAAGACCGTGACCCTGAGTCTCGGCACACAGTCGTGCGACGCCGTGACCACCCCCTCCGGCAGCGCGTCCTGCCCGATCACGATCACGCAGGTCCCCGCGGTCGTCACCGCGGGGATCGAGTTCGACGGGGACTCGGGCTACGACCCGTCGACCGCGAGCGTCGACTTCACGATCACCACCGAGGAGGTCTCGCTCACCTATACGGGGCCGACGTACGGCAAGAAGGGCAAGACGGTCACCGTCTCGGCGAAGCTTCGCCACGAAGGAACCGGGATCGTCGGCAAGACGCTGACGTTCACGCTCGGCAGCGGCTACAGCGCTCGCACCTGCACCGGGGTGACGAGCGGGTCGTACGGTTATGCGTCGTGCGCGCTGACGCTGCCGACGTCGCCCGGCACGAAGACGCTGACGGTCTCGTTCACAGGTGACGAGCTGTGGGATCCGGCGACCACGAGCATCACGCTTCACGATCAAGAGCTACTAGGCGTTACGCCCGCACGCTCGCGCTCGACGATCTCCGCGAGGCCGAGCGCACCCATCTCCACCAGCGCGTGGTGCGCGGCATCGAGCTCGGCCGCGGCTGCTTCGGCGTCACCGGCAGCGCGAAGCGCGCGCGCGTACGCGATCCGCGCCTCCGCCGCATCGACGCGCAGCTGCTGTTGCTCGAGGGACGCGATCCCACTGCGGAACGCTTCGAGCGCCTCGGCATACCTCGCTTGGCCTTCCGCCAGCCGCGCTCCCGCGAGGAGCAGCGCGGTCTCCGCATACGGGTCTTCCTCGGACACCATGTCCCCTGCACTGCGTGCCACCTGGTGTGCCTCGTCGAGCTTGCCGGCCCGCACCAATACGTCGACGAGGCTGCGCGAGACCTCGACCACGAGCCAGCCGCCACCGTCCGCTGCGAGCTCGCGCGCATGGCGCAGCACTGCCTCCGCCTCGTCGTCGTCACCTGCAACTGTCGCCAGCTGACCGAGCATGCGCAGGTTCTGGATGCGGAAGTAGCTATCGCCCGTGCGCTCGAACCATCCTTCCGCCTGCTCGGCGAGCCGTCGGGCGTCATCCATCGGCCCGCGGTAGAAGCGCACCCAGGCCAGCAACGCCGTCGCCCTGGCGTCGTCGCGGATGCTTCCGAGCTCCGACGCGAGCTCCGCGCACCGCGTCAGATACCGCTCCGCGTCGACGAGGTGCAACAGGTTGAGGAAGACCATGCCGAGGCGGAGGTGCCCCTCCAGCAAGGCTCCGGTGTCTCCCGCCGATTCCGCGCGCAGCAGCCCGTCGGTCAGGAGCGCGGTGGCGCTCTCGACGTCTCCGTCGAAGTCGGCGCGGAGCGCGGAGAGCTCGTACTTGGCGCGGACACCGAGTCGGTCGTCGTCGAGCGCGTCGGCGAGTGAGACCGCTTCGGCCAGAGCCGAGCGCGCGTCGGACGCGCGCCCCTGCTTCATCGAGACGTTTCCGAGTCGCGAGAGCGCCTCGCACAGCAGATCGTCGCGATCGAGAGCACGCGCCGCGGCGACGACCTCGACGAGCTCCTCGGACGCCCCGATGAGATCACCGAGCGTCGCCAGCGTGGCAGCGTGACGCAGCCGGATGGATACCCGCTCGGCTTCGTCTGCTGGATCGAGAGCCAGCGCCCGCGCGTAGTAACGGCTCGCTTCCCGGACACCTTCGCGCAACTCGGCCTTCCCGGCGGCCCGAACGAGCGCCGAGACGGCCCGGTCGACGGGAGGCTCGACGGCCGTGCGCCCCATCTCGCGGGCGAGGAGGCAAGCGTGCTCGAGGTGGTGGGCCAGGATCTCGACGAGCTCGTCACCGCCCGCGGGCAGCTCCTCCACCCAGTCACCGAAGCGAACGTGCAGTGCCACGCGACGCCCCCGCGGCAGGCGCCCGTAGGCAACGTCGCGGATCACGGCGTGACGAAACTCCCATTCGCGCTCGCCGGCGATGGAGGAGGGCTCGCGCTCGACGAGGAAGCCCCTGCGGGCGAGCGACTCGAGCAGCCCCGGCTCCATGCCGCCGTCATCGAGGTACCCCGCCGCGCCGGACCAGAAGACCCCACCTGCGACCGACACGTGCTGCGCGAGGCGGCGCTCGTGGGCAGGGAGCCCGTCGAGCCGGGCGCCGACGAGCGCCTGCACGTTGGCCGGGACGGAGAGCGCTTCGAGCTCCGCTGCGTCCACCAGGCCCTGGTCGAGCAACATGCGCGCGGTCTCCTCGAGAAACAGCGGGTTGCCACCGGCGTTCGCCACCAGACGACCGACCGCGGCACGATCGAGACCCGCTTCCAGCAATGGCGCCAGCAACTGCTCGACGAGCGCCTCGCTCGCGCCGGCGTCGAGCACACCGAGCTCGACGACGACGTGCCGCTCGCCGTCGCGCGCGAGACGCGGGTGGGCTTCGAGCGCCTCGGGACGGCATGTGGCAAGCACCAGGACGTCCCCGTCCGTTTCGGTGAGCATCTCGACGAGGTCGAGCAAGGTCGGCTCCGCCCAGTGCAGGTCTTCGAGCACGAGCACCAGCGGCCGTGCGTCCGCTGCGAGCTCGACCGCGCGACAGATGCCCCAGTGAAGCTCTGCCTGAGAGATCTCGCTGGTCGAGTAGGTGCCGCGTGGCGTCGACTTCGCCCCGACCAGGTGCGCGAGCGCAGAAGCGATGGTGCGGAGGTGGTCGAGGTCGTCGGTCGGCAGGGTGTCGATGAACGTGTCGAGCCTCGACGCAACGGCTGTCGCGTCGTCGCTCGCGAGGATCCCGGCGGCCTGACGCAGCATCTCGGCGATCGGCCAGTACGTGATGCCCTCTCCGTAGGGGAGGCAGCCGCCCGAGACGACGGCGGCACCCTGCTCGGTCGCTCGTGCCGCCACCTCTTCCACGAGCCTGCTCTTCCCGATACCCGCTTCCGCCACGACGAGGCCGAAGCCGGCGGCGTGATCGGTTGCGACGCAACCCCAGAGCGCGGTCAGCTCGTCGAGCTCGGCCGCGCGCCCGACCAGCGGTGAGGTGGTCGCAGCCTGGCGCGTCTCGACGCTGCGCAGGGCGATCCATGCCCGAACAGGCTCGGTCTTTCCCTTTGCCTGAACGGGCTCCGCCTCCTCGAACGAGAGCGCGCCGGCGCACGCTCGACGCGTACGCTCGTCCACCAGGACGCCGTCCACCGGTGCGCTCGACTGAAGGCGCGCCGCGGTGTTGAGCACGTCGCCCCAGGCCATGCCCCGTCCCTCCTGCACTCGCGCGTCGAGCGCGACGATCGCCTCGCCGGTCGCCATCCCGACGCGGACGCTCAGCTCGCGGGTCGGGTCCTCCTCGTTCAGCTCACGGATCGCGTCGATCACGGCGAGCCCGGCGCGTACGGCACGGATCGGATCGTCCTCGTGCGCAACCGGAGCACCGAACAGCGCCACGACGGCATCGCCGATGAACTTCTCGACCGTGCCGCCGTGACGCTCCAGCTCGCGCCGGAGCCGGTCGTAGTACGGCTCCAGGAGCGCGAGTACGTCCTCCGGATCGAGCCGCTCGGCGCGGCTCGTGGAGCCCACGATGTCGACGAACACGGCCGTGATCGGCCGACGCTCCTCCTCGTGCGCCGGCGCAGGCGGCGCCGAGACTGACGGCGCCCCGTTCGCGAACGGCGTCCCGCATACGCTGCAGAACCGCGCGACCTCCGGGCTCTCGGCGCCGCACGACGCGCAGGTCTTGGAGCCTGGAGCGGGGTCGGTGCGCGACACGCGTCGCTCCCTAGACGACCGGAGCCGCGGCGAAGGCGAGCTCGACGGCGGGCGCGCCCGCGATGACGGCACGGGTCTCCTGCGCATGGAGCAACGTCGTGCGCACGATCAGCTTTGCTCGGGCAAAGTTGTCGAGCTCGGTCGGCACGGGCCCGACACGATGGCCGAGGGCGTACCCGGCCGCGTTCCGTCCCATGGCGCGATAGCTCTCGATCGAGTAGAGCGGGGACATGCCGAAAAGCTCCAGGTTGTCCAAGGGTTGCAGGTCGGAGCGGTGTATGACCGCTGTTCCCTTCGATTGCACGCCGAGCGCGACGGCCGAGCCGGAGAGGCGAGCGCCGTCGTGCGCGATGAATGCGACGTCCGCCACGCGGCGCACTCGAACGAGCCTCGGCACGCCACCGCCCTCTCGCACACCGTCGCACACGGCACGCAGCACGTCACCGTGGGCAAGCCCGTTGATCGTCTCGCGGATCGCGTCCGCAAACGCCGGGCCGATCGCGACGACCACCTCGGTCGGGTCGTCGCCCGGCCCTGCTGGCTCGAGCTCCTCGACCACGGGCGCGGCCGAGTCGGCCGAGCCGCCGAGCCGGCGCGGGTCGACGACATGCGGGAGCGCCTGAAGCAGCTCCCAGCGGGCGCCTTCCAGCCGGTAGCCCGTGCCGGGCCCGAGGTAGGTGTTCGGATCGTTCACCGCCGAGCGCACGAGACCCTCGGCGTCGATCACGGCCGAGGTCTGCAGGTAGTCGGCGGCGACACGCTGTCGCTGCATCGCAAACACGGCCTCGGCAACGTCGACGAAGCCACGCCGCTCGAGCGCGAGGGCAACGTCGACACCAGTGATGCGGCGTTCGAGGAGATCGTCGGCCGCCTCGACGTCCGCGGCGCGGTCACGGTCGGGCAGGTCGGTCGCGTCGTAACCGGTCGTCGCCGCGGCCACCTCCTCCTCGGTGATCGGCGGGAGACCCAGCTCGTCGAAGACGGCCTGCACGGCGCGCGCCGACCGCTCGCGGACCCGCAGCACCTCGTCCTCCGCCACCGGCTCGATGCCGGCGTCCACCTGCCAGTCGCGCTGGACGGTGAGCCACTCATCGAGGTCGTCGGCGTCGTAGTTGCCCCCGCCGAACGTGTTGTCGTGGCGGGGCATGACCGAGTAGCCGGATGTCACGAAGTCGGTCCCCGGCAGGAACTGCCCCATCAGCTTGGCCGTCTTGCGGATCGCAGAGTGCGAGGCAATGGCGTCGTTGCCCGAGGCGACCTCGAGGTCGAGCCACGCGGCGAGCACGTTCTCGGCCAGGATCGCGCGTGTGCCGCCGGGCACGGACGAGCACCAGAGCGACACAGGAGATCGAGCCGTTCTGAACGCCCTGGGCACCCGCCGCGCGCACCACCGAGACGCAGCGCGCCTCCAGGTAGAGCATCGAGCATCCCTGCGCCGAGCCCATCAGTGCCTCCGAGCCGGTCCCCGACGTGAATCGCACCTTCACGCCACGGGATGCGTACGCCGCGCCCAGAAACGCCTTCGACCACGGCGTGTCGTCGCCGTCGACGAACACCGACTCCGTCCCGTACACGGACAACGTCTCCGCATACGTGACGAGACCGCGGATCGCGAGCTCCAGGTTGCGACGCTCCTCCACGGCGCACTGCGTCATGACCCCGGGCCGGCCGGTCTGCGAGCCGACGAGCAGCGCAAGAGCGTTCAGCGGTGCGTAACGTGCGACGCCGACAGTCGTCTCCATCTCGGCGAAGCCGCGGCGGGCGGCTTCGGCTGCGTCGGCGGCAAGGAGTGCCGGGCTCTCCTTGAGGTTCGTGACGTGAGCCTGGTTGCCGGGCGCCCGGCGCGCGCGCAGCTTCTTGAGCGCGAACATCAGCTCCACCGGGTCGAGCTGCCCGATCACCGACGCCAGCTTGGCGGGGGTCATCCCGCGCGCCAGGCGCACCAGCTCGGCGCGTGGCAGGTCGACGTCGACAAGCCTCCGTGCGATCTCCGTGTCGGGAAGCGCCATCGCCTCGGCGGCGACCTCGAGGTCCAGCCCGTGCGCGACCAGGAACCGGTCGATCACGTCGAAGTCGGCTGCCGCGCGACCGTCGAGTCGCGTCACGCGACCCTCGATCGATCACGAGCTCGGGCACCGGGTCGTGCGGCCCGTTCGCCGCGACGAGCCCCAGCTCGGCCCAGGGCGAGATGAGCGTCTCACGGCGCAGCTCGGTGGCCGCGCGCGACGCGAAACGTGCCGATCGCGGCCCGTCAGGTGCCAAGGAGCCCTCGTTCGGCGTAGGCCGCTGCCGCCTCGCGGACGAAGGTCCCGTTGCGCGTCGCCCCGTGCCTGTCGAGCCGCGAAGCCCACTCCTCCAGCTCGGCAGCGGTCGACCGGCCGGGTCTCAGAGCCGTATAGACGGCGAGTACCTCGTCCTCCGGGACCGCGGTCAGCTCGGCGGCGCGCTCGAGGTTGTCGGCCAGCTGGGCGCGGCCGGAGGCCCGCGCGACGTCGGCCTGCCGCAGCAGCGTCTCCGGCGTGGCGCGGAGCTCGTCGTGCGCGACGGCGCCCGAGCGAGCGGCGGCCAGGGTGACATGGTCGAGCGGCGTCCCGGACGGCGTCGTGACAAGATCCGGGCGGCGCGCTCCGAGCGGATAGTCGCGCGTCGGGTCGAACCCCATGTCGGGCCAGACTATAGGGTCGCTGCACGGCAATGATCAACGATCATCGATTCTTTGGCAGGGTTGCGCTCGTCACCGGCGGGTCGAGCGGGATCGGCGAGGCCACCGCACTCCGCCTGCTCGCCGAGGGCGCCCGCGTCGCTGCGCTCGACCTCACGGGCCACGCTCCGGACGGGGTGCTCGCGGTCGAGGGCGACGTCACGTCATCCGTCGCAGTGAACGCGGCGGTGGCACTGGCGGAGGCCGAGCTCGGCCCGATCGACGTGCTCGTCTGCTCGGCCGGGGTGCCCGGCCGGTCGCTTGCGACAGTCGACGTCGACGACGAGGAGTGGCACCGTGTCATGGCGATCAACGCCGACGGGGTCTTCTTCTGCAACCGCGCCGTGATCCCGGGCATGGTCGAGCGCGGCTACGGCCGCATCGTCAACGTCGCCTCGATCGCCGGCAAGGATGGGAACCCCATGGCGGCGGCATACTCCGCCTCGAAGGCCGCCGTGATCGCCCTCACGAAGTCGATCGGTAAGGACCTGGCGCGGAGCGGCGTGGTCGTCAACTGCATCGCCCCAGCCGTGATCGAGACACCGATCCTCGACGGCCTCTCGGAGCAACACGTCGAGTACATGGTGGAGCGCATCCCGATGGGCCGCATGGGCAAGAGCGACGAGGTAGCGGCGCTCGTCTGCTGGCTCGCAAGCGAGGAGTGCTCGTTCTCGACGGGAGCCACGTTCGACATCTCCGGTGGCCGTGCGGTCTACTGACGCATGAGAATCGTCCGCATCCGGAAGGGTGAGTCGGTCAGCCTGGCGGTCGAGGAGCAGCCGGGCGTCTTCACGGGCGTGGCCGCTCAGACCGCGCTCGAGTGCCTGGCGAGTGGCAGCCTGGAGCGCACCGGCGCGACGTTCACCGCCGAGGATCCCGACGCCCTGGTCTTCGGCGACGGCTTCGCGCCCGTGATCCCGCTCGACCCGCCGGAGGTGTGGTGCGCCGGGGTGACGTACGAGCGCAGCAGGGACGCGCGGGTCGGCGAGGCGGTGGTCAAGGACGTGTACACGCTCGTCTACGACGCACATCGGCCGGAGCTGTTCCTCAAGGACGCGATGTGGCGCCGCACGGTCGGCCCGGGCGAGAGCATCGGCGTCCGGGAGGACTCGACCTGGAACGTGCCGGAGGCGGAGATCGGAGTCGTGATCGGCATGCATGGGCGCATCGCCGGCTACACGATCGGCAACGATGTCTCATCCCGGGACATCGAGGGCGCCAACCCTCTCTACCTGCCGCAGGCGAAGGTCTACGCGAGCGCGTGCTCGATCGGCCCGGCGATCCTCGTCGCGGCGGGCGCTGCCCCCGTGTTCGAGATCACCTTGCGAGTCCTGGCCGAGGACGGTCGCGAGCTCTTCGCCGAGACGACGTCGACCGCTCGCATGCGCAGGTCGTTCGAGGAGCTCGTGTCCTGGCTCCTCCGCGACAATCCCGTCCCACCGGGCAGTGTCCTCCTGACCGGGACCGGCATCGTGCCCCCGGACGAGTTCAGCCTCCTCCCCGGCCACCGTGTCCAGATCCACGTGCCCGGCATCGGCACGCTGGCCAACCACGTGGCGCTCGCCGGGGCGCTCGTTCAGCCGGAAGGGAGCCCTTGATGACCGAGACCCTCACCGACGCACCGGCCACCAACTACGTCGCCGGCGAATGGCGAGAGAGCGTCACCGGCGAGACGTACGAGAAGCGCAACCCGTGGCGGCCGTCGGTGGTGACCGGCGTCTTCCAGGCCTCCGATGCCGAGGACGCCCGCGCGGCGGTAGACGCGGCGCGCGAGGCCTTTCCCGGCTGGTCGCAGCTCCCCGCCCCCGCGCGAGCCGCCGTGTTCCACAAGGCGGCGGACGCGATCGAGGGCCGCGTCGAGCAGATCGCGGAGGACATGACCGCCGAGATGGGCAAGCCGCTCCGCGAGGCGCGGATGGAAGCAGCGCGCGCGGCGACGATCCTCCGCTTCGCGGCCGGTGAGGCGTGGCGGCCGGTGGGCGAGGTCTACGAGCCCTCCGTCGGGAACCAGCGCCTGTTCACCGCTGCGACGCCCACTCGGCGTGGTCGCGTCTGATCACACCCTGGAACTTCCCCATCGCGATCCCGGTGTGGAAGCTCGCCCCCGCGCTGATCTACGGCAACACCGTCGTGCTCAAGCTCGGCTACGAGGCGCCGCGCACCGGTCTCCACGTGGCCGAGTGCTTCGCCGAGGCGGGCCTTCCGGCCGGGAGTGCTGAACGTCGTCACCGGCGCCGGGTCGAAGGTCGGCGCCGAGCTCGTCTCGAACCGGCATGTCCGTGCGATCTCGTTCACCGGCTCGGTGCCGGTCGGTCACTCGGTGCGGAACGAGGCGACGAAGCGCGACTGTCGCGTGCAGCTCGAGCTCGGCGGGCACAACCCGCTCATCGTTGCCGCGGACGCCGAGCTCGATCGCGCGGTGGAGTCGACGTACGCCGGCGCGTTCTGGTCGGCCGGCCAGAAGTGCACGGCGACGCGACGCATCTTCGTGCAGGAGAGCGTCTACGACGCCTTCCGCGAGAAGCTGCTCGCGCGGGTTGCCGCCGGGAAGGTGGGCGACCCCGCCAACCCCGAGACCGAGGTCGGCCCGGTCGTCAACGAAGGGCCGCTCGAGGAGATCCTCGCCGCGATCGAACGTGGGCGAGAGGAGGGCGGCACGGTGATCGCCGGTGGCGAACGTGCGGACGACGACGGCTATCTGATCGCGCCGACGGTGTTCGAAGACGTCGCGGACGATGCGTACCTGTCGTGCGAGGAGGTCTTCGGGCCGGTGACGAGCCTGTACCGCTACGGAACGCTCGACGAGGTGATCGAGCGCGCGAACGCCGTTCCGTTCGGGCTTTCCGCCTCGATCTTCACACGCGACCTGCACGCAGCTCACCGCTTCGCACAGGAGCTTCAGGCGGGGATCCTGCACGTCAACTCGCAAACGGCCGGCGCGGACGTGCACGTGCCGTTCGGGGGCATCAAGCAGCTCGGGCTGGGGACCCCACGAGCAGGGCCGCGCGGCGATCGAGTTCTACACCGAGACGGTCACCGTGTACCAGGACGCACCCCTCTCGCAGTAGGGGCGAGGCCGCCTCGCCCATGAGCGAACGCGTCCTCGTCACCGGTGTCCTCGGCTGCCTCGGTGCGTGGGCGGCGCGTACGGTGCTGGACGGCGGCGACGAGATCGTCGGGTTCGATCCGGGCAGCGACATGTCACGGCTGGAGCTCGTGCTCGGGCCGCTGGCGGCTTCGGTGGTCCTGGTCGCCGGGGATGTCACCGATCTCGCGCAGGTCGAACGGGTGCTCGACGAGCACGAGGTGACGCGTGTCGTGCACCTCGCCGGCTTGCAGGTGCCGTTCTGCCGCGAGAACCCGCCCCTGGGGCGCATCCGTCAACGTCGTCGGCACCGTGAACGTGCTCGAGGCGGTGAAGCGCCGACGGGACAGCATCCCCGGCGTGGCATATGCGTCTTCGGCCGCGGTGTACGGGCCACACGACCCATCGCCGGCGCCGGAGACGGGTGGCCGTGATCCGCTGACCCACTACGGCGTGACGAAGCTGGCCAACGAGGGATCCGCGCGCATCTTCTGGCAGGACGAGCGCGTGCCGTCGATCGGGATCCGACCGTACGTCGTCTACGGCCCGGGGCGTGACCAGGGCCTCACCTCGGGGGCGACCCTCGCGATGGCCGCCGCCGCGCGCGGCGTGGGGTACCACATCGGCTACGGCGGCACGGCCCAGTACGACTACGCACCGGATGTCGGTCGCGCCTTCGTCACGGCAGCCCATGCGGTCGCCGAGGGCGCGCTCGTGCGCGAACTATCCGGGTGTCGCCGCCTCGATGCCCGAGCTCGTGGCCGCAATCGAGGCCGCCGCGCCCGAGGTCGCCGGGAGGCTCACGTGGGACGAGACGCCGCTCCCGTTTCCCGCCGAGCTCGAGGCGACCGCTCTCGAGCGGGCGATCGGTCCCGTCCCGCGGACAGCTCTCTCGGAGGGCGTGGCGGCAACCGTTGCGACCTTCCGGTCCTCGGCGTAGGCGATCACGACGCGTATTCAGCCGGGCTCGCCCTCGCCGCCGCGTGAGCCGGCGACCTGTGGAGAAACTGGCACACAATCGGCACACGTGCAGGCTCAGAGCCTTCACAATTCACCAAACGGCCACGTCCGCGAGCGACGCGGCTCAGCGCTCGCCATGAACGCGCGCAGGTGAGCGACTACTCCGCTCGCCAGAGCCAGCGGCTGATCCCGACACCGAGATCGCGGAAGCCGATGCGCCGATAGACGGGCGCGCCCTGCTCGGTCGCGAAGAGCACCGCTGGTGCAGGGAGAGCCCATCTCGCGCTTCGAGCTCGCCTCCACGCAGAGTGGCCATCGCGCGGAAGAGGTCGTAGAGGCTCTCCTCGACCGCGAGCCCGGGCGCGCTCGTCCAGGTCGAGCCGCGGCTCGACGCCTGTGCTCATCGCGGAATCATGGCGGATCTCGACCGCGGTAGCGCCAGCACTGCGAACGACCAGAGCGCCCAGGAATGCAGCAGCGGTCCACAGCACCGCGTCGAACGAGCCCGTCACGTCCCGGACACCGCCGAGCACGAACGGCGAGATGGCGGCGATCGTGTATCCGAGCCCGAGCATCATCCCGACGAGCCCGCCGACCCGCGACGGCTCGTCCTCGAAGTCGAGGGGTAGCGTCATCACCAGCGCGAACATGCCGCCCTGCGATACGCCCGCCAGCAGCGCCCATCCGTATGCGAGTGCGGGTGCGGCTACGAGGCCGACCCCGGCGACGGCGAAGACGAGGCTCAGCGCGACGAGCCAGGGTCTGCGGCCGCCGTGTCGGTCCGAGAGCCACGGCACGACGAAGGACGCCGGGATGGCGGTCAGGTTCATCATCGCGAGCAGCAGCCCCGCCGACCCCTCACTCCAGCCCCTCTCGGTGTACGCATCGGGAAGCCAGGCGTTGAGCCCGTAGTACGCCGAGCCCATGAGCGAGAAGACACATACGAGAAGCCACGCCGTGCGGGAGCGGAGCGGCGGGCGTGGGAAGCCGGCGACGCGTGTGTGCGGCTCGTTGCCGCGTGTGAGCACGAGCCAGGCCACGAGCAGGCCGCACGTCACGAGCGAAAAGGTGATCAGGGCGGCTCGCCAGCCGCCGAGCACAGCAGCGAGCGGGACGGCGAGCGCAGCGGACGCTGTCGACCCGATCTGGATGCCCGTCGTGTAGACACCGGTTCCGGTAGCGGGGCGGTCGGGGACGTGCTCCTTCACGGCGATCGGCGAGATGGCATTCCCCAGGCCCATACCGACCGCCATCGGCCAGGTCAGGAGGACGACGAGCAACGCCGACGGGACCGACGCCCGCAGCACTCCGAATGCCGCGATCAGGGCGAGCGCTGTCGCCATCGCCGTCCGGGTGCCGATGCGGCCCGCGAGGTACGCGCCGAGTGGCGCGAACAGTCCCATGCAGAGAACCGGGATCGTGCCCAGGAGGCCTGCGGTCGCGTGCGAGGTGTCGAGGTCGTCCTGGATCGCGGGGATCAGCGGCCCCACACCGACGATCTGTGGCCGCAGCGCCAGGGCGGCCAGGAACAGCGCGACGAGCACGGCGGTGCTCGCGTGCAACGGGCGACGACGAGTCAACGGTCGGCGACGGCGCCCGGATCAGCGTTGCCGCGGAGGCGACTCGCGGCGGCGGCGACGGACGACGTCCTCTGTGCGGCGCACGTGCTTCCGAGCCTCGCGGGCGGCTGCGACGGCGTCGCCCGAACGCACCGCCTCGACGATCGGCACGTGGAAGTCGACCAGCTCCAGCCGGTCGAAGTACGTCCAGAAGACACCGAACGCGGTTGGCACCTCGACTCCGAGCGCCAGCCAGGCGGACAGGAGCGACTTGTTGCCCGACGCCTCCACGAGCGCCCGGTGGAAGCCGAGATCGTGGTGGAGCTGCGACTTGGCGTCACCCGAGTCAGCGGCCTTGCGCATCGCGTCGAGCTCGGCCTCGAGCGTCGAGACGTCGCCGCCGAGACGCTGCGCGGCGAGACGCCCGGCGAGCTCCTCGAGCACAGCACGGACCGGGAACACCTCGAGCAGGTCGTCGTCGGTGACCTCCCGTACCCGGGCGCTCCGAAACGGCTGCGACTCGACGAGGCGGAGCAGCTCGAGATCGCGCAGCGCCTCCCTGACCGGTGCCTGGCTCGTGCCGAGCTCGGTCGCGATCCGGGTCTCGACGAGCAGGTCGCCCGGCCGCAGCTCACCACGGAGGATGCGTTCGAGCAGGATCTCCTTGATCTGCTCGCGGAGGACGGTGCGCGCGACCGTGCTCACAGGTTCGGATCATCGATCATCGATCGTGGACCCGTCAAGCACCCCGGCTCGACGGCGCATCTCCCCTAGCCCGCGACGACGGGATTGGTGATGGAGCCGATGCCGTCGATCTCGATCGTGATCGAGTCGCCGGGTGCCAGCAGGCGCTGCGGATCCCGAAACACCCCGACACCTGCCGGGGTACCGGTGAGGATCAGGTCGCCGGCCTCGAGCGTCGAGGTCTGCGACGCGTAGCTGACGATCTCGTCGACCCCGAAGATGAGGTTGGCCGTGGTCGAGTCCTGCAGCACCTCGCCGTTCAGGATCGCCCGGATCGGCAAGGCGTGCGGGTCAGGCACGTCCGCGGCAGGCACGAGCGGGCCAACCGGGCAGAACGTGTCGGGCGACTTGCCGCGGGTCCACTGGCCGTCGGCGAACTGAAGGTCGCGGGCGGAGACGTCGTTGGCCACGACGTAGCCGGCGACCGCCTCGAGCGCGTTCTCCTTCGAGACGCCCTTCACCGTCCGCCCGATGACGACTCCCAGCTCGGCCTCGTAGTCGCACTTCTGCACGATGGGCGGGATCACGATCGGGTCACCGGGACCGATCAGTGCCGTCGTGTACTTGGCGAAGAAGAGCGGCGCCTGTGGGAGCTCGGCACCCTGCTCCTCGGCGTGGTCGGAGTAGTTGAGGCCGACGCACACGATCTTCCCCGGACGGCCGATCGGGACCATGCGCTGACCCTACACCGGCGTTGCACTCGCGCGACGGCAACAGCCCGCGCGCGGGCCACGTTCTCGTCCCGCCGTAGACTCGCAGCATGGGGCTGACACCCGACTTCCTCAGTGCGCTCGTGGACGCGGTCGGCGCGGGCTACGTGATCACCGACGCGGAGCAACTGCGCGTCTACGACTGCGACGGCCTCACCGGCTGGCGTGCGCAGCCGGCGTGCGTCGTGCTGCCTGCCTCGACAGAGGAAGTGCAATCGGTGGTGCAGGCGTGCGGAGACGCCGGTGTCGCTTTCGTCGCCCGCGGCGCCGGCACGGGGTTGTCCGGCGGAGCGCTGCCGGTCGTCGACGGCATCGTCATCTCTCTCTCACGCATGGATCGCGTCCTCGAGATCGACCTCGACTCGCAACGAGTCGTGGTGGAACCGGGTGTCACGAACCTCGACGTCACGCGCGCGGTCGAGGCCGACGGGCTGTTCTATGCGCCGGACCCGTCGAGTCAACAGGTCTGCACGATCGGCGGCAACGTGGCCGAGAACTCGGGAGGGGCGCATTGCCTGAAGAACGGGTTCACCGTCACCCACGTGACCGGGATGACGGTGGTGCTACCGACGGGGGAGGCCGTCGAGCTCGGCGGCAAGGCGCTCGACCCGGAAGGGCCCGATCTGCTCGGGGTGCTGGTCGGCTCGGAGGGAACGCTCGGCATCGCAACCGAGGTCACGCTCAGGGTGGTGCGCAAGCCAGAGGCCGTGACGACCCTGCTGGCCGCGTTCCGGTCGCTCGACGGGGCCGGCACAGCCGTCTCGGCGATCGTTGCCGCAGGAGTGACGCCGGCGGCCATCGAGATGATGGACCGGCTCACGATCGAGGCCGCCGAGCTGGCGTTCCGTCCCGGCTACCCGGAGGGCGCCGAGGCGCTGCTCCTGGTCGAGCTCGACGGCGTCACCGCCCAGGTCGAGGACGACACCGCCGCCGTGAGGGCGATCTGCGAGGTTCGGGACGCGTTTGCCATCCGCGAGGCCTCCGATGACACAGAGCGCGCGTTGCTCTGGAAGGGTCGCAAGGGTGCGTTCCCTGCCATGGGTCGCATCTCGCCCGACTACTACGTGCAAGACGGCGTCGTGCCCCGTACGCGGCTGCCCGAGGTGCTCCGCCGCATCTCGGAGCTGTCGGAGCAGCACGGCCTGCGCGTCGGAAACGTGTTCCACGCCGGCGATGGCAACCTGCACCCGCTCGTCCTCTACGACGCGGCCGCAGGCGAGGCGGAACAAGCGAAGGAGCTGGCCGAGGCGATCCTCGCCGCGTGCCTCGACGCAGGTGGCTCCCTCACCGGCGAGCACGGGGTCGGGGTGGACAAGGCCTGCGCGATGCCGGGTATGTTCTCCGAGCGCGACCTCGAGGTGTTCGCGCGGTTGCGCAGGGCGTTCGACCCGGACGGCCTTGCAAACCCCGGCAAGCTACTGCCGACACCCCGCCTGTGCGGGGAGGTGCCGGGCCCGTACCGCATGCACCCGCTCGAGAGGACCGGCGTTGCCGACCGTCTCTAGCCTGGCAGAGGCCTCCGGGCTCCTGGCCGCCGCGTCGGCGGAGGGACGGCACGTTCGTATCGGCGAGGACGTGACGCTCGACGGCATGGCATCGGTGCTCGAGCACGAGGCGGGCGACCTGACCTGCACGGTCGAGGCGGGCATCCGTCTCTCGGCTCTCCGCGGCGCTCTCGCGCCGCACGGCCAGCGTCTCGCCCTCGACCCGCCCGGCGACCCGACCGTCGGGGCGTGCCTGGCGGCCAACCTGTCGGGGCCGCTCCGCCACCGTTTCGGCAGCCCGCGCGATCTCGTGCTCGGCGTGACGCTCGTGCTGGGCGACGGCACCGTCTGCAACGCGGGTGGGAAGGTGGTCAAGAACGTCGCCGGCTACGACCTGGGCAAGCTCGTGTGCGGCTCGCACGGGACACTCGCCCTGATCGGGCGCGTTTCCCTGAGACTGCACCCGGTTCCGGCAGCAGCTCGCACGGTCGTGGTCGAGACCGAGGACCCGGCCGCGGCGGTGCAGGAGCTGTTCCGCTCACAGCTGCAGCCGAGCGCGGTCGACGTGCTGCACCCCGGTCGGGTGGCCGTCCTGTTCGAGGGCTCCGAGCGAGCCGTCGCATGGCAGCTCGGCGCGGCGTCTGTGCTCCTGCGGGGTGTGGAGGCGGACGGCACGGTCTGGCAGGAGGCCCGGGAGCGCCAGGCAGGCGCCCTCGGCCGGCTTCGCTTCGAGCAACGCGACCTGAGAAACACGCTCTCGACCTTGCAGGAGGCCGTGGTCCGGCCCTCCGCGGGCGTGGCCTATGTGCCTCAGCGTGTGAGCGACGTGCTCCCGGCCGGGGTGCGGCGTGTCAACGCGGCGATCAAGGCCGCGCTCGACCCGGCGGGGACGCTCGGCTGATGCTCCGTGAGCTGACCTCCGACTGCGTCCATTGCGGCTTCTGCCTGCCGACCTGCCCCACCTACGTCCTCTGGCACGAGGAGATGGACACGCCGCGCGGGCGCATCCAGCTGATGGAGAAGAAGCTCGACGGCACCGTCACGCTCAGCCCGACGGTCGTGGGCCACTTCGACCGCTGCCTCGGCTGCATGGCATGTCTTTCCAGCTGCCCCTCGGGTGTCCAGTACGACCGGCTGATCGAGGAGACACGACACGTCGTCGAGCAAGAGACGCGACGACCGCGTGCCGAGCGCCTCCAGCGGCGCGTGCTCTTCGCCACGCTCCCGTATCCTGCGCGGATGCGCTGGGCGCTACGTCTCGCGCCGGTCGGCCGACGGCTGCCGTCGCCGGGCTGGGCGAAGCCGATGCTCGAGCTCGCGCCCCGCTGGCGCTCCCGCGACCAGGCACCGAGCGTCACCCCGGCCGTCGGTGACGCGCGCGGCCGCCTCGGCCTCCTGGCCGGCTGCGTGCAACGGGTGCTGTTCGGCGACGTCAACGCCGCAACCGCTCGCGTCCTCGCGGCGGAGGGCTTCGACGTGGTCGTTCCCCGGCAAGGCTGCTGCGGCGCGCTCTCCGCACACGCGGGACGGCTCGAGGAGTCGCGCCGCTTCACCAGCCGCCTCTCGAGGGACTTCGCAGGCGTGGACACGATCGTCGTCAACGCGTCGGGCTGCGGCTCGCACCTCAAGGATCACGACGTGCAGGCACTGGACGTGACCGAAGCGCTCACCTCGGTGGAGCAACGAGCGACGTTGCACCCACTCGAGCTCACCGTCGCCTACCAGGACTCCTGCCACCTGCGACACGCGCAGCGACTCCCTGCAGCCTGGCGCCCGCTGCTCGCGCGGATCCCCGGGCTCCGCGTCGTCGAGCCCGCAGAGCAGGACCTGTGCTGCGGCTCCGCGGGCATCTACAACATCGTCCAGCCCGAGGCGGCGCGTCGAGCTCGGCGATCGCAAGGCCGCGCACGTGCTGGCGACCGGCGCCGACGTCGTCGCCAGCGCAAACCCCGGCTGCCTCGTCCAGGTCGCGCAGGGACTCGCGCGGGCGGGGAAGCCCCTCCCCGCCCTGCACCCGGTGGAGCTGCTCGATGCGTCGATGCGCGGGGACAGCGCGGCCGAGCTGGTGGCATCCGCACGCCGCTAGAGACGCTCGGCGGCGCTACCCTCCGCACGTGACGAGACCGGCCGACACACCACTCCTGCGCCGCATCCGGGAGGGGGTGATCGGAGACGACCAGGTCATGTTCGGCCCATTCGGTGCGCGGCGCGTCACCTACGCGGACTACACCGCGAGTGCACGCGCACTCGACTTCCTCGAGGACGTGATCCGCGAGGAGGTGCTGCCGCGCTATGCGAACACGCACACCGAGTCGTCGGGGACGGGTTTGCAGACGACCCGGCTGCGTGAGGACGCGCGGCGGATCATCCACGAGGCGGTCGGCGCAGACGACGACACCTGCGTGATCTTCTGCGGCTCCGGCTCGACCGGCGCGGTCGACAAGCTGATCGGCATCCTCGGTCTGCGCCTGCCGTCACAGCTCGAGGATCGCTACCGGCTGTCCGAGCGGATCAGCCCGGAGGAGCGCCCCGTCGTCTTCGTGGGCCCGTTCGAGCACCACTCGAACGAGCTTCCCTGGCGGGAGACGATCGCCGACGTGGTCACGATCCCCGAGGACGCCGACGGCCACGTCGACCTCGACGCCCTCGCGGCAGAGCTCGAGCGGCACGGCGAGCGGCCCGTCAAGATCGGATCGTTCTCGGCCGCCTCCAACGTGACCGGGATCTTCTCGAACACCTGCGCCATCTCCGACCTCCTGCACCGGCACGGCGCGCTCTCGTTCTGGGACTTCGCCGCGGCCGCGCCGTACATGGAGATCGAGATGCGACCCGAGTGCGCGAACCACCCGCTCGCGTACAAGGACGCGATCTTCCTCAGCCCGCACAAGCTGGTCGGCGGCCCCGGCACGCCGGGAGTGCTCGTCGTGCGGCGCGAGCTGCTCGCCAATCGGGTGCCCGACGTGGTCGGCGGCGGCACCGTCGTCTACGTCAACCCGACGGATCACCGCTATCTCGACGACGCGGAGCACCGTGAGGAGGCGGGCACTCCGGCGATCGTGGAGTCGATCCGCGCCGGTCTCGTCTTCCAGCTCAAGCAGGCGGTCGGCGTTGAGGTGATCCGAGCGCACGAGGAAGACTTCTGGCGCCGGGCCGTCGCGCGGTGGCGCGAGAACCCCAACCTCCACATCCTCGGCAACCTCGAGGCGGAGCGGCTCTCGATCGTCTCGTTCGTGTTGCGGAGACCCGGCGGCCGCTACCTGCACCACAACTTCGTGGTGGCGGTCATGAACGACCTGTTCGGGATCCAGGCCCGCGGTGGCTGCTCGTGCGCCGGCCCGTACGGTCACCGTCTGCTCGGGATCGACCTCGAACGCTCGCACGAGTTCGAACGTGAGATCGCGCGCGGTTGCGAGGGCATCAAGCCGGGCTGGACGCGCGTCTCCTTCAACTACTTCATCTCCGAGGCGGTGTTCGACTACATCGTCGACGCCGTCGACCTCGTCGCCACCCACGGCTGGCTGCTGCTCCCCGCCTACCGCTTCGACCCGGTCACCGGGCTCTGGCGCCACCGTGACGGCCCGGTGGAGCCGCCTCTGCGCCTCACGGAGCTCGCGTACGACGCAGGCCACCGGCGAGCTCGTCGTGCCGCAGCTCCCCCACGACCGCGCGCCCGAGTCGGCGCTGGCCAGCTACCTGGACGAGGCGCGCCGGATCTTCGCCGAGTCACCCTCGGCGGATGGCGACGGCACGCTGCCTGCGGTCAGCCCGGACTTCGAGCACCTGCGCTGGTTCGAGCTGCCGGCCGGCTGCCTGGGTTGAGCTACGGCCCCGCGCGCGCGGGCTGGAGCTCCTCGAGACGGTCGACGCGCGCCAGAGCCGGGAACAGACGCGTCCACGCAAGCGCGACACCGATCGTCACGACCCCGCCGACGATCACGGCCGGGACCGCGCCTATGAGCGCGGCTGCCACGCCCGACTCGAACGCGCCGAGCTCGTTCGACGCCGAGATGAACACCATCTCTACCGCATTCACCCGGCCGCGCAGCTCGTCCGGCGTCACGAACGGCAAGATCGTCTGCCGCAGGACGACGCTGACCATGTCCACGGCCCCGCCCGCAGCCAGGGCGAGCAGCGAGAGCCACATTGCCGTGGAGAGCCCGAACACGACCATCGTCACCCCGTAGAGCGCCACCACCGTCAGAAGCGTCCTTCCGATCCGCTCCCGCACAGGGCGCCGCGTGAGGACGACGGCGCAGACGAGGGCTCCCACGGCGGGTGCCGCGCGAAGGACACCGAGGCCCGCCGGCCCGACGTGGAGCACATCCTTCGCGAACACCGGCAGCAACGCCACCGCGCCACCGAAGAGCACCGCGAAGAGATCGAGCGAGATGGCCCCGAGCAGGACCGGAGTGCGGCGCACGAGTCGAACCCCGGCAAGGACGCTGGCAAGGTCGGGCGCGCCGGCTCCCGCGCCGTCGCGACCCATCCGCAGTGCGACGACCGCCGCGAGAGCGACCACCGAGAGGACCGCCGCGACGGCGTACACGAGCTGCGGCTCGATTGCGAACAGCAGGCCCCCAACCGCCGGCCCCCCGATCACCGAGAACTGGAACGCGACCGATCGGACGGCGAGCGCTCGTGGCAGGATCGCAAGCGGCACGAGGGACGGCGTCAGGGCGCGCGATGCAGGCGCTCCGATCGCAGACGCCACGCCGGTGAAGAACGCGAGCACGAAGTACGGCCAGGTGCTGTCGACCCCGGCGCGCGTCACGCCGAGGAGCCCGCACGCGACGGCCGCGTCCAATGCGGTGGCGAGCGCCAGCACCGTCCGGCGGGGGAACCGGTCTGCGAGATGCCCTGCGGGCAACGCCAGCAGCGGCAGGGGGACGAACATCGCGAGCCCGACGAGCCCGAGATCGAGCGGGTCGCCGCTGATGGCGTACACCTGCCACCCCACCGCGACGAACGACATCTCGATCGCCACGGCGGTCGCGACGGTGACGAGGAGAAAGAGGGCGAAGTCGCGGTGCCGGAGCGGCGAGTCCCCGTGCCGGCTCGTCACCGCGCTATGCGGCTTCGGGCTTGGGCGACGTGTCGACCTGCTCGGAGAGGAACTCGACCTCGAGCCGGTTGATACGAGACCCGGTTGTCTCGAGCACGGTGAATCGGAGCTCGTCCGTGCTCACCTCGTCACCCGGCGCAGCTGCGCGGCCCAGGTGACCGAAGACGTACCCGGCGACGGTGTGGTAGTCCTCCTGGTCGACGGTCGTGGCGAACTGCTCGTTGAAGTCGTCGATCGTGAACGTGCCGTCGATACGGATGGTTCGCTCGTCGACGCGCTCCACGGACTCGTCGGGCAGGTCGAACTCGTCCTCGATGTCACCGACGATCTCCTCGAGCAGGTCTTCCAGCGTGACGATCCCCACCGTCGAGCCGTACTCGTCGACGACGATCGCCATGTGCTGGTTGGCACGGCGGAACTCGCCGAGCAGCGCCGCCAGGTCCTTCGTCTCGGGCACGACGTAGGCGGGGCGCAACAGCTCGGGCAGCTCGACGTCGGCGATGCCACGGTCGTTGAGCGCCGAGACGAGGTCGCGCACGTGGAGCACGCCAAGGATGTCGTCGAGTGACTCGCGAAAGACCGGGTAGCGTGTGAACGGCGAGTCGAGCACGGCTCCGAGCGCCTCCTCAGGGGGCATGTCGACCGACAGCGCGACCACGTCGGGCCGCGGCACCATCACGTCCGATGCCTCCTTGTCGGCGAAGTCGAAGACGCGGTAGAGCATCTCCTCCTCCGCCGTCTGGATCTCGCCGACGTCCTCCGCTGCGGCCACCGACATGCGGATGTCGTCGCGCGTGAACGCGATCATCCCCGCCGGCGCCGGCTTCACCCTGAGCAGGCGTAGGACGGCGTTGGCCGACACTTGCAGCAGGTAGACGATCGGGTAGACGGCTCGCGAGAAGACATCGAGCGGCAGTGCCAGCACGACGGCGATCGCCTCCGCCTTCTGCAATGCGACCGCTTTCGGCACGAGCTCACCCAGCGTCACCGAGAGGTAGGTGAGGAGGGTGAAGGCGATCGCGAAGGAGACACCACGCGGGAGGAAGTCGAACATCGACGACACGAGCGGCTCGCCGATCGCGCCGAGCATGATCCCGAACACGGTGATGGCGACCTGCACGGTGCTGATGAAGCGGACCGGCTGGTCCATGAGCCGCAAGGCGGTGCGCGCCGGACGGCTCCCCTTCTCCGCGCGATCCTCGAGGCGCGCGCGGCGCGCCGTGATGAGCGAGTACTCGGCCGCGACGAAGATCGCGTTTCCGAGCACGAGCAGCAACACGACGACGATGCGCATGGCGTCGCTCACGGTTCAGTCGCTCGAAAGACGGACGCCCCGTGTCGGGGCGCCGGTACTGGGTGGCAGCTCGTCGTCCACTCAGGCGGAAGTATAGGAGACCCTCCCGTCGGCCTCGTGCCGCGCCGCGCGCCCCTCGCGTTCGAGCCGTTCCAGGTGCGAGAGCGTCTCGGCGACGGCAAACCGGCGTGCTGCGGGCTTGAGGTCGGGCCCGAAGAGCGCGAGCGAGAGCAGGTACCCGGATTGCGGCTCGCCGGTGAGGGCGCCCGCGGCAGCGTCGAGCCGCTCGGCATGGTGCGTGATCAGCGCCCGCGCGCGACGAACCGGATCGGCGATCGGCTCGCCGTGACCGGGCAGCGCGATGCGGGGCCCGAGCTCGATCGTCCGCTCGAGCGCGTCCAGGTAGTCGCCGAGCGGATCCGGTCGGCTGGCAGGCCACAGACCCACCGTCGGGGAGATCGGGTCGAGCACGTGATCGGCGGCGAGCAGCACGCCGTCGCGTAGCAGGCACAGCTGGCCGTCGGCGTGACCCGGCGCGGCGACGAGCACCCAGCCGTCGAGCTCCTCGCCCGGCTCCACGAGCACGGGATCGGGCTGGTAGCGAATGAACGGGGCGTAGAGCGAGCCCTGCTCGACGAGCTCCTGCGTGACGCCGTCGGGCGCTCCGTGGCGCTGGAACCAATCGACGATCCGTTGCGGCCAGTGGGGGTTGCCCCAGACGAGCTCGCACTGCGCATAGTCGAGCGCGCCCTGGTACACGGGCGCGCCGGTGAGGGCGTGGAGGTCGGCCGCCGCGCCGACGTGGTCGGGATGGAAGTGCGTCACCACGACCCGCACCACGGGCCCGTCCAGGGCGGCGAGCTCCGTCTCCCAGCGCTTCGCCGCGTCGGGGAGCCCGAGACCGGTGTCGACGACCGTCCAGCCGTCCGTGCCGGGAACGAGATAGCAGTGCACGTGCCCCGGCCGTGTCGGCAACGGCAACGTCACACGGCGGATGCCGAGCGGGAGCTCCTCCATGCGGCAACGCTACTCGTCCGCTGCGGACATGACCCCTGCTCTGACCCCCGGACGCGTCCCACATGCCCCGCAAAGACCATCGAATTGGTGGAGATTGCTTATCCGATCCATAAGTATCTGTGATAGTGCTGTGGTAGGATTCGAGCGGCCGTGGCAGAGCGGGATATGACCATGCTCGTCGGGGAGACCGACGTCGAGGCGCTGAGCGCCCAGGAGGTCGTCGACCTCGCGGTCGATCGCCTTCATCCGCGCCTCGCACTCGCCTGCTCGTTCCAGAAGGAAGAGGCGGTGCTGATCGACATGCTGCTCACCCGCGAGCCGAGCGCGCGGGTGTTCGCGCTCGACACGCACGTCCTCTTCCCCGAGACGTACGCCGTCTGGCGCGAGATCGAGAAGCGCTACGGCATCGAGGTGGAGGTCTTCGAAGGGCCGTCGCTCGGGCGGCAGGCCGCCGTGCACGGCGACGCGCTCTGGGAGCGCAATCCTGCGCTCTGCTGCTCGATCCGCAAGGTGGCGCCGCTCACACGGGCGCTGGCCGCACTCGACGGCTGGATCACCGGCGTGCGGCGCGACCAGTCACCAACGCGTGCCGACACACCCAAGCTCGGCTGGGACGACCGGCACGAGCTCTGGAAGGCAAGCCCTCTCGCCGACTGGACGGACGAGGACGTGTGGTCGTACGTGCACGAGCGTGGGCTGCCGTACAACCCGCTGCACGAGCGCGGCTACGCCTCGATCGGCTGCACACACTGCACCCAGCCCGGCACGGGTCGTGAGGGCCGCTGGTCGGGCCTCGAGAAGACCGAGTGCGGGCTGCACACATGAGCCGCCCCACTCAGGCTCGGACGGTTCATCTCTCGCACCTCGACGCGCTCGAAGCCGAGGCGATCCACATCATGCGCGAGGTCGCAGCGGAGCTCGAGCGGCCGGTGCTGCTCTTCTCGGGCGGCAAGGACTCGATCGTCCTGCTCAGGCTCGCCGAGAAGGCCTTCCGCCCAGGTCGGTTCCCGTTCCCGCTCATGCACATCGACACCGGTCACAACTTCCCGGAGGCGATCGAGTTCCGCGACCGCCGCGTGGCAGAGCTCGGCGAGCGACTCGTGATCGCCTCGGTACAGGAGTCGATCGATACGGGTCGCGTCGTCGAGCAGACCGGCCCGCGCGCCTCGCGCAACCAGCTGCAGACCACGACGCTGCTCGACGCCATGACGGAGCACGGCTTCGACGCCGCCATCGGCGGCGCCCGCCGCGACGAGGAGCGCTCACGTGCGAAGGAGCGCATCTTCTCGTTCCGAGACGACTTCGGCCAGTGGGACCCCCGCGCCCAGCGACCGGAAGTGTGGAACCTCTACAACGGCAGGATCCGCAAGGGCGAGCAGGTGCGCGTCTTCCCGATCTCCAACTGGACGGAGCTCGACGTCTGGCAGTACGTCGCGCGAGAGAGCCTCGAGCTTCCCGCGATCTACTTCGCACACGAGCGCGAGGTGTTCGAGCGCGACGGGATGCTGTACGCGGCCTCCGAGTTCATCGAGCGCTACGACCACGAGGTCCCGTTCACCGAGTGGGTGCGCTTCCGCACCGTCGGCGACATGAGCTGTACGGGCGGCGTGCGCTCCCGCGCCGCGACGATCCCCGACGGTGGTGGCGGAGATCGCCGCGACGCGTATCACCGAGCGCGGCGAGACCCGCGCCGACGACCGGGTGTCGGAGGCGGCGATGGAGGACCGGAAGCGTGTCGGGTACTTCTGAGCGCCGACGCTCGCCGACCTCCTGACCGGTGAGGGCTTGCACACCGAGCTCGTCCGCCTCGTCACCTGCGGCTCGGTCGACGACGGCAAGTCGACGCTGATCGGGCGCCTGCTCTTCGACACCAAGCAGGTCTTCGTCGACCAGATGGAGCACGTCGAGGAGACGAGCGAGCGCCGCGGCGACGGCTACGTCAACCTCGCGCTCCTCACCGACGGCCTGCGCGCCGAGCGCGAGCAGGGCATCACGATCGACGTCGCCTACCGCGCGTTCGTGACCCAGCGGCGCCGGTTCCAGCTCGCCGACGCGCCGGGTCACGTGCAGTACACGCGGAACATGGTCACCGGCGCCTCGACCGCCGACGTCGCCGTCGTACTGCTCGACGCGCGCAAGGGAGTGATCGAGCAGACCCGCCGGCACGCATCGATCGTGCAGCTGCTCGGCGTCCCGCACGTCGTGTTCTCCGTGAACAAGATGGACCTCGTCGACTATCGAAGAAGCGCGCTTCCGCGAGATCGAGCTCGAGCTGCACGAGCTCTCCGGCCGGCTGGGGATACGCGACGATGTCGCG
This sequence comes from uncultured Actinomycetes bacterium, assembly GCA_963724995.1. GTDB lineage: Bacteria > Actinomycetota > Thermoleophilia > Gaiellales > Gaiellaceae > Gaiella. Next base: position 370,843 of record CAVRXC010000001.1, read on the forward strand.
ATCCCGGTCGCGGCGCTGCACGGCGACAACGTCGTCGAGGCGTCGGAGCGCATGCCGTGGTGGGCGAGCGGGACACTGCTCGACCACCTGGAGACGATCGAGATCGCGAGTGACCGCGACGCGGCCCACCGTCGCTTCCCGGTGCAGTGGGTGATCCGCCCGATGTCGGACGAGCACCACGACTACCGCGGCTACGCGGGCCAGGTCGCCGGCGGCGAGTGGCGCGCCGGCGACGAGGTCGTCGTGCTCCCGTCGGGCCTGCGCACCCGCGTGGCCGCGGTCGAGACGAGCGACGGCCCGCTCGACGTGGCAGTGCAGGGGATGTCGGTCGTGGTCCGCCTCGAGGACGATCTCGACGTGCCGCGCGGCGAGATGCTGGCCGACCCGACGACCAGCCGGTCGTGCGCCCGCACGCTCGAGGCGACCGTGTGCTGGATGAGCGAGCGCCCGGTGTCAGACCGGCGCCCGGCTCGGCGTCAAGCACACGACACGCTGGGCGCGCGCCGTGCTCGACGAGATCGAGTCGCAAGCTCGACATCGAGACACTCGAGCAGGTCCCGGCGGACGGCGTCTGCAGTTGAACGACATCGCCCGCGTCCGGCTGCGACTGTCGACCCCGCTGATCGTCGACCCGTACACGGTCAACCGCACGACCGGCGCCTTCGTCCTCGTCGGCGAGGCGACGAACGACACCGTCGCGGCCGGCATGGTCGTCGCCGCGCAGCCCTGAGCGCCTAGACCCTCGAGCGGCCGCTGCCGGCCGCGCGGCGCCGTGCGCGTGCAGTCGAAGCCCGCGTCCTCGGTAATCGAACACATGTTCTATCCTCCGGAGGTGCGCCGTCGACGTACCGCGAGGAGCCGTGCCGCACGGCGCTCAACCGCGTCTCGGGGATGCCGTTTCGCTGGACCCTCAACCCGTACACCGGGTGCGTCCATCGCTGCACCTTCTGTTACGTCCGCGGGCCTTCGAGGCGCGCGCCGACCGCGACCCCGGGCGATGGCTACGGGCGCTCGATCCGCGTCAAGGTCAACGTGGTCGAGGTGCTGCGCCGCGAGCTGCGGCGCCGCTCGTGGGCGCGCGAGGAGGTCACGGTCGGCGCAGCCACCGACCCGTACCAGCCGGCGGAGGGCCGCTACCGGCTCACGCGCGCCTGCTTCGCGACGCTCGCCTCGAACGCTGAACGCCGTTCTCGATCATCACGCGCGGGCCGCTCATCGTGCGCGACTCGACGTGCTGCAGGACGCCTCCCGGCGCGTGCACGTCGGGGTGCACGTGTCCGTGCCGACACTCGACGACCGCGTCTGGAGAACGACCGAGCCGGGGACCGCGCCGCCCGCCGCCGACTCGACGTCGTGCGCCGGCTGTCCGACGCCGGCATCGACGTCGGCGTCGCCGTGGCGCCGGTCCTCCCCGGCCTGTCCGACCGGCCCGAGCAGCTCGCGGCGGTCGTCCGCGCTGCCCGCGCTGCCGGCGCGCGCTCGATCTGGGCCTCCGTGGTCAACCTCCGCCCGGGCACGCGCGAGCACTTCCTCGACGCCCTCGCGCGCGACTGGCCCGAGGAGCTCGAGCGCTACGAGCGCCTCTATCGCCGGGCGCGCCTACCTCCCGGACGGCGTCACGCGCCCGGTGCGGGAGACGGTGCGCCGCCTCGCAGCGGAGAGCGCCGCACCCCGCCGGCCGGTGCTCCAGCCGGCGCCCCAACCCGACCAGCTGACCCTCGCCGTCTAGGCCTATCTCCGATCCACCATCTAGGATCGTCGCGGTGACAGACACCGCCGAGATCACCGTGCTCATCGCCGACGACCACGAGGTGGTGCGCGAAGGCCTCCGGCTGTCGCTGCTGCGCTCGCCGCGCATCCGCGTCGTCGGCGAGGCCAGCGACGGCGAGACGGCCGTCGCGCTCGTCGAGCGGCGGCGGCCCGACGTCGTGATCATGGACCTGCGCATGCCGCAGATGGACGGCATCGAGGCGACGGAGGAGATCGTCAAGCAGGTGCCGGACGCCAAGGTGCTCGTCTTCACCGCCTACTCGGAGCGAGCGCTGCTGTCGCGTGGCCTCGAGTCGGGCGCGAAGGGCTACGTGCTCAAGGAGGCGCCGCACGAGACGCTGCTCCGCGCGATCGAGAAGGTCGCCGGCGGCGAGACGTTCGTCGACCCGGCGCTCATCCCGACGCTCGCGACGAACCGGGACGGCGGCGACATCCTCACCGCGCGCGAGCGCGAGATCCTGCAGCTGCTCGCCGACGGCTACTCGAACGCCGACGTCGCCACCCGGCTGTTCATCTCGCAGGAGACGGTCAAGAGCCACGTGCGGCACATCCTCGCGAAGCTCGAGGCGGAGACCCGCACGCAGGCCGTCGCGATCGCGCTGCGCGAGGCGATGATCGATTGAGCGAGCGGCTAGCGGCGGCGACGATCGCCTCCGCGAGCGCCTCCGGGCCGAGCGGGACGAGCGGCGACGGCTGGCGGAGCTCGTCCACGACGGCCCCGTTCAGCACCTGGCGGCGATCGGTCAGATACTCGACGCCGCGACGTCGGCGTTCGACGCCGGCGACGCGGACGACGCGCAGGCCTGGTCATCCGCGCCCGCGAGATCACGCGGGAGGCCGCCGGCGATCTGCGCGACCTGATCGCAGGCTTCGAGCCGGCGACGCTGCACGAGGACGGGTTCGCCGCCGCCGTCGCGCGAGCTCGCCGAGCGCGTCGGGACCCGTCGCGGCGATCGCTGTCGCGATCGACGTGCCCGCAGCGGCGCTGCTCGGCGAGGGCGCGCGGTCGGGGCTCTACCAGATCGTCAGGGAGGCGCTCGACCAGGCGATCCGGCGCGGGCCGCCCGGCACACCTCTCGGTCGTCGCTCGTCCAGACGCCGATCGGCGGCGTGGTGCTCGTCGTGACCGACGACGGCGCCGCAGGAGCGCCGCCAGGCGGTGCTCGACGGCCTCGCGGAGCGCGCGGAGGACGCTCAACGCGACGTTCGCGCACGAGCGCACCGAGACGGCGACGACGATCCGCGTCACGCTGCCGCCGTCGGCCGCGTACGTGTAGGTCGCTTGGGCGGCAGCGAAGCGGACGCCTTCAGGGTCTTGCGCGCGTGGTGTCCGCGAGAGCGGATCCCACGCTTGCGCTACGGAAGAGGCTCGTTGTGGACGTCGTTCTCGTCCGCGTACTTCTGCACGAGCGGGTTGATGGCGTCAGCGCCCTGCGGGAAGGCGTAGTTGATCTCCACGAACGCGTTCCACTTGTCCGGCAGCGCGTCCTCGGGGAAGATCGCCTCGACCGGGCACTCGGGCTCACAGGCGCCGCAGTCGATGCACTCCTCGGGGTCGATGACGAGCATCCGGTCGAACTCGTGGATGCAGTCGACAGGGCAGACGTCCACGCAGGACTTGTCTTTGATGTCGATGCAGGGCTCGGCGATGATGTACGTCATCTGCCCGCGAGACTACCAGCGGCGCTGCGGACGCGTCGTCGGGCTCAACGCGTCGGCGCCGATGAGCTCCGCGACGAGCGCCGGCGCGCGCTCGACGAGCGCCGACTTGACGATCACCTGGTCGAAGCCGGCGGCGTGTGCGCGCCGCAGGCCCGTGCGTGTCGGTGTGGTTCGTGAACCCCAGGATCGGGATCGTCCGGCCACGACGTCGGCGACGTCGTCCGGCTCGACGCGGCGCGATGTCGCAGATGACGAGATCCGGCGGCGTCGACGCTGTCCGACGTGACGAGGTGGTGACGCCGGGAGCAGGCCTTCGAGCTTGCTCGCGGAAGAAGAGGTCGACCCCGACCAGCAGGATCGTGGCCACGGCCGGAACCTAGCACGGCCGCCAGCGGTCGCAGCGCGTCGAGGCAGTGCCGCACTACGAGATGCCGAGCCACTCGAACAGGCGGTTGAGGTAGATGCGCAGCCAGTAGAAGCGGCCGAAGAAGAGCAGCAGCCCGAGCGACGACCATGACGCACGCCGCCGCGCGAACTGGATCGCCCGGTAGTGGTCGCGCAGCCAGCGAAAGGCGCCCATCGCGCGTGTGAACGAGCGCTCCGGCGAGCACGAACGGGATCGCGAGCCCGAGCGAGTAGACGCCGAGCAGCGACCGCACCCTCCGCGACGCCGCCGGACGAGCCCGCGAGCACGAGGATGCCGGCGAGCACCGGCCCGATGCACGGCGCGGCGCACACGGCGAACGCGCCGCCGAGCAGCAACCGCGAGCCGCGGCTGCGCGCGCCCTGCACGAGCCCCGCGCCGACGAGCCGCTCCGGCCACGGCAGCAGCCCCATGAAGGCGAGCCCGAACACGACGAGGACGAAGCCGGAGACCTGCTCGAGCAGGAACTGGTCGCGGAAGAGCGAGCCGCCGACGAGGGCCGCCGCGACGCCGAGCGCGACGAACACGGCTGTGAACCCGAGCACGAACGGCACGCTCGAAGCGACGACCCGCGCGCGCCGTGCCCGGCTGGCCGAGCCGGTCGGCCTCCACCGCGGACACTGCCGACAGGTAGCCGGGCACGAGCGGCAGCACGCACGGCGCGAGGAAGGAGAGGAACCCGGCCAGCGAGCGCGACCGGCCACTCGGAGACGCTCACTGCTCGAACCGCGCCAGCTCTTCGTCGACGCGCCGCTCGAGCTCGGGGTCGAGCGGACCGCGCTCGACGTCGTCACCCGGGCGGCGCCGGCTCCAGGCCCATGCTGCGCCGCCGACAGCGACCGCGCCGCAGGCGAGGATGCCGAGCGGCAGCACCCACGCGAGTAGGTCGAAGCCGCGCTTCGGTGGCTCGGCCAGGACACCGGGGCCGAACTCGGCCACGAGCTCGTCCTTGATCTGCTTGGCCGTCGCACCCGCTGCAACGCGCTCCCGGATGTACGCCTTCATCCGGCGAGCGATCGGCGAATCGGACTGGTCGAGCGTCGTCTTGCAGGTCGGGCAGACGATCTCCGCCTCGAGGTCTGCGGCGCGTGGCGCGCCCTCGGCGAGCGCCGGTGCCGCGAGCACGAGCATCGCAGCGGCGAGAGCCACCGTCCACGCGAGGAGCTTCACGAGCCGCCGAGCGCAAGCTGCAGCCCGCGCTGGAACGCCTCCTGGTTGTGGTCGAGGTCGGCGCCGCCCTGGATGCGCTCGCCGACGAGCCGGCCCTTGCGGTCGACGAAGAACGTCTCGGGATAGCCGGTCACGCCCCACTTGCCGATCGTCTCCTTCTTCACGTCACGCACGTTGGGATAGGTGAGGCCGTACCGCTTCGACGAACCGCCGCGCGTCCTTCGTGAAGTCCTCGACGTCCACCCCGAGGACGACGAGCCCTTGCTCGCGGATACCTCTCGTACGTTCGTTGCAGAAACGGTGCCTCGTCCTTGCACGGCTCGCACCACGAGGCCCAGAAGTTGACGATCACGGCCTTGCCGCGGAGGTCGGCAAGTGCCAGCTGCCCGGAGCCGTTCAGCCGCCCGAGGGTGAAGGCGGGCGCCGGTGGGCTCTTGCCCTGCTCCAGCTCTGCCGCGGCGCCGCCGTCCGACCGTACGACGCTCCAGACGAGGAGCCCGAGCAGGGCGGCCACCGCCGCAAGCGCGAGCCCTTGCGCGACGAGCCTCGCGCGCGAGGCGGTCATGCCCGGACGATGAACACGGGCGTCCCGACGTCGACCCGCTCGAACAGCCACTCGACCTCGGGGATCAGCATGCGCACGCAACCGTGCGAGGCCGAGTAGCCGATCGACGCACGCGTTGGACGTGCCGTGGATACCGACGTACGGGCGACGAGATGCCCCATCCAGCGGGTACCGAGCGGGTTGCCCGGCCCCGGGGGTACGGGCTCCGCTCCTTCGGCCCAGGCGGAGCCGGCAGGCGGGTACCACCAGGGGTTTCGCTGCTTGACGATGATCTCGAACTTTCCGATGGGGGTCGGGTACGACGACTGGCCGGTCGCGACGCGGAACACCCGGCGGAGCTTCCCGCCCGTGTAGAGGAACAGCTTCTTGGACTCGCGCCGGATCACGATCGTCCGGTCGAAATCCGCCTCGGTGACCTTCGCGGGAACCTCCCGGAACGTCAACGCCAGCGCGTCACGGCGGTGGGTGCGCAGCGCGAGCCGCAGCTCCCGTACCGCGAGGTCACGCATCAGCCTGCGGCCCGACGCCGAGGGGACGATGACGGGTGCGAGTCGCTCCAGTCGGATGCGGGCGTCGACGGGCTCACGCCGGAGGCGGCGTTCGAGCCGGTCGACCGCAGTCCCGAGCCGCGTCTCCCAGATCTCCACGGCCAGCGGCACGACGACGTTCGGTCGACGCACGCGGGCGGCGCGGTCGACGGCCTTGCGCACCTGAGCGGCGGCGCCGAGCTCGGTCGGGCTGACCGCGACGGTCAACGACGACGAGACGACGAGCGGGAGCTTGCGTGCGAACCGCTTGCTCACGATCATCTGCGCCTCGGCAGGCGTGAGGCCGCCGACGAGTGTGCCGCCGACGGTGACGCCGGCCGGGATCAGCCTCGGCCCCTTCGGAGGCTTCGGCGGCTTCGGCGTGGTCGGCGTGGTTTCGGTGGTGGTGGTCGTCGTCGGCTCGGTCGTCGTGTCCGTGCCGGTCGTCTGTGTGCCCGTCCCGCCGTCCGCCCCGGCCACGGGAGCTGACAGCAACGAGGCGGCGAAAAGCCCTGCAAATGCGCAGGCAACGAGAGCTGCGAAGGCTGCGGCTCGCTTCACGCCCGCAGTGTAGCCAGGAAGATCCGCGGATCGTTCGTGATCACGCCGTCGACGCCGGCCGCAATGACACGCTCGAGGTCGTCGGGGCTGTCCACCGTCCAGGCGAGCACCGGCACGTCGAGCCCGTTGGCGCGGGCGACCGCCGCCGGGGTGACGAGGCGGTGCTGGAGCATGAGCGCGGTCGCCCCCGCTCGTGACAGGAACCTGCCGAGCCGCGACGGCACGGAGGCCCGCATGGCCGAGAGCCCGAGCCCGACCACCGGCCAGGCACGCGGACGCCGGGAGATGCCCATCCGATCGTGGGGGTAGGTGAAGCCGATGCGAACCTCAGGTGCATGCCGAGCGACCGCACGCAGCGAGGCGATGTGGAACGCGCTGACCACTGTGCGGCGCTCCAGGCCGAAGCGGGCGATCTCGGCCGCGAGCTCGTCGAACCGGTGACGGAGCTTCAGGTCGACGTGTACTCCGACGTTCGGCCTCTCGGCGAAGAAGGCGAGCGCGTCCTCGAGTGTCGGGAGGTCGGGCGCGACCTCGCGCAACTGGGCCAGCGACAGCGCACGCACCGAGCCCTGGGCAGCCCCGTGGGTGACCTCGTCCAGGTGGTCCGAGTGCGCTATCACGAGCGGGCCGCGCGGGAGGTCGAGCACGTCGAGCTCGACGAGGTCGACCCCCGCATCGATCGCTGCCTGGAACGACGCGATCGTGTTCTCGGGCGCGATCGCGGGAGCGCCGCGATGGCCGATGCGCAGCGGTGACCCGTCCTCTCGGCGGCGGAGCTCGATCACCAGGCCCCCTATAGCCCGAAGAGCTGCTCGATCTGGCGCCACAGGGTGACGGCCAGCACGACGCTGGCGGCGACGAGGAGCAGCAGCACGACCCAGAAGCGCAGCACCGGCGAGACGCAGACGCCGCTGGTGCAACGCGCGCGCCCGCCGACGAGCCCGATGCAACAGGTAGGCGTCCTCGATCGCGCCCGGATCGATGGGTGGCGCGTCTTCGGAGACCGTCTGCTCGACACCCTCAGGCATCACAGGAAGTCTACGGTGGTGGCCTCGACCGGCGCTCTCACGATACTGTGCGCGCGATGCAGGCTCACCGTGAAGACCGGTCCGTGCTCGAGCGCGGCATCTACGGCCTCGGCGACAGGCTGGGCTTCGTCGCCGGTCTCGTCCTCGCCGTGTCTTCCTTCACCGGCTGGTACACGGGCCCGGGCGAAGGGGTCACCGTGTCCGTGCTCGGGTGGCACACCGGGACGCTCGGCAAGCTCGTCTTCTTCATCGGGGTCGCCGTCGTGGTACTCGTCGCGCTTCGCGAGATCGGGGTGGCGATGCCGGCAGCGCTCCCGGACAGTCTTGTGGCGATCGCCCTCGGAGCGTTGGCCACGATCTTCGTGCTGGTGCGCTTGATCTCGATCCCGGACGACTTCTTCTTCGCCGGCCGCGGCATCGGGATCTGGATCGCACTGGTCAGCGCCTTGGCCGTTATCGCGGCGGGCGTGTTGCAGGCATCCGAGGAGATGTAGGCGCCGCGCTGGACGGGGCCGAGGCAGGCCCTACGGGGTCGTGGCGGTTTCTTGCGGACGCGGCTCGAGCGTTCGGACCAGCGTCACGGTGCCGCCCGGCTCGGGGTCGTCGCGGAGCGCCATGCCCAGCGCGACGCCGACCGCGAACAGGACGATCAGCGGCCGCTGCGAGGACGATACGCCGGGGCCAGCGCCGTTTCCGGCGCCTTCGGTCACGCGACGGCTGCTCGAGAGCGCTCACGGCACGTAGTCGACCGCACCGCGGCTGTAGAGGTGGAATGCAGCGTCGTTGACGGTAATGAGGTCGCGTTCCCAGCCGCGCGACGGCGCGCGCTCGGCGACGGCCACCCACGCCCACGCCTCGCTCGTGCGATACGTCGCCTCGAGCTCGGCCAGCGTGAAGCGGCCGCCGAGCCGACGTCGGAGCTCCGCGGTGACCTCGTCGACCTGCCGGTACAGCGCGTCGGCGCGTCGGGCATCCTGCGTTGCGCCGACGAAACGGCGGTAGCCCTCCTCCCAGTCGCGCCTGGCGGTCTCGATCGCAGCGGTCATCTCCGCGGCTGAGGTTAGATGGTTGATCACCCGCCTGGTCAGCCGACGCGGACGAGGGAGCAGCAGGTGCTGGGCCACGGCTCGACGACCTCGTCGAGGATGCGAGCGCCGAGGCACGTAGCCCGGGACGGCCAGCCCGAACGCGACGTGCGCGTGCAGGCACTTGAGCTGCAGGGTGTTGCGCGAGCCACCGATCCCCCAGGCGAGCGACTCGCCCGAGTCGCTCCCGATGCGCCCGGCTGCCAACCGCGTTCGGATCCGCGCCTGCTCTGCGGTCGCTCGATCGAGGTCGCGCCGCGAGCTCGGCGTCGCCGGCAACCCGCTCGCTCCAGCGCTCGACCCCACCCGCAGCCTCCAGCCGAGATACGGCGGCGACGAGATGGGGGCAGGTGAGGTAGTAGGTCGTCGGGAACGGCGTCGCCGTCGGGCGCCGTATGGATCCTGCTCCGTCACCGCCGGCGCGCCCCACGGGCACCTGGCGGCGACACGCCGGAACGCCCGCGGCTCGCGGCCCAGCTGAGCTGCGACGACGCGCAGGTCATCCATCGGCGAGACGCTACCGCCCAGGGGCTCCGCGCAGTGGCCTCAATGGCCACTGCGCGGAGAGTGCCAGGCTTCAGCCTGGCACCGCAGCGCTCGATATACGGCGGGTTTCGAACAACCCGATAAGCGTCGCACGGCTTGCTAGTGGAGGATCTAAGGCTCTACCGCTCGGCTCGGGCCTGCCGCCAGGCGGAGATGCCCTTCACGATGAAGAGCTGCTCACCTGGCCGGACGAGGCCGGTCTGCCGGGCCTCGCGAGCCAGGACGACGAGGTTCGTGGTCTGCTCGAGGTGATGCTCGAGCACTGCCTTCTCGGCCCGGAGCTCAGCCACGTCCTGCTGGCGCCGCGCGAGCTCGTTCCGCGTCTCCACGTAGCGCGAGAGTCGGATGCCAGTAGAGAAAGCCGACGAGGCCCAGGACGGCAACGGGGACGGCGAGGCGCGCCCACCTGACGCGGCGAGCGGGTCGCTGCTTTCGCGGCCGCCGAGTCGGCGGCCGCTTCTTGACCCCTGACCTGGGCACGCGCCCTCACGTTCGTGGCCGCGTGGTCCTGCCCGGACGTGCCTGCGGTCGCTGCGCAACGCGGCCTCGATGGCCGCTTGCGTCAGCGAGTGCCAGGCTGCAGCCTGGCACCCGATGAGCCACGGTGACCGTCGAGGTCACCGTCTCACGCGACGTCGACCTTGATCACGTTCGTCGAGCCCGGGATGTTCACCGCGGTGCCGGCGGTGATCACGACCCGGTCGCCGGGACTGAGGAACCCGCGCCGCACGAGCGGCCGTCACGGAACGTGCCCACAGGTCTTCGACGTCGTTCGTCTCGGGGATGGCGAGCGGTGTCACCCCCCACTCGAGCGCGAGGTGGCGCCGAGATTCGATCTTGTGCGTGAGGGCCACGATCGGGCGCCGCGGCCGGAGTCGAGCCACCGCAGACGCGGTACGACCGGTGAAGGTCGGGACGAGCAGAGCCGCCGCCGACAGGGCCTCCGCGATGTCGCACGCGGCGTTCGACATGGCGCGGCCGATCGTCGGGTCCTCGTGCGCCTCGGGGATCTGATGGCGGTAGTCGATGCTCGGCTCGACCGCCATGGCGATGTGCGCCATCACCTGCACGGACTCCAGCGGGTACTCGCCGACCGCGGTCTCGCCGGAGAGCATCACGGCGGAGGTGCCGTCGAGCACCGCGTTGGCGACGTCGGAGGCCTCCGCACGCGTCGGCTCGGGTGAGTGGATCATCGTCTCGAGCATCTGAGTGGCCGTGATCACGGGCGTGCCGCGTGCGAGCGCCCTGAGGATGATCCGCTTCTGGAGCAGAGGCACCTCGGCGGCGCCGATCTCCACGCCGAGGTCGCCGCGGGCGACCATCACCGCGTCGGTCTCGGCCAGGATCTCCTCGAGCGCGTCGATGGCCTCGGACTTCTCGATCTTCGCGATCACCCAGGCGGGCGAACCGTGCTCATGCAGGTAGCGCTTCAAGGCTCGAACGTCGTCTGCGGAGCGGACGAAGGAGAGTGCCACGTAGTCGACGCCGGTCTCGATGGCCCAGTCGAGATCCTGGAAGTCCTTCTGGGTAAGGCACGGAACGGGGAGCGTGATGCCTGGCAGGTTGACGCCCTTGTGGGAGCTCACCTCGCCGCCGACGACGACGCGGCAGCTGGCGCGCCCACCCTCGACGTGCTCGACGAGGAGGCGAACGCGGCCGTCGTCGATGAGCACGTCGACTCCGGGTCGGAGCACCGAGCCGATCACCGCCGGAGCGACGGGCAGGTCGTCGTCGCGCGCCACGTCCTCGCCGGCGACGACCAGCTCCGAGTCGCGCGTCGAGCCGCAGCGGCTGATCGAGCTTGCCGACGCGGAGCTTCGGCCCCTGTAGGTCGGCGATCAGCGCGATCGGCCGGCCGGCGACCTCCTCCGCCTCTCGGATCAGGCGCGCCCGCTCCGTGTGCTCGCGCATGATTGCCGTGCGACATGTTCAGCCGCGCCCCGTCCACTCCGGCCTCGATCAGCGCCGCGAGCATCTCCGGTGACGACGACGCCGGCCCGATCGTGGCCACGATCTTCGTGCAGCGCCGGCGGACGAGCTCACGCCTGGTGCTCATCGCGCCATCCTCGGGAAAGCGTCCCACCCTGGGAACTCAGCCCGTGACCCCAGCTGCTCCTCGATGCGCAAGAGCTGGTTGTACTTCGCCACGCGATCCGAGCGGGCGGGAGCGCCGGTCTTGATCTGGCCCGCGTTCGGTCGCGACCGCGAGGTCGGCGATGGTGGCGTCCTCGGTCTCGCCCGACCGGTGGGAGATGACCGCCGCGTAGCCGTTGGCGCGCCCGAGTTCGATCGTGTCGAGCGTCTCGGTGAGGGTTCCGATCTGGTTCACCTTGACGAGGATCGCGTTGCCGACCTGCTCGTCGATGCCACGGCGCAGGAAGTCGACATTGGTCACGAAGAGGTCGTCCCCGACCAGCTGAAGCCGGTCGCCGAGACGCTCGGTCAGCTCCCGCCAGCCGCTCCAGTCGCTCTCGCCGAGACCGTCCTCGATCGACACAATCGGGTACTTCCCGCAGAGCTCGTCCCAGAGGTCGATCATGTCGGCGGTGCCGAGCGTGCCGCCCTGGCGTTCCAGCCGATAGGTGCCATCGCGATGCAGCTCGCTCGTTGCGGGATCGAGCGCGAGACCGACCCGGTCTCGATGCCCGGCGCGGTCGGCCGCCTCGAGGATCACCGCGCACGCGTCGTCGGCCGACTCGAGGTCGGGTGCGAAGCCTCCCTCGTCCCCGACCAGAGTCGAGAGGCCGCGCTCCCGGAGGATGGCCTTCAGATGCTGGTAGGTCTCCGCGCCGATCCGCAGCGCCTCGGAGAAGGTCTCCGCACCCGCGGGGACGAGCATGAACTCCTGGAAGTCGAGCGAGTTCTGAGCGTGCGCGCCGCCGTTGATGACGTTCAGCAGCGGCACTGGCATCGTCCGTGCGTCCTCCCCTCCGAGCCGGCGGTACAGCGGGAGCCCGGCGTCGGCTGCCGCGGCCTTGGCGACCGCGAGCGAGACGCCGAGGATGGCGTTCGCCCCCAGGCGACTCTTCGTCGGCGTGCCGTCGAGATCGATCAGCATGTGATCGACCGCGCGCTGGTCGGTCGCGTCGAGGCCGGCGATCGCCGCGGCGATCTCGCCGTCGACGTGACCGACTGCGCGCGAGACGCCCTTGCCGAGCCACGCCGCGCCACCGTCACGAAGCTCGACGGCTTCGTGCTCACCCGTGGAGGCGCCGGACGGGACCGCCGCCACGCCACGAGCACCGGAGGCGAGCTCGACCTCCACCTCGACGGTCGGGTTGCCGCGCGAGTCGAGGATCTGCCGCGCGTGGACGGAGGCAATGGAGCTCACGCCCTAGAGCCTAGTCGTGACGGGGAGATACGACTGGCCGCTCGTCTGAGCTCAGCAGCACGTCCCGGATCGTCGCGACGGGCGTACGATTCGCGATGTCAACGGCCATCGGAGCTGGCCACCTTCCCACGGTCGACCTCCCGCCCGCGTACCCCGGAGAGGCTATGAAGCCAACGCTTGCAGTCCTTGCTGCTCTTGCCATTGTCGCGACCGGCGCCGCAGCAGTCTTGGCGGTTCTGTACGTCGTGAGAGAGCCAGCAGCGAGGACGGTGATCGAGGAGCCGTGCGGCGACCGGGTCTTCGGCCACATCACGTCACTGGCCAGGCGAGGCGACCACTTCACCATGCGGTTCAACCCTGCGTGGTTTACGAGTGGCGAGACGGCCAACACCGCCGCCGCCGAGGACGGAGCGGTCGAGCCGGGTGCGCCCGTTCCGAACGACAACTACGTCATCGAGGAGGGTGACCGCCTGCTGACGTTCATCGTTCCCACAACCGCGCCTGTCACCGTTCTCACGCGTAGCGGCCCCGGACCGTTGGGAGCGACGCCGATCACGGTCTCCGAATTGGAACGGATCGTCAACGGAGGGAAACACCGCCCGCTCCTCGAGCCGCTGGACTCGGGCGTCTGGATTCGCGTTCACATCGACACCGCCTGCTCGCTCGATCAGCAATATCGCCCGTAGCCAACTCAGAGCGAGCGTTCGTGAACGTCACCCGAGCCCGTCGCGGGTTCGTGAGTGCTGCTCTGGAAGACGAGGTGGACGTCATCGTGAGCCGAACCACGTCGTCAGCGCGTCGCGCAATCCGGTCTCCGTGCCGTCCCCAACCCAGGCGACGTATCCATCGGGTCTGATCAGAACAGCGGCGGAAGCTGCTACGTGACCCAGGACTGGAAGCTCCCAATCGCCGCCATATTCGGCGTCGATCGCCAGCACTCGGTCTGCCCATGGGGAGATGTCGAAGCCGCCGGGTTCACCGAGGTTGAGGAGCACGGGCCGGGCGTTGTGCAGCAGGTTGAACACGCGTGTAGGACCGTCGACGGTATGCAAGTCGAAGTCGGGCATGCGGCGCCCGAGCAGCGGGTGTCCCTCTCCGAGGTCGTAGTGGATGTCGAGAGCGGAGAGCATCCCGGCGATGCGACGGCGCGGCTCGTCCATGCTCAGCAGTTCGGTCATGATCTCGCGGAGGGCCTGGTGGCGGTCGTCGGCGCGGGCGAGTGCGACTTGCGCCATGGTGTTGTGCAACACCCGGGCACCGACTGGATGCCGTTCGGCGTGGTAGGTGTCGAGGAGGCTCTCGGGTGATGTCTTGTTGACCACCTGGGCCAGCTTCCAGCCCAGGTTCACGGCATCCTGCACGCCGGTGTTGAGGCCCTGGCCGCCGTGCGGAGGATGCACGTGTGCGGCGTCCCCGGCCAGCAGGACACGGCCGTGGCGGTAGGAGGCTGCCTGCCGCGTCATGTCGGTGAACCTGGAGATCCAGCTGGCGCTGCGGAGCCCGTAGTCCGTCCCGTCGACGGCGATGAGTGCCTCGCTGAGATCCTGCAGGGTGGGCTCTCTGGTGTGTTCGAGGTGCTGTTCGGTCAGTGCGACCCGTACGAGCTCTCCGTCCGCCGCCCGGCCGATGCCGCCCCCCTCGCGCAGGCCGAACTCCGGCTCCTCGTCCATTTCGACCTCGGCGATGATCCAGCTGGTCGAGGGATCCAACCCGACGAAATCGATACCGGCTGCCTTGCGGACGACGCTGCGTCCCCCGTCGCAACCGACGAGGAACTCGGTCCGCAGCGATCGGTCGTCGGACAGCTCCACGTCGACACCGGTGTCGTCCTGAGCGAAACCCACGACCTCGCAACCACGAAGCATCGGAACCCCGAGCTCAGCAACCCATTCGGCAAGGATGGGCTCGAAGAGGCTCTGCCAGAGCGCAAGTGTGTAGTTGTGGCGGGTGGGGAAGTCGCTGATGTCCAGCATGTTCCCGGCGAACCCCTGCACCGGGTGCACCTGCCCCGGGGACAGGAACCGATCCGCGATGCCACGCTGATCAAGCACCTCGATCGTGCGGGAGAGAAGACCCCCGGCTCGCGATCCATCGACCTGCTGACTGGTGCGTGGTTCGACGATGACGACGTCGATCCCCGCCAACGCCAACTCGCCCGCCAACATCAGCCCCGTCGGACCGCCTCCGGCGATCACCACCGCATGCTCGGTCATGGCCACACTCCGACCGGATACGTCGACAACAACACACGCATTTCGCTCCCCCCATTTCCGTCGGCGCTGGCCTGCAGCCGGAGATGATGCCGCACGACCCGGGGCTTGCCGCAAGCCCTCTGTGCCGTACACATTGGAAGTGGAGAGGGGCAGGCAACAGCATTTCGGTCTGCCGCGGACCGAAGGCGGTGGTCGTCTGACGAGGCCAAGCGCCCGGTCAGGGGCCGTCTTCGGCGAGTGCGGCCTTCGCTTGGTCGTACCAGGCGTCCTGCGCCGCGAGCTCGAGCTGCGCCCAGTTCTCGCCGGCTGCCGCGGCCATCTCCACCGCACGCTCGACCCGGCCTACGAACCGCGCCGTCGTCGCGCGCAGCGCCAGCTCCGGGTCGACGTTCAGCCGACGGGCGACGTTGACCAGCGTGAACAGGAGGTCCCCGATCTCGCCCGCCACGGCCTGATCCGGCTCCGTCTCCGGTGACGGAACACCGTGCGAGGCGACGGCGTCGTGGAGCTCGTCGAGCTCCTCGCGAACCTTCGCGAGCGGCCCGTCGAGGTCCGGCCAGTCGTAGCCGACGGTCGGCCGCTCGGCGCTGCACCTTGCGCGCCTGCAGGAGTGCCGGCAGAGCGGCGGGGACGTCGTGGAAGACTCCTTCCCGGCCTTCCTGCTCGGACTTGATCTGCTCCCACCGCTGCCGCACGCGTGCCGGTGTCCGTGCTTCCGCGTCGCCGAACACGTGCGGGTGCCGGCGCACGAGCTTCGCGTGTGCCGCGCGTGCGATGGAGGCGAGGTCTGCCTCCCCTTGCTCTTCGAGCAGGAGCGCCAGGAAGGTGACCTGGAACAGGAGGTCGCCGAGCTCGTCCGCGAGCTTGGCAGGGTCGCCGCCGATCGCGGCGTCCGCCACCTCGTACGCTTCCTCGACGGTGTGCGGAACGATGGTGACCGCGGTCTGCTCGCGGTCCCACGGGCAGTCCTGCCGCAGGCGTCGCGTCAGCTCGTGCAGGTCGAGGAGCGCCTGCGCGAGCGTCTCGTCGGCCACCGGCTAGTCCTGCTGAGTGGTCGTCTCGGGCGTCTCGGTGTCGGTCGCGGGCGGCTCGAACCCGGCGGCGTACTGAACCTTGCCGTCGTACTCCTTGCGGATCTCGGCGGCCCATTCGGTGACCGCTTCGTTCTGCTTCGTCGAGCGGAGCTCCTTCACGATCGTCGCTCGCACTTCTGCGAGCGGCGTGACGTGCCCCGGCTTGAGCGCGCCGAGCGGCTCGATCACGTGGTAGCCGTACTCCGTCTTGATCGGCCTGGAGAGCTCGCCGACATCGAGGTTGAAGGCGGTCTGCTCGAACGGCGCAACGGTCTGACCGCGTACGACGGTGTACTTGCCGCCGTTGTCCTTCGAGCCCGGGTCCTGCGAGTACTTCTTCGCGAGCGCTGCGAAGTCGCCGCCGTCCTCGAGCTGCGCATAGACGTCGTCGGCGAGCGCACGCGACGCCGGCGTAGTCGACTGCGCCGTCCTTCTTGCGCATCGTGAGGAGGATGTGTCGCACGTCCCGGGACTCCTGGACGGTGTACTGCGCCTGGTTCTGCTCGTAGTAGGCCTTGACCGCCGCGTCGTCGACCTTGACGTCCTTCGTGATCCTGGCGACGAGTGCGTCACGGAGCGCGAGCGCACGTAGGTCGGCGCGGAACTGCTCGCTCGTGTAGCCCTGCTTCTTCAGCTCTGCGGCGAGCTTCGCCTCGTCGCCCTTGAAGAAGGGCTGCTTGAGCACCTGCTGGACACGCTTGTCGACTTCGGCCTCGCTGACCTTCACGCCCAGCTCGTCGGCCTGCTGCTCGTACTGGATGCGCTGCACGAGGTAGGCAACGGCCTGCGTCTGCAGCGACTGGAACTCGGGCGTGCCCGCCTTGGGGAAGGCCTGCTTCTGCGCCGCGTACGACTTCCGTGCCCGGTCGATCAGCGCGTCGAACTCCGCACGCGAGATCTCCGTGCCGTCGACGACGGCGACTGCGTCGGTCGGAACCTCGTCCGAGCCGGAGCAGCCGGCGACGACGAGTGCAGGAACGACGAGGAACAGGGCGAGTGCGAGGCGGTTGATCTTCATCGAGAGCTGTCCCTTTATAGACGAGCGCCCGTTCAGGCGCGGTTACGGCGTGATGACGTCGATTCGAAGATTGGCGCGGGCCCTGACATGACAAAGGCCGCGTTGTGTCAGGCGGCCCGACGGAGGTCAACGATAGCAGCGGCGAGCGCGACCGCTCCGTCGAGCGCGTCGGTGCGCACCGCGACCTCACGGCGAGCCGACGTGTAGACGGCGGTCTCGACCAGGCCGCGTAGGGCGCGCAGCTCGTCGCCACCGAGTGAGACCGGGCCGACGGTGGCCTTGCCACCGCGGAATACGAGGTAGTCGGCCCCGGCAACCGCAAGCTTCAGCTTGGCATCCTGGATCGCGAACAGGTTCTGTACGGGCTCGGGCAACGGGCCGAAGCGATCCTCGGTGGCGGCCTGGAGCTCACGGAGCTCGTCCGGATGCTCGACGAGGGCGAGGCGCCTGTGCAGGTCGATCTTCAGCGCCTCGGAGGAGATGTACGTGGCGGGAACGTACGCGTCGACGCGTGCGTCCACGCGGACGGGTCGAGCGGCGGGGCGCATCTGTCCGGAAAGCTCTGCCACGGCCTCGTTCAGCATCTCGACGTAGAGCTCGAAGCCGAGTGCGGCCACGTGACCTGACTGCTCGGCTCCGAGGAGGTCGCCGGCGCCGCGGATCTCGAGGTCGCGCATGGCGATGTGGAAGCCGGCCCCGAGCTCGGTGTGGTCGGCGAGCGTGCTGAGGCGCGCCCTGGCTTCGGGGGTCAGCTCGGCGGCGGAGGGGTAGAACATGTACGCGTGCGCCGTGACGTCCGAGCGTCCGACGCGGCCGCGGATCTGGTACAGCTGCGCGAGTCCCAGGGTGTCGGCTCGCTCGACGATCAGCGTGTTCGCCTGCGGAATGTCGATGCCGGACTCGATGATCGTGGTCGAGACGAGCACGTCGGCGTCGCCCGCGATGAAGGAGTGCATGCGCTCCTCGAGCTCGCGCTCGCTCATCTGGCCGTGGGCGACGAGGAAACGAAGACCGGGGCAGAGCTGCTGCAGCTTGACCTGCACCTCGTCGATCGACTCGACGCGGTTGTGCAGGTAGAACGACTGCCCGCCGCGAGCATGCTCACGCTCGAGAGCGACACGGATGAGCTCTTCGTCGTGCTCCGCAACGGTCGTGCGGATGGGTCGCCTGCCCTCGGGTGGCGTCTCGATGATCGAGATGTCGCGCAGCCCCGAGAGCGACATGTGCAGCGTGCGCGGTATCGGTGTGGCGGAGAGCGAGAGCACGTCGACCTCGAGTCGCAGCGCCCGCAGCAGCTCCTTCTGGGCAACGCCGAAGCGCTGCTCCTCGTCGACGACGACCAGCCCGAGATCCTTGGCGATGACGTCACGCGAGAGGATCCTGTGCGTGCCCACCAGCACCTCGACCTTCCCTTCGCCGAAGTCTTTCAGCACCTGCTTCGCCTCGGCCGGCCTGCGGAAGCGCGACACCATCTCGACGCGGACGGGGAAGTCCCGGTAACGCTCGCGAAAGGTGTTCCAATGCTGCTCGGCCAGGATCGTGGTCGGGCAGAGCACGAGCACCTGGCGGCCGCTGGTGGCCACGGCGAAAGCGGCCCGAACTGCGATCTCGGTCTTGCCGAAGCCGACGTCGCCGCAGACAAGCCTGTCCATGGGCCGGGTCGCCTCGAGGTCTTCCTTGACCGCTTCGATCGCTCGAGCCTGGTCGTCCGTCTCGCGGTACGGAAACGAGGCCTCGAGCCGTTCGAGCCAGTCCCCGTCGGTGTCGTAGGCGATCCCTGAGGCACGCTGCCGCTTGGCATAGAGCTCGAGCAGCTCGCCGGCGAGCTCGCGCACCGATTCGCGTGCGCGCGCCTTGAGGTTGTGCCAGGCCTTGCCACCCAGCTTCGAGAGCTGCGGCGCGCGCGCGTCCGCACCCACGTAACGGGAGAGCTTGCCGATCTGCTCGTGCGGGACGTAGAGGCGGTCGTCGCCGCGGAATGCAAGGAAGAGGTAGTCGCGGGTGACCCCGGCGACCTCCTTGGTCTCGAAGCCCAGGAGCTTGCCGACGCCGTGATCCTCGTGCACGACGTGATCCGAGACCCTCAGATCGGCAAATGACGCAAGCGCACGACCCAGGCGCGCGTCGGCGCGTGGTGGCCGCTTGCGGAAGACCTGTGTGGCAGGCAGCAGCGCGATGCCAAGCTCGCGCCAGACGAAGCCGCGCCGCACAGGGGCGACAGCGAACCGGACCCCGGGTGCTTCCGGGAGAGAGTCGGCGCCAGCGAGCAGCTGGGCGTCGACCTTCCTCAGGAGCGCTTGCTGTCGCTGCGCCTCGCCGCGGTGGACGAACGCGACGACGACTCTGAGCCCGGCGCGGGTGAGCGACTCGAGCTCGTTCTCGGCTTCGGCGAGGCCGCGGGCGGCGAGCGCCGGTCGCTGCGCCTCGAACGAGAACGGCTGGCCGCGCGGGAACGGGTCGAGCTCGGCTGCGCCGTCGAGCTGCACCGGGACAAGCCCTTCCTCCTCCCAGACCGCGCGGACGTCGTCGGCGGCCCAGACGATGTCCGGCGCCCTCGACACGGGCGGCACGAGGTCGTCGGGGACACTCGACGTCCGGGTCTCGTCGTCCGGCAGGGTGGTCGCTTCGTCGAGGTCGGTACGCCGCTCTGCGGCCGGTTGAACGACGGCGTGGTCGACGGTGTGCAAGGCGCGCTGAGTGAAGGGCGAGAACGCTCGCACCTGCTCGATCTCGTCACCGAAGAGCTCCACACGGAGCGGCTCACGACCCGTGCTCGGGAAAACGTCGACGATGCCGCCGCGCACGGCGAACTGCCCACGATCCTCGACGCGATCGACGCGTTCGTAGCCGGCGAGCGCGAGGGCCATTGCGAGCCCGTCGACACCCGGCTCGTCGCCGGGCCGGAACGTGACGGCAGCCGGACGTGCATCGACCGGCGGCATGCCCTCGGCGAGCGCCGAGGCGGAAGCGCACACGAGCCCGCCGTTTTCGAGCATGTCGAGCGCCCGAAAGCGCTCACCCACGAGATGTGGCGGGGGCTCCAGGCCTGACTCGTGGCGGACGCCACGGCCGGGAAGAAGCGCCACACGCTCCTCGCCGAGCAGCCAGCCTGCGGCCTCGGCTGCGTCACGCGCGTCGGCGTCCTCGGGCAGCAGCACGAGGAGCGAGCCCCCGGTGTGCTCGTACAGGGCGGCCAGGAGCAGCGGCAACACCGGCTCCGAGACGCGGGCGCGGGCCGGCAGCGCGTCCGCGAAAGCACGGAAGCGCTCGGAGCCCACGAGCTCGACGACGAGGGTGGCGAGAGGGGTCGGGTCCACGCGTTCGGCGGGGATCACGCCCCGCGGGGTCATCGTAGCGGCGGCTCACTGCCGACCACCCCTGCTGACCGGCACGCGCCACACAACCACCCCCAGGGGCACCCCAGGTGCCCTGAAGACACGCTATCGGTGAACCTGAAACGTAGGTGGGACGACTCCGTGCCGTCTTCGTGCCAGAGCAATCCACAGCGGAGGCGGAAGCGTCTGGCTCAGTTGAACCGGCGCTGCGTCTCCTCGAGGCCCTCCGCGAGCAGGCACTCGACCGCGTCGGCCGCACGTGCCACGATCGCTTCGGAGTCGTCCGCGGCGGGAAAGGGCGAGAGGACGTAGTCCGCCACCGGACGGGGGTCACCGCGCTCGGGTCGCCCGACCCCGATGCGAAGCCGTAGGAACTCCTGCGATCCGAGGCGTTGGGCGATGGAGCGAAGGCCGTTGTGACCGGCCAGGCCTCCGCCGAGCCTCGCCTGGAGACGTGGGGGCGGGAGGTCGACATCGTCGTGCACGACGAGCAGCCGGTCGAGCGGCACCTTGAAGAACCTGACCGCCGCCTGGATGGAGCTACCCGAATCGTTCATGTACGTCTCGGGCTTCAGCAGCGCCACGCGAGGCTCACCGATCCGAACCTCGGAGAGCTTGCCGCTGAACTTCGCCCTGAACGAGCCCTCATGCCGGCGCGCCAACTCGTCGACGACCATCCAGCCGACGTTGTGCCTGTCGGCAGCGTGCACACCGCCGGGGTTGCCGAGCCCTGCAACGAGCAGGTCGAGCGTCGAGGCGCTGTTGCCTCGACGGAAGAGGGCCAAGCTCTAGCCCTCGGACGTGGTCTCGTCCGCTTCGGCCCCGGAAGCCGTCTCGCCCTCCGCGCCAGGCTCGCCTTCGCCCTCCTCGCCTTCCTCGTCCTCCTCTTCCTCCTCGGCGAGACCGCGCGGCAATGTGCACGTGGCGATGACGGTCTCGTGCGGATCGTCGAGGAAGGCCACCCCCTCGATTGCGTCGATGTCCTCGAGCCGCAGGATGTCGCCGACGTCGAGACCGCTGAGATCCGCGTCGATGTGCTCGGGGATCGCCCCCGGCAGCGCTTCCACACGAAGCTCGCGGCTGACCTGCTGCACGACCCCTCCCACCTTGGACCCTGGTGCCTCGCCGATGAGGCTCACCACGACAACGGCCTGGATCGCCTGGTCGAGCCGGACCTCGTGGAAGTCCACGTGCGTGAGCGTGCCGCGCAAGGGGTGCTGCTGATACTCCTTCAGCACAGCGTGGTGCGGCGTCTTCTGTCCTTCGATGACGACGTCGACGATCGCGTGCAGGCCTGACGCGCCGGTCAGAGCGACGCGGAGGTCACGCTCGCCGACAACGATCGCGCGCGCGTGCCCTTTCCCGTAGAGGACACCGGGAATGAGCCCTTCCCTGCGGAGCCGCCGCGCATTCCGCGAACCGAGCTCCGCCGAGTCGCGCTCGCGTACCTCGAGTGTGATCCTGTCCCCGGACACGGCGGCGAATGGTAGCGGAGCGCGCGCGGGCTCGAGGTCCTGCAGCGACTACTGCGCGCGTCGGCGTACGTGGAGCTCGGCGCGTGCGGCCAGCGAGGCGAGGACCATCAACGCACCTACGGCGATTGCGACGTCGGCCAGGTTGAACGCGAGCCAACGATCCGACACGGCGACGGTCAGGTAGTTGGGCACGGTTCCATCCTCCGCCCAGCTGAGAAGATTGCCTGCCGCTCCAGCCACGATCAGCCAGCAGCCCGCCGAGATACGGCGAACGAGGAGGAGGAGCAGGATCAGCATCGTCACGAGCACCGCCCACGCCGGGGAGCGCGCGTGCTGCTGCCACGAGTCGGCCGGCACGGCCCATCCGAGCACGACATGTTCGAGAACCACGAACACCGCCACCAGCGGCACGAGGCGGGGATCGATGGTCAGGCTGACTCGATCAGTTTGACGCACGCTCCGCTGATCGGCAGAACCTCGACGTCGGTTTAGATGACCGCGCGTCACGTTTTCGGTGATTCCCCGAACCGGCGTGCCGCAAACCCGTGGCTCGCCAGGGCTAGAAGAGCTGGTTCTCACCTGCGAACAGGGCTGACACGGAGTCGTCCGAGAAGACGTTGCGGATCGTCTCGGCCAGGATGCCTGCGACCGAGAGCACCTCGACGTTGTCGGGCTTCGTGAGCGGGTCGACGGGCACGGTGTCCGTGACGACGAGCTTGTCGATCTGGCTCGACGCGATGCGCTCGAGCGCCGGGCCGTTGAACAGACCGTGCGTGGCGCAGGCGTAGACCCTGATCGCACCGGCCTCCTTGAGCGCCGCGGCGCCTGCGACGAGCGTGCCCGCCGTGTCGACCACATCGTCGGCCATCACCGCGACCATGCCCTCCACCTCGCCGATCACCGTCGAGACCTTCGCCTCGTTGTGCTCAGGACGTGTCTTGTTGAGGATCACCAGGTCGCCGCCGATCATCTCCGCGAAGTAGCCCGCAAGCTTGGCCCGGCCGGTGTCGGGCGAGACGGCTGCCACCGGGACGTCGAGGTTGAGGTCGCGGACGTACTGGGCGAATAGCGGCACCGCTGTCATGTGATCGACCGGGATCTTGAAGAACCCCTGCACCTGACCGGCATGGAGGTCCATCGTCAGCACCCGGTCGGCGCCGGCGGTCTGGATGAGGTCGGCCACGAGGCGTGCCGCGATCGGCTCGCGTGGTCGCGCCTTCTTGTCCTGGCGGGCGTAGAAGTACCAGGGGATGACCGCCGTGATCCGTTTCGCCGAGGCAAGACGTGCGGCGTCGATCATGATCAGCAGCTCCATCAGGTTCGCGTCGACCGGGTCGCACGCGGTCTGCACGATGAACATGTCGGATCCGCGGATCGAGTCTTCGTAACGGCAGTACGTCTCGCCGTTCGCGAACCGCTTCAGGGTGACGCGGCCGAGCTCGCACTCGAGGTGGTCGGCAATCTTCTGCGCGAGACCGGGATTGGAGCTGCCGGAGACGAGTGTCAGCCGCTTCTGCGGCTGCATCCCGATCACTCGCCCAACCGGCAACGCCGCGCCCGTCTCCAGAGCGGGGCCGCCGAGACCGGGCAGCGTTTGCTCAATCGTCCCGCTTTCCACCTCGCCCCTCCTTGATCGTCTGCCGCGGTGGGAAGCCAACGAGCGCGCCGTCGGGGACGTCGTCGGTGACGACTGTCCCCGCAGCCGTCCAAACGTCGTCGCCAAGCGTGACCGGAGCAACCAACATAGTGTCGACGGCGAGTCTGACGTTACGCCCGATCACCGTCTTGGTCTTGGCGCGACCCGGCTGGTGCGCGAAGTTGGCGGTGATCGAGCCAGCGCCGATGTTGGTGTCCTCCCCGATGTCAGCATCACCCAGGTACGAGAGATGCGGGACCTTGGCGCGGTCGCCGATCCGCGCGTTCTTGAGCTCGACGAACGTGCCTGCTTTTGCGGATGCTCCGAGCACCGTTCCGGGTCGAACGTAACAGAACGGCCCGACCGTCGCACCCGGGCCGATCTCGGCCGATTCGACAACCGCGTGCGGGCCGATCGAGGCACCCTCGCGGATCACCGTGGCCCCGCGCAGCGCAGTGAACGGGTGAATCGTCGTGTCCTGCTCGAGTCGCACCGTCGGGTCGATCCAGGTCGTCAGCGGGTCGACGACGGTGACTCCGTCCAGCATGTGCGCGGCGAGGATGCGCTCGCGCAGGACCGCCGACGCGACAGCGAGCTCGAGCCTGGTATTGACGCCCTCGGTCTCGGCCGGGTCATGGGCGACGTGCACCGCGACCCGCTCTCCGCCGGCCGCGAGGTCGCGAACCGCGTCCGTGAGGTAGAGCTCTCCTTGCGCATTGGCCGGCGTGAGCCGCTCCAGTGCGGGCCATAGAGCATCGGCGCGAAACACGTAGATGGACGAGTTCACCTCGCGGATCTCGAGCTGCTCCGGTGTCGCGTCGACGGCTTCGACGATCGCCTCGAGCTCACCATCCGCACCTCGCACGATCCGGCCGTACCGCCGAATGTCTTCGGGGAGGAACGAGAGCACCGTGCAGGCAGCGTTCGCCGCCCGATGACCTGCAACCAGCTCCCCGAGCAGCGCGGTCGTGAGAAGCGGTGTGTCCCCCGAGAGCACGAGCACTTCCTCGGCTCCGGTGAGGGCCTCTCGCGCGCACCGCACCGCATCGCCGGTCCCGAGGGGACGCTCCTGGACGGCGACGACGACGCCGTCGCCGTCCAGCGCGGCAGCCGTGTCGGACGAGGCGACGACGACGAGCGGATCGGGGCCGAGCGGCCGAGCGGCCGCCACGACCCAGTCCACCATCCGCCTGCCGAGCAGAGGATGGAGGTGCTTGGCGAGGCCGGACCGCATGCGCGTGCCGAGCCCGCCGGCCATCACGACTGCTCCGAGGTGCGTTCGCGTCACGGGTGCTCGATGGCTGGGGCGCCAGGATTCGAACCTGGGATCACGGGACCAAAACCCGTTGCCTTACCGCTTGGCCACGCCCCAGTGTCGGGAGGCGAGTGTACCGGCGTCGCCGCTCAGCCGTGACCGAAGGGAGTCGTGAGCCAAACCTGCCCGCTCGATTCCACCAGCAGGGCCGCCTCGGTTGCCCGCGCGGCTTCCTCGAAGAGGCCGTAGAGAGCAGGCCCGGCGCCCGTCACGTCCGCCCTGAACGCGCCGAGCCCGAGCAGCGTCTCTGCGTGCGAGGAAGCAGCTAGGTCGTTCGGAGGCAGCGCAGCGAGATCCGTGGCCGTACGGACCGCTTCGAGCGCGTGGAGCAAGCCGCGACGCCGCTCCTCGAACCCCTTCTCCCCGCGGCGCTCGTCGAACCGCCGGTACACGGAGGCTGTCGACTCCTTCATCTCGCCCTCCGGGAGCCAGACGACGACGTGGTAGTCACGCGGCAGCGCAAGTGCCTCGAGGGTGGTCCCGTCGCCGGTCGCGAGCACCGGGCTGCGGCGCAGGAAAAGCGGCACGTCCGCCCCGATCTCGGAGGCGATCTCGTGGAGCTCGGCGGGGAGCAGCCGCTGTGGCAGCAGCTCATTTGCGAGCCGAAGCGCTGCGGCGGCGTCGGAGCTTCCGCCACCCAGCCCGGCGGCGACCGGGATGCGCTTCTCGATGGACACTGCAAAGCCGGGCTCGATGCCGACGCGCTTGGCCAACGCGCCAAGGGCGCGCCTGACGAGCGTGTCCTCTTCATAGCCGTCCACTCGGAGCTCGGGCGCGCGCGCGACCGTGACTGTGTCGGCGAGCGCGAGCTGATCGACGACCGTGACCAATTCGTGCTTGCCCTCGGCTTGCAGTCCGCCGATCACGAGCGCCAGGTTGAGCTTCGCGGGGGCGGCCCCAGTCAGCACGTGGCCAATGCCTCCTCGAGCCCGACGAACTCGTCCGGCTCGAGCGCCTCCGCGCGCACGGGCGCATCGCGCCCGATTGCGGCGAGCGCGGCGACGGCCTGCTCGCGTGTGGCCAGGCCGGCGAGGGCGAGAGAGTTTGCGAGCGTCTTGCGGCGATGGGCGAACGCAGCCTCGACGACCGCTCGCACCTCGGCCAGCCGGGGCGGGGCTTCCACCCGCTCGAAGGCGACGAGCGCGGAGTCGACACGCGGCGGCGGCCGAAACACGTGCCGAGACACGGGATGCAGCCCCGTTCGGCGCGTCGTCAGCTGGACGAGCACGGACACTGCTCCGTACGCCTTCGTGGACGGCACGGCAAAGAAGCGGTCGGCGACCTCCCGCTGCACCATCACGCACCATTGGCGCACGCTCGGCAGCCTGGCGATCGTCTCCGCGACGACCGGTGTGGCCACGTTGTACGGGAGATTGGACACGACCTTGTCAGGCGGCGGCTCGAGGGCCGTGAGGTCGAGGCGGAGCGCATCGCCCCACCGGAGGTGCACGTTGCCGCAGTCTCCGACCGTAGCCGAGAGCGGGCCTTCGAGCCGCCTGTCGACCTCGACTGCGTGAACGACGCTGACCCGCTCTGCGAGGTAGCGCGTCAGCACTCCCAGCCCTGGACCGACTTCGAGCACGACGTCGCGCTCGTGCAGGTTGGCGAGGCGGCCGATCACGCCGAGGATGTTCCGGTCGGTGAGGAAGTGCTGGCCGAGGGCCTTCCTGGGCGTCACCGGGCTCACGCCAGGCCGAACGCGGCGCGGGCGTTGGCGTCGATCTGGCGTGCGAGCGCGACCGGGCTCTCATCACGCACGGCGGCGAGCGTCGCCAGCGTATGAACGACGTGAGCCGGCTCGTTGCGGCGGCCGCGCACCGGCTGCGGCGCCAGGTAAGGCGCGTCGGTCTCCGCCAGGATCTGCGCCGGCGGCACGTGCGTAACCGCCTCTCGCAGGTCATCCGCCTTCGGGTACGTCACATTGCCCGCGAACGAGACGTAGTAGCCTCGTTCGAGCGCGGCCTCGAGGAGGCCCGCTGACGAGAAGCAGTGCAGCACCACCGTGCCGCGGAACGGCTCGAGAGCTGCCACGGTCTCCGTCTCGGCCTCACGGCTGTGGATCACCACGGGCAGCTCGAGCTCCTCGGCCAGGATGAGGTGGGCGTCCATCAACGCTCGCTGCTCCGTCATCGACGCGAACCGATGGAAGCCGTCGAGCCCCGTTTCGCCCACGGCGACGGCCCGAGGGTGGGAGAGCAGCTCACGCAGCTCTCCGACGCGTCCTGCCTCGGGGCTCGACGCCTGGTGGGGGTCGATGCCGAGCGCCGCGACGACGCCATCCTCGCTCTCCGCGATCGCGAGCGCGCGACGGCACGAGTCGATCCCGGTGCCGATCGTGACGATCGTCGTGACGCCGGCCTCCCGAGCTCTGCCCACGAGCTCGGCGACGGGCTCGTCGCAGGCATCGAGGTGCGCGTGGGCGTCCGTCACTCGTCGACGGCCCGCTTCATCCGCTCGAGCTCCTCCGCCACCACGGTGGCCGGGTCGAGCTTGCGGAAGAGGGGCCTGGGCTCCCTGAGCTCCTGGCCCGCCGGGAGCGAGCCCGGTTCCCAGCGCCCGACCGCGCTCCCGTAGTCGCCTGTCAGCACCGTGTGGGACGATCCGTCCTCTTCCGCGACATCCCGGAACTCGAGCGGCCCGGAGATCGAGCCCTCGTGGCCGAGAAGCATGTGCAACTCCTGCGAGCTGTGCGGCAGGAACGGGCTGAACATGAGCTTGAGGTCGTCGATGCAGCGCAGCGCGACGTGCAGGATGGTGCCGGCGCGCTCGCGATCGCTGTCCATCGCGGCCCATGGCGCCTGTTCGCTGACGTACTGGTTCACGCGTGTCGCGAGATGCATCGCCTCCGCGATCGCGGCGCGAAAGCGGGCCTGCTCGATCTGCGCTCCCACTCGCTCGAAGCCGCCCTCGACCGCGGCGATCACCGCGCGATCGTCGTCCGTGAGCGACTGGGGCTGCGGCACGCGCCCGAAGTGCTTGTACGCGCTCTGGAGCGTGCGGTTGACGAGGTTGCCCCAGTTGGCGACGAGCTCGTCGTTGTTGCGCCGCACGAACTCCGACCATGTGAAGTCGCTGTCGTGCGTCTCGGGACCTGCTGCGGTGAGGAAGTAACGGAGGCTGTCGGCGTCGTACCGATCGAGGAAGTCGCCGACGAGGATGACGACGTTGCGGCTGGTCGAGAACTGCTTGCCTTCCATGGTGAGAAATTCGCTCGCCACCACGTCGTACGGGAGCTCGAGTGGCGCCCGACCCCCGCCGAGCTCACCGCCCGCGCCGTAGCCGAGGAGCTGGCTGGGCCAGATCACGGTGTGGAACACGATGTTGTCCTTGCCCATGAAGTAGAAGTGCCGCGCCTCCGGGCTCTGCCACCACTCCCGCCATGCGTCAGGCGTACCACGATTGGCGGCCCACTCGACCGAGGCCGAGAGGTAGCCGATCACGGCGTCGATCCACACGTACACGCGCTTGTCGTCGCGGTCGTCGTAGCCAGGCACAGGGATGCGCACGCCCCAGTCGAGGTCGCGCGTCACCGGCCGAGGCTTCAGCTCGTCAACGAGCTGCAGTGAGAAGTTGCGGACGTTGGGCCGCCAGTGGTCCTGCGAGCCGATCCAGGCGCCGAGCCGATCAGCGAACGCGGGAAGATCGAGGAACAGGTGCGACGTCTCGCGAAAGACCGGCGGGAGCCCGTCGATCCTCGAGCGTGGCTCGATGAGGTCCTCCGGATCGAGCTGCTTGCCGCAGTTGTCGCACTGGTCGCCGCGTGCGTCGGGGAACCCGCAGTGGGGGCACGTGCCCTCGATGTACCGGTCCGGCAGGGTCTGCCCGGTGGTCGCCGAGAAGGCCCCCAGTGCCGTCCGCTCGACGATGAAGCCCTTCTCCCACAACGTCCGAAACAGATCGCGGACGACCCGGTGGTGGTTCAGGGTGGTCGTGCGGGTGAAGAGGTCATAGGAGAGCCCGAGACGACGGAGGTCCTCGCGGATGACTGCGTTGTTGCGATCGACCAGCTCACGAGGCGACACGCCTTCGCGATCGGCGGCGACCATGATCGGTGTCCCGTGCTCGTCTGTCCCTGACACCATCAACACGTCGTCGCCGCGCAAGCGGTGATAGCGCGCGAACACATCGGACGGGACGCCGAACCCGGCCACATGCCCGATGTGGCGCGGGCCATTCGCGTACGGCCACGCCACCGCGACCAGGATCTTTCGGGGGGACGGCATCGGCGGTCATCATACGAGCCGCTCCCGGCCGCCTCCTGCGGAGGGCGAGCACCGCTCCCAGCGCGGTCAGCACCCAGGTCAAGGCCGTGAGCCGGTGCCACGGGGCGATCGCCCCGTCTCGGTCATGGGTCTGTGAGCCGAGTGGTGCGGCGGGCGCCACGACGTCCGCTCCGCGTCCTCGGGCTGCCGGCAGGATCGAGGCGGACGGCTTGCTTCGATCGATCCTCACAGCCACATCGGCGCCTCTCGCCGGAGCTGCACCGTGTGAATCCGACCGTGCGTCGGCCACCACGCCAGACCCGGCCACGAGGGCTCCTCCCGGTTCGGCAGGCGTCCTGCGGGCTCCAGGTAGGGTCGCCGTGGTCTTGACCGCGCGCTCGGCGGTCGGAGCCTCGACGGCGTCACCAACTGCTGATCTCGCGTCCCGTATCGGGCCGCGATCGACAGTCGACCGCGCGGGCTGTCCGGTCGGAGCTGCGGGCGCGGCCTCGCGTTCCGCTTCGCCGACGGCCACCTCGGGAAGCTCCACCGGCTCACTCGGCGAGGCAGCAGCCGACGCGGTGGGCGCCGGAGACGCTGCCGTCTCAGGGATGGGAGCCGGAGGCGGGTCGCTCGAGCCTTCGGCCGCAGGGGACGGAGGCGGGTGGGGAGCCGGTTGAGACGCCGGGTCGGGCGTCGGCGGCGTGACGGTGGTACCACGCGGCGGCAAGAGTTTCAGCGGGTCGATGTAGCCCTCGGCCTGCGCGGCCACACGAACACCCAGGTGGACATACGGTCGATCCCACTCGGGCGTGCCGCTCACTCCCGCGCGGGCAACCGGCTGTCCCTCTGCGACGGCGTCACCCTTGCTGACCCGCGTGTCACCGAGGTGGGTGAGTGTGACGGAATACCCGTCGGGGGTGAGGATGGACACGGTCTTGCCCTGGGTCGGCACCGTGCCGGCAAACGTCACCGAACCACCCGACGGGGCGAGGACATCCTCGCCGTCGTCCGCGGCGATGTCGACGCCGCGGTGCTGCCCCGCGGCGTACGGGTCGGAGCCGAGCGCGAAGGGCCGGAGCACCTCGCCGCGAGCGGGCCAGGCCCAGGCCAGCCCGGCGCTCGGAACCGCAAGCGCCGAGATGAGCACCACCACCAATGCGATCAAACGTCTCATGTCGATCTCCGTTGCTCGTATGGACAACAGTCTGGACACTGTAGAGACAGGGTCGGCTGTTGTCAATCAGGGCTACAGAGAGCCGCGGTAGAGCCGGTTGCGCGAGATGTCCGTGAGGCGCGCCACGACCTCCGCGGCGACACGTCGCGCTGCGCCGGAGTCCACGAGCTCCGCCACGGCAGCGAGCGCAGCGTCGAAGCCGTCGTCGGTCGCGGCCGGATCGGCTGCCCCGACGACCACGGTTATCTCTCCTCTGACCGGCCCTTCGAACCGCTGCGCGAGATCTGCCGCGGTGCCGCGAGCCACCTCCTCGAAGCGCTTCGTGAGCTCGCGGCAAACCGCCACCTCTCTGTCCGGGTCGACGGCCGCGAGGCGTGCAAGCGAGGCCCCGAGCCGCTGCGGCGACTCGAACGCGACGGAGGGGTGCGGCCAGGTGGCCAGCTCCGCCCACAATGCGTCGAGCTCCGTCGCGCGGCGGGGAAGCCAGCCGAGAAACCGGTACTGGTCGCCCGGCAGCCCGCTCGCAACGAGCGCCGTCTCGACGGCTGAGGACCCGGGCAACACCGTCACCGGCACCCCGGCGTCGAGCGCCGCGCGCACGAGGCGGGCTCCCGGATCGTTGATCCCGGGTAGGCCGGCGTCCGAAACGAGAGCAATGCGCTCTCCCGCGACGAGCCGCGGGAGCATCTCGGTGACGCGGCGCGCCTCGTTGTGGCGGTGGTGACTGACGAGCCGCCCGGGTGAGATCCCGTGACGGTCGAGAAGCACACGCGTCTGCCTGGTGTCCTCGCACAGGACGAGATCGGCCTCCCGAAGCTCGTCGAGCACGCGCAGGGTGACGTCGCGCAGGTTGCCGATCGGGGTGGCGCAGACCGCGAGCGGCATCTATCGGACGCCGTCGACAGCCTCGAAGCCGACGAGAGCGGCTCCGACCAGCCCCGCGCGCTCCCCGAGCGTCGCCGGCTCGACGCGGAGGCGCGCGTCCGCCGGCTGGATCGCCTCGCGACGGGCAACCTCGCGCGCGGGCTCGAGGATCAGCTCGCCGGCGGCTGCCCCGAAGCCACCGCCGATCAGGACCGCGTCCGGGTCGAACATGTTCACGAAGGAGCCGATCGCCGCGCCGAGCAGGCGTCCGATTCGCAGGAGTGCCTCGACGGCGCGCGCCTCGCCGTCCACTGCTCGTTGTACGAGCAGGTGAGCGTCGGCGTCGGCGCCGTACAGCTCGCGTGCGACACGCGTCGCTGCATGCCCGGAGGCGACGCCCTCGAGGTGCCCTCGCCCGTGGCAATTGCCCTGGCACGGCGGGCCGTCGAGCTCGACGACGACGTGCCCGAGCTCGGCCCAGCCGCGGTACAGCTGCCCGTCGAGTACGAGACCGCCGCCAATCCCCGTTCCGAGCGTCAACACCACGAGCGATCGCAAGCCACGACCCGCCCCGAGGCGCCACTCGGCCAGGGCCGCGGCGTTGCCGTCGTTCTCCACCCCGACCGGGAGATCGAACGTCGCCGAGGCCCAGCCACGCAGATCGACACCCTCGAGCGGGATGTTCGTCGCCCGGTACGCGACCCCGGTCTCCGGGTCGAGGTTGCAAGGCATGCCGAGGCCGATTCCGGCCGGCGACCCGTCGAGGAGCTCTTCCACCGCAGCCGCCATCCCGGCGAGGATCGCCTCCTCGGAGGACGTCGGTGTCTCGTGCTCCACGGTGCGCTCGGCCGTGCCGTCACGTGCAACCAGGCCCGCGAGGATCTTCGTCCCCCCCACATCCACCCCGATCACCCGGTCTGCGCTCACGGCGCGGCTACGATATCCGCCCGCATGCCCGCAGATGAGAAGCCCTACCGCCTGTACCGCGGCGGGCGGGCGAAGGGACGGGTCCCTCTCCAGCGCCACACCTCCCCGAAGAAGAGTGGAGCGGCGCCGAGCGGCCCCGGCACCGCCGCCAGCCCCGCCCCGGATCGTCCCCGACGACGCTGGGGACGATGGATCGCGGCCGGCGCCGCGGCCACCCTCGTGCTCGCCGTCGTCTGGGGTGTCGCCGGATACTTCTCCTTTCGCAGCGGGGTCGGTGACGCGAACGCGCGCATCCCGGGCAGCACCGCGAGGCTGCTGACATCGCAGGACGGGCTGCTCACCTCGACACCCACCACGATCCTCGTGCTCGGCACCGACGGCGCCGTCCGCGGCGGTCGGGCGAACGCAAACCGCACCGACTCGATCATGCTCCTGCGCACCGATCCGCGCCGCCACCGCCTTGCGTTTCTCTCGATCCCCCGCGATCTCCGGGTCGAGATCCCGGAGATCGGCACGGCCAAGGTCAACGCTGCGTACCAGTACGGCGGTGCGCCACTGGCCGTGCGCACGATTCGCGAGCTCACCGGGATACCGATCCATCACATCGCTGTGGTCGACTTCGACCGCTTCCGCGAGCTCATCGACGCCGTGGGCGGGATCGAGATCGACGTGCCGAAGCCGATCCAGTCGAATCGGTTCGATTGCCCGTATGCGACCGCCAAACGGTGCGCGCAATGGGACGGCTGGCGGTTCGAGAAGGGCAAGCAGCAGATGAACGGCCAGCGTGCTCTCGTCTACTCGAGGGTCCGCCAGAACCGGCTCGACCCGTCCGAGACCGATCTCGACCGCGCGCGCCGGCAGCAACAGGTGCTGCAGGCGACCGCCGACAAGATCTCGAGCTTCCGCACCGCGCTGCGCCTGCCTTTCGTGGGCGCGGACATCGTGCGGCCCGCTCGCGACCGACTTGAGCGCCGGTCAGCTGATCCAGCTCGGCTGGGCGTACTTTCGCGCCGATCCGTCGAAGGCGCTTCACTGCCGGCTCGGCGGTGACCCGGCCTCGGTGGGCGGCGAGTCGGTGATTCTCGGGTCGGAGGACAACGTGGCCGCGGTGGCCATGTTCACGGGCCGGTCGGCACCCCTGCCACCGCCGAAGGGGCTTCCGTACGCGCCGGGTTGCGTCGTGGGGGATCGGAAGCTGTAGGTCCTGCAACGTCCCGACGTGATGGGCTACACGCATCTGAACGCCGACGATCCGTCGGTCGAGTCGCTTCGAGGCGTGTTCCAGAAGGTGCGGCGGGCACTCGGCACGACGGCGTTCGGCCTCAACGAGGTCCGCATGCCGGCTGGCCCTCGTGGCTGGGTGGCTCGATGGAAGCGCGGAGCAGCCGCGCGGGGAAACTAGTCGCCGTCGGTCTTCTTCTTCTCGGACTTCGCTCCGGAGCTCGAGTCCGTCGCCGGAGTCGAGGTTTCCTTCGTCTCCTTCGTCTCCTTCGACTCCGACGATCCGGCGCCGCTGTCTCCGTCCCCGGCACCCTTGCGTGAGCCGCGGCCGTAGTCGGTCGAGTAGAACCCCGATCCCTTGAAGTGCACCGCGACCGGGAAGAGCACCTTCTCGACGGGCCCGGCACCGCACTCCTGGCAGCGCTCGACGGGCGCGTCTGCCATGCGCTGGAAGATCTCGAACGTGTGGCCGTTCGGGCAGCGGTACTCGTAGATCGGCACGGACGGCCAATTTACCAGCGGGTATGGGCGGATCCGCACGATCGGCGGCGCGCTGTCGCCCTCGCAGGCTACGTGCTCTCGCGCCGTCCCTTCTCGGCGGATTCCCGGTAACACGGAGCGCTCTCGAAGGCACCGAGACCGCTCGTCCCTTCGCGCCGCCTGCGGCGCTTGTCGCGGCGCAGAGCCGCGATCGCAGCCGAGGCGCCGACGACGCCGCCGATCACGAACGAGCGGAGCCGTCTACTGCGACGCTCGACGCCGTCCATGCGAGGATCGTACGCGATGCTCGTCTGCACGCTCGGAGATCTCGTGCTGGACGTGATCGTCCGTCTCCGCCAGCCATTGGCAGCCGGTGGTGACGCGACGTCGACTATCTCCGTGGGACCGGGTGGGCAGGCGGCAAACGTGGCCGCCTGGGTGGCGGCGCTCGGCGCCCGGTCGCGTTGGCTGGGTGTGCAGGCGACAGACGACATCGGACGCCTGGCGCAGGCGCGGCTGGCCGCCTACGGGGTCGAGCTCTGCGGCCCGCCGGTCGACGGGCGTGGTGGAGTGATCGTCTCGCTCGTCGATCCCGACGGCGGCCGCACGATGTGCCCTGACCGTGGTGCGGCTGTCGGTCTCGAGGCAGCGCAGATCGACCCCGCGTGGCTCGACGACTGCGACTGGCTGCATGTGTCGGGCTACGCGCTGTTCGTCGAGCCGGTGCGGTCTGCGGCGCTCCGTGCCGTCGCGACGGCACGGGAGGCGCAGGCGCGCGTGAGCGTCGACCTGGCCTCGTGGTCGGGGATCAGGGATGTGGGCGTGGACGAGTTTCGCGCGCTGCTCGAGCGGATCGCTCCCGACGTCGTGTTCTCGAACCAGGACGAGGCTCGCGTGCTCGGCGACCGCCCGGAGGGAGGCGTGTGGATCGAGAAGCGCGGCGACGCGGGCTGCTCGTTCGACGGAGAGGAGCGGTCAGCGCTGCCGGTAAAGCGTGTGGTCGACACGACCGGCGCCGGCGACGCGCTTGCGGCGGGCTGGCTCGTCGGCGGGCCTGACCTCGCGCTCGAAGCGGCAGCCCGTTGCGTGAGCCGCCCCGGCGCGATGCCCTGAACGGTCGGCCGTCGCCCGGCCCGGGCACACAGGCAAATCGGCTCGAAGCCGGCGCATTCCCGGCGCACTCTCGTTCGACCCCTCGCGATAGCGTGTCGTCAGGGCACCCGGGGTGCCCTTGGGGGTGGTTGTGGAGGCGTCTCGAACGCTGGGGCCAGACCGTGGCCGACGCGCCCTCACCAGCCAGTAGGCTCGCTTCGTGCTCGACCTGATCCAGGTCTCCGACGAGGTCGCGACCGCTCTGGAGGAGGAGCGGGCGGTCGTCGCGCTCGAGACGACACTGGTGGCGCACGGCTTTCCTGCGCCCGACGGGGTCGAGGTGGCGCGTGAGAGCGAGACGGCGGTTCGCGCGACGGGCGCCGTGCCTGCCACCATCGGTGTGCTCGGGGCTCGCGTCCGCATCGGCCTCACGACCGCCGAGCTCGAGCGCTTCACCCCCGAGGCGCGGAAGCTGGGGCCGCGCGACCTGGCTGTCTGCGCGACACAGGGCGCGCTCGGGGCCACCACCGTCGGAGGCACGCTCGTCGCCGCCGCTGCCGTCGGGATCCGCTTCATGGGGACCGGCGGTCTCGGCGGCGTGCATCGGGGCTTCCCCGACCCGCCGGACGTGTCCGCCGACCTCGGTGCCTGCGCCCGCATCGCCGCGATGGTCGTCTCCTCCGGCGTCAAGTCACTGCTCGATGTTGCTGCCACGCTGGAGGTGCTGGAGACGCTCGGGCATCCCCGTGCTCGGCTACGGCGTCGACACGGTGCCGCTCTTCTACGACGCCACTGGTGGCCCACCGGTGTCCGCTCGTGTGGACACCCCGGACGAGGCAGCTCGGGTCGCAGACGCCCACTGGCGCCTCGGTGGCAATTCGCTGCTCGTGACCAGGCCGCCCCGTGAGAGCCTCGACGTCGCGCCGCTGATCGAGGAGGGAGTGGCCGAGGCACGTCGCCAGGGGATACAGGGGCAGAGCGTGACTCCGTTCGTGCTCTCGTTCCTCCACGACCGCTCGGGCGGCGAGACTCTCCGCGTCAACCGCGACCTGATCGTCGACAACGCCCGACTGGCAGGCGAGGTCGCTGTAGCGTTCGCGGCCCTGTGAGCCTCTTCGACCGCGTTCGCGACCTGCCGCTCGTCATCGACGGCTACTCGCTCGACGGCCTCCAGCAGGTCGTGCGAGCCGATTTCACCCGCAAGACGACCGTCATCCGCCTCCATGGCGGAGGCGAGGACGGTGTCGGCGAGGACGTCACCTACGACGCGGAGTTGCAGACCGGCCAGCAGGAGCGTGGGCCCGTGCTCCCGCTCGCGGGCGAGTGGACCGTCGGCACGTTCTCGCAACACCTCGCGACGCTGCCCCTCTTTCCGGAGGAGCCCGAGAGGCACGCCTTCCTCGACTACCGCACCTGGGCCTTCGAGAGCGCCGCCCTCGACCTTGCACTGCGGCAGGCAGGCATCTCGCTCGGCGAGGCCGTCGACCGCAACCCGCGTCCCGTGACCTTCGTCGCCTCGGGTGGTCTGGGCGACCCGCCGACGACGGCGCGCGTCCGCGCGTTCCTCGCGGTCAACCCCGGGCTGCGCTTCAAGCTCGACGCCCGCCCGGACTGGACCGACGAGATCCTCACCGAGCTGCGAGACCTCGGCTGCGTCGACTCGATCGACTTCAAGGGCCACTACACCGGCACGATCGTCGACAACCCGCCGAACCCGGATCTCTACCGCCGCGTGGTCGAGGCCTTCCCCGACGCATGGCTCGAGGACCCGGCCCTCACGGACGAGACCATCCCGATCCTCGAGCCGCACGCCGGCCGCCTCACCTGGGATGCACCGATCCATTCCGTCGCCGACATCGAGGCGCTGCGCTGGCCGCCGAGAACGGTCAACGTCAAGCCGTCACGCTTCGGTGCAGTGGAGCGTCTCTTCGCGGCGTACGACTACTGCGAGGCGCGCGCCATCGGCGCATACGGGGGCGGCCAGTTCGAGCTCGGCCCCGGCCGCGACCAGATCCAGCTGCTCGCAGCACTGTTCCACCCGGACACCCCGAACGACGTCGCCCCGGGGGGCTACAACGCAACGGACCCCGGACCCGGCCTGCCGACGAGCCCGTTGACCGTTTCGGCGCGGGCGACAGGGTTCGCGGTCGGCGCCGCCTGAGACCCGAAAGGGGGCACCTCGCTCCCCGAAAGAGGTCAAGGCGGTGCCTGACTTCAGTCAGGCACCTCATCGAGAGCCCGGCTTTCGCCGGGCTCCGCCTCGTCACTCGAGCGCGGAGAGCACGTCCTCGACCGGTACCAGCGGCAGAGACTCGAACTTGACGCTCCCGCGAGCGCCGAGGCGCACGGAGAGCT
The DNA here is from genome assembly GCA_963724995.1 of uncultured Actinomycetes bacterium. Lineage (GTDB taxonomy): Bacteria > Actinomycetota > Thermoleophilia > Gaiellales > Gaiellaceae > Gaiella. The sequence continues at coordinate 407,895 of CAVRXC010000001.1, forward strand.
TCATCACGGTGAGGTCGTCGGGCGCCTCGACGATGTTCACGAAGTCGTACTCGCCGAGCGAGGCCCACTGGTGCACGATGCGGGCGCCGAGCTCTTCGACGTCGCGGTTCACCTCGCGCAGGCGCGCGGGGTTGGAGTTGAGCGTCTGGACGCCCTTCTCCGTGAGGGACGTCAGCATCAGGTAGAGCGGCATGGTCGTCCTCCTCGTCGGCCGTCGATCGGAGGCAGAGCTTACTTCGACCGGATGCGCAGGCGTGCCGCCTGGTCGGCGTACAGCAGCGCCGGACCGAGGAAGAGAAGCGGTGACAGGACGAGGTCGCCGAGGAAGGCCGCCGTCCTGATCGTGTTGTCGGCCTGTTCGCGCAGCAGCAGGACGAGCGCGGTGCGTGTCAGCCAGTAGAGGAGCGCGAACGTGGCGAGAGCGCCGAACGCGTGGACGTAGTCGACGCGCCCGAGCGCGAGCGCGCGCCCCAGCCCGGTGCGGATCCCCGCCCGCTCCACGAGACAGACCGGAACCACCAGCCCGAAGAAGGCGAGCCACGCCACACCGAGGAAGAAGATCGTGGGCAGCAGCAGTGCTGCCGGCAGGAACGCGATCGTCCCCGCCACGACCGTGGTTGTCCAGACCCTGATCGGCGGGCGTGCGCTTCCCCCGGCCAGCACGACGGCACCTGCGTATGCCAGCGAGAGCACGGGTGCGGCAGCCGCGTAGAGCGCCACGAGGTACCACAGGTCGGCGCTGATCGCGCGCCCCGCCTGGTCGGCTGCCTCGGCAGGATCGATGCGTGCCAGGTACGCCTGATTGAGCAGGGCCAGGGGCAGCCCGAGCGCGAGCGCCGGGAAGAACCGCCGGCCGTAGAGCCTGACGGTCTCCGCGACGAGCTGCCCGATAGTCCGCGTCTCCGGAGGCAACGCAGGCGGCCTCGCCTCTCGTGTGCGCGGATGGCGGGCCATCGCGGCGGAACGTTAGACGCTCGACCGCGCCGGCCCGCGAGGCGCGACGTGCCATCTTCCCGTCGGGCACGGCGACGACGACATCAGCGCCGTGATCGGAGCGTTGCGCTCGGCCTCAGCGACTGGAGCAGGGTCGGCAGCACCCCGGCGAGCACGTCGAGTGCCTCCCTCAGACGCCACGCCGAGCGTTCGTCCTCGACGAGGTTCGAGATCACGCGCACCTCGACTGCAGGGACACCGGCGAGCGCAGCTGCGCGGAGAACGGCGAAGCCCTCCATCGCCTCGACCTGACAGCCGCTCGCGCCACCCACACGCCCTGTCGTGCCGATCTGCATCACGCGCGCGGTCGGGAGCGCCGCGGATGCCGCGTCCACGAGGCTCTGCTCTGCCGACACCGAGCTCGGCGCGAGCTTCCGCACCGTGACGAGGTCCTCGTACACGGCCTCGCTTCCGACGACGACGTCGAGTACCTCCACCCCGCTCGCACGGCGTGCTCCGGCAACCCCTACGTGCAGGATCGCGCCGGGTGCCGTCCGCTCCAGTGCCGCTGCCACGGACGCGGCAGCCTCGACAGGCCCGACACCGCATACGAGCCCGTCGTGGCCGCAGAGCTCGGGCTCGGTCGCTGCGACCACGAGGAGCATCGGCGCCGAAGAGTACGGGAATCCGTACCCCTGGACACCTGCGCCCCGAACGGCGCCGAGAGCCCTCGACCGCGAGCATGGGGTCACCGCAGAGCCCATCCACCAGGAGCACTCCCATGCAGCCCTTCCCACCGTCGATCGTCAACGCATTGCTCCGCGAGCCACGTCACCACCAGCTCGAACCACGAGGTGCGCGTGCTTCGCGAGCGATCCGAGCGGTCGCGGAATCGCCCAAGGCGCCGGTACCTGTTCCGCACCGGCGCGTGGGTCTCTCGCGCGTAGGGGCCGGACATCCGGCCCCTACAACCTTGCGCACGCGTCTGTCCGGTTAGCCGGAGCCCACAGCAGCCTCGTCGCTCTCCATGTCCTCGGCCTCATCCGCGGTTGTGAACCGGATCTCGCCGCGGTCGGCATAGGCACGGATCACGTCGCCCTCCTGGTAGCGCCCTTCGAGCAGCTCCAGTGCGAGAGGGTTCTCCACGAGCCGCTGCAGCGCACGCTTCAAGGGGCGCGCACCGAACTGCGGATCCCAGCCGGCCTCGGCGATCAGCTCCTTGGCGCCGTCGGTCAGCTCCAGCTCGAGCCTGCGCTCGGCCAGCCGCGCGCGCAGCCTGGCCAGCTGCAGCTCGACGATCTCGCCGATCTGCTCCCGGGTCAGCGGCTCGAAGACGACGATCTCGTCGATCCGGTTGATGAACTCGGGGCGGAAGTGCTCGAGCAGCTGGTCTGACGAGCGGATGTTCGAGGTCATGATCACGACGGTGTTGCGAAAGTCGACCGTCCGGCCGTGGCCGTCGGTCAGGCGCCCGTCGTCGAGCAGCTGAAGCAGCACGTTGAAGACGTCCGGATGCGCCTTCTCGATCTCGTCGAGCAGGATCACGCAGTACGGCCGCCGCCGCACCGCCTCGGTGAGCTGGCCGCCCTCCTCGAAGCCGACGTAGCCGGGCGGCGCGCCGACGAGCCGCGAGACCGTGTGCTTCTCCATGTACTCGGACATGTCGAGGCGCACCATGGCGCGCTCGTCGTCGAACATGAACTCGGCCAGGGCGCGTGCCAGCTCGGTCTTGCCGACACCGGTCGGCCCGAGGAAGACGAACGAGCCGATCGGCCGGTTCGGGTCCTGCAGGCCTGAGCGCGCGCGGCGCAGCGCGTTGGCGACCGCCTCGATCGCCGTGTCCTGCCCCACGACGCGCTGGTGCAGCCGCTCCTCCATGTGCACGAGCTTCTCCACCTCGCCCTCGAGCAGCGTGTCGACGGGGATGCCCGTCCACGAGGCGACGACAGCGGCGATGTCGTGCTCGTCGACCTCTTCCTTCACCATGGGCGGGGCCTCCGGTTCCGCCCTGAGGGTCAGCTCCTTCTCGATCTCGGGAATCAGGCCGTACTGGATCTCGGCGACTCGTGCGAGGTCCCCGTGACGCTCCGCGCGCTCGGCCTCGGTTCGAAGCTCGTCGATAGCCCGCGTGAGCTCGCTCGACGCGGGCGAGGACATCCTTCTCGGAGCGCCAGCGCGCGGCGAGCTCGTCACGTCGTGCCTTCGCCTCCGCGAGCTCGCGCTCCACAGGCTCGCGCACCGCGTCGGTCTCCTTCGCCATCGCGGCGAGCTCGATCTCGAGCTGGCGCACGCGCCGCTCGGCCTCGTCGAGCTCGACCGGCGATGAGTCGATCTCCATCCGCAACCGGCTGGCCGCCTCATCGACGAGGTCGATCGCCTTGTCGGGCAGGAAGCGGTCGGAGATGTAGCGGTCGGAGAGCAGAGCGGCGGCGACGAGCGCCGCGTCGCGGATGCGTACGCCGTGGTGCGCCTCATAACGCTCCTTCAGGCCGCGCAGGATGGCGATCGTGTCGGCAGCCGACGGCTCGCCGACGAGCACCGGCTGGAAGCGCCGCTCGAGCGCCGGGTCCTTCTCGATGTGCGTGCGGTACTCGTCGAGCGTCGTCGCACCGACGGCGCGCAGCTCACCCCGCGCGAGCATCGGCTTGAGCATGTTGCCTGCGGAGACGGCGCCCTCGGCGGCACCGGCGCCGACGATCGTGTGCAGCTCGTCGATGAAGAGGACGATCTCGCCCTCGGATGCTGTGATCTCCTGCAATACGGCCTTGAGGCGCTCCTCGAACTCGCCGCGGTACTTCGCCCCTGCGATGAGCGCGCCGACGTCGAGCGCCCACACGCGCTTGCCCTTGAGCCCTTCGGGTACGTCCCCGGCGACGATGCGCTGGGCGAGCCCTTCGGCGATGGCTGTCTTGCCCACGCCGGGCTCACCGATCAGCACCGGGTTGTTCTTCGTGCGCCGCGACAGCACCTGGATCACGCGCCGGATCTCCTCGTCACGACCGATCACCGGGTCGAGCTTGCCCGCCTCGGCGAGCGCGGTCAGGTCGCGCCCGTACTTCTCGAGCGCCTGGTACGAGCCCTCCGGGTCCTGGGAGGTGACGCGCTGACCGCCGCGCACGTCCTTGAGCGCCTCGAGCAACGCCTCACGTGGCACGAGGTCGAGCCCGAGGAGCAGGTGCTCCACCGAGACGAACTCGTCGTCGAGCTGCCGCGTCTCCTCGAACGCGCGGTCGAGGGCCTTGCGAAATGCGGCGCCGGCCTGCGGCGCCTGCTGCTGACCGGACACTGCCGGCTGCTGGCCGAGGCGAGCCTCGGCCTCGGCGCGCACGCTCGCCGGATCGGCGCCGGCGCGCTGGAGCAGCGTCCGAGGCAAATCCTGCTCGAGCAGCGCAACCGTCAGGTGATCAGGGGTCAGCTCGGGGTTACCGAGTCGCCGCCCCAGCTCCTGGGCCGCGGCAACCGCCTCACCGCTCTTGATGGTCAGCTTGTTGAAGTCCATCGTGCGCTACCTCCTCGCGGTGCCAGGCACCGCCTTCAGGCCCTCGCCGCCGGCGGTTGCGGCGGCCGGTAGACGACCACCTCGCGCCGGTACTCCTTGTGGGTTCGCTTGATCTCCGCGCGCAGCTCACGCTCGAGCGCGTCCATGCGCGCGTGCAGCCGACGGAGCTCGTCCTCGAGCCGCAGCACGTGCTCGACGCCTGCGTGGTTGAGGCCGAGCTCGACGGTCAACCGCTGGATCAGGCGCAGCCGCTCGATGTCCGCGTCCGAGTAGAGCCGCGTGCCGCCCGGCGTGCGTGCGGGCCGCACGAGACCCTTCGCTTCGTACAGCCGCAGCGTCTGCGGGTGCATCCCGACGAGCTCGGCCGCGACGCTGATCATGTAGCGCGGGCGGTCAGGCATCGTCCGCCCACCCGATTGTCATGATCCTCATCGCGCGAACACCCTCTCCCTCGGGTTCTCGCGTGAGACCTTCTGAAACGCCTCGAGCGCCTCTTTCTCTGCCTTCGTGAGCTTGCCGGGGACTGTCACCTTCACCCGCGCGAGCAGGTCGCCGCGGCCACCACCCTTGAGCTTCGGCGCCCCGCGGCCTTTCACGCGCAGGAGCTTCCCGCTCTCCGTGCCCGCGGGCACCTTCAGCGCCACGGGACCGTCGGGTGTCGGGATCTCGACCGTCGAGCCGAGCGCCGCCTCGGCGTAGGTGACAGGCACTTCGAGCACGAGGTCGGCGCCTCGGCGCTCGTACAGCGGGGACGGCTCCACCTCGACGCGCACCCAGAGGTCGCCGGCCGGGCCGCCGTTCGCGCCCGGCTCTCCCTTGCCCTTGACGCGGATCCGCGTCCCATCCTTCGCCCCCGGTGGAACCTTGACGAGGTAGCGCTTCGTCACCCGCTCACGACCTGTGCCGCGGCAGGTACGGCAGGGCTTCTCGACGATCACGCCGTTGCCGCGGCAGCGCGGGCACGGCTGCGAGAGCGCAAACAGGCCGTGACTGTCCGAGACGACCCCGGAGCCCTGGCACTGCGGGCAGGTCTTCGGCAGAGTGCCCGGCTCGGCACCCGTGCCCGAGCACGTGTGGCACACCGCCTCGATCTCGACGGGCACCCGCACCTGCACGCCTGCGAGCGCATCGTCGAAGGAGATGCGCACGCGCGCCTCGAGGTCCGAGCCCTTCTGTGGCCGCGGGCGGGCCCGCTGCTGCGTCCCGCCGCCGAAGATGCCGCCGAAGCGACCGAACAGGTCGGAGAGGTCGCCCAGGTCGACGTTCTCGTAGCGCACGTTCTGGCCGCCCGGCCCAAAGCCACCCGCGCTGCCTGCCGCCCCGAAGCGGTCGTACTGCTCGCGCTTCTCGGGGTCGGAGAGGAGGTCGTAGGCGTCCTGCAGCTCCTTGAAGCGCTCCTCCGCCTGCGTGTCGTCCGGGTTGCGGTCCGGGTGATGCAGCCGCGCCAGCTTCCGGTAGGCCTTCTTGATCTCGTCGGCGCCCGCGTTCTTGGCGACGCCCAGCACCTCGTACGGGTTACGTACCTGGGTGGCCACGGCTCACCCGGCGACGATCACGCGAGCGGGGCGAACGACGGTGTCGCCGAGCCGGTAGCCGCGCTGCACGACCTGGAGAATCGACCCCTGCTCGACGCCGTCGCCCGGCTGCGAGAGCAGCGCCTCGTGCACGTGTGGGTCGAAGGCACCTTCCGCCGGGATCTCCTCGAGCCCTTCGGCCCTCAGTGTGGCGAGCAACGTGTCGCGGGTGAGGCGCACGCCCTCCACCACCTTCGCCTCATCGTGGTGCTCGGCCGCTTCGAGCGCGCGCTCCAGATCGTCGACGACGGGCAGGAGCCTGGCGACCAGATCGGCGACAGCCATCGCCCTGAGGTTGCTCTGCTCCCGCAGCACACGCTTGCGGTAGTTGTCGAAGTCGGCCGCCACCCGCTGGAGATCGGTGAGGTACTCGTCGCGCTTCGCTTCTGCGTCGAGCACACGTGCGAGCAACTCGTCGACCTGGGGACTGTCCCCGCCAGGGGACGGTCCCCACTCGGCCCGGGGACTGTCCCCGCCAGGGGACTGTCCCCGTTCGTGACGTCGTCGGCCTCCATCAGGCCTTCGCCGTCTCGTCCTCGTCGATGACCTCGTAGTCGGCGTCCTCGACGACCTCGTCCTCACCCACCGAGCCGCCGTTGTCACCGGCCGGCGGGGCCTGCGACGTCGCCTGCGCTGCGTAGATCGCCTCCGCGAGGGGCTGTGCGGCATTGGCCAACGCGTCGGTCTTCGACCGGATGGTCGCCGTGTCGGTGCCCTCGATGGCCGTCTTCAGCTCGCCGACGGCGCTCTCGATCACCTCGGCCTGGGCCTCATCGAGCTTGTCGCGGTGCTCGGCGAGCGTCTTCTCGGTCGAGTAGGCGAGCGTCTCGGCTGCGTTGCGGGCGTCGGCCAGCTCACGCAGCGTGTGCGCCTCGTCCGCGTGCGCCTCGGCCTCGGAGACCAGACGCCGCACCTCGTCCTCGGACAGGCCCGAGCCGCCCTCGATGCGGATCTGCTGCTCGTTGCCGGTGCCGAGGTCCTTCGCGGACACGTGGATGATCCCGTTCGCGTCGATGTCGAAGGTGACCTCGATCTGGGGCATGCCCCGCGGCGCAGGCGGGATGCCGACGAGCTGGAACTTGCCGAGCGTCTTGTTGAACGACGCCATCTCCGACTCGCCCTGCAGCACATGGATCTCGACCGACGGCTGGTTGTCCTCAGCGGTCGTGAACGTCTCCGACGCCTTCTTCGGGATGGTCGTGTTCCGCTCGATGAGCTTCGTGAACACGCCGCCCTTCGTCTCGATGCCCAGCGAGAGCGGGGTCACGTCGAGCAGCAGCACGTCCTTGACCTCGCCCTTGAGCACGCCTGCCTGGATCGCGGCGCCGACCGCAACGACCTCGTCGGGATTGACACCCTTGTGCGGCTCCTTGCCGATCAGCTCCTTGACCCTGTCGTGGACCGCCGGCATGCGGGTCATGCCACCGACGAGAACGACATGATCGATGCCCGAGGCGTCGAGCCCGGCATCGGCGAGTGCCTGCTTCGTCGGGTCGACGATGCGGTCGAGCAGGTGGTGCGTGAGCTCGGTCAGCTTCGCACGCGTCAACTGGAGGTCGAGATGCTTCGGCCCCTCGGGCGTGGCCGTGATGAAGGGCAGGTTGATCTGCGTCGATGTCGTCGACGACAGCTCGATCTTCGCCTTCTCGGCCGCCTCGTAGAGGCGCTGCAGCGCCATCTTGTCCTGCGCCAGGTCGATGCCCTGCTCACGCTTGAACTCGGCCACCATCCAGTCGACGACGGCCTTGTCGAAGTTGTCGCCGCCGAGATGGTTGTCCCCGTTCGTAGCCTTGACCTGGAAGACGCCCTCGCCGAGCTCGAGCACGGAGACGTCGAAGGTGCCGCCGCCCAGGTCGAAGACGAGGATCACCTGATCGGCGCCCTCCTTGTCGAGGCCGTAGGCGAGGGCGGCCGCCGTGGGCTCGTTGATGATGCGCAGGACGTTGAGGCCGGCGATGCGACCGGCGTCCTTGGTCGCCTCGCGCTGCGCGTTGTTGAAGTACGCCGGCACGGTGACCACGGCGTCCGTGACCGGCTCGCCGAGGTACGCCTCCGCGTCCACCTTCAGCTTCTGGAGGATCATGGCGCTGATCTCCGGTGGAGCCAGCTCGCGATCCTCGGCCCGCACGCGTGCGTCACCGTTCTCGCCCTTCACGACCTCGTACGGGACGATCGTCATCTCTTCGGAGACCTCGTCCCACTTGCGACCCATGAAGCGCTTGATCGAGAAGATCGTGTTGGTCGGGTTCGTCACCTGCTGACGCTTGGCGGGTGCCCCGACGAGCCGCTGTCCGTCCTTGGTGAACGCGACGACGGACGGGGTCGTGCGGCCACCCTCCGCATTGGGGATCACGGTGGGCTCGCCGCCTTCGAGCACTGCCATGCAGGAGTTGGTCGTGCCCAGGTCGATGCCGATTGTCTTGGCCATATGTCTGTGTGACTCCTTTCCTTGAGTCGATCTGACTCAGAAATCTTCGCCAAATCGTAGCAGATTCTTGGGTAGGTATCCGACCGCCCGCATCACGCGGAAGACCGGCCTCACGTGTCTGCCGGGCTGCGGGCGGGCACCATCCTGCGCAGCGCGCGGGCCGCAGCGGGCTCGGCGAGGATGATGCCGCTGAGCATCACGGCGCAGCCGATCCAGCCCGCCCAGCCGAGCACCTCGTTCGCGAGCAGCACGCCGAACAGCGCAGCGAACGGGGCCTCGAGCGTGAAGACCAGCGCCGCGCGCGCGGCGGTTGTCCTGGCCTGCACCCAGGTGGCGACGAGGTAGCCGAGCGCGCCCGCGAACACGCCTGTCACCAACAGCGCGCCCCACACGGTCCAGCCATGCGGCGCCTCGAGATCACCGAGCGCGAGCGCGATCACCGTGAAGCCGACGAACGAGGTCGCCATCTGCAGGAACGTCAGCGCCCTCGGGTCGTAACGCGGAGCAAACCGCTCCATCGACGCGATCTGAAAGGACTGCGCGACCGCGTTACCGAGCACCAGCGCGTTTCCGAGCGCCGACCCGCCCGGCATGCCGCTCAGCAGCAAGAGGCCGGCAACCGACAGAGCAACACCCACCCACAAGGCGGCCGCCACCGGTGTGCGGAACAGCGCCAGCGCGATCAGAGGGGTGAAGACCACGTAGAGGCCGGTGATGAACCCGGTGCTCGTCACGGTCGTCAGCTCGAGCCCGGCCGTCTGCAGACCGTAGGCGAGCGCAAGCAGAACACCCACCCCCACCCCGGCCACGAACCCCGCGCGCGGCAGCTCGCGCAGAGGTTTCCACGCGAACGGCGCAAGCACGACCGTCGAGATCGCGAAGCGAACCGCGAGGAAGGCGAACAGCGGGTACAACGCCAGCGCGTCCTGCACCTGCACGAACGTGACGCCCCAGACCGCAGTGACGCCTACCAGCGCGAGCATCGGCGCGGCGGAGCGGAGACGCATCCGGGCAGGCTACTGCGGCGCGAGCATCGAGCTCGCCGTTACGCGATCGACCTCGCGGCCGCGGTGAGCCACCGGCGCCGGATCACCGCCGAGAACGGACCGACGACGCGCCAGTAGCGCGCGAAGGCCCGCCGCGCGTCGTCGTCCAGCGCCGCGATCCTGGTCTCCGTCGACAGGACACAGCCACCCGCGATGGGCTCGGCTCTGATGTCGGTCGCCATGCGTACGGTCCCCGGGTCGCCGGCGGCGAACGGGCGGATGCCCCCGCGCGGTCGCCACGGCGTGCCGCTCGCGCCCACCACCACGTCTCTCGCCGACCGGTGCAGCTCCTCGAACCTCATGCGCACAAACGCGTCCGCGATGGTCGCGTCGGTACGCAGCCCACGGAGACGGAACAGAGTGCGCACGGCGAGGTCCGGAGCCGCGGGCGACGCGAGGAACGCGGCCACGGCCTGTTCCGGCGAAGCGGATAGCCGGCGCTCGTGGCGCTCATGCCAGTCGAAGCCAGGGAGGATGCTGTCCAACGCCGGCACACCGACAGTGTTACCTGCGGGCTACGCTCTCCTTGAATGGACGTGCGCGACACGCTGGGCAGGCCGGTGCGGGATCTCCGCATCTCGGTCACCGACCGCTGCAACTTCCGCTGCACGTACTGCATGCCGAAGAGCGTCTTCGGCCGGGACTACCAGTTCATGCCCCGCCGCGAGCTCCTCACCTTCGAGGAGATCGAGCGAGTCGCCCGGGTCTTCGCGTCACTGGGTGTGCGGAAGGTCCGCCTCACCGGGGGCGAGCCGTTGCTGCGTGCCGACATCGAGGTGCTGGTCGGGATGCTGGCTCAGGTCCCGGAGCTCGACCTGACGCTGACGACCAATGGCACCCTCCTGACCCGCAAGGCCGAGGCGCTGCGCGATGCAGGGCTGACACGGATCACCGTCTCGCTCGACTCGCTCGACGAGGAGGTCTTCCGTGCGATGAACGACGTCGACTTCCCCGTCGCAAGCGTGCTGGACGGCATCGACGCCGCCGCCGGGGCGGGTCTGCCCGTGAAGGTGAACGCGGTCGTCAAGCGCGGGGTGAACGACGCCGGCCTGGTCGACCTGGCACAGCGCTTTCGCGGCACCGGACACGTTATTCGCTTCATCGAGTTCATGGACGTGGGTGCCACGAACGGCTGGCGCCTCGACGACGTCGTGCCCGCATCCGAGATCGTCGCGACGATCGATGCGGCGTTCCCGCTCGAGCCGGTCGAGGCCGCCTACCGCGGCGAGGTCGCACAGCGGTGGCGCTACCGCGACGGGCAGGGTGAGATCGGCGTCATCGCGTCTGTCACGCAGCCGTTCTGTGGCAACTGCACCCGGGCGCGCATCTCCGCCGAGGGCAAGCTGTACACCTGCCTCTTCGCGGTGCGCGGCACGGATCTCCGCGAGCTCCTACGGTCAGGAGCGAGCGACGATGTGGTACACGAGCGCATCGCTGCGGTCTGGGAACGGCGCGAGGACCGCTACTCCGAGCTCCGCAGCGAACAGACCGCGGCGCTACCCAAGATCGAGATGTCCTACATCGGCGGCTGACAGCAGGGCGAGGCAGCCTCGCCCCTACGCCCAGCCCATCGGCTCGTAGCCGGAGGACGTCGGGGCCGAGACGATCAGCACCCTCGCGAGCTCGGCGCCGTCGTTGCGAACGGTGCGCCGAGGCTGCGGGTCCAGGCAAGCGAAAGATCCCCTGCGAAGCTCATGGTCGACGCCGTCGACGACGAGCGTCGCCTTCCCGTCGAGCACAAGGAACACCTCTTCCTGAGCACGCTCCGTCTCGTCATGCTCGGGGATCGTGTCGCCCGGAGGCAGCTCGACGATGTTGAGGCCGAACGCCTCGACGCCGAGTGAGCGGCGGACGAGTACCCACTTGTCGTACGCGCGTTCCAGCTCGTCGTCGTGCTTGATCGTGAAGCCTTCCGCCATGACCGTCTCCTTCGCTCGCTGACGCCGGGAGCTTACGACGCATCACCCGGTTGGCCATGACGAGGTCTCGGGTGCCAGGTCGAGGCTCCCGCCAGGCCGGCATTCGTCCGACTCGTAGCCGTCGGCGTCCGGCGGGTAGAGCCGATCCCAGTAGCGATCGGCGAGCTCGAGGGCGTACGCCCTCGTGGCACCGAGCGCCCGTGCCACTTCGGCGTTGTGCTGGACGGCGGCGCACTCGGTCTCCGCCTCACCTGCAGGGCTGACGATGTGCTGGATCTCGTGCGAGAGGGTCGAGACCGTGTATGCGACCAGGTCGAGGTTGGCCGGATCGCGCGGCGCCCAGCGCTCATAGGCGAGCCGTCCGAGGACCGCGCAATCCGACTGCTGCAGGTGCACCGCGCCGGTCGCGCGGACAGCGAAGGCGCCGACCGTGTCGACGGTGAGCTCGCCGTTCGTGAGAGCCTCCTCCTCGTCGAGGACCAGGTGCCAGTCCTCAGCGTCCCAGCAGCGCACCTCGACGGAACGACCGTCTGCGACCCGCTCGGCCACCCGGGTCAGGGCCGGCTCGACGCGACTGCGGGTCGCCGTGCCGCCGAGGCGCGGCAACGGTCCACGAGCACGCATCAGCCTGTCCAGAGTCGCGTCGACCTCGGTCCAGCGCAGCGCGGCGCGGTCGGCGGACTGTCCCGCCTCGAGATACGGCCCGGTCCGAGCCAACGGATCCGTGGCCGCGACCAGCCGCTCCACCGCCGGGGCCACCAACGTGCACACCTCGCGCAGGCCCACCAGCGTGGGCCGGAGCCGTGCGGTGGGTGGCGCTGCGAGCTTCTCGTCCAGCCACCCGAGGCAGTCACGCAGCCTCGACGACCGGTCAACGTAACGCTCAAAGGCTGCGGAATCACTCAGCACGTCCTGCCGAGCCGCCTCCTCGCGGCTCAGCTCCTCGAGAAAGTCGGAAACCCAGGCGGCATAGTCGGCCACCCACTCGATCTCGGCCTCGCGGAGGGCAGTGCCGCGTGCCTGTTCCGACCCACCGCAGCCCGCGAGCAGCAGCAGCCCGACGGCGGCTGCAGCAAGAGGGGCAGCGTGCACCACGGAGATCGTACGGTCAGCCGTACCTGGATCGTCATGCCTCGGCCGCTAGAATCGCTCCTCATGACTCGTGTCGCGGCGAGCATCGGGAGGCAGCTGCCGCGCGGCTGGGGCCATTTCGGCCTCCAGTTCGCGATCTGGATGGGGTTTTACCTCGTCTATCAGGCCGTCCGCGGCGCCGCTGACCGCAGCATGCCTGCCGCTTTCGAGCACGGTCGCGAGATCATCGAGTTCCAGTACAACACCGGCTCTCTCGTGGAGATCTGGCTGCAGCGTCTCGTCGAGGGATCGAGCGTGCTCATCACGGCGACCTCGTACACGTATTGGCTGTCGCAGTTCGCCGTGGTCGGCCTCACGCTGCTGTGGGTCTACTTCAAGCATCAGGAGCGATTCGCGGACTTCCGCAACTGGCTCATCGCAGCGAACCTGATCGGCCTGGTGGGCTACGTCCTGATCCCGACCGCGCCGCCGCGCATGTTCCCGGAATGGGGTTTCGTCGACGTGCTTGCCGAAAGCGCCGGCTTGAACCACGAGAGCGGGCTGATCGCCTTCGCGGCAAACCCGTACGCGGCGATGCCCAGCCTGCACGCCATGGACGCGGTGATCGTGTCGATCGTGATGGTCACGCTCGTCCGCAACCGGCTCGCGAAGCTGGTGTGGGCACTGTGGGCGCCCTGGGTGTGGTTCGCCGTCATGTCGACCGGAAACCACTTCTGGCTCGACTGCGCCGCCGGCGCGCTGATCGCGCTCGTCGTGGGCGCGGTGATCTTCCGCCACCGCCTCTTCGGCCGTACGGCCGAGACGGCGCAGGCATGAGCTCGCATAGAGCCGCGAGTCAATGGCCGCCAGCTCCGTCAAACGGCGCCGCCGGCTGCGAAAGCGGCCGCTTTAGGGGTTGGGGCGATCCCGGATCCGCTCCTGCGGATTCGGGATCTGCCGGGTCATGACCGAGCCGAAGACCAGCCAGCTGGACCGCGTCAAGCAGGAGTACACCGCTGCAGCTCGCGAGATCCTGCGGCGCTCGATGCAGGGTGTCGCGAAGACGAAGCTGACGCCGGACATGCTCTCGATCGCCGGGCTGACGTTGTGCGTCGCCGGTGCCGTGCTCGTCGGGTTCGAGGAGCGCAACGAGTACCTCTTCTTCTGGCTCGGCGGTGCGCTGTTCGTCGCCGGCTCGGTCGCAGACATCCTCGACGGGGCGCTCGCGCGCGCCGCAAGCAAGGGCACGGTCTTCGGTGCATTTCTCGACTCGACCTTCGACCGGCTCGGCGAGGCGGCGATGCTGACCGCGATCGGCCTCGTGTTCATGCGCGAGGGGAACGAGGTGGCGCTCGTGGCCGCGTTCGCGGCTGTGATCGGCTCGTTCCTCGTCAGCTACACACGCGCGAAGGCGGAGGCGCTCGGCCTGCGCGGCGACATCGGCTTCGGGTCCCGGCTGGAGCGGGTGGTGATCGTCTCGGTCGGCCTCGGGGTGGCCCCATGGGGCTGGCTGGAGTGGCCCATCTACCTTCTTGCAGCGATGGCCTGGATCACGGTCGTGCAGCGGATGCTCTTCGTGCGCAAGCAGCTGCGCGAGCTCGCCGCCTCGTAGGGACGCCGAGAGCTCCGGATGCACGCTCCGGTTGGGATCGTCGGCCGTGACCTCGAGCTGGCGAGGATCGAACAGGTCACGTCCGGCGCCGCGGAACTGCTCCCCGCGGCGCTGGTGCTCGAGGGCGAAGCGGGCATCGGGAAGACGACGCTGTGGCGAATCGCGGTCGAGCACGCTCGCGCCGGCGGGCATCGCGTGCTCTCCTGCGCGCTTGCCCAGGGGGAGTCGCGGCTCGCGTTCGCCGGGCTCGCCGATCTGGCGGCCGGCGCTCTGGAGGACGTTTCGGATGCTCTCGCGGAGCCGCAACGCGCAGCGCTCGAGGAGGCGCTGCTCCTGCGGACGGGAACGCACGCGCTCCCGGACGAGCGCGCAGTGGCCTTCGGGTTCCTCGGGCTGCTGCGCGCGCTGACCTCCGAGACGCCGGTGACACTGGCGATCGACGACGTCCAGTGGCTCGACCCTTCATCGGCCGCGATGCTGTCGTTCGCCGTGCGGCGGCTGCGGAGCGAGCCCGTGCTGCTTCTCCTGGCGCGGCGGCCCATCGACGGCGCCGATCCGGACCCGCTCCAGCTGGAGCGCTCCTCCCTCTCGGTCGAGTGGGTTCCCGTTCGCCCGCTCACGCTCGGGGCACTCCATCGGCTCCTCCGGCTGCGGCTCGGTCGCACCCTCACACGGCCGGAGCTCGGACGTGTCCACGAACGTTCGGCCGGGCAACCCGCTTCACGCGATCGAGCTCGTACGTGCGCTCGACGCTCCCGTGCAGGGCCCGGGCTCCCTCACAGCTTTGCTACGCAGCCGGGTCACGGACCTTCCAGCGGAGACTCAAAGGACACTCCTCCTGGCGGCCCTTGCCGCCGAGCCAGAGCTCACGACGTTGTCGCTGGCAGGTGAGCTCGACGCTCGCGAGGCGCTGCAACCGGCTCTCGTGGCAGAGCTCGTCGTGCTCGACGGTGAGGTGGTGCGGTTTGCGCATCCGCTCGTGGCCGAAGCGGCAGTCGACGGGTCAGGGGAGGTGCCACGGGCTGCGCACCGTGCGCTCGCGGCAGTCGCAGGGACGGCAGAGGAGCGCGCGCGCCACCTGGGCCTTGCCGCCGACGGCCCGGACGAGGCGATCGCGCTCGAGCTACAAGAAGCCGCGGCGAACGCACGACGACGCGGGGCGCGAGCTGCAAGCGCCGAGCTCTACGAAGAGGCGGGACGGCTGACGCCGGCCGATGGTGTCGCCGGACGTGGTCGCCGGCTGCTGGAAGCCAGTCGCGCCTACTACGAGGCAGGCGACGCCGAGCGGGCGCTCCGGTTGCTGTCAGCCCTCGTCGATGAGCTTCCCGAAGGGGCTGAACGCGTGGAGGCGCGGTGGCGTCTCGGGACAGTGCTCGACGAGACAGGCCACGCGGAACGGGCGAAACTGCTCTGGGAGGAGGGTCTCGGTGCCACCACCGACCCAGGCATGACCTCCGAGCTCCACCGCAGCCTTGCCTACACGTCGATCTACACCGGCTCGACAACAGAAGCAGCGGAGCATGCCGCAGCAGCGGTGGCCGCCGCCGAGACCTCGGGTGACAGTCGACGCATCGCCTACGCGCTCAGCGTCGCGGCCTTCGTTGCGGTGATGAGCGGCGCCGCCTACGAGCAACCGTTGCGGCGCGCGCTGGCACTCGAGCACGAGCTCGACACCGTGGACGAGTGGTCGCCGTCGGCCGTGGCCGCCGAATGCCAACGGCTGGCCGGCATGGTCGCCGAGGCGCGCGATTCCTACGAGACCGTCCGACGAAGGGCGATCGAAGCCGGTGACGCCACGGTCGAGCAATGGGCGGCTTTCGGGCTCGCCTACACCGAGATGTTGTCCGGGAACTACGCACGAGCCGCCGACCTTGCCGACTCCGTGCTCGATCTCTCGGATCAGATGGACGTCATGCGAATCCCAGCCCGGACGCTGCGTGCCAACGTTCACGTCTATGCGGGGGATCGCGCTGTCGCCCGGGCGATGGTGATGGAAAGTCTTGCGGCCGCCCGGACGACGGGTGAGCCGATGCACGAGTTCAGCGCCCTGGTGGTGCTCGCCTTCATCGAGGGCAGCGAGGGAGACGCCGCTGCCGCAGCCAGCGTGTATGCGCTCGCCCGCGGGCTCACGGACAAGCTCGGAACGCGTAACTCGACCGTGCTGCGCGCACTGCTCTTCGAGGTGGAGGCCTCGAGCGCCGCGGGGCTTCTGGAGCAGGCCTCGGACGCTCGGCGCGCGTTCGAGGCCAAGGCGCAGGACGACCAGCCGTTGTGGTTGCGCAACCTCTCCCTTCGCGCCGACGCCGCTCTCTACGCAGCAGCCGACGATCTTCCGCGTGCGCGCGACGCTCTCGAGCAAGCGGTGGCGAACCCCGATTCCCAGGTGCCGTTCGAGGCCGCACGGACCGAGCTCGCCTACGGATCGGTGTTGCGCCGGATGCGGCAGCACACCGCTGCCCGTGGGGCGCTGACCGCGGCGCACGCGATCTTCGAGCGCCAGGGTGCCGACGCCTGGGAGGCGCGTGCGCTGGACGAGCTGGCTCGTGTTCCCGGCCGCCGGCCCCACGATCGGAGCGAGCTCACCGACGCCGAGAGGCGCATCGTCGAGATCGTGATCGCCGGCAGGTCGAACAAGGAGGTCGCAGCGGCGCTCTTCCTGAGCGTGAAGACCGTCGAGGTCACGCTCACACGGGTGTACCGCAAGCTGGGGGTGCACTCACGCACGGAGCTCGCGGCCCGTCTCGCCGAGGAGGCGAAAGACTAGGGGTATCTCTGCTTCCCCCCGTCCACCGTCTCCGTACGGTTGATGGCGTGGCGAGCTTCTTGCTCGAGACGTACGCAGCAGGCCTCAGCGCCGAGGACGTCGCGCGTGCCGCGACGCGGGCGCGCGAAGCCGCCGCAGCCATGACGCGGGGAGGGATGCCGGTGCGGCATCTGCGCTCCTATCTCGTTCCCGCGGACGAGATGTTCCTTCACTTCTTCGAAGCTCCGTCAGCGGAAGCGGTCGGGGAGGCGGCGACCATCGCCGAGCTCGAGGTGGAGCGCATCGTCGAGACGATCGGCAATCCCACACCACCGAGGAGGAAACCGTGATCGCACCACACCTGTCCGTGGCACGAGCAAGGCCCGTTCGTACCGCCTTCGCAGCGGGAGGAGTGCTCATGCTGGCGATCGTCAGCGCGCTCCTCGTCGCGGCGCCGCTTGCCGCCCGCTCGACGGCGATCCCGCCGGGAAACCTCGTCGTGAACCCGGGCGCCGAGGACAGCCCGGGCTCGGACGTCGCCACCGTCGTCAAGCCCGTGGGCTGGGTGACCACAGGCAACCTCTCGGTCTGGACCTATGCCCCGACGGAAAGCGACAAGCCCACGAAGGCCTTCGCTGCGACGATCGGCGGGGGTAAGAACTTCTTCGCCGGCGGCCCCGGCGACAACTCCGGCAAGCAGACGACACACACGGCGGCCCAGACGATCGACGTCTCGGGCACTGCCACGGAGATCGACGCCGGTCAGGTCGGAGCGACGCTCACGGCCTTCATCGGCGGCTACACCGTGGCGAAGGACCTCGCGACCGTCACCGCACGTTTCCTCGACGCCGCAGGTGCCCAGATCGGCAGCGTTCGTGTCGGTCCGGTCACCTTCGACGACAGGAAGCGCCTGACCGTGCTCCTCAAGCGCACCGCTCAGGCGAACCTTCCTCCGAAGACGCGGACCTTGGCCGTCGTGATCACGGTCACAGCCGACGGCAACGGCGCACACCACGCCTACGTCGACAACATCTCGCTCACGCTCGGCAAGGCTTCGACGACTGCTGCCGGGAAGCCGACGCTCACGGCCACCTGCTCGGGGAAGACGCTCGTCGCCAAGGTCAAGCCGATCGCGGGCTCCAAGGTGACCTCCGTCACGTTCCTCGTCAACGGCAAATCCGTCGGGATCGACAAGAAGGCGCCGTTCACGGCGCGGGTTGCGACAACGGGTCTGGCGGCCCAGCTCAAGGTCACGGCGCGTGTGAAGGTTGGTGGTAAGACCATCGCACTGACCAAGTCGATCCGCCGCTGCGGGAGCTCGGCTTGACGCTCGGGTCGCTGGCGTTCCTTCTGCTCCCCGGCCCGACGAGGGCCGTGGGGGCCGTGGGGGCCGTGGGGGCGGCGGAAGCGCTCCGCCACGGTCACGCACGCGAAGGAGTTGCCATATGAGCCTGTTCGACGACCTCGCTCGCACTCTCGCGACGCCGATGCCGCGCCGTGGTGCGTTGCGGACAATCGGTGCGGCGCTCGCCGCCGGAGCGGTACCGGCGCTGAGACCGGACCGGGCGCTCGGCCACGCCGGGCGCACCCAGGCGTGTCCCAGCCCGACCAAGAGGTGCTTCGTGGCCATCAAGTACGGCACCCACGAGGGTGGCTGCTACTACCCCGACTACGCGAAGTGCTGCAAAGGACCGAACAACGACAAGGAGCATCCCAACCAGATGTCGTGGACCTGCCCCAAGGACAACGACTGCGGCAGCGCCGCGACGCAGTTCTGCACCTGCTCGAACAAGTGCAAGGACGGGAAATGCTGTCCGAAGAGCAAGGGCCGCTGCGTCAAGGGCACGTGCTGTCCGCTCAAGCGCACGACCTTCGCGCCGGGCACGAAGGGCAAGGGCGTTGCCTGCTGCCCACCCGGCACGATCGCTGTGCCAGGCGGAACCGGTCTGTGCTGCCCTCCGGCAGACAAGGACTGCTGCGACAAGTACGACGTACGGAATGACGACGACGAGCTCAGCGTCCTCGGCCCGAAGAAGGGCAATCTGTGCGTCAAGGGGAAGCTTCGGAAGGCGTGAGCATGCCGGGCTGCAGGGCAGCGCTGGTGTGCGGCTCCGCGGCGAGCCTCACCTGTTGCCAGCGAAGCGGCCCGGCCCACGAACTGCGGAACATGTGGCACCGTCTGTCACTCCGTGTCGGTAGCAAAGGAGCGTGTGCCTTCTCATGACCGCGCTGACCATCGTCACCCTCATCCTTCGCGTCCTTCTGGCGGCCGTCTTCGCGGTCGCAGGAGCGGCCAAGCTCGCCGATCGCACGGGGACGGTGAAGGCCGTCGTCGAGTTCGGCGGGCCACGGCGGCTCGCCCCGGCGATCGCGATCGGCCTGCCACTGATCGAGCTGCTCGTCGCCGGCCTCCTGCTGATTCCGTCCACCGCTGCCGTCGGAGCTGCCGCGGCACTCATCCTCCTCGTGCTGTTCACAGCCGTCGTCGGACGGAGCCTCGTACGAGGCGACGCGCCCGAGTGCCACTGCTTCGGGCAGCTCCACTCCTCGCCGGCCGGCGGCCGCACACTCGCTCGCAATGGCGTGCTCGCGGCGCTCGCAGCCGTTGCGCTGGTTGGCTCGCTCTCGGACGACGTTGCGAGCCCCGTCGCCTGGCTCACGCGACTCGACGCTGCGGAGCTCATTGCAGTCGCGGTGAGTGCGGCGGCGCTCGCCGTGCTCGGGATGGGCACCATCGCCTTCGTGTCGCTCATGCGCTCGTACGGCGCGGTCCTGGTGCGACTCGACCGTATCGAGGCGACGCTCGCCGACGCAGGCATCGAAGTCGACCACAGCGAGGACGCCCCGCGAATCGGGCTGGAGCCGGGTACTCCGGCGCCCTGGTTCCTCGCGACGACTCCGGCCGGAAGTGGGCTGTCCCGCGACGACCTGCTAACGGCTGGCCTGCCACTGCTGTTGCTGTTCACGAGCCCGGACTGCGGGCCGTGCGCGGCGCTGCTCCCGGACGCGGCGCGCTGGCAGCGTGAGCACGCCGGCGAGTTGACCGTCGCCTTCGCGAGCGACGGTTCCGCCGAGGCGGTCGGTGCAGAGGCCGGCGAGTTCGAGCTGGACCACGTCCTGGTCGACGAAGGCGCCGAGCTCTACGCCTCGTTCAACGCGAACGGCACACCGAGCGCGGTGCTGATCTCGCCCGATGGCTCGATCGCCAGCTGGGTCGCATCGGGCCGGGAAGCGATCGAGACCCTGCTCGAGCAGGCGCTCGAGACACCCGAGGGCGCCGAAGGTCTACCGGTCGGCACCGAGGCTCCCGAGATCGAGCTGCGGTCGCTCGACGGCGACGTCGTGCCGGTCTCCGCTCTACGTGGCCGCGATACGGTGCTGCTCTTCTGGAATCCGGGCTGCGGCTTCTGCCGCTCGATGCACGAGGGCCTGCTCGCGTGGGAGGCAGCGGCCAACGGCGACACTCCGCAGCTCGTGATCGTGTCCTCGGGCGATGAGGAGGAGACGAGGCAGGACGGATTCGGCTCGCTCGTCCTGCTCGACGATGCCTTCACTGCCGGCTCCGCGTTCGGCGCCGACGGCACGCCCATGGCGGTGCTCGTCGACGCGGAAGGCAAGGTCGCCTCCGACGTCGTCGCGGGCGCCGAAGCAGTGCTCGCCCTGACCAACCGCCGTGTCTAGGGCCCTGGGGCTCGTCGTCTGGCGCTCGTGACCGCAACAGCCGCCGTCGCGCAGGTCACGATCGGCGCGCCGGGCGCGTTGCCGCGTCCAGCATTGCCGCTTGCTTTGTAGTACGCTGCTAGCACATTGACTGATAGCACTTCTCAGAGAAAGGCCGTCCTCGTCAGGACGCCCTCCTCGCTGAAGGCGGCACTCGTCCGCGAGACGGCTCGCCGGGGGGTTAGCCTCAACGATGTGGCTGTCGGCCTGGTCGCCGTCCACCTCGGCATGAGCTATCAACCCACCGGAAGGCGGAGCGCTCTTCCGGGAGCGAGCCCGGTGATCCTCCTTCGCATGCCCGAGGCGCTCAAGGGAGCGCTCGAAGCCGAGGCGCGGAGCTCAGGCCTCACTATCAACGACGTCGTGTTGCGTGCGTTCGCGGACGGCCTCGGCGTCCCGTTTGCCAGCAACAGACGAAGCCAACAGCAGGGGACAGTCCCCGTTCGGGGACAGTCCCCGGGCAGCTCCTCCCCCGGAAAGGAACCAATGGCTACAACGAATGGCTCAAAGAACGGAGCGCGCAAGAAGGACAAGGTGCGCGTCGCGATCGTCGGCGTCGGCAACTGCGCCAATTCGCTGCTCCAGGGCGTCGAGTACTACAAGGACGCCGATCCGGGTGAGGAAGTCCCGGGGCTCATGCACGTCGACCTCGGCGGGTACCACATCTCGGACATCGAGTTCGTGGCCGCGTTCGACGTCGTCAAGGGCAAGGTCGGCGTCGACCTCGCGGACGCGATCTGGGCGCACCCGAACGACACGATCAAGTTCGCCACCGTCAAGAAGACGGGCATCACCGTCTCGCGCGGCATGACACACGACGGCATCGGCAAGTACATGGCCCAGGTCGTCGAGAAGGCACCGGGTGAGACCGACGACGTCGTCGGGATCCTCAAGGAGACCGGCGCGGACGTCGTCGTCAACTACCTGCCGGTCGGCTCCGAAGCAGCCACCAAGTGGTACACGGAGCAGATCCTCGAGGCCGGCGTGGCGATGGTGAACTGCATGCCGGTGTTCATTGCGCGCGAGCACTACTGGCAGAAGCGCTTCCAGCAGGCCGGCGTGCCGATCATCGGCGACGACATCAAGTCGCAGGTCGGCGCCACGATCACGCACCGCGTGCTCACCACGCTGTTCGGCGACCGCGGCGTGCACCTCGATCGCACCATGCAGCTCAACGTCGGCGGCAACTCCGACTTCCGCAACATGCTCGAGCGCGAGCGCCTCGAGTCGAAGAAGATCTCGAAGACGAACGCGGTCACCTCGATGCTCGACTACGACATCGGTGAGGGCAACGTCCACGTCGGCCCATCGGACTACGTCCCGTGGCTGACCGATCGCAAGTGGGCCTACATCCGCATGGAGGGCTCGTCCTTCGGCGACGTGCCGCTCAACGTCGAGCTCAAGCTCGAGGTGTGGGACTCGCCCAACTCGGCCGGCATCGTGATCGACGCAGTGCGCATGGCCAAGCTGGCCCTGAACAATGGCATCTCGGGCGCGCTCGAGGCGCCGTCCAGCTACCTGATGAAGTCACCGCCGAAGCAGATCCGCGACGACGAGTCGCGCGAGCTGACCGAGCGCTTCATCACAAAGAACGCGCTCAAGCAGGCGCAAGCCACCGCGAAGCCCTGATACGCGGGAGGCGCCCGGCATTCGGCCGGGCGCCTCCCAGTCGGTGGGGTACGTTGAATACCGATGCGCTACGCAGCATGGGCGCGACATCGCTCGCGTTGCAACACGAGCTCGTGCTCGACCTCCGAGGAGGCCGCCTCGCCGCGCGACTCACACAGCCCGCGGCGCAGTCTCCTCGGCGACGAAGCCGATCTCCCGGTGTGTGGTGTCGCAGAACGGCTTGTTCTTCGAGTGCCCGCAGCGACAGAGCACGATTCCGCTCCCGGGCGGGAGCTCGAACACGCGCCCTTCGAAGTCGACGATTGTCACCGGCCCGGTCAGCTTGTAGGGCCCGTTCTGGCGCACCTGCACAACGACGTCGCTCATGACTCGAGCGTACAGGCCGTGCAGCGCCGCGCCCCTACAATCGTGCTGCCGTGATGCTCCGCATCTGCCTCGTCACTCCGTTCACCTGGTCGCAGCCACACGACGTCAACGACCATGTCGCCGGCCTTGCCGGCGCGTTGCGCGCGCGTGGTCATGACGTCACCGTGCTGGCGCCTTCGGGGCGGGCCGCCGACCTGCTCGCAGGCCGCCGGGCGCTCGCACGGGGCGAGCAGGCCGACGTGATCGCGCTCGGACCGGCGGTTCCCGTCTCGCGACGCAGCCAGGTTGGCGTCGCGGTCGGGCTGCGCGCCAACCTGCGGCTGGCCCTGCGTCAGGGGGCATACGACGTCGTGCACGGCTTCGAGCCAGGCCTGCCGAGCATCTCGAAGCTCGCGCTCGCCGAAGCCGAGGCATTCACCGCCGCGACGTTTCTCTCCCCCGACCGGCTGGGCCCGTCGCGCCGCAGCCGGCGCGACCGGCTACGGGCTCGCGTCGACGCGCTCCTCGCCACCTCGGCCGACGCGGCCGAGGCCGCGTCGGAGCGGTATCCCGGTGACTACCGTGTCGTCCCGGCGGGCGTCGACGCGAACAGGTTCCGGCCCGGGTCCAAGCGCGATCTGGTCGCCGTCCAGCTCGAAGCGGACGAACGGCCCCTCACGCGAGCCGCGATCCGCGCGCTCGACGAGCTCGACGGCTGGGAGCTCGTCGGGCTGCACACGAAGCCACTCTCGTTCCGTCCCGTCGTCCCCGCTCGGCTTCGCGGCCGCGTACACGTGCGCACCGCGCGGCGGGAGGACGTCCGCGCCGCGTTGCTGGCAGAGGCAGCAGTCTTCGTGCCGACCCCCACCGGTCACACACGTCTGAGGCTCGAGGCGGCAGCGTCCGGTTGCGCGATCGCAGAGCCTCCGGGCGCCGACCACCAGCCTGAGCTCGTCACCGCCGCCGTGGCCCGGCTCGGTGAAGACACGGAGCACCGCGAGCGCGAGGCCACCCGCGCACGCGCCGATGCCGAGTTGCAGAGCTTCGACCGCCTCGCCGACGAGCTGGATGGGATCTATGTGAGCATGGCGCACAAGCGGCGGCCGCCGCACCGCGAGACCGAGCCGTTGGCCGATCGCGAGTGGATCCTCGTCGACCTGCACATGCATACGCGCTGGTCGCACGACTGCTCGATCGAGCCGTCCGAGCTCATCGATCACGCCGAGGAGATCGGTCTCGGCGCCATCGCGGTCACCGACCACAACGTGTTCGGCGGCGCAATCGAGACCGCCGAGCTGGCGGAGGGCCGCGACCTGGTCGTCGTCAAGGCCGAGGAGGTGAAGACCGACGGCCAGGGCGAGGTGATCGGACTGTTCCTCAGCGAAGAGATCCCGCGTGGGATGTCGTTCGCCGACACGATCGCCGCGATCCGCGAGCAGGAGGGCGTCGTCTACCTGCCGCATCCGTTCGATCGCATGCACGCCATCCCCGACCCCTCCACGTTGCACCGCCACGTCGCCGACATCGACGTGCTCGAGGTCTACAACGCCCGGCTGCTGCGGGAGTCGTTCAACGACGAGGCGCTCCGCTTCGCACGCAAGTACCGGCTTCTCCAGGGCGCAGGCTCGGACGCTCACGTGTTGCAGGGAGTCGGCACGGGGGCGCTCAGAATGCGGCGCTTCGACGGCCCCGAGGAGTTCCTGCTCTCGCTGCGGACTGCAGAGGTGCTGCGGCGCCCCAAGTCGCTCGCCTACCTCCAGTCACTCAAGTGGGTCGCGCAGGCGCGCGACAAGCTCGGCGCTCCGCAGTAGAGGCCTGTCGGCGGGGCCAACAGGAAAGACCCCGGACGAATGTCCGAGGCCTCGAAGCCATGGCGACCGTCGTCTGCGACGATCTCCGATGCCATGGCACCGATCGTTGCACGCGCCACGCCGCACACGGCCTTCCGCGGTCAAGGAGAAGACATGCAAGCGGAGAAGGGACCCTCGCCCTCTTGAGTGCCGTGCCCACCGACGAGATCTACGAGCGATACCTCCGCAAGGCCATCGCCGAGATCAACGAGCTCGGCGACGAGCTCCTCTCCATCGGCGACGAGCTGCATGTGCCCGTGCTCGGCTCCGGTCACCCGCTCGCCGACGTGTTCCTCCTCAAATGGGCGCCTCAACCGTCGGAGATCCAGGAGGGAGTCGCCTTCTTCGGGCGCTCCGGGCAGGCGCTGCTCAAGTCGTTGCAGCGGCTCGGCGTCGACCCGCTCGCCGTGTACGGCACGAACTGCCTCAAGTTCGGCACGGAGGATCCCGTCGAGGCACGCGAGTGGTTGCTGCGTGAGATCCACATCGTGCAGCCGAAGCTCGTCGTCGTGATGGGTGACGAGGCGGTCGCCTTCCTCGACGGCCTCGAGTTTCCGCTGGCTGACGCCGTCGACCCTGCAGCACAGGGGGAGATCAGGCGCTTAACACCGACCGTGTCGGTGCTCGTAACCCCCGCCGTGGACGCCTCGCTCGACGAGCAGGCGGCGAAGACCGCGTTCTGGAACGCCTTCAAGGCGCTCGGCTCCTGGTGGGCAGAGCAGCCTCCCTACTAAGGGGGGTCCGACGTGAAGCGAGGAGCGGCGCGGCCGCGAAGCGGACGCCGGGGTGATGCTTCAGCGTCACCCTCGCCGTTGGTCTCGCGCAGCCTGGGAGCGCGACGCGGCGGGGCGCTGCTGGCGCTCCTCGCCGCGGTCGCCGTGTGGACGGAGGCGGGTGGCTCGCTCCCGGACGCACCGGAATGGCTCGACGTGGCACTGGCCGCGTTCGTGCTGATGCCCGTCACGCTCGCCGTCACCTGGGTGGCCTTGCCACTGGCCGGCGCCAGAGGCCTGCTGATCGTGGTCGCCGGCCTGATCGTGATCGCCATTGCCCTCGAGCTGGCCGGCCTCGACGGTCTCTTCAACGTCGCGAAACTGCTCGCGTTCACCCTCTTCGGGTACTGGTTCGTCCAGCTGTTCCAGGAGCTCTGGTCGATCGTGCTCGTGGCGCTCCTGATCCCGTGGGTCGACGCCCTGTCCGTGTGGGCCGGGCCGACGCGCGTCGTCGTCGAGGAGCGACCGGACATCTTCGAGCGCATCTCGATCGCCTTCCCGCTGCCAGGCGGGAACTCTTCGGCGAACCTGGGGCCGCCGGACGTGATCTTCCTCGCGCTGTTCCTCGCCACAGCGGCGCGCTACGAGCTGCGGGTCGCAGCGACCTTCCTGTGCAGCGCGGCGCTGCTGGCGTTGACGCTCGTGCTGGCCGTCGCCCTCGATCTGGGTGGCCTACCGGCCCTCCCGGCCGTGGCGCTCGGATTTCTCGTTCCGAACGCCGACCTGCTCTGGCGCGCGTGGCGCGAGAGGCCGGCCGGGCGGCAACCCGCCCGGCCGGCCGAGCCTCGCTAGCCGCTTACGCCGCAGTTCTCCTCCGCCCAGGTCCCAAGGTTCGCGCTGGCCTCCTGGATCTCGGCGCTGTTGAACGTCTCGCCGAGCTCCTGCAGCTTGGCCAGAGTCTCGGCCGAAGGCGCTTCGCCACTCGAGAGGTCAACGTCCCCGAGCGCCGCCGCGATCTCCTCCCAGGCCCCTGCCAGGACCAGGATGTCGTCTTTGATCTCGTCCGGTGCGTTGTCGCTCAGCTCCTGGAAGAGCTGCGACGTCGTCTCGAGGTCCGCCGACGAGCCCGTGGCGCTGAGGGCCTCGGAGAACTTGGCTCCGATGCTCGCGAACTCGAGGCAGTCCTCGTTTGCGATCCCGCTCAGGTCGGGCTCGGTGGTCTCGTCGCCGGTCGTCTCCTCGGTTGTCTCTTCGGTCGTGTCCTCAGTCGTGTCCGTGTCGACCGTCGTCTCGACCGTGGTCTCGTCGCTAGTCGCCTCGTCGCTCCCGCCGCAGCCGGCCGCAACCAGTACGAGCGCCGCGAGCAGCGCGAGCAACGCCAACATGGCGGCGCGCTTTCGATCCCTCATCGTGTCGTGCTCCTTCCCGTCGATCGCCGGCCCCTCCCGGGCGCGGGCTCAGGGTCGATCCTATGTGCGCAGCGGGCGCCGTGTGTCTAGATGTGGAAAGTCCCGAGCTCGAGCACGTACGGGTTCCGCCCAGACCGGTGAGCGAGCGCTCGTGCGAACGCCAGGTCGGGCAGGCCGGGACGTGTTCCGCGCCTAGGAGCCTGGGTCGCGCAACCGCAGCAGCGAGACGCTCTCGATGTGAGGCGTGTGCGGGAACATGTCCACGGGGGTGCAGCGAACGAGCTCGTAGCCGTACTCGTCGCGCAGCACCTGGAGGTCGCCGGCGAGCGTGGTCGGGTTGCAGGAGACGTAGACGAGGCGCGGCGCCTGGAGCGCGCCGGTGCGGCGCAGCGCCTTGCCGGCCAGCCCTGCGCGCGGCGGGTCGACGACGACGACGTCGGGCGCCCGGCCCGCTCACGCAGCTCCTCGATCGACTGGCGAGACGTTGCCGGCGAAGAAGGACGCGTTGGCGACGCCGTTCAGCGTCGCGTTCTCGATCGCGCAGGCGACCGATTCCTCGGAGATCTCGACCCCCCAGACCGAGCCGGCCGAGCCCGCCAGCGCCAGCCCGATGGTGCCCGTGCCGCAGTAGAGGTCGTAGACGGTCTCGGCCCCGTCGAGCCCGGCCGCATCGCATGGCGAGTGCGTACAGACGCTCTGCCATCTCCGTGTTCGTCTGGAGGAACGCGTTCGGCCGCACGCGGAAGCGCAGGCCGAGGATCTGCTCCTCGATCGCGTCGTCTCCCCAGAGCCGCCTCGTCGGCAGGTTCGTCACCTCGGCGGGCGTGTCGTTGACGGCCCAGTGGATCGACCGCACCTCGGGGAACTTGCGCAGCGTCTCGACCAGGTAGTCGGCATCGAAGCGCTCGCCGCTGGCGGTGACGAGCACGACGAGCGCCTGACCCGTGTTGCGCCCCTCGCGGACAACGAGGTGCCGTAGGTAGCCCGTCTGCGTGCCCTGGTCGTAGGCCTCGAGCCCTTCCTCGCGCGCCCACTCACGCACCGCGTCGCGGATCGCGTTGCCGAGGTCGGTCGTGAGCAGGCACTCCTCGATCTCGAGCACCTCGTCCCAGCGGCCGGCGCGATGGAACCCGAGCGCAGGCCCGGCCGCCGTCTCGGTGAACGAGTACTCGAGCTTGTTGCGGTAGTGGTACTGAGACGCGGCAGGGACGATCGGCTCGAGCGGCGGGTCGACGATCCGGGCTAGCCGGGTGAGCGCATCGCGCACCTGCGACTCCTTCGCAGCCAGCTGGCGCGTCGTACGCGTAGTCCTGGGAGCGGCAGCCGCCGCAGGCGCCGAAGTGCCGGCACGGCGCCTCGACGCGGTCGATGCTCGGTGCGAGCACCTCCTCTGCGAGTGCCTCCGCGAAGCCGCGCTTCACCTTCGTCACTCGAGCGCGCACGGTGTCGCCGGGGAGACCGCTGCGCACGAACACGACGAAGCCGTCCTTTCGCGCCACGCCGTTGCCGCCGTAGGCGAGGGAGTCGACGTGCAGCTCGAGCTCGTCGCCGATGCGGACGGGGGCGGCCATCGCGACCCAGCGTAGCCGCGGCATCTCCGACGTGAAGCGGTGTCTGGCACCGCTTGGCGGTGCCAGACACCGGAAGATCAGCTCAGACCGCTGCCGTCACCCGATCGTGGTTGTGCACCGGGAAAAAGGTCGGCTCGATCGGCGGTGCCACGCCGCCGGCCGCCTCTGCGAGCGCCGCGCCCAGACGGCTCTGGGCGAAGTTGTTGAAGTCCGCCTCGGACTCCCAGACGTCGATCACAGTCCACCCGTTGGGGCCGGGCCCGGCGAGATGGGAGATGAATCCCACCGGCTTCTCGCTGTTGTCCCAGTCGAGGGCTTCCATCACGGCGTCGTAGAAGTCCGCATCGCCCTCCGGGATCTCGACCATCATCACTACTGGCATGCACGCCTCCAGGTCGGGGGCCCGATCATGCCAAACGCCCGAGTCTCGTGGTGGTGACCGGGTGGTGATGTAAGAGGCCGGATGTATCCGGCCCCTACTGAAGAACGGTGACGAGCACCGACCGCTCGCGCGGGCCGTCGAGCTCGCAGAAGAAGATGCCCTGCCAGGTACCGAGCGCGAGCGACCCGTCGTCCCGCAGCGGCACCGTCGACGCTCGGCCCCATCAGCGAGGCGCGGATGTGAGTCGGAGCGTTCTCCTCGCCCTCCTCCACGTGTTGCCAGCCCCAGTCCTCCGGGACGATCCGCTCGAGCGCCATTTCGAAGTCGCGCGCGACCATCGGGTCGGCGTGCTCGTTGACCGTCACGCCCGCCGTCGTGTGCGGCACGTAGACGAACACGGCCGCACCCTGCG
This sequence comes from uncultured Actinomycetes bacterium, assembly GCA_963724995.1. Lineage (GTDB taxonomy): Bacteria > Actinomycetota > Thermoleophilia > Gaiellales > Gaiellaceae > Gaiella. Next base: position 436,751 of record CAVRXC010000001.1, read on the forward strand.
TGCCGGCGACCGCCGCCGCCACCTCGCGCGTGATGTCGACGAGCTGGCTCTGCCGCTCGGTCCGAACCGTCAGCGTGCGCACGCCGGGGGTGTTAGAGGGCGCCGCCGGCGACGGGCGGCGCACCGGCCTCGAGGGGGCTCTCCCCGCCCGCCTCGCGGGCGAGGTAGTCCTCGATCGCCATCACGTTGTCCTGTGAGCGCTCGACCACGTGGAGGAGCGCGGACATCGACGAGACCTCCTCGCGTTGCTCCTGCAGGAACCAGAGCAGGAACTGCTCGCCGACGAGCTCGCTCTCCTCGCGTGCGAGCTTGACGAGCTCGCCGATCTGGCTGGTGACGCGCTTTTCCTGCGCCGAGAGCGAGCGAAACTGGTGCGACGACGTCCCCGAAGTCGGTCTGCGGCGCCTCCACCCCGGGGATGCGCACGACCTCGTCGGCGTCGATCAGGTACTGCACCATCATCATGGCGTGGTTCCGCTCCTCGACCGCCTGCCGGTAGAAGTGCGCGGCGAGCTGCGGAAGCGTTTGCGCGTCGTAGTGCGCGGCGATCGCGATGTACTGCTGCGAGGCGCCGAACTCGTAGCCGATCTGGCCGTTGAGTGCATCCGAGAAGCGAGACATGGCGTGATCCTAGACGACGCCGGCGGGCGGTAGCATCGGCGCGTGGCGGGCATCCCCGACGAGCTGAAGGGCCGCAGCTTCACGAAGATCGGCGACTGGTCGCGGGACGAGCTGACGGTCGCGCTCGACCTGGCCGACGAGCTGAAGCAGGAGCGCACCCGCCGCAAGGAGCTGCGCATCCTTCCCGGTCGCACGGTCGCGCTGATTTTCCGGAAGCCGTCGACCCGGACGAGGATCAGCTCGGAGGTGGCCATCGCGGAGCTCGGCGGCATGGCGCTGTACGTGCCGGCGGCCGACCTGCAGCTGGCCCGCGGTGAGTCGACGCGCGACACCGCGCTGGTCCTGTCGCGCTTCGTGAGCGCGATCCTGATCCGCACCTTCGGACAGGCCGAGGTCGAGGAGTTCGCCGAGCACGCGTCGGTGCCGGTCGTGAACGGGCTCACCGACGAGTCGCATCCGCTCCAGGCGCTGGCCGATGCGATGACGATCCGTGAGCGGTTCGGCCGGCTGGACGGCATCCGGCTGGCGTACCTGGGCGACGGCAACAACGTGTGCCACTCGCTGATGCGCATCGCGGGGCGTTTCGGCATGAACTTCGTCGCGGCAACTCCGCCGGGGTACGAGCCCGACCCGAACGTCGTGTCGGTGGCGCAGGCGGACGCGGGGGAGAACGGTGGGTCGGTCGAGGTGACGATCGATCCGCATGCGGCCGCGACGGGTGCACAGGCCCTGTACACGGACGTCTGGACGAGCATGGGCCAGGAGGATGACCACGAGGAGCGGCTACGCGACCTTGCTCCGTATCGCCTCGACGGTGAGGCTCTCGCGCTCGCGCATCCCGAGGCGGTGGCGCTGCACTGCCTGCCGGCGCACGTTGGAGAGGAGATCACCGAGGACGTCCTGTACGGGCCCCGGTCGCTCGTCTGGGAGCAGGCCGAGAACCGTCTCCACACGCAGAAGGCGGTCATGGCGCTCGTGATTCGCTGATGTCGTTCGAGGACCAGGTGCGCGCAGCGCTCGACGGGCTGCCGCCGCACATCGCCGGAGCGCTCAGGAACGTGGCGGTCGTGGTCGAGGACGAGAACTCGGACGACCCTGACCTGTACGGGCTCTTCGACGGGGTGCCTCTGACCGATGGGGGCCCCGGGCCTGGCGACCTGCCGGCACGCATCGCGGTTTACCGCCTGCCGCTGGAGGAAGACTTCCCGGATGCGGAGGAGCTCCGCCGCGAGATCCGTGTCACCGTGCTTCACGAGCTCGGCCACTACTTCGGGCTGGATGAGGAGCGGCTGGCGGATCTCGGCTACGAGTGAGCCGTCTCGGGACTGGTGACCGCTCCGTTGCATGTCGGTTAAGCGGCCCGTCCGAGGCGGAATCCGAGCGCGGAAATGTGCGTTATTGATGGGTATGAGCACGATCACTCGCATCCACGCGGAGATCGACGCGCTCAGCGCTCAGCGCGCCCAGTTGTGGCGGCGGCTGTCCGGGGGTCGCGATCCGCAGACCATGGAAGAGATCAAGCGCCTCGATGCCCAACTGCAGGACCTGTGGGCGGGGATCCGGGCCGAGCGCGCACGCATCCGCTTCGGCGAGCGCGAAGAGATCGTGAAGCGGGCGCGCGCCGAGGAACGGCTGGAGCGCGCGGCATAGAGATCGGTCGGTGGGCCGGCACCGCGGAGCGGTGCCGGGCACTGCTGCCGTGCGCACTGGCGAAGGAAGGCACTGCCCGGTCACCGCCGTAAGATCAGGGTGTGTTTCGCAAGCGCAGCGAGACACCCCGGGACGGTCGAGGACGAGCGGACGGCGCTGCACGAGCAGTGGCTCGAGCTCGACGCGCTGAAGCGCGAGTTGTCGGATCGCGTGCGCGCGGTCGAGGAGCGCGAGCGTGAGCTGCAAGCGGCGCTCGCGGAGGCGCGCCGCGACGGGTCTCCGCTGCCGTCGCCCTCCCACTCGGGATCGGAGGTCGTCGCTGCTCAGACGGTCGAGCTCGAACGCCGCGCGGCCGGCATCGCTGCCCGTGAGCGAGAGCTCCTCGAGCGCGAGCACGCGCTTGCAGGTGGCGATCCCGCGGGAGTCGTCTTGCCCCCGGCACCGTCGTCGGACGAGCAGCGGCTCGCCGAGCTCGAGGCACGTCTGGCCGCCTTGCAGGAGGCGGAGAAGGCGTTCGTCCGCACCCAGCAGGAGCTGACCGCCCGAAGCGACGCGGTGACGCAGCGCGAGCGGATGGTCTCGCAGCGTGAAAGGGAGCTCGACGAGCGCGAGGACGTGGCAGACGCGAGCCCTGAGGTTGCGGAGCTGGAGTCGCGCCTGCGCAGGCTGGAACAGCAGCGCTCGATGCCGCCACCGCCGGCGCCGGCCCCGTCGGTGGAGGACACGCAGGGCTTCAGCGGCGGCTTCAAGCGCCTCCAGGACCAGGGCACGCGCCGCCGCCCGTCGTAGGGCCGGATGTATCCGGCCCGCATCCCTCGTAGCGACTGATCTTCTCCGGCCCGACACACGACGCTCACCACGGCGACGTGCCGATCGCGCCTACCGTCGGTGTGTTCCCATGGAGAGGAGAACGCGATGGGCCTGTTCGAGCAGGTCAAAGGCGTGTTCGGCGACGACGTCGCCGTCGAGCACACGGAGCAGCTGGTCGGTCAGAGCGGGGAGTTGCTCGAGCGGATCGTCCAGCGGCTGCAGGAGAGTGGCCTCGGGGAGAAGGTGCAGTCGTGGATCTCGCTCGGCGAGAACGAGCCGATCAGCGGCGCCGAGGTGCAGCACGTGTTCGGCACCGAGATCGAGCAGATCGCGACCACTGCCGGCGTGAGCCCGCAGGAGGCGGCCGACGAGGTCGCGATCGTGCTGCCCGAGATCGTCGACCGGCTCACACCGAACGGCGAGCTCCCCTACGCCACCACCGAAGAGACGCTGAGCCCGATCCCTTCCTAGGGCTCTACGCAGGGGCGGGCGGGGCGCCGGGGGACGCCGCCCGCCCCACAACTCCCGAGGAAATTGCGCAAGTGAGAGGCTGGTCGCGCGTGCTTGGATTGGACAATCCCACCGGTCCCGAAACAAGCGCAGCTCTCGTCATGAGACAGAACCCGGAATCGTGCCGCCGAGCTCGTCTTCGATGTAGATACGGATGATCTCGTCGAAGTCTGCCTCGGCGCGGAACCCGAGCGCACTCGCGCGCCGCGTGTCGAAGTCGCGCGGCCAGCCGGCGACGATCCGCATCACGGTCTCATCAGGCTCCCGTCGGATACGCCGAACGGCCGCTTCGCCTGCAACACGGCGCAACGCCGCAATTTGCTCTGCCACGGTCACCGAGACACCGGGCATCGTCAGGCAACGGCGATCGCCGATTGCGCTGCTCTCGATCGTCGCAGCGTGGAGCAGAAATCCGACCGCAGCCCGAGGAGACGCATGCCAGTGACGAAGATCGTCCGACACGGGTAGCACCGCCTCCTCACCGTTCAGCGGCTCGCGAATGATGCTCGAGAAAAACCCCGATGCTGCCCGGTTGGGCCTACCCGGGCGGACACAGATGGTCGGCAGGCGTATGCCGATACCGTCGAAGAAGCCACGCCGACTGTAGTCCGCCAGCAGTAGTTCCGCCATCGCCTTCTGCGTCCCATAGCTCGTCAGCGGCGTCAGGCACTGATCGTCCCCGATCACCTCGGGGAACGGCACACCGAAAACGGCGATCGACGATGCGAACACAAGCCGGGGTCGATATCCGCGACCGATCGCGCGAATGCCATCGAACAGGCACCGCGTCCCGTCCAGATTGACACGGTATCCCTTCTCGAAATCCGCCTCCGCCTCGCCAGAAAGAACGGCGGCAAGGTGAAAGATCACATCGGGGCGACTCGTCAGCAGATCGGCGGCGACCCCTTCCTCGGCGAGGTCGGCCACTACCGCCTCGACGTCGAAGGACGCCTCAACAGGACGCTCTGGCTCATCGACATCGACGAGCGAGACCGTCGCGATCGGCTCACCGCCAAGTACGGGATCGCGCGCCAGCTGCTCCACCAGCTTGCGCCCGACCATGCCAGCCGCGCCGACAACCAGAATGCGCACGCGATTCTTGCCTAGACCCGTCATAAGGCGTTCTGTACGATAGCCGCGTCGTGCCTGTCCTCCCGCGCGCTTGCCGCCTGCGGTTGCGCCGTCCGGTCGAGGCCCTCCCGACCGGCGGCTCGGCCGCGGGCGCGCGGCGCGTCTCGCGGTGACCGACGCGACCAGGCTCGACGCCGCGGCGGTGCGCGCGCTGGCGCCTCCTGCCCTCTTCTCGCTCGACGGCAACGTCGCGGTCGTCACCGGAGCCGCCGGCGGGCTCGGGCGCTGGTTCGCAGCCGGGCTCGGGGCGGCCGGCGCGGCCGTGCTCGCCACCGACCTCGAGCAAGGGCCGGTCGACGAGCTCGTCTCCGTGCTGCGCGAGGCGGGCGTCGAGGCGGAAGGCGCGGCGATCGACCTCTCCGACGAGGACGCGCCGGAGCGAGTGGTGGCCGCCGCGGTCGAGCGGCTCGGCGGGATCCACGTGCTCGTCAACAACGCTGCCGTCAATCGCCGCATGCCCATGCTCGAGATGGACCGCGACTCCTGGGACTGGATCACCCGCATCAACCTGCGGCTCCCCTACTTCCTGTCGCAGGCCGCGGCGCGGCGGATGATCGAGCAGGGCAGGGGCGGCTCGATCGTCTCGATCTCGTCACTCAGCGCGCTGTACGCACTCGAGCAGATCTCCGTGTACGGACCGACCAAGGCAGGGATCAGCCAGCTGACGAAGGTGATGGCGCTCGAGTGGGCCGAGCACGGCATCCGCGCCAACGCGATCGCCCCGGGCTTCATGGACACGCCGCTCGCCGCGCCGATCTGGGCGGACGACGACATGCGCCGCTGGATCTTGAACCGCGTCCCGGTCGAGCGGCCGGGGCTGCCGCGCGAGCTGGTGGGCGCTTGCGTGCTGCTCGCCTCCGATGCCGGCTCGTTCCTGAACGGGCAGACGCTCCACGTCGACGGCGGCGCCAGCGCCGGCGGCCGGTGGTTCCACCCGGACCGCTAGGCACCGCTACCGGGTCGTCCCGCGCTCGGCTACTCGATCTCGCGCACGCGGTCTGAGGCGAGCAGCTCGCGGATCGCGTCCGGCAGCACCTGGCCGGCGGCGACCCGTTCAGCCTGCTCGGCCTCGAGCTGCAGCACGCGGTCGAGCGACGCCGCCACCTCGGCCGCGCGCGCCCGCGGCACGACGACGACGCCGGTGCGGTCGCAGACGACGACGTCGCCGGCGTCGACGGGGCGCCCGCCGATCACGATCGGCAGCCCCACCGTGCCCGGCCCGCTCGCGGCCGGCGACGCCGGCGAGAGCCCCGCCGAGAACACGGGCACCCCGGCGCGCGCCAGCCCGTCGACGTCGCGGACGGCGCCGTCGGTGACGATCGCCGCGATTCCCGCGTTGCGCGCGGCGCCGGCGAACAGGTCGCCGATCGAGGCCGTCCCTGTCCAGCCACCGGTCGCGATCAGCAGCACGTCGCCGGGTCGGGACACGTCGAGCGCGGCGAGCGCGGCGAGCACGTCCCCCGGTCCGGTCTCGCAGGTGAGCGCCGGGCCGGCGATCGTACGCTCGAACGGTATCGCCGGCAGCGCCTGGACACGCGCGTCGAGTGCGCCGCCGCCGCCCTGCGCGTCGGCCACCTGTGCCGACTCGGCTCGGGCGAACGCGGCCACGAGCTCGGGCGCAGGACGCTCGAATCTGCGGCGGACGGTGAGGAGCGGTGGCTGCTCGAGCACGGGACGACCCTACTCTCTGGTCGTTGGCACTCGATCGGATCGGTAGACCTGTAGGATCGTATTCCAGTCCGAGAAGGAGGATTCGATGAAGATCGCCGTCGTCGGCGCCGGAGCGATGGGATCGATCTTCGGCGCTCGCTTCCACCAGGCAGGGCACGAGACCGTGCTCGTCGACGTGGTGCAGCCGCTGGTCGACACGATCAACGCAGACGGCGTGACCGTCGTCCGGGGCGACGACGAGACGGTCACCCGCGTGCCCGCAACCACCGACCCGGCTGCGGTCGGCCCGGTCGACATCGTCGTCTTCTTCACGAAGTGCTACCACACCTCCTCGGCGGCCGAGGGCGCGCGCCCGCTGGTCGGTCCGGACACCGTCGTCGCCTCGTTGCAGAACGGCTGGGGCAACGGCGACGTGCTCGCGGCCGCGTACCCGCCGGGGCAGGTCGTCGCTCGGCGTCACGTACAACAGCGGTCTGCTCCAGGGACCCGGACGCGTCCTGCACCCGGCCGAGCAGCCGACGCTCGTGGGGTCGTTCTCGGACGGCGGCGACGGAGCCGCGCGTCTGGCGGAGGCACTCGAGTCGGCGGGGCTCGCAGCGACGGTCGCCTCTCCGGTACGCCCCGAGATCTGGAAGAAGCTGATCCTCAATGCGGCCTCGTTGCCTGCTTCGGCATTGACGGGGATGACGGCGGGCGCACTCGGCACCAGCCAGGACATGCTCGACCTCGTCTCGGAGACGACGCGCGAGGCGGTTGCCGTGGCGCAGGCGCTGGGTTATGACATCGACTACGACGAGCGGATCGGCACGATCCTCGGGCTGGTGGAGAAGGCGGGCCCGACGAAGGCGTCGATGCTGCAGGACGTCGAGGCCGGGCGGCGCACCGAGATCGACGTGATCAACGGCGCTGTCGTCAGGGCCGCCGACGAGGCGGGTGTTGCGGTGCCCATCAACCGCGCGCTCATGCAGCTGATCAAGGGCTGGGAGACGCAGAGGGGACTCGTATGAGCACGAGACTGACCTATCACGGGGCTGCGAGCTACGAGATCGTCTCGCCGACGCACACGATCCTGATCGACCCCTTCCTCACCGGCAATCCGCTCGCACCGTGTGGGCCCGACGATCTCCGCACGCCTGACGTGATCCTCGTCAGCCACGCAGCGGTCGACCACTACGGGGACGCGCCGTCGGTCGCGAAGCGCACGGGCGCGCCCGTGATCTGCGACGCGGCGGTTCGGGCGAAGCTGATCGACGACGGCGTCTCGCCCGACCAGGTCACGCAGACGACGTGGGGGATCGTGGTCGAGGTCGCCGGCATCGTCGTCAGGCCGGTCGAATGCCACCACTGGTCGATTGCGACTCTCTCGGACGGGAGCACCGTCGTCGGCAATCCGATCGCGTTCATCGTCGAGACCGAACCAGGCGTCAGGATCTACCACTACGGCGACACCTGCATCTTCGACATGACGCTGATCGGCGAGCTGTACAGGCCCACCGTCGGGTTGCTCGGCTGCACGTTGCCACGGGAGCTCTCGCACCTGATCCCCGGGCCGGGGACGTTCCTCACCGGCGAGATGGATCCGGACGAGGCAGCCCGCTGCGCCGAGATGCTCGGCCTCGAGCTGGCAGTCGCCTGCCACTACCTGGCGCCGAACGAGGACGTCGATCGGTTCGTCGACCTCGTCCCGAAGTACGACACGACCGGAACGCGTCGAGTCGTCGCGCCGCTCGTCGGCGAGACCCTCGTCGTCGAGCCGGGCAACCACTGGATCGAAGGGAGAGAGTCCTGAGACCACGGCGTGTCGCCCGAGGCGGCGGCGTTGCAGTTCCCGTTCCGTCATCCGGCGGTGTCGCGGGTGATCGGTGCTCCTTGGTGTCCGCTCCTCTCGTCCGGTTCGCGGAGCTCGGCTGCCAGGGCCGCGTCGCGCCTCGCCGCCTCCGCGGCGAGGTTTCCGCCTGTGATCGCGACCCCGTGCAGGTCGGGCAGCTCCGCCGCGGTCGACAGCTCGGGCACGATGTTCCGTCCCGAGCGGTTCCACGTGTCGATCCCGCCGAGCGTGATCGCGCGCAGGGGCCCGACCTGGCGCCAGCGACGTGCGAGCCCTTCGCGCACCACCGTGTCGAGGTCCTCGGCGCTCGCGACACCGTTCTCGACGAGCCAGGTGAGCTCACGGACGAGCGCGAACTGCAACCGGTTCCAGGCGAAGCCGGGGACGTCACGGCGCACCGTGATCGGAAGCTTGCCGAGCGATGCCAACGTCTCACGAACGAAGGCGAGCGTCTCGTCCGAGGTGCCCTCGCCGGCGATCACCTCGACGGTCGGCATCAGGAGCGGCGGGTTGAGGTAGTGCGTGCCCACCGTGCGCTCGGGCGCGCCGATGGCCGCGCCGACGGCGGTGATCGGCAGCGACGACGTGTTCGTGGCGACGATCGCGATCGGGGCCGCTCCGAGCGCGACGCGCAGCGCGGCCGTCTTGAGCTCGAGGTCCTCGGGCAGTGATTCGACGAGCAGGTCGGCCCCGTCTGCGGCTGCCTCTGTGTCGGGCGACGCCGTGACGCGCGCACGCGCACGGGTGACGTCGTCGGCGGATCGCAGCGCATGGCGCTCGACGAGGTCAAGCCCTGCCTCGGCTCGCGCGCGCGCTGCGTCGGCGTCCCGCGAGTGGAGGACGACGTCGTGCCCGCCGAGGGCGTACTCGCAGCCGATCTGCGCGCCCATCAGCCCCGCCCCGATGATCGCCACGCGCACGGCCGCAGTATTGTCATACACGTCGCTGCGAGGCGCGCCTGTTGTCGAGCTGGTCGCGGAATGGATTGCACTGCGATGAGCGACCAGCGCGTCGCCGTCGTCACCGGCGCCGGCTCAGGGATCGGCGAGGCTACCGCGCGCCTCCTGGCGGAGCATGGACTCGAGGTGGCGCTCGTGGGGAGGCGGCAGGAGCGGCTGGAGGCAGTCGCCACTGCGATCACGGAGACGGGAGGGCGCGCCTTTCCCGTTCCCGCCGACCTCGGTCGACCGCGTGCGCCCCGGGAGGTCGTGGACGCGGTGCTCGCGGCGCGCGGCAGACTCGACGTGATCGTCAACAACGCCGCGACCTACCGGCTCAAGCCCATCGAGGAATTCACGCTCGAGGACTTCGACGATGTCATGGCGACAAACCTGCGTGCCCCGTACTTCCTCGTCCAAGCCGCCCTGCCCGCGCTTCGCGCGTCCCCGGCGCCCGTCGTCGTCAACGTCTCGTCGGCAGCCGCCGCGATGTACCGGCCGCAGCAGACGGTCTACGGTCTCGCCAAGGCTGCGCTCGAGCACATGACGATGAACATGGCTGCAGAGCTCGCACCCGATCGGATCAGAGTGGCGTGTGTCCGCCCCGGGCCGGTGCTGACGGAGTTCCACCTCGCCGCCGAGGATCCCGAGGAACGGGTACGCGTGCTGGGCACGCTCGTTCCGCTCGGACGGATCGGACAGCCAGAGGACATCGCCAGGTGGATCTGGCATCTCGTCGATGCCGAAGCAGACTGGGTGACCGGGGCCGTGATCTCCGTGGACGGCGGCCGCGTCCTCGGCCCACCCGGGGTCTGACATGAAGGTCGCCGCCCGAGACACCGTCGTCGACGCGAGGCTGCGGCGTCGTGTTCGATGGTGACGCAGCGTGGGAGACTGGGTAGTCGTGCCGCTCGATCCGCAGGCGGGTGCATGGCTCGATGCCGGGCGGGCGGCTGGGATGCGCCCCTACCAGGAGCTCGGTGTCGCGGAGGCACGCCGGCTCATCGACATGAACGCGGTGGACCTGTTCGGCGCGCTCGAGGAGGTCGCCCGGGTCGAGGACGTCGACCTCGACGGGGTGCCCGGCCGCGTGTACGAGCCGGCCGGCGCCGGCGCCGGGGCGCTCGTCTGGCTGCACGGCGGCGGCTGGGCGATCGGCTCGCTCGAGTCGCACGACCCGCTCTGCCGGGCGCTCGCCGCGCGGTCGGGCTCCACGGTCGTCGCAGTCGATTACCGCCTCGCCCCCGAGCATCCGCATCCGGCCGCGCTCGAGGACGCGTGGACGGCGACGAAGTGGGCGGTGCGCGAGCTCGGCCCCGTTGCGGTCGGAGGCGACAGCGCCGGTGGCCATCTGGCAGCCGTCGTCGCCGTGAGGGCTCGCGACCGCGGCATCCCGCTGCGACTGCAGACGCTCGTCGTCCCGGTCACCGACTACGCATTCGAGACCGCGTCGTACGCCGAGTATGGCACCGGCTGCGGGCTGGAGCGCACGACGATGGAGTGGTTCTGGGGTCTCTATGTGCCGGACCGCGCCGACGCCGCCGACCGCGAGGTTTCGCCGTTGCGCGCGCCGGACGTGTCCGCCACTGCCCCGGCGCTCGTCGTCACGGCCGAGTACGACCCGCTTCGCGACGAGGGGGAGGCGTATGCCGCGAAGCTTCGCGACGCCGGCGTCGACGTGGAGCACATGTGTGCAGCCGGGATGGTGCACGGGTTCCTGCGGATGCCGGGCGTGATCGAGCGCGCGAACGAGGCGATCGATCGGGTCGCCGCCCGGGTCCGCGAGGCGTTGAGCGCGGAGTCGGACGCTCCGGTCTGACACGCCTGCGACTTTCGAGCTGATCTGAAAGGAGGACGACGATGACTTTCACCCCCGACCGGCTGCGGCTCCTGCACGGGACGGACGTGCCCTTCGCGGACATGCGTCTCCTGCGCGCGGGCCCGGCCACCGTGCTGCTCGACGGCGTCGACCTGCGCTACCTCCGGATCGGCGGCACCGAGCTGGTTCGCCGCGTCTACGCGGCAGTGCGCGACGTCGACTGGGACACCGTTCCCGGTGTCGTCTCCGGCTTGGAGATCGAGGAGTCGGACGACTCCTTCCGAGTCGAGTTCGACGTCCGCCATGCACGCCGGGAGGTCGACTTCGCCTGGCACGGCACGATCACCGGTGCGGCTACAGGTCGGGTCGAGTACGTCTTCGACGGGCACGCCGGGGCCGCATTCCCGTTCGGCCGCATCGGTCTCTGCGTACACCACCCGTGGCGGGAAACGGCCGGTGCACGGTTCACAGCGCGTACTCCCGACGGCGAGATCGATGGCGCGTTCCCTGACCTGATCGGCGCCCAATCCTTCGACGGCAAGGCGTTTTCGCCACTCTTTCCTTCGTTCGACCATCTCGAGGTGGAGCTCGTCGACGGGGGTCGTCTCGTCCTCGACTTCGAGGGCGACCTCTGGGAAATCGAAGACCATCGAAACTGGACCGACGCGAACTTCAAGACGTACTCGACGCCGATCAGCCTGGGCCCGCCACCGCCGCTCGAGCTGGGACAGGCGCTCCGACAACGTCTCGTCATCGAACCTGTCGACGTTTCGGCCGGGATCGCCGTCGTCCGGCCGCGCGCGCCTGACGATCGGCGCTCCGACGGAAACAGTGGTTCCGCCGGTCGGGCTCGGCCAGGATCGCGATCATCACGTCCCCGATCCGCGCGAGCGCGAGGTCCTCGCGCTGCTCGCCCCTCGACATCTCCGTGTCGAGTTGCGACTCGACCGCGACTGGCGTTCCGCACTCGTGGCGGCACAGGAGACTGCGACGGCCGCCGGCGCACACCTGGAGGTGTCCCTCCACCTGCTCGAACCGCAGGCCGGCGAGATCGCGGACGTCGCTGCGGCGCTGGCCGCCGGTCCACCGGTCGACCGCGTGCTCGTGATCAACGGCGACTCACGGACCGGCGACCCCTGCCGAAGTCACGCGACCGGCCCTCGTGGGGTTGGCCCGCGACGCGCTCGAGCCCTCGGTGTCTGCGGTATTCGCGGGCGGCACCGAGATCTACTTCACCGAGGTGAACCGCACACGGCCCGACCTGTCCGGCTGGGACGGGCTCTGCTTCTCGATCACGCCGCAGATCCACGCCTTCACGGACATCGACGTGGTCGAGAACCTCGACGCGCAGGGAGAGAACGTGCGCAGTGCGCGTGCCATCGCCGGGGCGAAGCCGGTGATCGTCTCGCCCGATCACCATGCGCAGGCGTGTCAACTTCCATGCCGCAGGCGACCCACCGCCGACGCCGCCCGGCGAGCTGCCGGACTCGGTCGACGTGCGGCAGTCGTCGCTGTACGGCGCGGCCTGGACGGCGGGAAGCCTGAAGTACATGTCGGAGTCGGGTGTCTCGTCGGTGACCTACTACGAGACGACCGGCTGGCGCGGAGTCGTCGAGCGCGCCGGCGGCTCGGAGCTGCCGGAGATGTTCCGCTCGGTGGCGGGCGAGGTGTTCCCGCTCTACCACCCGCTCGCCGACGCGGCAGAGTGGCGTGGAGCGGAGGTGCTCGCCTGCGAGTCGAGCGACGTGCTCGCCGCGGTCGGGCTCGCCGTGCGCGCGCCCGACGGTGAGCGCCGTGTGCTCGTCGCGAACCTGACGCCGTCCGAGCGGGAGGTGGTCGTCGGGCCGCTCCACGGCGAGCTGTCGTTGCGCCGGCTGAACGAGGCGACCGCCGCGCAGGCGGCGTCCGATCCGGCGGCGTTCCGCGCGAGCTCGGAAGCAGCGAGCGCCGACGGGGAGCTGGAGCTCACGCTGGCGCCGTACGAGGTGGTGCGCATCGATCCCGCCGCGTGACGGTCAGACCCGGTGCGACCCTCGCTGCCCTGTCATCAGCCGGAACGCAGGTCGCGCGCGGTGCCAGTCGGTCACCGCCTGCACCGCAGCGCCGGCGCGGAGGACGAGACCGTCACGCCACCGCGCAGCCGCGAGCTGCGCGCCGACCGGCGCGCCGGTCGAGGTCACGCCGCACGGGATCGACAGGGCGGGCAGGTGGGCGAAGCTCAGCAGGTGCGTGTACGGGACGACGGCTGCGGTCGTGTCGACCGTGTCCGCTCCGCCCGCCGGAGGCGCGTCGACCGGGATCGTCGGGAGCAGCAGCAGGTCGACCCCGGAGAGCGCGAGCTCGACCGTCTCGGCAAAGCGCGACTGCTCGAGGCGTAGCTCGCGAAGCGCGTCGGCGTCGACGTCGGCGGCGAGCGCCAACCTCCGCCTCGTGCCCTCCTCGAACAGCTCGGGGGTCTCCGCCACGGCCTCGCGGTAGACGTCGAGCGCCTCCGCCTTGATCAGCAGCCCGCAGGCGTCGACCGCCCGTTCCCACCCGTCGATCTCGATCGGCGACAGGTGCGCGCCACTCTCCGAGAGCACGGCGGCGACCGCTCGGACCGCGGCGGCGATGTCCTGGTCAGATCGCTCGACGAGCGACTCGACCACCCCGACGCGGAGTCCCGTCGACCGAGTCGTCGACCGTCAGGTCGAGCACCTGATCGCATGAGGCGGGATCGCGGGAGTCGAAGCCGGCGATCGACGCGAGGAGCTCGCGGACGTCCGTCAACCGAGCGTGCGAGCGGCCCCACCGTGTCCAGGGAGACTGCTGACCGGCTGCACGCCGTGGTTCGAGACGGCGCCAAATGTCGGTCGCAGACCCGAGACGCCGCAGAGCGACGCCGGCAGCCGCACCGACCCGCCCGTGTCGGTGCCGATCGCCGCGACGCAGAGGTCGGCGGCCACGGCGGCGCCGGAGCCGCCGCTCGACCCGCCCGGGATCCGGTCGGGCGCGGCCGGATTGACGACCGCGCCGAACGTCTCGTTCGCGGACGTCGCGCCGAAGGCCAGCTCGTGGAGGTTCGCCTTGCCCAGGATCACCCCGCCCGCCGCGCGAATCCGCGTCGTCACGTCGGCGTCGGACGAGGCGACTCGATCCGCGAACAGCCGTGAGCCGACAGTGGTCGGAACGCCTGCGATGTCGACGTTGTCCTTGATCACCAGCGGCATCCCGTCGAGCGGCAGCGGCCGACCGCGTCGCGCGCGCCGCATCGGCAGCAGAAGCCTGCGCGAGCGCGAGCTCCGGCGTGAGCGTGATCATCGCGTGAAGGTCGGCGCTCACCTCGAGCCGCGCGAGGAGCGCCTCTGCCAACTCGACGACGGAGACTTCCGCGCGACGCGCGGGATCGTCGACCAGCACGCGAACGTCGTCGTCGGTCACGCCGCGCCGACGACGGCGTCGAGCGCCGTGAGCACCGCGTCCCCGGCCGCCGTCGTCCCGGCCGAGCCGCCGAGGTCGCGCGTCAGCGCCGAGCCGTCCGCAATGGAGGTCTCCACCGCTGCCTCGATCCAGCCGCCCGCGCGCGCGATCGCGTCGTCGTCGTCGCGGCGCCCCAGCCACGAGAGCATCAGCGACGCGGACAGGATCGTCGCCAGCGGGTTCGCCGAGCCCGTCCCGGCGATGTCCGGGGCCGATCCGTGCGACGCCTGGAAGAGGCCGTTCCACTCGCCGACGTCGCCCGACGGCGCGAGGCCGAGACCACCGATCGTGGCGGCGCCGAGGTCGGAGAGGATGTCGCCGAACATGTTCTCCGCGACGATCACGTCGAAGTGCGAGGGCCGCTGCACGAGGTGGAGCGCCGCCGCGTCGACGTACGCTGTCTCGAGCTCGACGTCGGCGTACGCGGCCGACACGTCGGTGACGACCTCGCGGAAGAACGCGTACGAGGCGAGCACGTTCGCCTTGTCCACGCACGTGACCCGCGAGACGCCGTCGGCCGGCGCGCCGGCCCGACGCTCTGCGAGCTCGAACGCTCGTTGCGCGATGCGCGTCGTTCCGGTGCGCGTGACGATCCCGGTGTCGGCGACGACCTCGCCGTCGACGCGGCTGCCGCCGGGGCGGCCGGCGTACAGGCCCTCGGTGTTCTCACGCACGATCACGTAGTCGATACCGCGCATCGGTGTCCCGCAGAGGCGTCGGCGCGCCGGGGTAGAGCCGGATCGGGCGAATGCCGGCAAAGAGGTCGAGCCCGAAGCGAAGCCGAAACTGCGCGTCGGGCCCCGCCTCTCGACCGTCGGGATGTCGCGCGTCCGGTAGCCCGACCGCGCCGAGCAGGATCGCGTCCGACTTCTCGCATGCGGCGTACGTCTCGTCCGAGATCGCCTCACCCGTCCGCTGCCAGGTGCCGGCGCCGACGTCGAATGTCTCGAGCTCGAGCTCGACTTCGCCGCCGGTCAGCTCGACCACGCGCTCGAGCACACGGACGCACTCGGCCACGACTTCCGGCCCGATCCCGTCGCCGGGGAGGATCGCAATGTCGTAGCTCACCGCGGGCTCGTTTCGCTCGGTAGCGACTCGCCCGCGGCGTCGCGAAGCGGATCGTCGATCCAGGGAAACGCGTGGCGGTCGAACCGCGTGTAGGCGACGTCGCGTGGATCGGCCGGAAGCGCTCCGCCCGCGTCGACGTACACGACGTCGGCCGCGATCGGATCGTACGCCGCCCGGAAATGGTTCGCAGACTTGAGCACGAGCAGCCGCTTCGCCGCAGGATCGATCCCGAAGGCGGTGAAGAGCTCGAGCCCGAACGCCTGGTCTCGCAGACTCACGACCACGACGTCGATGCCGTCCACGTCGAGACATGCGGCGTCGCCGAGGGGCATCTCCGCGAAGCCGTCGGCCTGGGGCCAGCGCTGGACGAGGTTGGGGCAGAGGCCCTTGACGCGGGCTGTGACGTCGAGGGGATCTCCCGAAAAGCGCGTGCTCTTGCCGCCGAGCCTGAGATCCACCGTCGATCCGAGCTCAGCCGCGAACGCCACGCGAACCGCGCCGGGGTCCCACAGCGGGGCAACGCCGGCCTCGCGCACTCCGCGACGGAGGAGCTCGGCGAGCACGAAGGTGGAGTCACTCGGAGCACCTCCGCCGGCATTGTCGGCCGTGTCGGCGAGCACAACCGGCCCATCGTGACTGCGCGACAAGGCATGGTCCAGCGCGAGGTCGAGCGGGATGGGTGAGAGCGCCACCTCGTGCCTGATCGCATAGAAGGCCCTTCCGACGCGGGCAGCGACGTCTTGGGCGAGCTGAGCGTCGGCGTTCGACACGACGAGCGCGCAGGCGCCGGCGCCGGGTGCGTCGAGGTACGGAAACCCGTGGCCGAGCGAGGCGGCGAGCACTCCCGGCTCGTCTTCCGCGGCAATGAGCACCTGATCGACGAAACCACGCATCGGCTCGCGTACCGTGGGGACCAGGCCCACGACGCGACAGTCGAACCGTGCCATCGTGGGCTGCGTGATCCCCGCGATTGCGTCAGCGAGGATCTCGGCGAGCTGCATCGCGCGCGGCTCGACGTCGACGTGCGGGTACTCCCTGACGACGACCACCGCATCCGCCGCATCGACCAGCTCGGGAGGAAGGTCACAGTGGAGGTCGAGGAGCACACCGATGCGCGCTGCGTCGCCGACCGTCTCACGGACGCGCTGCACGATGTCGGTCTCGCAGTCCGGGACACCCTCGCAGACCATCGCGCCGTGAAGCGTCAGCAGCACGCCGTCGAGCGGCAAGTGCCCGCGGATCTCGGCCAGCAGCTCGTCCCGCAGACGCTCGTAGGCCGCGCGCGGCGGCGGTCCGGCCGGAATTGCGAACGCGAAGGAGCCGATCTCCAGCTCGAGCCCGCGCCGCGTCGCAACCGCCGCGTACGAGCGGAAGCTCCTCCCGAAGAAGATCGTGTCTCGATCGGCCTGCGAGGCCCGAGGCGGCGCCTTCCGGAAATCGTCGTACCCCGTCGGGAGCGGCGAGAAGCTGTTCGTCTCGGTCGCGAGGCCGCCCGCGAAGATACGAGGTCGGCGCGTCACGTGGGAGTGCTCAGGTCGTCGCGGCCAGGAACGCGCGATAGTGGTCGGCGTACTGGGCTATCCCGTCGCGGATCGCGCCGTACGTCGGCTCCCAATCGAGCTGTTCCCTCGCGTTGTCGATCGAGAGCTGCCCGCGGAGCGCAACGACGGGCTTCTCGCCCTCCGAGAGCTCGTCGCCGATCGAGACGTCGGCTCCGGGCACGAGCTCGCGCACGTGCTCGACCACTTCGGTGGTCGTCACGAGGGGCCGCCCCGTCGCGCCGAAGAAGATCCGATCGGCGTCGTCCGGCGCTCCGAGGACCGCAACGACGAGGCTGGCGATGTCCATGGCGTGCGTGTAGTCGCGCGGGTGCGGTCCGCCGAACTCGATGTGCTGCGGCTCGCCGCGCACCGCGCCTTCGACGATCGCCTTGATCGGTCCGACCCAGACGGTCATTCCGAGCCCGTAGACCGCGGATGGGCGGATGGTGCGGAAGTCGACGCCGAGCGCCTGGTGGTACGCGAAGCACAGAAGCTCGGACGCGGCCTTGGACGAGCCGTAGAAGTCCGTGCCCGGGCCCTTGCCGGCGAGCACGATGGGGTGATTGACGTCGATCGGCTGGTATTCGACGCTCGGAAGCACCCCGATCGAGGAGAAGTTCACGACGCGGTCGACGTCGAAGGCCAACATCGCCTCGAGGACGTTCACCGTCCCGAGGATGTTCACCTGAATCCCGGTCGTCCGGTTCGTGGCGAGGTACCCGGGGTCGATGATCATCCCCATGTGGACGATCTCGTTCGGCCGATGACGTCGGATCACGTCGTTGAGCCGCGCCGTGTCTGCGACGGACCCGATCTCGAGCGGTACGTCGTCGAGGTCGTCGCCGAGAATGAACCGTCCCTCCGGCTGGAAGCCGCGCACGTCCAGACCGACGACCCTGCGCCCGCTGTCGAGCAATGCGCGCACGACATGCGGGCCGATGAAGCCGGTCGCGCCGGTGACGAGCGTCGTCGACTCTGCTGGTGGCCGCCGCTCGCGGCGCGTGCCCGTATCGACGGTTCGCCGCGCGAATCCTTGCTCGAACTGATCGTCGGCCAACACTCCTCCTTCGGTCGAAGCAGACGGTCACCGACCGCGGCGCGCGGCCCGGCGTAGGCACAGTAGTCTACGCGATCGGTATGCCATATGACCAAAGGTAGGAGCGCGGTCGAGGTATCGATCGGTCCGACGACGGGCGCGGTGTTCCCTGGGCTCGGGCTCGCGTTCCCGGAGCCCGTCGGTGCGACCGAGCGACGGCGTGCTGGACCTGCTGCTCGACCTCCGGCTGGCGCATCTCCGCGTGCGGCTCGAGCTGGGCTCGGCGACCTGGCGCGCGGCCCTCGGGCACGCAGCGGAGACCGGACTCGCCACCGCCACGAGCCTGGAGTTGGTGGTGAACGTCGGCAGGCGCCAGAGCGATCTTCTCGAGACGCTTGCGCACGAGCTACGGCTGGCGCAGGTCGGGATCGCTCGCTTCATCATCGAGCCGAAGGGCGGAACATCCGCTCGCGAGGTTGTCCTCGAGGCCTCCTCGATCCTGGCGCCCGTTGCGTCCAAGGCCGGGTTTGGCGTCGCTCCGCAGCATGCGACCGTCGGTGGAGAGATCCCCGTGCGGCCGATTGCGTCGCTTCCGCTGCGCGGCTGGCGTGCGGCGCTCGATCGTGAGCGCGAGCAGATCGTTCGGGCGATCGGGGACGACCGCCCGTTCGCCGCGAGCCCGGTCGTCGCGTCTGCGCTTGCGCATCGAGGGCCGAGTCCCGTCGGCGCCGCGTTCGCCGTCTCGTGTCTCGCCATGCTCGCGCGGGCGGGAGCGAGCTCGGTCAGCTTCGCCGCACCAACCGGCTGGGGAGTGATCAGGCGTCGGAAGGACGGACGCGAGGTCGTCACTCCTGCGTATCACGTGTTGGCCGACGTCGGCGAGTGCGAGTTCGGGCAGGTCGGCGAGCTGGAGTGCTCGGACGACCGGCGGCGGCAGTGGTGTGCATCTACACCCTGGACGGTGTCCGACTTCTCGTCGCCAATGTCACGAAGGCACCGCTGCGAGTGGTGGTGGGATCGCTCGCGGGGCCGGTTCGGCTCCTGACACTCGAGCGCCGCGAGTCTGTCCCGCGGCCGTCGAGGAGCCTGAGCGGTTCCGGCGTCGCGGGACGACGACCCGCCGGCCGAGACGAGGAGTCCTGGCGCTCGACCTCGACCCGTGGAGCGTCGCCAGGCTCGACGTCTAGCGTCGGGCGTCCCAGGTTTCCGTGAAGACGCGAAGGAAGTTCTCGCCGAGGATCTTGCGCACGTCCCGCTCGTCGTAGCCGCGACCGAGCAGGCCGATCGTCACGTTGGGGAACGCGTCCACGGTCTCGAAGCCACTCGGACCGAGCCAGGGCCATGAGGGCGTCACGCCGGCCGGCGCGTTGCGGCCGAACGCCCGCTCGAGAAAGCCCTCCGGCCGCCCCTCGGTGAAGTCGGTCCCGATCGCGACATGGTCGATTCCGAGGATCTCGACCAGGTAGTCGATGTGGTCGAGCAGATCGTCGAGCAGAGCGTTCCGTGTCGGGGGCGCGAGGAAGCTCCGGAATGCGACTGCGCCCACGACGCCGCCTGTTTCGGCAAGCGCAAGGAGTTGCTCGTCCGACTTGTTGCGCGGGTTGTCGACGAGCTTGCGCGGGTTCGCGTGGGTGAACAGGACCGGACGCGAAGAGGTCTCGATCGCGTCGATCGTCGTTCTCGGACCGCAATGGGACAGGTCGATGGTGACTCCCTGAGCGTTGAGCTCGCGGATGACGTCCTTGCCGAACATGGACAGGCCCGAGTCCACGAGCTCCAGGCAGCCGCAGCCGATCGCGTTCTGCGTCATGTAGGCGGGTTGCACGATCCGGACGCCCAGTCGAGCGAATTGTTCGACGAATCCGACCTCGTCCTCGAACGGGGTGCCGTTCTGGAAGCCGTAGATCAACCCGACGCGGCGCTCGCGCGCGGCGGCCCGGATGTCGTCCGTCGTCCCTACATGACGCACGATGTCCTCGTTCTCTGCGATCAGTCGATCCCACATCGCGAGCGCGCGCGCCGCCTCGGTCTGGTTCTCGTGGATTGCGAGCGTCACGTTCGCCGCCGTGACTCCGGCATCGCGCATCCGGAGAAAGCGCTCGCGCGTCGGGACGCTCGGGTCGACGCCATCGATCACGATCGCGCTTGCGTGGAGGTCGCGCGCGTCCATCGGCGCCGTCGAGCGCCGTCACCGGTCCTGGCTACCCCTGGACTGCGCCCATCGTCAGCCCGCGCACGAGGTGACGCTGGAGCAGCATCCCGAGGAGCAGAGCCGGGATGAGCGAGATCAGGGTCATCGCAGCGGTCTCGCCCCAGAGGTTGCCCTGGAAGAGGCCGATGTAGCCCACGAGCACGACGGGGAGGGTCTTCGCGTTCGGTGCTCGTGAGGAGGAACGCGAAGAGGAACTCCGTCCAGGCGAAGATGAACGCGAACGCCGCCGCCGAGACGATGCCTGGCGCCGCGAGCGGGATCGCGATCTTCCACAGTGCCTGCCAGTGCGAGCAGCCGTCGACCAGGGCGGCGTGCTCGAGCTCAGGCGGCATCTGGCGGAAGTAGCTGTACATCATCCACACCGTCCACGGCAACGAGAAGACCGTGTAGAGCAGGATCAAGCCCACATGGGTGTCGATCAGCTGGACACCGAGCCATTCCCGGCTGTACCGGCTGTAGAGGAGGAACACCGGGATCACGATCGCGACCGGCGGCAGGAGCCGCTGCGAGAGGAACCAGAACGCGAGATGCTTTCCACCGGTCGCGAAGCGAGCGAGCGAGAAGGCCGCCGCCGTCCCGACCACGACCGAGACGATGGTGCTCGAGAACGCGATGATGAGCGAGTTCTTGATGCCCTCGAGTCCATCGAGCCGGTGGAGTGCCGAGCCGAAATGGGAGAGGGTGGGATCGCTGCGGGAACCAGACGGGCGGCTGCGCGAGCAGATCCTCCTGCGGCTTGAACGCCGTCACGAGCGCCCAGTACAGCGGGAGGACCAGGAACGCGAAGTAGGCGACGATGATGAGCCAGCGCGTCCAGCTCGCCACACCGGATCCGCGCACGATCCCGGTCGAGCCGCGCTGTCGTGGAACGCCTCCTCATGCCTCCACCGGTTTCAGCAGCCGCCGCACGAGCCAGAACGAGATCACCGACAGGACGATCATGAACATCCATGAGCCGGCGGTGCCCTGGCCGAGGTGGAACCGCTCGAAGCCCTGGTAGTAGAGGTAGTACGACGTCGTGTACGTCTGCGTTCCCGGGCCCCCGCGCGTCAGCGTGAAGATGATGTCGAACAGCTTGACGGCGTCGATCAGCCGGAACGTGATCGCGACCAGCATGATCGGGAGCAAGAGCGGCAACGTGACGAAGAAGAACGACTGGCGCGGCTTCGCGCCGTCCATCTCCGCTGCCTCGTAGACGTCGTTCGGGATCGCCGAGAGCCCGGCGAGCATGACCACGAACATGAACGGCGTCCATTGCCACGCATCGGCCATCACCACGGAGATGTACGGCCAGAATCCGTCCTCGGTGAAGTTCGTCGTGATCGGCCCGCCCGGAAGCAGCCACGTTGCGATCTGGTTCGCCGGCCCGATCGGCTGCCGCAGGAACAGGTCCCAGAAGCCACCGACGACGACCGGGCTGATGAAGAGCGGTATCACTGCGAGCACCATCAGGACGCGCCGGCCTCGGAACGGGCGGAGCATCGCGAGAGCGAGCAGCAGGCCGAGGATGAACTCGACCGCGACGGCCGACAGCGCGAGGATCGCCGTGACCTTGACCGAGTTCCACCAGACCGGGTCGATCCAGTTGTCGCGGAAGTTGTCGAGGCCGACCCACGGATGGGCGTTCGACACCGAGAAGTCGTACTCGACGAACAGCACCCACAAGGAGAAGACGAGCGGGAAGACGGAGAGCAGCAGGACCAGAGAGACGGCCGGCCACACGAGCAGGTACTTGAAATGGCGGTCGGCCCAGGAGGAGACGGCTCCGGACCGTCTCCTCCTGGGTGGCGTAGCGTCAGCGATCTCTACGCCGCTGGACACCCGCTAGATGTTGACGGCGAGGCCCTTCGCCGCGGCGGTGGTGTTCTTCGTCGACCCCACCAGCTTCAGGAAGTTGGCGTACGACGCACGGGCCTTCGCCACGCCTGTCCGCTTCGTGATCGCGTCCCACTCCTTCGCGACGTCGTTCAGCGTGTCCTGGACGTCCTTGCCCGCGTACATGGCGGTCATCGCCCGGTCGAGCGCCGTGGAGTAGTCCGCTGCTCCCGTCATGACCAGCTCCACGACGCCGTTGTTCGCGGCATCGTTGAGGCCCTTGAGGTACTCGGGCGCAGCCGGCCAGAGCGAGCCGTACTTCTTCGACTTGTAGTGCGAGATCCGGTACGGATCACGCAGGGAGTAGGGGAGCATGACGCGCTGCAAGGAGACGGACGGGCTCGTGTTCCACTGCGTGAAGAGGTACGCGGCGTCCAGGTTCTTCGAGTCCGCCGAGACGCACCTGACCACCGCGTTGAACCACCCGTTCTTCCCGGGCACCACGGCATAGCCCACCTTGCCGACGATCTGCGACTTGGGCAGGAACGAGAACGCCTTGTCGCGCTGCGCGTAGTTCTCGGAGATGCGGCCGGTCGGCGGCCAGGTGTAGATCATCGCGGTCTTCCCCTGGAGCCAGGTCGTCCACATCGTGAGGAAGTCGAACTTCTCGCTTCCCGGCGGAGACGCCTCGAGCTCCTTGAGGATGATGTTCATGGTCTTGACGCCCGCCGGCCCGTTGATCTTTGCCTTCATGGTCTTCAGGTCGAAGAACTGACCGCCGAAGGAGCGGAACGTCTGCAAGAAGTAGAAGTAGTTGCCGGGGTTGCCGAGGGCCCGTCCGTGACCTTGCCCGTAGATCTTCGGAGCCATCTGATCGGTGATGAACTGGGATATCTCGGTCATCTCGTCCCAGCTGCGCGGCACGCGCAGTGACTTGCCGTACTTCGCGCGGTAGGCGGCCCGGAGCTTGCCGTTCGCGAAGACGTCCTTGCGGTAGTAGAGCATCCACGCGTCGCCGTCGTCGAAGAACCCGAAGGTCTTCCCCTTGTACTTCGCGAGCGAGCGGTACGCGGGATGGATGTCCCTGATCGTCGCCTGCGCCTTGTACTTCGCGATGTAGTTGTCGATCGGCACGATCACGCCGCGGTCCGCGAAGTCCGGGATCCAGCCGCCCAGCGCCTCGACGACGTCGATCTTGCCCGACTTCGCCACGTGCTCGGCGACCTGCTTCGTGTAGACGTCGTTCATCGCCCCTTCGATCGTCTCCACGTTGATGCCGGTCAGCGCTTTCCACCGCGGTCCACCGAAGAGCTTGTCGTCAGCGGCCTGCGGGCCTGTCTCGCGGATCGTCGTCAGCTTGATCCCCTTGTACTTCTTTGCCTGCTGCACCGCGGTCGTGGCAATCGGGTCGGCCGCATCCGCGGCGGTTCCTGCTAGGGCCTGCCCCGCGTTCAGGAGAGGGGCCGCAACCGCGCCGGCTGCCGCGAGGCGCCCCGACTTCTTGAGGAGGCTGAGCCGGTCGAATGCCCCTGAACCATGCTCACCGGCGGACAGGATCTCGTCCTCGGGCATGTCTCACCTACCTTTCATTTGGCACGCTGTATGACGGGTTGGCTCGCGCAGCGATCATTTCGCTTGGAGTGACCGCTGTCAAGCGGACGTGGCGTCACCGATACGGAGCCCTGTTTCGGGATCGAAGAAGCGCAGCGATCCTGGTGCCACGGCGACGTGGACGACGGCATCAGCCGCTGCGTCGGAGTCGACGGAGAAGCGCCCGACGAACGCGGTCCGACGTGCGGCCCTGAGCCTGTCGAGGTCGGTCAGGGCTGCAGCGTCGATGTCATCCGCGATCTCGCGCATCTCCGGGCGGACAACAGGCGCAGCGTCCACTTCGAAATGTACGACGACTTCCGAGCCGAGAAGTTCGCGGAGGCGAACCTGCCCTTGCAGTCGACGATCGTCCGGGACGTCGCGTGCGACCGATGCGTCCTCGAGATGCTCGGGGCGGACTCCGACGATGACGTGCCGGCCCGCGAACGACTCGAGCCCCGCCGCGAGTAGGCGTTCCCCGTCGTCGACGGCCAGGCGTTGCCCGTCGCCGAATGCGACGGCGAGCCGTCCTCCGCTCGACTCGAGCGTCCCCTCGAAGAAGTTCATGGCGGGGCTACCGATGAAACCCGCGACGAAGAGGTTGGCCGGCCGTGTGTAGAGCTCGGTGGGGTGGGCGACCTGTTGAAGCTCCCCCAGGCGCATCACGGCGACGCGGTCGCCCAGCGTCATCGCTTCGACCTGATCGTGCGTGACGTAGATCGTCGTGACTCCAATGCTCTTGTGCAAGAGCCCGATCTCGGCTCGCATCTGGGTTCGCAGCTTGGCGTCGAGGTTCGAGAGCGGCTCGTCCATGAGGAAGGCCTGTGGCTCGCGGATGAGTGCTCTACCCATCGCCACTCGCTGCCTCTGGCCGCCGGAAAGCTGCCGCGGCTTGCGTTCGAGTTGCTCGTTCAGCTCGAGGATGGACGCGACTCGCGCGACGCGTTGCTTGATATCGGCGCTTCCGAGCTTGCGCAGCTTGAGGGGGAACGAGAGGTTCTCGAAGACGGTCTTGTGGGGATAGAGGGCGTAGTTCTGGAACACCATCGCGACGTCCCGATCGCGAGGGGGAAGACGGTTGACGACCTCGTCGCCGATCCGGATCTCGCCGTCGGTGATCTCTTCGAGACCCGCAACCATGCGGAGCGCGGTCGTCTTCCCGCAGCCGGATGGGCCGACGAACACCATCAGCTCGCCGTCAGGGATCTCGAGTGACAGGTCGACGACGGCGACCGTCCCGTCGGCGTAGATCTTCTTGACGTGATGGAACGAGACGGTGGCCACTCGGTCAGCAACCTATACGATGGCGTACCACTCGTCCACTAGACAATCGGCATGCTGTATGACGTAGGATCGCATTCGTGACTGACAGCGACGTCCCGGCTTCGGACGACGGTGCCGCCCTGTTCGAGCAGGTCACCCGCGAACCACGGCTCTCGGACAAGGTCGCCGACATGATGCTGGCCACGATCCTTTCAAACAGACTTCAGGTTGGCGATCGGCTGCCTTCCGAGAGGGAGCTCGGCGAGCAGTTCGGCGTCTCGCGCACGGTCGTGCGGGAGGCCGTCCGCGCGCTCGTGGCAAAGGGTGTCATCGAGGTGCGATCGGGGAGCGGTCTGCGCGTGGCCGCCGTGGATGCTGCCGCAGTCAGCGAGTCGATGAGCCTCTATCTCAGGGGCGGAACGGTCGATTTCGAGAAGGTGCACGAAGTGCGGGCGTTGCTCGAGGTGCACATCGCGGGAGCGGCCGCCGAACGGGGGACCGAGGACGATTTCGCGCGTCTGCGCGCAGTGCACGAGCGGATGCACGAGGAGGTCGAGGACGTCGAAGCGGCGGCGCGCGACGATCTCGAGTTCCACCGGGTGATCGCCGCAGCCACGCAGAACGATCTCTACCTGCTGCTGATGGATTCGATCGGCACGGCGCTGATCGACATCCGACGAGAGAACCTCGGCTCGGGCTCGACGCCGCTGACGCTCGGCCAGCACGAGGCGATCCTCGAGCGGATCACGGCGCGTGACCCTGCAGGCGCGCGCACGGCGATGGCCGCGCACCTGGAGGGTGTGGCGGCGTGGTGGCGGGAGCACGTGAAGGCGGCCGCCAGGGAGACCGGCGCCGCGTGACACACCTGCGCAGGCTCGACCACGTCGCCGTCCTCGTGCGCTCGACCGACGACGCGCTCGAGTTCTACGCGGGCCGGCTGGGACTGCCCGTCCACTCGTCGGAGGTGATCGACCAGCCACACGTGCGGCTTACCTACCTCGACGCGGGCAACGTGTTTCTGCAGCTCGTCGAGCCGCTCGACGGCGACTCGCCGTTGACCACGTGGCTCGACGAGCACGGCGAGGGTCTCCATCACCTGTGCTTCGGCGTCGACGATGTCGCGACCGCGGTGGGCGCGCTCAGCGACCCGGGCGCGCTCGTCGTGCTCGGGAACGGCCGCGGCCGGGTCTCGAGCTTCCTCACGGCGGCGGACAGCCACAGCGTGCGCATCGAGTGCACCGAGTTCGACCAGGCAACGGACGTCGACGCCTCGCCGGGCTTCCTTCCCGGCGAGATCGCCGAGCGCCCGACAGGCAACCGAACGACCCGCACAGAGGGAAAGGAACGGTGACATGCGTCTTGTGACCTACGAGCACCACGGCCGCACCGGCGTCGGCATCGCCGGCGACGGCGGCGTCTCGCCGACCGCATTCGACGACATGGCAGCGCTCATCCGCGACGGGGCAACCCCGGAGCCGACCGGAGAGCCGTTCGACCCGGACAGGCTCCTCGCGCCGGTTCGACCGAGCAAGGTCCTCTGCTGCGGCATCAACTACCGCGCCCACGGCGAGGAGGCGGCGGGCCCCGCGAAGGTCCTCCAGGATCCGTACTTCTTCGCGAAGCTGCCGACCGCGGTGTCGGGGCCTGGTGACCCGATCGTGATCCCGTTTCCCGAGGCAAAGGTCGACTGGGAGGTCGAGTTCGCCTTCGTGATCGGCCGGCGCGCGAAGAACGTGGCGGCGGCGGACGCGCTCGATGTCGTCTACGGCTACACGCTCCTGCACGACGTCAGCGCGCGCGCGGTCCAGATCGACTGGACGAGCCGGACGCAGGACTCACAGATCACGCTCGGCAAGAACCCGGACGGTTTCGCGCCGATCGGCCCGGCGATCGTGACCAAGGACGAGATCCCCGACCCCGACAACGTCCGCATCGCGACGTACGTCAACGGCGTGCAGAAGCAGGACGCGAGCACGGCCGACTGGATCTTCCCGATCCCCGTGCTGATCGAGTTCCTCACACGAATCGTCACGCTCGAGCCCGGCGACGTCGTCTCGACGGGCACGCCGTCCGGAATCGGGTACTTCCGCGATCCACCCGAGTTCCTGCAGCCCGGGGACGAGGTGACGATCGAAGCGGAGGTGATCGGCCGGCTGACGAACCCTGTCGTGGCGGGCTGGTAGAGCCGACCCGAACACGATAGGCCCTGCCTCGTCGACCGCCAAGGGCGTACGTGCCCATGAGCTGTCGCATGGACAGAGTGCCTAGTCATGAAGGGCTGTCGGCAGCAGAGTCTCCTGCGTGCGCGCGACGACCAAGCAGGACGATCGTCGCCGCCACGAACACGGCGACCAGCACCGCGATCCCGGCGACCACCCAGAGCCCGGCGGCGAAGCTGCCTGTCGTGTCGCGCAGCGACCCGAGTGCGAAGGGCGCAACGGCGGCCATCGTGTAGCCGACCCCGAGCTGCATGCTCGCAAGCGCGGCGGCTTCGCCCGGGCCGCCGGTGGCAGCGACGGAAAGGGTCATCGCAAGCGCGAACAGCGAGCCGAGTGACAGGCTGATAACTGCGACCCAACCCCACGCGGTGCCGTCACCAACCGTCGACGCGAGCCCGACTGTACCGGCGACGAGCCCGCCTGCGGCGATCGCGAGGTACAGGCGCACCCCGATCACGCGTCCGCACAGGAGAGAGACGAGTAGCACCCCCGGGATTGCGATCACGTTGAGGAGCGCGACGAGCGCGCCGGCGCTGCCCTCGGACCACCCGCCCTCGATGAGCGCGTCGGCGAGCCACGCGTTGAGGCCGAAGTAGCAGAGCGCCTGAAAGCCGAACACGAGGGTCGCCGACCAGGCGAAGCCGCTGCGCCACGGCAGGTGGTCGACGGTCTCGACCGGAAGGGCGTCTCCGAGAGAGTCACGAGAGAGCCGTACCCAGGCCGGCACCGCCAGCGCGCCCGCCAGAGCGAGCAATCCGAGCGACCAGCGCCAGCTGTCCGTGGCGAGTGCGAGCGGGACTGCCAGACCGGCCCCGAGCGTCGCGCCGACGTTGAGCCCGAGCGCGAACACGCCCGTGCCGAGAGCCGGCCGCTCTGCGAAGCGCTCCTTCACCACCACCGGCAGCAGCGCGCCCACTACGCCGGAGCCGACTCCGAACACGAAGGTGAGCGCGATCATTGCCGAGAATCCCGGCGAGAGCGGGCGCAGGACGGTCGCGATCGCGATCGTGGCGAGGCACCAGCCGGTCGCCGTGCGCACATCGGTTCGTCGCAACAGCCGTGCGACCGGGAGCGCGAACAGCCCCATGCAGAGAACGGGCACCGTCACCAGGAGGCCCGCGGTGGCGTGGTCGATCCCGAAGTCGTCCTGGATCTCCGGCAGCAACGGTCCGACCGCGGTCAGCTGCGGTCGGACCGCGAGGGTCCCCGCGAGCAGCCCGAGGAGGAGGACTGCCCGCGGGTGCTTCACGAACCTCCTCAGCGAGTCCTGGCGGTGCCCTGCACGACCGGGTTGGTGAGCTCGCCGATCCCGCTCGCCGACACGGTGACGACGTCTCCCGGCTCGAGGAACCTCGGCGGAATCGTGAACGTGCCGCAGCCCGCAGGCGTGCCCGTCATCAGGCAGTCGCCCGGCTCGAGCGTGATGATCGACGAGAGCCACTCGATCGCAACCGGCGGCGGCCCGAGTTGCTCGCCGACGAGGGCGTCCTGTCGTAGCTCCCCGTTGACATGGGACTGGATCCGAATCGCCTCCCACTCGCGGCAACTCGTCCTTCGTCACGATGCACGGCCCCATCGGACAGAACGTGTCGAAGTTCTTGCCCAGGTCGCGCTGCCCGTTGTGGAACTGCACCGAACGCGAGCCGACGTCGTTGAACACCGTGTAGCCGAACACGTGGTCGAGCGCATCCTCTCGCCGGACGTTCTTCGCGCGCGCACCGAGCACGACCCCGAACTCGACCTCGTAGTCGACCGCGAAGCCGTACTCGGCGAACTGAGCCGCGCTGCCGGCACGGCGGACGATCACGTCGTCGGCCGGCGGCAGGACGATGTCGTCGCCCGGCCCGACGATCGCGCTCGCGAGCTTGATGAAGTCCCACACCACCTCGTCGGGAAAGACGAAGCCGGGCTCCTCGTCGCCGTGGCTCGCGTAGTTCACCCCGGACCCGAGGATCTTCCCCGGGTTGGTGAGAGGCGCGAGGATCTTGTCGACGGGCACCGGGTCGGACGCCGTCCGCGGTCGCCGCCGCCCGCTCGATCCCTCGGTCGCCGTCGCGGATCAGCGCGAGTGTGTCGGCGTATCCGGTCGCGAAGACGGCGCCGTCGACCTCGACGCCGCAGCCGGTCGCTCCGCCGGACTCGTACTGGACGATTCTCACGATTCAGCTCCTTTCCCTGCTGTTGCGCTGCCGCTCGAGCACGGCGTGGGCGAACGCCGCGTCGAGTGCGGCGATGCCGAGGTTGCAGGCGACGACGCGCCCGCCGGCGAGGCCGCGCTCGAGTGCCGCGCCCACGGAGCAGGCCGGCACGTTCCAGCCGCGGAAGTGCCCGTGCTCCCGATACGCCTCGAACTGCGGCACGTCGTCGCTGACGAACAGGTCGGCGCTGTCGACGGAGGCCGTCGACACGTAGAAGTCGAAGTCGATCGGCAAGAGCAGCCACGGACCGGTGCCGAGCCAGTCGGGTGTGAGCGGCGAGACGGGGTCCTCGACGATCGGGCCCGCGGTGACGACGACCTCGGCGCCGTCGACCGCCTCCCTCGGCGTGTCCGCGACGAGTACGTCGCGCCCGAGCCCGAGCACCCGCTCCGGCACCGGGTCAAAGGCGACGAGCTCCGCGTCGGGCCGGAGGTGGCGAAGCATCCGGGCGTGGTAGCGGCCCTGCTCGCCGCAGCCCAGGATCGCCGCGCGGCGCCAGCCGTCCGGCGCCCAGGCCCGGATGCAGACTCCGCTCGCGGCGGCGGTGCGCGCGGCGGTGATCTCCGCCGCGTCCATGATCGCGACCGGGAGCCCCGTGGCGGCGTCGTTGACGACGATCACGCCGGAGATGAACGGGAGCCCGCGTGCAGGATTGTCCGGGAAGCCCGAGACCCACTTGAGCGTGACGGCGTCGGTCTCACGGAGATACGCGGGCATTGCGTGGAGGAAGGCGTCGACGCGGGGATGCACGCCGATCTTCGGCGGCATCTCGATGGCGCCGCGTGCCAGCGCGCGATACGTCTCCTCGACGAGGTCGATCTGCTCGTCGAGCGGCGGCAGCAGCCGGCGTACCTCGTCGCGCTGGATCGGCGCTGGGAGGAGAGGAGTCTCCGGCGGAACCGCCACGACTCTGACCATAACCTGTATGACAGTACGATGACGAGGTGAGCGCAGGCGGCTCCCCGTCCTTCGTCGTCCTCGACGACGATCCGACCGGTGTCCAGACGCTGGCCGGCGTCCGCGTGCTGCTCGATTGGGATGCGGAGCGCGTCGGAGCAGCGCTCGTGGGTAGGCGAGCCGTTCACCTGATCACGAACAGCCGGGCGCTGCCGCCCGACCGCGTCGAGCCGCTGGTCTCCGATGCGGCGCGCGTCGCGCGCGAGGCGGCGGCCGACGCCCGGGTCGTGCTGCGCGGCGACAGCACGCTGCGGGGGCATCTGCTCGAGGAGTACCTCGGCGTGCGTTCGGTCGTCGCGTCCGGACGCTGGCCCGTGCTCCTGCTCGTCCCGGCCCTGCCTGCGGCGGGGCGGATCACGGTGGACGGCGTGCATCTGTTCGTGCGCGACGGCGTGCCGACCCCGCTGCACGAGACCGAGTATGCGAACGACGGCGTGTTCACCTACCACAGCGCCCGTCTGCTCGACTGGGCCGAGGAGCGAAGCGACGGCCTGTTCCGTGCAAGCGACGGCGCCGAGCTCTCGCTCGCCGCGCTGCGAGCCGGCGGGCCGGCGGTCGTGTCGGACGCGCTGTGCCGGCTCGGAGGGTGCGGCCGTCCGGCCGCCTTCGGGCCGGACGCGGAGACCGAGGGCGACCTGGCGTTGATCGCAGCCGGCTGGGCCGCGGCCCAGGCGAAGGGCTGCGAGGTGATCGTCCGCTGCGCGCCCGCGTTCGCCGGCGTCCTCGCCGGCACGACGGCGCGCGAGCCGGCGCTGCTTCCGGGTGGCGAGCGCGTGCTCGTCGTCTGCGGCTCGTACGTGCCGCAGACGACGCGGCAGCTGGCACGGTTGCACGACGCGTACCCTGACGCGGTGCTCGAGGCAGACGTGGGTGCGTTCGTCGACGGTGACCACGAAGCGGAGGCCCGGCGGCTCTCTCGCCTGACGTCGGAGCTGCTCGATCGCATGGGACTCGCCGTCGTCGCCACGCCGCCGGAGCGTCCCGGGACGGCAGTGTCGCTCGAGGCCGGCGACCGCGTCGCCGCGGGGCTCGCCGGCGTCGTGACGGGCGTCGCGCCTCACCCCGACGTGATCGTCGCGAAGGGTGGCATCACGTCGGCGGTGACACTGCGCGACGGGGTGGGCGCCGCCGAAGCCGAGGTCGTCGGCCCCGTCGAGCCCGGCGTCTCCCGCTGGTCGGCGCGCTGGCCGGACGGTGAGGCACTCGACTACCTCGTCGTGCCGGGCAACGTCGGCGACGACGAGCTTCTCGCGCGGCTGGTCACGGGGATCGTGCGAGGATCGCCCGTGTGTTGAGCGGGTTCCGGGATGTCCTCGACGAGCGTCGCGCCGCCGGAGCGGCTGCCGGGTCGTTCACGTGTTACGACGTCACGACCGCCTGCGGGGTCGTCCACGCGGCGGAAGCGGCCGGCGTGCCGGTGGTGCTGCTGGTGTCCGAGGCGAGCGTCGCCTCTCGCGACGGGCGGCTGCTGCTGCCGGCGCTCGGTGCGGTCGCGCGGTCAGCCCGCGTGCCCGTTTGCGTCCAGTTCGACCATGCGAGCTCGCTGGAGCTGATCGGCGAGGCACTGGCGAGCGGTGCGGTCGGTGCCGTGCTCGCCGACGGCTCGAGGCTTCCGTACGCGGACAACGTCGCGTTCGTGTCCGCCGCCCGCGATCTTGCCCGCAGCCACGGAGCGGAGATCGAGGTCGAGCTGGGTCACGTCGAGGGCGGTGAGGACGTGGCCGCCGCGACGGCGGCCGGCAAGCTGACCGATCCGGCGGAGGCTGCGGAGTTCGTCGCGGCAACGGAGGCCTCGTGCCTGGCGGTGTCGATCGGGAACGTGCACGGCACCTACGCCGCCGAGCCCGAGCTCGACTGGGCGCGGCTGGACGCGATCCGGGCCGCAGTCGACGTCCCGCTCTCGCTCCACGGCGCCTCGGGGCTGCCGGAGGGTGACGTGCGTCGCGCTGTCGCCGCCGGCGTGGCAAAGGTCAACGTCAACACCGAGGTCCGCGAGCGAACGTTCGCGATGCTCGGCAGCCGTCTGGACGAGCTGTCACGGGGGTGGCGGATTGCGGAGCTGGACGCCGCGATCGTGGCCGCCGTCGAGGAGGTCGTCGCCGAGAAGCTGGAGCTGCTGGGAGGAAGGGAAAGGTGAGGATCGCGGACCTGCGAGCCGGATCGTCCGGCGGGCGGAGATCGACGTGAGCCGCTGTCCGATGGCTCGCGCGATGATCGCGCAAGCCGCGCCCGCTGGGATCGTTCATCGGCCGAGGCGAGTCCGTCTGCTACACCATGCGCGTGGACGACCGTACGATCGGGCGGGCCGCGTTCCTGGGTGTCGTCGGTGCCGGTATCGCCGGTCTCTTCTTCGCACGTGACGCGTTCGGGCTGCTCGGCAAGGTGGTGCCCGACGGCGTCGCGGCGCTTGTTCCGTCGAGCGGGTGGCGGATCTACACGATCGGCAGCAGGATGCCGAGCATCGCGCCGGCCGACGTACCGACTGCGCATCGTCGGTCACGTGGAACAGCCCGTGACGCTCACGCTCGCCGATCTGCGCTCGCTGCCGCGGGCCGAGCAGGTGTCGGACTTCCACTGTGTCACGGGCTGGTCGGTGTACGGCGTGCACTGGGGTGGCGTCCGGCTCGCCGACGTGATCGAGCAGGCAAAGCCGCTGGAGGGGTGGCGTTCGCTTCGGTTCGTCTCCGACGAGGTGCCCTACGACGACTCGCTCACCCACGAGCAGGCGCTGCTCGGTGACGTGATGCTCGCGCTCGACATGGACGGCAAACCGCTCTCGCGGCCGCACGGCGCCCCGGCACGGGTCGTGATGCCACAGATGTACGGCTACAAGAGCGTCAAGTGGGTGACCCGCATCGAGGTACGCACCGACGTGCTCCCCGGCTACTGGGAACAGAACGGCTACGACGCCGACGCCTGGCTCGGCCGCTCGACCCCGCCGGGGATCTTCCCCTCCGCCCTCTCAGGGCCGACGCTGTCGATCTCCCCGGGTCAGTCCGATTCGTAGTGGTCGCCGAGAGGGGCGGCCCGGGTGCCGTCTACAATTCAGGCACGGGGCGTTAGCTCAGTTGGGAGAGCGTCGGCTTTGCAAGCCGAAGGTCACCGGTTCGAACCCGGTACGCTCCATAGGCGCAAACGGCTTGGTTGAGCCAAATCCGCCAGTTCACGAGTTCACGTCTGACCTGTGGATAACTCGTGAATTCGGGCGTTTGGTCAGATTTGGTCAGATTTGAATCCCGTGTTGTGCGGCGTCAGGGAGAGCAGTCTCGGGCATCTGAGTCTGCTGCCGTTCGATGAGCAGCTCGTTCGCTCGGCTACGATTGCTCGGGCGCGTGCTCGTGCCCGCGGATCGACGATCCGAGCACACCCCCTCTCCCTCGGGCTTGTCCCTGTCGTCGGCTCCGAAGGAGACCCGTGGAAACCACACTTGCCTTGATGGCCGCGAGCTGGGCAATCGCCATGGCTCTCGGGCCGCTACTTCAGATCCGCAAGATCGTCGAGCACGGAAGCTCCAGGAGTATCTCGATCGGATACTTCCTCGTTCTGCTGGTCGGCTTCGTTCTCTGGTTCGCATACGGGATCGCATCGTCGAACCTCGCGTTGATAGTGCCGAACGCCGTCGCGGTGGTCGTGATCGTCGCCGCGATCATTGTCGCGCTGCGCTATCGACAACTTCCGCGACCTGAGCAGGGCAGCGTCGTCTCCTAGAGCGCTCAGGGAACATTCCCGCACGCTGGGGCAGGCGAGCACCTTGTCGCAAGGCCGATCCGGTTCGTTACAAGATCGCGTTCGTCCGGTGTTCTCAACTAGTGCGTAGTAGTCGAGTCGTGCGCGCCCGACATCCGCACGCGGAGTAGACACGCGTGTCCCGTCCAGTGATCATGGTTGCGTGTCGGCCACGCTTCCGACCGGCGTCGTCACGTTTCTCTTCACGGACGTCGAGGGGTCGACGAAGCTTCTGCACGAGCTGGGGGACGCGTACGCCGACGCGCTCCACGAGCACCGGCGACTGCTCAGGGGGGCGTTCGCCGCGAACAACGGCGCCGAGGTGGACACGCAGGGCGACGCCTTCTTCGTCGCATTTGGCCGTGCATCGGAGGCTGTCGCTGCAGCCGTAGACGCGCAGCTGGCGCTCTCGGGTGGCCCGATCAGGGTGCGGATGGGGCTGCACACGGGCGAGCCCCGGCTCACCGACGAGGGGTACGTCGGCCTCGACGTCCACAAGGGAGCCCGGATCGCGGCGGTCGGTCACGGAGGGCAAGTGCTCCTGTCGCAGGCCACGCGGGCGCTCGTCGACGCCGACGTGCGCGACCTCGGCCCGCACCGCCTCAAGGACCTGAGTGTCCCGGAGCGCATCTTCCAACTCGAGATCGACGGGCTCCCCTCCGAGTTCCCGCCTCTGAAGACGCTCGAGGCGGGGATCCGGAACCTCCCGGCTCCGCGCACCTCGTTCGTGGGGCGGACCGATGAGCTGGCCTCGATCGATCGCATGCTCGACGAGCCCGACTGCCGCCTGCTGACACTTGTCGGGCCGGGCGGTGTCGGCAAGACGAGACTGGCGCTCGAGGCAGCCGCTCGCAGGATCGACCGCTACCAGCACGGTGTCCACTTCGTTCCGCTCGTCGGTGTCCCGGCACCCGATCTGCTCGCGCCCGCGGTCGCCGAGAGCCTGCAGTTCCAGGTCGACAACGCGCACAGCGCGATCCCCGCTCGTGACCAGCTGGTCGACTTCCTGCGCGAACGGGCAACGCTGCTCGTGCTCGACAACTTCGAGCATCTGCTCGACGCGCGGGACCTGCTCACCGAGGTCATCGAGCAGGCTCCGCAGGTGGAGCTGTTGACGACCTCGCGGGAGCGCCTCCAGGTGCAGAGCGAGTGGGTGCTCGACGTGGATGGGCTCGCGAACGGGAGCGGGAACGGGCACGCAGGCGACAGTGCCGCGGTGCGCCTGTTCGTCGATCGCGCGCGTCAGGTCGACGGCGGATACGCGCTCACCGACGAGGAACGCCCGCACGTGGAGCGCGTGTGCCGCCTCGTGAACGGGATGCCGCTCGGCATCGAGCTCGCGGCGGCTTGGGCGTCGACCCTCCCGTGCGTCGAGATCGCGGACGAGATCGAGCGGAACCTCGGCTTCTTGGAGACGTCGATGCACGACGTCCCGGAACGGCATCGCAGCCTCCGCGCCGCGTTCGACCAGTCGTGGCGGCTTCTCTCGGAGCGACGAGCGGCGGGTGTTCTCGCGCCTCTCGGTCTTTCGCGGCACGTTCGCGCGGGATGCCGCGGCCGCGGTGGCAGGAGCGGGTCTGGCCGAGCTCCACGGGCTCGTGAGCAAGTCACTCGTGCGTCGCGCAGGCGTCGGGCGCTTCGAGTTGCACGAGCTGCTTCGGCAGTACGCGTCGGAGCGCCTGGGCGCCGATGACCGTGGACCTCGCGGATGCGCGAGAGAGCCATGCGCGCTTCTACGTCGGGATGCTCGCCGCACGGGCCGACGCGCTTCTCGGCGAGCACATGATGGAGGCGCGCGACGAGCTTCGCGTGGAGATCGACAACCTGCGGGCGGCCGCGGAGTGGGCCGTCGCCCAGTGGAATGAGGACGACGCGCGGGCGGCTCTCTCGTCCCTCCAGCTGTTCTTCTGGGCGCACAGCTGGCACGAGGGATCGGAGACGTTCGGGCAGCTGGCGGAGCTGCTCGGGCCCTCATTCAGCAGCACGCTCGATGCCGGGAAGGCGAGCGACGTCATGCTTTCGGCTCTCGCGTATCAGACCTACCTCGGAAGCGCGCTTGGCTACGACGAGCAGCTGGACGCGATCGCGCGAGCCTGTCTCCCGGCATTGCGCGAGCGACGGTTGACGAGAGAGCTCGGCGTCTGCCTCTTGGCGATCGGCACGAACGACTGCTACCGCGACGTCTACGCCGAGTCCGCCGTCAGCCTGGAAGAGGCCGTCGACGTCGCTCGCTCGGCGGGCGATCATCGATCGTCATGGGCTCGCTTCCGTGGCTCGGTTTCGTCCGTCTCCTCCTCGACGACCTCGAGGGGGCCCGAGAGGCCTTCGTGGACGTGCCGCTCGGTGTCGGAAGAGCTCGGCAGCCCCTTGATCCTCGGCTTCGCCGTCAGCAAGCTCGGGCTGCTCGCGGATGCGGAGGGTGACTACGCGACCGCGATCCGCCTCCACCTCGAGGCCCGCGAGCTCTTCGCGAAAGCCGGTGACGACGCCGGGGCTGGCTACACGCAGAGCCGCGCCAGCATGAGCGCCTACTGCCTCGGCGACTACGAGCAGGCGATGGAGCACGCGATCGCGGGCTACGAGGGATTCGAGCTGGCGAACCACCGCTGGGGGATGACGGCCGCCCTGTGCCGGCTCGGATTCGCGGCGGCGGCACTCGTTCGCTTTGACGAGTCTCGCGAGCACCTGCGGCGCGCGCTGGAGCTCGCGCGGGAGATGCAGGCCACGTCACTTCTCCTGCACGCGATTAGTGGCGTCGGCGTTCTTCTTGCTCGGGAAGGTGAATATCGGGATGCAGCCGAGGTTCTGTTCTTCTCACTGGGTCACGAGGCCATGCCGGCCACGTACCGGCAGGTGGCGCAGCCGACCCTCGACGAGCTCCGAGCGAAGCTCGACCCCGAGGAGCTGGCGGCGGCGCGCGAGGCGGCTCTCGGCCTGGATTTGGACGAGCTCGTTTCGGAGACGCTCGGAGATCGAGTGCGATAGCCGCGGCGGATCGCGGCAGTACGTTCAAGAGACATTCCCGCACACTCGCGCAGCGGGTGTTCCTGCATCCAGAGCCGGTGCCACTCGGACGCCGGGCCTCTTCAGTCGGATGATCGCCTCGTGCGAAACGACCTTCCGACCGGCACCGTCACCTTCCTCTTCACCGACATCGAGGGGTCGACGAAGCTCCTCCACAAGCTGGGGGCGGAGGCAGGACTACGCGCGACGCGCTCGGCGGAACACCGACGGTAGTCGTCCGTGAGGCGTGCGCGGCGGAGGACGGCGTCGAGTCGGCCGGAGGGGGACGCTTTCTTCTTCTTCGCGTTTCGCCGACCGCACCAGGCGCTCTCGCAGCTGCGCGAGCTGCGCTAACGGACTCGCTCGCACCTGGTCAGATCCACGTGCGCGTCGGCCTCCTCGACGGGGACGCCTGCGTCATGACCGGGACGAGAGGGGTACGTCGGCGACGATGTCCACCGAGCTGCGCGGATCGCAGCCGTCGGCCACGGGGGGCAGGTGCTCGTCTTCGGCCTCCACGGCACAGCTCGTCGACCTCGAGGCTGAAAGATCTCGGCGAGCACCGGCTGAAAGACCTCTCTGCGCCGGAGCGCGTTTACCAGCTCGGAGACGGCAGCTTTCCGGCGCTCAAATCCCTGTACCGCACGGATCTGCCCGTCCCGGCGACGCCCTTCCTCGGCAGGGAGCGCAGCTCTCCGAGGTCGTCGAGCGTGCTGCTCGGCGGCCGCTGCTCGTCTGCTCACCCTCACCGGGCCTGGTGGGACGAGGGAAGACCCGGCTCGCACTGCAGGCAGCCGCCCTCGCCGCTGACGCCTATCCCGACGGCGTCTGGTGGATCCCGCTGCGCCGCTTCGCGACCCGGCGCTGGTGCTCGAGACAGACCGCGCAGACGCTCGAGCGTGATCGAGCAGCCCGACCGCCCGCTCGAGGACGTCCTCGCCGAGATGCTGACCGGCAAGCGGATGCTTCTCCTCTTCGACAATGCCGAGCATCTGCTCCCCGATGCTGCTGCGGCGATCGCGGCGCTACGAGACCTCGACGGCCCGAAGGCTCATGGTCACGAGCCGTGAGCGGCTCCGGCTCTCGGGCGAACACGTGTATCCGGTCCCGCAGCTGACTGCTCCGGAAGGTCTCGACCTCTTCGCCGCCCGTGTAGCTGCCCTCGACCCGGCCTTCCAGGCGAGCCCTGCCGTCCTGGAGCTTTGCGAGCGCCTCGACAATCTCCCGCTCGCGCTCGAGCTCGCAGCGGCTCGGTGCGCGGTTCTGACACCCGAGCAGATCCTCGACCGGCTGGGCGACCGCCTCGACTTGCTGAAGGGCGGCCGGGACTCTGACCCACGGCAGCAGACCCTCCGTGCCACGATCGCCTGGTCCTCGGGACTGCTCGACCCGGACGAGCGCGACGTCTTCGCACGCTTCGCCGTCTTCGCGGGCAGCGCGCCGCTGGATGCGGTCGAGAACGTCTGCGCGACCGACGTCGAGACGCTCGCGTCGCTCGTTGACAAGAGCCTGATCACGCGCGACGGCGACCGTTACCGGATGCTCGAGACGATCCGCGAGTACGGAGTCGAGCAGACTCGACGACGACCAACGCGCCGAGGTGATCGAGCTCCACGGAACGTACTACGAGCGGCTCGCCCACGACGCAGAGGCGGGCCTTCGAGGGCCGGACACCGCCGCCTGGCTCGCGACTGTCGAGCAGGAGCTGCCGAACCTAAGGGCTGCGATGGCACGCGCCCTCGAGCGCGAGCTCGGAGGCAGAGCAGTGCACATCTCCGCGGGAGTCTTTCGTTACTGGCAGGCTCGCAGCAGCGCCACGGAAGGCCGCGGCTGGATCGAGGGCGCGCTTGCCGCGGGAGGCGTCGCGGAATCCGACCGGGCGGTCGGATTCCTCTCGTCCGCGCAGCTCGCCTTCTTCCAGGGTGACCTCGCCGTCGCGCAGGAGCAGCTACCGGCAGGCATCGGAAGCCGCTGCTGCAGCCGGGCTCGCGGCGGTCGAGGCGTTCGGCTCTTGCGTATCTCGCCTGGGTCGTCATCGAGCGGGGCGAACGCGAGGCGGCCGGGGCGTCCGTGGAGCGCAGCGTGGCACTTCTGCGCCAGCTCTCCGACCCGTGGGAGCGCTCGGAGGTGCTCCTGCCGCTGTCTGCGACCGAGCTCGAACTCAGCACGAGAAGTGCCCTCGGCGAGGAGGTCCTTCGGCTCAAGCGAGAGACCGGTGACGTCATCGGCGTCTCTGACAGCCTCAACAACCTCGGCTGGGACGCCCTTCTTGCCGGAGAGCCCGAACGCGCGATCGCCGAGCTGGAGGAAGCCGCGGCGATCGCGCGAGAGCTGGACGACACGTTTCGGCTCTCGCTGGCCGTCGGCAATCTCGGCCTGGCGGCGGTGATGCAAGAGCGGTACCTCGACCCACGAGAGCTCCTCCTGAAGGCGCTTCGGATCTCCATCCGGCGGGGTGACCGCCGGGTCGGGGCCGAGGCCCTGCACGGACTCGCCGCCGCCGCGGCCGGTCTCGGACACGACGAGCTGTGCGTGCGCCTCGACCGGATCCAGCGAGAGCTCTCTGCCGCGGCCGGCATCGTCCCGTGGCCCCAAATGAGCGAGCTGCTCCACAGCCGAGTGCAGCTCGCACACGACCGTCTCGGGGCCGACCAGGTCGCCGCCGTCGAGGCCGAACGCCGTGAGTCGACGCTGGATGCGGCGCTCGAGCTCGCGGAGGCCGGTCGGACGACTAGCGTCGCGTCGGCGAAGGAGTAGATCCAGTCACGTGCCGCCCCTCCGTCCTCGCGGTACGCCATTAGTGGGGCTGGTGATGGACAGTCGAGCAGCGAGCGGACGTCCTCGATCCATTGGTCGTCCACGGCGGCAACCTACAGTGGGGCTCAAGGGACATTCCCGCACACTCGGGCAAGCCGGCGTAACCCCGCTAGGCAGGCTTAGTCACTCGGTTCGGCCGAGCGATTGGTGAGTCTGGTGCGCGATCTCGATGGCTCGCTTGCGCGATCCGCGACGCCGTGGGTAGCGCCCGGCTCCGGTTCTACGCTGTTCCACGTGATCGTCGATGGCGGCTTGTATCGCGTCGGGGTGAAGAGCACTTCCGTCTAAGCGCAAGCCTTCGAGATGGTCCCTGAGCTCTTCGATCTTGTATCCGACGTTGTTGCAACGCCGGTGCGCGAGGACGGCATTCGTGACTTCCCTCGTCCCTCTGAACCTTTTCGCTAGTGGGAAGTGTTCGTGCGTTGGCATCCAGGGGCCATGCGGAATCCCGAGTGGCTCGAAGCGGTCTTGCGCCGCTGCAAAGCAATATTCCATCCCGCACCTGAGTTCGGCGATGTACCCCGCTTGAGCGGCGGAGACCAGCACCCCTCTCACGCGATACCGCTCCCGAAGCTCCCGAGCCACTTCCATTCCGGCCGTGACTTGCTCCGGAGTGGGCACGCCATCAAATGTAACTGGAGCCCCGGGGTCACCTACGTTCAGGTTCAAGCGACATTCCCGCACGCTCGGGCATCCGAGCTTGACGCTGCTTGGAAGGGCCTTAGCCGGGCCCCGGCTCGCAGCGATCGTCCGGAAGGGCGGGGGACATGTGGAAGTCTGAGGGGCGGGGGAGGTGCAGGCCGGCGAAATCGAAGGCGATGACCCATGCGTGGTTGTGCGAGGGCGACATCCCAGCGTCGACGAACGCCTGGAGGAGTGCCCGTGCCTTCCCCGTCGTCATGACCTGGCACCCGTGGCGCTTGAGAGGCTTGTACTGGGCGAGCTCCTCGCGGGCTGGAGATGGCAGCTTGGAGAGATCGGGGTAGCCCCGATCGAAAGCGACAACGTAGCGCGCCGGCACGAAGGCCCGGATTTGGGGGTTCGCCCACGCTCTCGGCGGAAGCCATCTGCCCGGATTGGCCACGAACTCTTCGATCCGCGCGAGCGCGTCCTTTTGGGCCGGCGTTGCCGTCGTGTAGCCCTGGTTCCACGATGGGTCGGGCGAGGGATAACCGCTGACCGTCACCATTCGATCGCCGCGCCGAACCCGGAGGTAGGCCACTGGGAAACCTGCGCCGACATCGAGCAAGAGGTTGTGCTCGAACAGGCCGGTCGCCAGGAGCTTCGACCGGAGTAGTTGCACACCTTGCGGGGTGAGCCGCTGCTGGACGTAGCCGGTGTCGAGCCTGCTCGCTCCATCGGGAACGACGGTGGCGTCGCGGGACGGAGTCCACTTCTGCCAGATCACCCGTCCGTCGGAATACACATTCCAGGTCGTGTTGTCGGTGGGCCTGAGACCGACCAGCAGCTTGCCGGTCGTGGGCGTGCTCGCCTTGACGCCCTCGGCAGGAAAGCCGGCGAAGTGCATGGGAAGGGGGTCGGGCGTGGTGGAAGCCGTCCCGCAGCCGCGACCACTAGTGCGAACACAAGCGCCGAGGCAAGGAGGCCGGTCGTTCTCATCGCTTGCACCTCGTTCTTTCTTGTGTCTGCTGCCACTTGTCCCACACGACCGTACGCTGCGGCGCTCATGTTGTCTAGCGCTCGGCCGCCGACGACGAGCGCGAAATCCCGTTTGCGCTGGACGCTCGGCGTCCGTCTAGCCCGTCACCCCGAGCGTGGACGCTCAGGGAACATTCCCGCATGCTGGGGCATGCGACCAGTCTCTTGCCTCACTTGACCTTGGCAGTGTCGAGGCGAGATTCTCGACTACTTGAGTAGCGAGAATCGCGTGGGGAAAAGCGGTGACCGACCTCCGCAGATACTGCGCCGCTGGCTTCCGGTCGCTGCGGTTGCGGTTGTGGTTGCGGTCGCCCTGACCGATTGGCCACTCGGGTGGTCGTTCTGGTTAGACCACCCGCTCACTGCGGCGTTCGTTGCGGGTCTCGTACTGTTGCTGCTGACCGGCTCCGTGGTCGATGCCTACCTCAGGAGGCGTGAGGCGAAACGGTGGACGAGCCTCGGGCGGGTCGCGGCGTCCGAGTTCTTTATCTTCTTCGACCTGGCACGGATGATTCTCGTTCACCTGCTCGGTTTCGACTTTGGTGCGCGAGTGTCACCGCAGATCGAGACTCATTTGACCGGGGCACGTGAGCGGGCTGCGTACTTGATGCCGACGACGCTCTCAACAAGTCAGGCATATGCGTTCGCTCACACCAGAGCTGAGTACGTTGAAGGGCAAAGGCAACGGCTTCCTCGTCTCGCCCGCGACGAGGAATGGAACGACAAGACCTCACTCACCCTGATGGAGTTAACGCTCAACCTCGGGCAGGCCATCGCCCGCTGGGCTGGAATTTTCGCCATTCTTGGCGATAAGGAGCGCTTCCAGCATGTCGCCGAGAGCGTCCGTGTCATAGACGATCTCCGCGCTGTCATCGAGCACCTTGCGCACATCCAGCACCTCCAAGAC
Organism: uncultured Actinomycetes bacterium; assembly: GCA_963724995.1. Classification (GTDB taxonomy): domain Bacteria; phylum Actinomycetota; class Thermoleophilia; order Gaiellales; family Gaiellaceae; genus Gaiella. The sequence goes on from CAVRXC010000001.1 coordinate 479,199, forward strand.
CCGGTGACCGAAGAGACGCCGGTTCAGCGATCCGCAGTCGAGCAGTCGGTCACCGCTCTCATCGCCCACTGGGTCGCACTAACCGAAGCGCTCGGCGACGAAGATCGCTACTGGGAGCAGCAGCTCCACGCCGAAGTGGAAACGCCGATGCCGCGCCGATCCGACTGGGACGAGAGAGCGCCCAACTCCCGCGACCCCGATCACCGAGGACAATCCTGAACCGACGGCTACTGCCCCTGGCCTAGCACGCTCAAGCACAACCGGCCCGTTGCCTCGGCCCTCTCCCTCAGGGAACATTCCTGAACCCTCGGGCATACAGCCACGCCGTCGCTTGACACTCGGTAGCGTCGTCCCGATGTCGAGGATCTTCGTGACCGGCATGTCGGGAACGGGCAAGTCGTCGGCGCTCGCCGAACTTGGCCGACGCGGCTATCGCGTCGTAGACACCGATGATCCGGGCTGGCGCGAGTATCGCGAGTATGTTGAGTCCTCCGACGAGCTGCACCGCGGGGAGTGGCTCTGGGTCGAGGAAAGGATCACCGGGCTGCTGGACTCCGATGATGGTCGCTCGCTCTTCGTTCAAGGGTGCGTGAGGAACCAGTCGAAGTTCTACGACCGTTTCGACGCGGTCGTCCTGCTCAGCGCCCCTGCTGACGTGATCCTTGACCGGATCGCGCGCAGAACGACGAACAACTACGGGAAGACTCCAGTGGAACGAGCGATGATCTTGGATGACCTCGCCAGGGTCGAGCCGCTTCTCAGAGCGGGCTGCACGCATGAGCTGGATGCCAGCCGACCGCTCGATGAAGTCGTCGCCGACTTGATCGCGATCGCGTCGCGCCCGATGACGACGTCCTAGGCAGCCCCCACCTTCGGGGGACATTCCCGAACATTCGCGTTCCCTCGGTGTCGTCGCTAGGCAGCGTCGTCCGGCGGCGCGTGGCCGACTTCGACGCGGATGCCGTCGGGGTCGAAGACGAACAGCTCGTAGTAGCCGGGGAATGTCCGATCCTCCTCGGGTGGAAAGTGGATCTGTGCGCCGATCTCGAGGCAACGCTGGTAGGCGGCGTCCACCTCCTCGCGGGTGTCCACATAGAAGGCGAGGTGTTCGAGGCCGACGTCGTAGTAGTGGTGCTCGCCTCCGTCCGCGGGGCGCAAGCCGAGGTACTGGTCTCCGGCTCTGAGGTAGACGATTTCCTCGGTGCCGCGGTAGCTCGGGTCGCGCATTTCCTCACGCACGCCGAGCGGCCCTAGAACGGCGAGGTAGAAGTCCAGCGATCGCTGAACGTCGCGCACCGCCAAGTCGATGTGATGGATCGCTCGCACTGGCATGTGTCTCCTCTCGGTGACCTCGGTTGTGCAGGGTAGGACAGGCATACACCCCCGGCGGCGTCGAGGGACATTCCCCGCACACCGGGACAGCCCAGGGCTTTGGTGTCGGCGGGCTAGGCTGAGCTCGTGGTGGGCTCGGGGTACACGATCAAGGCTCTCGATGACTCGAGCTGGGATGCGTTCGCCAGGCTGGTTGAGGCGAATAACGGTGTCTTCGGGGGCTGTTGGTGCATGGGCTTTCATCCGGATGACAGCCGCGAGCCGTCGTTGAACCGGGAACACAAGCTCGCGCGGGTGCAGGCAGGCAGGGCGCATGCGGCCCTTGTGTTCGACGGCGACGACTGTGTGGGTTGGTGCCAGTTCGGCGCGCCCGACGAGGTGCCGAAGATCAAGAATCGGGCTGCTTACGAGAAGAGCCTCACGACCTTGCCGGACTGGCGTATCGCCTGCAACTTCGTCGGCAAGGGGCATCGGCGCAAGGGCGTCGCCATGGCGGCGCTCGGCGGGGCGCTCGAATTGATCGCACGTCTCGGCGGCGGCAACGTAGAGGGCTATCCCGAGGACGCGGGCTCGGTTCCTGCCGGCTTCCTCTTCAACGGCGCCCTGTCGACCTACGAGAAGCTGGGATTCGTCCGCGACCGCAAGATCGGCAAGCACCGCTGGGTCGTCACCAAAGTCGTCGAGCCAACGTCGTAGGCGACCTCGTGACCCTCGGGGTCATTCCGGAATGCTGGCCCAGACGAGAGTCGCTTCCCCGGCTCCTCTCGAGCCGACGTTCTACGATCGGTCGCGTGGCCGAGTTCGTTCCGCCCGACTTCGACGTCCCGCTCCGTCTCGAGACTTCCCGGTTCGCCCTCGAGCCGCTCGGGCCTGAGCACAACGAGCTGGACTACGACGCCTGGACGTCGTCGATGAAGCACATCGCGGCGACGCCCGGGTATCCCGACGGCTCCTGGCCGCGAGAGATGACGCTGGACGAGAACCGCGCGGACCTGCAGCGCCACGCCGACGACTTCCGCACCCGGAAGGGGTTCACGTACACGGTGCTCGATCCGGCCAGCCGCGACGTGATCGGGTGCGTCTACATCTACCCGCTACGCGACAGCGACAACGACGCCTGCGCACTCTCGTGGGTGCGGGAGAGCCACGCGCACCTGGACACCCCCCTTTGGCACGCCGTGAGTGAGTGGCTCGAATCGGACTGGCCGTTCGCCAGCGTGGAGTACGCGCAGCGCGCGTAGGCGTCAGCGTGTAGCCCGGTGACAGCAAACCCGACGCCACAGACTCCGGTAGCCGGTGGTCACGTTTCCAGGCCGAAACACACCCCGCCAGTTCGAGTCCAGTACGCTCCTTGAGCATAGACAGCTCCCGAAGCTAGACCTGAGACTCAGAGCTGACTTCGCCCTGCGGATGACCGACGCAGACGACCCTTGCGGCGGCCAGGCGACCGGGGCCGGCACGGGAGCTAAGGTGACACCGGCAACCATCGCCGCGCAGTTGCCGGCCCTACCGAGGCGCTGGCGGGAGGCGCTTCTTGCCGCCGGCGCTGCGTTTGCTTCGAGCGCGATTCTTCTTCTGCTGCTGCCACCCGGCGGCCTCGCCCGGCCGCACACGGTCGGCTGCTTGTTCCGACCACGGCCTCACGCTGTGGAACAACTTCTGGTACGGAGGTCGCTACACGTTCGTCACCTACAGCGTCCTTTATTACCCACTGGCCGCCGTGGTGGGAATCAAGCTCCTGGCGCTGGTAACGGTTGCGGTCGCTGCCGCGGCGTTCGCCCTCGTCACCGCGCGCCAGTGGGGCCAAGACGCGATCTGGGCTAGCCGCGTTTTCGCCATCGTCTGGGCTGGCGTTGTCGTCTCGGCCGCCTTCCCGTTCGCCCTCGGCGTCGCTCTCGGCGCTGTCGCGATTGCCGCCTTGCAGGTGCGAGCTCGGCAGCGCTTCGCCGTGCTGGCTCTGCTGACCTTGCTTGCAAGTCCGCTTGCGTTCGCGCTCTTGTCGATCATCGCGTCGGGCGTCTTCCTCGCCCGGCGCCGGCGCTTGCGCGACGAAGTCGCGCTCGCGCTGCCACTGGTCGGACTCGGAGTCACCGAAGTCGTGCTCTGGCGACTGTTCCCTGATGCTGGCCGCTATCCGTTTCCGCCCGTTCAGTTCGCCGCCGCGGTGACCTTCTGCGTGCTCGGTGTTGCCGCGACTTGGCGTGTCGAACGAGCACGCCCCCTTGCGGGCATCTTTGCTGTCTACCTCTTTGCCTGTTCGGTCGCCTTCGCCGTTCCGTCTGCAATCGGTGAAAACATCGCGCGTCTGCGTTTCATGGCGTTGCCGCTCGCGGTCCTCGCGCTCTCTCTCCGTCACTGGCGACCGCGAGTGCCAGCCGTCGCTTTGCTCGTGCTCGCCGCAGCTTGGAACCTGACGCCTCTCGGTTTGGCCGCGAATCGAAATGCCGACGATAGCTCGCACAATGCGGCGTACTGGTCGGACACGGTCGTGTTCCTTCGCGCGCGACTGACGCCAAATCACCGCGTCGAGGTCGTCGACACCGCCAGCCACTGGGCCTCCTACTATCTCGCCCGTCGGCAGCTACCGATCGCGCGTGGCTGGTACCGCCAGGACGACTTCCCCCAAAACGCCGTCCTCTATGGCGACCTGACGGCGCAGCGATATCTCGCGTGGCTGCACCGCCTAGCAGTGCGCTACGTCGTCCTGCCCGATGTGAAACTCGACTACAGCGCGCAAGCCGAAGCAAAGCTCATCCGAAGCAGAGCGAACCCGCTACTCCCCATCACAAGGCTTCGGCATGTAACCGTTTACGCCGTACCCGACGCACGCCCGATCGTCACCGGGCCGGGCCACGCCGATGTGGCGGCGCTGACGACCAAAACGGTCGCGGTCACCCTGTCAGCTGGTGGCCGCTATCGAGTCGCCGTCCGCTACTCGCCCTACTGGCGACCAAGCCGTGGCTGCGTTAGCCGCACTCCGGATGGCGCAATCGCATTGACCGTAGCCGGACCGGGACCTGTGACGCTCAACCTTGACGTCGAGCCACGCAAGATGCTTGCAACGTTCATTGACCCCGATGACGAACGATGCACGTCGCCGAGCTGATCCGCCGCGCTTGCACTACGTGAGATGCCTGCGACTCGCTGCGTCCGTCGTCGGAACGCGCGACGTGACCGCAGCGTGTCTGGCGTCATCACACTCGTACACGTCACGCTCCGCGGGAGTCCAGCCTTCGCGCCGGCTTAGTCCGTGGAGCCGAGTGGCGCTCGCACGACGCTGTCGACGACGATCTTCCCGTCCTCGTAGCGGTACACGCCAACCGGAGCAGGATCGATGTCGCCGAGGCGATCGAAGGAGAAGGAGCCGAGGATGCCGTTCTCGACCTTGGTCGCGAAGAGCTCGTCGACGACCGACGCACGCGTCCCGTCGGACCGTGCGATCGCGTCGAGGAGCACGTCCGTCGCCTGGGCAGCTTCGGGAGCTCCGGGCGTCCCTATTACAGCCGACGTCTCTCCGAACTCACGGAGGAACTTCTTCCCTGCGGGCGGCAGCGCAGAGTGCGGTATGCCGGGCACGGTCGTGAGCAGTCCGTCTCCTATCGGACCGAGCTCCAGCGCCATGTCGTCCGCCGCGAAGGAGTCGGGGGTGATGATCGGGATCTGCCCGAGCTCGGCCCTGAGATCCCCGATGAGCGTCTTCGCGTTCATCTGGGGCAACCCGACGAGATAGACGACGTCCGGGCGCGCAGCGGCGATCGACGCCGCGAGATCGGCGTAGCTCTCCTCGAAACGCCAGTCGTAGGATGTCGACTCGATCCCCAGCGCTCGAGCGGTTGCTCCGAACGACTCGGTCAGCTGCCCCACATACCGCTCCTCGCCGAGACCCCTCATGGCGACAACAGCCGCTCTCCGTGCACCCGAGCGTCTCGCGAGATATGCGGCCGCGGCCCCTTGCCCCCCGTCGTGGGTGACGACCCGCGCGTAGTTACGGACGCCGGCGGCATAGAGCGACAGAGCGTACGGGCCACGGGTGAGCCCCTCGTCGGTGTTCGCCGGGCTGACCATCGCCAGCGGCCCGGCCGCAGTGCGACTCAAGATCGGGATCTGTATCTCAGCGCAGCCCGAGTTGTACGGCCCGATGACACCGACGACGGCGCGTGTCTCGACGAACGCCTGTGCATTACGCCTGCACTGTCGGGCGTCGAGCTCCCCGCCGACTGAGTAGTCGCACGACTGGAAGCCGACTCGAAACTCGCCGGCTTGGAAGTCGCGCCGGCGCAGGACGTGCTCGATCGCGTCGACGACCTCCTTGGTCGCCGACGCAGCCACCCCACGGAGTGGGTTGTCGGTCACGACGATCGCGTCCGGTTTCCCTTGCCCTTCGTACAGGAGGTCGCCACAGGATGTCGCCGACACCGGCTCGACGCTGTCGCTGTCGCCCCCACACGCTGCGGCGAGTCCTGCCAGTAGTACGACGAGCACCGCAGCCGTCGTCTTCACGGCTGCCATGATCCTCTCCCGACGACCTGTCGGTCAACTCAGTCGAGCGACACCCACAGCTCCCGTGCGCCGACGTCCACCGACTGCGTCCAAGATCGTGCCCCACTGGTGCCCCGAACGCTTCAGGCGTCAGATTGATTCTCAACCGCCGGCGAGCGGCGCCCGCACCACGCCGTCGACGACGATCTTGCCGTTCTCGAACCGGTAGATGCCGACCGGCGCAGGGTCGATGTCGCCGAAGCGGTCGAACGAGAAGGAGCCGAGGATCCCGTCCTCGACCTTCGTGTCGAAGAGATGCTCGACCACCGAGGCCCGCGTCCCGTCGGACAGGCCGATGGCGTCGAGCAGCACCTCTGTGGCCTGCGCCGCCTCCGCGACGTATGTCGAGTTCTCGAGCGAGATTCCCAGCCGCCGCACGATGTCCTTGCCGGGCGGCGGGAGCGCGTCGTAGGGAACCGACGGGATGGTGACGCGCATGCCCTCGCCCGCCGCTCCGAGCCCCTGTGCGATCTCGGGTGCGGCGAACGAATCGGGCGCGATGAGCTCGACTTCGCGGGGCAGCGCCGCCCGGAGGTCCTCGACCAGCCGCTTGCCGTTCAGCTGCGTCAGGCCCGCGAGGAAGACGGCGTCGGGGTGGGACGCGGCAACGGCGGCCGCGAGCGACTCGTAGCTGTCGCGCAGGGGCCAGTCGAACTCGTCGACGGCGAGCCCCAGGTCGCGTGCGGACGACAGCAAGGACTGCGTCAGCCCGCGGACGTAGTCGTCGTTCACGTCCTCCTTGACGAGCGCGACCCGCCGCGCACCGAGCTGGTGGGCCAGTGTGGCCGCAGCTGCGCCCTGAACCACATCGTGCGTGACGACGCGGAGATAGCTCCGCGTCCCGTCCGGGTAGAGCGTCGGCCCCAGCGGATCGGCGCCGGGAAGGTCTCGTGTCAGCCCCACGAACGTGTTGGACGGGCTGATCATGGCGAGCGGCCCCGCCGTCTTGCGGCTGATGATCGCGAGCTGCACAAAGGCGCAGCCGGAGTTCCACGGGCCGACGATCCCGAGGACGTCGGTCGCGGCGACGTACGCGCGGGCGTTCAGCTTGCAGAGACGCTCGTCGAAGGGCTCGTCGCCGACGGTGTCGTTGCAGGACTGGTAGCCGATGCGGTACCCCCCCGCCCGGAACTCACGGTCTCTGAGAACGAGCTCGATCGCGCCGATCATCGACCTGCTTGCCGTAGCGCCGATCCCGCGCAGCGGGAAGTCCGAGACGATAACCACGTCGGGCTCGCCCTCTCCCTCGTAGAGGACATCCGCGCAGGACGTGGCAGCGACCGGCTGCACGCTCTCGTCGTCACCACACGCCGAAACCAGCAGCACCAGCGGAACGAAGAGCACCGCAGCCGTTCGCTTCACCCCGCCATGATCGTCGTGACCCGACGGGGGGTCAACCAGGGGGACGGATGCTCAGTCCACCGAGACCCACACGTCGCCGCCGACGCCGATCCCACGCGGCGAGCCCCCGACCGGGATCAGCGCCACCGTGCCGGTGACGGGGTCGATTCGCGCGACGCCCCCGTCATCGTTGGTCGCCCACACGGCATCGGGCCCGACAGCGACGCCGAAGGGACTGCCTCCGACGTCGTAGGTGCGTGAGATTCCCTCCTCGTCAGGGTCGATGCGAAGCACGGCGTTGGCGTCGTCCGTCACCCAGACCGACCCGAGGCCGGTCGCGACACGAACGGCTCCCCCGGCCAGCTCGACCGTCCCCACCACGGCCATCGTGGCAGGCGCCACCCGGTCGAGCTCCATGCCGAGCACCCACAGCGACCCGAACCCGAACGCCATCGGCCCCCAGACCCTGCTCGCCCGGGGACTGATCCGTCCCGACACCGGGTCGAGACGGGAGATCGCCCGCACGCTGCCCGCCCAGACCGCGTTCGGCCCGGCCGCGAGCCAGCCGGCCCCCTGATCGACCTCGAAGGCCGTAGACTCGCCCGCGTTGGGAAGCGTCCAGCTCCCCTCGACCAGGTCGGTGTTCGGGTCGACGCGGAAGACCCGTCCTTCGACGGTACCGACCCAGAGCGAGCCGAAGGCGGCGAGGATGTTCCGCGGCGTGCCGCCGACCGAGAACGTCGACACAAGCTGCCTCGTCACGGCAGCGATCCTCGAGATCGTGCCTGCGCCGTCGTTGGCGTTCACGACCCAGACCCACTCGTCCGAGACCGCGACTTCCGTCGGGGCCTTCCCAACCGCCACGGCCGCCGTGAGATCCAGCGACACCGGGTCGACGACCCCGACCGAGTTGGGAGCGGCCTGGAGCGCTCCCCCGGTGTCGCGGGTCACCACGGCGACGACCGCCAGGACCGCGGCGGCAAGCACCAACGCGCCGACCGCGAGCAGTCGCCGGCCGAGACGCCGCTGGCGGCGCCGGAGCGTGCGCGGTGACGGCGCGAGCCCGAGCGCGCTTCGTGCGGCGTCGACGAAGGCGCCGCAGCTCCCGTAGCGGTCGTCGCGCTCCTTTGTGAGCGCCCGTGCGAGCACGGGCTCGAGCGCCTCGTGGCCCGCGACTGGTGCCGGGTCCTCCTGCATGTGCGCCCACAGGGTTTGCGCTTCGGTCTCGCGCCTGAACGGGGGCGCTCCCGACAGGATCTCGTAGAGGACGCAGGCGAGCGCGTACTGATCGGTGCGGCCGTCGACATCGCCGCGCCGGATCTGCTCGGGGGCGAGGTAGTCGAGTGACCCTGCGAGCCCGGAGGAGGCGGTCGTGGCTCCGTCGCCGAGTTGCTTCGTCAGCCCGAAGTCGCACAGGTAGCAGTGGTCCGATCCGTCGACGAGCACGTTCGCAGGCTTGACGTCCCGGTGGACGAGCCCACGCGCGTGCGCGGCGTCGAGGGCGTCCGCGACCTGCCCCAGGAGGTCGAGTGCCCGCTGTGATGCGAGCGGGCCGTGGGCGAGCAGCTTGCCGAGGTCGGTGCCCTCCACGAAGCGGTTCGCGAGGTACAGCTCGCCGCCCGCCTCGCCGGCCGCGTACACCGGGAGGATCCCCGCGTGGTCGATCGACGCGGCGATCCGCGACTCCCGCAGAAAGCGCTCGCGGAATGCCGCGTCGCCGGCGAGCTCGGGCGCGATGAGCTTGAGCGCCACCGGCCGGTCGAGGGCGAGCTCGGTGGCCCGATAGACGACTCCCATGCCGCCGCGACCGACGATCCCGTCGATGCGATACCCGGCGAGCTGGGTTCCGACCTCGAGCACCTGGCCTCAGATTCTCGACCGCTCGATCGACCAGGTGAAGCGCGTCAGCGTCGTCGGAGGAGCGATCCCGCCCGGACGCAGCCCGCGTCGCACGAGCACCGTCGGTGCCACCGGGTCGGCGACAAGGGCTGCCCGCGTCGCACCCAGGCCCTCCGAGCGCCAGCGGTCCGAGAGCCCGAGCACGAGCAGCGCTGCGCCGTCGGCGAGCGCCGCGACGCCCTCCCGCCCCGTTCGGCCCAGCATCGGCTCGGCGACCACTCCCGCCGTGTGCTGGACGACGAGCGACGCGTCCGCCAGGAGACGGCTCGCGTCGCGTCCTCGCGCCCCTTCGGCGGCCCCGATCAATTGCAGCGGCCGGTCGAGCGCGGTCGCTGCCCAGGCGCCGAGCTCGAGCGCCGACCAGTCGTGCTCGAACGCGCCGAACGGAACGACGACCGGACCGGCGGCGATCCCGCCGCCGCCCTCCACCAGCGATGCGACATCGCAGGTCGCCCCGGCCAGGACCGAGGCGAACGGCCCCGCGAGAGGATCGCCGGCCGCCGAGAGGAGGAGCAGGTCGGCGTCTTGCAGCGCCGCGAGCCGGACGACATCATCGCCCGGGGACGCCGACGAGAAGGCGGCGACCCGCACCCGCGCGGTGCCGGCCGCAACGAGACGGCGGCGCGTCTCGTCGAGCTGCGCGGTTGCCGCCGTGAGCTCGCCGGCGGGGACGACGCGGGCCAGTACGAGCCCGCGCTCGCGCGGGCGAGTGGCCAGAGCCTCGGCGAGCGACGACAGGGCGTCGAGCCCCGACTCGCGCTCGGCGACCGCCACGACCGTCCCCGTCAGGCCTGCCTGCTCCGCCGTCGGCTGCACGACCGCCGCGACCAGTGCGGGATCCTGGCGCAGGATCGCCCGCTCGACCTCCCGCAACCCGGGTCCCGGCTCGAGCCCGAGCTGTTCGTCGAGCACACGCCGCCCGTCGCGGAAGACCTCGAGCGCCTCGGGCTGGCGCCCGGCGCGATACAGCGCCCGCATGAGCATCGCGCGAGGCCGCTCTTGCAAGGGCCGCTCCGCGACGAGCGCCTGCAGCTCGGCGATCAGCTCCGGCACCCCCGCCGAGCTCGAGCTCCGCCTCGATCCGCTCCTCGAGAGCCAGTCGGTGCAGCTCTTCCAGCCTCGCAGCTTCGGGCTGCACGAAAGGGTCGTACTCGAAGTCGGCCAGGGGAGCGCCGCGCCAGAGCGACAGTGCCGTCTGCAGGGTCGCGACACGTTGAGCAGGAGTCTCTCCCCGCGACCGGGCGAGCAGCACCTCGAACTCGCCCAGGTCGAGCTCACCGGGCCCGACTCGCAGAACGTAGCCGGAGCCGCGCGTCTCGAGCACGTCACGCGAGCCCCCGAATGCCGCTCGCAGGCGCGACACGTAGACCTGGATGGTCTTCGCAGGCGTCTTCGGCAGCTGGCGCGGCCAGAGCGCCTCGGCGAGCCGGTCGGACGAGACGACCTCGTTAGCGTGGAGCAGAAGGAACGCGAGCAGTGCACGCTGGCCAGGAGCCCCCAGGTCGAGTGTCCGACCTGCGTCCAGAACCTCGAGCGGTCCAAGCACCTTGAATTCCACATGGCGGACGCTACTCCGCGGCGGTTACCGATCAGTAGGTCCACTGTTGCCACCAACTCCGATCCTCCGCGCCATGAGATCGCACTGGGCGATCGAGAGCAAAGGAGACGTCATGAACCTCAGGACGAAGCTCATCGGGACGCTGGTGCTGGCAGCAGCAGTCGCGACTCCGATCGCGCATGCAGAGAACCCCGACGATCGCGCCGGCCTCCGCGGTCCTGGTGGTATCGCCTCCCAGCAAGCGGAGATCGCGACGCACCCGGACAACCGCGCCGGTCTACGTGGCCCAGGTGCGGTGGCTTCGGTGCAGGTCAGCACGGTGAGCCGCCCCGATGACCGCGCCGCCGCGCAAACCCGAGAGCGGCAACGACGTCGGCCGTCCCTGAGCAGCGCGCGATCAGCGCCGGCCGCCGGTCGACCATCGCGTTCCACACCCGCCGAGAAAGCTCGTAGCCGTCATCACCCGGGAGCAACAGATCCCCCCGAAACGAGCCACGAAGCTCCCGGGCTGCCGCCCCGTCCGACACCCGCCGAGTATGACGCGCCGACGTCCAGCTTTCGCGCCAAAGCCAGTTGCCGTCGACTGGAGCTCTGCGGACTCGAAACCCCGAGCTCCCATGCGCGAGGCAAGCGCTCGTCACGCTAGGCGGTGCGTCGTTCCAGTGGTCCGGCCAAGGGACCGAAGACCTTGACGGCAGCTTCTTCGGCTGCGCGAAGGTACTGAGCACGGCGCCAAGCCTGGCGTACTTCACCAGTCATGGAGCCAGTTGGCGCCGTGCTCCCTGGTGGCTCAGCTCTGCGCCATCGCGGGCAGCGCTCCGATTTGGCCCAGGAGCCCGACCACGTCGGTGATCTCCCACTCTTCCGCGATGCGCCCGGCCTCGCAGCGGCTGATCGTGATTCCGGTGAAGGCAACGTCCTTGCCGCTCGCCGGTGTCCCCATCAGGTCGCCGTTGTGGGTGCCGGTGATCGTGTAGCGAGTCGCGACGTAGTCGCCGTCGGTGAACTGCTGGTCGATGGTGACCCTCAGACCGCTGAGTGCGTCGCGATACTGCTGCACCCTTTCCTTGAGTCCATCGGCGCCGTGGACTTCCTCGGGGTGAAGCACGTAGTCGCCCGTGACGATGTCGTCGAGTGCGTCGAAGTTCCCCCGCGACGCGTTCTCGAAGCATGCCCTGACGGCCGCCTTGTTCTCATCGCTGCTGCTCATTCGTCCTCCTCGAGTCGTTTGACCTGACCGGAGAAGAGTCGCCTCCCTCGGACTCGCGAGCATCGGTGGGAGTACCTATCCGCCTACGGATCTTGTGGCCGCTGGCGAGCTACGTAGGCGGCGGCTTCGGCGCGGCTTCGGAGGCCGAGCTTGGAGAGGATGTGCGCCACGTGGTGCTCGGCGGTACGGCGGCTGATCACGAGCCGCCGCGCGATCTCCTCGTTTGAGCATCCCTCTGCCAGCAGAGCGAGTACCTCGGTCTCGCGTTTGGTCAGCTCGCCGAAGTGCTTGGGGAATCCGCGCCCGCGCGCGCCAAGGCGGCGAAGCAGCGCGGCCGTGGCATCCGCGTCGGCGGCTGCGCCGATCCGTTCGAACGTCCGGAGCGCAATCCGCGCCTCCGCAACGGCGGCTTCGGGCGCCTCGTCGGCCAGCGCCCGGGCAAGCTCATGCTGCGCCCTCGCCGCCTCGAGCGGCAGCTGCAGGGCGGTGAAGCCGCGCAGTGCGGCTTGGAGATGCCCCCGTGCCCTCTCGCTGCCCTCGGCGACCCTGACGCGCCCTACCGCCAGCTCGGCGAATGCGGCGACGACGTCGTTGCGGCTGGCGCCGGCCACTTTACCAAGTCGCTCGAGCGCTTCGCACGCGGCGGGCAGATCATCGTCTGCGACGCGGATCTGCACGAGCATCTCGAACAGGGGCGCACAGTTTGGATCGGCCGTTGCCTCACCGTCGAGGCACAGGCTCACCAGCTCCTCAGCCAGTGCAACCTCGCCTCGCGCCAGCGCGATCGCAGCCAGAACCCGCCGCGCGACAGGGTGCGACTCGTGGCCCTCGGTCATGCGCCGTGCCTCGTCGAAGCGCCCCTGTCGAACCCGCAGGTCCGCGAGCTTGCCCAGCGGCAGCCCGCTCATTCCCCGATAGCTGCTTTCGAACGTTCGCAGCGCTGCCAGCAGTTGTTCCTCAGCTTCGCTCCAGCGCCCAACCGCGATCAGGATCCCCCCGTAGTGCGTGCGGCAGACCGGAGAGACGAAGTCGCTCCAGGCGCCGAAACTCCCGGTAACCGCCATCCACTCCTCGGCGCGGGCCACGTCGCGCGCGAGCTCGCACGCGCCAAGCAGCCGGCAGTAGATGTCGCTTATGGGTACGACGCCCACAACCTCGCCGGCGGAGACCGCGGTCATGGCCTGGTCGAGGAGCTTCATTCCCTCGCCGACACGACCGGCGGCCACATGCGACTCGCCGAGCAGCGAGAGGGCGTCGTACTCCAGATCCACGTCACCGAAGCGCCGCGCGATCGCCAGCGCAGCAGTGGCGAGCCCACGCCGCTCTTCGGGATTGTCAGTGAACGGAGCACGATCGAGAACCAGCCAGCCGTGACCGGCACACTCCTCCGCGCCCTCGAGGAGTGAGGCCGCGCGCTCCATCCAGCCACTCGCAACCGCCATATTGCCGTTGATCGCCCCGTGCAGGAACGCGAGCCAGCGTGCGCGATCGGCGGCGTCAACGGTTCTCCCCTCCTGCCGGTAGGCCGCGAAGGCGCGCTCGGTCAGTTCGATCGCGCGTGCATAGTTGCGCTGGAAGTGGAGCGCCCGCCCGAGGCCGTCGAGGGTCTCCGCTGTCTCCCCGAACTCGCTCGCACGCTCAAAGCAGGAACGAGCAGCGTCCCAGTCCGCTTCGGACAGCGCCTTCCAGCCGTCGTGGACGAGGCCTTCGGCCATCCTGGCCTCCATCGCGCGAATCATCGCATGGGTTTCGGTGGGGCGGTTGAGCCAAATCTGGCGGGTTGGATGTGCGGCCAGCCTGTGGATAACTCGCGAAACCGGCCGTTTGGCGCTGCGACGTGGTTCGCCGCAGCGTGTGGCCGTCGGGTGAGGATGTGGTGAGAGGGATTGCCTGCCAGTGATCTCTGTGGCATGAATCGCCGATGAGGCGGATGGCTTTGCTCGCCGCGAGGGCGACACCGACGGGTGACGGGCTCGCGGGCGTCTCGCGCCCAGACTTCGCGGTCGTCCAGTTGACGCCGGAACGGGCTCTGGTGGAGCTCGGGAGAGGAGACGTCGCCGTCGGTCGTCTCGACGTCAGGGAGACGGTCGACGGAGTGGACGACGGCCTCTGGGTGCTCGGCGTGCTCGAGGCGCGCGGCATCACGGTCCTGAACGGCGCCGCTGCGCTACTCGCGGCTCACGACAAGCTGCTCACTGCTCGGCTGCTCGCGGGCGCCGACGTTCCTCACCCGGTCACGGACATCGTGCTCGACGACAAAGCGCCGCGACTTCGGCCGCCTCTGGTCGTCAAGCCTCGCTTCGGCAGCTGGGGGCGCGACGTCGTGCGCTGCGAGAACGAGGCGGAGCTCGCCCGGGAGATGGCGGCCGCGCGGCAGCGCCCGTGGTTCGGGACCCACGGCGCCCTGGTTCAGGAGCTCGTCCCGCCGGTCGGCCGCGACCTGCGCGTGGTCGTGGCCCACGGGCGCTGCATCGGTGCCATCTCCCGCGTTGCCGCGCCGGGTGAGTGGCGGACGAACGTCGCGCTCGGCGCCGAGCGCATACCGGTTGATCCGCCCCCCGAGGCGATGTCGCTCGCGATCTCCGCCGCGGGAGTGCTCGGGGCATCCCTCGCCGGGGTCGACCTCCTTCCGACCCCCGCGGGCGACTGGGTCGTCCTCGAGGTGAACGGCGCAGTCGAGTTCGGCGAGTCGTACGCCCAGGGCCAGGACGTCTTCGCTGCGACCGTCGAGGCACTCGCAGCCGCGGCCAGCGGCCAGCCGTGGCCCGACCGCGCCCCAGTCGGCGCGATCATTTAGGGCCCTATCCTGTAGGTGCAGAGGGACCTGGCACAAGGGGTCGACGCAAATGGCCTCAGGAAGCCGCTGCTCAGCCGAGCGCGCGGTCGATGGTGAACGCGGCGCTGATCAGCGCCAGGTGCGTGAAGGCTTGTGGGAAGTTGCCGAGCTGTTCTCCCGCAGGGCCGATCTCCTCTGCGTAGAGGCCGAGGTGGTTGGCGTACGTGAGCATCTTCTCGAACGCGAGTCGGGCTTCGTCCAGCCTGCCGGCGCGCGCGAGCGCCTCGACGTACCAGAACGACGCGATGGAGAAGGTGCCCTCGTCGCCGCTGACGCCGTCGGGCGAGGCGGCGATGTTGTAGCGGTAGACGAGGCTGTCTGAGACAAGCTCGCGCCCGATCGCATCCAGTGTGGACAGCCAGCGCGGGTCGGTGGGGGCGATGAACTTCACGAGGGGCATGAGCAGCACGGAGGCGTCGAGCCCGTCGGTTCCGTAGTGCTGCACGAACACCCGGCGCTTTTCGTTCCAGCCGCGCTCCATGATCTGCGTATAGATGCGGTCGCGCTCGGCGAGCCAGCGGACGAGGTCGGCAGGCAGGCCGCGCTGGCGAGCGATGCGGATCGCGCGCTCGATCGCGACCCACGACATCAGGCGCGAGTAGGTGAAATCCTGCCGTCCTCCGCGCACCTCCCAGACTCCTTCGTCTGGCTGGTCCCAGTTGACGCAGACCCATTCGACGATCC
Organism: uncultured Actinomycetes bacterium; assembly: GCA_963724995.1. Lineage (GTDB taxonomy): Bacteria > Actinomycetota > Thermoleophilia > Gaiellales > Gaiellaceae > Gaiella. The sequence continues at coordinate 494,598 of CAVRXC010000001.1, forward strand.
GGCATAGATCGAGCCAGGCATCGTGGGATATCGGCGACCCGTACTTGTTGTAGAGATACACGGAGTCGATCAGCTCCCCGTAGATATCCAGCTGGAGCTGGTCGGCCGCCCCGTTGCCAATGCGTACGGGACCCGAGCCCTGGTATCCCTCGAGATGGTCGAGCGTTTCCTCCTCGAGCGATGAGCTCCCGTCGATTCGGTACATGATCTGAAGCGGGCCGGAAGTACCGTCTACGTGGCTTTCGCGGAATCGCTCGGTCAGCCAGCCCATGAAGGCTTCCGCTTCCTCGGTGAAGCCAAGCCGCAGGAGCCCGTAGAGCGAAAAGGCAGCGTCGCGAATCCACGTGTAGCGGTAGTCCCAGTTGCGACTCCCGCCGAGCTCTTCGGGCAGGCTCGTGGTTGGTGCGGCGACGATCGCCCCCGTTGGACGGTATGTGAGGAGCTTGAGCGTCAAGGCGGAGCGATGCACCATCTCGCGCCAGCGGCCACGGTAGGTCGAGTGCGCGAGCCACCCGCGCCAGTAGCGCACCGTGCGCACGAACAGCTCCTCGGCCTGCTCGGGTGAGAGCGGCTCGGGAAGATCGCCATCCTCGAGCGGCTCCAGCGCGAACGCCAGGCTCTTCCCTCCAGACAGCGTGAGCTCGGCCACAACCCCGTCGCCGTCCCGGGAGAGCGGCGTGGCGGAGGTGAGCCCAAGCGTCAGCGACGGCGAGCGGAAGATCGCTCCTTGCTCGGTCAACTCGAGCTCGTGCCGCAATCGCCCGTAGTCGAAGCGAGGCTGGCACTCCACCAGGAAGCGCATCTCCCCACGAACCGCGACAATCTGGCGAACCAGGCGTCTGGGGGCGTGCGCTGCCCGGTGGATAGGCATGAAGTCATGAATCTCGCCGACGCCGTCCGGCGTCAGGAAACGTGTGATGAGGACATTTGTGTCGGGAAAGTAGAGCTGCTTGACCGTCCACTCTCCCGCGGCGGGCTGCACCCGAAAGTAGCCACCGCGGCGAGAGTCGAGGATCGACGCAAAGACGCTGCCAGAGTCAAAGCGCGGCCAGCAAAGCCAGTCGATCGTGCCGTCCGTGCCGACGAGCGCGGCAGTGTGCAGGTCGCCGATGACACCGTGCTCGGCGATCGGGAGATAGACCTGCTCATCGCCGCCACGAGGCGGCGCAGTGCGAGATCGCGCCACCAATCGATCATGTCAGGTGCGCGTCTACCCACCCTCTCGTCCAGCATGCCACTGCCAACCAGATTCCCAGGTCCCGTCGCGTAGATTCCTGCCGTGAAGATCTGCCTGATGATCGAGGGACAGGAGGGCGTGACGTGGGAGCAGTGGCTCGCGCTCGCCCAGGCTGCGGAGGGTGCCAGCCTCGATGGCCTGTTTCGCTCGGACCACTATCGCTCGATCGTCCGCGGTGAGCCTGCCGGGTCACTCGACGCCTGGGCGACGCTGGCGGCACTCGCGGCGCGAACCGAGCGGATACGGCTCGGAACGATGGTCTCGCCGGTCACGTTTCGCCCTGCGGCGGTGCTCGCGAAGAACGTCGTCACGGTCGACCATGTGTCTGGCGGGCGGGTCGAGCTCGGCATCGGCGCCGGCTGGTACGAAGCCGAGCACACCACCTACGGTTTCCCGTTCGGCACCACGCGCACCCGGCTCGACGAGCTCGACCGGCAGCTTGCCGAGATCACACGCCAGTGGACGGACGCGAAGGACGTCCGACCGCGACCGCTTCAGATCCCACGGCCGCCGATCATCGTCGGTGGTCGCGCAAGGCCACGCACGGTGGCGGCCGCGGTTCGGTTCGCGGACGAGTACAACACGGTGTTCCCGTCCGTCGAGGAGGCGCGCGAGCGCGCCGGCATTCTGACCGACGCTGCGCGGGCAGCAGGCCGCGAGCCGCTTCGCTTCTCGATGATGATCGGCTGCGTCGTCGGTCGCGAAAAAGACGAGGTCGCCGAACGACGCGCCGCCTGGCGCAGCCTGACGAATGGCCACGACCCACCGCTCTGTGGGACGATCGACGAGGTCGTCAGTCAACTCGAGGCGTACGAAGCGGTCGGCGTCCAGCGAGCGATGCTCCAGCACATGGACCACGAGGACGTCGAAATGGTTGCTGTCCTGGGCGAGGTCGCAGCCCGTCTGGCGTCGTAGCGTTGCACCAACAGGTGGTCACGTGCGAGGTAGCTATGCTCGCGCGAAGGACGCAGATGGAGATGACCGATCTAGCCACCGAGGACGGAATGGCCACCGAAGCCAGGGCGACACCCGAATCGAGGGAGCTGGAGCTGCAGCTCGAGCAGCATCGAGCGGAGCTCACCGGCTACTGCTATCGGATGCTCGGGTCGGCGTTCGAGGCCGAGGACGCCGTTCAGGACACCCTCGTTCGGGCATGGCGAAGCTACGACCGCTTCGAGGGCCGGGCGGCGCTGCGCTCGTGGCTCTACCGCATCGCAACCAACGTGTGCCTCGACATGCTCAAGGGCCGAGAGCGCCGCGCACGGCCGATGGACCTCGGGCCCGCGCGCGACCCCGATCTCGCCAACCTGAACACGCTGCCGGAGGCCACGTGGATCCAGCCGATCCCCGACGGCCGCGTCGTGCCGGAGGGAGACCCGGCGGACCTGGCCGTCGCGCGTGAGACGATCCGGCTCGCCTTCGTGGCCGCGCTGCAGCACCTACCGCCGCGGCAGCGCGCGGTGCTGATCCTGTGCGAGGTGCTTCGCTGGAAGGCATCGGAGGCCGCGGAGCTCCTCGACACGAGCGTCGCCTCCGTCAACAGCGCGCTGCAGCGGGCGCGAGCGACACTCGAAGCCACCGACCTGACAACCACGGGCACTGCACCCTCGATCGACGGGGTGGACACCGCGCTCCTGACCCGATACGTGGAGGCGTTCGAGCGCTATGACATGGATGCGCTCACAGAGTTGATCCACGAGGACGCGACGCAGTCGATGCCGCCGTTCGACCTGTGGCTCCGCGGCCGTGACGACATCCTGACCTGGTGGGTCGGTCCCGGCGCCGCCTGCCGCGGCTCGCGGGTGATCCCCACGGTGGCGGCAAACGGCGCGCCGGCATTCGGGCAGTACAAGCCGAGCACCACCGGAGCGGGGTACGACCCGTGGGCGCTCCAGGTGCTCGAGATCTCGGAGGGCCGGATCGTCGAGTTCACCTTCTTCCTCGACACGGAGACGGTCTTCCCGCTCTTCGGCCTCCCCCCGCGGCTCGAGTCATAGCTCAGCCCGGCAGGACGTCCCGCAACCCCATGAAGGTGAGCAGGTCGAGCAGCGCGTCAGAGGCATGGCGCAGCCGCACCTGACAATCGAGCCGGCGTGCAGCGAGCTGAAGCCGCGCGAGCGCATCGACCGTCACCGCATCGGGCTCGACTCCGGCCACGTCGCACAGGGCGACATCGGCTCCGCTCTCCGTCAGTAACGCGCAGACCCGTTCGCAGAGCCCCGGCAGGTCGGCGCGCCTGATCGGGCCGCTGATCGCGAAGGCGACCGTTTGCGGCTCGGAGGCGGCCATCTGAAAGAGAGACTGGCCGGCGGGAGGAAACTCATCTCAGCGCGGCTGCTCGGCCGGGCCGAACTTCAGATCGAATAGTCGCTTTACTTTGTATACTCATGCGGCTAGAGTCACGTTGCGCGGTGGACGGCCACCGCGTCACTTCGGCAACAAGGAGCGTTCGATGTCGGGTCTCAAAGGTGCAGTCACCGCAGGCCAGGGGCGGTCGAGGACAGTCGCCTCGCATGTGGCCGCCGACGATCTCGGTTCGACCATCGAGGCGGCGGAGCTGCGCCGGCGCTTGACCGACGGTCACCTGACGATCGTCGACGTCCGGCCGCTGCACGCGTACAACGGCTGGCTCGTGAACGGCGAGGCTCGAGGCGGTCACATCCCGGGCGCTGTTGCATTTCCGAGCGCCTGGCTGACGAGCGTCGACGACGCCGAGGTCGTGCGGCTGCTGCACTCGAAGGGCATCGTGACCAGCCAGGAGGTCGTCCTCTACGGCGACGGCTCGGACGACGTCTCAGCCGTCGAGCGCAGGCTGGCTGACCTCGGTCACACGGGTATCCGCACCTTCGAGCACGGCTGGGACGCGTGGTCGGCTGACGACGCGCTGCCGATCGAGAGGCTCCCGAACTACGAACGGCTCGTCCACACCGACTGGCTCCGGCAGGTGCTCGAAGGCGGCCGGCCGGAGGCTGCCCCGCACGGGCGCTTCCTGCTCTTCCATGTCAACTTCGGGGTCCCTGAGGAGTACGAGGAAGATCACCTTCCGCAGGCGCTGTACCTCGACACCAACCAGCTCGAGAACCCGGTGGACTGGAACCGCCGCACGCCGGAGGAGCTCGACACCGCTGTACGCGCGCTTGGCATCACCCACGACACGACGGTCATCCTCTATGGCCGCGACACCGAGGGGGACGCCGACGAGAAGTGGCCGGGACGCCGGGCCGGTCAGATCGCCGCAACCCGCGCGGCGATGATCCTGCACTACGCGGGCGTCGACGACATCCGTCTGCTCGACGGCGGCTACGACGCCTGGGTGCAGGCTGGCAACCCGCTCGAGACCACGCTGCGCGAGCCCACCCCGGTACCGTCGTTCGGGGTCGGGATCCCCGTGCGACCCGAGGTCATCGTCGACATCGACGAGGCCAAGCAGATCCTGGCCGACCATGACGGCGCTGCCCTCGTCAGCGTCCGTACCTGGAACGAGCACATCGGCAAGGTCAGCGGCTACAACTACATCGGCCCGGCCGGCCGCATCGCAGGCGACGTCTGGGGTAACTGCGGCACTGACGCGTACCACATGCAGCACTACCGCAACGTGGACAACACGATGCGGGCCTACCCCGAGATCGCCGCGAACTGGGAGGAGGCAGGCATCACGCCTGACAAGTGGGTCGCCTTCTACTGCGGTACCGGCTGGCGCGCGAGCGAGACCTGGTTCTACGCCTACCTGATGGGTTGGCAGCGCATCGCCGTCTACGACGGCGGTTGGTGGGAGTGGTGCCGGGACCCGATCAGCAACCCGATCGAGGTCGGCGAGCCCTCGGACGAGCTGGCTGCCTAGAAGCGCCCGCTATCCGGACCAGCGCCTGATAACCCCAACGCTGCGATGGCGAGCAGGCTCCGGTTCACAACCGCGAAGTCAATCATTCGCGGCGTGCCGGCCCGCCGCCTTCGTGGTTTGGGCACGGTGGCTCCCGGGAAATCATCCGCTTGTGATCGCGATGGGACCGCGGCGGAGAGCGCGACGGGCTTCGGGCTCACGCTGGGCGGCGGCGCCGCGGCCGGATCCCCTCCCTGATCCGACACCGGGCCCCGAGCCGCCCGACCCGTACCCCCCGTCTCCACGCCCAAACCCGACACCTCCGGAGCCGACCAGCGGCGGACCGTGGTCCTGGGCTTCATGGAGAGCGGTCAGGCCGGGCGTGAGCTCTTGATCCGAGGCGAATGGCTGCTCGGCTCGGTCATTCGCCCAGCAGCAGCGAGTACAGCGTCTTGTCCACGCGGCGTCCGTCCGGCTTCGGCAGCGACCGGATCACGCCTTCGCGCGAGAAGCCCGCGCGCTCGAGGACGCGCTCCGACGCGCGGTTGCCGACGTTGACGTAGGCCGCCACGCGCTGGACACCGAGGGCGAAGGCGTGCTCGGCGAGCAGGCGTGCGACCCGCGTCGCGAACCCGCGACCGCGTGCGTGGGGGTACAGCCAGTACCCGAGCTCGACGATCCCGCGCTCCGAGTCGAGATGGTGCAGAGCCGCACCACCGACGACATCACCGTGCGGAGCCTCGGCCACGACGATCGGCAGCAGTCGACCGTCGGCCGCGAGCGCGGGCAGGTACGGCAGCGCCTCCAGGAGCTCCGCACGGTCGAGGTCGGGCAGGTTGCCCGCCTCCCGCAGCTCGGGGTCGGCGAACGCGGGCACGAGCTCGTCGACGTCATCGGCGATCGGCAGACGCAACACGATGTCGTCGTCCCGAATCCCGTCGGCGGGAAGCTGGAGACTCAGCGCCGGCTCGCCCAACCCTGGAACGCTCCGTGGCAGTTCCGCACCTCGTCGAGGCGGAGCGGCCCGTATCGCTTCACTCGTCGTCGTACCCACCGGATCAAGCCCTCCTTCGTGCTCGCAAGCTTGCCGACAGGGTGACGCGCGCCCGGTGGCGCGGGTAGGCGGCTCGCTGGCGTCCCCGGGTGCGGATATCCGAACCTGGCCGCGATGGGCTCGCTTCCGGTTCGTGTAAAGCTTGCTTGACAAACACCCGATGTCAAGCTAGCTTTCCATGTCAAGGATACTTGACATCAGGAGGGTTCGTTGTGAGTCGGACATTCAGCTCGAAAGCCGCACAGGTAGGGCTCATCGTCGCGATCTTCGCGGTCGTCACGATCGCAGTCGCGATCAATACGAACAGCCTGGCGCCCATCGCGTCGGCAGTCGTCTGGGTTCCGGCGATCTACGTCGCCATCTATCACCGCTCAGCCGGACGGCGAGGTCACGGCCGACACTCGTAACGTCGCCCCTCGGCCTCTACTCGGCCTCGGCGGTCGCTGGGACCCCGATCGCTTCCGCGCCTTCGTGGACGCCTGAGGGGGCTCCGACGCGCAGCAGTACGGCGCCGAGCACCGCTGCTGTCGCGGCAAAGACCGCGCCGACGAGGAACGCGATGTGGTAGCCGCCGTTCAGTGCGACGACAGCGTCTTCGCCGGAGGCGAGCAGGGAGTCCGTGCGAGAAGCGGCGAGGCTCGCAAGCACCGCGAGCCCGAGCGCGCCGCCCATCATGAATGCGGTGTTGACCACGCCGGAGGCGAGCCCTGCCTCGCTCTGCTCGACGTCGCTCATGGCCGCGAGCAGCACGGGGTTGAACGCCATCCCGGCGCCGACGCCGAGCAGGATCATGCTCGGGAGGACGTCGACCACGAAGCTTCCGTCGACCGGCGCCCGCGCGAAGAGCAGCAGCCCGACCGACGCCAGCCCCAGCCCGACCGCCAGCGGCAACCTGATGCCGAAGCGCGTGACCAGCTTGGCGGAGAGCCCGATCGAGAAGGCGCCCATGATCAGGTTGCCCGGCAGGAAGGCAAGGCCGACCTGCAGCGGGCTGTAGCCGAGCACCAGCTGGAGGTAGAGGGCGGAGAGGAAGAACCAGGCGAACATGGCGGCGGCCCACAGGACGCCGACGACGTTGGCGGTTGCGAGGTTCCGTAGCCGGAAGAGCCGGAGTGGCACCAGCGGCGACGGAACGCGCGCCTCGATCACGAGGAAGACGATCAGGAGCGCCGCCGCGGCGGCGAGCAGGCCGAGCGTCTGCACCGAGCCCCACCCCTCCTCGTTGCCGTTCACGATCGCGTAGACGGCGAGCATCAACGCAGCGGTCACCGTGACGGCTCCCGCGACATCGAGACGCCCGTCGGCCGCCTGCCCGCGTGAGGACGGCAGCACCCGGAGGGAGAGGACGTAGACGGCGACGCCGATGGGGATGTTGACGAGGAAGATCCAGTGCCAGCTGAGCGCGTCCGTCAGGATTCCCCCGAGCAGCACGCCGATGCTTCCTCCGCCTGAGGCGACGAAGCCGAAGACCCCCATCGCCTTGGCCCGCTCGGCCGGCTCCGTGAACATCGTCACGATCAGCGAGAGCGCCACGGCCGATACCACTGCACCACCGAGCCCCTGTACTGCCCGCGCGCCGATGAGCATCTCCTGCGAGCCCGCGAGGCCGCAGGCAAGCGACGCCGTGGTGAAGAGCACGATGCCGATCAGGAACAGCCGCCGATGACCGAAGAGGTCTCCCAGGCGACCGCCGAGCAGGAGGAAGCCGCCGAACGTGAGCAGATAGGCGTTCACCACCCACGCGAGCGACGTCTCGGAGAACCCGAGGTCCTCCCGGATCGACGGCAGGGCGACGCCGACGATCGTCACGTCGAGGACGATCATCAGATCCCCCAGGCACACCACCAGCAGAGCCAGCCAGCGTGTGCGGCCGTCGAGGCTCATCGTCGTACCCCCCGATCACCCATCGCCTACCCGCCTCCTCGACGTCTGAATGCTCATCATCAATACCTTCCAAACGTCAGACGCCGGAGCGCCTCGGAACTCATCGCGCTCCACGCCGCCACGTATGCGACAGAATCAACCAGATCGAGCGACCACGATGAGCCTGAGCCAGCAGACATCCCGGACCTGGAGCGATCTGTTCGCCCGACGCGCCAGCGCAGATGCCGGCACCGAGATCGCCGCGATCATGGCCCTCGCCGGACGCACCGACATCATCTCGTTCGCCGGCGGCTTCCCCGACCCGGCAGCGCTCGACCGCGAAGCGCTGACGGCGGTGCTGACCGAGATCGGCTCCTCCGACGACCTCGCGCCACTTCAGTACGCACCCAACGACGGCCTTCCCGGCCTGCGCGACTACCTCACCGGACGCCTCGAGTCCCAGGAGGGAACGCCCGTCGGCGACGGTGAGCTGCTCGTCACCAGCGGCGGCATCGAGGCGATGCAGCTGGCGGCAACGGTCTTCCTCGATGCGGGCGACACCGTGCTCGTGGAGGCGCCGACCTATCTCGGCGCACCCATGAGCTTCGCCAGCTTCGAGGCATCCGTCGCGACGGTGCCCCTCGACGACGACGGCCTCGACGTCGATGCGCTCACCGAGCTGCTCGCAGGTGGGTTGCGCCCGAAGTTCCTCTACACCAACCCCGACCACCAGAACCCGGCCGGCGTGACGCTCGCCGCCGGGCGCAGGCAGGCGCTCGTCGACCTCGCGCTCGAGCACGGCTTCGTCATCCTCGAGGACGTCGCCTACCGCGAGTTCACGTTCGCTGGAGCCCCGTTGCCCTCGCTGTGGTCGCTGGCTCCGCAGGCCGTCGTCCAGATCGGGACGTTCTCGAAGATCTTCTCCCCGGGCACACGGCTCGGCTGGGCAGTGGGGCCAGCCGAGGTGATCCAGCGTCTCGCCTGGGCGAAGCAGTTCACCGACCAGTGCGCGAGCGGCCTGTCTCAGCGGATCGTCGAGGAGTACGGACGCAGAGGGCATCTCGACCTTCAGGTCGCCCGGGCGACGTCGCTCTACCGCGAGCGGTGCCGGCGGATGCTGGAGTGCCTCGAGGCCGAGATGCCGGCCGGCGTCAACTGGACGAAACCGCTCGGGGGGTTCTTCACCTGGCTCACGCTCCCCGCCGGCGCAGATGCCCTCGACGTCGCGACGCGATGCGCCGATGCGGGGGTCGCGGTCGTCCCGGGCGGCCCGTTCTTCCCCGACGAGCGCGGTCGCGGCTACATTCGGATCTGCTTCAGCCGCGCGGGCACCGACGACATCGAGGCGGGCGTACGACATCCTCGCGAACGTCGTGCGCCGGCTCTAGCAACGTACGGTGCCCCGGACGTATCGCACGGTCAGCCTCGACGAGGCACGGCGCATCGCCGTCAGAGCCCAGCTGCTCGACGGCTCCGCACGTGACGTGCTGGAGACGGTGCGGCACCTCGGCTTCCTGCAGCTCGACCCGATCGCGACCGTCGCGACACCGCAGCACCTCGTCCTCTGGAGCCGGCTCGGCGTCGTTCGACACCGAAGAGCTCGACCGCCTGCTCTGGGTCGACCGGCAAGCTGTTCGAGTGGAACGCGTTCGTCTGGCCGATCGAGACGCTGCCGCTGATCCGGGCGCGCATGCGGCACGCCACCCGTGCGACCAGGTACACGTGGCAGCGCTACCACCGCGACTTCCTGCGGCAGAACCCAAGCTTTCGCCGCTACGTGCTGCGGGAGCTCGAGCAACGCGGGCCGCTCCTGGCGCGAGAGCTCGAGGATCGCTCGGTGCAGGGTCGACAGGGTCGCCGCGAGCATCGCTGGTACGGCGGCCGGCACGTCACCGACATGCTCGAGATCCTCCATCGCCGCGGCCATGTCGCGATCGCCGGGCGCCGGAACGGGCAGCGCCTCTGGGACCTGGCCGAGCGCTGGTACCCGGAGACGGACGTCGTGCCTCTCCGCGAGGCGCAACGAATGCTCGCCGAGACGCGCTTCCGGGCGTTGGGTGTTCGTCTCGAGCAGGGTGAGTGGCAGGCGCACCCGGACGCGGACGACGGCCGCGTCCCCGACCGCGCCACGCTCCTGTCGCCGTTCGACCGGCTCGTCCACGACCGTGACCGCGCAGAGGCGCTCTTCGGCTTCCACTACCGGCTGGAGATGTACGTCCCGCCCGCGAAGCGGGAGTACGGCTACTACGTGCTCCCCCTCCTCGTCGGCGACCGGCTCGTCGGGCGCGCGGAGCCGCGCTTCGACCGCAAGACAGGAGCCCTCGAGCTGCTCGGGGCGTGGGGCGACACGTCACGGCTGGATGAAGCGCTCGAGAGCCTGCGCACATTCCTCGGCGCCGTGCGTTAGGACACGCTCACTCGAGCCGCTGGTCCTCGAGGTCGAGATCGCGCTCGATGCGGTGCATCACCTCGGTGTCGATCTTGCCGGCACGGCGCAGGGCGACGATGGCTTGCCGCTCCGCGTTCAGGAGCTCGCGTCGGAGGCGCTGGTAGTCCGCCGACTGGTCGTCGAGGCTCGTGTCCTCTGTGCCGTCGAGCCGCGATCGGAACCGGTCGCGCCTGAACCCGTACAGGCCACGCATCCGTTCGGCCGTCTCCGGTCGCGCCCACTCTTCGTCCTCGAGCTCGTCGAGCCGCTCGAGCGCGGCCTTCGCCGCGTACAGGCGTGCCTTGGCCTCCTCCCGTGCCAGGCCGTCGTCCTGCTCGAGCCGCAGCACGCGGATCACGAACGGCAGGCTGAGCCCCTGCAGGACGAGCGTCACCAGGATCACCGTGAAGGTCAGGAAGATGATCAGGTCGCGTCCGGGAAACGCCGCGCCGTCGTCGGTGAGCTCGGGAATCGCGAGCGCCGCGGCGAGGGAGACGCCCCCGCGCATGCCCATCCAGCCGATCGCCGCGGAGTACTGCCAGGGGTCGGCGCGACCACGCAGCGCCTCGGGCACGTACCCGGTCGCGAAGACCCACACGATGCGCGTCACGATCACTGCGACGCACGTCGCCGTCGCGTAGCCGAGGAGCGTCAGGGCGGGGAGGTCCTCGAGCCGGTCGAGGATGATCGGCAGCTGCAGGCCGATGAGGACGAAGAGCAGCGCGTTGAGGAGGAAGACGAGGATCTCGAACACCGCCAGGCCCTGCAGCCGTTGTTGTGGTGAGCTCAGCTCCGGGGCGTGCCAGCCGACGTACACGCCGACGGTGACCGCGGCGAGCACGCCCGACACGTCGAGCATCTCCGCCGGCACGTAGGCGAAGTAGCCGGTCATGAGCGCGATCGTGATCTCGACCGGCGGGTCGTCGAGCTGACGGCGCACGAAGCGGACGACGTAGCCGACGCCCAGGCCGACCGCGATGCCGCCCGCCGCGCTGGCGACGAACCGCAGCCCGGCGTCCGAGAGCGAGAAGCCGCCGGTCACGACCGCTATCACCGCGACGCGATAGGCAACGAGCGCCGTCCCGTCGTTGATCAGGCTCTCGCCCTCGACGACGGAGACGATCCTCCGCGGCACGCCCACTCTGCGCGCGATCGACGTGGCTGCGAGCGGATCGGTCGGCGAGACGATCGCCCCGAGCACGAACGCGGCCGCCCAGGGCAGCCCGACGATGGTGTGCGCGACGACGCCGACGATCAGCGTCGTCGCGAGGACGAGACCGGTCGCCAGCAGGGTGATCTGCTTGACGTTCGACCGCACCTCACGCAGAGAGGTGAAGAATGCTGCCGCGTAGAGGAGCGGCGGCAGGACGACCACGAGCACCAGCTCGGGTGGCAACACCAGCTCCGGCATCCCGGGCACGAACCCGATCGCAAGCCCACCCAGCACGAGCAGGATCGGATACGGGATGCGCAGGAGCGGCGCGGCCGCGAGCAACGCGGCGACCGCCATGAGCAGGCCGAGCAGGACGAACGCGTCGTGGTCACTCAGGCCCATCGACGTACTGTTACCTCAGCGCGCGAGAAGATCGCTGAGCTCCGGTGCGCTCGGACACCAGGACGACGCCAGGTCGTCGCGATCCCACGCAGCGGCACCGGCCTGATACGCGCTCTCCAGGAACGCGAGCAGCGTCGCTCTGGGATCGGCCGCCGTGCGCACTGCTTCATAGGGCAGCCGCGCGAGCGAGCCGCCACCCTGGTCCGCCCAGAACGCCTCCTCCGGGCGCAACGGCTGCTCGCGGACGCCGGCAGGCTCCGGCGCTGCGTACGCGTAGTACGTCGGCTCGCGCACGTTCTGGTCGCCTGCCCAGAAGCCGAATGAGACGAGCTCGTGCGAGTAGGCCTCACGGGTGACCGGATCCGCATCCGGCAGCACCGGCGCGCGCGCCCCGCCGAAGCGCGTCACCGCGAGGTCGAACGAGTGCCAGAACAGGTGCACCGGGCTCGTCTTGCCGCAGTACCAGCCCGAGAACTCCTCGAACACCTCGTCGCTCCAGTCGAGGATGCGCCAGAACCGCTCCACCGCATCCCGGTCGTAGGCTGCATGCTCTCGATCGTCCGGGAAGGGGGTCGTCATGGGCACGCCGAACGGCGACTCGCGGATCTCGACGTCGATCCCGAGCCGGCCGAGAGCCGTGTGCAGCCGCCTGTCGAACTCCGCCACGGAGAGACAGTCCGCGAGCTCGAACGACTCGATCTCGCCGCCGTTCGTCGCGATCACCAGGCGATGCTCGATGAAGTCGAACACGATCTCGAAGCTGACACCGCCGCTGTGCATCCGGCGGGTCGTCAGCCCGCGTGTGTCGACGTAGAGGGTGGCGTGCCACCAGTGGTTTCGCGGAGCCGTCGAGGCCATGCGCATCTTCCCCACGATCTGCACCCAGAGATGGAGGGTGTCCTTCGTCGCCTCCCACTCGGCCAAAGGCAGCTCGGGTAGCTGACGTGCGGCAGCGCGCGCGCTCACTGTTCCTCCTCTCCGGGTTCCACGATGAAGGCGACCTCGTCGACGAAGCACCAGCTCCAGTCCTCACCCGGCTCGGCGGAGCGGGCGATCGGATGTGCGTCCTCGCGCGCATGGCGGCTCGCGTGACGGTTGGGTGAGGAGTCACAACAGCCGATCTTCCCGCAGGTCATGCACATCCGCAGGTGCAGCCAGCGGCTGCCGATCCGGAGGCATTCCTCGCAGCCCGCGATCGACTCGGGCAGGGTGGTGACTCGCACTTCGTCGAGATGGGTGCAGATGGGAGTTGTCGACATGACGTCAGCTCCTCCTGGGTGGGGTCGGGTGTGCGTGGACTTTCATGCTGCGACACGAGGCATGTCCGCTGCCGGTTCGGGGGCTCCGACGAGCTGGCCACCTGCGCATCTTTCAGCCTCAACGACGCGTCGCGGGTTGGTGATCCCGAGCGCGCCGGCTATCCCGCCGGCGGCGACGAGCGCTGCGCAGATGACGACCGCCTGGTGGAAGGCATCGACCGACTCGCTGTTCGGGGCGAATGTGTCACCGGGAAGCTGGCTCGAAACCGCGAGGCTGACAACGGTGACGCCGATCAGGCCGGCCACACGTGCGATGGCGTTGTTGCTGGCGGAGGCAATGCCCGCGTCGGTCTCGTCCGCGTCGGCGAGCACCGCGGCCACGAGCGGGGCGACAGTCATCGACAACCCGAGCGAGAAGACGAGCATCGCCGGCAGGACGTCGCCGAGGTACGACGTCTCGACACCCGCTCTGAGCAGGAGGAGGATGCCGGCGGCTGCGACGAGTGGTCCGGCGCCCATGAACAACCTCGGTCCGTGGCGGTCGGCGAGCGCGCCGAAGCGGCGTGAGAGAACGAACATGACCACCGTCACCGGCAGCGTTGCGAGGCCGCTCTCGAGCGCGCTGTAGCCGGCAACCTGCTGCAGGAAGATGACGAGGAAGAAGAACAGAACGCCAAGACCCGCGTACATGGTGAGCGTCTCGATGTTGCCGACGGCGAAGTTCCGGCGTGCGAACAGCTCCAGCTTCAGCATCGGCTCGGCGGCGCGCCGCTCGTAGGCCAGAAATGCGGCGAACGCGACAAGGCCGCCGATCAGCGGCACGAAGATCACCGGGCTCGACCAGCCGTAGTGCGGCTGCTCGATCAGCGCGAAGACGAACCCGCCCAATCCGAGCGTGCACAGGGTCGCGCCGAGAACATCCACCCGCCGGCCCGCGATGCGGGACGTCTGCGGCACCGCCACGAAGATGAGCACGAGGGTCACGGCAACGACAGGGACGTTGAGGGCGAAGATCCACCGCCACGACGCGTTGTCGATGATCGCACCGCCCGCGAGTGGGCCGACGATCCCCGCGATCCCGCCCCAGGCCGTCCAGGTCCCGATCGCCCGTCCACGCTGCTCTGCGTTGAACGCGGTGACGATGATCGCGAGCGAGCTCGGCGTCAGCAGCGCCGCCGCGCAGCCCTGCAACGCGCGTGCCGCGATCAGGGTCTCCATGGTCGGGGCGAGGGCACACGCCACCGAGAGCACGCCGAACGCCGCCACGCCGATGGCGAAGACGCGCCGCTCGCCGTAGATGTCACCCAGCGAGCCGCCGATCAGGATCAGCGACCCGAGTGCCAGCAGGTAGGCATTCGACACCCATTGCTGAGCCGAGAGCCCGCCACCCAGGTCCTCCTCGATCGCGGGCAGCGCCACGTTGACGATCGTGCCGTCGAGAAACGCCACCGTGGACCCGAGGATCGCCGCCACAAGGGTCAGGCGCTGGATGCGCGTCATCGCCCGCGGCCCTCCAGCCTCGCCGCCGCCCGATCCAGGTCGGGATCGGGCGGCAGGCACGGCGTCACGATGTCGGCGATGTTACGCGGGAGGCGCGGCCACGGACGCCGAGGCGCCTGTGCGCGCATGCTCGGTGGCCCACGTCAGTGCGAAGTCCGCAACGTCCTCCCACCCGTCCTGACCGACCGTGAAGTGGGAGCGGCCGGGGAACTCCTCGACCTCGGTGATCGCCGCCGACTTGCCGTACTTCTTCGCGTTGGACTTGTTGACGGCCGCCGGCATGATGTGGTCCTCGCCGCCGGCGATGAACAGCAGCGGCGCGCGGTCGGCGTTGTCGTAGTCGACCCAGGTCTCCTGGTGTCCCGGCGTGAAGTTGGCCAGGACACCGCCCCAGACCCAGGCGCCCGGCGCAGCGACGTGGTAGCGCTCGTAGACCTCCGCCGACTCCTCCTCACTGAGCGTGTTGGTGAACGCGTAGTGGAACTGCTTGGGCGTGAAGCCCACCGCCCGGTGGCGGTTGGCCGGGTTGTCCAGCACCGGGAAGGTTGCCTTGATCTGCGACAGTGGGAGGGTGTGCACGCCTTCGGTGGGCACGGAGTGGATCGCGACGCCGGCAGCGCCGAACCCGTGGTCGAGCAGGATCTGGGTGAGCGCGCCGCCGAAGGAGTGGCCCATGATGATCGGCGGGCTGTCGAGCTCACCGATAATGGCTTCCAGGTGCGCAACCGTCTCGGGAACCGTCACAGCCGCGATCGGCGAGGGATCCTCGCGCAGCGCTTCGACCTCGACCTCGAGACCGGGATAGGCCGGCGCAAGCACGCGGTAACCGCGGCTCGTGTAGCGATCGACCCACTTCTCCCAGCTGCGCGGGGTCATCCAGAGACCGTGGATCAGAATGATCGTGTTCGGTGTTTCCGACATGCGAGCTCCTTTGCCGAGAGGGACCTGCAGCATGTCCGGTCCCGCATGGGCTCGTCCAACGCGAACCGCTCGGAAGCCTCAACTTCGGGCCGTCTGTGGCCGATGGTGAGATGGCGTGGGTACCCAGACCCGAGACGCGTGTCCGGGCGAGGCGAGACAGAGAAGGGCTGTCTCGGCGCGCCTCTGGCTCGCCATGGCCGCGGTCCTGGCAGCAGGCGCCGCCGTCTGCCCGACGTCGGCGCAGACGGGAATGCGCCACGGCGGGTGGCAGGCCTGGCTCGCCGACGAGCGCGCGTGTCCCGGCGCCGGCAGCACCTCTGCTCCACCCCGGGCACAGAGGCGGGCCATGCTCTGCCTGGTCAACTACGCGCGCACGCACGAGGGGCTCCGTCCTCTGACGACGTCCCGCATCCTGATTGCGAGCGCCGCCGCGAAGGCGGCGGACATCGCCCGCTGCAACGACTTCAGGCACGACGCCTGCGGCAAGCGCGCCGGCCAGACCGCCCGAGCACTCGGCTACCGAGGCCCGTGGCGCGAGAACCTCTACATCGGCATGGGCAGGCTCGCCACTCCACGCGCAGCCGTCAACGCCTGGCTCCACTCGGAAGGTCACCGCGCGACCATGTTCCAGCCGCGGCTCCGAACCAGCGGCATCGCCCGCCTCGCCCACGCGACCGCGCGCCTCGACGCGCACCGCATCAGCGACGGCGTGGTCTGGGTGCACCAGTTCGGCGCCTGAGCGTCGACGTGGGCGCATCCCCGTGCCTGCCTGAAGGCAGGCACGACAACCACGCCGCGAGGGTTCGGCGTCAGCCCGAGCTGCCTATTGCTCGTAGTTCTCGACCACGTCTGTCGGCCGCGCGCGCGCCGCGTCGACGTCGAGGTCGAACTCCTCCAGCGCCCGCCGCTGTCGGAGCAGGTCCCAGTACTGGTCGAGGGCCACCTTCAGCTCGCCCAGACGCGCGCGGTCCGCGTCGGTCGCCTCGCCGCGCGACTCTGCCTCCCACAGCCGGTGTTCCTCTTCCACCAGCTCCTCGATCCGGCCTCTGATCTGCTCGTCTGTCGCCATCACTCGATCCTCCTTCTCGGAACAGTACGCGCTCCCGTGATTCACCAACCGGCGTGCTGGGTACAGGGATACAACCGAACGCCCGTGAGGAGGCGCGTCATGAAGGCAGTCCACTGTCCGTGCGGTGAGGTCGTCGAAGCCGAGACCGACGACGACCTCGTGAAGAACGTCGAGCAGCACATCCAGGAACGTCACCCGGAGCAGGTCGGGAAGTACAGCCGGGACGAGATCCTGGCGATGGCGCACGAGCACTAACCCCGCCCGCGCAGCAGTCCTCCACCCAGTCTGTTAGTTGACACTTACATAAGTGTCTGCTTACATACGCGAGGTGGAGGCTGCCATGCGAGCGATCGCCGAGCCGCGCCGGCGCGCGATTCTCCGTCTCGTGCGAGACGAGGAACGTTCGGCCGGCGAGATCGCGTCCCACTTCGACGTGACGCGACCTGCGGTCTCCCAGCATCTATCCGTCCTGAAGGAGGCCGGTCTCGTGAGCGAGCGGCGGAACGGGACGAAGCGTCTCTACCGGGCACGACCCGAAGGGCTCGTCGAGCTCCAGGAGTTTCTCGACCAGTTCTGGGGGGAGCGCCTGGAGACGCTCAAGCGAGAGGCAGAGCGAGAGGAGAAGGCAAAGCATGTCAAGCACAGCTGAGACGACGTCTCTGCAGAGGGAGCTCCAGATCGACGCCAGTCCGGAGACGGTGTGGGAGTTCCTCGTCGACCCCGACAAGGCGACGCGCTGGATGGGCCAGAGCGCAACGTTCGAGGCACGGCCGGGTGGCCTCTACCAGGTCGGCGTGGTTCCCGGGCACGCGGCTCGCGGCGAGTTCGTCGAGCTCGACCCGCCGCGACGCCTGGTGTTCACATTCGGCTGGGAGCCGGGCGAGGACGGCGCGAACCCTGTCCCGCCGGGCACGTCGACGATCGTGATCGAGCTCGAGCCGGAAGGCACAGGCACGCATCTCACGTTCACGCACCGCGACTTCCCGCACGCCGAGGCGGCCAAGCAGCACGAGGTCGGTTGGGATCACTACCTGGCACGTCTCGTGACCGCAGCGTCCGGCGGCGACCCCGGTGCAGACCCGTGGCTCAGCGGCGAGATGTAAGACTGGAACGGCGGACACCGCAGAGGTTCGGGGTGACGCTCAAGCGTCACCCCCGCCGTTCACCGCCGGCAGGCAGACACGAAAGGAGCACCGCCATGGCGTATCCCGTCGTTCATTTCGAGGTGGCCGGTAAGGACCTCGAGAAGCTCAAGTCGTTCTACACCAACCTGTTCGACTGGCAGACACAAGACTTCAACGAGCCGGGCGCACCGCCGTACGCGATGGTCGAGAAGGCAGAAGGCGGCATCGCGGGCGGCATCGGCGCGGTTCCCGACGGCGGCGGCGGCCACGTCACGTTCTACGTTGCCGTGCCTGACCCGCAGGCGACGCTGGACAAGGCCGTCGGCCTCGGTGGCAGCGTCGTGATGCCGGTGACTGAGCTGCCGATGGTCACCATGGCGCTCTTCACCGATCCCGAGGGCCACATGATCGGGATCGTCAAGGACGCCGGCTAGAACTAGTCGTCGCGCCCGTGCAACCCCCGGTGCCTGGCTGAAGCCAGGCACCACGCTCCTCACTGACCGCCGACATCCCGGGTTGGTGCCTGGCTTTCAGCCAGGCACCGTGGGGGTCATCCCACCGCGCGTACAGCGTTCAGTCGGACACACGCCAATCGTCCTCCGCGGGCACGAACTCGTAGCCACAGCTCGGGCAGGCGGTCAGCCCCGCCTTCACGTTCATCGCACACCGCGGGCAGCGCCGCTTGGGCGGTCGCGTCACGAGCCAGATCACGCCCAGCACGAGCGTCCCGCCGACCCACACGACCCCGACCGCGAAGAAGCCGATCCCAGTGCGGACGTCGCGCTGGAGCTCGCATGCCTCCCGCGCCGCCGACCCCGGCGCGTACTCCACGCAGTCGAGGCTGCTACCGACCCGCGTCCACGCCCACAGGAGCATGGCCCCGCTGAAGAGCACGATCAACCAGCTGATCCACCGCCATCTCACACACGCATTGTCCGCATTCCTGCCCGCCGTGCCCGCCGCAGCCCGGTGACTGCCCGAAGGCAGACACCAACCGCTGAGTTTCGGGGACTGCGAGAGTCGGTACCAGCACAACCACGGGAGGGCTCATGCCGAAGCTGAGGTTCACCATCACGATGTCCGTCGACGGGTACGTGGCCGGCCCGCACCAGAGCCTCGACAACCCGCTCGGCGAGGGCGGGATGCGCCTGCACGACTGGGCGTTCGCGACGCGCACGCTTCCGCGTGGATCACGACACGGGCGACGGCGGCGAGACGGGCCTCGACGACGAGCACGCCGCGAGGTGGAACGAGAACGTCGGCGCCACGATCATGGGCCGCAACATGTTCGGCCCGATCCGCGGGCCGTGGGGCGACGAGGCCTGGAACGGCTGGTGGGGCGACGACCCGCCGTACCACACGCCGGTGTTCGTGCTCACGCACCACGCGCGCGAGCCGCTCGAGATGCAGGGCGGCACGACGTTCCACTTCGTCACCGACGGCATCGAGGCCGCGCTCGAGCGCGCGCGTCGCGGCGGCCGGCGACCGGGACGTGACGATCGGCGGCGGCGCGCGAGCGATCCAGCAGTACCTGCGCGCCGGGCTGGTCGACGAGATGGAGATCCACGTCGTGCCGGTGCTGCTCGGCGGCGGCGAGCGCCTGTTCGAGAACCTCGACGGCGGCCCGCGCGGGTTCGAGTGCGTCGAGCTCGTCAGCTCGCCCGCTGTGGCGCACTACACCTACGTTCGGAAGAGCGATACGTAAGCCGCTCGGCCGCTAGCGGCCTTTCGCGGCGCGCCTGCTCGCGAGCGGTACGACGACGCTGGCCGCGGTGTAGTCCGCGCTCGCCGGCGCGTCGTCTCCACGGAGCGACGCTCCCCGAGAGCTCGGATCTCTTCGGTCGATCCCACCGGGAGCTGCAGCGATCGGGCGAGAGCTACGCGGGGTCACCTTCCACGTCTTCTCGCCCATCAGCTCCTTGAGGTGCGCCGTCCGCACGATGACGTTCTTCATCTCCGTGTAGAAGAAGATCGAGGAGAAGAGGAAGAAGACGAACCAGCGCTTGTGCTCCTTGATCGACGGGTGCGCGAGCTTCCACGCGAAGAGCACCTGGGCCGGGCCCGCGCTGAGCGTGAACAACGTCGTGAGGACGAAGATCGGGACGAACCAGTTGATCGGCGGATTGCCGCGGAGCAGCCAGAACGCGAGCAGAGGAAAGATCTGCAGCGAGACCCACGGGTAGACCTCACGCCAGGCGAGGAGATAGAAGGCGCCGATCCGGCTCCGTATCGTGGCGCCCGGCCGCTTGAGCATCGGGACGAGATGCCGCCACGAGACCTGTGTCCAGCCCTGCGCCCAGCGCATGCGCTGGTTCCAGAGGGCCTTCATGTTCTCGGGCGCGAGCTCCAGAGACACGAGACCCGGGTCCGAGACGATCGTGCCGCCGCCCTCCACGACACGCATCGACGAGTCGATGTCCTCGGTGAGCATGAAGCCGCGCATGCGCTTCCCCTTGAGCACCTCGGCGCGCCAGTAGCCGTTCGTACCGCCGAAGATCCCGAACTGGTGCAGACGCGCACGGCCCGGGTGGCTGACGGCGTAGATCGCCTCGAACTCGGTGGCGACGAGCCGGGTGACGCGGCTCGTCGTCGCCGTTGCGCACGACGCAATGCCCCTGCACGACGTCCGTGCCGGTGGTCAGCCACCGCGACGCGCGCCGGAACGCGCCCGGGTCGGGGTGATGGTCGGCGTCGAAGACACCGATGATCTCGCCGCGGGCCTTCGCCAGCGCAGCGTTGACGTTCTGTGCCTTCGAGACCGAGCCTTCGATGCGGATCGGCTCCAGCCGGGGATCCCTCAGGGCGATCTCGTGCAGCTCGTCCTCGACCGGCAGCGGGTGCGGCGTGTTGTAGGCGAGGATCACCTGCAGGTCGGGGTAGTCCTGCAACAGGAACGCCTCGACGGTCTCGACCACGGTGCGGCCTCGTTGGGCAGGTAGGCGGCGATCACTGCGGTGGCGGACGGAAGCGTGTCCGGCTCCTCGGGCAGGTCGGGCCGTCGGAGCGCGGCGAATCCCTCCGCCCAGATGGCGGCGGCGGTGAGCGCGAGACTGATCACGAGCGCGAAGTAGACGACGCCGGTGATGTCGATCCCGAGCCGGTCGAGGCCGAAGTAGATGCCCAGGGGCAGCACGAGGCATGCGAGCTGCTGCACGGTGATCTGCACGGGGGTTCCGAACCGTCCGAGCGCCGCGGATCGTGCTGCCCTTGGACGACTCGCCGGCCAGCGCGGATGTCCAGCGCGTCGGGTGAAGGTCGAGCTGCTCGGCTTGCAGCAGCATCGCGAGCCAGGCGCGGTCCTCGAGCTCGTCGACGGAGAGCCCTCGCTCGGACTCGGCGTAGCCGATGATCGGCGTGAGCCGCGTGACGGTGCCGGCCACCAGCAGGCTGCGCCCGGACAGGAGCCGCGCGAGCCGGTCGAGCCTGACCTGACCGCCCTTGGCCGGTGTTGCCGGCATCAGGATCGCAAGGACGCCCCGTGCGTGGCCGACGAAGTCGATGTCCCGGCTGTCTTCCTCGATGATCGCGACGACCTGCGCCATGATCTCGTCGCGGGCGCGCACGCCGTGGCGCGCCTCGAGCTCGGGCAGCTCGTCGAGCTGGAGCAGTGCGAGGACACCGGGGCGACCGCCTCGGGCGAGGCGCTCCAGCTCGTGCTCGACCTGGGCCGCGAACGACGACTGCGAGAGGGCGCCGGTGGTCGCATCGGTCTTGTGGTCTCCGCGTGGCACGGGCGGGCGCTCGAGCCGGACACGAAACCGCGCGATGAGCTCGTCCGGGTACGCCGGCCCGGCGACGACGTCGTCGGCACGTCGTCCGAACGCCGCCAGCGTGAGCGGCCGATGCTCGAGCGGTGTGAGGAGGACGATCGGCGTCTTCTCGCCTCCGTCCTGGTCGCGGATCCGGTCGACGAGCTCGAGCGCCCAGTCGGAGTCGAACGGATCGGGAACGTCGATCACGACGAGTTGCGGCAGCACCGGCGTGAGCTCCCACAGCGCTTCCTGCATCGAGCCGACGGTCGTCGACACCCAGCCTCCGCTGTCGACGATATCGCCGAGGTCGGCGCGTCGGCCGGGGTCGGGCGAGACGACGAGCACGACCTCGAGCCCGCGCTCGTCGTCGCCGAGCGCAGGCGCGCTGAGGCGCAGGCTTGAGACGGACAACATGCCCATACAGAGCCAATCGGCCCTGCGGAACCCTCGCTTGAGCCGACCAGCCCGCGCGACCGGCGTGCGACGCCTCCGGCCGGCTCCTCAGCTGGTGCTCAACCCGCGAGGCGTTCCGGCCGATCTTGTTCCGAACACGCACGTACCCACGTGCTGCGGCCACTCACCATCCGCACACCGCAAGGCGATCGCCGACTCGACCGATGCTCCCCTTCCTCTTCGACGACCTCTCGTTCCGGGGCAGCCGCCCCACCCTGCTCGCGTTCGGCGCGCACTCGGACGACATCGAGATCGGCTGCGGCGGGACGATTCTCCACCTGGCCGAGCGCTACCCCGAGCTCGAGGTGGTGTGGGTCGTCCTGAGCGCCACGGAGGAGCGGGCGGACGAGGCGCGGGCGAGCGCGGAGGAGTTCGCCGGCTCGGTCGCCTCGCTACGGGTGATCGTGGAGGACTTCCGCGACATGTACTTCGTGCACGACGGCGAGGGGATGCGGAAGCTCTTCGAGCGGCTGAAGTCGCAGATCGAGCCGAGCCTGATCCTCACCCACCGGCGCGCGGACAGCCACCAGGACCATCGCTTCGTGTGCGAGCTCACCTGGAACACGTTCCGCAACCACCTGATCCTCGAGTACGAGGTGCCGAAGTACGACGGCGACCTGTCCTCACCGAACCTGTTCGTGCCGATCAGCCGCGAGGCAGCGCAGCGAAAGGTCGACACGATCCTGCGCTGCTTCGAGACGCAACGGGCGCGCCACTGGTTCACCGAGGACATGTTCATGGCGATGCTCCGCCTGCGCGGCATGGAGGCGAACTCGCCGACGGATCTCGCCGAGGCATTCACGTGCCGGAAGGTCGTGCTCGAGATGGGCCGCGCCGATGCGCAGTCGAGCGCCGACCGGCCCCAGGTGCGGCGGTCGGTGCGTCCGATCCATCGCACGCGCGCCGGTGGAAGCTGGGTCCGCCTGGCCGAGGGTCACGGCGACGCCGACGAAGACAGCCTCGCGGGCTGACCGCTCTCACATGGCCGGACTGGGTCGGGCTTCAGCCTGACCCGCCGTTCATACCGAGAATGGGCGCGGCAGACATGTCCCTGTAGGACAGTGTCATACATCGCGTACAATGGGCGCCACATGGCTACCGCGCCCTTCTCTGCCCGCCTCGACTCGAACCTCATCTCGCGCCTCAAGCGTCTCAGCGTCCAGGAGGGTCTCACAGCCTCCCAGCTCGCAGAGCGCTACATCGAAGAAGGTGTCCGCTCGACCGAGCTGCCGGGGATCGTGTTCAGGCCCGGGCCTACCGGCCGTCGCGCCGGCCTGCATGGTGGTCCCGATGTGTGGGAGATCGTCCGCGACGTGCAGAACGCCCGAGCCGCGCGAGCCCGCGACCCGATTTCCGTGGTCGTTCGCTCGACCGACCTGGGCGAGGAGCAGGTGCGCCTCGCGCTCGCCTACTACGGACGGTATCCCGCCGACGTCGACCATCGGATCGCCGCAAACGAGGAGCTCGCGCACCTGCTCGCCCCGTCCGGAGCATGAAGCTCCTCCTGAACGAGATGTGGTCTGCGGAGATCGCCCGGCAGCTTCGCCGACGAGGGCACGATGTCGTCGCGGCGACAGAGCTCACGGCCCGTTACCGCGCGATCCCGGATCATGACGTCTTCGCCCGGGCACGCGAGGACGGGCGCGCGATCGTCACCGACAACGTGTCCGACTTCGCGACACTCGTCGCTGACGCAGCCAGCCGCGGCGAAACGCATCCCGGAGTCGTGTTCGCCGTCCCCCCGGCGTTCGACCGCGGACGCCCGAGGATCGTCGGGGAGATGGTGCGCGCACTCGCCGCGCTGGCGGAGTCGGAGGACGCTGCCCGCGTCGCGGGCGGCGCGGTCTTTCTGCGACGTCCGTGATCCCGATTCAGTCGGCTTTCGCGCCGGGTCGGCAGGTGTTTGCCGAGGGCTTATGAACGCACGACGACGGTCAAGCCGCCGCTCACCACCCCCTGTGCGTCGGTCTGCGTGATTCGGATCGCATTCAGGTCGCCGTCGACTGCGCCAGGCCCGCGCGAGACGTGGAGCACAGCCTGACGAGCCTCTCCGGGACCGAGCGTCAGCTCCACGTTGTCCACCGTGGAGGCACGCCCTTTCGTCGTGATGACGCCCCCGGCCGCACGGGTGGCGATGAGACCCCCGTGCATTGCGGCATGCCGTTCCGCCCCCTGGAGCACCTGGTCGCGCCCCCAGGAGAGGCCGACGGCCCCGAGCTCGTGCTTGCCGAACACCGCAGCCTCGCAGTGCATCGCCGCTCCGAGCTGCCGCAATGCCAGCGGTGCCCGCACCTCCTCAGCCCGGACGAGCACCAGCTCCTCCTTCTCGGACGCGTTGACGACGACGAATGCGAAGCTCATCCGCTTCGCCTTGGCCATGGAGACGACGTGGATGTTCCGCTGCGCGACGTGGCGGTCGCCGACGACGTCGAAGATCGCCGGGTTGACGTAGCTGTCGAACGGAATGGCGAGGCTGACGCGGGCGAAGAGGCAGCGATGCCCCGCCTCCGACGCGGGCGGAGTCCACGGGAACGAGACCGCCGCCGTGTTGTAGCCGGGGATGCTGACGAAGCCCGCACCCACCGGGGTCACGGTCGCCGGCGTCATCACCGTCGACGGGTCGGCGAAGAACGCCTCGACGTAGGCGTCGGTCGCGCCGATGCCACCGGCGTTCGTGACGATCACCTGCACCTGGTTCTCCTCATCGGCGACTGCCTCGTCGCCCATCGCACCGCCTGGCTTGATGACGATGATGTCCGGGCTGACCCAGAAGTCGAGCCCGGGGGCCAGCGGCTCGACGCCCGTGTCGGCGGGATTCGTCCGGATGTAGAGGTACGTCTTCCCGTCGAACGTGCCGTCTCTTCCTCCTTCGTGGTTCGACACGTGACCCTCCTAGGCGTCGATGTAGTGGACAGGGACCGGGTTGTTGGTGTTGATGTTCGGCGGGTCGTCGGCGCGCCAGGTCTTCCAGCCGTAGCCGCGGTCGCCGTCGAGGTTGAAGTTCGGCAGGTCTTTGAGCTTCTGGGCGATGAGACGGGCGCTGAAGCTCATCGCACTGCCGAGCTGGGGCGTCGCCCAGGTGTTCGAGTCGATGAAGTGGCTCGCGGTCGCGTCGACGCCGTACGGCTTGTCGCAGGCGTACAGACCTTCGATGACGGCGCTGAAGGGGTGGTTCTGGGAGATGAACGTGGGCGGGAAGACGCCGTGGAACGGGATCGGAGCGGGCTCGCCGGCGGGTTGCTCCTGCAGGGTGCCGGGGTAGACGAGGTGGTGCTCCGTCGTGCCCACGAGCCCGTGCGCCACCTGCTTGCGCGGATACATGGCGAAGCTCGGGAACGCGCCACCCGTGAGATGGGCGAAGGACGTGTTGACGAGCGCCTGGCCCCAGGGCCACTTCACGAGGTCGCGCGGCTCGGGGAAGATGTACGCGCCGAGAACGAGGATGAAGCGCAGGTTGTCGTAGATCTCGTAGATCGCCTTCTGGATCTGGTACAGCAGCCACTTGACGAGCGCGAGCGCCTCGACGTACGGCAGCGTCAGGATGTCGACGGTGTGGGTGATGATCCAGTCGACGACGTAGGCGACCGTGTCCACGAGCCACTTCACGAACCCGAAAATGGCCGCGAAGATGTCGAAGACGCTGAAACCCCCGCCGCCCGGGCCGGATGGGCCTGGGAAGCTCGGGAAGCCGGAGAAGAAGTCCGTGATCAGCGTGATCGCCGCGGATCCGGGTGGCGGCACCGGCGTCGGCTTCACGGCGTCGCCCATGCTCGTCGACCGTTCGAACCACATGAGCCAGAGCCTGTAGGTCGTGTCGATGTCGGTCGGGCTCATCGAGACGGGGTGGTCGATGTCCCCGTACGTGTTCTCCATCGCCTTGGCGAACATGTCGGCGAGCTTCGGCGGGAGCTTGCCCTCGGGGAACTCGGTGAGGCGGTAGTAGTAGCTCCCCGAGATTGCGGTGGGCAGGTACGTGTCGTCCGCCGTGAGGCCGAGGCACGTCTTCGTCTGGCCGCTGTCCGGGTAGGCGTTCCGCGCGTACGCGTCGATCCAGTTCTCGACGAGCTTGTGCCGCTTCCAGTGCATCCGGTAGGGGCCGCCGGTAACCGCATTGACGAACGGGTGTCCCACCACGTCGGTCCCGATGTGGCTGACGTACCCGAGGACGTAGCGCTTCAGGTCGTCGTCCGACCCGGCGAGCTTCCACATCTCCGATGCGAAGCGGCCCGTGCGTCGGTAGTGCAGGAAGTCGAACCAGTACCAGTCCTTCTCGGGCGCACCTAGCTGGAGCTTGGGGTAGAAGGGGTAGAAGAGATCGATCTCGCTCGTGACGACGGCTGCGACGGCGGTCATCGCGGTCGTGCTGACGGCGTCCGAGGTCGCCTTGATCTGCTGGAACAGCCCCTCGAAGAGGATGTTGTCGACGGCGGCAATCGCGTCCTCGATGTCGTCGACGACCGGCTCGATGTTGTCCTCGTAGAACTCGATGAGCGGCTCGAACGCGTCGTAGACGCCGAAGATGAAGTTGACCAGGTCGTCGAGCGGAGTCCCGTACTCCTTCAGTGAGAAGAAGAGGAAGTCGGGTCCCATGCTTCCGAACCCCGTGTACGGGCTGCACTTGTCCGCGTTCAGGAGGTCGGCGTACGGCTTCCCCTGGTTCTTGAGACGAACGAGGTGACGGGGCAGTTGCTGCTCGACGATGAGGTGCACGATCGGGCCCGGCATCGGACTCCCTTCACGGATCAGGTAACGAGAGGGCAGCGGTGCCGCACGTCAGCCGCAGCAGGGGCCGAGCCGGGAGGCGATGGGGCCGCAGAGCACTCCAGGAAACCTCTGCCTGCACGGCAATTCCCCCTGCTCTTGGCCGGATCCTGGCACTGGCGTCTTCGGCAAGTCAAGCAATCGAGGCGAAACCACTCGAACGAGTGATCGGCGCCCAAATCCCTGGATCGACCCGACGTTGGCGTGTCTACGATTCGCGGCCGGATGAGCCTCGTCGTCGCCCGTCACGGAATCGCGACGCCGGTCGTTGCGCTCACCTTTGACGACGGGCCCTCGCAGTGGACCTGCCCCATCGCAGAGGAGCTCGAGGGTCACGGCAGTCGCGGCACGTTTTTCGTCACCGGCGACGCAGTGGAGAGCTCCGAGGGCCGCGCCACGGTGCAGCGGCTCGCCGACGCCGGGCACGAGGTCGGGAACCACACGTTCAGCCATCCCGATCTCCAGACGCTCGACGAGGAAGAGATCCGCGACGAGATGACCCGCACGAACGCGCAGCTCGAGGAGCTGCTCGGAACCGCGCCGAGCTACTGGCGCGCGCCGTTCTTCCGCTGCGACGAGCGTGTCCGCGCCGCCGTCGGGGATCTTGCGGGTCGCGAGGTGTGGCATTCGTCGATGCCGGGCGACTGGGCGCTTCCTGCGGAGGAAACCGCGAGCCGGGTGCTCGCCACGCTCGAGCCGGGCGACATCGTCGTCCTCCACGACGGCCGCCCCGCGAGCGAGCCGGCACATCTCTCGTGGCCGACACGAGCAGCGACGGTCGAGGCGGTCGGCCTGATCCTCACTGAGATGGCGGCGCGAGGGCTCCGCTCGGTGACGATCTCCGAGCTGCTCTCGGCTCGGTAGCCAACCCCGGTGCCTGGCTGAAGCCAGGCACCCCGCGAGCCGTCGCTGCGCGATGGTGCCTGGCTAAAGCCAGGCACCCGTGAGCCGTCGCTGCGAGATGGTGCTTGCCTTCAGGCAGGCACCCCGTGAGCCGTCGCTGCACGATGGTGCCTGGCTTCAGCCACGCACCGGGGTTAGCGCTGGATGGCGAGCAACGCTTAGTCCTCCCCGCCCCCATGCTCCGCCAACCAAGCCTTCGCAACCCGCTTCTGCGCGCGCGACAACCAGGCCCCGGCCACGAGCTCGAACAACTCGTCCCGGTCGATCCGCTCCAGGTCAGGAATACGGACGAGAACAGCCGAGTAGCCGTTCCAGTGCGGCGTGGTGAAGAACACGCCGCGATCGTCCGCGAGCATGACCTCCTTCTCCTCGAGGTCGGTGACCCAGAACGCGAGCACGTCGGCAAGCCGCTCACCGGTCTCGGGGTCGACAGCGTCCGGACGGCGGCCGCGATGGAAGCAGAACGTCTTGCCGTGCACCTGGTACGTGGGCCGCCCCTCGTCGGACACCTGCTTCGTCGCCTGCGGCATCGCGAGAGCGAGCTCGTCGAGGTCGGCCATCGTGGTCATCGCGTGCACTTTGCCACTACCGACTTCTCGTCGTGCCCGGCGTCTACCTCTGATGTGCGGTGCGCGCGACGCCGGACGGCAACCGAGGGTGAGGTCGAGTGGTGCGAAAGCTGACGGATCGGCAGATAGCCGTGCTGGCGGCGATCGAGCGGCTGGGCCGACCGACGTTGGCCGAGCTCCGGCATGACCTCCCCGCGCTCGCGCCGGGCGAGATCGCCCGCGTGCTCGCGGCGCTCGTGATCCGCGGCCTCGTCGCCGAGGCCGGCAAGCCGGTGCGCTTCACCGCAGTGCCGCGTGACAGCCGCACGGGTAGCCGCGACTCGATCCCACGCGCCTCGTAGGGGCCGGATATATCCGGCCCTCGTCCTGCACGTCCGGCTCGTTCTCGTCACTGATGTTCGACGTGGCGACGCCACCGGCGTCGGCGGCCGTCTGGTTGCACATCGCGATGGTGGTTGCGATGATCGGCACCTGCCGCAGACGAAGGTCGGATGAGCACCTTCCTGGATGACATCGCCCGAACGCTCGCGCAGCCGATGCCGCGGAAGCGCGCGGTGCGCGTGCTTGGCGGGGCGCTCGTGGCGGCGACCGTCTCCACCGTCGTGCCACGCGACGCCCGCGGCGCTTCACGGGCCACGCCGGGACCGTGCGACTGCGGGACGGGCGAAACCCCGTGTGCAATCCCGCTCGGCTCGTCGGCCTGTTCAAAGGTGTGCTGCGTCCAGAGCAGCAATTTCCCGAAGTGCTGCAAGTGGACCGGCATCTTCAAGCCGGGGCCCGGCTGCTTCGGACACGCGGGGGGCAACTTCGGCGGCATCATCGAGCCGGCGCGCACCGTGTGCTGCTGCCCGGCGAACAGCGTGTGCGGCGACATCAAGGCCGGCGAGAACCACTGCATCACATGTACAGGGCCTGGACGCCAGCTCTGCGGTCAGGAGTGCTGCAAGCAGGGCGAGTTCTGCGCCAATTCGAAGACGTCGCTCTGCTGCAAGACGGGTGAGAAGGGCTGCGGGAACATCTGCTGCGGCGGCACCCAGGTGTGTCGGGGCGGAAAGGTGTGCCAGTGCCCGACCGGATCGAAGGTCTGCGGCCCACAACTCTGCTGCAACACCAGGGCACAGGTGTGCGCACCTCGCCGGGGTCGGCGCCCACCGTACTGCTGCCCGAAGCCGCGCTGGATGTCGCGCGCGTCGACGTGCTGCCCGGCCGGGACGGTGGGGAGCCGCACAGGAACCCCGGTCTGCTGCCCCCCGAGCAACCCAAACTGCTGCAGCGGGGTGACGTGCGGCTTCCGGAAGACCTGCGTCAGCGGCACCTGCCGCCTCCTGCTCTGACCCAACACCGGAGCGGGGCCGATGCCGCCTGGCTGCGCCTCAGTCATCCCCGTCGTCGGGTGATCCTCCCAGCGGCTCGACGCCACACCGTGGTGACGTAGTCCCGTGGCGAGCTTGGTGCCTGCCTTCAGGCAGGCACCGGGGGTCACCGCCGACAGGGCGGCGCGATCCCCGGAGGCGCACGCTGGTGCCCGGCTTTGCGCCAGGCACCATGCGTTGCGATGGAACTCAGCGCCGCCGGCTGGGCTGCGCGATCCTCCCGAACGCCCGCTGTCCGCCGTCGGCGCTCGTGTACGCCGAGAGCTGGAGTAGCTCGCCGCCGAGCTCGAGCCCGGAGCCGATCACTCCCACTCCTCGCAGCCGCACGTCCTCTCCGAGCCCAGCCGACGGTCCTCGCGTCGAGTCGGCCGCGACGACGCGGCCGAGGAACGCCTCGACCGCCTCGGCCGGAGCCGGTTTCCCGTCCAGCCGCCCGAGCGCGTCGAGCATGTAGCCGGTGCGAAGCTTGGGCCAGAGCACGGAGAACGCATCAGGCCGCGACACGAGGTCGAGGCACATCACGTCTCCGAGCGCGAGCACTGCACCGCACTGGCCGGGGTGAGCCTCGAACGCACCCTGCAGCTCCTCGAGCTGCCTCAGGTGCGCGCCGAATGCGTCGCTGTTCGCACGCGTCGGCGATGCGACGCCCATCTCATCGAGCGTCGCATCGACCTCCTGCCAGACGGCGCCCTGAGCGACACCGGGTGCGAGCGGCTGCGCGGCGAGCGCCTCCGCCTTGACCCGGCGCAGGCGATGCGGCGAGATGTGCCTCGCCGAGTCGAAGCCTCCGCTGGCCCAGCGCCAGCGTCCCTGCTCGACGCAGGAGACCGGGATAGGGATCGTCGTCTTCGCCTCGACGAGCACGCGTCACGTTGAGGATGCGGTTCTGCTTGGCGCCGACGAGCTCCTCGCCGTCGTAGAGCAGCACCCGGTCGTCGAGCGGGTTCGCGCACGACGAGCTCGCGGCACGCTGCCGGCCTCGTCCTTCTCGGTGATCTGCAGCCCGCGCGGCAGCGCCTCGTCGAGCGTCACGTAGTGCGCAGACCGGATCGCTGCCGCGGAAACAGCGGCGCGATCACGATGCCGCGGTGCTCGACGGAATCGCCGAGCTGATAGGGGAATGTCGTGGTCATGAGCGACTCCTTTCGTCAGCGAGGAGTCGTCGCGCGACTGCAGACGTCTTACGCATCGTCGCCAGGGGTTTGGGGTGATGCTTCAGCGTCACCCCGCCGTTCGACCCGCGCTCGGCTACAGGGTCAAGACGAGGTTGATCCAGGTGTTCTGATCGGGGTTGTCGCTGAGCAGCCGCTCGACGCCTCGAACGATTTCGGCGAACTGTCCCGAGTGCAGCGTCCAAATGAGGACGAGGCCGACGTGTCTCCGGTCGGCGCTCGCCCACTCCCGTGCGAGTGGATCGAAGTCTCGGGAGTTCCGGGTCACGAGGATGCGCTGCTCGGCCGTTGCGAGCTCGAGGACCTCTGGGTCGGGGAGTGCCGAAAGCGCAGGGTTTCGCTGCAGAGCGAGGACGTCGTGACCGCGGCGGGCGAGTGGCCGTCCGACGTAGCGGTGCGAGAGATCCGCGTCGAGGAGGAGTCGCATGCGTCCGCGCCTATCGGCGCGGCCCTGCGGCGGAGGCGTACGGAGCAAGCGCTTCCCACTCCTCGAGCGGCCGCTTGTTCTCAGCGATCTCCTGCGTCACCTCGTCCGGGTATGTCCGTCTGTACGCATCGGCGATGCGGCAATGCCATGCTTCGACGCTTTCATACGCATCGACGACCTTCTCGTGCGAGCCAATGTCGTCGATGATCTCGCAGAGCTCCCAGACGTCGAGACCCGTTCCGATCACCCAGGCGCGGCGGGTCGCAGTGGCACCGCGGAAGCCGACGCCGGGAAAGCGCCATCCTCGTGCCGCTTCCTCGGCGAGCTGCTCGACGATCGAGCTCCGAGACCGTTTCAGGCGCTTCGCCTCTTCCTCGATGAGGAGCTGTGTGTCCTTGGCGAAGCGGACGCTGAACGGATCTCCCTTGGTTCGCGGGCGAGGCGCCATGGTTGAATGATACCCACTACCGTGTACACACGGTAGTGTCCGATTGGCACTCGTAAGATTGGCCCATGTCCGAGCTGACTCACACCTCGATGCAGGATGCGAGGGATGCGGAGGACAAACGTCTGCTCGAGGAAGGCCAGATCGACCTCCTCATCGCGGGCTGGGTGGAGACGATCCACAGGCGCTGCGTGGCGCGGATGCGCGGCCCGGTCGGCTACGACGTTGCGCAGGTGGTCTGCCTGCGGCTGTGGCGCGCGCTCAGGTGCAGTGGCGCGACGGCATCGAGTGAAACCTTGCGCACCCCGAGATCGACAAGGCGTGGGCGAGGGTCAAGGCGAAGTCGCGCGACTTCCAAGAGCTGCGTAAGGCAGAGCAACAGCGATTCGAGGATCGACGCAGATGGGAACCCATCTGGCGGAGGCCGTTCGGCCGACTTGGCTGGTGTGATCCTTCGGTGCTGAACTAGGGTTGTGCGCGAGACATCCGCTTAGACCGCGCAGAATCGCTCGAAACGCACACCAAGGAGCTCCCGGTCAGGCCGCTGCTTAACGTTCCGCGGGAGCAGGATGGCCTTCCCGTGCGCGTCCTTAAGGAGGTCGAGCATCGGGCCGTCGATCTCGTCCAGCAGCCGCGGGTGGATCCGAACGTCGTAATCGGGCGAGATGCCGACGAGGTCCTCGTCGAACGCGCGGTGATGGATTGAGCACAGGCTGAGGCCGTTCGACACTGTCGGTGCGCCCGCGGATTCGACGTCGGCAACAATGTGGGCTGCGTCGAGTAGGCGCGTCTCTTTGAGGCTGCAGATCGTGCACTGGTTCGCGTAGGCGGGCAAGACGCGAGCGCGGAAGCGAGCCTGGTGGAGGCGCACGCGCGTCTCGCGAACCGCATAGCGACGCTCGATCGGATCGCCGGGCAGGAGCGGCTCGCGCTCGTCGTATGGACCGATCATGCGCCCGGGCGTAAGCGTCACGGTGCGGGCTACGGGATCGTCTGCCGTGACGAACACGGGCCACTCCGGCCGGTACCAGCCCGGCCGGGTACCGACGAAGTAGACGATCGGTACCTGCAGCGTGAACGCTGAACGCAGCGCGAGGTTGTCAGGCTGTTCGATCGCACCCGCTCGATACGCGTAGAGGAAGCCATCCGGCGTCTCCTGGTCGTCGTACGGCGACTTGTAGGACGTGTTGACGCTGAGTGCGGCCCGGCCGCGCTGTGCCGCGGCTCGGTAGATGCCCTTCTGGTAGTTGAAAAACGGCACTCTCCGGCCGCGAAATGCGAATCCAGTCGTCGAGCCCGCCGACGTACGGAACCTCCATGCCGTGTTTCGCGCACAGGACGTCGAGCGCTGCGAAGCACGAGGACCGGACGTCATCGTCGCGCACCGATGGATCATGTCGCGCCAACGGCGACGAGGGAAGTCGGGGTCCGGTTACTCGTGCCCCGACACGGCGTGCGGCACGTACAGCTCTTCTAGCCGGTCGACCTCGTCGGCCGTCAGCTCGAGCTGCTCCGCGGCCAGCGCGTCCTCGACGTGCTCGACCTTCGTCGCGCCGACGATCGGCGCGGTGATGCCGGGGCGGCCGAGGAGCCACGCGAGCGCCACCTGCGGCGTTCGGCACGCCGCGCGCGGCGGCGACCTCGGTGAGGCGGTCGACGATGTCGAAGTCGACCTCCGGGCGGTAGAGGGAGTCGCCGAAGGAGTCGGTCTCCGGCGCGGGTCGTGAGCCGCTCGCCGGCGCGGGTGCGGTTCCCCGTCAGCAGGCCGCGCGCGAGCGGGCTCCACGGCAGGACGGCGACGCCCTGGTCGATGCACTGCGGGATCATCTCCCGCTCCTCCTCGCGGTAGACCAGGTTGACGTGGTTCTGCATCGAGACGAACCGCGTCCAGCCGCGCCGCTCGGCGACCGCCTGCGCCTTCGCGAACTGCCACGCGAACATGCTGCTCGCGCCGATGTAGCGCGCCTTGCCCGCCTTCACGACGTCGTGCAGCGCCTCCATCGTCTCCTCGATCGGCGTCGTGTAGTCCCAGCGGTGGATCTGGTACAGGTCGACGTAGTCCATCTGCAGCCGCTGCAGCGAGGCGTCGATCGACGCCATCACGTGCTTGCGCGACAGGCCGCGGCCGTTCTCGCCGGGCATCGTCTGGCCGTGCACCTTCGTCGCGACGACGAGCTCCTCGCGTGAGAGGAGCTTCGGCAGCACCCGCCCGGTGACGACCTCGCTCTGGCCGCCGTTGTAGACGTCGGCGGTGTCGAAGAACGTGATGCCGCCCTCGACCGCGCGCCGGATGATCGGCTCCGCATCGGCCTCGCCGAGCGCCCACGGCCGGGTCTCGTGCGCGCCGTAGCTCATCATCCCGAGGCACACGCGCGACACGCGCAGGCCCGTGCTGCCGAGGTTCACGTACTCCACGAACGCCTCCAGTCGTCGCCTGGAGACACCGTATCGGCAGGGACGCGTCCGAGGCGTTGTACGCTCGCACGGACATCCGACCGAGGAGACCCACATGGCACTCGCACGCGTCGTGACGTTCGAAGGCGTTGACGCCTCGCATCTCGAGGAGCTGCGCAACCGGATCGAGGGCGAAGGCCGGCCGGACGACATCCCGGCGACAGAGATCATCGTCCTGCACGATCCGGAGACCTCGACCTCGACCACCATTGTCCTGTTCGACAACGAGGACGACTACGCGGTCGGCAACGCTGCGCTCGACGCGATGCCCGTCGACGAGACCCCCGGGCGGCGCACCTCGGTCCGGAAGCTCGACGTTGCTATCCACATGACGGCGTAGCTCGTCAGCGCTCACGGGCCGGAGCGGCACGTCGTGCCGCTCCGGCCCGTCGGAAGCCCTACGGCTGACCGATGACGAGGTCGAAGCGCTCGAGCAGCTCGGGGACGGTGTCCGGCTGCATGTCGAGCCCGTACCGCTCGCAGAGCGCGCCGAGCTGCTCGGGGGCGAGGCCGAGAACCCCGCCGGCGTCGATGAGCTCCTCGAAGAAGTTCTCGAACCCGGCCGGAGCGATGATCTCGAGGATCCGCGCCTCGGTGTCGCCGGCGTTCCAGAACGTGTGCCACTGGCCGTGCGGCTTGTAGACGAGGTCGCCCGGGCCGGCCTCGACGACGTCGTCGCCGAGCAGCGCCCCCATCCGCCCCTCGAGCACGAAGCTGTACTCGTCCTCGCGGTTGTGGCGGTGCAGCGGCGCCGCGAGGGCGCGTGGCGGCATCGGGTGCTCGACGAGCGAGAAGCCCTCCTCCGTGTCGGCGCCGGGGATGATGAGGCGCGCGCCGATGCTGCCGAGCCAGCCCGCCTTCCCGTCCTGCGGGCCGACGATCTTCGGTGTGGTCGGTGCAACGAGCATCTTGATCCTCCTTTTCATCGGACATCAATGTTGCGCTAATATGACATCGACCGTCCCGTGTGTCAAGATTCGTGCATCACCTATGTCTCGCGAAAAGCGCACCTACCGAATGAAGCAGCGCGCCGAGTCGCAGGAGGCGACCCGGCGTCGCATCACCGAGAGCGCGGTCGCGCTGCACGAGCAGCTCGGCCCCTCGCAGACCTCGATGGCCGCGGTCGCCGAGCACGCGGGCGTCCAGCGATCGACGCTCTACCGGCACTTCCCCGACGAGGCGGCGCTGTTCGGCGCCTGCAGCGCGCACTGGAACGCGTCGCATCCGCGGCCCGACATCGCGGCATGGGCGGAGATCGCCGATCCGGCGGCGCGGCTCCGAACGGGTCTCGCGGAGACCTACGCCTGGTATCGCAGCACCGGGACGATGCTCGACCGCCTGATCCGCGACGAGCACCTGGTGCCGGCGGTCGGGATGCGCTTCGGCCGGTTCCACGACTGGCTCGACGACGCCCACGACCTGCTCCTCGCCGGGCGCGGACTCCGCGGCGCACGCAAGGCGGAGGTCAGCGCGCTGATCCGGGTCGCCTTGCAGTTCGAGACCTGGCGCGCGCTCTGCCG
Source organism: uncultured Actinomycetes bacterium (assembly GCA_963724995.1). GTDB lineage: Bacteria > Actinomycetota > Thermoleophilia > Gaiellales > Gaiellaceae > Gaiella. The sequence goes on from CAVRXC010000001.1 coordinate 530,257, forward strand.
CGACGGCGGGCTCGCGGATGAGGCCGCCGCCGAGCTGATGGCGAGCCTCGTCGACGCCGCCGGCCAGGGCCGACCGCCTCGCGCCTGACCACCCTCCGGGCAAGGTCAGCCGACGAAGAGCGCCGCTCGAGCGAGCCGGCGTCCGCGGGGACGGTCACTGACGGTCCTCTAGGGCTTTGGCTGCCAGGACACGTCGCCATGCCCCGGCCACAATCCGGCATGACTCGAGCACGCGAGATTGACTTCGTCACCCCGCCTCGTGAGAATTCACGACTCGTGGAGTCCTTGACCGCGGGGTGTTTCGTTTAGAGGAGAGAAATATGAAGACAACAATGCTTCCAGAGGAATCCGATGCAAAATCGCCGGCAGGTGCGGACATTCGCTTCCTCATGGATGGCAAAACGGGCGACATGATCCATAGTACAGTCCCTCCGCACCAAATAAATAGAGCGACTGTTCACGCAACAGTGAGTGAATTCTGGTACGTGCTGGAGGGACATGGTGAGATTTGGAGAGATGACGGCAAAGAGGAGCAGCATCACCGTTCTTGTTCCAGGCACATCAATCGACATTCCAGTAGGAACAGCATTTCAATACCGCAATGTTTCAAACGTAGAATTGAAGTTCATTTGCATCAGCATGCCGCCTTGGCCAGGCGAATCAGAGGCTACATATGTCCAGGGTGTATGGCAGCCAACGATTTGATGTTGTTGATCTATCGATCGGAAGAGCAGAATCGCACCGCCCGACGCACCGGGATCGCCGCCGAAGTTCCGTGACGATCCGGACAACCCTCGAGCCCGCTTCAGGAGCACGCATTGCGACCCCTTCGGTACTCCATCAACGTCACTCTGGACGGGTGCTGCGATCATCGTGCAATTCCCGCGGACGAAGAGTTGCATCGTCACGCGGTCGAGAGCCTCGACCAAGCCGATGCCCTCCTCTTCGGACGGGTGACCTACGAAATGATGGAGGCAGCGTTCCGGCCGCCGGCGCGGACGGGAGCGAGGCCAGATTGGATGGAACCCTTTGCCCGGACGATCGACGCGGCAAAGAAGTACGTCGTGTCGAGCACCCTGGACCGGGTCGATTGGAACGCGGAGCTCGTGCGCGGGAATCCGGGAAAGGCCGTTCAGCAGCTCAAGCAGGAGCCGGGTAACGGACTGTTGGTGGGAGGCGTGACCCTCCCGCTGGCGTTGGCGGAGCTGGGATTGATCGATGAGTACGAGTTCGTCGTGCAGCCCCGGCTCGCGGGCCATGGGCCGACGTTGTTCGCCGGGCTATCGAAGCATCTCGACCTGAAGCTCGTGGGCCGGCTGGAATTCGGCTCGGGGGCCGTGGCGATGAGGTACGAGCCGAGAAGGTAGCCGCCCCCGGCAACGACATCATCCACTCGGGTGACATGCCCGAACACTGGCGTACGCAGCGCTGTCGGCGTTGTAGTCCTAGATCTTCAAGCGCCTGGATGGAACGAGCGCGGAGACGGCGAAGATGCCACGGCCTGCAGCGTCGCGGTCAGACGCGAATGACTCGCCCATAGGAAGTCGGGCGCCCTCGTCTTCCCTACCGGGTTGGTCGAGGCTTCGAGCGGCCTTGGAAATCCGAGGACGCCCGGCTCGTTCATTCCTGTTCCTGTTAGCGGCTTGCTGGAGCCGCGGCGAGCTCGTCAACCTCCATTCTCGCGAGTGCGGCATCGAGCGCTGCGTACTCCGCCTCCTCGATGGCCGCGTACGCGAAGTCGATGGCAAAGGCGGCATCCTCTTCGGCGTGCTCGGCCCTTCTCTCGGCCCGATCCACGTCGTGCTCTGCCCGCCTCTCCTCGATGTCGGAGCGGATCTTCTCGAGGTGCTCGTGCCACGACCGCTGCATGTCGTTCCACCAGACAGACAGGTGGCCCTTCTTCGCTTCGGCCGATGCGCGAAGCTTGTCGGCCTGTGCATGCGCAGAGGTGCGGGCCTTCTCGACGTCCTGCTCGAGGTCTGCCCTGGCCTTCCCCTGTGCGGATGCGGTGCGGTCCTCCGCCTCTTTGGCCCGGGCAGCCAGCTTCGTCAACTGATCCGATACGGCCATCTCAACCTCCCAACCTGATCGTTACCAGGCCATCGAATCGATGGGAGCGGTCCAACTGGCTCACAGAGGTGCGCCCTGAATAGGCACCCCCTTCCTCCGGATTTTGAGAGCACCCATGTGCCGTCCGGACGTAGCTCACAGACATCATATGCCCGAACGGCGAAAAGGCTGTCTGAGGAGGTCACCGGTTTGAGTCGGGGCGAGCTCACCCGCCGCCTATCGGCCGCCGGCTCGTCGAGCTGAGCGCATGACCGGCGCCGCCGTGTTCGGTTAGCCGCACCGCGTGAGGCGGGATTGCTCCATGGTGGCCGCGGTGATCCCGGGCGAAGCTGTGCTGCCATGGACGTCGCCCGCTCCGATCGAGCTGCACCCCGCCGCCACGCGCTCGCGTCGCCGTCGCTCGTGCTCTTCCTGGCGCTGTTCGCCAGCCAGGCGGGCGTGCTCGTGCTGTCGCCGATCCTGAGCGACGTCGCCGACGACTTCGGGGTCTCGATCGCGCAGGCGGGGCAGCTGCGGATCGTGGCAGCACCGCTTGCGGCGCTCGTCGCGCTCGCCGCCGGGCGCGGGCTGACCCGGTTCTCGCCGCGCGCACTGCTCGGCGTGGGGAGCGCGCTGCTCGCTGCCGGATCGGTCGCGAGCGCCGCAGCGCCCACGTTCGCGCTGCTCGCCGCGGCGCAGGTGCCGATGTGGGCGGGGATCGCGACTCTGCTCGCCGCCGGCGTTGCGGCTACGGCCGCCTGGAGCGAGCCGGGGCGCCGCACCCGGGTCGTCGCGCATGCGCTCGCCGGGCCACCCACGGCGTGGGTCATCGGCATGCCGGTGATCGGGGTCGTGGCGGAGGTGCACTGGCGGCTCGCGTTCCTCGCGCTGCCGCTGCCCGCCGCTGTGCTCGCAGGGCTCGCGCTCGTCGCGCGCACGCGCGACGAGCCGATCGCGGGCGGCCGTGGGTCGCTGCTGGGTCTGCTGCGGCTCCCCGACGCGCGGCGCTGGGCGCTCGGCGAGCTGATGGCGAACTCGGCCTGGGCGGGGACGCTCGTCTACAGCGGTGCGCTCCTCACGGACGGCTACGGCCTGTCGACCGCGGCGACCGGTGTCGCGCTCGCAGCCGTCGCGGTCGCCTACCTGGCGGGAAACCGGCGCGCCGGAACCGGCAAGCCGGAGCGCGCCCGCCGGGCGATGCTCGAAGGGAGCGGCGCCGCAGCGGCTGTCGTCGCGCTGATGTGGGCCTTCACGCCGGCTGTCGCAGTAACGCTCGTCCTGTTCGCGATCAGCGGAGCCGTCGTCGCCGGCAGGACGGTGGCAAGCACCGTGTACGGGTTCGAGGTCGCCGGCGACCTGGGGCGCGACGTCGGCACGACACGCGCCGTCACCACCCAGCTCGGGTACCTGATCGGCTCACTGGCAGGTGGCGCCGCGATCGCCGTCGGCGGCTTCGGGTTGCTCGGCCTCGCCCTCGGCGGCCTCTTCCTCGCCTCGACGCTGCCCTACGTCGCGCTCCGCCGACCGACCCGCGTGGACGTGCTGGCCGGAGCGGAGGCGGGCGGCCGGTGAAATACCGGCCTCCGCCTCGCTGCCCGGATCAGTCGTCCGCGAGCAGGCGGTAGAGCGCCTTACGGGCGTCGCGCAGGATCCCCTGCGCCGCCTCGAGCTGCGCCGTCGTGCCGGCCGCCGCCACCTGGCGTGTCGCCGCAATCACCTGCATCGCGAGCTCACGCAGGTCGACGAGCGCGTCGTCGGCTTCGCCGGCGACCGCCTCCCACGGGACGGGTGCCGACGCCGCCATCTCGCGCCCGGCGTCGGTGAGCTCGAACACGCGCTTGCCTGTCTCGGACGCGGACGGAACGATCAGGTCCTCGTCCTCGAGTTGCTGGAGGGTCGGGTACACCGACCCGGGGCTCGGCCGCCACACGCCTTCCGTGCGCTCGGTCAGCTCCTGGATGATCTGGTACCCGTGCATCGGGGCCTCGGCGAGCAGGGCGAGGATCGCCGCGCGGATGTCGCCGCGGCGGGCCTTGTGACCGCCGAAGCGCGGGCCGGGGCCGAAGTCCACCGCGAACCGGTGGTGGTGGCGCTTGCGACCGCGCCGCGGGCGGCCCTCGGCCGCCATGAAGCGCATGTGGCCTCGAATGCCACACGCGGGGGCTGTGAGAGTCGTCATCACGGCCCTCCTTTCCTTGTGTCGTATCATGTTCGGTCACGATATATCGCGATAGCTTATCTGTCAAGTGACCCGCTTGCCGTCATCGCCGACCGATGAGAATCCGGCCGAGGGGCGGTCAGAGTCGTCGAACCCAACGAGAAGGGAGACCACCGATGTCGAAGCTGGCGACCAAGCTCAACATCCACACCGTCGGCCGGGTCTGCGTGACCGTCGCCGACACCGACCGCGCGATCGACTTCTACGCCGACCTCGGCTTTGCGAAGGTCGTCGATATCCCCATGGGCCCCGGCATGCGCTGGGTCGAGGTGGAGCTGCCCGGCAAGGAGACGAGGATCGCGCTGGCGCCGCCGCCCGAGGGCAAGCAGGCGGGCGGCGCCGACACCGGCATCATCCTCGACACCTCCGACGTCGACGCCGACCACGCGGCGCTGAAGGCGGCAGGCGTGGATGTCGACGACGAGATCAGCCGCTACGGCGATCCCGTGCCGCCGATGTTCTGGCTGCGCGACCCGGATGGGAACTCGCTGATCGTCGTCCAGCCGTCCGAGTAGGGACGGGTCTATCGGCTGCGTAGGACCGAGCCAACCCCGGTGCCTGGCTGAAGCCAGGCACCAGGCTCTGCGCGGCTCTCAATCGGCTGCGCAGGACCGAGCAAACCCCGGTGCCTGGCTGAAGCCAGGCACCAAGGTTCTGCGCGTTCTGCGTTTACAATCGATCGAGCGACTCCTGGAGGACGATGATGGCGGAGAGGAGGCGGAGGAAGCCTCGGATGAGCCCTGAGGAGCGCGCGGCCTACTGGCGCGAGGTCGACGAGCGGACGGAGTGGCTCGAGGAGTTCCTCGCCCGGCGCATGCGCCGCACCGCCGAGCTGCAGGCGCAGCAGGAGCGCGACGAGGAGCGCCGCCGGGATAGCCTGATCGGTCGCGCTCCGGCGTCGTCTCGCGTGCCTGACGAGCCGCAACCTCGGGTGCCTGGCTGAAGCCAGGCACCAGGGCACCCTGTCCTTCAGACCAGGCGGTGCGGTCGTCCCGTTCCCCGGGCTTGCCTGTTGTGGGCGTGAACGCGAGGATGGCCGACGCGATCGTCCGACGTCGGAACGGGATCAGCGCTCGCGGTCGCGGGGTGCGCGGAGCTCGTCCGAGATGACGCGATACTCGCTCGCCATCAGGAGGTCCTTCGGGCGGCCGGCGGCTTCCTTCATCGCGATCAGATGGTCGAGTGAGCTGACCGCGATCGCGACACCTTCGACATCGAACGGGGGTCCAGCCGCGCGCTTCAGCTCGTCGTAACGCGGGGCACCGTCGGGATCGCTCAGGATGTCGAGTGCTCCGTACGGCGTCTCGAACGTGAAGTGAGCGTCCGTTCTCGAGGGTCTTCGCATCCAGCACGACGGCAGGTCTGACGGTGCGCCCCGGAGGGTCGCACCCAGCTCGACAAGGGCTTCCGCCAGGCTTGGCGAGGTTGGGGCGGTCGCGTGCGTAGGCGATGTCGACGTCGTACGTCGGATAGGACGACCCTCGCGCGACGCCCGCCATGCCGCCGATCAGCACGAAGTCCACGCCGTGGGCGGTCAGCACCTCGAGGAGATGGCGAGGCTGGAAGCTAGACGGTCGCGACACCGCGGTTCCTGAGAACGAACGTCCGCAACCTGCGTCATGTGGTCGACCCGCTCCGCTGCGCTGCGCTCCAGGTTGCGCCGGATCAGGGTCACATCGTGACCCCAGTCCACCGGTGAGGCGTCGAGCGCGAGCTCCTCGTTCATCAGGCGGAGGAGCTCCGCGAGCGTGTCGACACTCGGCGAGACGAGACCGCGCTCGATCCGCGAGATCGCGGCCTGCGACGTGCGCGCACGGATCGCCAGTTGCTTCTGGGTCAGGCCGTGGCGCCGTCTCACCGTGCGGAGCAACTCGCCGGAGGTCATCGTCATATCTTATCCGATATATGCGTGTAGGACGCTGACGCATGCGAACCCTGGTGCCTGCCTGAAGGCAGGCACCAGGCGGTCAGACCAACCTGTGCTGCGTCGCCCAGCGCGCCAGCTCGTGCCGTGTCGAGAGCTGGAGCTTGCGCAGGACGTTCGAGACGTGGCTCTCGACCGTCTTCACGGAGAGATGGAGCCGCGCGGCGATCTCCTTGTACATGTAGCCGCGCGCGATCAGCTGCAGCACCTCGCGCTCGCGCGGGGTGAGCTCGTCGAGCTCGGCGTCGCCGCCGACGCGCTCGCCCTCGCGGAAGGCGTCGAGCACGAAGCCGGCGAGCCGCGGCGAGAACACGGCGTCGCCGGTCGCGACGCGCTCGATCGCGGCCGCCAGCTCGTCGCCCGAGATCGTCTTCGTCACGTAGCCGCGGGCGCCGGCCCGGATCACCGCGATCACGTCCTCGGCCGCGTCCGAGACCGACAGCGCCAGGAACTTCACGCCCGGTCGCTCGGGAGCGACCGCGTTGATGATCGCGTCGCCGCTCCCGTCGGGCAGGTGCACGTCGAGCAGCACGACCTCGGGGTCGAGCTCCTTGATCAGCGGCACCGCCTCGGCCACGCTGCCCGCCTGGCCGATCACGTCGACCGCGTCGCCGAGCTCGGCGCGCACGCCCGCCAGGAAGAGGTCGTGGTCGTCGACCAGCACGACGCGGCGCTTCACGACGGCCTCCGCGGCAGGTGCAGCTCCACCTCGGTGCCCTCGCCGGGTGTCGACACGACCGTCGCCGTGCCGCCCGCGCGCTCCATCCGCCCCTCGATCGACTCGACCAGGCCGCGGCGGTCGGCCGGCACGGCGGCGCGGTCGAAACCTGCACCACGGTCGCGCACGAACACGCTCACCGCCTCGTCCGTGACCTCCAGCGTAGACGTCGATCTCCTCGACGCCGGCGAACTTGGCCGCGTTCGTCATCGCCTCGCGCGCCGCGAGCACGACGCGCCGGCATCGCGCCGTCGACCGGGCAGTCGCCGGCGCTCGCGAGCTCGACGCGGACGCCGTGCAGCTCCTCGACGTCGCCCGCAACGGCAGAGAGCGCGGCCACGAGCGATGCGCTGTCGTCGCCGAGCGGTTGGTCGCCGTACAGCCAGCCGCGCAGCTCGCGCTCCTGCCGACGCGCGAGCGAAGCGACCCGGCGCGGCTCTGACGCGTGCCGCTGGATCAGCGCCAGCGTCTGCAGCACCGAGTCGTGCACGCGCGCGGCCATGTCCGACCGCTCCTCGGAGCGGATGCGGGCGGTGCGCTCGGCGTCTCGCTCCACGGCGAGACGCCACACCCACGGCCCCGCGATGAGCAGCAGCGCTCCCGCGACGGCGCCCGGGGCGAGCAACGTCGGCGACGTGCCCCCACCCTCGAGCAGCACCACGGCGCCGAGCGCCGCGACCGCGAGCCCGCCGTAGGACAGGGGCGCGTCGGGGCGGAAGCTGCCACCCTGGCGCCACGCGATCGCAAGCCCGGCCGCGATGAGGGCAATCCCCGCCACGGCGCGGTCGGAGAGGCCGAGCGCCCCGAGCAGCAGCGCGCCCGCCACGAGCGCGAGTAGCCCGGCGAGCCAGACGCGGTCCATCCGCGCCCAGGCCCAGAGCGCCAGGTAGAGCACGATCCCGGCGCCGCCGGCCAGCGCGAGCAGCGCGAAGACGAGGCGGACGAGCGTGACGTCGACCGCCAGGGTCTGCGCGATGCCCGCGCAGACCCCCGCGATGACCCGCTCCTCAGAGCTCGTCGCGAACGTGGACGGCGGCATGCCGGCTCATCGTACGGCGCGGTCGACCCGCACCGACCCCGCCCCGACGTGGGCGTCGAGCACGAGCACGCGCGTTCCGGTCTCGGTCAGGTCCAGCTCGACGTTGCGACCGTCCGCGGCGAGGCCATCGGGGAACTGCACGTCCCCGACCTCGGCCGAGCCGTGCACTTGCACCGCGACGTCCGCCGGCAGGATCACGTGGAGGTCACCGAGGTCGACCCTCGCGTCAACGTGAGTCTCGCCCGCGGGCACCCGCAGCTCGCTGAGATCCAGGTCCAGCGTGCCGATTCCCAGCCTGTACTCGGTGCGCAGGTTCTGCACGCTCGTGACGGCGTAGTCGCGGTCGCCCATGCTGTGGTCGACGTCGAACACGGCGATCACGGCTGCCGCGGCGATCAGCGCCGCGGCGACCAGTGTGGCCAGGACGGCCAGAGTCGCGACAACGACGCGGCGGATGCGGTGGGTCTTCCGCGGCGCGATCTCCGCCGTCTCCCCCGCTTCGGTTGCTTCTGCTGCTGCCGCCGGAGCAGCTGTGGTGTGCCGCGTGACCCAGAGGATCAGGCCACCGGCGATCAGGAAGAGCAACCAGGCGTCGCCGTCGGGCCACAGCGTGGCCCGCGAAAGCAGCAGGGCACCGGCGACGGCGACGAGGCCGAGGCCGATCAGCGGCCACGGGTGGTCGCGACGGCCGCGCAGCGCAGCCGTCGCGACGGAGTCCTCGTTGCCCTCGTCGGGCATGACCAGCGCGGCGGCCAGGTAGATGAGGATGCCGGCCCCGCCCAGGAGGGTGAGGACGACGAAGCCGACGCGGAAGACAGCGGGGTGGATCTCGAAGTAGCGAGCCAGGCCCCCGCTGACGCCCGCAAGCATGCGATCCTCGCGGCTGCGCTGCAGCCGCTTGGTCGCCGGGATATGTGTGGTGTGTGTATTCATGCCTCCAGGATGCTCTCAGCGGCACTCCGGAACCATCCGGAATGACCCTGAGTAGACCCTGAGATGTTCCTCGGGGCGAACAGCCGTGTCCGACTGAAGTCGGACACGAAAGACGCGAGCGATTGACTCGTCGCCCCGGTGGCAGGACAATCGAGTCCGGATGAGGACGGGGATCGGGCTCCTTGCGGCGGGGCTCCTTGCGCTCGCGGTCGTGTCTGACGCCGCGCCGACACCGGTGCGGACGACCGCGGCCGATCCGCCGGTTTCGGTCACGTACGAAGGCACGCTCGACACGTCGTGGGCGCCGATCATGAAGCTGCCAGACGGCCGCAACGTCCACGAGGCGAGCTACACGTGGATCCTCACGTGGCGCGGTCGGCTGAGCGATCTCCAGCAACAGCCGACGCAGAGGCTGGGCCTGGGCAAGCTCTCCGGGACGGTCAAGTACACGGACAACACGTCCGCGGCGAAGGCGAGCTGCACCGGCGGCTTCCGCGCCAAGGTGGAGAAGATCACGTTCACCGCCTCGGTGAACGAGAGCCAAAACACGCTCGCGCTGAGCCTGCGCGTCCCCGTTAGCTCCGAGTTCCTGGAGCCGACGAACAAGACGTCGCTGTACGAGTTCTGCAGCGAGGTCGTGCGCTGGGCGCTCCCCGGCAACGAGATGATCCCCACGTTCCAGTTCAACCTGAGCAAGGGCGGCACCGAGGGCCGCGACGTCAGGTTCGGGCCGCTCGAGCCGAACCGCGAGCGCGCACACCTCGAGCACAGCGCCACCGTGACGGTCGGCGCGTCGGGTACGGGCGGCGGGTCCTCGGTCGACATGAAGAGGGCTGCGCGCAACGACCTGCGCATGTCGGTCGAGCGGGCCAAGGGCCCGTGCCTCCACCTCGCGCTCGCCCTCGGCGTGATCACCACCGGCGCCGTCTGGACGTCTGTCGGCGCGGCCATCCCCGGCGGCATCCCGGCCGGCGGTGCCGTGATCGCCACCGGCGACATCATGGCGAGCGCCGTGGCCCCGATGTGCGCCTCGCTGATCGAGCAGATCGTCACCGACTACTCGATCTACAAGCGCGACCCACCTGTCTCCCGCGCCGCCCCCGCCTTGCAGATGCCGTCGTGCACGCGCTACAAGGGTGCGCCACTGCGCACGTACTGCCGTCGTCTCGAGGACGCGGCGGCGGCACTCGTGGCGGCCGAGCATCGCGTCACCGTCGTGCTGGGGCGCGTGCAGGCTGCGGCCGGAAAGCTCACCGCCGCGCGCAAGACCGGAAACCGCGGCAGGATCACCGCGGCCGCGTCGGCTGCGCGCAAGGAACTCGCGGCGCTCGGCGCTGCGCGGGCGTCTGCCCGTGCGGCCGGAAAGAAAGTAGCGTCGCTCGTCCGCTCCGCCGGCGTGCGCGGGAAGCTGACGAAGGCCGAGTCGGCAGCCGTGCTCGACGCGCTCCTCGCGAAGCTCGCCAGGCGCGGCGTGCCGACGTCCGACCTACGCGCCGTCGCGCCGGCCGCGTTGCGCCCGGCGCCGGTCGACGTCCTCGCGGCCCTGTCCGCCTGACGTCCTGGCGCTGTTGCCGCCGCGCGCGCGGAGGACGGCGCGAGCCTCCGTCTCATGTCTGCCTCATGTCGCGGTCGTAGCGTCAGTCCCGGCAACGGTCTCGAGCGCAAGGAGGGAATGATGAGACTCTTCGGCCCCACGCTTCTGACACTGTCGGCGGCTGCCCTGCTCTCCGCGGCGGCGGTGTACGCGGGCGATGGCTCCGCCGCCGTCCCGCTGAAGGAGGCGAAGCTCAACATCGAGCACAACGCGACGGACAAGGACACCGGCTTCCAGGGAGCCATCGACAGCGAGGGCTGGCGGCGGCTCGACGTGCGCGGGCCGGGCGGCCAGGTGCTGACGTTCGAGGGCCGCGGCACGCTGGCCAAGCTGGGCGTGACCGAGCTGTTCTTCGAGACCGTCGAGCCCGCGAACGCCGACGTGCCGATCGACGAGATGCTCGCGCAGCTCCCGGAGGGCAACTACACCATCGCCGGCCCCGCTCAGGAGAACGGCAAGAGCCTCGGCCGCACCTCGGGCACCGCGTGGCTCACGCACGACATCCCGGCCGGGCCGAAGCTCGTCTCACCCGCGGAGGGTTCCGCTGTGCCCGTGCGTGGCGTCGTCGCGCGCTGGCAGCCCGTCTCGAAGACGATCACGGGCGAGCCGGTGACGATCATCGCCTACCAGCTGATCATCGAGAAGGACGTCGAGCCGCACCGGCACATGATCGGGAAGCTCGGGCTGAGCATGTATCTGCCGCGGACGGTGACGAGCATCGCCGTGCCGAACGGGTTCCTTCAGCCCCACACCAAGTACAAGTGGGAGGTGCTGGCGATCGAGCGCAGCGGCAACCAGACGCTCTCGTCAGGCGCCTTCCGCACGCGGTGAGCCGTCCGTCCAGCGAACACGCCCTCGCACGGAAGCGCGACCTGAGCCAGGGTGCCGGGCTGCCAGCCTGGCACCACGGCTGTGCGGTTACGCGGGCGGGCGCTTGCCGGTCGCCAGCTCGATCTCTGCGCGCTCGATCAAACGGAGCAGCTTCTTGTGTCGCTCCGCCTGAGCTGCCTTCTCCTCAGGCGTCCTCGGCTGGATCTTCTTCCTCTTCTTCATCCTCTCCCTCAATCCTTGACGTGGCCCGGCAGCGCGCCCACCCTGGTGCCTGGCTGAAAGCCAGGCACCAGGCACGCGGTCACTAGGTGCAGGTGCTCGGTGCGGGTGGCGGTGTTGTTCTTCTCGTCGGACTCGGTGACGGCGTTCGTGCGGTCGACGATCGCGTTGTAGGTGCCGCGGCGGCAGGTCGACCAGCGGAGCGTGATCGACGCGCCGGGCTGCAGGCTCGGCACCTGGAAGGTGCCGACCAGCGTGATCGTGAGCGTCGACGGGCCGGCTGGCGCGCTGCCCTGGTTCCTGATCGTGATGCTGAACGCGGTGAACGAGCTCACGTACAGGTCGGGCAGCGGCTGCACGACCGTCCACTGATGGTCGTCGGTCGGACCGACGTTTCCCGCCGCATCGGTCGCCCGCACGACGAAGTCGTGTGCGCCGAGCGCAAGCGACGTGTAGGAGACGGGACTCGTGCAGGAGGCGAAGGCTGCGCCGTCGAGCGAGCACGCGAAGGTGGCGCCCGCCTCGTTCGAGCCGAACGAGAAGCTCGCGCTCGTGGCGGTGGTGGACGACGGCGGCGCCGCCGTGATCGATACGCTCGGCGCCGTCGTGTCGGGAGGTGTGTACGTCCAGGCGACGGACACCGGCTTGCCCACGTTCCCGGTCTTGTCGGTGCCGCGCACGGAGAACTGGTGCTGTCCTGGAGCCAGTCCCGTGAGCACTGCGGGGCTCGTGCAGGCGGTGAACGCAGCGGCGTCGAGCGAGCAGGAGAACGTGACGGCCTTCTCGTTCGCGTTGAACGCGATCTGAGTCCCGTCCGACGAGGTTGCCGCGGCCGGGCCGCTCGTGATGGTCACGATCGGCGCCTTCGTGTCCGGCGCAGGCGGCTTCGGCGGCGCGGGTGGCTGGGGTTTCGGGTCGGGCTTCGGCTTCGGTTCCGGCTTGGGCTTCGCCTCCGTCGTCACGGTCGGCTCGGTCGGAGGCTCTGTCACCGGTGACGTCGGCGGCTCGGTCGGCTCGGTCGTCCTCGGTCGTCTCGGTGGTGGCGGGGACCGTCTGGGGCTCGGTGGTCGTCGTCGGTTGGGTGGTAGGTGGATCCGTCGGTTCGGTCGTGACTTCCTCTGTGGTCGCGGTCGTGGCGGGCGCTGCCTCCGGAACATCGCCGCGCGCGAGCGCGACGCCGAGCGCAGCGCCACCGAGACCGAGCACCAGGGCGCCGGCGAGGAGCGCGGCACCGCGGCGAAACCACAGCGCTCTCCGGTACGCCCTCTGCTCCCAGTACCCGGTGGCTTCCAGCCGCTCGTCGGTGGCGGCGCGCGCCTCGTCCGCCGCGAACGGCAGCGGGAACAGCGTCCGGTAGCGCCGTGACGCCTCTTGCATGTCCGCGAGTGCGGCCTGGCAGCGCTCGCAGCCTTCGAGGTGGGCGAGCGTCTCGTCGCGTTTCGGCCCTTTGAGCTGGCCGTCGAGATGCGCGGCGAGGAGCGGCAGGAAGCGGCGGCACTCCTCGGGGAGGCTCTCGGGGTCGACCTGGGCGAGGCGGAGCTCGGTGCGCAGGCTCTCGCGCGCGCGAAAGATGAGCTGGGCGACCGCGTTCTCCTTCATGCCGACGAGCTCGCCGATCTCCGCGTACGAGCGGTCCTCGAGCTCGCGGAGCGCGAGCACCAGACGCTGGCGCGGTTGCAGATGCGCGTTCGCGATCCGCACCTCGTCCTGCTGGCGGCTCAGGAGCAGGCTGCCCTCGGGATCGTCCTCGATGTGGGCGGGAACCGCAGGCTCCGGCACCTCGGCCATGGGCTCCTGCCGCTTGCGCTTTTCGACCTGCTTCAGAAACAGGTTCTTGAGCGTCGCAAACAGGTAGGCGGAGACGTCGGTCGTGTCCGGGTCGAGGCGGTCGAGGCGCGGCACGGCGCGGAGGAACGTCTCCTGCACGAGATCGTCCGCGTCGTGCGGGTTCCCTGAAAGCCGGTAGGCGAACGCGCGCAGCCGCGGCTGGTACTCGAGATACAGCACCTCCCACGCCGTGCGGTCCCGCGCGCGAAGGCGCCGAAGCAGCTCTGCGTCAGGCGGCCGGGCGACCGTCGCCATCGTCTGAGTGTAGGTCGCCGCGCGAGCGGAGGTACTCCGCGAACGCGGCGTGGTTGGCAAGGTGACGCTCGAGCGCGGCGATGCCCTCGGCCGCCCATTCGGCGACCCAGGCCTCGTCCACGTCGAGCAGGCTGAGATCTGTGTCGTGTTCGTTCATGTAGGGAGAACCTCGAGCGGGTGGATTCCTTACGGGCCCGCGAACGACGTGAGCGCGGCTCGTGCCGCGCTCACGTCTTCAGGGGTGGGTGCCGGTGGGTGACTACGCAGCGACCGTGGCGCAGATCGCGAACGCGTCCAGGCGCCAGTTCCCCAGTGTGATGTTGACCTCGTAGGCGTAGGCACGCCACTTGGTCGTGCTGACCGGGTAGCTCTCGTCGAGGGCAGTGCCGCCGCCGGCGCCGACGATGCGCGAGCCGCCGCCGACAACCTGCTTACCTGCCGGGCACGTCGCCTCGGTCAGCTTCGAGTTCGACGAGTCGCTGGCACCCCCCAGCACGGTGACGATCTGGAGGCCGGAGAGGCCCGGAGCGCCCTGCGGGCCGGCCGGGCCGGCGGGACCTGCAGGACCGGCAGGGCCAGCGGGACCGACTGCGCCGCCGGGCAGCTCGCCCGGGGCGAAGTCGACCGCGCGCAGCGACCCGTTGAGCACGTCGGACGAGTTGAGCGTGTTGGTCTTCACGTCGATGCCCTTCACACCGTTGTTCGCCAGGTCGAGGCTCGAAACGGTGCCGTTCTGGATCTGCGCGCCGGTGACGAGCCCGGCGGCGACCGCAGTGCCGCTGAGCGCGAACAGGAGCGCAAGGGTGGCGACCATCATCGCCGGGCTGGGAATGCGGATCTTCATGGTGTCTCCCTTCGGTTGTGTGGACGAGATCCGTTGCCCGTACAACCGGGGTGCGTCCGATTCCTTACGCGCCTTTTGGCAAAGACATAAGAGACCTGCACGAGACCGCTGATACTCCGGGTGTGCAGCTACGCGACGGACAGCTCTCGCTCTCGCCCTCCGACCTCTCCGGACACCTCGCGTGCGCGCACCTGACGACGCTGCAGGTCGCCGTCGCGCGCGGTGAGCTCGAGAAGCCCGTCTTCGCCGATCCGCACCGCGACCTCATCTTCGCCAAGGGGAACCAGCACGAGGGTGTGTACCTGGCGCGGCTCGAGGCCGAGGGGCGCACGATCGTGCGGATCCCGAGCTACGAGGATCCCGGATTCGACGCGGACGAGGCGCGGCGGCTGACCGAGGAGGCCGTGCTGGCGGGCGAGGCAGACGTCATCTATCAGGCGTACCTCACCGACGGCACCTGGCGTGGCTTCGCGGACTTCCTCGAGCGGACCGCGGACGGCGGCTACGAGCCGGTCGACACGAAGCTGGCACGGTCCGCCAAGCCAGGGCACGTGTTGCAGCTGTGCTTCTACGCGGAGCAGATGGAGCGGATCTCCGGGCGGATGCCGGAGCACATGCACGTCGAGCTCGGCACCGGAGTGCGGGAGACGCTTCGGGTCGCGGAGTACATCTCGTACTACCGGCAGGTGCGCGGTCGGTTTCTGCAAGCGCTCGGTGCCGTTGGGCCGGACATATCCGACCCCTACGAAGCCGGGCACCTTGCCACGACGTATCCGTGGCCGTGCGATCACTGCGGCATCTGCGACTTCCGGCGGCTCTGCCGGGCGCGGCTCGAGGAGGACGACAACCTCGTGCTCGTCGCCGGGCTCGGGCGGGGGCAGGCGGAGAGGCTCGCGGCCGGTGGGATCGGGACGCTCGGTGAGCTCGGAGGCATTCCGGCTGGTGGCTCAACCCACGGTGCCTGGCTGAAGCCAGGCACCAACGCACTGACCGCCACCACGAACGGGATCGAGATGCGCCCCGAGACTTTCGAGCGGCTGCGACATCAGGCCGAGCTGCAGCTCCACTTCCGCGTCACCGGGGAGCGGCGCGTGGACGACCTGCCGCTCGAGGAGGAGCGCGGGTACCAGCGCCTGCCCGCTCCGGACGTCGGCGACGTGTGGCTCGACCTCGAGGGGCACCCGTTCTACGAGCCCGCTCGCGGGCTCGAGTACCTCTTCGGCTGGTGCTACCGCGACGACGACGGCACCGTTCGATACCGAGCCGCGTGGGCGCGCGACCGCGACGGCGAGCGTGCGATCTTCGAGGAGTTCGTCGACTGGGTCGTCGCGCGCCGGCGCCTCCACCCGGGCTTGCACGTGTACCACTACGCCTCCTACGAGCGCACCGCGCTACGCCGGCTGATGGGCGAGCACGGCACCCGCGAGCACGAGATCGACACCTTCCTGCGAGAGGAGGTGCTCGTCGACCTGTACCGCGTCGTGCGCGAGGCGTTCCGGGCCTCTGTCGACAGCTACTCGATCAAGGTCGTCGAGCAGCTCTACGGCTTCGTGCGCACCGCCGAGGTCGCCGGTGGGGACGAGTCCACGGTCATGTTCGAGAAGTGGCTCGAGAGCGGCGACGACGCGATCCTCACCGAGGTCGAGGCGTACAACGAGGAGGACTGCCGCTCGACCGTCGCGCTGCACGAGTGGTTGCTCGGGCGCCGGCCGGCGGGCCTCGCGTGGCTGCCGCCGCCCGACCAGCGGAGACGCAGCGAGGAGGCCGAGGAGCGCGACGCCGAACGGGCCGCGCTCCGCGACGCGCTGCTCGACGCGGCCGCTCGGACGCGCGCAGAGGCAGACCCGGCGACCCCGTCTGGCTCGCCGCGCAGCTCCTCGACTACCACCAGCGCGAGGCCAAGCCGCAGTGGTGGGAGTGGTTCTTCCACCTCGAGCTCTCCGACGACGAGCTCGTCGAGGACGGCGACACCATCGGTCGGCTCGAGCTCGTCGGCGAGCCCGAGCCCGACAGGCAGTCGCTCGTCTACACGCTCGCCTTCCCGCGCAGGAGCACAAGATCGACCACGAGGCCGTCGATCCGCGCACCGGGAAGTCGCACACGGTGACGGTCGACGACGAAGCCGGCGTCGTCCGGCTCTGGCGCGGGAGGAACCGGGCGGATGAGCCGCTGCCGACGGCACTGATACCGCCGGCGCCGATCGGGGACTACGAGCAGCGAGAAGCGGTGGCGCGCTTTGCCCGTGCGTATCTGGCGCGGTCGGTCGGGGCGGACGTATCCGGCCCCTACGAGGCCCTCGTCCAGGTGCTCGAGCGGCGGTTGCCGCGGCGCCTGGTCGACGTGGGGACAGTCCCCTACGGGGACAGTCCCCCGGAAGCGGCGCTCTCGCTCGACCACTCGTACCTGTTCGTGCAGGGCCCGCCAGGGTCGGGGAAGACGTGGCAGGGCGCGAAGATCGCCGTCGCGCTCATGCAGGCCGGGCAGCGGGTGGGCGTCACGTCGCTCTCCCACAAGGCGATCAACAAGCTCCTCGCCGAGATCGAGCGCGAGGCGCGCGAGCAGGGCTTCCGCTTCCGCGGGGTCAAGAAGCACACGCACTCGGACGACGCCTACGAGGGGCCGTTCGTCGAGCCGCAGGCCGAGTGGAGGGACTGCCTCGATCCGGGCTACCAACTCGTCGCCGGCACCTCGTGGCTGCTCGCACGCGCAGAGCTCGACTCGTCCCTCGACACGCTGATCGTCGACGAGGCCGGGCAGGTGTCGCTCGCCGACGCGATCGCGAGCGGCACGTGCGCCCGCAACCTCGTGCTGCTCGGCGACCCGAACCAGCTGCCACAGGTCTCGCAGGGCGCGCAGCCCGACGAGGCGCGCGTGTCGGTGCTGCAGCACCTGCTCGGCGACGACGAGACGGTGCCGGCCGAGCGTGGCATCTTCCTCGACCACACGCGGCGACTGCGACCGGAGCTCTGCCGCTTCACGTCGGAGGCGTACTACGAGGGGCGCCTCCTGCCGTGGGAGGAGTGCGCGGCACGAAGCGTGGCGGGCGAGGACGGGCTCGCACTGCTCCTGGTCGAGCACGCCGGACGTGGGCAGCAGTCCAAGGAGGAGGCTGCTGCGGTCGCAGCCGAGATCCAGCGCCTGCTCGGCACGCCGTACACGAACGAGCACGGCGTGACGCGGCCGCTGACCGCAGCGGATGTGCTCGTCGTGGCGCCCTACAACGCGCAGGTGCGGGCGCTGCGACGCGCGGTGCCGACAGGCGTTCGCGTCGGGACGGTCGACAAGTTCCAGGGGCAGGAGGCGCCCGTCGTGATCGTCTCCTTCGCCAGCTCGAGCAGCGAGGACGCACCGCGTGGGATCCGGTTCGCGTTCGACCGGCACCGGGTCAATGTCGCCACCTCGCGAGCGCAGTGTCGCGTGGTGCTCGTCGTAGCGCCACGGCTGCTCGAGGCCGACTGCAAGACGGTGGAGGACATGCGGCTCGTGAATGCCGTGTGCCGGTTCGTCGAGCTCGCGAACCCGGTGCCTGCCTGAAGGCAGGCACCGGGGCGGCCCCAGCTGCGTGAACTTCTCGAAGCGAAGGGCACGGCAGGCGGAATGAAGTCGTAGATCCCCCGTCTCAGTGATCGCCGCTGCCTGGTTTCGCTCGTACCGTGGGACGAAGGGAACTCAACGCGGCGAAGGAGTGGTGGGAGCATGAAGCGAGTCATCGGGGCGACGCTTGCCGTCGCTGCCTGCAGCGCCGGCTTCGCAGTCGGTGCACAGGCGGGAGGCGACAAGGTGTGGCTGTGTCACGGGACGTCGTCGGAGAAGAACCCGTACGTGCTGATTCACGTCAGCGAGAACGCGCTCGGCGGGCACCTCGACGGCACCGGCCCTGGCCACGGCCACGGGACGAACCCCAATCACAACGTGGACTACGTTCTCCCGGCCGGCCAGAGCGACTGCTCGGGCGTTCCGGGCGGCGAGGGCGGAGAAGGCGGCGGCGAATAGCCCGTTGTACCCGCGCCGCCGAGTAGGCGGCTCGCGTTCGGACTGCGCCTGCGTCAGCGCGGGCGCCACCTACGGCTCGGGCCTGTGCTCGCCTCAGGCAGGCACGAGGCCCGAGCCTCACTTCAGCGAGCGTCGCGACGCCGCTGGTCGCGGCCGTCCTCGCGGGCGGCCCACAGCGTCAGCGCGAAGAACACCACGACGCCGATGATGGAGATCGCAGCGGTGATGACGAGGAAGGTGGTCACAGCCCTCTTCTTACCCGAACCGCTCATGGCCCAGTCGGACGCTTGCGACGCGGGGAGGCGACCGGCACTCTTGGGGCGTGGACGACGACGAGGCCACGACGTTGATGCTCGAGGCTCTCTTCGACATCAAGGTCAAGGTCAACGAGATCCACGCCGCGATCTTCGGGGAGGACGACGATGAGGAAGAAGTGGAAGGAGATGACGCCTGAGGAGCGTCGCGCAGAGCGCGAGCGTTCGGCTGATCTCGACCGCCGCTTGCTCGAGATGATCGAGCGCTACAAGCAGCGTATTGCTGCGCGACGCGCAGAAGCGTCAGACGGGTAGCGCCGCGGTTCGACGCACCCGGTGCCCGCCTGAGGCCAGGCACCACGGCAACGCGAACGTCTAGGCTCGCGCCGGTGTGAGCTCGATCGCAGGCAAGCCGGGATCGGGGACCACGTCGGGGTGCAACAGGTGGCCGAGCTGGCGGACGCCGTCGGCAAGCCGCGGGGCCGGTCGCGAGTAGTAGCTGTCCGCGTCGACCGCCACGGTCCGGCACGGGAGATCCAGGTCGGCCGCTCGTGCCGCGGCCTGGTCGGCGTCGAAGCCGCACGGTCCGACGACCACCAGCTCGGGCTCGTGCGTGAGCACGCGCTCCCAGGTGGTCGCGTAGGAAGGCTGGCCGACGACGCCGAGGACGTCGTGGCCGCGCGCATGCTCGATCATCTCCGGCAGCCAGTGCCCGGCGCAGAACGGCGGGTCGATCCACTCGGCGAAGAACATGCGCGGTCGACGGAGCCCGACGGTTGCCTGCTCGACGGCGTCGATCGCGCTCCACATCGAGGCCACGAGCTCGTCACCACGCTGGACGGCACCGAACGCCGAGGCAAGCGTCAGCACGGTCTGCGCGACGTCATCGAGCGTCCGCGGATCGAGCGAGATCACGTCGGCACCGACCGGGCAGGCCGACGCGAGCTCGCCGCTCGAAACCGCGCAGACCGCACACAGATCCTGGGTCACGATCACATCCGGCGCCAGCGTCTCGATCAGCTCCGCGTCGACGGCGTACAGCGACTGACCGTCGCGCACCGACTCGCGGACTGCGCGATCGATGTCCGCGCTCGTGAGCGACGACGGGTCGATCCGCGCCGCAGTGACCACCGGCTTGCCGACCACCTCGGGCGGCCAGCGGCATTCCTCCGAGACGCCGACCAGCGCGTCGACGAGCCCGAGGTCGGCGACGATCTCGGTCGCGCTCGGCAGAAGCGAGCAGATGCGCATGGTCCGACTGTAGCGCTCGGTCGATCAACCCCTTGGTGCCCGGCTGAAAGCCGGGCACCAGGCAGCAGTTGGTAATCGCCGCCCCTAGGCGTTCAGCTCTCCTCGGCCTCCGAGCGAACGGTGAACGGCAGCCGCCAATCGGGGTCGGCCTCGTCGTCGATCGTGAGCCGCCACACGTAGAGGCCGGGCTCCAACGGCAACGGCGCCGAGTTCACCGCCACCGGAAAGTCGAGGTAGGTGCCCGGCTTGAGACCGGGCGGACGCCCCACCTCGAACGGCAGGTCGTCGAAGAAGACGATCGGCTGCTCTCCGTCCTCGTCGGTGTCGACGAGGACCGGCTGGCCGTCAGCGTCGACCAGCTCGAGCCGCATCAGGTGGCGCTGGTTGGCGCGATCCCACGGAACCTGGATCAGCAGCGCGATGCCAAAGGGCACGAGCTCCGGCCCTGTGAGCGACCAGCCGCCGCCGACCACCGTCAACTTGCCGTCCGCGACCTGCGCGAAATCGGCCAGGAGCATCGTCACCTTCACGGCATCGAGTCTCGCACAAGGCTGGCGCCGGCCGCCTCGCGCACGAGGTCGGGGAACGCCTCGCGCTCCTCCATCGAGAGCGGGTACACAGGGGCGAACAGCACGACCCGCGCCCCCGGCACGGCCGCGAGCGCGAGCGGCACCGCCTCCTCGAGCGTCCGCACCGTTCGCGTGTCGACACCTCGCGGGACGAGCTTGCACTCGAGGCGGTCCGCAGCCTCGCCGAACAGGATCGCGAGTCGCACCGTGCGTACCGCCTCGTCGCAGAACGCGCCGAGCAAGGCGCGCTCCTCGGGGCTCGCATGCGCATCGCCACCATCCGTTCGCAGCCGTCCGCCGGCGATGAGCACGACGGAGTCGTCCGGGCACACCACCAGCGCAGTCCGTGCCTTGGACGGCGTCGCAGCCATCCCGTCGTCGACGACGAGCGCCTCGCCGAACCATCCGAGCGTCTCCTGGCGATGAGGTGGCGGCGTGAGGAACCCGAGCGCGCCGACGAGCCGCTCCGGGTCAGCGCCGGCAGCGACGGCTGTTGCGCAGGCACCGAGCGTGGCGAGCGCCAGAGGCGTCGACGACGGCAGCGGGCCGACCTCGACGTCGTGACCGTCGCGGCGCGCAACGACGATGCCGTCCCGCGCGAACGCGCCTTCCTCGACCTCGCTCTCGCTCGAGAACGCATATGGACGCGCAGGCGTCAGGTGCGCGAAAGACAATGCGGCCGGGTCGTCGGCATTCACGACGACGGCACCGTCGGGGCGCTGGTGGCGCACGATCGTCTCCTTGGCAGCGCGGTAGGCCGCCCCGGAGCCGTGCAGCTCGAGATGGTCGGGCCAGAACGACGTCACCACCGCCACGTCCGGGCTCGAGGACATGAACGCGAGATGCGAGCTCGTCAGCTCGAGCACCACGACGTCGCCAGGTGCAAGCAGGTCGAGGTCGGCGACGAGGTCATCGGCCGCCCACAGGTGGCCGAGCCGGGCGTGCCTCGACGCATGGGCCGGGACGCCGGCGCCGTGGAGGAGTTGGACGGCAAGCGAGGCGGTGGTCGACTTTCCGGCGGTGCCGGTGATGCCGACCGTGCGGGCGCCTGCCTGCCGGGCACGCGTGAGAACGAGCTCCGAGGAGCAGGTGATCCGGGCTCCGCGCTCTCGCAGCGCAGACACGCGCGGCGCGGTCTCCGGCGTCCACACGTCGAGGTAGGCGACGTCGGCGGGAGCGGAGTCGCGATCGAGGTCGGCCACGCGCACCTCGTGCCCCTCGGCGGCGAGCAGCAGGGCGACCGATTCGGCCTCCGGCGCCGATTTCTCCACCACGATCTTCACCTTCACATCATCGTGAGGTTCCGCCGGAGCGAAAGCCTGTCGGCGAAGAGCGGGGGCGGCGCCGCATGCCCGCCCCCGCATCGCCGCGGATTGTGACGTATCAGCGCGTCTGAGGGAAGCCCAGATCGACTTTGCTCGTGGCCGGATCGGGCCAGCGGCTCGTGACCACCTTGCCGCGCGTGTAGAAATGGATCGACTCGGGCCCGTAGGCGTGAGAGTCGCCGAACAGCGACGCCTTCCAGCCGCCGAACGAGTAGTACGCGACCGGCACGGGGATCGGCACGTTGATGCCGACCATGCCCGCGTTCACCTCGAACTGGAACTGGCGCGCGACGCCGCCGTCGCGGGTGAAGATCGCCGTGCCGTTCCCGTACGGGTTGTCGTTCACCAGCCGCAGGGCCTCGTCGTACGTCGGCACCCGCACCACGGACAACACCGGCCCGAAGATCTCGTCGCGGTAGGCGTCCATCTCGGAGGTCACGTTGTCGAGCAGCGACACGCCGAGGAAGAAGCCGTCGCCCTCCGGTGCCGTCTCACGGCCGTCCGACACGACAGTGGCCCCTTGCGCGGCACCGGACTCGATGTACGAGGCGACCTTGTCGCGATGCTCGCGCGTGACGAGCGGCCCCATCTCCGAGGCCGGGTCGAGCCCGTCGCCCACCTGCACCTTCGGCAGCCGCTCCTGGATCGCGCCGACGAGCTCGTCGCCGACCTCGCCCACCGCGACGACCACGGACACGGCCATGCACCGCTCGCCCGCCGAGCCGTATGCGGCCGACACCGCTGCGTCGGCGGCCATGTCGATGTCGGCATCGGGCAACACGATCATGTGATTCTTGGCACCGCCGAGCGCCTGCACCCGCTTGCCGTTCCTCGTCCCCGTCTCGTAGATGTAGCGTGCGATCGGGGTCGACCCGACGAAGCTGACCGCCTCCACGTCCGGGTGCTCGAGAATCGCGTCGACGGCAACCTTGTCGCCGTGCACCACGTTGAACACACCGTCCGGGACACCCGCCTCCTTGAGCAGCTCCGCGGTGTAGACCGCCGCAGACGGGTCCTTCTCCGACGGCTTGAGCACGAAGCAGTTACCGCACGCAAGCGCCGGCGCCCACATCCACATGGGCACCATGGCCGGGAAGTTGAACGGGGTGATCCCGGCCACGACCCCGAGCGGCTGGCGGATCGAGTACACGTCGACGCCGGTCGAGGCCTGCTCGGAGAAGTCGCCCTTGAGCAGCGTCGGGACGCCGCAGGCGAACTCGACCACCTCGAGGCCGCGGGCGACCTCCCCCAGCGCGTCGGAGAGCACTTTGCCGTGCTCGAGCGTCAGGAGCCGCGCGACGTCCTCGCGGTGATCGTGAAGCAGCTGACGGATGCGGAAGAACAGCTCGGCACGGCGCGACAGCGACATCGCGCGCCAGGCCGGGAAGGCGGCCTTGGCCGCACGAACGGCGGCGTCGATCTCCTCCACCGAGGCGAAGTCGACGACGCCGCTCTGCGCTCCGGTCGCCGGGTTGAACACCGGACCGTTGCGACCCGACGTGCCGGGCGCCGCCGCACCGCCGATCCAGTGGGTGATCCTCTTCGGCTCGCCGCGAGCAACAGCGGGAGCAGCCTCTGCAAGCTCTGTCATCTCTCCTCCCTTTGACCGGGAGGGTAGCGCCGCAGGCCCGTCTACGCGACGAGGCCCGCCTCGGCGAGCGGACGCCGAGCCCAGGCAAAGGTGGTCTCGGTACCAGCCCTCGAGCGGCTGCAGCGTGACGCCGTTCCCGGAGGAGTGCACGAACCAGCCGTTCCCCACGTACACGCCCATGTGGCCGATCTGCGCCGGCTTCGAGGCCGGCCCCTTGGAGCCGAAGAAGATCACGTCACCCGGCTCGAGCGCATCGATGCCGATGCGCAGCGCTGCCGGCACCTCGCTGCTCATCGCGTAGGTCGTGCGTCCCTGGAGGACCGAGGCCAGCTGCGGCGCGTCGACGAACGGCTGTGTCTTGAAGACACGCCAGACGAAACCCGAGCAGTCGAAGCCGGCGGGCGCGTCCACGAGCGTTCCGGAGGCGCCCCACAGCTTCTGCGGACGCTCGGAGGTACCGGCGAAGACGTAGGGGAATCCCACGAGACGCACGCCACGGCTGAGCACGCTGGTCTGCCAGTCGGTCAGCACCAGCGTGGTGAGCGTGTCCGCGGAGCGGTTCAGCCAGTCGACCTTCCACGATGGCAGAGCCAGCACGCGGGCGAGCGAGTACGCAGCCTCTGCACGGCTCGCGGGCATGTTGGGACCTCGCTCGAGCCACTCGTCGCTCTGAGGGTGGTTGATGCGCAGACCGAGGAGCCGCGCAACCGTCTCGGTGCCGAGATACGAGGTGGGCTGCAGGCCGCCGTCGCGGATGGCGACGCGGATGCGCCAGGCGGTCGCGCCGAGACCGAGCGCCGCGACGAGCTTTGCGTCGAGCTCTCGCATGGTGACCGGCTTGGAGGGGTCGAGCGGCGGCACCGGCGAGTGGCCGAGCAGGACGAGCGTGTCGTACAGCTCGCCCTTCGTCAGGTCGGCTTCGGGTCGGAAGGTGGCGACGCTCGGGCCCATGATCCCGGCATTGACGACCGCCTTGATCTGCGGGGCGGCCCAGCTCTTCGAGGGCGCGCGCGAGTCCTCCGCCGGTGGCAGGGCGGCGGACGCGACGGTCCCCGTCGACAGCACAGCGAGGACCAGCGTCAGCGCACAGACGCAGAGTAGGGCGGCACGCCGCATCACTCGTCTTATCGGCTCGTCCTGCACACCGGTGTAGACGAATCCCTCGACCGGACTGTTCGTAGCAATCGGTACGCGTTTTGTATGGATTGGCCGTCGGCTACTAGGCTGCCCGCATGCGAGGTACCACCCGTGACTGGCTGAGCTCGCTCGAGGGATGGAGCCCGAGGAGCAGTGGGCGCTGATCTGCTTCATTGCCGGACAGAGACGTCGAGATCGACGGGGATGAGCTGAACGCGGCCTTGCGCCGGGCCGAGCTATTGCTCGCCTCGGGTGGCGATCCCCGGCGGGCGCCGGAGCTCTACAGCCGCGCCGTGAGCGCGGTTGCGACGGATCTCGACACGCCCGGCCGGCGGACGGCGCTACGGGCCGCCCTGGAACGGCTCGCGCCCGAGGCTGAAGGGCTGCGCGGCGCCGGCGAGGCGTTGCGGCTGCTGCTGGCCGACGGCGACCTGGCCTGGCAGGCCTTCGCGTACAGCCTGCTGGCCGAGCGGCTGGCCGACGACGAGGCGTAGACGCAGCCGCGGCTGCCTCGGCGTTCGAGCCGGGACACCGGCGTCGCGTGAGAGGCAGGCTCAGAGCGTCACCGGCGCTGACCGGAACGTGCTCTGGCTGTCAGGCTAGAGCCAGGGGTTCGACCGCCGAGCGGCCCGACTCGGCGTGCAGGTCGCGTGGCGCGGCGGAGGCGGACGTCGCCGGAGACGGTGCGCACGGTGATCTCGCGTCGCGCGCGCGTCGTCGCCGGCCGGCGTGTCGCCGACATCGAGGTCGGAGCGGACGTCGCCGCTCGCCGAGCGGACGTCGAGCCACAGGCGCCGGCCGGGTGCGATGCCGAGCTCGACGTCCCCGGAGACGCCGTTGACCGTCGCCTCGCCGCCGAGCTCGTCGATCTCGATGTCGCCGCTGACGGTGCTGACACGGACAGTTGCCACCGACCGTGCCGACCTTGACGTCGCCGGACACGACGGCGACGTCGAGGTCACCGCCGACGGAGCGGACGAGGAGGTCGCCGGAGGTCGTCTTCACGACCGCGTCGCCGTCGACCTCGCGCGCGATCACGTCGCCGCTGGCCGCCTCGACCGAGAGCGAGGCCGCGTCTGCACGACGACGTCACCGGACGCGGTCCTCATCTGGACGTCGCCGAGCCCGCCGCGTGCCTGCAGGTCGGCGGAGGCAGACGCCGCCTCGACGGCTGCGCCTTCCGGGCACGCGACGCGCACGTTGAAGGACGGCGTCGCTTCCCGATCCCGAAGCGCTGGCGAACGGCGCCTCGACGACGACCTCGAGCCGGCCGCCGCGGTCGAACGCCTCGATGCGCAGCGCCTCGAGGGCGTCCGGGTCGCCACGCAGCGCCTCGACCTCGACGTCGACCGGCGGGGCGTCGACCGTCTCGAGGAGCAGCTCGCCGTCGGGGATCGCGATGCGCACCAGCACGGGGCCGGGCGTCTCGAAGGTGCGGTGTCACCGACGCCATCTCAGCGGCTCGGGCGGGGCGGCCGCTGGTCGACGCGGGCGTCGCCGCGGCGGCCGCGCGGGCGGCGCATCTCGGCCTCGGGGAGCGGCAGGTGGGTTGCGAGTGAGACGACGAGGGCCATGACAGCTCCTTTCAGCTCTGGGCGTAGCCCTGTAGGCGGTTGCCGGAGCGGATGCGCCCGCTCGGGCGGCGGTCGAGCTCACGCTTCAGCGCGCGCACGATCCAGGCATTGGTCGAGATGCCCTCGCGTCGGCGGCCGCCTCGGCGGCCGTCTTCAATCCCTCGGGCAGACGGAGCGTGATGCGAGCGTCGTACTCCGACACCGCTTCGTGGGCCTCCGCGTCGGGCAGGCTGACCGGGAGACGTACACGAGATCGGGATCGCGGCCCGCGAGGCGCACCTCGACGTGGCCGTCCGGCAGCTGGGCGTTCAGCCCAGTGCCGCCTCGGAGAGGAGGTCGAGCAGCCGGAGGTGGAGCGAGGAGGCGGCCGCGTCGACGAGCCGGCGGCCCGCCTCGGCGGCACCTCGTCGCCGACCGAGGCGGCAGCGGGCGAGGTCGGACTGGACGGCGGAGACGTGACGTGCGAGATCCATGACCGCAGTATGACATCATTTTGATGTCTGTCAAGTGCCTATTTCAAGTCAACCCGATACGACTGCTAGTGTGCTCACCCGCCGGCCGTGCTGCGGCCCCTCCCCGCCGTCGCCGGACAGACATCCATCAGCGCACCCGCGCAGGAAGCAGGCGCATCCGCGTGAGCACGACCCCGCCCGTCCACGACCGACCCGGTCGACCCGCCCGACCTCCCGCTCGGCGCCACGCTGCGCCGCCTGTACCCGCTGTGGCGGGAGCAGTGGCGGCTGGTCCTGCTCGGCCTGGCGTGCGCTTTCGTCTTCACGGCCACGTCGCTGGCGATCCCGATCCTCATCCAGCGGACGATCGACGACGCGATCGACGCGGACGACAGCTTGCTGCTCGCCGGTACCTCGGCGCGATCGTCGTCGTCGCGGCGCTGCAGTTCTGGATCAACTACACGCGACGTTTCGCCACGGCGCGCATCGGGATTGCGGTCGAGGCCCGCCTCCGCGGGATGCTCTACGCCGCCTACGTCCGTTACCCGCGCGCGTTCTACGACCGGCACGCCACCGGCGAGGTGATCTCGCGCGCGACCAACGACATCTATCCGGTCCGCTACTTCATCGGCTGGGGCGTCGTGCAGGCGCTGCAGAGCCTGATGATCCTGGTCGGCGCCGGCATCGTGCTCGCGTAGGTCAACACCCGCCTGGCGCTGTACGCCGCGATCGCCATGCCCGCCGATCGCCGTGCTCACGTACATGTTCGCGCACAAGGTGTTCCCGATCTCGCGCAAGGTGCAGGAGCGCAAGGGACACCTCACCGAGGCGTCGGACGAGGCGGTCGTGGGAATCGAGATGGTGCAGGCGTTCGGGCGCGAGGACGACGTGCGCGACCGCTTCGGCTCGCGGGCGGAGGCGGTGCGCGCGGAGACGATGCGGCAGGCGAAGGTCGAGTCGCGCTACCTGCCGGGCCTCGTCTTCCTGCCCACGCTCGCGATCGCCACCGTGATCTACGTCGGCGGCCGCGACGCGATCGACGGCGAGCTGACGATCGGCGAGTTCACGCTGTTCGTGACGCTGCTGCTCCAGTGCGTGTGGCCGCTCGAGGCGCTCGGCTGGATCATCAACCTCGGCCAGCGCGCGACGGCGGCGGCGGGCCGCAGCTTCGCCTGGCTGGAAGGCATTGAGCCGCTGCACGCGACGTCGAGCGTCCGCTCGCGGTGCCCACGGGCCCGCTTCGCGTCGACTTCGACGACGTGCACTTCCGGTACGCCACCGGGTCAGAGGTGCTCTCCGGTGTCGATCTGACCGTCCAACCGGGCGAGATCGTCGCCGTCTGCGGGCCGACGGGCTCCGGCAAGACGTCGCTGCTCAACCTGCTGCCGCGCTTCTACGACCCGCAGTCCGGCCATGTTCGGATCGGCGGCGTCGACGTCCGCGACGTGCCACTGGCGGAGTTCCGCAGCGCGGTCGCGATCGTCACTCAGCGACCGGTCCTGTTCTCCGTGCCGCTGCGCGACAACCTGCTCGCGGCGCGCCCCGACGCGGACTGGAGCGAGGTGCTGGCAGCCTGCGAGGCGGCCGGCGTCGCGCAGTTCGCCACCGGACTGCCGAACGGATACGACACGCTGATCGGTGAGCGCGGCGTGAACCTCTCCGGCGGTCAGCGCCAGCGCGTCGCGCTGGCGCGGGCGCTCGATCGCCGGCGCGCGGGTGATCGTCCTCGACGATCCGATGTCCGCGGTCGACACCGAGACCGAGCGTCTCATGGTGGAGGCGCTGCGACCGGCCGTCGCCGGACGCACCGTGCTGATCGCGGGCCAGCGGCTCTCGACGGTCCTGGTCGCCGACCGGGTCGTCGTGCTCGCGGACGGTCGCGTCGTCGAGGACGGCCGGGCAGAGGAGCTGATGCAAGCGCGACGGCGCTTCGCCGCGCTGTTCGGAGACGAGGCCGTTGCCGCGTAGGAAGCACCGCACCGGACTGACGAGGCTCTGGCGCTACACCGAGGGCCGCCGCAGGCGCGCGGCGGTCGTGATGCTGCTCGCCTCCGTCTCGGCGGCCGCACCGGTGGTCGGTTGGCATCTCGTCGGCGACGCGATCGACAACGGCATCCGGCCGGCGACGAGGCACGGCTGACGCGCGACGTGATCCTCTACGTCGATCGTCAACGCGGTCGCCTGGGCGTTCGGGACGACGACGTGGATATTGCTCGCCGGAATCGGCCAGCGCATGGTCTTCGAGCTGCGACGCCACCTGTTCGAGCATCTCACCTCGCTGTCGCTGCGCTACTTCTCGGAGCAGAAGGCCGGGTGGATCATCGCGAGGCTGACGAGCGACGTCGACGCGCTGTCCGACGTCCTGAACCAGGGGCTGACGACGTTGATCGTCAACTCGCTGACGCTGATGGCGGCGGTGATCGGCCTCTTCTTCCTCGACTGGCGGCTCGGCCTCGTGGCGCTGCTCGTGCTCCCGCCCGGCATCCTCGTCACGCGCTGGTTCCAGCGACGCTCACACGTCGCATTCTCGGACGTCCGCACTCGGATCGCGGCGGTGACGGCGCAACTCGCCGAGTCGATCTCGGGGATGGCCGTCGTGCAGGCGTTCAACCGCGAGCGCGCCTTCCAGCGCGAGTTCGACGGGCTCAACGAGGCGAACCGCCAGTCCAACGTCGTCGCGCAGAAGCTCTCGTCGGTCTTCTTCCCGGCGATCCAGTTCCTCGGCGTCTTCGCCACGGTGGCGGTGCTGTTCGCGGGCGCGCTCATGATCGACTCGGGGGCGCTCGAGATCGGCACGCTGATCGCTGCGGTCGGGCATGCTGCAGCTCGTCTTCCAGCCGTTGCAGGAGCTCTCGGAGCTGTACGGCCAGGTGCAGGCGTCGAGCGCGGCGATGGGGAAGATCTCGACCGTCCTCGACGCGGAGCGCGACATCACCGACAACACGTGACGCCCGACCGATGGGCCGCGTCTCCGGCCACCTCGAGCTCGACCACGTCGTGTTCGCCTACGGCGCGGAACCGGTGATCAAGGGTGTCTCGATCGACGTGCGACCCGGCGGGTGCATCGCGCTCGTCGGCGAGTCGGGTGGCGGCAAGTCGACCACCGCGAAGCTGATCGCGCGGTTCTACGACCCGCGCGAGGGCACGGTCCGCGTCGACGGAAAGCGACCTGCGCGACGTGCAGCTCCGGTCGTACCGCCGCCAGCTCGGCGTCGTGCTGCAGGATCCGTTCCTCTTCAGCGGCACGATCGCCGACAACATCCGCTTCGGCCGCCCGGACGCGACGGACGACGATGTCGCGTCCGCGGCACGGGCGATCGGGGTCGACCGTGTCGCCTCACGTTTCCCCGACGGGCTCGACCACGTCGTGCGCGAGGGCGGCGCCGGGCTCTCGGCCGGGGAGCGCCAGTTGATCTCGATCGCGCGGGCGTTGCTCGCCGACCCACGCATCCTCATCCTCGACGAGGCGACGTCGAACATCGACCGGCCGAGCGAGATGCTCATCGAGAACGCGTTCGACCGGCTGCTGCGAGGGACGGACGTCGATCATCATCGCCCACCGCCTCGCGACCGTCCGTCGCGCGGACGAGATACTCGTGCTCGAGCGCGGCCGGGTGGTGCAGCGCGGTACCGAGTCGCAGCTCCTGGCCGAGGAAGGGCCGTTCCGCAGGCTGGCGCACATCCTCGAAGGCGCGCCCCCGGCACAGCAGGTCGCCTGACGGCCTGCGGCGCGGTCGAAGGGCAGCCGAAGCTCGCCATTCACAGCGCGGATGGAAGTCGGGGCAGCTGGAAGCCGGCGACCCGCGCGGGGCGTTAGTCGCCCCAGTCGAAGTCGCGCGAGCGACCCCAGAGCTCCTCGTCGAGCGCAGGGCCCTCGATCGAGTCCTCGCCCGGCCAGGGCAGGGCAGGAGACGGGCTCGGCGCAGGTACGCGTCTCGAGGGTCTCCTCGAGCCGGGCCTGCTCCTCGGACTTGAACAGCGGATGGTTCAGGAACGGATCGTCGATCGCGTAGCGATCGATCGACACGTCGAGGTCGGCAGTTGCGCTCCTTCAGAGTCGAGGTGCTCCTGAATGGCGCGGGCGAAGGTGGTCTCGGTTTCAACGGGCATTGGTTCTCCAGCGTCGGGGACATCCTGTGGCAGCCACGGAAAAGTCTAACCCGGAATGAAATGCCTGCAAGTCAGAGGATAGACCGGATCCGCACTAGGGTAGCGGTGGGCGTGGCTGAATCTCTGGGTGTAGACGCTCCACCACGCGCATGTTGCCACCAGAGGCATCGGCCCAGGGCGACCGTACGGTGACGTGAATCCGCTCTGGGCGCGCCGCGGCAGGGGTCGGCGCGCATGTGCCAAACTGCCTGGGTGCCCCGCGTGCCGACCAGCCCCGTCACGACCGCCTATGTCCTGTACAAGGCGTGGCGCCGGTTGCCACCGCGCCAGCGCCGGCTGCTGCTCGAGGTGGCTCGCACGCACGGCCCGACGGTGGCCGCCAGGGCCGTGCAGATGTCCAAGAAGCGCCGTCGCCGCTCGCCGGCGAACCGTCTAGTCGCCCGCTCGGAACCGGCCGAGAGCCTCGCGGACGATACGGTCCTGCTCGAGCTGATGAGCGGTCGGGTAGCCCTCGCTGGGACTGGCGCGCCAGGGCCTCCCGACGAACGAGACCGCAGGAACTGCCGAGGAGGTCCGGCACGACGATCGTCGAGGCGATGGCGGATCGACCGCCATGCCCCCATGTTCTGCGGCTCCTCCTGCGCCCACACGATCGACTCGAGGCGCGGGTACGAGGCGATCGAGCGGCCGACGATCTCGTCGACCGGGAACGGATACAGCTGCTCGACCCGCACGACAGCCGACCGCCGTCGCGGCGGGCCTCACCTCGTGCCCGACGATGTCGTAGAAGATCTTCCCCGAGCACAGGACGAGCCGGCGCACGGCGTCGTGGTCGGCGTCCGGCGTCGTCGAGCACGGGCTGGAACGAGCCGTTCGCGAGCTCTGCCAGTGTGGAGCCCGCGATTGCGCAACCGCAGTAGGCCCTTCGGCGTCATCACGACGAGCGGACGCGCGGTCACGTCGAGGGCCTGACGGCGCAGCAGGTGGAAGAACTGCGGGCCGAGGTCGTGCAGTTCGCGATGCGGATGTTGTCCTGCGCGCCCAGCTGCAGGAACCGCTCCAGCTTCGCGCTCGAGTGCTCCGGCCCGTTGCCCTCGTAGCCGTGGGGCAGCAGCAGGGTGAGGCGCGAGGTCTGGCCCCATTTCGAGCGTCCCGCGACGATGAACTGGTCGATCACGATCTGCGCGCCGTTGACGAAGTCGCCGAACTGCGCCTCCCACAGGACGAGCGCGTCCGGCGCGGCGACCGAGTACCCGTGCTCGAAGGCGAGCGCCGCGTACTCGGAGAGCGGCGAGTTGTAGATCTCGACGGAGGCGTTCGCGTGCGCAGATGCTGCAACGGGACGTAGGTCTCACCGGTGCCCGGGTCGTGGAAGACGAGGTGCCGGTGCGAGAACGTGCCGCGCTCGGTGTCCTGGCCGGACAGCCGGATCGGGATCCCGTCCTCGAGCAGCGATCGCGAACGCGAGCGCCTCCGCCTGGCCCCAGTCGATGCCGCCCTCCTCGATCGTCTCGCGGCGACGCTCGAGTTGCCGCAACAGCTTGGGGTTCACGACGAAAGCGTCCGGAACGGTGAGCAGCTCCTCGTTCAACACCCGCAGACGCTCGGCCTCGACCGCGGTCCAGACCGCATCGCCGGTTCCGGAGCTCTTCGCCGGCTCGGTCGACGATCGGCGGCGAGGGCTGGGCCTCGTCGATCACCTTCCTGCAGCCGGTCGTGCGCGTCGCGCAGCAGCTTTGTGACCGCTTCTGCCATGGCCGTCTCCTCACCGGCGGCGATGACGCCCTCCTCGATGAGCCGTGACGCGTACCGCTCGCGCACCGTCGGTTGCTGTGCGATGCGCTCGACCATCAGCGGCTGCGTGTAGGAGGCCTCGTCCTGCTCGTTGTGCCCGAAGCGCCGGTAGCCGATCAGGTCGATCACGAAATCGTGGCCGAACTCCGTCCGGTACGCGAGGGCCAGCCGCACGGCCGACAATGCCGCTTCGGGATCGTCGGCGTTGACGTGGACGATGGGAACATCGAACCCCTTCGCGAGGTCGCTCGAGTACCGCGTGGAACGACTCTCCGTCGGGTCGGTCGTGAAGCCGACCTGGTTGTTGGCGATCAGGTGCAGGGTGCCGCCGGTGGAGTAGCCGTCGAGGCTCTGCAGGTTGAGGGTCTCCGCAACGACGCCCTGGCCGGGGAACGACGCGTCGCCGTGGATCAGGACCGGCAGCGAGACGGTCGGGTCGTGCAGTCCCGCACCGCGCGAGCGGTCGGTCTGCTCGGCCCGCGCGCGCCCTTCGACGACGGGGTCGACCGCCTCGAGATGGCTCGGATTCGGCACGAGCGCCACCTCGATCTCCCCGGCCGCCGTCTGTCGCGCGCCCGTCGCCGGGAGGTGGTACTTCACGTCTCCGGTGCCACCCTCGGGGTCGACCACCAGTGCGTCGAGCGACCGCTCTCCCTCGAACTCGCGCAGGATCGACTCGTAGCCCCGGCCGACCGTGTGCACGAGCGCGTTGAGACGGCCACGGTGCGCCATCCCCATCACCACCTGGTGAGCGCCGCCCGCCGCAGCGAGCTCGATCGTCTCGTCGAGCATCGGAACCAGCACGTCGATGCCCTCGAGCGAGAACTGCTTCTGACCGAGGAACGACCGCCGCAGGTACTGCTCGAAGCCCTCGACCCGGGTCAGGCGCTCCAGCAGGGCGCGTCGCTCCTCGGCGGGCAGCGGCTGCCGGAAGCGTCCCGACTCGATCGCGCGCCGGAGCCAGACGCGCTCGGCGTGGTCGGAGATGTGCTCGATCTCGTACGCGATCGGCCCGCAGTAGACCTCGCGCAGGCGTGGCAGAGCCTCCAGGAGCGTGTCGCCTTCCACATAGAGGCGCAAGAGTCGCGCCGGGATACGCGCCTGTAGCTCGGGCGTCAGCGGCGGCTGGAGCCGCAGCTCGTCCAGCGCCGGGATCGCCGGTCGGCTCGGAGCCGAGCGGGTCGAGGCGTGCGGAGAGGTGACCGTGCATGCGATATGCCTTGACGAGGGCCATCGCCGCCGCGACGCCACCGAGGAGCTCCTCGTCCGGGGCGGCCCGCGGCGCAGGGGTGAAGGTCGGCTCGGGTACCGGCACCGGTCGGGACGGCGCGGCGGACGCGGGGGGTGCCGGTGGGCCAGCCGCGGGCGCGGGAGCCGCGCGCCGCAACGGCTGCTGCGGGTACAGCGGGAGCGACGGCGACCGCGGTCGAGGGCACCGCGGCCGGCTCGGGTACGACTGATGCGCCGAGCAGCGCGCGCAGACCCGGAAGCACCGCGACCGCCGCTTCCCCGTTCTCCTCGAAGACCTTCCGCCACTCGGCGGGGACGCTTGCCGGCGCGTCCAGGTAGTCCTCGAGGAGCTGGGCGACATAGCCCGCATTGAGGCCCTCCTGGTCGCGCACGCGCATCGCCTTCCTTTGTAGCAGCGGCCCTCGGGCCGCGCACCGTCGAAACCTAGACGAGCGAGTTTTCGGTGGTGACGGCGATAGTCATTCCGACCACGAACGCGACCATGGCCGCAAAGATCGCGATGCGGGCGAGGCGCTCGTGGCGCGAGCTCATGCGGCCGGCGACGATCGCGAGCACGACGGCGACAGGGATCACCCGCGCCGGGTGCGCCTCGAGCTCGAGCAGGATGCCGAAGCCCGCGCCGAGCGCGGAGAGCACGAGTGATGCCGCGGCGAGCAGCCCGGCGATCCCGTCGACGGCTCCGGAACGCGGAGCCGGAGCCTGCTCGCCGAGTGTGCTCACGGTCGCGTCACCGAGCGAGGGCGAGCGCGGGCCATCCGCCTGCCGCTGACCCTCCGGTCATGCGGACGAGTGTGTGAGGGCCGACGCGCCGGGCGGTCATGCCACCCGTGACCTGGGCCTTCGGGCGGTGTGTCGGTGATGACTGCGACCGCGACCGGCTCATCCCGGTCCCGTTCGCCTCGGACTGCCCACCACACGACGAAGCCGAGGTACACGACGGGGATCTTCAGCACGAGCAGGAAGAACACGGCCTCCCAGACCATGCGGGGAGTCTACGACATCGGGCCGTCGCGAACCCGGTGTGCAAGGACCGTCGCAGCGAGGGCATTCGCGAGAGCACACACCACAGGGATAGCGGTGAGCCCCGGGCCGAACGTCGTCACCACCCCCTCTGCCGTGCGGTCGACGGCGAGGAAGACAACCGGGCCGAACGCAAGCGCGAGCTCGCCGCCTGACGCCGACAGGGCCAGCACGGCGGTCACAGCTGCAACGTAGGCAAGCACCGCGCCCGCAAGTGCGCCCAGGACGAGCGCTCTCAGAGCCCGCACGCGACCCTCCCGTCCCCGGTAGCGACCGTGAGACCAGCGGCATGCGCGGCCGGCGGGCACCCGGCCAGACCGAGCTCGGGCATCCCGGACAGCCACGCCGCAGCAACCGCAGCGACGCCGAGCAGCGCCGCGGCCGCCGGGCCCGCGGCGGCCACGGCGCGCCGCCGACCCGGTGCCAGCGTCGGGTGGATGACGTAGGTGCGAAGCCCGCAGACCACCAACGCCGCCGCCACCCCGGTGAGCAGCGCAGCGTGACCTGCCTCGTGAGCGACCAGCCCGGCGCCGACACCGAGGCCGAGGGCAAGCGCGGCCGGTATCAGCCCCCCGGGCGCTGCGAGAAGCACAGCCGCAAGCGCCAGCGTGACCGAGCGCCATCGGAGGGCGCCGCAGGCATCGATCACAGCGCGTACGGGCGTGGACGTGTCGAGAGCGAAACGCCGCGGGTTCCGCGACGGGAGCGTGCCGGCAGGCGCCAGGCGGATCGCCAGCTGGAGCCACGCGGCCGCGCGACGGACAGCACTGCCTCCTGCGACGACGTTCGCCAGCAGCGCACGGTTGAGCGAGAAGGCGAAGCGCAACACGTCGTTCCGCGCTCGCTCGAGCTCGATGGTGTGCTGCAACGCAAGCTCGTCAGCGACCTCTCCGAGCGGCCGGCCCGCGCGGCGCACCACGAAGAGACCCGTGTCGTTGACCGGGAAGCACGCGTCGCGGGCCTCGTCGGCCAGCGCACCGCTCTCCACCCGGACGCCTGGTGCCAGCCCGATCGCGTCAGCGGGGCCGAGCATCACCGTCTCCCCCAGGTCGAGGCAAGCACCACAGTCGCTCCCGCGCAGACCATCCCGAGGACAAACCCACCAGCGGCCGCGCGTGGCACACCCGCCGTGTCGAGCCGCGAGGCGGCCGCGCCGGTCGCGGCCCCGAGCACGACGGCGACGGCGGCGAGCGTCGCGAGCGAGAGAGCGTCATCGCCCGCGCCGCGGGCGCGCCGCGGCACGACAGCCCCCGCCAGCAGCGCGGAGGCCCAGGCAAAGACCGCGAGCCCGACGACCTGCACGACGGCAGGGGCGGCCGGCGGGGTACGCGCCAGGGCAACGAGGCACACCGGCAGCACCACTGCCACGACGAGGCCGAGCGAGGCCGCCGCCCAGGCCGTTCCCGTGCGGATGCGACCCGCCGTGCGCCACACCCAGACGCCCGGATCGATCTTGCCGCGCACGGACAGCGGCACAAGACAGGCTGCGACCCCGCACGAGCCGCCGCCGAGCAACACGCCTGCCTCCGGTGGGGCGCCGGTCAAGGCTCCGACGGCCAGCCCGGCGAGGCCGAACCCGACGGCCGCAAGGAGTGCAGGCCGAAGCTCGTCGGAACGGGAGAGCAGCGCGAGGCCGGACGCGACGACAGCTGCCGAGGGTCGCCCGCGGGGCGCGAGCAGCGGCCGTCCGCGATGGCAGCGCACGCGAGGCGGCCGCGCGGCGACCAGGCCGAGCCACAGGTAGGCGCAGCCCACGGCAGCCGCGGCGGCGGCGAGACCGAGCGGCACGGCAGCCGAGCCGCCGGTCAGAGCGCGCGCTCCTGCCTCGATCGCGAGCGCCCCTGTCGCGAGCGAGAAGACGGCGCCTGCGAGCGCCGTCGCCGCGAAGCGACCGGCGACGAGCCACGACACTGCTTCCGCGAGCAGCGCGCCCATCGCCGTTGCCGCCGTGAGGGAGCCGAGCAGCACCGGGGGCGCGGCATTGCCGCCCGGTGCAGCCGCCGCGAACGAGGCCAGCAGCGCGCTGAGGATCGGACCGACGAGCGCAAACACGGCGGCGGTGACCGGAAGCGCGATGGCGAGGGCGAGAGCCCTTCGTGGCACAGGGGCTGCGACGATCTGCGCGCCGAGCGCAGCCGTCGCAGGCAGGGAGACCCCCACGGTGGCACCCAACGCGGAGCAGGTGAGCCCGAGCCCGAGCACGAGTGCACGCGCAGATGAGCGCTCGGCGAGAACGGGAGCCAGCGGCTGCGCGACGGATGCGCCGAGGCGCCATGCCGCGACCGGCGCCGCCAGCCAGGCGAGGGCCACGAGCGCAAGCGCGAGCGGACGACGGGTCGCAGCCGTCCTGAGCCGCCGAAACTGCGCGCGAAGCACGGCATCACAGAGCGACCGGCTCACGACACCTCTCGCCAACAGGCACGGAAGCCGCTCGATCGTCGATCTCGCCTGCGGACAACACCACGATCTCGTCCGCGAC
The DNA here is from genome assembly GCA_963724995.1 of uncultured Actinomycetes bacterium. GTDB lineage: Bacteria > Actinomycetota > Thermoleophilia > Gaiellales > Gaiellaceae > Gaiella. The sequence continues at coordinate 567,508 of CAVRXC010000001.1, forward strand.
GGCACCGACGAAGGTGCGGTCATGGCTCGCCACCAGGACACCGCCACCGCGACGGACCCAGCCCGCGATCGCGTCGCCGAGGGCGTCAACAGCGGCCGCGTCGAGGGTGGCGGTCGCCTCGTCGACGATCAGGAGCGGCACGTGGAGCTGCAGCGCGGCGACCAGAGCCGTGCGGCGCCTCTGCCCCCGTGAGAGCTCCCCGAGCTGCCGGTCGAGCAGCGGCGGCAGCGCAAAGGCCTCGGCAAGGGTGACGCGGCGCCGAACCACCTCGGCATCTGCTCGGTGCAGCACCGCGAGCAGGGAGAGCAGCTCGCGCACCGTCAGCTCGTCCAGACCCGCCGGCTCGTCCGGCACGAACGCGACGGCTCGGGACGCAGCGAGCGTTCCGGCAGGGGCGCCGGCGACATGTGCTTCGCCTTCGTCGGCGGCGACGAGACCGGCTGCGATGTTCAACAAGGTCGACTTCCCCGAGCCGTTCGGCCCGACCAGGCCGACGACGACGCCGGAGGGCACACGGAGATCGACACGCGCGAGAGCACACACGGCGCCGAAGCGCTTCGTGACACGCGTTACGACGAGCGGGTCGGGAGGGCGACGCGAAGCCGCCCTCCCGCTCGTGACGCTACCCGGACTTGCAGGCAACCTTGAAGCCCTTCCAGGTGAGCGAGATGTCGGGATAGCCCCCGGTGGCGCGGCAGTAGATCGCGTACGCGAGAGCGGCCGCGTAGGCGAAGCCGACGAAGACGACCCACCAGACGACCTCGTCCACCTCCGACCCAGCGGTCGTACCGTGCAGCTGCGGAGCCGCGTAGCCGGCTGTCTCGAGCGCTGCTTCCATCGGTGTCCTCCCTTCTCGACGTGTCACCGTCGACGGTAGGCAGACACCTGTGACAGGAGTGGGCCGAGTGCGTGTCGAAATCGATGCGACCAGCGCAATTCAGTCCGGGCCGACGCTTACATTCCTCTAACGGGCGAACCGGTAGCGTCAAGCGCGTCCGCCCCGTTTCGTCCCCCAGCAGGAGGTTCATCGCGTGAAACGTCTCTCCGTTCTGCTCGCCGCCGTCCTCGTCACCGCAGTGCTGGCCTCGACGGCAGCCGCCAACGAGCGCATGTGGATGGGTTTCCACGACGATCCCGTGCTCCGCTACGAGGGCGATCGTCAGAACATGCTGACGCTGACGGCGCAGCCGAACGGCGCGACGATGATCCGGACGCTCGTCGTGTGGCAACGGATCGCGCCGACGCAGCCGGCCGTCCCCTCGGACCCGTTCGACCCCGCCTACAAGTGGGACGATCTCGACGAGCTGGTGCGCAACGCACAGGTCCGCGGTCAGGAGATCCTGATGACGATCTGGGGCACTCCGGCCTGGGCCAACGGGAACAAGAAGCCGTCGTTCCTGCCCACGAGTCTCGCCAGCTTCACCGGGTTCACGCAGGCGCTGGCCGCTCGCTACTCGGGCCGCTACCCGGGCATTCCGTACGTCGGCTTCTACGGCATCTGGAACGAGTCGAACCTCGGATCGTTCCTGCAGCCGCAGTTCAACGCGTCGGGCAAGATCGTGAGCCCCGCGAACTACGCAAGGCTTGCGGCTGCTGGGATCGCCGGGCTGAAGGCCGGCAACTCACGCGCGCTCGTCGCGATCGGCGAGACGTCGTCCAACGGCCGCGACAAGAAGCGCGCCGGGCTGACCGACTCGGTCGCGCCCGCAACGTTCGCCAAGGGTGTGGCCACGGCGAACAAGCGGCTCAAGTTCGACGCCTGGGCGCAGCATCCGTATCCCTTCCCGGTCAGCTCGAAGCCGACCCAGAAGGCGCGCTACCCGAACGTGACGCTCACCACCCTGCCGCAGCTCGGCACTGATCTCGACAAGTGGTTCGGTCGCAAGAACATCCCGATCTGGATCACCGAGTACGGGCACGAGACACGGCCGGGTGAGCCAAGGGGCGTCAGCGCCGCGCAGCAGGCGGCGTACGTGAAGGAGGCGATCGCGATCGCGAAGGCAATCCCTCGCGTGTCGATGTTCATCTGGTTCGTGTTCCAGGACTCGCAGGGGAGCCTCTGGCAGAGCGGTCTCTACAGCTCGGACGGGACGGCGAAGCCCGCCCAGCCGCGCTGGGCCGCCTCGGCGAAGCCACTCGACGCGCGCAACAAGAAGCTCGCGATCAAGGGCGGCCGGGCCAACCCGACGGTGGCAGTGAACGTGCGGGAGTTCTGCGCCACGAGCCCTCCGGGTGTCCTCGTGGGATCGACCGTTCGTGTCCGCCTCAACGGGAAGCTCGTCGGCGTCTCGCAGCCCGCCGGGCCGCTGCAGGTCAACTGCACGGTGAACGTGCCCTTGCCGGTGAGGGTCGCCAAGAAGAAGACCTACGTGGCGACGCTCGATCTGAACACGGCCGCCGGTGGCTTCTCCGTGCGGACGATCACGCTCGTCGGGGTCTGAGGCTCGGGTCGGGGTGGGGGCCGGCGGGCGCCGGCTCCCACCACCCCCATTGCGCGCGGTGCCTGCCTTCAGGCAGGCACCGGGTGCGGCGAGTCAACCTCCGTAGCCGCCATGAGGCAGGCCCTCGAGTCACGGAGCCTCACGCAGCGATCGTGAGGCTCTCCAGGTCGCTCGGGTAGTCGGTGAGGATGTCGATCCCGTCAGGCGTGACCAGCACCGTGTCCGAGTGGCGGAATCCGCCGACCTCGCCCGAGTAGACGCCCGGCTCGATCGTGAACACCATGCCGGGCTCGATCGGCGTGTGGTCGCCGATGTCGAGGAACGGCGCTTCGTGGTTGCGCAGGCCGATGGCGTGGCCGGTGTGCTGCTTCCAGTACCCCAGGATGTCGTTGTCCTCGAAGTAGCTCAGCACCGCCCTGTCGATGTCGGCGCATGTCACGCCCGGACGGAAGGCACCGAACGCAACCTGCTGGGCAGCGACCATGTGATCGAACAGCCGTCGCATCTCGTCGGTGGGCGTGCCGATCACCATGGCGCGCTCGAGCTCGGCGTTGTAGCCCCAGATCGGTGCGCTCGTCTCGGTGACGAGGACATCGCCCTCTCGGAACTCGATGTTGTGCGCCACCGCGTGCGCCCACGAGCTCCTGAGGCCGATCTGGCCGCGGTACCCGGCCGACACGCCGTCCGACGAGGCCTGCTGGCCGACATCGGGCCCCAGCGCCTCGTACATCGCGAGCGTGGCTTCGTGACCCGCCTTCAGGCTCGCCTGGGCCTCGGTCGCCCCCGGCCGGCTGTACTCCTGGAGCAGCCGGTGCGCGTGCTGGCACCACCTGGCGCTCTCGCGGATCAGCGCCACCTCGGCGTCGCTCTTGATGACCATCAGGCTCTCGATGAACGGCGCCAGACCCGCGACAGGATTCCCGGTGACCTCGCTCAGCGACGGCCCCTGGTAGCCGAGGATGCCGGGATAGCCGTCTTGCTCGGCGCCCACGGCACCGCGTATCCCCATGTCGAGCAGCACCCGGTGCAGCACGCGCATCGGATGCTCGATCCCCGGATACTCGGGATACGACTCCACGCGCTCGAACTCGGTCTCGGCGCGTACGCGATCGACCTCGAATTCGGGCACGAAGACTGCCATGTCTCCTGAGGTGCTCTGGACGAATGCCACGGGCCGCTCGGTCGCGAGAAAGCCGAAGCTCGTGAAGTACTTGATGTACTGCTCGTCGAAGAGCACGTACCCGGCGAGCTTCTCGGACAGGACGTGCTCCAGGAGCCGCTCACGCCTCGCGCGCAACTCTGTAGCTGGAATGTCGGTCATGGCTGCATCGCTCCCTGGGTTGGCCCGAAACGTACCGGCCGGGTGTCGTGATGCGCCGCAGGAACCTGATCCGCGTCACGCGCGTTGCGCGATCAGGAAGGCACAACGTCGCTAGCGCAGCTTCCCACGGGCGGCGACCGGCCAGAGCCCGACGATCCGGCCGCCGCGATGAACAGCGACTTCGTCGTGCAGGTTCGCGCAGCCGCACGCGTGGTTGGGCACGATCGTGACGACCTCCCCGATCTCCGGCCCGGAACGGCAGGCGCCGACGTCGACGTGACCGTGCTCCTCGGAGAGCGCGTAGATCGTCGCGTCCGGGTACTCGACGATCAGCCCGTGCCCTCCTCCGCTCGCCTCCTTGGCCGGGTCATTCGTCAATGTCTTCGATCCGGCGTCCAAAATGGCACGTTCGGAGGTTGGCCGGCTGACCACCGTCGCCCGGATCCGGAGGGCGCAATCCGCGAGCGGCACCGAGCCGTTCGCGATACAGGAGCGGTCGCCGTAGACGTATGTGCCGGCGCGCACCTCGGTGATCTCGCCCGCGAGATGGTTGAGCGCCCAGGTGGGCGTCCCGCCGCTGCTGACACGTTCGACACGCAGGCCACGGGCCTGGATCGCCTCGCGGGCGGCACGCAGCCACGCGCCGCTCTCCGGAAGCGTCGGATAGGTCATGAGACCGTCGAAGCGCAAACCGGGGAGCGAGTCGACCAACACGGCGAGCTCGGCGGCAGCCTCCGGCGATTGGACGCCGGTGCGCGCGAAGCCGGTGTCGCACTCGACGAGGAAGCCGACCTCGACGCCTTCACGCTCGAGCACGACGGAGAGCGCCGCAGCCATCGACGCCGAGTCGCCCACGATCGCGACATTCGCCTCCCGGGCGAGCGTGGCCAGCCGCTCCGCCTTGGCGGCTCCGACGAGCGGGAAGGTGAGCAAGATGTCGGTCAGCCCTGCGGCCTCCATGACCTCCGCCTCGCCGAGCTTCTGGCATGTGATCCCTACCGCGCCCGCCCGCAGCTGCATATGGGCGATGGCGGGCAGCTTGTGGGTCTTGATGTGAGGGCGAAACGCAAGCCCGTGCTCGTCGCAGTAGGCCTGCATCCGGCCGATGTTCCGCTCCACGGCGTCGAGATCGACGGTGGCGAACGGCGTGTCGAGAGACTCGAGCTGCACGGGGTCAGTCGCCAAGCCAGACGACCGCGTCGCCCTCGACGTCGAACCCGACCAGGTCGGATTGGATCGTCGTGCGCGCGGGTCTCGGGTCCTCGAAGAACGTGCGGTACTCCGCGTCCATCTCCGCGAAATGACGCATGTCGCTGATGTACATGCCCACGCGAACGGCGCCCTTCAGCGAGCCCCCGGCGGCGCGAGCCACGGCATCGAGGTTCTGCAGCACCTGCCGCACTTGCTCGGCGATCGTCGCGCCGACGCGCTCGCCGGCGGCATCGTAGGGGCCCTGACCGGCGAGAAACAGGAAGTCGCCGACGCGGATCGCCTGCGAATAGCCCCCCGATGGAGCGGGGGCCGCGTCGGACCGGATTGGCTTCCTCGGCATCTCAGTCGACCGCCTCTCGTCCGTGTGGCAACCAGTACGACTCGAACCTTGTCACTTTCGTGCAACGTCACGCCGGAGAACTTCGAGGTGACCGGGGTCGAGACGAACAGGTCACATCACGGGCGCACCTTGAACGAGCCGCGCATCTCATCCGAGTGCGGGTCACAGACGAACGTGTACGTCTTCCCGGGCTTGAGCTTGACCGTGAACGTCTTCGTGCCGGTGCTCCCGACGCCGGTGGCGACGTTCACGCCGGGGCCCCGAAGGCGGAAGTTGTGCTCTGTGGAACGGTCTTGCACGGTAAGGCGGTAGACGCCGGCTCTCTTCGGCTTCGGCGACACGGTGATCGTCTCCTCGGGGCCGACGGCACCCCTGAACGACAACGGTGCGGCAGCGGCGGGCCAGGCTGCAAGCATCAGCCCGCATGCGCTGACCGTGACGATGAGTGCTTTCACTGTGATTCTCCTTGCGCTCGGTATCGGGATCGGTTGGTCGTTGCAGGCGGCGGTCGCCTAGAAGGTGGCCGTGGCACTGCAGCTCTCGCCGCGACGGGTCGCCGACGCCGAGATGCGATCGCCGCCGGGGCGGTCCGGCAACACGACGCGAGCCTCGAACGAGCCGCTCGGCCCGCGCGTGACGCGAACGAGCCGGCGAACGACCTGGCCACTGTGCCTGATCGCAACCGACCAGCGGACGCCGTTGCGGTTCTGGTCGACCTCGAACTCGACCTCGATGCGGCCGTTCTCGTCGCTCAACTTGATCTTGGAGGTGCTGCTCTTCGTGCACGACCCGACAGCGCGGACGTCGCCGTCCTTCGCCGATGCCACCGGGGTGACGGCCATCGCCAGAGATGCGACGAGGGCGGTTCCGGCGACGATGCGCGTGGCCTTGCTCATGATGCTGCTCCTTTGTCGTTGGCTTGCCCGACGGTCGCAGCGCGCGGGTCCAGGCCGCAAGTGGACAATGGTCGTAGGGCTGCGCCGTGCGTGACGACGCTGGACATCAGGATCGGTCGGAGGCCGCAGCCGCGGCCCCATCGGTTGCCACCGCGGTCTCGAAGTTCGTGCTCGCGGGCCTGGCGGCGCTCGTGCTGTTCGGAGCGGTGTCGGTGCTCGTCGTGCGCGAGCTCGGCCAGCGCAGCGCGGTTCGCGACACCCGCGACTTCGCGGAGCTCGCCGCGCGTGGCATCGTCGAGCCGACCCTCACCGACGATCTGCTCGAGGGGAATACCGCCACGCGCGAACGGCTCGACGGTCTCGTACAGGAGCGCGTGCTCGGCGACCGCGTCGTCCGCGTGAAGGTGTGGACGCGCGACGGGCGGATCGTGTACTCCGACGAGCCGCGACTGATCGGTGCCGTGTACGCGCGCGGCGAGGACGAGATCGAGGCGTTCCGCTCGGGCGAGACCCACGCAGAGCTGAGCGACCTGTCGAAGCCGGAGAACCGTTTCGAGCGCGACGAGGGGGAGCTGTACGAGGTGTACACACGCGTCCGCACGCCGAACGGGACCCCGCTGCTCTTCGAGACCTACCAGCGCTCGACGGCACTCGTCTCGAACGGGCGCGAGATCTGGTTGCCGTTCGCCGCCGCGCTCGTGATCAGCCTGCTCCTGCTCTGGCTGATCCAGGTACCGCTGGCCTGGCGGCTCGCCGGCCGGCTACGTCACGCGCAAGCCGATCGCGAGGAGCTCCTCGAGAAGGCGCTGCAGGCGTCGATCGACGAGAGGCGCAGGATCGCAGCCGACCTGCACGATGGGCCGGTGCAGGAGCTCGCCGGGCTGTCGTACTCGCTGAGCGCCGCCGCCGAGCGGTCCGCGCCTGACGTTCAATCGCAGCTGCGCGACGCAGCCGCAAGAACGCGGGACGCAATCCGCGGCTTGCGGGCGGTGCTCGTCGAGATCCACCCGCCGAACCTGCAGAATGCCGGCTTGGAGTCGGCGCTCCGTGACCTGCTCGCTCCCCTCCGCGGTCACGGGGTCTCGACGACGCTTGACGTTCCCGAAGGCCTCCGCGTGAGCCCCGAGACCGAGTTGCTCCTCTTTCGCGCAGGCGGCGAGGCGATCCGCAACGTGCAGCGTCACGCCGGCGCACGGAGCGTGCACGTGAGCGTCACGGACGGCAACGGCCTCGCTCGGATCGAGGTGGTGGACGACGGGGCCGGGTTCTCGCCGGAGGATCTGGAGCTTCGGCGTGCTGAAGGGCATGTCGGCCTGTCGCTCCTGGAGGAGGCCGCGACGAGCCGCGGTGGGCACCTGGAGCTCCGCGCGACCGCCGGCGGTGGAACGACGTTCGTTCTCGAGGTGCCCGACCCGTGATCCGGCTCGTGATCGCCGACGACCACGCCGTCGTCCGGGCCGGCCTGTCGCAGCTCGTCTCCACCCTCGACGAGGTCGAGCTCGTCGGTGTCGCGTCCAACGGCGCCGAGGTGGTCGAGATGTGCGCCTCCGTGGTGCCGGACGTCGTCCTGATGGACATCGAGATGCCGACACTCGACGGGATCGAGGCGACGCGGCGTATCAAGGAGCGCCAGCCCGACGTCGCGGTCGTGGTGCTCACGTCGTTCTCCGACCGCGAGCGGATCCTTCGTGCTCTCGACGCCGGCGCGGCCGGCTATCTCCTCAAGGACGCCGAGCCCGAGGAGCTCGCCCGTGCCATCCGTGCGGCCGCCGCCGGAGACGTCCCGCTCGACCCCAAGGCGGGGCGCGCTCTCCTCAGCGCGCGCACGGCCGACGTCCGGGACGACGACCTCTCCGACCGCGAGCGCGAGGTGCTGCTGCTGGTCGCAGAAGGGCTCAGCAACAAGCTCATCGCACGCCGGCTCGCGATCAGCGAGAAGACAGTCAAGGCGCATCTGACCAGTGTCTTTCGCACGATCGGCGTCACCGACCGCACGCAGGCGGCCCTCTGGGCCGAGCGGAACGGGCTCAGCGGTCGTTGAGGTCGTAGGACGGACGTCTCATTGCCGAACGGAGTCGAGCGAGGCACCATCGGTCTCATGTCACGGGTGGCGGTGGGGATCGGGCTTGCGGCCTTGATCCTGTTCGCCGCTGCGCCTGCTGCGACGGCAGCCGGGCACGTGGCCGCCGACGACGACAGCGGTCGTGTCGAGTTTCGTTGCAGCCGGGGCAGCGACGCCGAGCTGCGCGTTCGCGTCCGAGGGAGCCAGATCCGCGTCGAGCTCGACATCGACGTCGAGCGACCCGGCGGCGCGTGGCGCGTGATCCTCCTGCACGAGAGGCGGACGGCCTTTCGCGGCACGCTTCGTCCAGGCGGCTCGGGGTCGATCCGGCTCCGCCGGTCGGTGCCGAACTGGTTCGGGACGGACACGATCAGCGTGCGCGCTACGGCCGCGCGGGGTGAGAGCTGTCGCGCGACGGCCGTCGCGTAGCGAACTTGCTGGCACGCGCGCCGACAAGGCGCGGTCAGCGAACCAAGGACACCGAAAATCCGGTGACGACGAGGTGTCCGACGATGGAGCCAGCCGGGCTCGAACCGGCGACCTCGTGCGTGCCACGCACGCGCTCTCCCAACTGAGCTATGGCCCCGTGAGACGTCTCAGTGTAGCGGCGAAGTCGTAGTCCCTGGCCCAGTTCACCAGTGCCCTCTGGTTGTTTCCGCAAGGTCCAAGTCGAAGTTGAAGGTATGCCCTCCTGCCGGCTAGCGCTGAGACCGGCACGAAGAAGCTTCGGTCGACGTCTGGGCAGTAGGCGGCAATCCCGTCAATCTCGTCCTCCTCATATGGGCGCTTGCGAAAACCCTCAGGTGCTCGCCGGCTCGAGCACAGAGGAACGGCGATGACGGCGCCGCGACGGAGAACCCACTTGCATTGAACCCGGACCAGACGAGGCCGCAAGTCGAAGATCAGGTCGTAGCGCTCTCCGTCGGAGAGCGGCCTGAAGACACCGATCCCCAATCTCACCGCCGCAGCGGCGATTTCGGCCTCAGCAGCAGCGCCCTTCTGGTCAGTCGTAAGCAACTCGCTCAGCACCTTGTCCAGCATAGTTGCTCGTTCAGACAACAGGATGATGCCTGACTGAAGTCGGGCACCGCGTGCACCGAGCGCGAGCGCCGACGTGGCAACCGAGCTACAGCTCAGACCGCGGCAGCGGCTTCGAGCTTCGGCACGTCGTTCCAGAGATCCTCGAGCCGGTAGAAGGCGCGCGTGTCGGGCGTGAACACGTGCAGCACGACGTCGAGGTAGTCGGCCACCACCCACGTCGCTTCGGGCAGTCCGACCACGGCGCGCGGTGAGAGCTTGTGCTCCCGCTTCAGGATCCCGGCGACCTCGTCCGAGATCGCCTTCGTCTGGCGCGGGTTCTTCCCCGTCGCGATCACGAAGAAGTCGGTGTAGTCGCACACCGACCGCATGTCGAGGATCGTGACATCGGACGCGAGCTTCTCCTCGCAGAGCGAGGCGATGCGTCGTGCTTGCTCGGTCGAGGTCAGGCTGGCCGCACCCTTCCGGTTCTCACCACGGTCCAATTCTACCCGGCTTCGGGCCCCTTGAAAGACCCGCGATACAGCCTGAGGCGCTTCACCTCGAGTGCCACCGCAGGCGGCACGAGGCCGTCGATCGGCTCGCCTGCTGCCACCAGGCGGCGGATCGCCGACGAGGAGACGGCGAGCGGCTCGATCTCGAAGAACACGACCCGCTCGGGCCGGGCAAGCTCGCGCAGCACTGCATCGACACCATCACGCGAATACCCCGGTCGTGTCGCCACGCCGAGCCTTGCCAGCTCCAGGACGCGCGCCGGATCCTTCCACGTCAGGAACGACGAGAACTCGTCCGCACCGACGAGGAACACCGGGTCGTCGAGGCCCAGCAACTCGAGCGAGTCGACCGTCCGGGCACACGGATCGAGCGCCACCTCCGCGACGGGGATGCCCCCGAAGGCAGCCGCTGCGAGCTGTAGCCGGATCTCGGCCGGTGTCTCGACCGTCCTGTGCCCCGGATCGGCCACCACGCGCACCAGGAGCCGGTCGAGCTCGAAGTGCTCGACGCCTGTTCGTGCCAGCGCCACGTGCCCGACGTGCGGCGGGTCGAACATGCCCCCGAAGATGCCCACGCTCACTCCCAATCGAACACCTCGTCACCGATCTCGACCTCCGCGCCCCGGCGCACACCGGCAACCCGCAGCGCCGCTTCGAGCTCCTCGTCGCCCGGGATGTCGCCCACGACCCGGAAGCCACTGTGGGTGCGCAACACCCGAAACGGCTGCCGCCGCGGCGGCGCGGGCCGGTACTCCAGGAACTCGGGCAGCTCGGCGGGAGCGTCCTGCTCTGGTGGCGCCTCCGGACACAGGCGGTACAGCGCCTGCTTCAGCTCGTCGATCCCGGCTCCGGTCGCGCAGGAGACCCTCACGACCCCGACGATACGCTCGTCCGCGACCGAGAACGGCGCAGGCTCCGGCAGAAGATCCGACTTGTTGAGCACGACGAGCTGCGGCCGGTCCTCGAGCCCGGCGCCGTAGAGGGCGAGCTCGCGGTCGATCGTGGCGAACCGCTCGTCCGCGTCTCCCTCCGACGCGTCGATCACGTGCACGAGCAGCCGCGCCCGCTCGAGGTGAGCGAGGAACGCGTGGCCGAGACCGATGCCCTCGCTCGCGCCCTCGATCAGGCCCGGTACGTCGGCGACGGTCAGCTGCCGGCCGTCGGGCCCGTGCACCGTGCCGAGGACGGGCGCGATGGTCGTGAACGGGTAGTCGGCCACCTTCGGCCTGGCGTTGGAGATGCGGCGGAGAAGCGACGACTTGCCCGCGTTCGGCAGCCCTGCCAGCGCGGCGTCCGCGAGCAGCTTGAGCTGCAACTCGAGCTCTCGCGTGTCACCGCCGAGACCGGTCTCCGCGAACCGCGGCGCCTGACGGGTGGGAGTGGCGAAGCGTGCGTTCCCGCGACCGCCGCCGCCACCGCGCGCCACAACGGCACGCGCTTCCGCGTGCGCGAGGTCGACGACGAGGCCACCACCCTCGAACACCTGTGTCCCGACCGGCACGCGCAGCTCGATGTCGTCGCCGTCGGCCCCGTGCTTGCGCGTGCCACGGCCGTTCCCACCCCGCTCCGCGGTGTAGCGGGTCTTCCCGCGGAAGGACGACAGGTCGCGCAATCTCGCGTCCGCGACGAGCACCACATCGCCGCCCCGGCCCCCGTCGCCACCGTCGGGGCCTCCCTTGGGCACGTGCTTCTCGCGGCGAAAGCTGAGCCCGCCGTCGCCGCCGCGGCCGGCCGCAACGGTGATGCGGGCGTGGTCGTTGAACATGTCTCCGCTGTCTCCGGAGCGCCGGAGACCAGGCGAGCGGCTCGCCTAGTCCGCGGTCGCTTCAGCGAGCGCGGACACCGCGACGAAGCGCTTCTCACCAGAGCGGCTGAACTCGACCACACCTTCGCGCAAGGCGAACAGCGTGTGGTCGCGGCCGAGGCCCACACCGGGACCAGGCCGGAACCTCGTGCCGCGCTGGCGGACGATGATCATGCCGGTCTTGACCTCCTGACCGGCGAAGATCTTCACCCCGAGGCGCTTGCTCTGGGAGTCGCGACCGTTCTTCGAGGAGCCGAGGCCCTTCTTGTGTGCCATCTAGCCATCCTCCTGCAGGGCCGCCTCGAGCGCTGCGATCGCGCCCTTCCGCTTCCCGTGGGACTGCTCGAACTCGAGCGCGGCAGCGAGTGTCAAAGCGTCCCAGCCGGCCGACGCCTCCTTGATCTGGGCCACCGTGAGACCGGCGTACCCCTCCGGAAGACCCTGCGGCTGCTCGACCGCCGAGGTCGTCTCCTCGACGACAACGGGCTCAGCCTGCGGAGCCTCCGGCTTCGGCTGCGCCGCGGGCCGCGCTCGCTTGGCGCCGCCGATCGACTCGATCTCGATCTGAGTGAGCGACGACCGGAAGCCCGTGTGACGCCGGTAACCCGTGCGCTGCTTGTACTTGCCGATCCGGATCTTCGGCCCACGCTGCTGACCCACGACCCGCGCGGTCACGGTCACGTCACCAGGGGCGATCGCAACGTCGCCGTCGCCGCCGGTGAGCAACACCTGCGGTGTGAACGTGGCGCCGTCGTCGAGCGCGACACGATCGACGAGCAACCGCTCGCCCTCACGGACGCGGTACTGCTTCCCGCCGACAGAGATGATCGCGTAGCCCATTCGTGGTGTCCTGACTCCGGACGAGGAAAACGCGGGCACACGCCCGCGAGCCGACCGATGATAGCGAAATTCCCGGGCTGGATCAGCTCTTGAAGTCGTCGAGCCACTCGGACATCGGCACGTAACCAGCCTCGCCCGGGGCGGCAGGCGCAGCGGGCGCCGCGACGGCCTCGGCCGTTGCCTCGACCGTGCCCGCCGGGGCCTCCGTGTCTGCAGCGGCCCCGTCGGCGGCGGCCGGCGGGCTTCTTGCGCCGGTTGCGGCCGCCTCGCGAGCCGCGCCGTGTCTTCTTCTTCACTTCCAGGCTCGCGGACGCATCGCCGTTGCCGTCGGCTGTCTCGGGCGGACTGTCCGCCGACTCGGTCGCCGTGCTCGGCTCCTCGGGCTCGGTCACCGGCGCGGCCCGGTTGCCGTCCACTGCCGGCGCCTCTGCGTCGCCGAGGTCGGTCGCGGGAATGTGGATCTTGGGTTGCCGCGGACGCCGCTGGCGCTGGCGCGGGGCTCGCGTCGGCGCCTTGGGCGCGGGCGCGTCGCCGTCACCGGCGGGCGGCTCGAGCTCCGGGGTGGTCGGCGCGTCCGCGGCCTCCTCGTCGTCGGCGGCGACCGCCGAGGCATCGGTTGCGGCGCCTGCGACTGCGGGCTTCTTGCGCCGCTTCCCACCGCGTGAGCCACGCCGGGTCTTCTTCTTGGCCGTCGCCCCCTCCGTGCTCTCGGGGCTGTCGTCCGCGCCGGTCCTCGTCCTCCGCGTCCAGGGCCATCCGCCTCGACGGCAACCGCCTCCACAACCTCGGCGTCATCCTCGGGCTCCGGCTCCGCTGCGTCCTCCAGGTCATCCGCGGCGACGGGCTCCACGAGTCGCTGTGACCGCTGTCGCCGTGCGCCGGCGAGCCGGGGCGCGTGTCGGCTTCTCCGCCTCGCTCTCGAAGGTGATCGGCGTCGGTCGGGCGTCTGCCGTGACGATGCTCGCGAACGCCTGGCCCTCGAGCACGCGGCCGACCGTGACGAGCGCCTTCTTCCCGACGAGCTTCGCCGCATCGGCGACGATCACATCGAGACCGTCAACCTTCGCCACGCCGGCGCCCGCGTCGTGAAGGCCGACCTGGGCGAGCTTCACCTCGAGCTCGACGCCCTCCTGGAGCGCCGAGGAGGGCTGCAGGTCGGCGAGCTTGCCCTCTGCGAGCACCTCGAGATGGTCGGTGTGGACGTGACCCTCCGCAGGCACGAGGAAGAACCGCCGCTTCATGCGCTCCTCCAGCTCCGCCAGCCGTGCGCCACCGGGCCCGGCCAGCAGCGGGAGCACCCGCGGGTGCACCGCGACGCGATACGCCTGCACACGGGTGCCCGTGCCCGCGGTCGCGAGCTCCCGCAACCGGCGCTCGACCTCGAGCGCTGCCGTCGCCTCCGAGACGACGATGCCGTCGCCTGCGCAGGTCGGGCAGCGGCGCGTCATCACCTCGCGAGGGCCGTCGGTCACGTTCTGGCGGGTCATCTCGACGAGACCGAGCGGCGAGATCTCCACCACGTACGTCTTGGTGCGGTCGCGCTCCAGCTCGGTGCGCAACGCCTCCTCCACCGCCTGGCGGTTCTTCGGGTTAGCCATGTCGATGAAGTCGATCACGATGATCCCGCCGATGTCCCGCAGCCTCAGCTGGCGGACGACCTCCTTGACCGCCTCGAGGTTGTTCTTGACGATCGTGTCCTCGAGCCGCTGCGTCGAGGTCTTGGAGCGTGAGCCGACGAAGCGCCCGGTGTTGACGTCGATCACCGTGAACGCCTCGGCGTAGTCGAAGATCAGGTAGCCGCCGGAGGGCAGGTCGACTCGCCGCTCGAGCGTGGAGGCGATCTCCTTCTCGACCCCGAAGCGCTCGAACAGGCGCTCCTTCTCCTTGTCGCGGTGCACACGCTCGAGCATGTGCGGCGAGGTCTTCTTCAGGTAGCCGACGATGCGCTTGTACGCGCGGTCGTCGTCGACGTGTGCCGCGAGAAAGTCGCCCGCGAACAGGTCACGCACGATGCGCAGCGGCAGCTCCGCCTCCTGGTACACGAGCTCAGGTGTGGTGGCGGCCTTGGCGCGAGCCTGGATCGTCTTCCAGAGGCGCTGCAGGAAGACGAGGTCGCGCTCGACGTCCTCGGCCGAGGCGCCCTGGGCCGCGGTGCGCACGATGATCCCGCCCTGCTTGGGGTCGAGCTCCTTGAGGATCTCCTTGAGACGCTGCCGCTCGTTGTCGTCGAGGCGGCGCGACACGCCGAGCCCCTCGCCGTGCGGCACGTAGACGAGGAAGCGCCCCGGAAGCGAGATCTCGGTGGTCAGGCGCGCGCCCTTCGTCTTCATGGGGTCCTTCACCGCCTGCACGAGGATCTGCTGCCCGCGCTGGATGAGGTCGGTGATCTTCTTCCCCTGGCGCTTTCCCTCGAGCTCGGGAACGACGATCTCGTCCACGTAGAGGAAGCCGTTCTTCTCCAGCCCGATCTCGACGAAGGCGGCCTCCATGCCGGGGAGCACGTTGTCGACGACACCGAGGTAGATGTTCCCGGCGATCGACCGGCGGTCCGGGCGCTCGAGGTACACCTCGGCGACCTTCCCGTCCTCCAGCACGGCCACGCGCTGCTCGCCGACGTCGACGGAGATGATCAGCTCGCGCTCCGCCGCGGGCAGCGGCGCGCGGCGTGGCGGCTGCTTGCGCCGCCTGTCGCCCGGCCGCGACCGCCTTGCACCGCGGTCGGGCTTGTCCGTCTTCTCGGTCTTGGCGGGCGTCTTGGCGCTCGACCCGGCCTTGCGTCGGGCCGGTGCAGCCACTTCGGCCGGCCCGGCGTCAGTCTCGCCGTCAGCCTCGCCGACGGTCCCGGGCACCTTCTTCTTCCGATTTCGTCCGCCGCGGCTGCCGCGGCGGCGCTTGCGGCGCTGCGCCTCGGTCTCCGTGATCGGCCCTTCGCGGGCCTCGTCCGCGTCTCTCTCGGGTGGGTCTTCGACCCACTCCTGCGCCTGGGGCTCAGAAACCGGTGGCGCACCCTCCATCGCGGCGATCTCCGCCGCGGTCGTCTCTTTCTTCAGCCATCGAAACCAGGGCAAGCAGCTCTCCTCGCATGAGCGCGCGCGGGCACGACGCCACCTCTTCGGCGGCGGGCCTCGCGCAGCGTTGGATGTTGAATACGTTGGCCATGGGGCCTCTTGGACGAAGGCTAGCAGCCGACCTGGATCGCCTCCTGGAGCGGAGCACCGCGGACGCGCTGCTCGCGGCTGTCTCTTCGGTCAAGCGGCAGCGGGCCTCAGGCGTGTCCGCCGGGCCCGTACCGCGCGCAGCCGCTGCCCGAGACGCGCCCAGGCCCAGGGCTCGACCTCCGCATAGCGCGTGCTCGAGTGTCCGCGGGTCGCCTCGAGGTACTCGAACCAGGCGTCCGCCTCTTCGATCTGCAGCAACTCTTCGGCAAGCTCGATGTCGGCCACAGTGCGTTCCCCCCAGGTCTGGAGTCGGCGCCATCCTAGGTCCAGGTCCGGACGGACACCCTCACGACCGAGGGGCGGCGCAGCCCTCGCTCTGCCGCAGACGGAAGTGGTGCTCGTCGCGCCCAGCTTTTCGGCCGCGAAGCGGACGCCTTTAGGGTCTTCGCGCGGTGGGGATCCGCTCGGCGGATCCCCACCTTGCGCTATGAGGAGCGCAGGCGAGTTGCCGCTGTGGCCAGAGCAAGGGTCGCACCACCGGCCACGGCGGCGTCGATGAGCCTGTTTCGGAGCGGTAACCGCCGCACGAGAGACCGTGCCGCGATGCCGACGGCGAGCGCCGAGCCGAGCTCCGGCCCGACGGCCGCGGCGACCTCCTGCTGGGTGGTAGGAGCAGGACGCCCGGCGGTGACGGCGAGGTCGCGAAGCAGCCTGGTCTGAAGCAGCACCAGCTGCGGCAGATGCTCGTCAGCCCCCCAGGGAACCGCAGCCATGCCGGCCGCGGCCCCGGCTGCGCGGGTGGCAAGGCCGCGGTGGGCCGCAGGGCGAAGCGCGGGCAGGCGGGCCGCCAGCGGCGCAGCCTCACGGCCCAGACCGCCGACGATCGCCGCCGCGATATCCGCGACCGGGAACCCCTGGCCCGGGTTGCACACGACCACGTCGCCGGGGAGCACGTATGGGACGCGAGCCTCGGGGTCGCCGACCTGCACGCCGATCGTCGGCACGCCCGCGCGCGTCGCGACGCGCAGCTGCGCCTCCTGCTCCGGCGTGGGAGCGCCACCGAGCACGCAGACCAGGGCACACGCGGAGGCTGCATCCCCTGCGGTGCGGACCAACGCGGCGTCACCGCCCTCGGCCAGAGACTTGGCCAGCTGCGCAGCGAGCGGCCCGGCGACGAGGAGCGGCCCGGAAGGGTGATCGCCCTCGCGCGCCTCGCGGGCGAGCCGCAGCAGCGTCCCGGGTGACAGGCCGGCGAGGCTCACCGGCTGCCGAAGAGATGACCGCGAGCGTGAATCGACTGGAGCAACCCGATCGCCACGAGGTTGGCCACCATGGAGGAGCCACCGACCGAGACGAATGCCAGCGGGATGCCCGTCACGGGCGCGATGCCCATCGTCATGCCGACGTTGACGAAGACCTGGAACAGGAACCCGAAGACGATCCCGGCCGCAACGACCGCGCCATAGAGGTCACCTGCCAGCGTGATCACGCGAAGCCCTCGCCAGACGACAAGGAGGTAGAGCAGGAGGAGGATTGCGGCTCCGAAGAACCCTCTCTGCTCGGCGAACGACGCGAACGCGAAGTCGGTGGCGTGCTCTGGCAGGTAGTCGAGCCGGGTCTGGCTCGCCTCGCGTACGCCGCGCCCGTCGAGGCCCCCGGCGCCGATCGAGGTGATCGACTGCGTGACGTTGTACGTGATACCGCCCGGGTCCTCGGCCGGGTTCGCGAACCCTGTGAGCCGTGCAGTCTGGTACGGCTTGAGCACCTCGACACCGAGCGCGGGTAGGAACCAGAGCACTGACGCGATCGCGAGCGTCCCGGCGACGGCGAGGAACGCGAGGTGGAGCCAGCGCACGCCCGCGACGAGCAGCACGGCCGCCAGTGCCGCGGTGTAGACGAGGGCCGTGCCGAGGTCGGGTTGCAGGAAGACGAGAATCACGGGCGCCCCTGCGAGCCCTACCGCCGTGAGCACCGTCGGGAACCTCCGGATCCGCCGCGATCGCTCCACGAGGAAGCCCGCGATCGCGAGCACGAACAGCACCTTCCCGAACTCGGACGGCTGGAACTGGAAGGGCCCGATGTCGATCCACCGCCGCGAGCCACGGATCGCCTCGGCCGCAAGCAGCACCAGGATCATCAGGCCGATGGTGAGGCCGTAGACGATGCGCCAGTTCCGCAGGTACAGGGTGAGTGGAACGAGGACCGCGATCACGAGCGCTACGACACCGATGCCAACGGCGATCGCCTGGCGAACGACATAGAAATCGGGGTCCCCCGGTACGTCGAAGCGGGTGATCCCCGCCACGGCCCACAGCCCATAGGCGACGAGGGCCGCCGTGGCGAAGAGCAACACCCAGTCGAGGCGGCGCAGGAGGAAGCCCAGCTCTCCCGCCGCGCCGGCCCGAGACAGCGTGCCCTGCCGGGTGCCGGCCTCGACGATCAATCCGTCTTCACGGCCACTGTGGGCCCACCCTTCACGCCGAAGAACTGCTCGATCACGTGCATCGCCGCCGGGGCTGCTGCGGTGCCGCCGTGACCGCCGTTCTCGATCACCGCGCAGACGACGATGCGCGCCCCGTCGTCCGGCCCGTACCCGCACCACCAGGCCTGATCCTCGAGGTGGTCGGCCGGGTAGCCGGGCAGCGGCACGACCTTCTCCGCCGTCCCCGTCTTGCCCGCGATCGAGATCGGATAGGCACCGAACACGCCCGAGGAGGTCCCGTCGCGCGAATGTGTGGCGGAGTAGAGGCCCTCGCGCACGACCTGGAGCGCAGCCGGATCGACACCTGCGTCGCGCGGTGGATCGGGTGCGAACCGGCGCAGCACGACCGGGCTTTGTCCTCTCGAGCCGGGCGTCTCCACCTCGGACACGAGGTAGGGAGTGACCAGCTGGCCGCCATTGGCGATCATCGCGTAGAAGCGCGCCATCTGGAGCGGCGTTGCGGTGACATCCCCCTGTCCGATCGCGAGCTGGATGGAGTGGCCCGGGTTCCAGGCCCGGTCCCAGTCGCTCGTGAACGTGCGCTTGCGCCAGGCGGGGGTGGGGAGCAGCCCGTCGGCCTCGCCGCCGATGTCGATCCCGGCGGGTGCGCCGAAGCCCCACACGCGGGCCCAGTCCTGCATGCGGTCCCACCGCTCGCGCCCGCCGGTGTAGAAGCGGTAGCCGACGTCGTAGAAGTAGGTGTCGCAGGAGGTGGAGAGGGCCTCGAAGAGGGCCATGGGCCGGTTCACGAACGGGTCCCAGTTCTTGAAGACCTGCTTGTCGAGGCCGTACTCGGCCTGCGGCGTGCACTGGATCGACTCGTACGGGGACAGGAGATGCTCCTGCATCGCCGCCAGCGCCGTGACGGGCTTCCACGTCGACCCCGGCGGGTACTCGACCTGCGTGACCCGGTTGAGGCCCGGGTAGTTTGCGTCCTTTGCCGCCTCGTTGTCGATCAGCGGGGCGATCTTCTCGGGATCGACGCGCCCGACGTAGACCGACGGCTTGTACGTCGGGTACGAGGCCATGGCAAGCACCGCTCCGTCGCGTGGATCGAGCGCGACGATGGCGCCGCCGTTCGCGTTGTAGGACTTGTTCGCGTGCGCCGTCTCGATGCCGAGCCGCAGCGCTCGCTCGGCGGCGCGCTGGACGCCCAGGTCGATCGTCAGCCTCACCGCGTGGCCCGGTCGCGCGTCGCGTTCCAGCTGCAAGGGGCTCTGCGGGCGACCAAGGGAGTCGACCCGAATCTGGGCCAGCCCGGCCTCGCCGCGGAGGTACCGGTCGAACTCGGACTCCACTCCCGTCTTGCCGAGCTTGTCGCCGAGCAGGTAGCCCTGCTTCGCCTTCAGCTTCAGCTCCTCCGCCGAGATCTCACCGACATAGCCGAGGATCTGTGCCGCCACCGACCCGTACGGGTAGGAGCGCAAGTACGTCTGCTGGATCTGGACTCCGGGGAAGTCCTCCTGGTGCTCGTACAGATACGCGACCTGCTCCTCGGTGACCCGGGTCTTCACCGTGATCGGCGTCAGCGGGTCGGCGAGCTGGTCGTTCACCTCGACCGCAAGCCGCCCCGTGGGCACCTCGAGCACGCGGGCGAGGTGCTCGACGATGCGGTAGCGGCCCTCCTGAGGCAGATCGCCCACCCAGAGCTTGACCGCGGTGCCTGGTGTGTTGCCGACGATCACCTTGCCGTGCCGGTCGACGATCGTTCCGCGTGGAGCTTCCAGCCGGATCGTGCGCAGCTGGTTGCCCTGTGCAGCCCGCAGGTAGCGCTCGCCCTGCAGCGCCTGCAATGACCACAGGCGGAAGAAGAGGACGGCAAAGATGCCGACGGCGAGGATGCCCAGGATCCCGACGCGCAGCGCGAGGCCGGGTGTCAGCCGAAACGGGCCCTCGACAGCGGGGTCGGGTGGCAGGAAGCGGCGCGAGGGCGAGCGCGGCTCGCCGTAGGGCTCGCTAGACAACGAGCTCCACCTCCCGCGGGCGCTCGTTCGCGGGAGTGACCCCGACGATCGAGCGGCAGAGCCGGAACACGGGCCAGACGAGGAGCACGTCGAGCGCTGCCGAGGGCAGCACCGGCGGCAGGGCGATGCGGGCGGAGATCGCCTCGCCGAGCAGGAAGTGCACCAGGTACCCACCCACGCCGACGAGAACGGCGATCACGGCCACGGCGACGTACGGAGCGAACGGCCTCCCGCGGCCGGTCGTCTCTCCATAGCGTCCGGCCCAATGCCCCGCGACCGCCAGCAGCAGCGACGTGACGCCGAGCGTCCCGAGCGTCGCGGTGTCGACGAGCAGCCCGCCGGCGAAGCCGGAGACAGCGCCGACGGTCGCTCCGCGAAGCAGCCCGATGCAGATGATCGTCACGAGGAGAAGGTCGGGAAAGCCGCCCAGGAAGCCCCAACCGGAGAAGACGGCGACCTGGAAGATCGCCGTCACGAACACCACGAGCCCGACCCTCAACCCGGCGCCGATCACGATCGACGCTTCGGGACGAGCACCAGGACGGCGTCGAGCGAGCGGAAGTCCGCGAACGGCTCGACGAGCACCTGCTTGTACAGGTCTGTGTCGTTCTGCCCAACGCTGGTGACCTCACCGATCGGGATACCACGCGGATAGAGCGACGCGAGGCGGGGCGACTGCCAGCCGGCCGTCACGACCGTGTCGCCGAGGCGGACGAGCTCCTCCTTCGGCACGCGGTCGAGCACGAGGGTCGAGCGGCTCGCCCGGCCGTGATGGACGATGCCGTTGGCGTTCGTGCGCACGTCGACGGCCGACACTGCGCTCGCCTCGTCGGTGAGCAACGTCACGCGCGCGGTCGAGGCCGAGACGCGCGTCACGAGGCCGATCAGCCCGTCCTCCGTGACCACCGGGTCGTTTCGCCGTACGCCGTCATCCGATCCCACCGAGACGTTGATGGCCTGTGAGAACGCGGCCGCCGGACGCCCGATCACGGCGGCGGCGAGGCCGTTGTAGTCCCGCGGGAAGCGCGAGCCGTCGCGAAAGCGCAGCAGCGCCCGCAGCCGCGCGTTCTCACGCAGAGCGAGCTGTGTCTGCGAGAGCTGCTGGCGCAACGCCTCGTTCTCCTCCGCGAGACGGTCTGCGTCCGAGCGGGCGCTGAGTAGCCCGTCGATCCAGCGGTACGCATCCTCGAACGGCTCGGCGACACGGTCCGCCGCGACCTGGAAGGGACGGAGGACGGTCGCCCCGCCATCCTGGGCCCGTGCCAGCGGCCCGCTGCCGCCTTCGCGGAAGGAGACCGTGATCAGCGCGATCGCGAGCACGACCAGCACACCGATGACCAGCCGCCGCCGAACGGCGCTGGAGGATCGGGAGGGGAACTGGCCCGCGGCGGGACGCCGGACGCTCGCGCCCAGCACCGCCGGCCGTGCGGTGCGGTTTCGAGGCACAGACGCCGAGTGTAGCCGCCGTACCAGGCGGGGTCAGGCTGAAGCATGACCCCAGGCGCCGGGGGTGAGGCTTCAGCCTCACCCCGCCGTCGGCTGCCGCTACCCGCCGTACCGGCGGTTGCCGTTGCGGCGCCCGCGGCCGCGGCTGGCGCGGTGTATCGCCTCGAACTCCTCGAGGCTGCGACCCGAGCCGACCGCCACGCACGTGAGCGGGCTCTCCGCCAGGTGCACCGGCATCTGGGTCTCGTGGCGCAGACGCTCGTCCATCCTCTGCAGGAGCGCGCCGCCGCCGGCGAGCACGATCCCGCGATCCATGATGTCCGCGGCGAGCTCGGGCGGCGTCTTGTCGAGCGTCGACTTGATGGCGTCGATGATCTGGGAGACCGGCTCGTCGAGCGCACGCCGGATCTCCTCGGAGGAGATGATCACCGTCTTCGGCAGCCCGGTGAGCATGTCGCGGCCACGCACCTCGGCCTGGAGCTCCTCCTCGAGCCGGTAGGCGGAGCCGACCTCGAGCTTGATCTCCTCCGACGTCTGCTGGCCGACGAGGAGCTTGTACTCCTTCTTGATGTGGTTGACGATCGCCTCGTCCATCTCGTCGCCGCCGACGCGGAGCGACTGCGAGACGACGATGCCGCCGAGCGAGATGACCGCCACCTCGGTGGTGCCGCCGCCGATGTCCACGATCATGTTCCCCGTAGGCTCGGCGACGGGAAGCCCGGCGCCGATCGCCGCGGCCATCGGCTCCTCGATCAGGTAAGCGGCGCGTGCGCCGGCGGAGAGCGTCGCCTCCTCGACGGCACGCTTCTCGACCCCGGTCACGCCGGAGGGGACGCAGACGACGACGCGCGGGTGCGCGAAGCGGTGCTGGTGCACCTTCTGGATGAAGTGGCGCAGCATCTGCTCGGTGACGTCGAAGTCGGCGATCACGCCGTCCTTGAGCGGCCGGATCGCGGAGATCGTCCCCGGCGTGCGCCCGAGCATCCGCTTCGCCTCGACGCCGACCGCGTGCACGTCCCCGGTGCGCTGGTCGATCGCGACCACGGACGGCTCCGACAGCACGATGCCGCGACCGCGCACGTAGACGAGCGTGTTGGCCGTGCCGAGGTCGACCGCCATGTCGCGGCCGCCGAATCCCGTCATCGATCGGAACAGGCCCATGGGAGGCGGAGTGTAGCTGCGTGTCCCCGATTTGCAGGGACGTTCATCGCGTGTGCTGGATCCGTGGCACGCGCTCGAGACATTCCGCACGAGATATGGCATGCTCGAGCCTCCCCGACCGAGGAGGTGCCATGGCAGGCGAGGACCTGAAAGCGATCGTGCGCCGCGAGCTCGAGGAGGTCTACGGCGCGGGGAACTACGAGGTGGCGGACGAGATCGTCGCCGCCGACTACATCGGGTATGACCCGGCGCTCCCCGAGCCCGTCCGCGGCCCGGCCGGGGTGAAGGAGGCCGCGACCGGCTACCGCACTGCGTTCCCAGACCTCCGCGTCATGATCGAGGCGCAGGTCAGCGAAGGCGACCTCGTGGCTACCCGTTGGCAGGCGTCCGGGACGCACCAGGGCGAGTTGTTCGGCATCGCCGCGACCGGCAAGCAGTCGACCGTGACGGGAACCAGCATCACGCGAGTCTCCGGCGGCAAGATCGCCGAGGACTGGACGAACTGGGACACGCTCGGCCTCCTGCAGCAGCTCGGCGCAGTGCCTGCACCGACGACTGCCTGAGGGGCCGCAACACACGGGCGTGGAGGGCCGCCGTTGGCGGCCCTCCACGTATCGGCCCGGGAGGAGCTCGGTGTCCGTGGTGGAACGAGGGCACACCATGTCGCTCCAGTTGCCGCCGCCGGCGCACATGCCGTGCTCGGAGTGCGGCGCGTCCGTCGCACGAGGCGAGGAGGACGCGCACCGCTGTGAGCCCGAACGCCGTCTCGACTACGTGATGTTCGAGCTGCGTACCGAGGTCGAGGGCTTCGATCGCAGCCTGGGTGCGTACCTCGAATCCCCCCGGGGCCGCTTCGAGCAGTGGGATGCGGAGCGGCGGCGAGCCCGCCCGGACGCCTAGCGCATGGGTAGGCTCGTACGGCAAGGGCGATGGGGCTCGCCATCAACCGCCGTGAACGGCTGATAGCTCCTACGACAGAAGGAGCTGACGCATGTCCCTTGTCCTCGCAGTTGCGTTCGGCGGAGCGTTCGGCGCGCTCTCCCGTTACGGTCTCGACTCGTTCATCGAGCATCGAACCGACTCCGTCTTCCCCTGGGCAACGTTCGCCATCAACATCAGCGGCTGCCTCGCAGTCGGATTCATCATCTCCGCGCTCGTAGACCGGCGTAACGCACCCGAATGGCTCAGAGCCGGCCTCGTGATCGGCTTCTGCGGCGGCTACACGACCTTCTCGACGTTTGCCCAGGAGACCTACGACTTGATTGCAGCGAGAGACATCGCCATCGCCGCAGCGAGCGTCACGGCGAGCGTTGCAGTCGGGGTTCTCGCGGTTCTGGTCGGGGTCAGGCTTGGACGGCTCACCTGAGCCGTGCGTTTCGCCACATCGGTTCGTCAATCCGTCCTGGCGCCTGGCAGCCGAGGAGGTGGGGTGCGTGCCGCGCAAGCAGTTGCATCAGCAGCGCTCCCGGTAGCCCGACCACATTCAGGTAGTCGCCTTCGATTGCAGTCACGAGCCGGCCGCCGAGGCCCTGGATGGCGTAGCCACCTGCGCGACCCTCCCACTCGCCGCTCGCCAGGTACATGTCCACCTCGGCATCCGTGAGCGCTCGGAAGGTGACACCTGTGGCGGCGTGCTCGACCGTCTCCGCGCCTGGCGTGAGGAGGCAGACACCCGAGAGCACCGCGTGCGTCGTTCCGGAGAGGTTGCGCAACATGTCCTGCGCGTCGCGTGCGTCCGCCGGCTTGCCGAACAGACGACCGTCCAGGTGGACGGTCGTGTCGACACCGAGCGTGACTGCTCCCTCACGGTGCACCGAGCGCGCCTTGCCCTCAGCGTGCTCGCGCACGAGCGCGACAGGGTCGGCGTCGGGAGGATCGTGCTCCTCGTACCTCGGTGCCGCTACCTCGAACGGGATGCGTAGCTGCTCGAGGATGGCTCGCCGCTGCGGCGACGTGGACGCAAGCAGGAGCGGTGCCGGTGTCGCGTCGGGCTCAGCCATGGCCGCGAAAGTTCCGGCGCAGCTCCGACGTGTACGAACGCCCGAGCCGAGGGCCGCTCTCGGCGAGCCAGGTGTCGAAGCGATCGCTGCCCCGCGGCGGCTCCCGCGAGGCGAGCAACCCCGCACGCAGCGCGCCGAGCTCGTCGGGCGTGACGACGACGTCTCGCAGCGCGAGCCCCGCGGCTCGGGCAAGCCAGAGCGCGAGCCACGGCGGAGCATTCAGAACGGGCGCGCGACCGCCCGCGGCAGCCTTGATCAGCTCGACGAACTCGCGGTACGACCAGGTCTGCGGGCCGGCCGCATCGAACGTCGCGTCGTCCTCACGACCGCCAGCCTCGACTGCGAGGCTTGCGACGTCCACGACGGAGACTGGCTGCACGTCGTAGCCTCCGTCGCCGGGCAGGACGAACAGGGGCACGTGGCGGAGTCCCCAGGCGATGTTGTTGACGAGGATGTCGTCGCGGCCAAAAGTCAGCGTCGGGCGCACGATCGCGTACGACAGGCCCGATTCGACGACGAGCTTCTCGGCCCGGGCCTTCCCTCGGAAGTACGGGAAGGGCGAGCTTTCATCCGGGTTGGACACGCTGACGTGAACGACTCGGCGCACCCCGGCGGACTCGGCCGCGCGGAGCAGGGCGCCGATGTTCTCCACCGCTCGATCGAACGTCACGCCGCCGTGCTCGAACCGCACCCAGTAGGTGTTGTAGAGCGTGTCGGCTCCACGCAGACTGGCGACGAGCGACGCGTCGAAGACCAACGGCGCGGTCTCGACGCGAGCGGCGAGTGGATGGGACGGATCGGGCCGCCGCGTGAGCGTGCGCACGCGCTTCCCGTGCTCGAGGAGCAGCTCGGCGATGTGGCGCCCCGTAAAGGAGAAGGCACCGGTCACCACGTCGAGGTCCGCCATGGCTCAGCCGGTCTTGCGCGCCTTCCAGACCTCTTCGCTCGGCCAGCGATGCGCCCATTCGCCGTCGACCCACGGGTACCGGGTCGTCGCACCCGCAGGCGCCTGGAGCTCCCGCAGCTCCTCGACCTCGAAGCCGGTCTCGCGCAGGAGTCGGATCATCTCGCCGTGAGGCAGGGTGAAGTTGACGGAGTCGTCATCGGGCCATTCGAAGCGGTGCATTCCGAACAGCGGGCGGACGAGCCGGTCGGACACGGGGTCGTCCGAGCCCGGCGGTGAGCACAGGCCTACGAGCACGGCGTTGACGAGGAAGACGAGCCGGCCACCGGGGCGCAGGATGCGCGACGCCTCGGGGATCCAGCGGTACGGGTCGCACCAGATGCTGGCTCCGTACTCGGAGATCGCCAGGTCGAAGCTGGCGTCGTCAAACGGAGTCTCCTCCGCATTGCCATGGTGGAGCGGGAACCCCAGCTCGTGCTCGAGTTGAAGACGGCGGGCCGTGGCGAGCTGCTGCTCGGAGTTGTCGATGCCGACCGGACGCGCACCGCGCCGCGCAAGCCAGGCGGACACGTAGGCCGTGCCGCACCCCAGCTCGATCACGTCCAGTCCTGTGACATCGGGCGGGATCATCTCGACGGCTGACTCCGGGAGGCCCCAGATGCCCCAGGTCGGCTCGGTCGACGCCCAGTTTCGCTCCCCCGGCTCGACGTACTCGTCCGCCCAGCCGTCCCAGGCGGAGCGGTTGCGCCGCACGTGCTCAGGCAGCTCCGTCACGCCGTGCTCAGAGCAGGCCGTCTGGGAAGAACAGCTTCAGCTCGCGTCTTGCGCTGGCCCTCGAATCCGAGCCGTGCACGACGTTCTCGCCGAGGAGCGTGGCGAGGTCGCCGCGGATCGTCCCGGGTGCCGCGTCCTTCGGGTGCGTGGTTCCCATCAGCCCGCGGACACCCGCGATCGCGTCCTCGCCGCGGACGGCGAGAGCGAGCACCGGGCCCGACGTGATGAAGTCGACGAGGTCACGGAAGAAGGGCTTCCCCTTGTGCTCGGCGTAATGCTGCTGCGCGAGCGGCCTGGTGATCCTGAGCAGGCGTGCCCCGCGCAGCTCGTAGCCGCGACGCTCGAAACGGGTCACGATCTCGCCGCAGAGCCCGCGGCTGACGCCGTCCGGCTTGACGAGCACGAGGGTGGTCTCGACGGCCATCGGCTGCGGAGTCTAGAGGCTTGCGGCTGAGGCCCGGAGGCTACGTCGAGTCGCGGCGCGGGCGTACCGGCTGCAGCAGCTCGACCCGGTCGAGCGACGTGGACGGTATCGGTGTGGCGCAGTAGGGACAGGCTTGCCAGATCGGCTCGAGCGGCAAGCCGCACTCCGCGCAGGCCTGCTTGAGACGGGTAGTGCAGACGGGGCAGACGAGGTACGAGGAGTCGACCCGCCCGCGGCAGACAGGGCAACGAAGGTCTCGCTCGGCCAACCCCTCCTCGATGGCCCTCATCTCGAGCTCGCGCTCACGGCGCTCGTCCAGGTACTCCGGAGGCCGGAAGAAGAGGTAGAGGAACGGCCCGATGAACGGGACCAGCCCGAGCACGGCGGCCATCGCGACGAGCCACGGGTCGCCGATGCGGCGGCGGGCGTCCCTCAACGTCCAGAACGCAGTCGCGAGCCAGAGGCACACGACGAGCAGGATCGTGCCGTTGCGCGCCACGTCCCAGGCGTTCGAGTCGAAGAAGGAGGCGGCGAAGGTCGTGGTCACGGTGTCAGATGAGAACCTTGCCGAGGATATACCCGAGCGCGAAGGCGATCCCGACGATGGCCGCCACGACCACGAGCGCGAACGCCACCACGCCGAGCCGATCTCTCGTCCTCATCACCGCCATCTGCCGCCGCCTCCGCTCGGCTATGCGCTATCGAGGTCGGCCAGAAGATAGAGCGAGCCGGTGACGAGCACCGGCTCACCCAGCTCGTGTGCCCGTCGGAGGGCGGCGTGCGGGTCGGTCACGATCTCGACGCGCTCGAAGTACGGCGCCGCGTGGCGCGCGAGCTGGTCGGGGGCGAGGGCACGGGGATTGGACGAGGTCGTGGCGATGAGCGTGTCTCCGAGCGAGGCCAGCTCGGCGAGCATGGCGTCGACATCCTTGTCCTCGAGGATGGAGGCGACGACGACGTACCGCTGCGGGCGCAGCGTCTCGGCGAGCCAGCGCGCACCGGCGGGATTATGGGCGCCGTCGCGGATCTCGCGGGGCCGGCGCTCGAGGCGGCCGGGCAGGCGGATCTCGGGCCGGGCGGCAATGGCATGCCCGACGAACGCTTCGGCGGCTACCCGCGCGCCGCCGACGAGGGTGGCGTGCCCGGCGACGAGGTCAACGTATCTGTTGTCCGGTAGGACAACTATGCTTCCTTCATGCGCCACCGCCAGCTTCTCCTGCGCGATCTCCTCCACCGTCTCGCCGAGCACCTCGGTGTGCTCCAGCGACACGTTTGTGAGGAGCACGACGCGCGAGTGCAGGACGTTGGTGGCGTCGAGGCGGCCTCCGAGACCCGCTTCGACGACAGCGGCGTCGACGCCGGCCTCGGCGAAGGCGGTGAGGGCGGCCGCGGTGATCGCCTCGAACTGGGTCGCGGCGAAGCGCTCCGCAGCCGGGCGGAT
The DNA here is from genome assembly GCA_963724995.1 of uncultured Actinomycetes bacterium. Classification (GTDB taxonomy): domain Bacteria; phylum Actinomycetota; class Thermoleophilia; order Gaiellales; family Gaiellaceae; genus Gaiella. The sequence goes on from CAVRXC010000001.1 coordinate 595,710, forward strand.
GCGGGCGAGAGCGGCTTCGAGGTCGGTCTCCACGCCGCCCACGGTGATCCGTTCCGACCAGGAGCGCACGTGCGGAGAGACGGTCGCGCCCACGAGGAGGCCGTCCTCGAGCAGGAGCGCCTCGATTGTCTTCGTGGCGGTCGACTTGCCGTTCGTGCCGACGACGTGCACGGCCTCATAGGAGGCCTGCGGATCGCCCAGCGCGGCAAGAAGCGCATGCATCCGATCGAGGCCGAAGCCGTCGGGCGGCCACGGCGAGAGCGAGGCGAGCCAGGCGACGTTGGGCTCGTCAGCCGCCGAGTGCATCGAGCTCGCGGCGGTACCGGTCGAGCTTCTCGCGCTCCGCCTCGACGACCTGCACAGGCGCATTCCCGACGAACTTCTCGTTGGCGAGCATGCCTTCGGAGCGTTGCGATCTCCCGCTGCAGCCGCTCGAGCTCCGCCTCGACGTCGGCAGCCATCTGCTGACGATCGGGACGGACGACCGACCGGAAGATGCGCTCGTCATCCTCGGTCGCGAGCTCGACCTGGACGCCGCTACGGCGATAGATGCGGGCGGCCTCCTGCACTCGGTCGAGAGCGGTCGCGTGGTCGGCGAAGCGGTCGTCGGGGTCGGGCCACTGCGAGACGATGAGGCGCACGCCGCGGTTCGGGAGGTGCGACCAGATCTCCTCGGTCACGTGCGGCATCACCGGGTGCAGCAGCGCCAGCAGCCGCTCGAGCGCGGCGAGTGCCGTCGCCTGCGCGTCCTTGTCCCGGTCGTAGAGGCGCGGCTTGATCGCTTCGGCGTACCAGTCGCAGAAGTCGTCGAAGGTGAGGTGGTACAGACCGTTCGCTGCCTCTGCGAAGTCATAGCGCGCTACCGCGTCCTCGAGCGCCGCGCGTCCGGCCTCGAGGCGGGCAAGGATCCAGCGCTCCTCGACCGAGCGAGGCTGAAGGGAGGGTGTCACGTGCTCGCTGGTGGACAGGACGAGGCGAGCGACGTTCCACAGCTTGTTGGCGAGCTTGCGTCCCTCCTCCACTGCACTGTCGGCGAAACGCACGTCCTGTGTCGACGACATCTTCAGCAACCCGTACCGGGTGGCGTCCGCACCGTGCTCGTCGATCACCTCTCGCGGGTCGATGCCCGTCCCGAGGCTCTTCGACATCCGTCGCCCGTCGCGAGCGAGGACGGTGGCGTGGATGATCACGTCCTCGAACGGCACGTCTCCGAGCAACTCGAGCCCGGCAAAGATCATGCGGTTCTCCCACAACCGGATGATGTCCCGGGCGGTGGTCTGGAGATTCCCCGGGTAGAAGCGCCGTAGCTCAGGCGTGTCATCCGGCCAGCCGAGGGTTGCGAAGGGCCAGAGCGCCGACGAGAACCACGTGTCGAGCACGTCCTCGCTTCGTGTGAGATCGCTCGATCCGCATTCGATGCATGCGTCCGGCTCCGTCTCCTCGACGGTGAGGTGGCCGTCGGGGCACTCCCACAGCGGCAGCTGGTGTCCCCACCACAGCTGGCGTGAGATGCACCAGTCGGGCGCGTTCTCGAGCGAGTCGATCGCAAAGCGGTGTTGCGACTCGGGGTGGTAGCGGACGCGCCGCTCGCGGAGCGCCTCGAGCGCGGGCTGCTTCAACTCGTCCATCGAGCACCACCACTGAGGCGAGATGAGCGGCTCGATGCGGCTCTCGCAGCGCTCGCAGAGCGCGACGCTGTGCCGGTAGTTCTCGCGGCTTTCGAGCAGGTCATGCTCGCGGCACCAGTCGAGTATCCGCTTCTCCGCCTCCTTCTGCGTGAGGCCGGCGAGCTCGGGCACGAAGTCGTTCATGAGCCCATCCGGCCCGATCGCCATCGGCTCTTCGAGGCCGTGGTCCCGGCCGATCTCGAAGTCCTTCGGATCGTGGCCGGGGGTGATCTTGAGCGCACCGGTCCCGAAGTCGGGCTCGACGCGCTCGTCGGCGATGATCGGCACGCTGCGCTCGACGAACGGGACGATCGCCTGCTTGCCCACGAGGGCGCGATACCGCTCGTCATCGGGGTGCACGGCGACCGCGACATCCGCCGGGATCGTCGCCGGGCGAGCGGTCGCGATCGCGATGTGCCCTGAGCCGTCCGCGAGCGGGTAACGGATGGTCGAGAGCACGTCGTCGGTGTCGGCGTGCACGAGCTCGAGGTCGGAGAGCGACGTCTGGTGGTACGGGCACCAGTGGATGATCCGGCTGGCGCGATAGATCCACCCCTTGCGGTACAGGTGGACGAAGAAGCGCATCACCGCACGCGTGTAGCCGTCGTCCAGCGTGAACCGCTCGCGTCCGTAGTCGAGCGAGGCGCCGATGCGGCGGAACTGGGTCATGATGGTGCCGCCGTACTCGCGGAGCCAGTCCCAGACGAGCGCCTCGAACGCCTCCCGGCCGAGCTCCTGACGCGTCCGACCGTCCTTCGCCAGGTGCTTCTCGACCGCGTTCTGGGTGGAGATGCCGGCGTGGTCGTAGCCCGGCTGAAAGAGGACGTTGAAGCCCTGCATGCGCTTCATCCGGATCACCGCGTCGGCGAGCGCCAGTTGCAGCGCGTGGCCCATGTGCAACTCGCCCGTCACGTTGGGAGGAGGATGCGCGTCGACGTACGACGGCCGTGGATCGTCGGCGTCGGCGGCGTAGAGCCCTTCTCGCTCCCACGTCTCCTGCCAGCGGGGCTCAACCCCACTCGGGTCGTACAGCGGCTGCATCTCGGTCGGCATGGAGCGACAAGTCTACGGAGGCGCCGCAGCGCTCCCGGCAGGATCAGCGCGGGCGGCCGAAGAGGACGAGCCCCAGACCGACGAGCACCCCCACCGCGACGAGACCGAGCTCGACGCGCGTGCTCCAGGCGTCGAGCCCGTCGAGGCCGACGACGGTGACGACCAGCAGCCCCAGTGCCAGAGCGATGAGGACCGTGCCTCTCTCTCGGTCTCCCATGTCGCCACCATTGCACGGCTCGGAGGGCTTGGTCGTCGGCGTCAGTCGCGGAGGATCAGCAGCGTGCTCGTGCCGTGGGCGAGCAGTCGCGCGTCTGCGTCCTCGACTCGTGCCTGCGCGGTGGCGGTGGTACGGCCGACATGCACGGCCTCCGCGGTGCAGCGGACGATGCCTGTGTCGAGCGTGATGGCGCGAATGAAGTTGGCCTTGGTCTCGAGCGTCGTGTAACCCACGTCGGCGGGGAGCAGCGACTGCACGGCGCACCCCGTCGCCGAGTCGATCAGCGTCAGGGCCAGGCCGCCATGCACCGCGCCGATCGGGTTGTAGTGAAACTCCCGCGGCTCGAAGGCGAACACGGCGCGACCCTCGTCGACCTCTACCAACGTCAGCCCGAGTGTCCTTGCGATCGGCGGGGATGGGAGCGTGCCGTCGACGATGGCCCTCAGGAACTCGATGCCGGGCCGACCCGTGGCGTGGGCCGCGATCTCGCCGGGATCGTCCCACGAGTACGTACGCACCCGGTCCGGTGCCCGTCTGTTCTTCCGCGTCCGCGCGCATGGCCGCGCACGATAGTCGCCGCTCGCCGGTGTGATCCGACCTGCGCCTACGCCTCGGCGACCGCGCCCAGCTCGTCGTCGTCGTCGTCGAGCGAGCCACCGCCGTCCGCAACGAGAGTCGGCTTCAGGTCGCGGGCGATCGTGTCGCGCGTGATCACGCACTTCGAGACGTCGGTGCGTGAGGGCAGCTCGAACATCACGTCGAGCAGCGCCGCCTCGATGATCGAGCGCAGGCCGCGGGCACCGGTCTCGCGGGCCAGGGCCTTGTCGGAGATCTCCCACAGCGCGTCGTCCATGAACTGGAGCTCGATCGAGTCGTAGCCGAAGAACCGCTGGTACTGCTTGACGAGCGCGTTCTTCGGTTCCACGAGGATGCGCACGAGGTCTTCCCGGTGGAGCTGGTGCACCGCCGAGACGACCGGGAGCCTGCCGATGAACTCCGGGATCAGCCCGAAGTTCATGAGATCCTCCGGCATCACCTGGGAGAGGAGCTCAGCCGACTCCTCCGAGTGCTTCGAGCGAACCTCGGCACCGAAGCCGACCGCGTTCTTGCCGATCCGCCGGGCGATGATCTTGTCGAGCCCTGCGAATGCGCCGCCGCAGATGAAGAGGATGTTCGTCGTGTCGATGGTGAGGAACTCCTGGTGCGGATGCTTGCGCCCGCCCTGCGGCGGCACCGAGGCGATCGTGCCCTCGAGGATCTTCAGGAGCGCCTGCTGCACGCCCTCGCCGGACACGTCGCGCGTGATCGACGGGTTGTCCGCCTTGCGGGCGATCTTGTCGACCTCGTCGATGTAGATGATCCCGGTCTCCGCCTTCTTGATGTCGAAGTCGGCTGCCTGGATCAGCTTGAGGAGGATGTTCTCGACGTCCTCGCCCACGTAGCCGGCCTCCGTGAGGGCAGTAGCGTCGGCGATCGCGAAGGGCACGTTGAGGATCCGCGCCAGCGTCTGCGCCAGCAGCGTCTTCCCACAGCCGGTGGGGCCGAGCAACAGGATGTTCGACTTCTGCAGCTCGACCTCGCCGTCGTCCTGCCCCATGCGCACGCGCTTGTAGTGGTTGTAGACCGCCACCGCGAGCGTGCGCTTCGCCTCTTCCTGCGAGACGACGTAGTCGTTGAGGACTGAGTAGATGTCCTTCGGCCTCGGCAGGTTGTCGAGGTCGAGCGCTGCGGGGGTGGCGAGCTCTTCGTCGATGATCTCGTTGCAGAGATCGATGCACTCGTCACAGATGTAGACGCCGGGCCCGGCGATCAGCTTTTTCACCTGGCGCTGGCTCTTGCCGCAGAAGCTGCAGAGCAGCTGCTCGTTCCCCTCGCTCGCTCGGGCCATTGAACTCTCCTTTTACTCCCTTTTGCCTGCTCCGGCTAGGGCTCAGCGGTGCGTGATCACTCGATCGATCAACCCGTACTCCACGGCCTCCTCGGAGGTCATGAAGTAGTCGCGATCCATGTCGGTGCGCACCTGCTCGACGTCCTTGCCGGTGTGATTCGACATGATCTCCTCGAGCTTCCGTTTCAGCGCGATCGTCTCCCGTGCGTGGATCTCGATATCGGAGGCCTGGCCCTGGTAGCCGCCCCAGACCTGGTGGATGAGGATCTTCGAGTTCGGCAGCGCCATCCGCTTCCCTTTGGCGCCGCCCGCGAGGAGCAGCGCGCCCATGCTCATGGCGATGCCGACGCAGATCGTCGACACGTCGGGCTTGATGAACTGCATCGTGTCGTAGATGGCGAGGCCCGAGTACACGGAGCCGCCCGGCGAGTTGACGTACAGATAGATGTCCTTGTCGGGATCCTCGGACTCGAGGTGCAGCATCTGCGCGATCACGAGGTTCGCGATCTGATCGTCGACCTGTGTGCCGAGGAAGATGATCCGCTCGTTGAGCAGACGGGAGTAGATGTCGAACGACCGCTCGCCGCGCGACGTCTGCTCGATGACCATGGGAATCAGCGGGCTCATCAGGTCTCCTTGCTGCCGGGTGTCCACAGTTTCGTCTCGCCGGCGGGCTTTTCCTTGTCCGGCGTCCAGATCGAGTCACGCGCCGCTGCCTGCTCGACGGAGATCGGCTGCACCTCCGCCGCGAGCTTGTCGAGCGCTTCCCTCAGCCGCAGATCCTCTCGCAGCGCCTCCTCGTGGCCGTGCGCCCACACGTCCGCGATCACCGCGTCGGCGTCCTCCCCGGCCGCCTCGGCCTGCTCGCGGATCAACACCTTCACGTCGTCGTCCGTGACGGTGATGCCCGCCTTCTCGGCCACCGCTTCGAGGGCGAGCTCGCGCGCCACCGAGTGGGCCGCCTCGGCGCGGATCTGCGCGGACAGCAGCTCGGGCGTCTGGCCCGTGACCTGGAAGTAGGCCTCCGGGGCGAGGCCGCGGCTCGCGAGCGAGCGCAGGAAGCCATCGAGCAGCTCTCGCGCCCGGGTCTCCACGAGCGGGCCCGCCCCCTGCACGTTCGACTCCCGTACGAGCGTGTCGACCGCGGCCGCGCGGAACGCGGCGTCGATCTCCTCCTCGACAGCGGCGCGGATGCGCCCCTCGATATCGGCGCGCAGCTCACTCAACGTGTCGAACTCGCTCGCGCTTCGGGCGAGCTCGTCGTCGACCTCCGGCAGCACCGCCTCGTTGACGTGCTTCACCGTGACCGACACGTTCGCGGTTGCACCGTCACTGACCTCGTAGGCGATCTCCTTCGTCTCGCCCGCACTCGTCCCCACGAGCGCCGCCTCGACCTCTTCCACGAGCCGGCCGGAGCCGATCTCCACGACGGTGTCGGACTGGGATTCCCCGTTCGGGCTCAACAGGTCGACGACGACGGTGTCACCCTCACGCGCGGGACGGTCATCGGCCGGCACGAGCTCGGCGACGGTGCGCCGCAAGGCGTCGAGCTCCTGCTGGACGAGCTCCTCGGGCACCTCTGCCTCCGCACGGGGCACCTCGAGCTTCGTCCAGTCGACGATCTCAGGCGTCGGCTGCACCTCGATCAAGGCCGTGAAAGACCACGGCTCGTCGTGCGACGACGGCAGCGTCTCGAACTCGTACTCGGGCGCCGTCACGGGTCGCACGCGTGTGCGAGCCGCCGCGCTCCAGAACCAGCCGCCGATGTGCGTCTCGATCGCCTCGGCCCAGATGCGGTCCTTGCCGACGCGAGAGACCAGCACCGGCATCGGCACCTTTCCCTTGCGGAAGCCGGGGATCTTGACCGACTCGGCGAGATCGTTCGCGGCGTGGTCGACCGCGTGCTCCAGCTGGTGCGGCGTGACGTCCACCCTGATGCGGACGCGGTTGTCGCCAAGCTCCTCGACGGTGGCCATCGCGGCCATTCAAGCAGGACCCATTCATCCGCAAGCGCAGTCTCGCTTCGCGAGACATCGGGATCCGCTCGCGCGGATCCCTGGCGCGCATACCCCTGAAGGCGTCCGCTTCGCGGCCGCACAGGCTCCACACCCCGCAAGCGCCAGTCTCGCTTCGCGAGATCGTTGCTGGCAGGCAATGCGGGTGAGAGGACTCGAACCTCCAAGGGCCGGAGCCCACCGGGACCTAAACCCGGCGCGTCTGCCAGTTCCGCCACACCCGCGCGCGCCAAGCGTACCGCGGCGGTTCGAGGGGGTCCTGTGCCGCGGCGCGGGCCTCGCGCCGTGTTCAGCCGTTGGCTCTGGGCTCAACGCCCGAGCAACAGCCCGACCGTCTCCCGCACTGAATCGACCACGAGCCCGGCCAGCGCCACGAGCGCGAACGCCGCAAAGGCGACGAACGGCTCGTGCGTCTGCACCACGAGCAGCGCCGCGAACGCCCCGACGACCACGGAGGCGGTCGGGAGCGGGCGACGCGTGGTGCTGCCGAGCACGAGGCCGACCAGGAAGACGGCCGCGAACACGATGACGCCGAGCGTCATGGCCGCGAGGGTAGGACCCCCGTCGGACGGACCCTGCGTGGGTGAACCCATGGTTCCCCCACGAGCCCCCTCCTTCGCGCCACGGACTAGCCACGCGCAGTGGGCCTCACGGGCGAGTAAATAGCCCTTCGGCCTTTCAACGCAGCGCTTCGGCGACCGCGATGCGCGTGTTCCCAGCTCAGCCCGCCTCACCTTCGCGCTCGAACAGCTGCGTCTTGCCGTCCGCTTGAGTCAGGCGGCCAGCGACCGCGAACGGGCTCTGATGCAGGCGACGAGGGCGTCGACCACGCTCGGGTCGAACTGCGTCCCCGCGTTCGCTTGGAGCTGCTCCAGCGCCTCCGTCTGCGTGAGGGCAGGTCGGTGCGCTCGCTCGGCCGTCATGGCGGCGAACGCGTCGCAGGCGGCGATGATGCGAGAAGCCAGCGGGATCGCTTCGCCGACGAGGCTGTCCGGGTAGCCGCTGCCGTCCCAGCGCTCGTGCGTCGACCGGACGATTGGCCCGATCGCGCGAAGAGCGGGAGAGGCGGCGAGGATCCGCTCACCGACGACGCTGTGCTGTCGCACGAACACCCACTCCTCCTCGTCCAGCGGAGCAGGCTTGTGGATGATCTGGTCCGGGATTGCGATCTTGCCGATGTCGTGCAACTGCGCAGCGCGCCGTAGCTCGTCCAGCTCCGTGTCGTCGAGCCCCAGCCTGCGGCCGGTCTCGGCTGCGAGCTCCGCGACCCCCTGCAGGTGGGAGTGAAGTCCCGGCTCTCGCTCGTACAACGCGGCCAGCAGGAGCTCGTGGGGGCGATCGCGCTCGGTGCGCTTTCCGTGCTTCTGAGCGTAGAGCCGCTCGTCTGCCAGTCTCAGGGCACCCTCGGGATGCCCGGCTTCCTCGGGTAGCACCACTGCGCCGAACGAGCAGCCGATCTCGAACCCTTCGCCGCTCTCGCTCAGGGCGACGATCGACCGCTCGAGGATCTCGCCGACACCGTCCCCCGGCACGTCCGCAAGGAGGCAGAACTCGTCCCCACCGAGGCGGTAGGCGCGGCCTTCGCCCGTAATGGCGCCTTCGAGCTTCCGACCGAGCCGTGCGAGCAGCGCGTCGCCGGCGGGGTGCCCGAACGTGTCGTTGTAGCCCTTGAAGCCGTCGAGATCGTAGATCGCGAGCAGCGCCGGCCCGCCATCCTCGCGCGCGTCGAGCTCCTGCTCGAGATCTCGCAAGAGGCTGCGCCGGTTGCCGAGCCCGGTGAGCGCGTCGGTGATCGCCTCGCTGCGCGTCAGCTCGAGCAGGCGGCCGTTCTCGTGGAACGTGAGGCCGAGCCGCACGAGCACGCAGACCAGAGTGGCGAGCGCAAGAAAGATCGCAAGCAGGTTCAGCCGCTCGAAGTGGTCGACCGCGAGCACGCCCGCAGCGATGAACGCGCAGGCAGCCGGAACGGCGAGCAGCGCCCGCCCGCGGATGTCGATGCGACGGCCGGCGAACGAGTCCTGCCAGGCGGCGACAGCGATGAGCAGGAGGGCTGCCGGCCAGACCACGTCGAGCACCTGACCCTCGACGTAACGCCCCTTGGCGCTCAAGTACAGGTAGATGCTGTCGCCGACGGCGAACAGGAGCAGCGAGAGCCCGACCAGCCACCAGACACGGCCTGGTCGCCACGCGGTGAGCGAAAACGCGGCAATCACGAGCGACAGCAGGACGACGTCCCCGAGCGGGTACGCGAGGCCTGTGGCCACGGTCGACGTCGGCCCTTCGGTGATCTCGAGCACCTCCTGCACGATCACTGCGCTGCCGAGGGTTGCCGCGGCGAGGGCAGCCGTGACACCGTCGATCCAGAGGCCAGTGGTGATGCCAGTGAAGCGTGAGCGGAAGAGCAGGACGAGCGCGACGTACGCCGCCGGGTAGAACGACAGCCAGAGGTAGTCCGCCACCGACGGGTACGGCGCGTTCGGGTCGTTGCCGATGAACGCCAGCCAGGTGAACTCGGCGGCCGTGTAGAGCCAGAGGGCGAGCGCCATCACAGCCCACCCCCAGCGGTGCCCCTTGACCGTCACCGCTCGAGCGGTGACGAAGAGCGCCGCCATGACGACGATCGTGTAGTAGACGACGTAGTCGAAGAACCAGGACACGCGACCGCCGTCCGGAAGCAGCGTGTGCGCGGCGAACGCCGCCAGCGCGACGCCCGCCACGACCTGCGCGACGACAACCGCGCGATGGGCCAAAAGCCGCATTGCCTCGTTTCCATCGGCAGCGGACGGTGTTTCCTGTAGGCCGCGGAACGCGATGCCGGCGGATGCGCGAAGGGTGGCGGACGGGATTCGAACCCGCGACCACCGGGACCACAACCCGGGGCTCTACCAACTGAGCTACCGCCACCGCGAGAGCTTCAGGATACCCCGCGCTGGCTGTGCCCTCCCGGCCAGACCGGGCGCCGGCTGCGGTACCGTGAGACCGCCCGGCCCCGTAGCTCAGTGGATAGAGCGGCAGACTTCGAATCTGCGGGCGAAGGTTCGACTCCTTCCGGGGCCACTGATACCTGGCAGATGGCCCGGCCGCGGCGTAGCCTCAACCGATGCGAGAGCTTCCGTCAGGAACGGTGACGTTCCTGTTCACGGACGTGGAGGGGTCGACGCGGCTGCTCGAGGAGCTTGGCACGACGGCGTACGCGGCGTTGCTCGCTGAGCACCATCACGTGTGCCGCCAGGCGTGGGTGGCGCACGGCGGCCTGGAGGTGGATACGGCGGGTGATGCGTTCTTCGTCGTGTTCGAGCGGCCATCGGACGCGCTGGAGGCGGCACAGGCGGCGCAGCAGGCGCTGGTCGAGATGGGCGTCGGGGTGCGGATGGGGGTGCATACCGGCGAGGTCGCGCTGACGGAGACGGGTTACGTGGGCATCGAGGTGCACAGGGCGGCGCGAATCGCGGCGGCGGGACACGGGGGGCAGGTGCTGGTCAGCGCAGCGACGATAGACCTCGTCGATATCGCCGGGATGCGCGATCTTGGTGAGCACCGGTTCAAGGATCTCGCTGCGGCTGAGCGCATCTATCAGCTCGGAGACGGTGAGTTTCCGCCATTGAAGAGCCTGTACCGGGTGACGTTGCCGGTGCCGCAGACAGCGTTCCTCGGCCGGGAGGAGGAGGTGGGAGAGGTGGCAGCCCTGCTCGCGCGTGCGGATGCGCGGCTGGTGTCCCTGACCGGGCCCGGTGGAACGGGCAAGACGCGGCTAGCGTTGCAGGCAGCGGCGGAGACGTCTGGGAACTATCCGGACGGCGTCTTCTGGGTCGGTTTGGCGCCGCTGCGCGACGCGACGCTGGCCCTGTCCACGTTGGCGCAGGCACTCGGGGTGCCCGAGCAGGCAGAGCGATCGTTGCTCGAGACGCTCGCGGAGCGGGCGGGCGGAAAACGCCTGCTCGTCGTGCTCGACAATGCAGAGCATCTGTTGCCTATTCTGGCTGCGGAGCTGACGGCCCTACGCGCCGCTGCGCCGACACTGACGCTGCTCGTCACTTCCAGAGAGCGGCTGCAGCTGCAGGGAGAGCTCGTTTACGCGGTGCCGTCACTCTCCGAGCCGGAATCGATGGAGCTGTTTCTCGCGCGAGCGGCGGCGCTCGGAGCTCCAGTCGCACGCTCGGCTGCGGCCGCCGAGCTCTGCCGTCGGCTCGATCATCTGCCGCTCGCGGTCGAGCTCGCGGCCGCTCGCACCGTCCTGTTCTCGGCTGAGCAGCTCCTCGAGCGGCTCTCAGAACGCCTCGATCTGCTCAGGGGCGGGCGCGACGCCGACCCACGTCAGCAAGCCTTGCGAGCGACGATCGACTGGTCGCACGACCTGCTTGACGAGTCCGAGAAGCAGCTGTTCAGACGATTGAGCGTCTTCGTTGGAGGCTGCACCTACGCGGCCGCCGAACGGGTCGCCGACACTGACCCCGACACCCTCCAGTCACTCCTCGACAAGAGCCTGATCCGGCGGGGCGACGAGGACGAGCCACGCTACTGGATGCTCGAAACAGTTCGGGAGTACGCGACCGAGCGGCTGCACCACAGCGGTGAGGCGGACGAAGTACGACGGATGCATGGCGACTGGTGCATCGCCGTCGCCGAGGAGGCGGCTGCGACGCTCGACCGAAACGCGGGCGCAGACGACCGGGTCGCCGCGTTGGATCGGTTGGAGCTCGAGTACGACAACTGCCGTACAGCTCTCTCCTGGGCGACCGAGTTGGCGGAGGTCGAGCTGGGGCTGAGGCTCGGCGGGTCTCTCGTTCGTTATTGGGTCGGGCGCGGGAACTTCACGGAGGCCCGGGCCTGGTTGGAATCCCTGGTCGCGGGAGCAGGCGGCGTGGCTAGCCCTTCGCTAGTGGATTGTCTCAGCGGCGCGGGTTGGCTCGCGGTCGAGCAAGGCGAGCTCGAGCTCGGGCACAGGCACCTGGAGCAGGGTCTCTCACTCGCGCGGCACCTTGGCGATCTCCGCCGTGAGGCCGTCATGTTGAGCTTGCTTGGTGCGGTGGCAGGTTTCAGCGGCGACAACGCCGGAGCCATATCGCTCCTCCACGAGAGCGTGAAGCTCAACCGCTCGATCGGGGACTCATCCGGCGCGGCCTTGGCGCTGAACAATCTTGGTTGCACGCTGCTCGATCTCGGCGAGCTCGAGCCCGCAGCAACCGCGCTCGATGAGAGCCTCGCAATTGCACGAGAGGAAGGGGACGCCCAGCTACTCGCGATCGTGCTCAACAGTGCGGGCGCGATCGCGGTTCACCGCGGAGCGCTCGACGAGGCGCGCGATCTGCACGAGGAGTCGTTGGCACTCGCCCAGCAGCTCGGCGATCAGCGAGGCGTTGCGTGGGCCCTCAAATCGTTGGCGGAAGTGCACGCGGCTCGTGGAGACCCTGAGCGCGCAGTGCGGCTCTGGGGAGCAAGCGACCGCATCAACGGAGAGATTGGTAGGAACGAAACGATGACGCCGGTGGAGCGCGCGAAGCGCGAGGAAGCATTGCTCGACCTGAGGGCACGACTCGGCGAACCGGCATTCGATGTCGCCTTGGACGAAGGTCGGGAGCTAGATCTCGACCGAGCAGTCGCATACGCCCTCGACGTGTCGGCGCCTCCCGTGAACAGGCACGCGGCCCCGCGCTAAGGACGAGCAACGACGGCATCGCCCGTGGTCCACCTGCAGCCCCGCGCCGGCTGCGAGGCGAGGATCCGGCGAGCGGGTAGATTGCAGGCGTGACGCGCAGGACGATCGTCCTCGGGCTCGCGCTCGCCGCGCTGGTGGTGACGCCTGCGATCGCGCTCGGCGGCTCGGCAGGTCTCGCAGCGAACTCCCAGACGTTCAACGACTCGATCGGTGAGGACGCGGCTGCGCCCGACATCACGTCGACGGCGGTGTCGAACGACGACCAGGGCAACATCGTCCTCCGGATCAACGTCGCCAACCGGCCGGCGCTGACGCCGGACATGCTGTTCCTGATCTTCGTCGACACCATCCCGAACGCAGGCGACCCCGACAGTCTCGGCGCGGACTGGGCGATCCAACTGGAGCCGGCCGGGGTGGCGCTGTTCCAGTGGAACGGGTCGGATTACCTCTTCGCGCAGTCACAGTCCTCGCTGGCATTCGTCTACGCCGCCACCGGCCCCACGATCCGGATCAACGCGATCGACCTCGGCAAGGCCAAGACGATGAACTTCGTCGTCCTCGCGCTCTCCGGCATCACGATCGACGCAGCCGGGAACCCCGACTTCACGAACGTGCGCGACGACATCGCGCCGGACACCGGGCGCGGCACCTATGCCTACCAGGTGCTCACGACCTTCTCGCTGCGGGTCGTCGGCTTCACAACCGGCCCCAAGCCCGCCAGGGCCGGCAAGACGTTCTCCGCCGGTCTGGCTGCCACGCAGAGTGACACGGCGGCCCTCGCCGAGCAGGGCACGGTGACGTGTAACGCGCGGATCGCCGGCCGGCGCGTGGCCGTGAAGACGAGCCGCGTGCGCAACGGGGTGGCGGCCTGCGTCTGGTCGATCCCCAAGACCGCGAGCGGCAAGACGCTTCAGGGCACGATCGCCCTCACCGTCCAGGGGACCCAGGTCAAGCGCAACTTCTCGCAGCGGATCTCGTAGCGGGCTAACCGACGAGCTGTCCGCCGAGCGTGCCCGCGAGGGTGCCGCGCGTGTTGAGACCGAGGAGCCCCGGCGCGGCCATCTTGCCGCCGACGGTGAGGGCGCCCTCGAAGGTGAACGGCGGGCCGAACCCGGTCACACGCAGCGTCCCGCTCAATTCGACCCCCGAGGCGATGCTGTAGCGCACGAGCCTGAAGCCGTTGTCCGTGCCGATGAGCCGGCCGCCGTAGAGACCGGCCACTTGCGGAGGAGCTCCGGCCTGCGTCATCAGCCACACCGCCTGTGCATCGCGGAGCGTCCTCGAGGCGATCCCAAACGTGGCGGCCACACCGGCGGGCGTTGTCCTTCGTGCCGGCGGGAAGGCAGGGCTCGTGTTGACGTACGGCTCCGGTCGGGCGCACTGGGTCGAGAACGACGTACCGAGCATCCACGCCCGCACCGCCCGCCCAGCGCAGAAGGATGGATCCGCACCGAGCACGCTGTGCCCGACCGACGGCACGACGATCAGCTGCCCCTGCGGGAACTTGGAGATCACCGCGGCTGCACTCGCGGCCGGTGTCCGCATGTCGAACCCGCCGTTCACGGCCAGAACGGGAACGTTCGGCAACGGTCCCGCTCCGAGTGGGACGTTGCCCGACGGTGGCGGCCAGGCGAGGCAGAAGTGGCCGTTGCCGATCTGGGCGGCCCACTTGCCGAACGGGCCGAGCCGGCCGCTGGGAAGCGCGTTCACCGCCCGGTCGAAGACCGCCTTCCGCCCGGCGACGGCTGCGTTGGCCGGCCACGGAAGTGGGCCGTCGTTGCAGACCGTCGCGGCGAAGAGCCCGCCGCTCAGGTCCTCCGGCGAGCTCTGGTTGCTCGCGACATCGAGGTCGAACAGGCGGGCGAGCGGCTGCATGTCACCGTTGCGGGCTGCGCGCATGGCCGCGGGCAGCGCGGCCGCGAAGCCCGGGTTGAGATCGGAGTCGATCACGAGCGAGAGCGCGTCCAGCCCCGTGATGCGCACGTTCTTCCGCTTGCCGTTCGCCTGCAGCACCTTGACCTGCGCCGGCTTGGCTGCCAGCCGATTGAGGACGACGGCGACGTCGGCCGCGAAGCTGGAGGTCGTCCCCTTGCAGCCGCTGGCGCAGAACTCCTGGAGCGCCTTTGGCATCTCGCGCAGCGATGTCGCTCTGAATGGATCGTCGAGATCGGTCGGCACGACCGAGTCGAGCAGCAGCCGGTCGACGTTGGCAGGGTGTGCGAGCGCGTACGCAACGGCGAGCTTCGTCCCGTACGACGTTCCCCAGAGTGCAACCTTGCTCGCCCCGAGTGTCTGTCGCACCGCCTCGATGTCCTCGGCATGCTCGCGTGTGCTGTAGAAGACCCGCTGCGAACCGATCGCGTTCGCACACGCGCCGACACGCGAGCCGCCTCCTGCTCGATCGGGTAGTAGCCCTGCAGGCCGGCACAGCGCAGCAGACCCGACTGTCCCGTGCCACGGTTGTCGAAGGCGACGAGCGTGTACCCCGGGAACAGGAAGCGGTAGTACTCGGCGCTGGCCGATCCCCGGAGCCCGAACACGCCGGCCGAGCCCTGGCCCGGGCCGCCGGCGATGAGGAACATCACGCCGCGCTGCGTGCCGAAGGCTGGGAGCGTCTCGACCTTGAGGGTGATCGTGCCCGCCACCTGTCCGCTCCGGTCGAGCGGGACGACGACGTCCGAGCACAGGAGCCCCGGCGTCTGGCCGCATGGCGTGCCCGCCGTCGAGCTCAGCACGCGCGTCGGCGGAGATGCGATCGCCGGTGCGGCGGACCTCGTGGCGGCCGCTCCGAGCGCCCACGTGCTCGCCGCGAGCGACGGCGTGCCGCCCGGTGTGACGCGAGTGGCTGCCGCGCTGTTCGCGCCGGCCGCGGGCGACGTCGCCGCTGCCTGCGACTGCTGCCCTCCGCCGGCGAGACCTGCGGCGAGTGCCGCGGCCGCGAGGGCGAGTGCGGCCGACAGCACCCGCATGAGGGGGCGCCGGTCGTTTCTGCCCTTGATTCCGTCGTGCCCACTCATCGGCGTCCCGGGAGCCTAGCGTGCGCGGTTCCGTCGCCGCATCGCCCGGTTTAGCAAGCGGAGCACCCAGGAAGACGAGCGCCACCGGGACGTAAACGTCTAGCCAAGGGGGCTCGCATGCAGCGCGTTGAGATCGACATCTGGACATTCCGCCAGCAGCCGCTACCGGGCGAGGAGCTACCGGAGGACATCACTGGTTACAGCGTCGAGGCGCGCGACGGCTCGATCGGCTCCATCGAGGAGGTCAGGTACGACACCGGCTCGAGCTTCGTCGTTGCGGACACGGGCCCGTGGATCTTCGGCCGCAAGGTGATGCTCCCGGCCGGCGTGATCGAGCGGGTCGACCACAACGAGAGGGAAGTGCACGTCGGTCGCACCAAGGACGAGATCAAGAGCTCGCCGGAGTACGACCCGGAGTTGTACGACGAGAGCTACCGCGCCGACCTGGGCGACTACTACCGAAGCTTCGCCGACTGAGCCGCGCCGGGCGCAACTGCCCGGCGCCCGCTAGCCTGCCGATCCGTGGGGAGCCAGGCGCTCAGGCACACGCGCTACGGCTGGTGGCTGGAGGACGCGGGGCCGGTGGAGCCGCAGTCGCCACTCGCCGGCGATGCCGTTGCAGACGTCGTGATCGTCGGCGGCGGCTATCTCGGGCTCTGGACGGCTTGGCAGCTGAAGCAGCTCGAGCCCGAGCTCGAGGTGATGGTGCTCGAGGCCGGCACGTGCGGTCACGGGCCGAGCGGGAGAAACGGCGGCTTCGTCTCCACGCTGTGGGACGACCTGCCGATCCTCCGCGAGCGGGTCGGCGACCGCCGCGCGGTCGAGGTCTGTCGCGCCTCCGAGCGCGCCGTGACCGCGATCGGGACGTGGTGCGCCGACAACTCCGTCGATGCCTGGTACCGCAGTGCCGGCACGATGCAGGTCGCGACCAGCGAGTCGCAGCTGGGAGATTGGGACGAGGTCGTCGAGGCATGTCGCGCAGTCGGCGCACCAGAGGAGGCGGTGCCGCAGAGCGCCGCTGAGGTCGCTGAACGCTGCGCGTCGCCCGCCTTCCTCGGCGGAGCCTTCTTTCGGGTCGCGGCGAACGTCCAGCCCGCACGCCTGGCGCTCGGGTTGCGCGCGAAGGTGATCGAGGCAGGTGTCCGACTGCACGAGAGCAGCCCCGTGCTTCGAGTCGCGCGCGACGGTATCGCCACGACGCGTGCCGGCACGGTCAGGGCACGGGCCGTGGTGCTCGCCGTGAACACCGCCACCGGCGGCTTCGCCGGGTATCGGCTGGCGCTCGCGGTCGCCTCGAGCCACATGGTGGTCACGGAGCCGGTCCCCGACGTGCTCGAGGCGGTCGGGTGGACAGGTGGGGAGAACGTGCACGACTGCCGGACGCTGCTGCATTACTTCCGCACTACGGCGGACGGCCGGATCGCGCTCGGCTGGGGCGGTGGTCGCATGGGGGTGGGCGGCCGGCATCGCGAGCGCCTCGACGTCGACCGCGATGCTGCAGCGCAGGCGGCGAAGGCGCTGCATCGGTTCTTCCCACAACTCGAGGAGCGGCGGCTGACGCATGCCTGGGGCGGTCCGATCGACGTCTCCCCGACGCACCTGCCGATCTTCGGCAGCCGCGGGCGCGTCCACCACGGCTTCGGGTTCACGGGGAACGGGGTGGGACCGTCCTACCTCGGCGGCGAGATCCTGGCACGGCTCGCGCTCGATCGCCGTGACGAGATCACCGGGCTCGCGATCGTCGAGCCCGACCGGAAGCTGTTCCCGCCGGAGCCGTTCCGCTACCTCGGCGGCACGCTGATCCGCGAAGCGCTCGTGCGGCGAGACGCTGCGACCGACGAAGGCCGCACGCGGACCCGGTGACCCGGTACGTCGCGGCTCTGCCGCGGCGGCTCGGCCTTCATCTTCCGCGGTGACGCCTGGTCAGGCGACGCGGAACCGAGCCACCGCCCGCGGCCCGACGTTTCTGGCCACATCGGTGGGTACGCACGAGATCCGGTACCGGTCGGTGCGAAGGCGGGCGGTCGGAAGGGAGACGACGTGCACGCCGGCCTGAGCCGTGAAGCTCAGGCCGCTGACGCGCAGCCAGCCGGACGGTCCGGCCCGTTCGATCGAGCAGGCGATCCTCGCCGCCTCGGAAACGCGGTAGCTGAGACGGCCGGTGCGCCCGACGGCGATCGGAGACGGCGTGACGGTCAGCCGCGTGAGCTGCGGTCTCGTCCGGTCGGCTTCGTCGTCGTCGAGGATCTTGCCGATGACCGTGGCGCGCGCCAGCCGCGCGTTCGGACTGGAGAGCTGAACGGAGAACGTCTCGTCGGCCTCGACGCGACGGTCACCGAGCACTGGCACCGAGATCGTTTTCGTGCGGTCGCCCGCGGCAAACGTCAGCTTCCCCGAGACGCCGACGAAGTCGGAGCCTGCAGCCGCAGTGCGCGACTTGGCGGCGTAGGCGACGGTGACCGTCTGCGCGCTCCGGCGGGACACGGTCACGGTGAACCGTGCCGGGCGCCGACCCGCGTTGCCCTCCGCCACCGTCGTATCGGCGGCCGTGAGGGTCGTGGGAGCGGTGGTCGAGCCGTACGCAGCCGCAACGTCGATGCGGCCCGCCCCGTAGGTGTTGTTCGGCGTCTCGGTCGAGGTGTCGCCGCCACAGCCGTTCGCCGTGGTGCGAGCGAGGGCAGTGTCCTTGAGCAGCTGCTCGGTCGCGTCCACGTCGCCGCGCAACTGCGGGAGCGCTGACCACAGGAGCACCACTGCACCGCTGACGTGCGGCGCCGCCATCGACGTGCCGCTGAGGGTCCCGTAGCCGGTGGCCGTCGCCGACCTGATGCTCACACCGGGCGCTGCAAGATCCGGCTTCAGCCGGCCCGACCCGTCCACCTGCACGGGGCCACGGCTGGAGAAGAAGGCGACCTGGTCCGACATGTCCGTGGCTCCGACGCTGACGACGGAGTCGTAGACGGCGGGTGGGAAGAGCACGCTGCCACAACCGAACTCGCCCTCGTTTCCGGCCGCAACGGCCATGAAGATGCCGGCGGCGCGGAGGTTGTCGACGGCGGCCTGCAGCGACCCGATCGAGCACCCCTCGTCCGGTGGGCAGGCATAGGAGTTGCCGACCGCGTGCGGACGCCGCGCAGGATCCGGGTTCAGGCCGTCGAGGTCTGTGGGGGCGAGGAAGAACTGCAGACACTCGATGTAGGTGCTCGGCCTCCCGACGCCCTCGTCCATGTTGCGGCAGGAGATCCAACGGGCTCCAGGGGCGACTCCGACCTGATTTCCCGCGCCGTCGTCGCCGACCGCGGTGGCCATGGTGTGCGTCCCGTGCGACGCGTCCCCGGCGTTGTCGTCGCACGGCTCGCGCAGGCTGAACCCGCACGGGTTGACACCGTCGCCGTCGAGATCCTCGTGCACGGCGTCCCACCAGCTGTACGCATGGCTTGCGGTCGTCCCGTCCCAGCCGCGGTACTGGCGCTTGAGCGCCGGCACGTCCCACTTCACGCCCGTGTCGGCATTCGCGTAGACGAGCCCCTGTCCGGTGAAGCCAAGCGCCCACAGCGCGGTGGCTCCGATCCGCTCCACGTTCCACTCCACACCGCGCGGCGCGGACGACGACTCCGTCGCGGCCTCTGCAGTGACACCGGCGAACTGGCGGTCGGGCTCGATGGCCGCGACGTCGCCCCGGCTTGCGAGCACCGCGAGCACATGCCGATCGCCCTTCACCGCGATCGCGTTGACGACCCAGAACGGCCTGAACGGCACACCGAGCCGGCGCAGCACGGAGCGCACACCGGTCTGCGCGGCCGCCGCCCGTCGCAGCGCCGCGACCGCCAGCTCCCCCTGGGCCGCCCGGCTCGTAGACCCAGCCGCCGCGACGGTGACATCCGCTTGACCGCGCAGGACGACGAGGAAGCTCGCCTCCTTCCCGCCTGACGTGTCGGCGACGACACGCCCGTCGATCTTTCCAGCGGCGCCCCCCGGTGCCGTGGCTCCTCCGACGACGACGAGCATCGCCGCGAGACAGGCGACGAGCACGGCGCGCGACACACCGTGAGCCTAGCGGCCCTTGGTGGGAGACGCGACATAGCCTGTTAGCGTCCACCGGAGGGACACGACGCGGAGAGGGGACGATGCCACGCTATCGCGACGGGCTACCGCAGCTCGGTGACCGGACGTTCGTCACCGACGGGGGTCTCGAGACCACGCTCATCTTCCACGACGGGCTCGAACTGCCGCTGTTCGCCGCCTTCGACCTGCTCAAGGACGATGACGGGACTGCTGCGCTCCGCCGCTACTTCGAGCCGTACGCTGCGATTGCGCGCGAGCATGACGTCGGCCTCGTGCTGGAGAGCCCCACATGGCGGGCCAACCCGGACTGGGCGCGCCAAATCGGATACTCCGAGGACGAGCTCGATGCCATGAACCGCAAGGCGATCGGGCTCATGGAGGATCTCCGCGCCGAGATCGCGAGCGAGTCGACGCCCGTCGTGATCAGTGGCTGCGTCGGCCCGCAGGGCGACGGCTACCAGCCCGAGACCCTGATGACAGCCGACGTGGCCGAGCGGTACCACTCGACGCAGATCGGAACGTTCGCAGGGACCGAGGCGGACATGGTGTGTGCGATCACGATGACCTACGCAGACGAGGCGATCGGTGTGACGCGCGCGGCGCAGGCGGTAGGCATGCCGGTCGCCATCTCGTTCACGGTCGAGACGGACGGAAGGCTGCCGAGCGGCCAGGCGCTCGCAGATGCGATTGCCGTCGTCGACGCTGCCACGGGCAGAGGTCCGGACTACTTCATGATCAACTGCGCGCATCCCACTCACTTCGAGGATGTGCTCGTTGCGGGTGAGCCGTGGACGCAGCGGATCAGGGGCCTGCGTGCCAACGCCTCCAGGAAGAGCCACGCGGAGCTGGACGAGGCGACCGAGCTCGATGAAGGCGACCCGGCCGATCTCGGCCGCCGCTACGCGCAGCTGCGCAAGCGCTTACCCGGGCTGACCGTGCTCGGCGGCTGCTGTGGTACCGACCACCGGCATGTGCGCGAAGCCGTGTCCGCCTGCGCGGTGTCGGTCTAGACGGGCTTCGGTCAGAGCGCGTCGAGGGCGTCGGCAAGCGGCAACTCGGGATCGACGTCCTCGGGCGGGCGCATGGCGAGCGGCGAGCGTGCCAGCTCCCGGTACACCTCGGCCATCGCCTCGAAGAGCACAGGTGTCAGACCGGCCGCCGCCTGCGTGGCGGCGATCTCTTCCATCTCGCCCACATAGCGCCCGGCTTTCGCCGCCGAGCTCTGCAGCCACGGCGAAGCGCCTGCGACGAGGTCGGGCCACGTGCGCCGGAGGTCATCGACCACGGGCTCGAGCACGCCGTTCGCGTGAGCGGCGGCGAGCGCGTGCAGGAGCAGGGCACCGCTCCCCTTGTAGACCGAGGCAGTCGACATCTTCACCGCCGAGGCTGCGCCGACGTCCTCCCCGACCGTAATCCAGACGATGCCCGGGCCGTCGAGCGCCGCCACCTCGGCGGCACGCTCGCCGGACAGATAGATGCGCGTCTCCGAGCCGTCCCGTGGTGGCGGGCCGGAGATCGACCCGTCGACGAGGTCGAGACCGGCCTCGAGGAGGTCGGCTTCGATCTCCGTCGCGGTCGCGGGCGAGATCGCGTTCAGATCGGCGACGAGCGGCGTCGTGCCGGCGCGCCGGGCGGCAGATGCGATCGTGGCTGCGGCGGCGCGCGCCTCTCCCGGCGGGACGACCGAGAGGACGAGGTCAGCCGCGCGGACGACGTCGTCGAGCGAATCGAGCAACGCTGCGCCGGAGGCCTCCGCGAGACGTTTCGTTCGCTCGCTGCGCCCAGCGACCGTGGCCACGACGCGCGCTCCGCCGGCGTCGAGCGCCCGCGCGAGCCCGCTTCCCATTGCACCGGCCGACACGATCCCCACGACCACATGCGCCCGCCAGGATTCGAACCTGGGACCCGCGGATTAGAAGTCCGCCGCTCTGTCCACTGAGCTACGGGCGCTCGTATCAAGCGTAATCGGTCGTCAGGCTTTGCCCTGCAACCGAGGGGACCGGCACACCGCAGAAGGCGATTCACTCGCTCGCGAGGCTCGGCCACGCTTCGCCATGGCTCGCCGTCAGTCTGACGCCGAACCGCTCGAGAGAGCCGCGCGGGCTGCGTCGTCGAAAGAGATGAGCCGGAACGGAAGCAGAGCGCGCAGGCGATCATCGTCTCGTACGACCGTCGGGTTGCGGAGCCCTTCGATCAGCGGTCGCGCGACAGCTGCCCTCACCGGGGTGACGGCGTGGAGCCAGTAGGAGGAGAGCCGCGGGCTCAACACGGGGACCTCGACGATGAAAGGTCGTCGGCCGCGGACGCAGGCGATTCTTTCGATCATCTCCCTGTACGTGAGAACCTCCGGCCCGCCGACGTCGAAGCTCTGACCCAGAGCCTCGGGCAGGCGCGCAACCCCGACGAGGTAGCGGACGACGTCCGCCAACGCGATGGGCTGTGTCGGCGTCGTGACCCATCTCGGCGCGATCATCGCCGGCAGCCGATCTACGAGCGAGACGATCGTCTCGAAGGCGGTGCTACCGCGACCGATCACGACGGCCGCGCGCAGCGTCGTGACCGGCACGGCACCGGACGAGAGCGCCGCAGCGGTCTCGAGCCTGCTCCGGAGGTGCGGCGAGAGGTCGGCTCGGTCATCGCCGAGTCCGCCGAGATAGACAATCTGGGAGACGCCTGCGCGTTCGGCTTCGCGGGCGACCGTCTCCGCTGCTCGACGATCGACTGCTGCGTAGTCGGGCGCACCCAGCGAATGGACGAGGTAGAAGGCCACCTCGACACCGTCGAGGGCTTGACGAACGGCTGCCGCATTCGTGACGTCGGCTGCCAGTGCCCGCACTCCTCCGTGCGCCGGGGGGCCGGGCCGCCGCGATATGGCGACCACCTCTTCGGACTCGGCCAGCACAGGGACGAGCGCTCGACCGACCACGCCTGTTGCACCGAGCACCGCGACCGTCACCCCTGGGCCTCCGCGATAAGACGGGCGAAATACCGGCGACTGATGGCAGCGTGAACGCGCCGCTGCACGAAGCCGAGCGTGACTCCGAGGCGCGGGGCGAACCGGGTCACCGTCGTACGCAACTCGACCTCCTCGCCTCCGATCTGCGAGAGGATCAGCATGCCGCCCGCCCGACGCGTGAGCAGCCCTCCGCTGATCGCGTAACTGCGGCTGACCCGGCCGGGCGCGAAGGAGGTATCGGCCGACCGAAAGCTGAGGAGAACCGGGCCACGTCTCAGGAGGCGCAGCTCGACACCCTCCGGCTCCTTAAAACAGCGCACGAAGCCCCGGCTGCTGCGAGCGATCTCGCGCCAGTACCGCCGCCCGAGCATCTCGGCTCCCGTGTCGGACATCTCGACAACAGGTCGAGTCGATCGTGCTCGCTGAACGGACTCGAACGTCCCGTCCTCACCGCTCGATTGCAACGAGCTCCAGCCTTCAAGACGGTTGCGCACCGGCATCCCACATGGATTCACCGTGTCCGCGGTGAAGACGACGACTGCTGTTCAGCCGCGACGAACGATTGACACGACTGCTCATACCGGTCCGGCCGCGAGAACAAGAGCGGTGACCCGTTCCGCCTCCCGGACCGGATCGTCGACCAGCGCCAGCACATCGGGCGCAGTGGCGCCCAAGCCTTCTGCTCCGGCGCCGCCGACCGCGAGCCGCCTACGTCGCGAGATCTGCCGTAGCTCCGTGGCAAGCCGCTTCGATCCGCTCGGGCACCACGGCGCTCACCACGACGAGCTCGACCTCGAGAGCGTCAGCGACGTCGCCGATCGTCTCGAGCGGCGTGTCCGCGCCGAGGTACTCGATCCGCCAGCCATGCGCGCGCAGTGCGAGCCCGAAGGTGATCAGCCCAAGCTCATGTTGCTCTCCTGGCGCGCATGCGAGGAGCGCACGCGGCCCGATCCCGCGCCCCCAGCCCCGCGCGAGCCCGAGCAACCGCCCACGGAGCACGTTCGAGGCGAAGTGCTCCTGTGCGACGGTGACTTCGCCGCTCTCCCATCGGACTCCGAGGTCGTGCAGGTAGGGCATCACGATCTCCGACAGGAACGACATCGAGAGTTGTCTCGGCGAGCAGCCGGTCGAGGATTGCCTGCGCTCGAGGCTCGTCGAAGCCCTCCAGTGCTGCCGCGAGCTCAGCGACGGTCACGGACGGCGTCCGCGCCGAGACGGTCGACGGGTCCTCGACGGCGGCCCGCACGGCTGCGGCGGCCGCCTCTGCGGCTGCTAGCCCTTCCGCGAGGTTCTGCTGCATGACGCGCACCCGCTCGAGATCGGCGAGCGAGTAGAGCCGAAGGCCTCCGGGCGAGCGTACGGGGTCGAGCAGGCCGTATCGCCGCTCCCAGGCCCGCAGTAGCTCGGGACTGACGCCGGAGCGCCGACTCAGCTCACCGATCCGCAGACGCGACGTTTCCACCTCGCGAATATACAGCATCTAGACGGAACCTTGACAAGACAATGGGACACCTGGTACCTTCGCATCTATACAAAAACTCTACAGGAGGTGTACGGATGAAGAAGCTCGACATGCTCGCCGCCACGCTCGTGCTGGTCGGGGCCCTGAACTGGGGACTGGTCGCAATTGCCGAGTTCGACCTCGTGGCGACGATCTTCGGCCTGGAGTTCGGCGAGACGAACGCAGCGAGCCGGATCGTCTACGGCCTGGTCGGCCTCGCAGGCGTCTACGGCGTCGCGGCCATTGCGATCAGTCACGCAGCCCAGCCGCGGCCCGGCACCTCGACGGCCGCGCGCTGATCACTCGACCGAACCACGACAAACACACGAGAAAGGAATCATGGACATGAGAAAGGCCCGCTTCATCCTCGCGCTCCTCGCCGTCACTGCCGTCACCGTCGCGGCAGGCTCACCCGCCTCCGCGGACAGCAGCAAGCAGGGCGACATCGTCTCCACAGCAGTCGGCGCCGGTCAGTTCAAGACGCTCGCCTCACTGCTGAAGAAGGCCGGCCTCGTCGGAACACTTCAGGGGAGAGGGCCATTCACCGTTCTGGCCCCGACTGACGCGGCGTTCGCCAAGCTACCGAAGTCGACGCTCGCTGCGCTGGGCGCCAACCGGGCGAAGCTCCGATCGGTCCTCTTGCTCCACGTGATCGCCGGCAAGGTTCCCGCGGCGAAGGTGGTCAAGCTGCGCTCTGCCAAGACCCTCAACGGACAGACCGTCAGCATTCGGGTCGCCGGAGGCAAGGTCTTCGTCGGCGGCGCGCGGGTCACGAAGGCGGACGTGGCGGCGTCGAACGGCGTCATCCACGTCATCGATCAGGTGCTCATCCCTCGCTAGTCGGACGAGACCATGACACGGGAGGGACTGATGGCGCCGCGGAAACGCGGCGCCATCTTGGTCACGACCGGTACCAAGCCCGCTGAGTCTCCGGGGGACATGTGGGTCGACCTGAGGCAGGCAGCTTCGGACTCATCGCGCGCCCTCAGGTTGGACGCCTCGGGCGCGTCTTCAGGGGGCGCCGGCGACGGCCTCGGTGGCCGGTGGCTCGGGCTCGTTCTTGCCGAGGAGCTCGCGCAGCACGACCTGGATCGCCGCCGCGGCAGGGATCGCGCCAAGGGCACCCACGACACCAGCCAGCTCGGCGCCGATCAGCACCGCGACGAGCACGGCGAGCGGTGAGAGCCGCACCGCCTTGCCGTATACGACCGGCTGCAGGACGTGGTTCTCGAATTGCTGGTAGAGGACGAAGAAGATCAGCACGACGATCCCCGACGTCGTCGAGTCGAGGAAGGCGACCGTGGTCACGATCACTGCTGCGATGGTGGCGCCGGCCAGCGGGACGAGGTCGAGCAGCGCGACGATCAGCGCCAGCGCGAAGGCGAACGGCACGCCCAGGATGGTCAGGACGATCGCGGTTACCGTGCCGGCGACGAGGCTGATCGCGAGGTTGCCGGCCACGTACCCGCCGATCGCGCGATAGACCTCGTGACCGATCCGCCGCACGCGCGTCTCGTGCCGTTCGGGGACGAGGTCGTAGACCCGCTCCACCCAGTTCGGACCTTCGAGCAGCATGAAGAGGGTGAGGAAGGCGATCGTGAGGATCGCGACGACGGCCGTGACGACGCCCTTCGCCACCCCGACGGCCGTGGAGGACAGGCCGAGCAGGCCGCCGACCCCACTCTTCTCGATCGCATCGCGAATCCGCTCGACGATCTGGTAGTCGCTGCTCGAGGAACCCGAGCGGCCCTTCGCCTTTCGTGAGGTCGTCGACGTACCCGGGCACCGCATCGGCGAAGTCGTTCACCTCGTTGACGAGCGTCGGCACGAAGGTGGCTGCGATACCCACGATGAGGGCGAGGGCACCGAGAAAGACGATCGCGACGGCACCGCCGCGACGCCTGACCCCGTGCCGCATGAGCCAGTCGACCGGCGGGTTGAGAGCGGTGGCGAGGAACGCCGCGATCACGATCCAGAGCAGCACGCCCTTGGTGAGCCAGATCAGCCAGAGCGTCAACGCGGTGGCGAGGAAGATCCCGATCACGATCAGGACCGCGCGCGGGCGGAAGCGGACGACGCGCTCTTCCATCTCGAGCGAGGATAGGGAGCGCCTCAGACGACCCGGGGACTGTCCCCGCAGGGGGCTTTCCCCGCGGGGGACTGTCTCGCGTGCGCCTACGAGGCGGATACGACGAGTGGCGCGCAGGGCCTGCCGGTGGCGTCGAGCACACGCGCGCCGGAGGCTCGCTTCGGGGTCACCGTGAGCCTTGCCGCGGTGACGGAGACCTCTGCGTAGCCGTACTGGTCGACTGCGGCGCACGCGAGCCCGATCCCGCCGGGCGGCGGTGGCTTGAAGAAGAGCGCGTTGACGAGCGCTCCCGCACCGGGCGAGCCGAGGAAGCCGTCGATCTCCTTCGCATAGGTGTTCGTCGCCACCGGGCCGGTCACGACCTCCCAGACCCCGGTGCCGACGGGCGTCGGGCCTTCGAGCGTCGACCGGCGGATCTCGCCGATCAGGTGCGCGTGGGTGTCGGTCGTGAGCACGACGACGTTCCGCACGCCCTGCAAGGCCTGCAGGACACGCGCCCGGTCACTCGCATAGCCCTCCCAGCGGTCGTACGGCAGCGCGTACAGCTGCATGAGGGGAACCTCGTTCACGACCACCTTGAAAGTGGCGGTCGAGCTACGGATGGCCCGCGTGAACGCGGCGAGCTGACGGGCGCCGAGCATCGTCCTGGTTGTCGCGTTGATCGCGTCGAGGCACGCCGGTGACACCGGGTTCGCCAGCCCTGGCGAGAGCTGCGCGAACGCCTGGCGCACAGCCTGCGGCGCGGTCGGCGCGAGGTCGCCGCCGCAGGCGGCCGTCGCCTTGGCGCTGCGGAAGGACCGCTCGTCGAGGAAGAACAGCTCGAGGTGCTTCCCCCAGCGGAAGGTGCGGTACAGCCCTCGCGCCGGTGAGTACACCGCCGGCGCGTAGTCGGTGAACGCCTTCACGCCGGCCTGGTAGATCGCCTCACCGTGCTCGGGGCGGGAGAAGTCGTTGACGAACTCGTGATCGTCCCAGTGGCTGTAGAGGCCCGCGGAGGAGCGCAGCTGCCGCAGCGCCGGCAGCGCCAGCCCGAGCCGGTACTTCTCCCACTTGGCCGGGATCGTCCGTGCGACCGGCGCGCCACCGACCTCGGAGTCGGAGTAGATCGTGTCGCCGAGGTTGATGTTGAAGTGGTTGCGCTCTTTCGCCATGCGGCCGTACGTCTCGAAGCGGTTGAACGCCGGCTTCCCGTTCGGGCCCGGCGTCGCGTCGGCGTCGCCGGTGAAGGCGAAGCGCACGGGCACGTTGGCCCCCGCCGGAGGCGCCGTGACGAACGTGCCCACCGGGCTGGCCACGGCACCCTGGCGAAAGCGGTAGCTGTATCTCCGGCCCGGCTCGAGACCCGCGACCCTGACGCGCACGGTGAGGTCGTCGGCCACTCGGGCGGTTGCGCTCAGCCCCAGCGACGCGACTTCGACCTTCACGGGACCTGATCTCGGAGCTCGCGTCCAGAGGATCGCAGAGGTGCGCGTGATCTCACCCGCGGCGACGCCGAGCTGGAAGCCCGGCACAGCGCCGCCGGCTGATGCGGCCAGCGCGAGTGCCGCCACGACTGCGACGACTGCGATGACCACGGACAGGCGGCGCATGTCTCGAGGGTATGGCCCGGGAGGCGTGATGGTCAATCTCCCTCGGCCCGCTCCTGCTCGGCCAGGAAGCGGAGGAACCAGAACGCGAAGACGGCGAAGAAGACGACCGACTGCTCTGCCGCCATGCTCATGCCGCCGAGCTGCTGATCGGTGAGCCGCGTGAGACCCCAAAGCCGCTCCGGTGCGTCGGCATACGCGTCGTAGATCGGCTCGGGTACGAGCGCGAGCACCAGCCCGAGCGGGGCCGAGAGCACGAACGCCGGCGAACAGGTACCCGGCGCGGCCGCCGCTTGAGAGCCGGTGTGGGCCGTCCTGCCACACGCACCACCACATCGCGAGGCCGGTGAGGAGGTACGTGAGGTGCTCGAGTGCGAGCAGGGCACCGCCGTTGTCGAGCGCCGCGTCGTACAGCGCCGGGATGTGCCAGACGGCGTAGGCGCCGACCCACAGCGGCAGCGCGACGAAGGGGTGGGTCAGGGCGCGGATGACTTTCGGCTCGGCGATGCGCGTGGCGAGCGCCGGCGCCAGCCCGAGAACGAGCAGCAGCGGCGCCCACTCGGCCAGGACCACGTTCTGGAGCAGGTGGATCCAGAGCAGGTACTCGACGGCGACGGTGTCCCACGGCGTCACGAAGACGGCGACGATCAGACCGCAGCCGGCAAGGAAGGAGGCGATGCGCCAGGCCGGTGCGGGGGTGCGCCTGAGAGCGAGGAGGTATGCCGTGGCGAGCGCGACACCGACGAGCGCTTCCGGGTTCCACGACCACGTCGCCGGGATCCACGGCGCTACGCTAGTGGTGATCGGGCGGCCTTGGTGAAGTTGGTATCACGAGAGCCTTCCAAGCTCTAATGACCGGTTCGAGCCCGGTAGGCCGCTCCTGAGCGTTCCTTTGCCGATAGGCCACTCGGCAGTGCCACGGATGCTCGCGTAGCAGCGCGTCAGCGGCCGGTCGCCGAGAAGTGCTGGTAGTCCTTGATCCCGCTCCAGCGGCCGCCCCAGCCCCAGCCGACCGCGTCGAAGGCGCGCACCAGCGCGCTGCCCTCGACCGCCATCCCCGGCCTCACCGGAGTGCGGTTCAGATAGGACCGGCTGGCGGCGTGCGAGGTGCGCCCGCTGCTCGAGACGTAGGGGTTCTCGATCGGGTTCACGTCGATCGCGCGCCCGTACGCGTGCTCCGACCACCGGCTGGTGCCCTCCACGAAACGGCAGTTGAAGGCCGAGGTGTTGTCGGCCTCGATGGAGCGGAAGTCGCTCGCGCCGTAGGCGTCGACGGGTGTCAGCCGCCGGATCGGGAAGCGCCCGGCATACAGCCGCCGAAACACGCGCACGATCTCCGCGGCGACATCGCGGTGCACGATCAGCGTCCCCGTGCGAACGGCGCCGTCGAACCCCCAGTGACGCAACGACACCGCACGGAGGTCGCGCAGCGGCACCGGGCAGCCCGGCCGCCACGAAACCCCCGTCATGCGCGCCGCGAGCGTCTTGCCGATCGGCCGCACGTCGGCCCGAAACGCGGGCGCCGCACCCGCGTCCGCCCGACCCAGCGGCACGAGGATCGCCAGCGCGAGAAGGGAAACGACCAGGCCCCGGCGAACCAACACAGCGGCAAGAGTAGCCCTGGCGGGAAGGGCTCGAACGGGAGGTCAAGGTGGACAAGCCAGCGGTCGGAACGCGTCTCCTCGCCGAGATGGTCGGCACGTTCCTCTTCTTCTTCCTCGGCTTCAGCGGCATCGCCGCCCTGGTCGAGACCGGCGGTGGAGGGATCTCGTCCCTCGGGATCGCGTTCGGCTTCGGTCTCGGCCTCGCGCTCGCGATCACCGCCTTCGGTCACATCTCCGGCGGGCATTTCAACCCCGCTGTCACGGCCGGGCTTGCGATCGCACGCAAGCACCCGGTTGCAGAGGTCGTCCCGTACTGGGTGGCCCAGCTGATCGGCGGTTTCCTCGCGGTCGTCGTCCAGGCGATCGTCTTCGACAGCCAGGTCACCGACGCCCTCTCGACGAACCCGGGCGCCGGGGTCGACGACTGGGGTGCGCTCGTGCTCGAGATCGTCACCACAGCCCTGTTCGTGATGGTCATCCTGACCGTGGCGACCGACGATCGAGCGCCATGGAAGGGCGTCATGGCGCCGCTGATGATCGGTCTGTTCATCTTTACGGCCGCGACGACGGTCGGCCCCACGTCGGGCGGGTCGTTCAACCCGGCCCGTTCGCTCGACCCGGTCTTCTGGAACCAGGACTGGGACAACCTCTGGATCTACATCGTCGGGCCGCTCGCCGGAGGCATCCTCGGCGGGGCGATCTGGGCCTCGCTCATCGGCAAGAGCACCGAAGAAGCGACCGCATAGGACTGCACAGAGAGGAGGTGCGGTGAGGGCGCCCCACGGGCGCCCTCACCGTTCTCCCAGTCGGGGCGGCCGGATCCGAACCGACGACCTCTCGCTCCCAAAGCGAGCGCTCTACCAGGCTGAGCTACGCCCCGACAGCTGTCAGTCTAGGCGGAGACGAGGAGCACCGGCGCGCCGTCCTCGATTCCGCGGGAGGCGGCGTCGTCCGCCGCAGGCGCTTGCGTCAAGGAGCGATCACGACCACGAGCTGGCGCGGTCCGTGCACGCCCTCCACACGGCTCAACTCGATGTCGCTCGTCGCCGACGGCCCGGAGACGAGCACGATCGGCCGCCCTTCGCGCGCGCACGGTTCGAGCCGGTCGAAGAGCTCGGGCACGGTCTGCACGACCTGGTCGCGTCCGACCACACACACGTGCAGGTCGGGCACCAGCGTCATCGCGCGCCTCCCCTGTCCGGCCCCGCCGTCCAGTGCAAGCGTCCCCGTCTCCGCACATGCGGCCGCGCACGTCGTCACCACCGCGTCGCAGGCGTCGAGCTCCCGCGCGGTCAGGTCCGCGTCGGCGACGACTTCGACGCCGTCCGGCCGCAGCTTCCTCGACAGGTCCGACGCGACGACGACGCGCCTTGCGCCGCGCTCCGCGAGCACGGCGGCGATCGACGATGCCGGGTCGACCGACAGCACGACCGCGGCGCCGTACTCCTCGAGACGCGCCACGAGCAAGCTCACCCGGCCGTGCACGTCCAGGTCGCCCCGCGTGCGATACGCCCGGGGCACGACGACCTCGTCGTCGTCAGGGACGTCGGCGAGCGCCGCGCGCACGCGTCGCAGCACCTCCTCACGCGCGCTCACGGGCCTCCCACCACTCGCGGAACGTCTGCTCGGGCAGCGCCGGGAGCTCGCGCGACTTACCCCAGCCCGCAAGCGGGCCGACGAACCACCGCACCCGACCGTCGCGGACGGCGGGACGCTGCAGGCGGCGCGCGAGGCGTTGCGCCCTCTCGTACCGCTCGGCGTCGCCGAACACGCGACCGAGCAGCCGCAGCGAGGCACCCTCGAGCCCCTGCCCCTCGGCGCGCACCTCCCGGGAGCGCTCGTGCACCAGAACACGGGGAATCTCGATGTGCACCGGGCAGACGTCCGCGCAGGCGCCACACAACGTGGACGCGAACGGCAACGACCCCGCCGGGCCATGCTCACCTTGCAGCTGGGGCTCCAGGATGGCACCGATGGGGCCCGCATAGACCGTGTGGTAGGCGTGACCACCGGTCTGCCGGTAGACCGGGCAGACGCTGATGCAGGCGGCACAGCGGATGCAGCGCAGCACCGGACGTCCCTCCGGATCGGCGAGCGCCCGCGTGCGACCAGCGTCCAGGAGGACGAGGTGGAAGTCACGGGGCCCGTCACCCTGACGGACGCCGGTCCAGAGCGACGTGTAGGGATTCATCAGCTCGGCTGTCGCCGATCGCGGCAGGAGCTGCAGGAGCACCCCGAGATCACGCCACTCGGGCACCACCTTCTCGATCCCCATCACGGTGACGAGTGTCTCCGGGAGCGTCGTGCACATGCGGCCGTTGCCCTCCGACTCGACGACGCACACCGTCCCGGTCTCGGCGACGGCGAAGTTCGCGCCGGAAACCGCGACGCGGGCCCGGAGGAACGCCTCCCGCAGGTGCAGCCTCGCCGCCTCTGCCAGCTCGGCCGGGTCGTCCCCCAGACCGTGCAGCCCCAGCCGCTCACGGAACAGGTCGCGGATCTCGCGCCGGTTACGATGGATCGCCGGTACGAGCAGATGCGACGGGACGCTCGTCCGCGAGCTGGCAGATCAGCTCCGCAAGGTCGGTCTCGATCGCCTCGATGCCGGCCGCGGCGAGCGCCGTGTTGAGACCGATCTCGTCCGTGGTGAGCGACTTCACCTTGACGACCTCGCGCGCACCGGTGGCGAGGACGATCGCAGTCACGATTCCGTTCGCATCGAGAGCGTCCCGCGCCCAGTGCACCGTGCCTCCGGCCCGGACGACCATCTCCTCCAACTGCACGAGCAGGCCCTCGAGACCGCGGAGCGCCCGTTCCCTGATCGCAGCTCCTGCATCGCGGAGCTCCTCCCAGTCGGGTGTGTCGGCCACCACTCGCGCTCGCTTCGCCTGAATGGTGTCCTGCGAGAGGCGGACGTTTGCTCGCGCTTGCTCGTCGCGGAGGGCGATCTCGGCCGCCGCCGGGAATTCAACCGGCCACGCCGTCCGCGATGCCAGCCGAGAGGTCACGACGCGAGCACCTCGGCGAGGTGCACGGCCCGCACGGGCGCGCCACGTCGCTCGAGACCGCCGCCCATGTGCATCAGGCACGAGCTGTCGCAGGCGCACACCGCGTCTGCCCCGGTTGCAAGCACGTGCTCCAGCTTCTCGTCGAGCATCGCCGCCGAGACGGCCGCGTTCTTCACCGCGAACGTGCCGCCGAAGCCGCAGCACTCGGTCGCGGCGGCGAGGTCGCGCAGCTCCAGCCCTGGCACGGCACGCAGCAACCGCTCCGGTGCGTCCCCGACCCCGAGCACCCGCAGCGAATGGCACGTCGGGTGATAGACAACCGTTCCGACCCACGTCGAGCCGACATCGACGACCCCAAGCCGGTCGACGAGGAACTGGGAGAGCTCGAACGTCACCGAGGCCGCCGCGGCGGCCTCCGGCGCAAGCTCCGGCACGTGCGCCCGCACATGCCCGGCACACGACCCGGAGGGGGTCACGATCGCGTCGAAGCCGGCGAACACCTCGCCGAAGCGGCGGGCCAGCGAGATCGCCTCGGCCTCGTAGCCCGCGTTTCGGTGCAGCTGACCACAGCAGGTCTGAGCGCGTGGGAACGCGACTTCGACCCCCAGCCGTTCGAGCAGCTCCACGGTAGCCCGCCCGACCTGCGGGTAGAGCGTGTCCGCGAGACAGGTGATGAAGAGCGCAGCGCGCACGGGCTGAAAATCGAGAATCGATTTTCAGCCTAACCGCCGGAGCCGGCAGACGGCCAGTGCGCCGCTGACATGTCAGTGATCCCTATGCTCGCGCCGTGGTCGATGCACCCCTCCCGGTCCCGGGCGCCCACCAGCGTGACCGTCGCGCCAGGCTCGGCTACACGATGACGCTGGCCGCAGCGACGCTCTTCGCGGTCAACGGCTCGGTCTCGAAGCTCGCTCTCGACGCGAGCGAGATGGGGACGCTGCGCTGGACGGAGCTGCGCTCGACGGGAGCGTTTCTCGGCCTGCTCGCCGGTCTGGCGGTGCTGGCCCCGGGCAGGCTACGCATCGAGCGGCGCGAGGCCCTGTCGCTGATCGGGTACGGCATCGTCGGCTTCGCGTTCGTGCAGTGGCTCTACTTCGTGGCCATCTACCGGCTGCCGATCGGGATCGGGCTGCTGCTCGAGTTCACGGCACCGGTCCTCGTCGCACTCTGGGCCCGGTTCGTCTGGCGGGAGCGTGTGCGGGACCGCGTGTGGCTCGCGCTCGGGCTCGTCGTCGTGGGGCTCACGCTCGTAGCGCAGGTGTGGGCGGGGCTCACCCTGGACGGGGTCGGCGTGGTCGCCGGGCTCGCCGCGTCGGTCGCGCTGGCCGTCTACTACCTGGCCGGTGAGCGGCTCGTCGTGCGACGTGACCCCTACTCGCTCGTCTGCTTCTCGATCGGCGCTGCGGCCGGATTCTGGGCGGTGGTGCAGCCGTGGTGGAGCTTTCCCTTCGCCTCGCTCACCGAGCAGGTCGCGCTCCCCGGGCCGCTCGACCTCTCGACGCCGGTCTGGGCGCTCGCGGTGTGGACGATCGCGCTTGGGCACGATTGCCCCCTTCGTGCTCTCGATCGGTGCTTTACAACACCTCCCTGCCACGACGGTCACGATCGTGGCGACGTTCGAGCCGGTCGCGGCGGCCATCGTTGCCTGGGCCTGGCTCGGCGAGACCCTGGACGCCGTCCAGATCGCAGGCGGTGCCGTCGTGCTCGCCGGCATCCTGCTGGCCGAGACGTCCCGCTGACTCGCCGTCCATCTACGCTGTGCGCATGGTCGAGCGCGTCCTCCTGGCTTCACCGCGCGGTTACTGCGCAGGAGTCGAGCGTGCAGTAGAGACGGTCGAGCAGGCGCTCGAGCACTACGGCGCCCCCGTCTACGTGCGCAAGCAGATCGTCCACAACATCCACGTCGTCCGCGACCTCGAGGCGCGTGGTGCGATCTTCGTGGACGACGAGAGCGAGGTGCCGGAAGGCGCGGTCGTCGTCTACTCCGCGCACGGCGTCGCGCCGATGGTGCACGAGAGCTCACGCCGGCTCGGCCACGAGGTGATCGACGCCACGTGCCCGCTGGTGACGAAGGTGCACGTACAGGCGCGGCGGTACGCAGCGAACGGCTACACCGTCGTCCTCGTCGGGCACGCCGGGCACGAAGAGGTCGTGGGCACGATGGGCGAGGCGCCCGAGGCGACGGTGCTCGTCCAGGACGTGGCCGAAGCGGAAGCGCTCGACCTGCCGTCAGACGCTCGCGTCGCCTACATCACGCAGACGACGCTGTCCGTCGACGAGACGGCCGACATCGTCGGAACCCTCCGCCGGCGCTTCCCCGACATCGTCGGGCCGAAGAAGGAAGACATCTGCTACGCGACCTCCAACCGGCAGTGGGCCGTGAAGGAGATGCTCGCGGAGATCGACGTGCTGCTGGTGATCGGGTCGCGCAACTCGTCCAACTCGAACAGGCTCGTCGACGTCGCTCGCGCAGGGGGCGTGCCGTCCTATCTGATCGACGACGAGACGGAGATCGACGAGAGGTGGCTCGAGGGTGCACGCACGGTCGGCGTCACGTCCGGCGCCTCGGCGCCGGAGCGGCTCGTGACGCGCGTCTGCGACTGGTTCCGCGACCGCGGCGTCACCCGCGTAGAGCCATTCCGCATGGTGGACGAGGACGTGACCTTCAGGCTTCCCGTCGAGCTGCGGCGCGAGCTCGAGCTGGCCGACACGCGCAACTAAGAGGCTTGATGCGAAATAGGAGCACGCACGGCTGGGGGTCTGCGCACGGCGCATCGCGCCCGTCTCGATCGGCATCCAGGCGGTTTGCAGCCTGCACGCCGACCGAGCCGGACACGCTACTTGGCGCATACCCTCCCCGCACGCACCCCTATCCCACATCAAGCCTCTAGGTGGCCTCGATCTCGGCG
The DNA here is from genome assembly GCA_963724995.1 of uncultured Actinomycetes bacterium. Taxonomy (GTDB): domain Bacteria; phylum Actinomycetota; class Thermoleophilia; order Gaiellales; family Gaiellaceae; genus Gaiella. The sequence continues at coordinate 630,941 of CAVRXC010000001.1, forward strand.
ATCGTGCCGGCGACCGACCGGCCGGCGACGCTCCCCGCCTGCCTGGCCGCCCTCGAGGTGGCCGGCGCCGACGAGCTGATCGTCGTCGACACGCCGAGCGGCATGGGCCCGGCCGGAGCACGGAACGCCGGCGCGAGCCGGGCGACAGGCGAGCTGCTCGTGTTCGTCGACTCCGACGTCCTGGTGCACCCGAACGCGCTGGCGCGGCTCCGCGCCGCGTTCGCCGAGGACGACACACTCGTCGCGGTGTTCGGCTCATACGACGATCACGTCGCCACGCTCGGCACCGTGGCCGCATTCCGCAACCTCTTGCACCACGTCGTGCACCAGCGGTCGGCAGGCGAGGCGCACACCTTCTGGGCCGGGCTCGGGGCGGTCCGGCGCGACGCGTTCGCCTCGGTCGGCGGCTTCGACGCCGGGCGCTATCCGCGCCCATCGATCGAGGACATCGAGCTCGGCGGACGGCTCGTCACCCGAGGACGCATACTGCTCGACCCTGCGATCCAGGGCACCCACCTGAAGGAGTGGACGCTCGGCTCGATGGTGGTCACGGACTTCGCGCGGCGAGGTGTTCCGTGGGTGGAGCTCATGCTCGAGCGAGCGGAGCTGCCCACGACGCTGAACCTCGGCATCCGGGAGCGCGCGAGCGCCGTTGCTGCCGTCGGTGCCGCCGCTGCGCTTGCACTCCGGCGCCCCGGGCTCGTGGCCGCGGCACTGGCGGCACAGGTGGCGCTGAACCGCGACCTCTACGGATTGCTCGTGCGGCGCGCCGGTGTGCAGTGCGCCGCAGCCGGCGTCGTCCTGCATGTCGTGCACCAGCTCACCGCTGTCGCGTCCGTGCCTGCAGGCCTCGTTGCGGCCGCAGCGAAGCCGGCACGCTAGCGGGTCATACCTCTCACGCCTTGGCGATGACCGGTGCGTCGCCGCCGTCGGTGGAGAGCTCCACGGCCAGCGTCTCGGCCTTGATCAGGTCTGCGTACTCGAGCAGGTCGGCGTCGCGTGCGGGGATCGTCAACCGGATGCGGTCGGTCAGCTCGAGCCCCGCATCCTTCCGCATCGTGTTGACGAGGTGGTTCAGCTCGTTCACGCGCGCCTCTCGCGCGAGCTCCTCGTCCACGTGGGTGTCGAGCGCGACCGTCACTCCGGCGTCGGCCGCCACCGCCCAGCCGGCCTTGCCGGCGCGCTCGACGAGCACCTCGGCCTGCTCGAGCTCGTGACCCGCCGCCAGAAAGCGGCCGCCGCCGAGATCCTCGAAGTCGCCCGCCTGGAGGGCCGCGCGCACGGCGCCGAGCTCCTTCCCGAGACGCGGTCCGAGCAGCGGGAGATTGGGCTTGACGCGCAGCTCGGCGTCCACGTGGCCGATCTCGACCTCCTTCACCTGCAGCTCCTCGGCGATCACGTCGGTATGTGCGGCGACGTGCGTGGCACCTTCGATGACGATGCGGCGCAGTGGCTGGCGCACCTTGAGCGAGGCCGACTGCCGTGCCTGGTGGCCGAGGCTCGCGACGACGCGCACCTCCTCGATCTCGGCCAGCAGGCCGCGATCGGCCGCCGGCGGCTGTGGCCAGCCGGCAAGGTGCACCGACGACGTCGCCTCCGGGCATGGGGCGGTCAGGGTGCGCCACAGATGGTCCGCCAGGAACGGCATCACCGGTGCGATCACGCGCAACCCGGTGGCGAGCGCGTACCAGAGCGTGCGGAACGCCGCATCGCCCCCGTCCTCGCGCAGCTGGGTCGACGGTGTCCTCCAGAAGCGGCGCCGCGAGCGGCGGATGTACCAGTTCGAGACGTCCTCGACGAAGCTCTCGAAAGCGTGCGTGACATCAACGGTCAGCCAGCGCCCGTAGGCGTCCGTGGCCTCCTCGACGAGCTGTCGCGTCCGCTCCACGAGCCAGCGATCGAGCGCCTGCAGCTCGCCCTGGGGCCCTGCTTCGAGCTCGTCCCACGTCGGCTGCCACCCTTCGACGTTCGCGTAGCGCACGAGGAACGTGACGGAGTTCCACAGCGTCAGCAGCTTCCGCTTGATCTCCTGCGCCGGGCCGAACCCGAAGAGCAGGTTGCGGTCGGGGGGCTGCGCGCAGAACTGCCAGCGCATCACGTCGGCGCCCATTCGCGCGAAGGCATCCGGGGCATCGATCGTGTTCCCCCACGAGCTGTGCATCTCTCGGCCCTTCTCGTCGAGCATCTTCTCGTAGCCGAGCACCCTGCGGAAGGGCGCCCGCCCCGTCAGCGCAACGGACATGAAGAGCTGCGAGTAGAACCAGAGGCGGATCTGCTCACGCATCTCCGAGACCCAGTCGGCCGGGAACCACTGCTCCCAGTAGCGGTGGTCAGGGAGGTCGGCGCGGGTGAGCCCCTGCGCAGCCCCTGTCGCGTAGCCCTCCGGGACGTACTCAGGGCTCTCCCAGCCGAGCGTGGAGAACGGGACGATGCCGGCGTCGAGCCAGACGTCGCCGACCTCGGCGATCCGCTCGACCTCCTCGCCGCACGCCTCGCAGCCGATCCGAACGTCGTCTATCCAGGGGCGCCTGAGCTCCTCGAGCCCCTCGACCGGTCCAGTCGCTCTCTCCAAGAGCTCGGCCTTCGAGCCGATCACGTTCAGGTGGCCGCACGAGCAGGGGTAGAAGGGCAACGGGAGCCCGTAGTAGCGGCGGCGCGAGATGTTCCAGTCGCCCATGTTGCGCAGCCAGTCGTCCATGCGCTTGCCCATGTAGCCGGGTGTCCACTCGACCGTCGCATTCGCATCGAGCAGCGGCTGGCGGAGCTCACCGACCGAGATCAGCCAGTCGTCGGTCACGCGCCAGATGAGTGGCGTGTCGCAGCGCCAGCAGTGCGGATAGCGGTGCAGGTACGTGCCCGCTTCGAGCAGGAACCCCTGCTCGGCCAGTCGACCGACGATCTGGTCAGCCGCGTCGCTGGTAGAGAGCCCGTGCAGCCAGCCGTACGCGTCGTAGAACCGGCCGGCCTCGTCCACGGGCGAGAGCACCGGGAGGTCGTGGAGGAGGCCGAGCTCGAAGTCTTCCTGGCCGGCCCCCGGCGCGATGTGGACGATGCCCGTGCCCTCCTCGAGCGAGACCTCGTCCCACGGGATGACCCGATGGTCGACCTCGCCGCCGGGACCGAGGTCGTCGAACGGACCGCGGTAGCGAAGACCCACGAGCTCTGCTCCGCGAGCCCGATGGTGGAATTGCTCGTCGGGATACCTGGCGACCGCTACCCACTCGCCGTTCTCGCGCCGCCCGTACTCCGCATCGGGCTCGACAGCCGCGGCGACGTTCGCCGGCAACGTCCAGGGCGTCGTCGTCCAGACGACGAGCGACTCGTTGGGTCGCTCGAGGAGCGGGAAGCGGACGTAGAGCGACGGGTCGCTCCGCTCCTGATACACGCCTGACTGGGTGAGCTCGTGCTGGGACAGCGAGGTGCCGCAGCGCGGGCACCATTCCGTCGAACGGTGACCGAGGTAGAGCCAGCCGCGCTCGTGCACGAGCTGCAGGAACCGCCAGATGTACTCGATGTTCGTGTCGCTGAACGTGAAGTAGTCGTTCCCCCAGTCCATCCATTGACCGAGCCGGATCGAGCCCTCGGTCAACGCGCGCGAGGACTGCACGACCACCTCGCGGCAACGCCGAGCGAACTCGGCGAGCCCGAACTCTTCGATCTCGCGCTTCGAGTTGAGCCCGAGCGCCCGCTCGACGCCCACCTCGATCCAGAGCCCCTGGCAGTCGAAGCCGTTCTGGTAGCGCTGGTGGTGCCCGCAGAGCGCCTTGTACCGCTGGAAGACGTCCTTCAGCGTCCGCCCCCAAGCAGTGTGGACACCGAGCGCCATCCTGTTCGCGGTCACGGGGCCGTCCACGAAGCTGAAGATCGGGCCGTCGGCGTTCATCGCACGCAGCTCCTCGAACGTCCCTTCCCGCTCCCAGACGTCCAGGATCGCGCGCTCGAGCGCGTCGTGGTCCGGCTTGTCCGGCAGCGGTGCGAACATGCCGTCGATTCTAGGCGGCGCCCGGGAAGAGCCCGGGCTCGCTCGTCGTTGGAACTGGTATGACACAGACTCATGCCGGGCTCGAGCCCGGCACAGAAAGGGACTACATGGGAACCCCAGTGACCGAGACGACCTTCGAGCAGGAGGTCATCCAGAGCGAGACCCCGGTGATCGTCGACTTCTGGGCGGAGTGGTGTGGCCCGTGCCACGCTGTCTCGCCCGTGCTCGACCGGATCGCCGAGGAGCGCGTGGGAGAGCTCAAGATCGTGAAGGTCAACATCGACGAGGAGCGGGGCCTGGCCGACCGCTACGGCATCGCTTCGATTCCGACGATGATTCTCTTCCGCGACGGCGAGCCCTCTGCGGCTGTGATCGGAGCGCAGCCCAAGGGCGCCATCGAGCGCAGCCTCGGGCTCGCTTCGTAAACCCGCCTTCAGTCTCCCTCCCCGAGAACCGGAGCCGGCGCACGCCGGCTCCGGTCTCAATGAGAGGGCTACCGTAGGCGCGTGACCGAGCCCGAGCGGTTCTCCGTGGCGATCGTCGGCGCCGGGTTCACCGGGACGATGGTCGCCGTCCACCTCCTCCGCGATCCGCGGTGGCGGGGCTCACGGATCGCAATCGTCGAGCGCACCGGCCGCTTCACGGCCGGCGTCGCGTACGGCACCGTCTACGAAAGCCATACGCTCAACGTTCCCGCCGGCCGCATGAGCGCGTTCTCCGACGACGCCGACGACTTCCTGGAGTTCGCCCGCTCCGCGGATCCCGGCGTCACCGGCGGCTCATTCGTGCCGCGCAGCCTCTACGGCGCCTACCTCGCGCATCTGCTCGACGCGGCGGAGACGGTGAGCACCGCGAGCCTGCGCCGGATCGCCGGGGAGGCGACGTCGGTCGACGTCGGGCCGGACGGCCTGGTTCACGTCGGGATCGACGGCGTGGCGCCGGTCGTCGCCGAGCGCGTCGTGCTGGCGATCGGGAATTTCCCACCGTCCGATCCAGCGATCACCGACCCCGCGTTCTACTCCGACCCGCGCTACGCACCTGACCCGTGGGCCGCCGGTGCACTCGAAGCGGACCCCGACCAGGAGGTGCTGCTGATCGGCACCGGCCTGACGATGCTCGACATCGCGCTCGCATTGCGGGACCGTGGGCAGCGAGCCCTGATCCATGGCGTCTCACGCCACGGGTTGCTGCCGCACTCCCACCGTGTCGCCGCGGTCGCCCCGCCGCACTATCCGCGACCCCGAGGGCTCGATGACTGGCCACGCACCGCCTTGGGGTTGCTCCAGAGGCTGCGGGCAGAGGTCGACGACGCGGCGGGGAGCGGGATCGACTGGCGCGAGGTGCACACGTCGCTCAGAGCGGACACGCCGGCCCTCTGGATGTCGCTGAGCGAGACCGAGAAGGAGCGCTTCCTGCGTCACGCGCGACCCTACTGGGAGACCCATCGCCACCGGTCATCCCCTCAGACGGCGGCGGCAATACAGGAGTTGCTCCACACGGAGCGTCTACGAGTCGTGGCGGCGAGCGTCCTTGGTTTCGAGCCTGTCGATGCGCTCGTCGACGTGCACCTACGTGCCCGCGGTGAACGGGAGACCACGACAGTTCGCGTCGGCAGGGTCGTCAACTGCACCGGACCGGACACCGATGTCCGGCGGGTTGCCGAGCCGCTGGTGCAGCAACTGCTCGCCGACGGGTTGGTCACGCCCGATCCTCTCGGGCTCGGGCTGCGAAGCGGCGAGTGCGGCGGGCTGATCGACGCCGACGGGCGTGCCAGCGAGCGGCTCTTCCTCGTCGGCCCGCTGCGCAAAGGGCTGCTGTGGGAGAACACCGCCGTCCCCGAGCTACGGGTCGAATCGGAACACCTGGCGAGGCATCTGGGCAGCCTCGCCTCCTGAGCCAGTGGCGACCCGCGCTACGGTAGGCGCCATGCCGAGGTTCGTGCCCGCCTCCGTCGCCGAGCTGCAGCGTGTTGGGCTGTTCGGGTCGGTGTCCGGGGAGCGGCTCGCGCGGTTCGCAGACCAGATCGAGCGGCTCGAGGTCGCAACGGGTGGCAGCTTCGGTAGCACCGATGCCACCGTCGACGTGCTCCTCACCGGCCTGGCCAGTGCCGGCAGCGGCCTGCTTCGTCCCGGCGACGTGGCCGACGGGCCTGCTGCCGCCGTCACGACCTGCGTCGTCGCCCGCTGCGACCGTGGCACGCTCGACGCGCTCACGGCAAGCTCGCCGTAGCGTGGACGCCTCGGCGCTACGCGAGGCGGCCCGTCTCCGCGAGCACGGCGTCGGACAGCGTCGGCCACGCGTCCTTGGCCCACTCGCCGAACTCGCGCGTCGTGAGACACACACACGCGAGATCCTTGTCCGGGTCGGCCCAGAAGAACGTGCCGGAGCCACCGAAGTGACCGAATGTGCGCGCCGAGGTCAGCGTGCCCGACCAGTGGGGCTGCTTCGTCCCCTTGATCTCGACGCCGAGACCCCAGTCCATCGGACTGAAGCGCCCGAAGTCCGGCAGCACGCCGTCGAGTGAGGGGAACTGGACGCTCGTCATCTCCTCGTTGGTCTCGGGCGCGACGAGCGTGGGGCGCAGCAGCTCGCGCGACAGTGCCAGCACGTCACTCACAGAGCCGTGCATGCCACCTCCCGGGTGACCCCGGGGGTCGAGAGCGAGCCCGAGCGGCGTGCACACCGCCTCGCGCACATAGTCGGCGAACGGCATCGAGGCGCGGGCCTCGAGGTGCGCCCCCAGCACCCGGAAACCCTCATTGGAGTAGATCCTCCGGCGACCCGGCGGCCCGATCGGGACGTCGCCCTCGAACGGCAAGCCGGACGCGTGTGCCAGGAGGTGCCTGACGGTGGAGCCGGGTGGGCCGGCGGGCTCGTCGAGGTCGACCGTACCCTCCTCTGCGGCCACGAGCACCGCGAGGGCCGTCACGGGCTTGGAGACGGAGGCCAGCAGCACGGGCCGATCCGTGTCGCCGCGCGTTGCGAGCGGCGCCTCGGCCGTGGTCACACCGGCTGCGGCGAACGGGGCGTCCCACTCGTCGATCTGGAAAAGCGCCTGCACGCCGGGAGATACTAGGCCCGTGGAGCGACGCCTCATCTCCGGTCACTCGCCCTACGAAGCCGTGGTCGGCTTCTCACGGGCGGTCGTCGCGGGCGACCGTGTTCACGTGGCCGGCACAGCACCGATCCCCGCGGACGGCTCACCGCCACCCGAGGGCGCATACGAGCAGGCCAGGCTCTGCCTCGCGATCGTGGCGGAGGCGCTTGAGCGCGCCGGCACGTCCCTCGAGCACGTGGTGCGCACCCGTGTCTACCTGACGCACGCGGATCACTGGACCGAGTTCGCGCGTGCTCACGGCGAGGCGTTCGCAGAGGTCCGGCCGGCGAACACGACTGTAGTCACCCGGTTGCTCGACCCGGCCTGGAAGGTCGAGATCGAGGTCGAGGCCGTGTTGCCGTGACCGATCTGGACCCGCGCCAGGCGATCCCGTCGTCGATCACCGGTAAGGGCACGTCCTACGGCGGCAGCGTGCTGGAGCATCGCTTCGGCGCCGGCCCGCCGTACACGCTCGGTGTCGAGGAGGAGTACATGCTGCTCGACTCCGAGTCGTTCGACCTGGTGCAGCACGTCGAGACGGTGCTCGCCGCGATCCACGGGCACGAGCTGGAGACACGCATCAACCCCGAGCTGATGCAGTCGGTGCTCGAGATCGCGACGCCCGTCTGCCGCACGGCAGGAGACGTGCTCCACGAGCTGGTCACGCTGCGCGGCTACGTCTGCGGCGTCGCGCGTGAGAAAGGGCTTCGCGTCGGCTCAGCCGGCACCCATCCCTTCAGCCTGTTCGAACGCCAGCGGATCACGGCCAAGGACCGTTACCGACAGCTGGTCGACCAGCTGCAGTACATCGCGCGCCGCGAGCTGATCTTCGGGATGCACGTCCACGTCGCGGTCGACGATCCAGACAAGGCGATCAAGGTCGTCAGCGGCCTGCTGCCGCAGCTCGCCCCGCTGCTGGCGCTCTCGGCCAGCTCGCCGTTCTGGCGCGGCGAGCCGACAGGGCTGGCGTCGAGCCGGCAGATGATCTTCTCCGCGATGCCGCGGTCGGGGCCGCCGCCGCGGTTCCGCGACTACGCGGACTACGCCGAAGTCGTCGGCCAGCTCGAGCGCACCGGTTGCATCGGCGACTACACGCACATCTGGTGGGACGTCCGGCTGCACCCACGCCTGGGCACGATCGAGATCCGCATCTGCGACGGCGTCACCCGGGTCGAGGACGCGGTCGCGATCACGGCGTACTGCCAGGCGCTCGTGAAGCAGCTCTGCGAGCGGTACGAGGCCGGCGAGGAGATCCCGTCCTATCACCGGATCCTCACGACCGAGAACAAGTGGCTCGCAGCCCGCTACGGGCTCGAGGCGCCGGTGATGGACCTCGCCACCGGGCGCCGCAACCGTGTCCCGATCGCCCAGCTCGTCCGCCGCACGTTGCGCGAGCTCGAGCCGCACGCGCGCGAGCTCGGCTCCGAGCGGGAGCTCGAGGGCGTGCGCGAAATCCTCGACCGCGGCAACAGCGCCGACCGACAGCTACGGATCTGGGGTGCCAACCGCGATATCGTCGAGGTGGTGCAGGAGATCGCGATCGCGACCGAGACTCTGCCGGCGACCTACGCCGGCGACCTGGGCTGAGCGACGACGCGCGGGCTACGGCGGATCGAGGCTGTCGCGAACGTCTCTGCGCAGTTCCGCGCCCAGGCATTCCCCCGCGTCGAGGGCTGGTGCTGCGCGGGGTAGCCTTCGACCATGCTCGCCGCCGGCGACCGCATCCCCGCCGCTCAACTCCTCTGGCGTGCACCCGGGGAGGAGGCGGTGTCGCTGGCCGAGGCGATCGCTGGCGACGGGCTCGCGCTCGTCTGCTTCTACCCGTTCGACTGGTCGCCCACCTGAACCAACGAGCTGCGGCTCCTGCGGGACAGGAGCGACGACCTGCGGGCGGCAGGCATCAGGCCGTTCGGGGTCTCCCTCGACTCGATGTGGTCGCACCGTGCCTGGTCCGAGTCCCTCGGCCTCGGTGACACGGTTCCACTCCTCTCGGACCGCATGGGGGCGGTGGCGGAAGGATTCGGCGTGCTCGGCGACTCGCTCGGCGTCCCGAAGGCCGACCGCAGCGCCTTCCTCGTCGACGGGGACACGGTCGTCGCGTCGTGGCTGCTCGGAGCGGAGCTGCCGGACGTCGATGCGATCATCGACGCCGCCAGCGCCTGACGCAGGGGAGCGTCTCTCGAGCGCGAACGGACGACCTGATGCCGGAACGCTTCACCGGGCAACGCCTGGCCGCGCTCAAGCTGCGCGGGGTGGTCCTCGTGATCATCGGTGTCGCCGCCTCGGCTGCGGCTGTGGCTGCCTTCCTGGAGCTTCTGGTCGACCCAGGTATCGGGTCGACCGGTGACGCGCTGTGGTGGGCTGTGGCGACCGTGACGACCACGGGCTATGGCGACGTCGTGCCGACGAACGCGGCCGGCCGGGTGATCGGCGTCGCGTTGATGATGGTCGGGATCAGCCTCATCCCGATCCTCACGAGCCTCGTCATCACGGTGTTCATCTCGCAGCGGCAGCGGGAGACGACCGATGAGGGCCGTCGCGACCACGACGAGATCATCCGGCGTCTCGAGGGCATCGAGTCTCGGCTCGACTCCAGCGGCCGCGAGAGCGGATAGCCGACCTACTACTCGAAGGTCGAGATCGCGAACGCGAGCCCGAAGCCGAGCGTCGTGACGAGACCGACCGCCTTGCCGCCGCGCTCGAACGCCTCGGGCATCATCGTGTCGGCGAGCATCGTGAGGATGGCGCCTGCGGCGAATGCGTTGACGAACCCGATCGCGCGTGGCGACGCACTGTCGAGGAGGGCATAGCCGGCCAGCGCCGCGACCCCGCACACGAGCACGACCGCGGCCCAGAGATCCATGATCCGCCTGGATCTCCAGCCGCCTCTCTTGAGGCCGGTGGTAGCCGCGAGCGACTCGGGGAGGTTGGAGAGGAACACCGCGGCCAGCACCGCCACGCTCACGCCGGAACCGTCGAGGAGCGTCAGCCCCAGCACGATCGACTCGGGGATCCCGTCGAGCACGATGCCGAGCGTGATGGGGAGCGCCGAGCCGGTGTCGCCTGTCCTGTCCGAGCGCTTGCGGCCCTCCCCGCCCATGCGGTCGATGACCCAGTCACCGGCGAAGAAGACCAGCGCCCCGGCGGGCAGGCCGAGCGCGAGGGAGCCGGCGCCCTCCCCCAATGCGTAGGCCTCTTCCACGAGCTCGTACGCCACGGCGCTGAGGAGCACGCCCGCTCCGAAGGCAAGGATGAGACCGAGGAGCTGCGAGCCGACGCGGAAGAAGATCGCGATCAACCCGCCGAGCAGCAACGACGACGCTGCGACCAGTCCCCAGCTGAAGGCTTCGATCACGGTCTCAGGTGTAACGCGGGTCGTCGAGGCCGATCGCGAACGGAGCAAGTGTGACGCGTCGCACGTCGTCCACGGATGCGCCGTCCAGCAGCTCGGTCAGCACGAGCGCACCGTCACGCAGCCGGAACACCGAGAGCTCGGTGATCACCACGTCGGCGGCGCCGCGCGCGGTGAGCGGGTAGGTGCATTCCGCGACCACCTTTGGCTGACCGCTGGAGGAGGTCGCCGTCATCGTCACGAGCACGCTGCGGGCACCCACGACGAGGTCCATGGCACCGCCGACGCCGAGCACGTCCTGGCCCGGGACGGCCCAGTTGGCGATATCCCCCGCGGCGCTCACCTGCAACGCTCCGAGCACCGCGACGTCCACGTGGCCGCCACGGATCATCGCGAAGCTCTCCGCGCTGTCGAAGTAGGACGCTCCGGGGAGCGCGGTCACGGGACGCTTGGCCGCGTCGATCAGGTCGGCGTCGAGCTCACCGTCACCGGGCCGAGGCCCGACTCCGAGCAGGCCGTTCTCGGTGTGCAGGAAGACCCCCGCCTCGTCGTCGAGAAAGCCCGGGATCAGGTTGGGGATGCCGATGCCGAGGTTGACGATCTCGCCGGGGCGCAGCTCGAGAGCGGCGCGTGCGGCGATCCTCTGCCTCACGTCGTCGCTCACCCGCCGCTCACCAGGTGATCGACGTAGAGATGCGGAGTGACCACCGACTCGGGCTCGATACCGCCGAGCGGGACGATCTCGCCGGCCTCGGCAATCGTGACCCTCGCCGCCGTGGCCATCACCGGATTGAAGTTCCGCGCCGTGCGCCGGTACCAGAGGTTGCCCAGCGTGTCGGCCCGCGCCGCGTAGACGAGCGCCACGTCCGCCCGGATCGGGCGCTCCAGCACGTGGGCCACACCATCGATCACGCGCTCCTCCTTCCCCTCCGCGAGAAGCGTGCCCGCACCGACGGGCGTGTAGAACCCAGCGATGCCCGCCCCGGCTGCCCGGATCGCCTCGGCAAACGTCCCCTGCGGAACCAGCGTCGCCTCGATCTCACCCGCGTTCACCGCGGCCACGGCCTCCGGGTTCGAGGTGAAGTACGAGGAGATACCGCGCTTGATGCGACCCTGGCGCAGCAGCTTTCCCAGCCCTCGGCCGGGCTCACCGATGTTGTTGGAAACGATCGTCAGATCCGACGCGTCCGAGCGCTCGACGAGAGCGTCGATCAGCGTCAACGGCGCACCAACGAGGCCGAACCCACCCACCATCACCGTGTCGCCCGAGCGGATCACCGAAACGGCCTGCTCGGCGCTGATGGGCCCTGTCGCCGTCATTGCACGGACGCCGAACGGATTACATGCCCATCGCGTGGTAACCGGCGTCGACGTAGAGCGTCGTCCCGGTCACATTGCGGCCGTCCGCGGAGAGGAGGTAGGCGGCCGCCGCACCGCAATCATCGGCGTCGATGTGCCGGTGCAGAGGAGCGCGCTGCTCGAACATCTCCTCCATCGTCGTGAAGCCGGCGATCGAGCGAGCGGCAAGTGTCCGCACGGGGCCGGCAGAGATCGCGTTGACGCGGATGTCGGTCTGGCCGAGGTCCCAGCGAGGTAGCGAACCGACGCGTCGAGCGTCGCCTTCGCGACGCCCATGACGTTGTAGTGCGGCACCGCGCGCTCGCCGCCGAGATAGGTCATCGTCAGGATCGAGCCGCCGCCGCGAGCCTGCATCAGCGGCTCCGCGCGCTTGGCAGCCGCGACGAGGGAATAGGCGCTGATGTCGACTGCCATCCAGAAGCGGTCTCTGGGCGTGTCGGTGAAGCGACCCTCCAGATCCTCGGCGGCCGCATAGGCCACCGAGTGGACGAGGCAGTCGAGTCCTCCACCGAACGCGTCGGCTGTCGCCGCGAAGACACGGTCCAGGTCGGCGTCCGAGCGGACGTCGCACTCTCCCACGACGTGACCGCCCACCGACTCGGCCAGCTCCCGGACGCCCTTCTCGATTCGCTCTCCCTGGTAGGTGAACGCGAGCTCGGCGCCTTCGTCGTGGAGGCGCTTCGCGATCGCCCAGGCGATCGAGCGCTTGTTGGCGACGCCGAGCACGAGCGCCTGCTTGCCGTCGAACCTCCCGGGCACGGGGCGATCCTATTGCAAGCCAGCAGGTTGCACTAAGGTGCGCCCCCATGAGCGAGACCCCCACGCCCAACCCGTCCCCTGACGCGCGGGTCGCGGTCGTGACGGGAGCTTCGTCGGGGATCGGCGAGGCGACCGCCCGGCTACTCGCCTCGCGTGGCTGGCGCTGCGTGCTCGTAGCCCGACGAGAGGACAAGCTCCGCGCTGTCGCCGAGGAGATCGGCGGCGAGGTCGAGGTCTGCGACGTGGCCGACCGCACGGCTGTCGAGGCAGCTGCAACCCGGGTGCTCGCACGGCATCCCCGAGTACAGCTGCTCGTCAACAACGCCGGCATCCCTGCGCGTGGCTCGTTTCTCACCCTCGACCCCGAGCGGATCGAGCTCGTGATGCGCGTCAACTACCTCGGCGGCGTCTGGTGCACCCGCGCGCTCTTGCCCGGCCTCGAGGCCTCGGTCGCAGCCGGCGGACGGGCGGATGTGGTCAACATGGTCTCGGTGGCCGGGACGGTGGCGTTTGCACCCGCCGGCCCGTATGCGGCGGCGAAGCACGCCCAACTGGCGTTCTCGCGGTCGTGTGGCGCAGCGCTTCGGCACCGCGGTATCGGCTGCCACGCCGTGCTGCCGGGCTTCCTCGAGACCGAGGGGTTCCCGCAGCACTCGGTGCTCAGAAGCCGCACGCTGCGTCGCTTCATGACCGACACCGACGCCGTCGCCAACGCGGTCGTGAGCGCCGTCGAGCGCAATCGGGGAGAGGTGATCGTGCCCTGGTTCCCGTACCGACTCGTGTCGCTCGGGCAGGCTCTCTTCCCGACGCTCACCTCGCGGCTCGCGGGCCGGTTCACGTACCACCGCGGTGAGCAGCACGTCTGAGGCGGCCGGCGGTGGCCACGCGCGGCCGCGGCGTGAAATGTGAAGGCTCTGAGCCTGAACGTGTGCCAAGAGTGCGCCAATGCGTCCACAAGACGATGCGGCGAGGCGGGCGCCGCCCTACGCTCGACCTGTGGCGAACCACCGCTCGCTCCTCCCCGACGGCTTCTTCCACGTGTTCTCCCGCGGCATCCCGGAACGGCCGATCTACCTCGACGACGAGGATCGACACGTCTTCCTGGCACTTCTCGATCGGGTTTCCGCCTCGCACCGACTCACGATCCACGCGCGGTGCCTGATGGCGACCCACTACCACGCCGTCGTGCAGGCCACGCGCGCCGACCTGTCACGGGGGATGCAGTGGCTCCACAGCTCCTACGCGATCACGTACAACCGACGCCACGGACGGTTCGGGCACCTGTTTGCCGAGCGGTTCTCCTCCCGCGTGATCGAGAGTGACGAGTACCTGTACGACGCGTGCGCATACGTTCTCCTCAACCCTGTCAAGGCCGGTCTCTGCGACCGGATTGGTGACTGGCCGTGGTCGTACTCTCGCTACGGCCTCGACCGAATCTGATGGTTGCGCGTCGGCCACGCCCCGCCGTTTCCGCAGCACGTCTCTGCGTCAACGCGTCTTGACGAACCGCTGTACGGCGTCCAGCAACTCGGTCGTCTTCTCGCTCGCGGCCGCCTCGTCGCCGGACGCGAGCGCATCGGCGACGCAATGGGTCACGTGGCCCTCGAGGAGCCTGGCGCCCACCTGCTCCAGAGCCGTCCTGACGGCGGAGATCTGCGTGAGGATGTCGATGCAGTAGCGGTCGTCCTCGACCATCTTCTCGATGCCGCGCACCTGGCCTTCGATCCGGTGCAGTCGCTTGACGAGCCCGTCCTTGTCCTTCGCGTACCAGTACGTCACGTGCCCTCCCTCAGTCCGTGAAAGCGCCGCAGGCGCAGGCTGTTCGTCACGACGAAGACGCTCGAGAACGCCATCGCCGCCGCGGCGACGATCGGGTTGAGCAGCCCCGCAGCCGCGAGGGGGATCGCCGCAACGTTGTAGGCGAACGCCCAGAACAGGTTGCCCTTGATCGTCGCGAGCGTTCGGCGAGAGAGCCGGATCGCGTCGACGGCTCCGCGCAGGTCACCCGAGACGAGCGTGAGGTCGGACGCCTCGATGGCGACGTCCGTGCCGGTTCCGATCGCGAGACCGAGGTCCGCCCGTGCGAGCGCGGGGGCATCGTTGACGCCGTCCCCGACCATCGCGACGACCTCGCCTTCGCGCTGGAGACGCTCGATCACAGCCGCCTTGTCGGCGGGGAGCACGTCGGCGATCACCTCGTCGATCCCGGCCTGGCCGGCAATCGACCGGGCGGCCCGCACGTTGTCACCCGTGAGCAAGACCGGCCGCAGACCGAGATCACGCAGGCGGGCGATCGCCTCGGAGCTCGAAGGCTTCAGCGTGTCGGAGAGGGCGATGACCCCACGCACGGCGCCGCCCCAGCCGACAGCGATTGCGGTCATGCCGTGGGCCTCGGCGCTCTCCGTGTGCAGCCAACAGTCCGGGGCCGACGTGGAGCCCGCAGTCTGTGAGCAGCGGCATACGGCCGACCACGACCGCATGGCCCTCGACGACTGCTTCCACACCCAGACCGGCGCGGTTGCCGAAGTGCTCGACGCGGGGTAGCCCTCCGAGCTGCTCGCGAGCATGCGCTGCGATCGCCTGCGCGATCGGATGCTCGCTCGCGCTCTCGGCGGCGCCGGCCAAACGGAGCAGCTCCTCCTCGCTCGCCTCGTCCGCCACCACCTTGGCAACCCGCATACGGCCCTCGGTGATGGTGCCGGTCTTGTCGAGCACGATCGTCGTGATCCGCCGTGTCTGCTCGAGGACCTCCGGCCCCTTGATCAGCACCCCAAGCTGCGCCCCCCGGCCGCTGCCGACCATGAGCGCGGTCGGCGTCGCAAGGCCGAGTGCGCACGGGCAGGCGATGATCAACACGGCGACAGCCGCCGTGAAAGCGTCAGCGGCGTCGCCGGTGACGACCAGCCAGCCGGCGAGCGTCAACAGAGCGATGCCGATCACCACAGGCACGAAGACCGCCGACACACGGTCGACGAGACGCTGGATCGGCGCCTTGCCGGCCTGCGCCTCCGCCACGAGCCGCGCGATCTGCGCGAGCGCCGTGTCCGCGCCGACGCTGGTTGCGCGGACGACGATCCTCCCGAACGTGTTGATCGTGCCGCCGGCGAGGTCGCTACCCGGGCCGACCTCGATGGGCACCGGCTCGCCGGTCAGCAGCGACTGGTCGACCGCGGAGGTACCGTCGACGACGATGCCGTCGGTGGCGACCTTCTCACCCGGGCGAACGACGAACAGGTCGCCCACCCGCAGCTCGTCGACGGGAACGAGCATCTCCTCGCCGTCGCGCAGGACGCGCGCGTCCTTCGCGCCGAGCTCGAGCAGCGCACGAATCGCCTCCCCTGCGCGACGCCGGGCGCGAAGCTCGAGGTAGCGCCCGAGCAGGATCAGAGTGGTGACGACCGCCGCGACCTCGAAGTACGTGTCCGCAGCGACGCCGCCGACGAGCACGACCGCCGACCAGCCGAGCGCGGCGAGCGTCCCGAGCGAGATCAGCGTGTCCATGGTGGCGGCGCCGTGGTGGGCGTTGGCGATCGTCGCGCGGTGAAACGGCCAGCCGGCCCAGAGCACGACCGGCGCCGTGAGCGCGAGTGAGACCCACTCCCAGCCGTCGAACTGCAGAGCCGGGATCATCGCCAGCGCCATCACCGGCGCCGAGAGCAGGGTCGCGACCACCAGCCGGGCTCCCAGGTGCTCGCTCGTCGCCTCGGGCGCATCACCCGCAGGTGCCGCGCGATAACCGACCGCCTCGACGGCAGCGACGAGCTCCGCCAGCGTCACGTGTTCCGAGTCGAAGTCGATCGTCGCGGCCTCGGTGGCGTAGTTGACGCTGGCGCTCACACCGTCGAGCAGGTTGAGCCGCCGCTCGATCCGCGTGGCACAGCTTGCGCAGGTCATGCCTTCGATCGCGAGCTGCGTGTGCTGCCGGTCGACGCTCTCCGAGCGCTCGGTCGTCAGGGCGCCACTCATACCCCCCAAGGGTATCATCGAGAGAGGCGAGGAGCACCACTCGCGGAGGGCGTGAAACGCTAGGCGCCGGGTTTACGCGCCACGTACCAGCCGACCTCGACTTCCTGCACGCCGGGTGGCGCGAGGCGGCGGATCCGCTCGCGCTCGTCGCCCTCCAGACCGGCGAGGTCGAGGTAGTGCTCCATGTCTCGCCGCTCGGGCACCACTTCGTTGACGAGGACGATGAGATCGTTGGCGTCGAGAAAGCCACGGACATCCGCATCGGGTAGCAGCCGCTGGTGGGACGGGTCGCGTGCCCGCTCGAAGCGGTCGAGCTCGATGGAGACCGTCGGGTCGATCGCGCCGAGTTGGTCGACGACGAGGACGACTCCGCCGGGTCGCGTCACACGCGCGAGCTCCGCAACCACGAGCTCCGGACGCCGAACGTGGTGCAGGACGCGCAGGCAACCTGCGAGGTCGAACTCGCCGTAGGCGAACGGAAGCGCCCCTGCATCTCCGTTCACGAAGGTGCAGTTCTCGGGGCAGCTCTCCCTGGCGGCGGCAAGGTAGCGCTCGTCGGTGTCGACACCGACGACCGTCTGGACGCGGCTGGCAAGCGCATAGGCGAGCGCTCCCGTGCCGCAACCGGCGTCGACAGCGCGCTCCGTGCCGCCGAGCGGTGGCAGCAGCCTCGTCAGGCGCGCGTCGAGGTCAGCCGCACGATCACGCTGCAGCGCGACCCGTAGCGCGACGGTGTCAGCCATCCACTACCCGCCGGGCCCCCCGCGGCGGACGCGTGTTCAGACCGCACGCGATCTCGTACCCGATCGTGTCGGCGACGCGCGCGTGCCGCTCGATCAGGATCCCATCGCCGATGAGTGTCACGGGCGTCCCGCCCTCGACCGGCCCTGGGGTCTCCACCGCGATCACGTCCATCGAGACGGTACCGACGACGGGGCAGCGCACGCCCCCGACGAGCACTTCCGTACCGGTCATGTCGCGGCGAAAACCATCTGCGTATCCGACCGGGACGAGGGCGATACAGGTCGACTCGCGCGCGACGAACCGGCGCCCATAGCCGGTGCTCTCCCCCTGGCCGAGGAGTCTCGATGCGGCAACCTCCGACTCCCAGCGGAGCGCAGGCCGCAGCCCCCATCCGGTCGGCCCCTCCCCGAACGGCGAGATCCCGTAGAGGGCAATTCCACAACGCGCGGCATCGAGCCTCGACGAGGGCAGCGCCAGTGCCGCGGCGCTGTTCGCAGCGTGCCTCGTGAGCTCTGTATGCGCGGCCGTCGCTTCGAGAAACCGCTCGAGCTGAAGCTCGGTGAACCCGAGGTCCGCGTCGGCATCGGCGAAATGCGTCATCAACCCCACGACGTCGCGGCCGGGCGCGGCAACGAGCTCGGCCAGGCCCCACCGGCCCATGCCGGTGTCGAGCTTGACGTGTACCGGGACGCCCTCGGGCACGCGCTCGTCGAAAACCGTGAGCTCGAGACGAGCGTCGCGGGCGGCGGCGAGCTCACCGTCGGCGGTCGGGCCGAGCACGAGTATGCGCGCGTCGGGCACCGACGGCCGCAGCGCCAGAGCCTCGGCAACGCTGGTCACGCAAAGCGCCGTCGCACCCGCGGTGAGCGCTGCCGAAGCGACATCGGCGGCGCCGTGCCCGTACGCGTCGGCCTTCACGACCGCCCACAACTCCGCACCTCCGAGTACGTCGAGCAACGTTCGTGCGTTGGCGCGGATGGCGCCGAGATCGACCGTGAAGACCGACCGCCCCATCAGACGTCGACCTCGAGCCCGTCCCACGCGAAGGTCACCGGTCTCCCATCCGCCTGCAGCCGCCGGCCCAGCTCCTGGAGGTCGTCGTGGGAGAGGCCGAACACCTCCTCGACGTGCATCAGCACAACCGCGCTCGCAGCGAGCGCGTCGACCATCGTCAAAGTCTCCTCATAGGTGGCCTCGTAGCGGAGGATGGGATGCTCCGGATCGATCAGCCGCTCGCCGGTGAGCGGATCATGCTCACAGATCCCCATCGGCAGCACGGCGAGGTCGCAGCCGCGAAGCTCTGCCGGCGGCTCCCAGCCGACGAGCTCGTCCATGGCGAGCAGCAGCCTCCGATCGCCCTCCCGGAGCTCGAACCCGTAGACGTAGTCGGCGGCGAGCCGAAACGGCCGCAGGCTGACATCGCCGAACGCGACCACGCTGCCGTCGACGAGCTCGTGCACGCGGATGTAGCCGCGCTCGACCATGAACTCGAGATGAGCCCACGCACCCAGGTAGTCGCGGAAGTCGGTCGCCACCTGTTGCGGCAGATAGACGTCGGTGACCCGATGGCGCTTCGCCTCGGGAGGCCAGCCGAGAAAGTCGGCGTTACGAGTCTCCCACACGCGCCGCCCCATCATGTGATCGGGGTGCCAGTGCGAGTAGAAGCACCCGGCGATCTCGCCGATCGTCGGCCGGTCGAGCTGAAGCTTCGCCTCCTCGGGCGTGTCGAACACGAGGTTCGGCCCGTGGACGAAGACGCTCGGGCCTGTGCGCGCGTACGGGACGCCGCGCGTGCGGGCCTCCACGCACACACGACAGTCACAGCCAGGGCGAGGCGTCGTGGTCGCGCCGCCCGAGCCCAGGATCTCGACGCGCATCCACCGATCCTAGGGCGGCGCGATACAACAGCGCGAGGCAGGCCTCGCTAGGAAAGTGCTTCCGGGAGCGCGGCGACGATGTCCGAGGCGATGAGCCCGGCCTGGTGCGCGATCGACGCGGCGGCGATGCCGTGTGCGACCGCAGCCGCGGCGGCCGCGGTCTCCGCTGCGAGACCCTTGGCCAGGAACGCGGCGAGCACGCCGGTCAGCACGTCCCCGCTGCCGGCCGTGGCGAGCGACGGCGGGCCGAGGTCGCAGAGCACCGGCGGTGACCCTGGCGCCTGCACGATCGTGTCCGCGCCCTTCAGCAGCACGACGCAGCCGAACCGCTCCGCGCCCCGCGCTGCGGCCTCGAGCCGATGGCCGCCTATCCATGCCGCGTCGACGTCGAGCAGCCTGGCGAGCTCGCCCGCGTGCGGGGTGAGCACCATCGGTGCGGCCCGCTCGATCGGTTCCAGCCCGTGGAGCGCGTCGGCGTCGACCACCGCGGGGAGGTCGATCCGCTCGAGCAGGGAGGTGACCAGCGTCCGCGCTTCCGGCGAACGACCCAGCCCCGGCCCGATCGCCATCGCGCTCGACCGCCCGAGGTCGGCAGCCAGCTGCTCGAGGGCGTCGGACCAGTCGAAACCTCGCTTGACGGGCTCGAGTGCGAGGGTCTCGGCCACCGCAAGGGACTCGCGTGGCACAGCGAGCGTGACGTAGCCGGCGTCTGCTCGCAGCGCGGCGGTGGCGGTGAGCACGGCGGCACCGGTCATCCCCTGAGCGCCGCCGACGACGAGCACCGCGCCGGCTGTGTATTTCGAGTCGTGCGGCGCCCGGAGTGGCACCGCGCGCAGGAGCGCGTCGGTTGCGCGTCGTGCAGCGGTCTCGGCGGGGGCGAGCCCGATGTCCGCGACCACCACGCGACCGGCGTGAAAGCGCCCGGGGGCGGCCACCAGGCCGACTTTGCGCCCGTGGAAGGTGACGGTGAGCGCCGCGGTGACCGCCGCGCCGGGGACCTCTCCCGTGTCGGCGTCGACGCCCGAGGGCAGGTCGACTGCGATCACAGGCGCTCCGCAGGAGTTGATCCGCTCGATCAGCGCTGCCGCTTCCGTTCGTGGAGCCCCGTGGAACCCCGTCCCGAAGAGCGCGTCGACGACGACGTCGTGGCCTTCGGGCTCGTCGGTCTCGACCGCCTCGCGACCGGCCTCGCGGATGACACGCGCTGCGATCCTCCCATCGCCGCCGTTGGCGCCGCCGCCGCAGACGACGGCGAAGCTGCGGGCACGCGGGTACGACCGCATCGCCTCGCGCGCCACGGCCGCGCCTGCGCTCTCCATGAGCTCGTCCGCGGTGTCCGGGTACCCCGGGTATCGCTCCTCCGCGGCACGCATCTCCGCTGCCGTGTAGAGGGACTCCAGCACGCTACCCGCGCCCACTAGGCACTCGGGGCGCGCCAGGGTGGCGGTGCGCGGTCGACGTCGGCTACACACACGGCGCCGGCCATCGTGCGCGAGTGGGTCAGCGAGACGTCGATCTCGCGCAATCCGACGCGGTCGGCGAAGGCGAGGGTCTTGCCTCTGAGCGTCACACCGGGTTTCTGGCGGCCGACGATCTCGATCTCTTTCCAGGTGAACCGCACCCCGCAGCCGAGCGCCTTCCCGACGGCCTCCTTGCCGCTGAAGCGCGCCGCGTAACTCTCGGCGGGATTCCGCTTTCCGTCACAGTAGGCCTGTTCCGCCGGCGTGAAGCACCGGTCGCGAAACCCCGGGCGCTCCAGCGCGCGGCGGATGCGGTCGATCTCGATCAGATCGGTGCCGATGCGAACGGGCACGGGTCAGCTCACAGCGAGCGCTCGAGCCAGTCGGGAAGCTGCGCGATGGAGCTGAGCACCACGTCGGGCACGACGTCCGAGCCCTCCAGCGCCTCCGGCCGGAACTTGCCGGTGCGGACGAGTGCCGTGCGCATGCCGAACGCCTGTGCGCCGCGGACGTCCGCCTCGACGTCGTCACCGACCATCCAGGTCAACGCGGGCTCGGCATCCAGAGCGTCGAGCGCGGCCGCGAAGTACGCAGCCGAAGGCTTGCCGAGCACGGTTGCGTCGATGTCGCAGGCGTATTCGAGCCCCGCGACGAAGGCGCCTCCGTCAAGCATCGGTCCCCGCTCCGTCTGCCACCAGCGGTTCTTGTGCAGGCAGTAGAACGCCGCACCGGCCTGCAGCTCCGCGAACGCCCGGGCGAGGTTCATGTAGCTGAAGACGTTGTTGGGCTCCACGGATTCGTCGCAGCCGCCGAGGAGCACGGCGTCCGCGCCCTCCCCCACGAGCTCGACGCCCTCGAGATCCGGCACCACGGCGGGCATCACCAGGGCGAGGACGCGCTTGCCCTTGAGCTCGCTCGCCGCCGCAATTGGAGTCGTCTGCAGCTCGTCCTCGTCGAGCGCCAGGCCGAGCCCCTGCAGCTCCTCGACCAGCGTCGCCCGAGGCAGTGTCGAATTGTTGGTCACGAAGCGCAGCGTGTGGCCGCGCTCACGCAGCTGAACCACTGCCTCGATGGCCCCGGGGATGGGTACCCCGGACACGTGCAGGACGCCATCGATGTCCAGGAGAATGCAGGCCATGGAGCGTGAGTCTATTCGGGTCACCCGCTCGGTCTCCATTCCGCTGAGCGAGATCCGGCTGCGAACCTCGCGCTCGAGCGGGCCGGGCGGCCAGCACGCGAACACCTCGGAGACCCGGGTCGAGGCAATGTTCGACGTGGAGGCGTCGACGACGCTCACCGACCGCCAGAAGCGGCGCGTGCTCGCGAAGGCCGGCCCGGTGATCCGCGCCGTGGCCCAGGACGAGCGCAGCCAGGCGCGGAACCGTGAGCTCGCGCTCGAGCGGCTCACGGCGAAGCTGCGGGAGGCCCTCCGCGTCGAACGACGCCGCGTTCGCACAAAGCCTTCGGCCGCTGCTCGTGAACGCCGGCTCGAGGACAAGAAACGCCGCGCCCGGGTAAAGCGCGTTCGGCGACGCCCCGGGGACACCGACACCTGATAAACCACGCCGTGATCGGCGTGACCTCCTGTGTCATGCTCGGCCGTGGCCGGTGGCCGGCCCTGTCCGACATGGCCGCAACGAGGGAGCGAGGCACACAAGGTGAGTGCGACCGTCGTCCTGATCGGAACGTTGGACACAAAGGGGCTCGAGTACGCGTTCCTGCGTGACCGTGTTCGTGAGCGCGGTGCCGAGGTACTGCTGGTCGACGCGGGCATTCTGGGCGAGCCGCTCGTCGAGCCCGACGTGACCCGCCGCGAGGTGGCGGCAGCGACCGGCGCGGATGTGGAGGCGCTGGCAGACGCTCGCGACCGCGCTACCGCGATCGAGACCATGGGACGCGGCGCCGCGGAAGTCGTGCGTCAACTCCACGCCGGAGGCCGACTCGACGCGATCGGTGCGCTCGGCGGCACGGGCGGCACGACGCTCGCCACGCACGCGATGCGCGCACTGCCCATCGGCGTGCCGAAGCTGATGGTCTCCACCGTGGCGTCAGGGGAGACGAGTCGGTACGTGGGCGCGACGGACATCACCATGATGTACTCGGTCGTCGACGTCGCCGGGATCAACCGGATCCTGGCGCGGATCATCGTCAACGCCGCCCGTGCCCTCGCTGGCATGGCGGCGGGCGGGGACGGGCCCGCGCCGGACGAGAGGCGGCTGATCGTGGCATCGATGTGGGGCGTCACGACACCGTGCGTGACGGCGGCGCGCGAGCGGCTGGAGGAGCTCGGCTACGAGGTACTCGTCTTTCATCAGACCGGCACCGGCGGCAGGTCCATGGAGGAGGTGGTGAGAAGCGGCATCGTCGACGGGGTGCTCGACGTCACGACGACAGAGCTCGCCGACGAGCTGTCCGGGGGGATCTGGCCCGCCGGCCCCGAGCGGCTCGAGACGGCGGGTCGCCTTGGCGTCCCCCAGGTCGTCTCGCTCGGCGCGCTCGACGTGATCGTCATCTCGTCGACCGGGCTTCCGGATCCGCTGCCCGACCGCTTCCGCAACCGTCCGATCTACCTCCACGACGAGGCCCTGGCCGCAACGCGTGCGACGCGGGAAGAGTGCCAGGAGCTCGCGGCGGTTGTCGCCCGCAAGCTGAATGCCGCGACGGGGCCAACCGCGCTGTTCGTGCCGCTACGTGGCCTCTCGCTGCTGACGACCGAAGGGCAGCTGTTGCACGACCACGAGGGCGACGAGGCGCTCTTCTCCGCGCTGCGCGACCTCGTCGACCCGTCGCGTGTGGAGCTGCACGAGATCGACGCCGAGATCAACGACCCGGGGTTCGCGCTCGCGATGGCCGACAGACTGCACGAGCTCGTGACGGTCACAGCGACAGCGTGACGGCGCTCGTCGGCCGCGAGGAGGTGATCGCCGAGGCGGCGTCCATGCTGCGCCGGGCCGAGGTCCGGCTGCTCACGATCACCGGTCCCGGCGGTGTCGGGAAGACGCGCGTGGCGGAAGCGGTGGCCGTCGAGCTCGCAGAGGACTTCGCAGACGGAGTCGTCGTGGTCCACCTCGACACCGTCCGCGATCCGGGGCTCGTCGTGGGCACGATCGCGAGGGTTGTCGGCGTGCTCGACGTGGAGGGCGATCTCACGAAGCGGCTGGTCGAGCACCTCGAGCCGCGGCAGATGCTGCTCGTGGTCGACAACTTCGAGCAGGTGGTCGAGGCCGCACCGGTGCTCGCAGCGATAGTCGAAACCTGCCCGAGCATGAAGGTGACCGTCACGAGCAGGACGCGGCTGCACCTCACCGTGGAGCATGAGCTTCAGCTCGAGCCACTCGGGAACGAGGACGCGGTCCGCCTGTTTGTCGAGCGCGCCAGCGCCGCGCGGCCCGACTTCGCGCGCGGCGAGATGGGCCGCGACACGATCTCCGAGATCTGCAACCATCTCGATCGCCTACCCCTGGCGATCGAGCTGGCGGCCGCCCGCGTACGGATACTCCCGCCCGAGACGATGCTGTCGCGGCTCGAGAACCGTCTCGAGCTGCTCACATCGGGCCCGCGCGACGCCGCGCGACGCCACCAGGCGCTGCGCGACACGATCGGCTGGAGCTTCGAGCTCCTCGACGACGATCAGCGGGAGCTGTTCCGGCGTATGGGTGCTTTCGTCGGAGGTTGCACGCTCGATGCGATCGAAGAGGTGGGCGCCGCCGACCTCGACACGGTTGCCGCGCTGGTCGATCACAGCCTGGTTCGCTCCGAGGGCGATCGGTTCGTCATGCTCGAGACGATTCGCGAATACGCAGCGGACGTGCTCGCCGAGCGCGCAGACAGTGAGACGATTCGGCGTCGACATGCGGCGCACTACGTCGCGCTCGCGGAAGCCGCCGGACCGCGCCTCACCGGGCCGGATCAGGCGAGGTCGCGGGGCGCACTCGAGGCCGATCGCGACAACATCCGAGCCGCGCTGCGCTTCTCGCTCGACCACGGTGACGTCGATACGGCGTTGCGGCTGTGCGCGTCACTTTGGCGATTCTGGCTCGACCGCGGTTACCTGAGCGAAGGGCGGGTGTGGCTCGACGAAGCGCTCTCGGCCTCGGGCGCGAGCTCGTCTCTGCGAGCGCGCGTTCTGACGGGGGACGGCGTCCTCTCGCACTACCAGGGCGACTACGCTCGCGCCGACGACCTTTGCCGCGAGGCTCTTGCTCTCTCGCGATCGCTCGACGACGATCGGGCCGCTGCAGACGCGCTCACCGGGCTCGCCGTCGTGCGAAGGTCGCTCGGCGACTACGCCGAGGCCGAGGCGCTGTACCGCGAGGCGCTGGCCTCCTATGAGCGGCTCGGCGACGAGGCCGGCGTTGTGCGGGCGCTCGACCGCCTCGGGATCGCGCTCGCCGTTGCGGGCGACAACGAGCGAGCACGACCGCTCTTCGAGAGGGCTCTCGAGCTCAGCAGAGGGCTCGGAGACTCAAACGGCATCGCGCTCGCACTGCACGGACTCGCCTTCGTGCGCCCACCTGGAGGCCAGGCTCGCGCCCAGGCACAGGCGGACGAGAGCCTGGCCATCCTGCGTGGGCTCGGCGATCGCCGCAACGTCTCGAGAGTGCTCTGGTCAGCCGCAGACGTCAGTGCAGATCTCGGAGACTCCGCGGCGGCCGCCGCATACCTCGAGGAATCGCTCACGCTCTGCGCCGAATTCGGTGATCCCTGGTTCTGCGGCGTCGTGCTCGAGGAGGCTGCCGTCCTGGCGGCAGCGACCGGCGACGTCGACCGGGCGGCGCGCCTCTTCGGAGCGGCGGAGGCGGTGCGGGCGGGTATCGGTGCCCCGTTGCCGGCGATGTATCGCGTTGACCACGACCGTGTGGTGCCCGAGGTGCGGTCGGCGCTCGGCGACGAACCGTTCACCGAGGCTTGGGAGCAAGGGGGCCGGCTGCCGCTCCGCGCCACCGTCGAGCTCATCCGCCCGTTGCAAGAACGGGTCGACACCGATGCGTCCGAAGGGCTGACCGCACGCGAGGTGGAGGTGCTCGCGCACGTCGCGCAGGGCCTCACAGATGCGGAAGTGGCGGAGGAGCTGGTCGTGAGCCTCCGCACCGTCCACGCACACCTCCGCTCGGTCTATCGGAAGCTCGACGTGCACACGCGGAGCGCCGCGACGCGTTACGCGCTCGAGCATGGCTTCGCTGCCTAGGGGCTCGGCTCACGAAGTTAGGTATTGCGGTTCGGCAGTCCTGCCGATGTGACGCGAGCGCCGTCGCCCTACCGTCGAGGAATGGAAATCGGCAAGAGGACGGAGGCAACCATGGACGCGATGCTCACCCACACCACCACCGCGATCGGCCGGCGGCAGCTGCGCACTGCCGGGATTCGGAGCTCGGCCGGCGCGACGCTCAGGCGCCTCCAGGCGACGATCGTCAACGGATCCGACCATCCCTGTTGGCGACAGGTCGACGCCGCCACCTCCCTGGTTCTGCTGCCCGCGCGCGAGCAGGATCGCCTGCTCCGCGAAGGCCGCGTCCCCACGTACCGCTGACCCCACCCGAGACCCCGAAGGAGACACGGCATGAGCGACCCTGGCACACCCAGATACGGCTTCGACGCGAAGGTTCCGTTCGCCGCAACGCGCGCATGTGCCGAGCGACGAGCGCGAGAGGCGGCGACTGCGGCGGCGTCGGACGGGCGCAGGTCGCGCTCGACGCAGCACCTGATCTTCAGGCTCGCCACTCGCCTCGCCCGTTCACCGGCGTAGCGACGGTACATCGCCGGCACTTCCTCCGCCGGCGGCGGAGGTGTCGGCGCCGGTGGCACCGGCCGGAATACACTCGCCTCCATGGACGCCCTGCGCGCGATCACGGTCATCGACGGTCTACCTCGCGAGCGCACGCGTCTGCTCGACAACCTCGGGTTGCTGCGACGCGAGGTGGGACCGCTCACGCCCGACCTGTCCGACGCGCTCGCAGACCACATGAACATCCGACGCGGCGAGGTGCACGAGGTGGTGTCGTTCTACTCGTTCCTGCAGGTGCCCGTCACGACCTATCGGGTCTGCACCGGCCCGGTGTGCGACTGCGCCGGCGCGCAGGGCCTCCTCACCGGGCGGGAGGGG
Organism: uncultured Actinomycetes bacterium; assembly: GCA_963724995.1. Lineage (GTDB taxonomy): Bacteria > Actinomycetota > Thermoleophilia > Gaiellales > Gaiellaceae > Gaiella. The sequence continues at coordinate 657,640 of CAVRXC010000001.1, forward strand.
GCGTTGCAGGTCCCCTGCCTGGGCCACTGCGAGCTCGCACCCGTCGCAACGAACGGCGACACGATCCTGCCCGGTGGCGAGGAGCGGCCCGTGCTGCACACCACCAACGACGGGCCGGCTCTCGGCCTCGGTCAGGTCGACGCCACGCTCGAGGACTACGAGGGCCGCGGCGGGCTCGACGCCGACGCGCTGGAGCTACCCGCCGAGCGCATCGTGGAGGAGCTCAAGGCGGCCGGTCTGTCGGGCTACGGCGGCGCCGGCTTCCCGACCGGTCTCAAGTGGGAGTCGCTGCTGCGCGAGACCGGCGAGCGGGTGCTCGCGGTCAACGCCGACGAGGGCGAGCCGGGGACGTTCAAGGACCGCTACCTGATGGAGCGCAGGCCGCATCTGCTGCTCGACGGCGCGCTCATCGCGATGCGAGCGCTCGGCATCGCCGAGGGCTACATCTACCTGCGGGAGGAATACGCGCGCGCTCGAGCGTCGCTCGACCACGCGCTCGCCGAGCTCAAGGCGGCGGGATACCTCGACGGGATCACTCTCGAGCTGGTGATCGGCGCAGGCGCCTACATCGCGGGCGAGGAGACGGGCATGCTCGAGTCGATGGAAGGCAGGCGCGCGATGCCGCGCCTGAAGCCGCCGTTTCCGACACAGCGCGGTCACCTCGCGCGCCCGACGCTGATCAACAACGTCGAGACGCTTGCGCACGTGCCGGCGATCGTGCGTCGCGGCGGCGAGTGGTGGGCCGGCCTCGGTGTGGACGGCGCGAAGGGGACCAGGCTCTGGTCGGTGTCCGGCTCCGTCGCGGCGCCGGGGTGTTACGAGGCGCCGAACGGGATCACGCTGCGCGAGCTGCTCGACGGCTACGCGGGCGGCGTCACCGATGAGATCGGTGCGATCGTGCCAGGCGGCGCAGCGTCCGGGATCCTGCCGCCGGACGCGCTCGACGCATCACTGACGCGTGACGGCCTCGCGCCGTACGGGTGCGGGGTCGGCTCCGCTGCCGTCCAGGTCTTTCCGAAGAGCTATCCGCCGCTGCGCCTCCTCGCCGAGACGATGCGGTTCTTCGCCGAGGAGTCCTGCCAGAAGTGCACCCCCTGCCGGATCGGCAACCGGGCGCTGGAGCATCTCGCCGAGCGGTTGCAGGTGGGTGAGGCGGTGATGCCGCGCTGGCAGGTCGACGAGTGGCTGCTCGCGATGGAGAAGACGTCGATCTGCGGCCTCGGCCAGGCATCGCCGATCCCCGTCCGTTGCGCGATGCGCATCTGGCCGGAGCTGTTCGAGCCACTCGACGCGCTAGGTTCTTCGTGATGGTCGAGTTCACATTGGACGGGAAGGTCGTGAGCGCGCCCGACGGCGAGCTGCTCGTCCATGCGGCAGCGCGTTACGACACCTTCATCCCGACGCTGTGCCACGACGACAAGCTCGACCCATATGGCGGCTGCCGCATGTGCGTCGTCGACGTCGAGGGCGCTCCGAGACCGATGCCGGCCTGTGCCACCCGCGTCACCGAGGGGATGGTCGTCTCGACGAACGGCTCCACGGGCGGTTTCCGCAAGACGCTGACCGAGATGCTGCTCGCGGAGCACCTGAATGCGTCGCCCGCAGGCCGCCCGAACGAGCTCACCGACCTCGCCAACGAGCTCGGCGCCGAAGCGCCGTTTGTCCTCCCCGACGCGCAGCGGGAGCAATACGACGATCGCGATCGGCTGATGGGCTACGACCCGGACGCCTGCATCCTCTGCGCGCGCTGTGTGCGGTACACGCAGGAGGTGATGCAGTGCTCGGCGCTCTCGATCGAGGGCAAGGGCGGGCACGCGCGCATCGTCCCCACGTGGGGCAAGTCCTGGCTCGACACCGAGTGCGAGCTCTGCGGCGGGTGCCTCTCCACCTGCCCGACGGGGGCGATCTACGAGAAGTTCGAGGAGGGCAAGCCTGCGGGCCGCGAGGCTGCGCTGACGAAGGTGCAGACGACGTGCACGTTCTGCGGTGTCGGCTGCCGGCTGGACCTCAACGTCGATCCCGCCACGAACCGCATCGTCAAGGTCACGTCGGAGCCGCACTACGTCTCCAACCAGGGGAACCTCTGCGTCAAGGGGCGCTTCTCCTTCAACTTCGTCCACCACCCCGACCGCCTCACCACGCCGCTCGTGCGCGGCGCGGACGGCGAGCTCCACGAGACGACGTGGGAGCACGCCATGCAGGTCGCGGCCGACGGCTTGCAGGAGGTGATCGCCCGCCACGGCCCGCAGGCAGTGGGAGTCCTCGCCTCCGCGCGGCTGACGAACGAGGAGAACTACCTGATCCAGAAGCTCGCTCGCACAGCCGTCGGCACGAACTCCGTCCACTCCTGCGAAGCGACCTGACACGCTCCGACTCTTTACGGCCTGGTCAGGTCGTTGGGCAGAGGAGCGAGCACCAATTCGATCCCCGAGATCGAGAACGACCGCTTCCTGCTCGTGATCGGGTCGAACACGACCGAAGCGCACCCGGTGCTCGCGCTGCGCATCAAGAAGGCGGTGCGCAAGGGCGCGACGCTCGTGGTCGCCGACCCGCGCAAGATCTGGCTCACCAAGCTCGCCGCGAAGCACCTGCAGCTGCGGCCGGGGACGGACGTCTGGCTGCTGAACGCGATGATGCACGTGATCCTCGAGGAGGGGCTGCAGGACGAGGAGTACATCCGCGAGCACACGGTGGACTTCGACGCTGTGCGCGAGGTCGTCTCGCGGTACACGCCCGAGGAGGCCGAGCAGGTGACCGGTGTCCCGGCGGAGGACATCCGCTGGGCCGCGCGCGCCTACGCGCGCGAGCGCCACGCCGGCATCTTCTACACGCTCGGCATCACCGAGCACGCGTGCGGCGTGAACAACATCTGGTCGCTCTCCAACCTCGTGCTCATGACCGGTCACCTCGGCTACGAGTCGACCGGGCTGAACGCGCTCCGCGGCCAGAACAACGTGCAGGGACTCAACGACTCGGGCGCCAACCCCGCCTACCTGCCCGGCTACCAGTCGGTCGACGACCCGGAGATCCGCCGCAAGTTCTCCGAGGCGTGGGGGTGCGAGGTGCCGGAGACGGTCGGCTACCGGCTCGACCAGATGATGTCCGGCCTGCACGACGGCAGAACGCGAGCGCTCTACCTGATCGGCGAGAACCCGATGCAGACCGAGCCGAACGTGCACCACGTCGAGGAAGGGATGGCGCACCTCGACTTCCTCCTCTGCCAGGACTTGTTCCTGAACGACATGTCGCAGAAGTACGCGAACGTCGTGCTGCCCGCGTCGTCCTTTGCAGAGAAGGACGGCACGTTCACCAACACGGAGCGGCGCGTCAACCTCGTGCGCACCGCGGTGCCCTGCCCGGGCGAGGCGCGCGTCGACCGCGAGATCGTGATCGACCTCGCCCGACGTCTCGGCGCACACTGGCCCGACTACCCGGACGCGGAAGCCGTGTGGAACGAGCTCGCCGACCTGTGCCCCAACTGGTACGGGATCCGCTACGACCGGCTGCAACAGGACGGCCTGCAGTGGCCCTGCCCCGAGATCGGGCACCCCGGCACGCAGGTCCTGCACGCGCCGCGGCCCTCGCTGCCAGGTGGGAAGGGGAAGTTCTTCCCGGTCGAGTATCAGCCGCCGATCGAGGAGCCGGACTCCGAGTACCCGATCGTGCTGTCCACCGGACGCACGCTGTACCACTACAACTCGGCCACGATGACCATGCGCGAAGGTGGGATCACGGACAAGCAGGAGGAGCCGTTCTTCGAGATCTCTGCCGAGGATGCGTCGAATCTCGGGCTTGCGGACGGCGACATGGCGCGGCTCGTGTCCCGCCGCGGTGAGCTCGAGGCGAAGGCGATGATCACCGATCGCGTCTTCCCGGGTCTCGTCTGGATGGCGCTGCACTTCACCGAGGCGAAGGTCAACTGGCTCACCCATGACGTCGGCGACTCGCTGATCGGCACGCCCGAGTACAAGGTCTCGGCCGTGCGCGTGGAGCCGATCCGCGCCGCGATCCGCCCTGCCGCGCGGTGAACGGCTCCGGCGGCACGCTCGCACCGGAGGCAGTCGAGCCTCACATTCGCGGCCGCTTCGGGAAGCCGTACGTCTGGGAGCCCGAGTGCGCCTCGACGCAGGCGCTCCTGCTCGACTCGGGACTGGCCGAGGGCGCTGTTGCGGCGACCGACCACCAGACTGCCGGGCGCGGACGGCTTGGCCGCACGTGGGAGGCTCCCCCCGGATCGTCGGTCTTGATATCGGTCATGCTTCACCCACCCCCAGCTCGTCACTGGCCCGAGCTCTCGCTTCTCGGCGGTGTCGCCGCCGCAGAGGCGGTCGAGGGCGCAACCGGCCTCGCCGTGCAGGTGAAGTGGCCGAACGACGTCATGCTCGACCGCCGGAAGGTGGGCGGCGTGCTCGCCGAAGCCCGCGACGGGACCGTGGTGCTCGGGATCGGCGTCAATGTGAACCAGTCTCGCGAGCAGCTTCCGCCGAGCACGTCGGTCGAGCCGGCGTCGCTGCGCACGACCACCGGTCACGAGCACGACGTGGCGGCACTCGCGGGATCGCTGCTCTTCCGGCTCGAGCGCCTCTACGACACGTGGCGGCACGGTGGTTTGCGCGACGTGTACACGGAGGTCGGCGCCCGCCACTTTCTCTTCGGCCGCCGGGTGACGGTGGACGGCCGGCAGGGAACGGCAGCGGCAATCGCGCTGGACGGCCGCCTCGAAGTGCGCCTCGACGACGGTGAGACGCTGCAGGTCGAGAGCGGCGAGGTCGCCGTCGTCGGCGCGTGACCGACCTCGAGCGCCTCACGATCCGGTTCATGGAGGCGGTGCGCGACCGTGAGCTCGACTGGCTCGAGGCGCACCTCGGTGAGGAGTTCACGCTCACGACCGGTCGCACGGAAGCTCCGGTGCGCGGCCGCGACGAGTGGCTGCGTGTCTCGGGCTCGGTCTACGTGATCGAGGACTTCACCTTCGAGCAGCTCGAAGCGCTCGACTACGGCGCGGTCGGCGTCGTCCGCTCGCGCTATATGCAGCGAGGCTCGATGGCCGGCGAGCGCCGCGACCAGGTGTTCCTCATGACCGACGTCTGGGTCGAGCGGGACGGCGGCCCACAGCTCGTGACGCGTCACATCTCGCCGCTCGCTGCCTAGACCACTACGGACGCGCCGTACCCGGACGTGGCCGCCGCGGAGAGCGAACACCGTGTGAAGGCTCTGAGCCTGAACCTGTGCCGATTGTGTGCCGATGTGTCCACAGGATGGGACGAATGCTCAGCCGCGGTCGCCCACGACCCGAACCGGCTCGTCGGCGTCGACCGCCGCGAGCACGCCGTCCGAGATCTCGGCGTTTGTGAGCCAGCGGCCGCCGATCGACCCGAGCAGCACCTGCCGGTAGGCGACGTGGACGGGCACCGGGTCGAGCGGCCAGATACGGGTGCCGAACACCTGGACGACGCGGCCGCCCGGCGCCGTCGCCTCGGCTACCGCCGCGGGCGCGGCCGGCCCGTCGGTGTGGACCCACAGCACGGACAGCTCGACCGGCCCGCGCTCGGCGACGGCGTTCTCGAGGCCGCGCTCGAGGGCGGTCGTGTCGCGGTAGTCGAGCGCCAGCTGGGATACCCCGAGCGCGGCGGGGCGCCGCGCGATCACCGTGACAGGGTGGCCGCGCGCGGCGAGAGCGGTGGTCACGCCGGCGAGCATTCCGGTGCCGCCGACGACGAGGGCATGCCGGGGCTGGTCGAGCGCCGCGAGCTCCTCCGGTGTGTCCACGTCGGCGAACAGCTCGGCAGGGAGGTCGCTCGTCGGTGGGGTTGACGCCCCTGAGCGACAGCTCGCCGCGTGCGACGCGCTGCTCGAGAACGGGGAGCATGGCCTTCGTGTACGCACCGGGCAGCGGGCCCGCCGGCGCGACCGCCACGGACTCGCCGAGCGAGCGCAGCGCCCCTGGCGTCACGAGCGGGCAGTCGACCGGGAGCACGACGCACGTCTCGTGCGCGGCCGCGCGCAGGCCGGCGATCACGCCATGGACGGGCGCACGGCTCGCGACGCCGTCGTCGACGATCTCGAACGGCAGGCGCAGCGCGTCGGCCGTCTTCCCGACCGCGATCACCTCGTCGCAGGCCTCTCCCAGGAGCCGCCAGGCCCGTTCGGCCAGCGTCTCGCCGCGCAGCCGAGCCAAGGCCTTAGGCGAGCCGAACCGCTGGGATGCGCCGCCGACAAGCATCACGCCGGTCAGAGCCGGTCCACCGCCCCCCGGCGCCACCCGTCTCTACCGCACCCAGAGTTGGCTCAGGAGGACACCCCACTGCGGGTGGTACTGGTAGTTCCCGACGCGCTCCGAGACGAAGTCGACGGCTGTCGGATTCGACACGGCAACGACCGGAGCCCGCTGGCTGATCATGCGGTCGACACGGGCCCAGGCAGCGTTGGCCGCACCCGGATCGGTCGTCTGGAGGTCGAACGCATGCCGCATCGCCGCCTCGACCGCGGGGTCGCAGAACTTCGAGTGATTCTCGCCGGTCGCGACGCTGGCACAGCTGAGAAACGGGGGGATGAATCCGCCGGGCGCCGCGTAATCCGCAATCCAGCCCAAGGGCCCGGCCTGGGCGTTGGACGACTCAATCGCCGCGAGGTACCCCACCACCTTCAGCTGCGCCTCATAACCCAGCGATCGCAGCACCTTCACGAAGTACGCCCCATACCCCGGCCCCTCGGCAGCCGGGAACGACAAGACGACGACCCGCGCACCCCTCGTGCCGGAGGCTGTCACGAGCCGTTGCGCCCTGGCGAGGTCGTGCGTGTACAAGCAGTGGGGGCGGTACCCGGGGAAGTTCGGAGGGAGTATCTGGCACGTCGCCCGTGCCGGCCTCCCCGGATCCAGAGCGACGAGCTTGCTCACGGTCGACAGCGTGATTCAGCGCGCGGCGCACGCGAGGGTCGTCGAACGGTGGTCTGCGAACGTTCAGGTAGAGGTAGTTGGTTTGGTTGCGGGTGCTCTCGTGCACCTGACCAGCGTGTTGCTGCCTGAGGCGCTCGAGTACCTCGCCCGACACGTCCTCCCCCAGCTGTGCGCGATCGGCCGTCCCGTTCTCGACCTGCGCTGCCAGCTTCGCGGCCGGTACCCCGAGGCGTACCACGATCTCGTCCGGGTAGCCGTCCGGCTGGGCGGCGTGCGACCACTCGCGGAAGCGAGGGTTGCGCACGAGACGCAGCTGTCGTCCCGGCACGTAGCTCGCCATCACGTAGGGCCCGGTGGCCGGCAGCGGCGAGGTGACCTCGGAGTGTGCCGGCGCACTACGTGGCACGGCGAACGCGAACGGGAGCGCCAGCTTCTGCGGCAGGTCAGGATCGGGGGAGGTGAGCCGGAACGTCACCGTCCGCGAGCCGTCGTCTGTGACGATGCCGCGCGAGAGGTCACACTGCTTTGGGCGCTTCGTGCAGGCGGACGCTCCGACGATCCGCTCGTAGAGATAGCGGCCGTCCGACTGGAGTGCGAAGACGCGTTCGAGTGCGCGCCGGAAGTCCGAGGCGCGCACGGGCTCTCCGGTCGAGTAGCGAATGCCGTTGCGGAGGCGAAATGTGTACGTCCGCCCGCCGGCAGCCGGCTCCGGGAGCGACACGGCGAGGTCGGGCACGAGCCTGCTGCCTTCCGCGCCACCGACGCGCCTGAAGGCGGTGAGGCCGTCGTGGACGAGTGACAGATACCGCCAGGGTTCGTTGTCGTAGGCGAGCGCGGGATCGATCGATTCGAAGGCGTCCGATGACGTCACAACCCTGAGAGTGCCGCCGCGGTGCACACCGCCCGCGGGACGAACGGCGACGAAGACGCCCTGTGGCGACACCGCGACACCTGCAGGGCGACCGCCGACTGCGATCGGTTCGACGCCGTTGTCGGCCGGATCGATGCGGGCCACGGAGCCGTGTTCGGTCGTCACCCAGATCGACTCGTCGCCGGCGGCGACCGCGGACGGGTCGTCGCCGACAGGGATCGTCTCGATCACGGCGAGCGTCTCCGGATCGACCCGCGACACCGTCCCGTCCTGACCGTTCGCCACCCAGACGGAGCCGAAGCCGACCGCCACCCCTGTCGGCCCGCGTCCGACGTTGACAGTGTCGATAACGCCGCTGCGAGGATCGAGCCGAAGGAGCCTGCCCCCGGACTCGCTCGCCGCCCACACAGCGCCTTCGCCGACCGCGAGAGCCACGATGCCGGCGCCGACGTTCCTCGGCGTATGCCGAAGCCGTCCCGTGCGAGGGTTGATCTCGGAGATGCTCTGGTCGTCACGGTTGGCCACCCAGACCGAGCCGTGACCGAAAGCGACGGCGCCGGGGCCGATACCGACCGCGGTCTTCTGGACCTCCTCGTTCGTCTTCGGGTCGATCCGCGACACGGTGCCGGCGAGGCTGTTCGCAACCCAGACGGACCCTCCGCCGACCGCGATACCGGTCGGCCCGGCGCCCACGCCGATCGTGTCGCGCACCGTCTGCGTCCCGGGATCGACGCGAGAGACCGTCTGATTCGCGGCGTTGGTCACCCAGACGGCCTCCGCGTCGGCCGCCACGCCCGTTGGAGTCGTTCCCACCTCTACCTCGCCCACGAGCCTGCCCGAGTCCGGGTCCAGGATCCCCACCCCGTTGGCCTGGAAGGCCTCTAGGCTGGCGCCGGATCCCCCACCTCGTGCCAGCGCGAACACGGGGATCGCGACGGCCGCGGCCAGGACACCGGCGAGCGCGGCAAGCACGAGGTTCCGCCGACGGAGCGAGGGAGGCCTGGCAGCCGCCTCGACGGCGCGGGCGAGCTCGGCCTCCTGACCCTCGAACGGCGCGTCGGCGGACGCGGAGCGAAGCGCCGGGAACTCGGACGGAAGCCCCTCGATGTCGAGCTGGAAGAGGTGCTCCGGGCGATCGATGTCCTTCAGCCGGTGCTCGCCGAGATCGCGCAGCCGCACGTCGGCGGCGAGCTCGTCCTCGACGAGCTCGCGGGTCGCGTTCGAGAGCAGAACCTGACCACCGTGCCCGGCCGCACAGATGCGCGCGCCCCGATGGACGCCGAGCCCGACGTAGCGCTCGCCACCCACGCGAGGCTCACCCGTGTGGAGAGCCATGCGGACGCGGACGGCGCCGTCCGCCGGCCAGGAGTGCGCCGCGAGCGCGCGCTGTGCGGCGACGGCTGCAGCGACCGCGTCCCCGGCTCGGGCGAACGCGAAGAAGAACGAGTCGCCCTGCGTGTCGATCTCGGTCCCGTCCGTGGGCGGCGGCGGCTTCACGCAGCAGACGCTGGTGATCGCCGAGCGCCCCGTCGTAGGCGTCACGGAGCTTCTTGAGGAGCGCCGTCGATCCCTCGATGTCCGTGAACAGGAAGGTGACGGTGCCGCTCGGCAGATCTGCCATCAGCGACCGGTAGTACGCGCGATCTGTCTCCCTGTCAAGCGACGCGCCGCGTCACGCCTCGATGCGCCACGTCTCCGTGTAGACGTTCGTGCTACCGCCGCGCGTGAAGCCGCAGAGCGTGACACCGCGGTCACCGCCGAGCTCGACGGCGAGCGACGACGGCGCCCCCACCGCCACGACGACCGGGCAGCCGGCGACGGCGGCCTTCTGCACGAGCTCGAACGACAGCCGCCCGCTGACGCACAGGACGTGGTCGACGAGCGGCAGCAGTCCCTCGCGCAGCGCCCAGCCGATCACCTTGTCCATCGCGTTGTGACGGCCGACGTCCTCGCGCAGGCAGAGCAGCTCGCCCGCGACGGTGAAGAGGCCCGTCGCGTGCAGCCCGCCCGTGACGTCGAACGCAGGCTGGGCCGCGCGCAGCGTGTCGGGCAGGGCGGCGACCACCGCGACGGGCACGTGCAGATCGCTCTCGACCCGTGGCGCCTCGACGGCGATCGCCTCGAGCGCGCCCTTGCCGCAGACGCCACAGGAAGACGACGTGTAGAACGAGCGGGCGACGCGATCGAGGTCGGCGCCGGGCGCCTCGACCTCGACCGTGTTGCGGGCGAGGTCGGCCGGCGAGTGCGCGTCGACCGGGGCGAGGCCTTCCGTGAGGCAGAAGCCGAGCGCAAGCTCCTCGTCGTGACCGGGTGTCCGCATCGTCACTGCGACGGCTCGACCGCCGATCCGGATCTCGAGCGGCTCCTCGACCGCGAGGCGGTCACGCTCCTCGTCGCCGGACGGCAAGCGAAGCACTGAGACGCCCGTCGTCGCATAGGGCGGGGCAGCACGCTCGTCGGTCATTGACGTCGGTCCGGCCTAGGCCGGCACTGCGGCGCGGTCGAGTGCCTCCACGAAGGCGCGCGACCATTCTGCGAGGTCGCCCCAGCCGCGGCAGGAGACCATGTTGCCGTCGACCACGGCGGCGCCGTCGACGTACTCGGCGCCTGCCTGCTCGATGTCGGGTGCGAGCGGGCCGTAGCCGGAGCTGCGGCGGCCCCGAAGGAGCCCGAGCGCGGCGGGCACCTGCGGCCCGTGACAGAGGGTGCCCACGGGCTTGTCCTCGGCGAAGAAGTGCTCCACGATGCGGCGCACGTCGCGGTCGACGCGGATGAACTCGGGTGCGCGACCTCCGGGAATGACGACGGCCGCATAGTCGGCCGGATCGACCTCGGCGAAGGTCACGTCCACAGGGCACGTGCGACCGGGGCGCTCGACGTAGGTGTCCCAGTCAGGCTCGAAATCGTGCACCACGAGCTTGATCGGGCGCATCGTCGGGGCCGCGACGTGCGGCTCGTGGCCCGCCTCGGCGAGCCGGTACTTGATGTACATCGTCTCCAAGTCCTCGGCGGCGTCGCCGGCAAGGATCAGCACCTTCACCATCGTTCCTCCTTCGGGCGTCCGCAGCATCGTACGACCAGTGGCCGCGGACGCGCACCTTCGCCGTCACCGATCCGGTGCGGTGCGGGTTGTCGGCGGCAGCCCTTCGATGACGCAACCCCTGTGCCTGGCTGAAGCCAGGCACGTCCTGGCCGCGATGTCACGGTCGAGTAGCCCGCCCTGCGGGCAGCTACTCGACCGTGACCGTCTTGGCCAGGTTGCGCGGCTGGTCGACCGGAAGGCCGCGGATGCGTGCGATGCGGTAGGCGAGCAGCTGCAGCGGTATCACCGCGAGCACGGCCGACAGGAACGCCGGCGCCTTCGGCACGTAGATCACGTCGTCCGCGTGGTGCTGGATGTCCTCGTTCCCGTCGCTCGCGATCGCGATCACGTAGGCGCCGCGGGCGCGGACCTCCTGGATGTTGGAGACGATCTTGTCGTACACGCGGTCCATGCGAGTCGCGATGACGACGACCGCGGTGTTCTCGTCCAGGAGCGCGATCGGGCCGTGCTTCATCTCACCCGCCGAGTAGGCCTCGGTCGGGATGTACGCGATCTCCTTCAGCTTCAGGGCGCCCTCGAGCGCTACCGGCAGGCCGATGTTGCGTCCCAGGTAGAGGAAGAACGGCCGGTCGTGGAACCGCTGCGCAATCTCCTCGATGGGGTGGTCACCGTCGAGGAACTTCTTGATCTTCGCCGGCAGGTCGTAGACCGCGTTGACGATGTACTCGAGCTCACCCGGCGGCAGCGTCTCGCGCACCTGGGCGAGCTTGAGCGCGACCAGAAAGAGGAGGCTCAGCTGTGCCGTGAACGTCTTCGACGCTGCCACGCTGACCTCGAGCCCCGCCCGCGTGTACAGCACCGAGTCGACCTCGCGAGTGATCTGCGATCCCATCATGTTCGTGATCGCCACCGTGTGCGCGCCCATCTCCCGTGCGAGCTTCATCGCCTCGATCGTGTCGCGCGTCTCGCCCGACTGCGAGATCCCGACGACCAGCGTGTCCTCGTCGAGCACCGGGTTGCGGTAGATCCACTCGGACGCGATGTCGTGCTCGACGGGCACGCGCGCCCACTCCTCGATCGCGTAGCGGGCCGCCACACCGGCGTGGTACGAGGTGCCGGCCGAGAGGATGACCATGCGCCGCAGCTCGCGGAGCTCGTCGTCGGCCATCCCGAGCCCTTCGAGCACCAGCCGACCCTTCCGCACGCGGTCGCCGATCGTCTCGGCGACGGCGTCGGGCTGCTCGTGGATCTCCTTCAACATGAAGGTCTCGATAGCCGCCCTTGACTGCCGCCTCGTCGTCCCAGTCGAGCACGAGGGTGTCGTGGTCGACGGCGGTGCCATCCGCAGCGCAGAAATAGCGAGCCTCGCCACCTGTGACGGCGACGATCTCGCCGTCGTCGGGAAACTGCACCGTGCGCGTCTCGCGCAGGAACGCGGCCGCGTTGGAGGCGAGGAACGTCTCGCCGTCGGCAAGGCCGACGACCATGGGGCACTGCAGCCTCGCGCCGACCAGCATGTCCGGGTGATCTCTGTGGATCACGACGAACGCGAAATGTCCTTCGAGCTCGGCGTAGGCGGCACGCACGGCGTCCACGAGGTCGCCGTCGTAGTGCTCTTCGACGAGGTGCGTCACCGTCTCGGCGTCGGTCTCCGAGGAGAAGACGTGTCCGGCCTCGATGAGGCGCTCGCGCAGCTCGCGGTAGTTCTCGACGATGCCGTTGAGCACGACGGCCACCTTCGCCGCGTCCTCGGCCGCGAGGGGATGCGCATTCGCCTCGGTGACGCCTCCGTGGGTGGCCCAGCGCGTGTGACCGAGGCCCGTCGTCGCCGGCGAGCCCTCGTCACCCGCCAGTCGCTTCAGGTTCTGGAGGTTGCCGACGGCGCGCAGGTACTGCAGCCCGTCCGCTTCGAGCAACGCGATCCCGGCGGAGTCATAGCCGCGGTACTCGAGGCGCTCCAAGCCGTGCAGAAGCAGGTGCTTGCACTCCCGCGGCCCGACGTATCCGATGATCCCGCACACGTTTCGCGCCTCGCTTTCCCGTCTCCCCCGCCGGCCGCTCGACGCGGAACTGGCCCTGCTTACGTCTTACGCGGGGACCCGACCGCCGTCAACCCGCGGCAAGCTCCTGTCGAACGAGTGCGGCGATGCTAGCACAGAGGCTTGCCGCCTCCTGTTCGTCCTCCATCTCTGCCAGGACGCGGATCACAGGCTCGGTGCCGGATGGGCGCACGAGCACGCGGCCCGAGGAGCCGAGCTCGACATTGTGGCGCTCGACCTCGTCGAGCACCGCAGCCGGGACCTCCGGACTGGTCACCGGGACGTTCTCCATGACCTGTGAATAGCGCGGCATCCTCGCGGCAGCCTCGGCGAGTGGCCGGCCGTCCAGGCAGGCGCAGAGCAGCAGCGCGCCGGCGAGGCCGTCTCCGGTCACGTGACCTTGCAGATAGACGATGTGACCCGACTGCTCGCCTCCGAGCACGCCGCCCTCGCGCCGCAGCGCCTCGAGGACGTGGCGGTCGCCGACGTCGGTCGTGACGACGGCGATCCCGTGCTCCTCCATGAGCCGGTGGAAGCCGAGGTTCGTCATCGTGGTGACAGCGACGAGCTCGACGCCGGTGTGGACGGCGGCGATGGCCAGGACCTGGTCGCCGCCGACAGGGGAGCCCGCGGCGTCGACCGCAAGCATGCGGTCGCCGTCGCCGTCGAACGCCACTCCGAGGTCGAAGGAGCCACCCGCGACGACCGAGCGCAGCAGAGAGAGATCGGTGGCGCCGCACCCCACGTTGATGTTCGATCCGTCAGGGTCGGTCGCGATCGCCGTCACGTCCGCGCCGAGTCGCTCGAACACGCCGGGCGCGATGTACGAGAACGCGCCGTTGGCACAGTCGACGGCGATCCGAAGCCCCGTCAAGTCGGTGCCAAAGTGCTCCAGGATGTGCTCGACATACCCTTCGGCCGCGTCGTCGGCGTGCTCCAACGCGCCGCCACCGTTGCCGGGTGCGTCGAGCAAGCCCTCGATCTCGAGCTCGTCTGCGTCGGACAGCTTGTGCCCGTCCCGGTCGAAGATCTTGACCCCGTTGTACTCAGGCGGGTTGTGGGAGGCCGACACGACGAGGCCGAGGTCCTGCGCGAGCAACGCGACCGCAGGTGTCGGCAGCACCCCGCCGAGCACGGCGACGCCGCCGGCGGAGACGATTCCTCTCGCCAGCGCTTCCTCGAGCTCAGGGCCGGACGCACGTGTGTCGCGGCCGACGAGCACCCTGCCACGACCTGCCCACAGCGTGGCGGCACGGCCGAGCCGCTCGACGAGGTCAACGGTGATCGTCTCGCCGACGACGCCGCGCACACCGTCCGTTCCGAAGTGGCGACGCCTGCCGGGCGGGCGCCCGCTGGCCTCGGCGCCGGACGCTAGAAGATCTCCCACCGTGAGCCTCCGATCACGCGTGATCCCCACTCGCGAGTGCGGGATGTTCGAGCGCCCGCCGCAGGCGAGCGCGGGCGCTACCGCTTCGAGAACTGGGGCGCCTTGCGCGCCTTGTGCAGGCCGGCCTTCTTGCGCTCCACCTTGCGGGCATCGCGGGTGAGATACCCCTGCCGCTTGAGCGGTATGCGTAGCTCCGGGTCGGCCTCGACGAGCGCCCGCGCGATACCGTGACGGACGGCGCCCGCCTGGCCGCTGACCCCGCCCCCGTGAACGCGGACGCGGAGGTCGTAGGTGCCGGCGGCACCGGCGGTTTCGAGCGGCGAGAGCGCGAGCACGCACAACGACGCGCGTGGGAAGTACTCCTCCAGCGTGCGTCCGTTGACCCACGTCTTGCCGTCGCCGGGACGAAGGATGACGCGCGCGACCGAGGTCTTGCGCTTGCCGGTGCCGAAGTACTGAGCGATCTCTGCCATAGGAAAGCCGTGTCGGTGCCAGACTTAAGTCTGGCTCCGACTCCTTTCTGTCTCCAATTCCTTGGGCTGCTGGGCCGCGTGCGGGTGCTCGGGGCCGGCGTACACCTTCAGCTTGTTGATCTGCGCCGAGGCGAGCTTGTTCTTCGGGAGCATCCCCTTGACCGCCTTGCGGATCACCTCGGTGGGCCGTCGCTCGAGCTGCTGACGCAGCGTTCGCTCCTTGAGCCCGCCGGGGTAGCCGGTGTGCCAGCGCACCATCTTGTCGTCGAGCTTCTTGCCTGTGACGTGGATCTTCTCGGCGTTGACGACGATCACGAAATCACCACAGTCGACGTGCGGCGTGTAGAGCGACTTGCCCTTGCCGCGCAACTGATCGGCGATCTGGGTCGCGAGACGTCCGAGGGTCTTGCCCTCGGCGTCGACGAGGTACCAGTCGCGCTGAACCTCGCCCGGCTTGACGGTGGTGGTTTTCATCACGCAGAAAGAACGGCGGTCGAGTGACCACCGACGGGGGAGTTTAGCAGCACCGGTGCCGAGCTGCGGGCAATTCGACGCTCCGATCCCGTGCCCGTTGGCCGCCCGCTACCCGATCGAACCGATCGGGCCGCTGCAACGAATACATCGACAGCGACGAGCTCGCGTGCACACATTTCCAGCCGTCGAACGCGGTGAGCGCGGGCCTACCGGCCCGCGCTACCATCTCTCGCAGCGAATACGGGGAGCTCGGGCAACCGGGCTGAGAGGGCGGCTACCGCGCCGCCGACCCGCAGAACCTGACCTGGGTAATGCCAGCGGAGGAACGCGTGCAGGATCAGAGAACGGTGGTCGTCGTCGCAGCCGGTGAGGGCGGCGCTTCGCTGCCCGACGTCGGCGAGGCTGTGGTGATAGCCGCCGACGGTGGGCTCGACTGGAGTCGCTCGCTCGGCCTGCGCCCGCAGATCGTGGTCGGCGACCTCGACTCGGTCAGCGCGCAGGCGCTTGCCGGAGCGGAGCGCGACGGCGCCCGTGTCGTGCGACATCCAACTGCCAAGGACGCCACCGATCTCGAGCTCGCGCTCGACGAGGCCCTGTCTCTTGCCCCACTCCGAATCCTCGTCGTCGCCAGCGCCGGCGGCCGCCTCGACCACCTCGCCGCAGCACTGCTTCTGCTCGGCAGCGAGAAGCTCGCCGGCGTCGAGGTGGACGCCGTCGTCGGTGACGCGCTCGTCCACGTCGTGCGCGGCGAGCGCATGTTTCGCGGCCGGCCCGGCGAGCTCGTGACGTTGCTCGCCCTCCACGGACCAGCCGTCGGCGTCACGACGGGCGGGCTGACCTATCCGTTGGACGGTGAGACGCTCGAGCCCGGGTCGAGCCGCGGCGTGTCCAACGTCCTTGCCGATCACCAGGCGCAGATCTCGGTCGAGCGTGGCGTCCTGCTCGTGATCCGCCCGGAGCTGCGATGAGACAGCTTGCAACGATGGTGGTACTGGCCTGTCTCGTGCTCGGGCTCGGCGGCTGCGGCGCTGACGGGGAGACGCCGACCGAGGTCGTGCTGGTGACCCACGACTCCTTCGCAATCTCGAAGGACGTGAAGGCCGACTTCGAGCGCGAGTCCGGGCTGACGCTGCGGATCCTGCAGGGTGGTGACGCGGGCGAGGCGCTCAACCGGGCCCTCCTCACGGCGGGCAACCCCCAGGGCGACGTGCTCTTCGGCGTGGACGACAACCTGCTCTCCCGCGCGCTCGAAGGCGACCTGTTCGAGGAGTACCGCTCGAAGGAGCTCGACGGGGTCGACGACGCCTACGCACCTCCCGACGAGCGCGTGACACCGATCGACCACGGGGAGATCTGCCTCAACGTCGACCGCGCCTGGTTCGCAAAGCGCGGGATCGCACCGCCGGCGACGCTCGAGCAGCTCACCCTGCCCCGTTACCGCGGGCTGCTCGTGGTGGAGAACGCGGCCACCTCCAGCCCCGGGCTTGCGTTCCTGCTCGCAACCGTAGCGCGCTACCCCGAGCAGTGGCAGGGCTACTGGCGCAAGCTGCGCGCGAACGACGTCCGCGTCGTCGACGGCTGGGAGGAGGCGTACACCCAGCAGTTCTCCGGCGCAGCCGGCAGCCCCGGCGGGCGGCCGATCGTCGTCTCGTACGCCACGAGCCCCGCAGCGGAGGTGATCTTCGCCGGCAAGCCGCTCGAGGAGTCGCCGACCGCGGCCGTTGAGGACGGGTGCTTCCGGCAGGTGGAGTACGCCGGCGTCCTGCGCGGAGCCGACAACGAGGGCGGGGCGCAGGAGCTGATCGACTTCATGCTCTCGGAGCGCTTCCAGGCCGACGTTCCCGGCTCGATGTTCGTCTACCCGGTGCGCGACGACGTGCCGCTGCCGGAAGCGTTCACGAAGCACGCGATCCAGCCGGCGGCGCCGCTGTCACTCGAGCCCGCCGTGATCGAGGCGGGTCGCGACGCGTGGATAAACGAGTGGACGCAGATCGTGCTCCGCTGAGAACGCGCCTCGGCCGAGCCGCAGCGGCGGCCGTCCCGCTCGTCTTCCTGGGGGTTTTCTTCGCCTGGCCGCTCGCTGCGATCCTGGAGCGAAGCCTCGTCGTCGACGGGCGACCAGACCTGCCCTTCGACGTGCTCATACGACGGTCGACCGTCGAGGTCGCCTGGTTCACGCTCTGGCAGGCGGTCGCGTCGACCGGGCTCACCCTGATCGCCGGTCTGCCGTTCGCGTGGGCGATCGCGCGGTTCTCGTTCCCGGGGAGACGGGTCGCCGAGGCGCTGGTGCTCGTGCCGTTCGTGCTGCCGACCGTGGTGGTGGCGACAGCGCTCATGGCCGTTCTCCCCACCGGGCTCGAGGGCACGGTGTGGGCGATCCTGCTTGCACACGTGTTCTTCAACATCGCGGTGGTCGTGCGGATCGTCGGCTCGTTCTGGTCCGAGCTCGACGACCGGGCCTGGGACGCTGCCGCCACGCTCGGCGCCGGGCCCTGGCGCAGGCTGCGGGCGGTGACGCTGCCGCTGCTGACGCCTGCGCTCGCGGCGTCGGGCGCCGTCGTGTTCCTCTTCAGCTTCACCTCCTTCGGGATCGTCGTCATCCTCGGCGGCCCCGGCTACGCGACGCTCGAGGCGGAGATCTACAACCAGGCGGCACGGATCTTCGACCTGCGCACCGCTGCCGCGCTCGCCCTGCTCCAGCTCGCCGCGGTCACCGCCGCCGTCGTCGTCGCCGGAAGACTGGAGGTGCGGCTGGGTGGCGGTCGTCGGTCACGGAGCCGCCCGCGACCGCAACCCGTCGGGCGCCAACGGATGACGGTCGCCGCGGTCGTGATCGGCACGCTGTCCCTCCTTGCCGTGCCGATCGCAGCGCTCGTCGAGCGCTCGCTCTCGGTGCCGGGTGGTCACGGGCTCGGCAACTTCCGCGCGCTCGCGCGTGAGACGCCCGCGCTGCTCGTCGCCCCGTGGCACGCGATCGTCAACTCTCTCCTGTTCGCCGGCACGGCGACGATGATCGCGCTCGCCGTCGGGCTGCCGGCCGCGATCCTCGCCGCAGGCGGGCGAGGACGCACCGTCGGCGCGCTCGTGATGCTGCCGCTCGGTGCCTCGGCGGCAATGCTCGGCTTCGGCTTCCTGCTCGCCTTCGACACGCCACCGGTCGACCTGCGCGCGTCTCCGTGGCTCGTACCGCTCGCACAGTCGCTCGTCGCGGTGCCGTTCGTCGTGCGCACCATCGCCCCCGCGCTGCGATCGATCGACGACCGCTTGCGTGAAGCGGCGGCGGTGCTCGGCGCGTCGCCGGCCAGGGTGCGGCGCGAGATCGAGCTGCCGCTCATGGCCCGGGCGCTCGGCGTCGCGGCGGCGATCGCTTTCGCCATCGCGCTCGGCGAGTTCGGCGCCACGGTGTTCATTGCGCGCGCGGACTGGCCCACGCTGCCTGTTGCGGTATTCCGCTTCCTCGGCCGCCCAGGGGCCGAGAACGTCGGTCAGGCGATGGCGCTCAGCGTGACGCTGATGGCGCTCACGGTCGGCGTGGCGCTCGCTGTCGAGCGGGCGACGGCTGCACGGGGGTGGCGGCGGTGATCCGTGTCGATCACGTCGACGTGACTCTCGGCGGGAAGCCAATCCTGCGTGGTGTCGACCTCGACGTCGCGGAGGGAGAGACGCTGGCCCTGCTCGGCCCCAGCGGGTCGGGAAAGTCGACGCTGCTGCGTGTCGTAGCGGGCCTGCAGCGGCCGAGCCGCGGGCGTGTCCACCTCGCCGGGCGCGATGTGACCGACGTACCCGCCCATCGGCGCGGCGTCGGCCTCGTCTTCCAGGACGCCGTCCTCTTCCCGCACCGCGACGTCGGCCGCAACGTTGCCTTCGGTCTGGTGGGCCTCACCCGGGCCGAATCGGATCGTCGGGTGGCCGAGCTGCTCGAGCTCGTCGGCCTTGCTGGTCTCGAACGGCGCCCGGTGGGCACCCTCTCAGGGGGAGAGTCGCAACGGGTCGCGCTTGCGCGCGCGTTGGCGCCGGCACCGCGCGTGCTGCTCCTCGACGAGCCGCTCGGATCGCTCGACGGGCCCCTGCGCGACCGCCTGCAGGACGACCTGCAGGAGCTCTTCGCCAGCCTTTCGCTCACCGTGATCCACGTGACCCACGACGTCGGCGAGGCGTTCGCGCTCGGGCGCCACGTGGCCGTGCTCCGTGATGGTCGCGTTGCTCAGGTCGCGACACCCGACGAGCTCTGGCGCAGGCCGGGCGACGAATGGGTGGCACGCTTCCTCGGTATGCGGAACGTCCTCGACCACGGCGGTCGTCTCGCGGTGGTTCGCCCCGAGGCGGTGCGCGTCCGGCCCGGCGAGGGTGGCACTGTCGTGGAGGCGGAGCGCCGTGGCCCGGTGGTGCTGCTCACGGTGCGGCGTGACGACGGCGTCGAGCTCGAGGCGGCGACGACCGAGCTCGACCCTCCACGCGCCGGCGACCGGGTGCACGTCTCGCTCGACGAGAACGGGGTGGTCGACGTGCTCCGTGACGAGGCGCCGTCGTGATCCGCCGTCGCGTCGTCGTGCACGGTCGGGTGCAGGGCGTCTGGTTCCGAGAGTCCATGCGACGCCTGGCCGAGCGTCACGGGGTGACCGGTTGGGTGCGGAACCGCAGCGACGGCGCCGTCGAAGCGGTCCTCGAGGGCACCGAGGAAGGTGTCGCCCGGCTGATCGAGTTCTGCGGCGTCGGCCCGTCGGGCGCGCACGTCGACAGCGTCGAGGTCGAGACCGAGCCACCCGAGGGTCTTGCCGGATTCCGGGTCGCTTGAGGCAGGCTTGCTGCGGCTCGCCCGCGTTCCCCGTGACGCGGCGGCGACGGGAAGCGAGCGCGGGCGAGACCGCAGTGGAGCCCACGGAAGAAGCGCCGCACGACTTCGATCGGCCGGGCGCGGTCTCCACCGTAGCCCTCTTGTCAGGGATCGCTGCTGCGACGCGATGGGGACAGTCCCCTACGGGGACAGTCCCCCGTTAGCGCTCGAGGCGGCAGACCCTGTCCTGCGACCCGACGAGCCGGTCGAAGAGCGTGTTGAAGCCGGAGTCGCGCGCGCGGTCGGACGGGCCGAGCGCGGCACCCTCCCAGCGCACCACGGGCGTCACGCCGGGGCCCATCACTGTCACGCGGTGCCGCTCACCGTTGCCCGGCTCGCGCGAGGTGCTGGCGGGGTAGCCGGGCGGCGGCGCCTGCGGCACGAAGCTGTAGCAGAACGCCCCGTTGGGGATGTGCGTGAGGATCCCGGCAGCGCGTTGCCATCCCGGCCCGAAGCGCGAATTGAGGGTGTCGATGTAGACGTAGCGGGCGTACGGCTCCGGCCGGCTCGCCGAGGGCGTGCGGAAGCCGTGTACGGGGATCCCCTGGTAGGTGAGGCGCCCGAAGATCCCCTGCCAACGGCCGTCGTAGGTCCAGTTCGGGGAAACCTCGAGCTCGGGCAGCGGCCCGCTCCAGTGCGAGACATGGAGCTCGTACCGCCCGTGACCCGGACGGAACGGCGCGACGCCACGCATCGGCACGTAGCGCTGCCAGCGCTGCAGCGCCCAGTAGGAGCCGTCCGGCGCCTTGCACGCCGCCACGAGGTTCGGCAGGAGCGGGCCATCGTAGAGCCGACACCGGTTGGCGAAAGTGCGCCACACCTGGCGGCCGTACTTCCGCCAGCCCCCTGAGTAGTCGTACGAGAACCGCACCTGCGGCCGGGTCTGACTCGGCGGCAACGCGTTCACCGCCCCCCAGACGAGCACGTGGCGACGGGCGCCCGTGCTGCGGGTGTAGCTCACGAGGGCTTCTCCGCGCGGGTTCACCTGCAGTGTCGCGTCGGTCACGTCCCGGTCGCCGAGCAGCTCGCTGGCCAGCGCCGGCGGGACGAAGAGGAGTGACGCGGCGACGACCAGGCAGATCCCTGCGCGGCGCATCAAGGCACGGTAGCGCGCCACAGCGGGCCAGGCGCCCGGCTCTACTCCCACTCGATGGTGGCGGGCGGCTTCGAGGAGAGGTCGAGGGCGACGCGGTTGACGCCGCGCACCTCGTTGATGATGCGGCTGGAGATCGTCTCCAGCAGCTCGTACGGCAGGCGCGCCCAGTCCGCCGTCATGGCGTCCTCGGACGTGACCGCGCGGATCACGACGGGGTAGGCATACGTGCGCTCGTCGCCCTGGACACCGACGGAGCGGATCGCCGGCAGCACCGCGAAGCACTGCCACAGCTCGCGGTACAGGCCGGCCTTCCGCACCTCCTCGAGCAGAACGGAGTCGGCTGCGCGGAGGATCTCGAGCCGTTCGTCGGTCACGTCGCCGATGATGCGGATCGCCAGCCCCGGCCCGGGGAACGGATGGCGCCAGACAAGACGCTCAGGCAGCCCGAGCTCTTCCCCCACGCGCCGCACCTCGTCCTTGAACAGCTGGCGCAGCGGCTCGACGAGCTCCATGCGCATGTCGGCCGGAAGCCCGCCGACGTTGTGGTGCGATTTGATCTTTGCGGCCACGCCGACGTCGCCACCCGACTCGATCACGTCCGAGTAGAGCGTCCCCTGGACGAGGAAGCGGACGTCGCCCAGCGTGCGGGCTTCCTCCTCGAAGACACGTATGAACTCCTCCCCGACGATCATCCGCTTCGTCTCGGGGTCGGTGACACCGGTCAGCCTGGTGAGAAACCGCTCCTGCGCCTGGACGTGCACGAGCGGCACCTGGAAGTGCCCGCCGAACGTCTCCACCACCTGCTCTGCCTCGTTCTCGCGCAGCAGCCCGTGGTCGACGAACACGCACGTCAGCTGATCGCCGACCGCCTTGTGCACGAGGAGCGCCGCCACCGCCGAGTCGACGCCGCCCGACAGCCCGCAGATGATGCGCTCCGTGCCGACCTGCGCGCGAATCCGCTCCACCTGCTCCTCGATCACGGCGGCGGGCGTCCAGGCCGGTGGCGCGCCCACGACGTCATAGAGGAAGTTCTTCAGGATCTCCTGCCCGTGCGGCGTGTGCACCACCTCGGGATGGAACTGCACCGCGTACAACCCGCGAGTGGTGTCTTCGAACCCGGCGATCGGAGTCGACGGCGAGCGGGCCGTGACGTGCGCGCCCGGCGGCGGTGCGATGACCGAGTCGTTGTGGCTCATCCACACGACCTGCTCCGCCGGCAGGTCGCGGAACAGCACCGACTCCCCGGTCGCGACCTCCGTCTTGCCGTACTCGGAGACGTCGTTCGACTCCACCTCGCCGCCGAGGTGCTGCGCCATGAGCTGCATGCCGTAACAGATGCCGAGGGTCGGCACGCCCAGCTCGAACACCCCCGGATCGACGTCCGGGGCGCCGTCGGCATACACCGATGCCGGCCCACCGGAGAGGATCAGCGCGGACGGGCTTCGGGCCGCGACCTCGTCCGCCGTGAGCCTGTGCGAGACCAGCTCCGAGTAGACGCGCGCCTCTCGCACCCGCCGCGCGATCAGCTGGCTGTACTGGCCGCCGAAGTCGAGCACGAGCACCGGCCGCTCCTCGGGGCCGGGGTCGGCCGTCGGAAATGGCAGGACCTCTGCGTGCTCAGGCACGGCGGTAGTTGGGCGCTTCCTTGGTGATCGTGACGTCGTGTGGATGGCTCTCGCGTAGGCCGGCACCCGTGATGCGCACGAATTGCGCAAGCTTCATGTCCTCGATGGTGGGCGCCCCGCAGTAGCCCATCGCCTGGCGTAGGCCGCCGACGAGCTGGTAGACGATCGGCGCCAGCGGGCCCTTGTACGGGACCCGCCCTTCGATGCCCTCGGGCACGAGCTTGTCGACGTCTTCGACGTCACCCTGGAAGTAACGGTCCTTCGAGAACGAGCGGGCACGCATCGCTGCGAGCGAGCCCATGCCGCGGTACTCCTTGAACCGCTCGCCCTGGACGAGCAGCACCTCACCGGGCGCCTCGTCGGTGCCCGCGAGCATCGAGCCGATCATCACGGTGTCGGCGCCGGCGGCGATCGCCTTCGCCACGTCGCCTGACGAGGTGATGCCGCCGTCGGCGATCACAGGAACGCCCTGGTCGCCGGCGGTGCCGAAGATCTCGTAGACAGCCGTCACCTGCGGCACACCCACCCCTGCGACGATGCGCGTCGTACACGCGCTCCCGGGACCGATCCCGACCTTGACGGCGTCGACACCCGCGTCGATCAGCGCCTCTGCAGCGGCCGCCGTGGCGATGTTCCCCGCGATCAGCTCCACGTCGCGCGCGTCCTTGATCGCGCGGACGACGTCGATCACGCCGCGGGAATGCCCATGGGCGGTGTCGACCACGAGCGCATCGACGTCCGCGTCGGCCAGAGCCATCGCGCGCTCGAGCGCGTCCGGTCCGACTCCCACGGCAGCGGCGACCCGCAGGCGGCCCTGCTCGTCCTTCGTCGACAGCGGGTATCGGACCCGCTTCTGGATGTCCTTCACCGTGATCAGGCCCTTGAGCCTCCCGTCGGCGTCGACGATCGGCAGCTTCTCGATCTTGTGCCTGCCGAGGATGGCCTGGGCCTCCCGCAGCGTCGTCCCCACCGGAGCGGTGACGAGGTCGCGGCTCGTCATCACGGCCGACACGGGCTGGGCGGGGTCGGCGCCGAAGCGCAGGTCGCGGTTGGTGAGGATGCCGACGAGCACCCCGGCGGGATCGGTGATCGGAACGCCGGACACGCGATAGCGCGACATCAGCTCGAGCGCCTCGCCGACGAGCGCGTCCGGTGGCAGTGTCACGGGCTCGACGATCATCCCCGCCTCGGAGCGCTTGACCTTGTCGACCTCCGCGACCTGATCGGAGATCGACAGGTTGCGGTGCAGGACGCCGATGCCTCCCTCGCGCGCCAGGGCGATGGCGAGGCGTGCCTCGGTCACGGTGTCCATCGCGGCGGACACGATCGGAATCTCGAGCGCGATCGTCCGCGTCAGCCGCGTGATCGTCGAGACGTCGTTGGGGAGGACGGCGGACTCTGCCGGCACGAGCAGCACGTCGTCGAAGGTGAGGCCTTCCTTCGCGAACTTGCCGTCGAGATCGTCCACCGGGTCCAGGAGCCTACCAACGGCTCCTGCCGGCCCCGCCGGATGCCGGCTCACGGCAAGGCGGGTCTCGCCCTACGAAGCGACCGGTTGGAGCTCGTACACCTCGACGGCCGCGATGAGGCGCTTCGCCTCCGCCGCGTCGAAGCGGCCGGCACCGACCTCGAGCACGGACGCAGAGCCTGCCGCGACGGCCAACCGGAGCGCATCCTCCGTGCCGAGTCCGTCCACACGCGCGGCGAGCCACTGCGCGAGGAGCGCATCCCCGGCTCCCACGGCGGAAACGGGCTCGAGCTGCGGCGCGACAGCGCGGTAGCGGCGCACGGTGCGCTCCTCGCGCACGAGCACGTAGCAGCCGCTCTCCATCGTGATCTGCACGTTGCGCGCGCCCATCTCGGCGATCGCGTCGAGAGCCCAGATGAACTCCTCGTCGTCGGAGAGCTCCTGCCCCACGAGCTGCTCCGCCTCGTGCTGGTTCGGTGAGACCAGCCACGGCTCCGCTTCGAGGCCTCGCCGCATCGGCTCGCCCTCGGTGTCGAGAACGACGTTGACGGCGCGCCTCGACAACTCTCGGGCTGCGTCCGCGTAGAACCCTTCGTCAACGCCGCGAGGCAGTGATCCGGCGAACACGACGGCGTCGGCGCCGCGGGACAGGTAGCGGAGCTTGTCCATCAGCATGTCCAGCTCGGAAGGCGTGACACGGGGGCCCCACTCGTGGATCTCGGTGTGGGTGCCGGAGGTCGGGTCGAGGACGATGGTCGACGTCCGCGACTCCTCACGGATGCGCACGAAGTCGTTGAGGATCGCCTCCGTGGTCAGCTCCTCCACGATGCGCGTCCCCGTGCGGCCGCCTGCGAGCCCGGTCGCAACAACAGGGACGTCGAGCCGCTTGAGCGCCCGCGCCACGTTGACGCCCTTGCCACCCGCGAGCGTGACGACCTCGCTGGCGCGGTGCCGATGCCCGACCTGGAGGATGGGGACGGTCAGCGAGCGGTCGAGCGCGGCGTTGAGGGTGACGGTGACGATCATGCGATGGCCTCAGGATACGAGGCCGGTCAGGTGGTGGACAGTGCGACGCGCGATGAACCCGGCCTTGGCGCCGAATCCCGGGTCTGCGACGTCGCGGTCGGCGACGAGCGGAGCGCGCGCGACGAGGCGGTCGCCATCGTAGACGCGCACCTCGCCGAGCGGCTGACCCCGCCGCACCGGCAACGCGAGGACCTGCGGCACCACCACACGCTCGACCAGCGGGCGGCGCACCGCGGCCGGCCGCACGATCGGCCGTGGCGCCCGAAGACCTACCGGATCGAGCCCCCACCCCGGGTCGGCGCGGGCGTACGTGCGCCGCGGATCGATCACGAGCACGGAGCTGTACTGCTCGAGGCCCCAGCGGAGCAAGGCTTCGAGATCGGCGTTACGCGCTTCGCGCGAGCCGCCGCCGAGCACTGCCGCGGTCACGGTGACACCGCGCGCCGAAGCGGCGGCCACCTGTGACCAGCCGGCGTCGGCAGTGTGGCCTGTCTTGCCGGCGAGGAGCGACGGGAGCCTGCCGAGCAGGTCGTCGGTCGTCTCGACCTTCCGTCCCGCGACGGTCGCGTGTGTCCGCGCGGCCCACGTCCGGATGAAGGGCTCGCGGAGCGCGGCTCGAAGCAGCCGGACGACATCCCGCGCGGTCGAGTAATTGCCCGGCTCGTCGAGACCGTGCGGGTTCGCGAAATGGGTGCCGCGCATGCCGAGCGCACGCGCCTTGGCGTTCATCAGAGCGACGAAGCGTGTCAGCGAGCCGTCCGTCGTGTGCAGCGCCAGGGCGGTGGCGGCGTCGTTCGCGCTGGGCACGAGTGCGCCGATGGCGAGCTCCCGCACGGTGAGCCGCTCGCCCGTTCGCAGGAACAGCGTCGACTCGCCGATGTGGGTCGCCTGCGCCGGCACGACCACGACCTCCTCCAGGCGCGCCCGCTCGAGCGCCACCAGCACCGTCATCAGCTTCGTGATGCTCGCGATCGCACGGCGCCGGTCTGCGTCGCGGGCCGCGAGAGTGGTTCCGTCGACGGAGCTCTGCACGACGAAGACGGGTGCGCTGACCCGCGGCGTCGCACCGGCCGCCGCGACGGCGACAACGGCCACGGCCGCCACGACCAGCGCGATCAGCCGGCGCTGGAGCGCGCTCACCATCCCGAAGCCGCCCAGACCTCCGACGCGACGTGGGCAGCCTCCGCACCCGCTGCCGCACGCCAGTCGTCCTCGCCGTCCCGGTACGCGTACATGACAGAGCGGGAGACGGTCACCAGCGCGCTCGCCGGCCCGGAGGTGAAGGCCCGCGCGACGTCCGCGGGCGTAGCGCCCTGAGCACCGACGCCGGGGAGCAGGATGATTGCCTGGGGCATCGCGCGCCTCGCCTCCCCGACTGCACGTGGGTACGTGGCGCCGACCACCGCACCCACGCTGGAGAGGCCGCGCTCACCCACGACATCGGCCCCCCACTCGGCCACCAGGTCCACGATCAGATGCCAGAGCGGCCGCCCATCCGAGAGTGTCGCCTCCTGGATGTCGCTTGCACCCGCGTTCGACGTGTGCACGAGGAGGAAGACCCCCGCTCCGTGGCGCCTGCAGGCCGCGAGAAACGGGTCGATCGAATCGCGGCCGAGGAACGGGCTCACCGTGAGCGCGTCCGCGAGCGGGGGGTGCGGGCCGCGAGGCTCGAGGAACGCGGTTGCGTAGGCGCGAGCGGTGGAGCCGATGTCGCCGCGCTTGCCGTCGGCGATCACGAGCAGGCCGATCTCACGCGCGTGTGCGCACACCGACTCGAGCGCCGCAGCACCGTCGGCACCAAGGGCCTCGAAGAAGGCGACCTGCGGCTTGACGGCGACGACGTAGGGAGCGACCGCTTCGGCGATGCCGCGGCAGAAGCGCTCTACCGCAGCGGCCGCGGCCGGCCGGCCGCCGAGCGCCTCCCCCCGAAGCTCGACGGGCAGCAGATCGACGCGAGGGTCGAGCCCCACCACGAGCTGGGTGCGCTTGCGCTCTACTGCGTCGGCGACACGATCGGAGAACGCGGCGACGGCAAGGGTCTCCTCGGTCACGCCGCCAACGGTACCCCCTCGACCGCCGAGGCAATCGCGCGAGCATCGAGCGCCACCACCTCGAGCTCGGGTGGGGGCCGCCGCAGGAACGCGGCCACGGCAAGCACTTCGTCCGCGTCCTCGGGAGCCAGCGAGAGCGACGCTCGCTGCGCCTCCGCGAGGCCGGCCGCCGCCTCGACCAGGGCCCCGCCGCCACGAGGCAGCAGCCGCTCGCAGGCGATGCGGCCGCCCGTCACGAAGAAGGCCCTCGTCGTCCCGGGCGCACGACCGGGCGCGAGCACACATGCGCTCAACCTGCGAACGCGGTCGAGCTCGGCGAGCGCGTCGAGCACTTCCTCGAGCGCGGCCACGCGGTCGCGCAAGCGCGCGGCGTCCTCGAAGCGCTGTGCGCCGGCAAGGCGCCGCAGACGCGCGCGCAACCGGGGGAGCGCTGCAGCCGGGTCGTCGTTGTCGTGGCCGTCGAGCGCGCGGGCGGCAGCGGCAGCGACGCGACGGCGGCGGAGCGGACCGAGTGGGCCCGGCTCGGATGTCACCTTCCAGCGAGCGCCCGCGCGCCGGAGGTAGACGTGCCGATCGGGTCGCGTGCCGCGGGCGTTGGCCGGGGGGCGCAGCTCGCGGAGCAGCCGTAGCTCGACGAGCGCTGCCTCGAGCTCCGATCCGGTCTCCTGCCACTCCACCTCCACGAGCGCCGAGAGCGCTGCCTCGACCGCGGGTCGTTGCCGAGCTCCGGTGAAATACGACCGCAGCCGCGCTCGCAGGCTGCGCGCACGGCCGACGTAGAGCGGCTGTCCGTGCCGGTCGCGAAACAGATACACGCCCGGCGTCGTCGGCGCGGTCGCGACGAGATGGCGCTTTGTGTGCAGTCGCCGGGCGCGCGGCGCCGACAGCTCCACGAGGTCGGAGACCGTGCGCGCGCCGCGCTCCTGCGCGAGCCCGATCAGGTGGAGCAGAATCTCGGCGGTGGCACAGGCATCGGGGAGGGCGCGGTGGCAGGGTCGTGTCGCCACCCCGAGGAAGTGCGCCAGCTCTGCGAGGCCGACGCGCCTGGTGCGTCCCCCGAGCAGCCGCCGCGCGAGCCATACCGTGTCGACGACGGCGGCGGCCACGCGCCGGCCCGAGATCCGCTCCACCTCCCGGTCGAGGAAGGCGAGGTCGAAGCGGGCGTTGTGGGCCACCAGGACGCCGCCGTCGGCGAAGGCGAGGAAGCGGCGCACCGCAAGCTCGGCCCGTGGCGCCCCACGCAGCGTCGAGGGCTGGATGCCGGTGAGCGCGGCGACGGGCGCCGGCAGCGGCACGCCGGGGTCGACGAGCGTCTCGAACGTCTCGCCCAGCTCGAGGCTCTCGATCCGCTGTGCGCCGATCTCGCAGATCCGAGACGCGCCCGGGCTCAACCCGGTGGTCTCGAGGTCGAAGACCACGAACGTCGCCTCGTCGAGCTGCAGACGGCTTTCCCCCGTGTCCGCGAGCCCGACGAGGTCGCCTCCGCGCCAGGAGAGGCGGGCGTCACCGGCGACAACGTCGTCGAGCAGCGCCCGCGCGATCGCCGTGGGGGCAGTCGCGAGGGCGAACAGCGCCTTCGCCGCCTCGTCGGCGGGCAGCGGCCCCCGTCGGGCCTGCACCAGCTCGACGAGCCGGTCGGCGGCATCGAAGCAGAGCTGCACCTCGCACAGCCTAGGCGAACATACGTTCGCCTACAAGTCTCCCGCGCGGGTCAGCCTCCGGCGGGGCAGTTGCCGCTCGCGTAGCTCGCGAAGTCGGTCGGCCCGATCACCCAGGCCCAGCGGCCGTCGACGGCGAACAGGTGCACCGTGTGTGTGATGTCCTGGGGTTGCTCCACACCCGGAAGCGTCAGCGTGAGCCGCACGTCGACCGCCTTGCTCCGTACCTCCTCCGGGTCGCCCGGAACCGTCGAGGGCGCGTCGGCGACCCTCACGACCTCCACGCGGCGTAGGCGCTCCGCGAGCGGTGCGAGCCGCTCGCACTCGACGTACCGCGCCCGCGACACGACCTCCTGGTGCCTCGGGTGCAGTGTGTCCCAGGCCGGGCCGCTCCTGCCCGCGTAGATCTCGGTCACGAGCGAGCTGGCGAAAGCGCCAGGATCCTCGCTGGGCGGGTCGTCACCGCCGCAGCCGGCCGCAACGAGTGCAACGCAGACGAGAGCGATGGCCACACGCCGCATCGCGCCAGGGTACCCGCCGCGTGTTCCCGGACTCGGCGAAGCCCGCTCACCCCGTCCCGCAGACACGAGGTGAGCGGTCTTCGCGAACCGTTGGGCCTGAGGGGTTGACGGCCTTCTTCAGCTGCGATCCGGCCGAGAACTTCGGCACCGTCGCGGCGGAGATGTGCACCGGCGCGCCAGTGCGCGGGTTGACGCCCATGCGGGCGGCGCGCTTCGTCGTGTGGAACTTGCCGAAACCGGTGAACGTCACAGCGTCGCCCGCCTGAAGCGTTCCGGTGACGACGGCGAGGAACGCGTCCACGGCTTCTCCCGCGTCGCGCTTGCTGAGACCGGCCTTGCCGGCAACGGCATCCACGAACTCCTGCTTGGTCACTGCGTCTCCTCCTGGTCGTCGTGGGATGTCTGACGGCCGCCGGCACCGTACCAAGCCAGCGGATTCGGCTCAACCATGCGGATTGTCCGTTTGAGGACGCACCGCCAGCAGGTCGCTCGCGCGATAGAGCGATCGAAGCCGCACGCCCGCGCGTGCGAGCGCGTCCGATCCCCCCTCCTCGCGGTCGACCACGCACACCGCGGCGCGTACCACGAGGCCTGCGTCGCGGAGCGCTGCCACGGCCTCGGCGAGCGCTCCGCCGGACGTGACGACGTCCTCGACCAGGCACACGACCTCGCCGGCCTGGTACGGGCCTTCGATCCGTTTCCCGGTGCCGTATCCCTTGGTTTCACCGCGCACGATGATGAAGGGGACCCCGGACGCCATGGACGCAGAAGCGGCCAGTGCGACCGCTCCGAGGGCCGGCCCGGCGATCCGTGACGCTCCCGGCTCCGCCTGCCGCACGGCCTCCGCCAGCGCGCCCGCCGAGGGCCCGCAAGAGCTCGGGATCGGTCTCGAACCGGTACTTGTCGAGGTAGTAGGTCGACCGCTTGCCGGAGCGGAGCACGAAGTCGCCCTCGAGCAGGGCGGTGGCGACGAGCGCCCGCCCGATCTCGTCGACGGTCATGCGACGATCAGCCTCGGGGCGCGTGTCTCCACGGCGCTCGAAGCTACCAGACCCTCGAGCAGTGTCCCGGCCTACGCGACGGCCTGGGCCGAGGCCAGAGCAGGGCGATGACCGCGCACCGCCTCCGCCACGAGCAGCCGCACCGCGGGCTCGACCGGCTCGAGCGGTGCGGTGTCGGAATCCGCGTAGATCTCGACGAGCCAGGATCCGTGCGTTCCGCTCGCAGCCGCAGCGAGCACCGCATCCATACCGAACTCGCTCAAGACGGCGCGCTCTGCAGAGTCGGCGTCCGCGTCGTCGGCGTGGACGACGAAGCTGCCGCCGGCGAGAATCGCGGCCGTGCGCGGGTAGTCCGCCACGAGCCACACGTCGTCGGGCTCGCCGAGCTCACGCCGCCAGGCGCGACCGCGACGGACGTCGATCATGAACACGACGTCGATCGTCTGCGCACCGGAAGCGCACAGCGAGATCGCGGCTCGCGCCGCGTTCAGCGGCACGATCATCCTGGAGACGACATCCTCGAGCCGGTGCGTCACGGCAGCGCGGACGAGCGGGCCGTCGAGCGCCGCGACCACGTCCGCAAGCAGCGCAGAGAGGTCGACTGCGGAGACCCGCCGCCGCCGGCGGCGGCGACGCGGCTCGCCGGCGACGACCAGTGGCCTGCGCCAGTCGACCTCGGGGCGCAGATCGGCCAGGCACACGCGGCTGCGCCCGCCCCGCTTCGCCGCGTACTGGGCGGCATCTGCGGCGCGAAGCAGGTCGGCCGGCCGCGACAGGCCGGCGCCGAGTGTGGCGACGCCGCACGACGCCGTGAGTGAGCCCGGTTGCTGCGCGGCCAGTCCGGCCAGGACACGCTCGGCCAATGCGACTGCATCCTCGGCTGACAGACCCGGCAGAAGGAGACAGAACTCGTCTCCACCGAGGCGGTAGACCAGCGGCTCGTCACTCGGGCATGCTGCCGCCAGCTGCTCCGCGAGACGCCGCAACGCCGCGTCTCCGGCCTCGTGACCCTCCGCGTCGTTGAGCTCTTTCAGATTGTCGGCGTCGCACATGAGCACGGCCAGCTCGCCGCCTGCGTCCATGCTCTCGCGCACCGCGTGCTCGAGGCGCTCGTCCAGCGCGCGTCGATTGCCGACACCGGTGAGTGGGTCGCGGAAGGCGAGATCCGCCATCTGCGCGAAGAGCTCCGTGCGACCTGCCGCTGCCGCCACCTGGCCCGCGATGGTCTGCAGGAAGCGAAGGTCGAGCTGTGAGAACACGGGCAGCGATACGTCTCGCGAAGCCCAGAGCTCGCCCCACGCTCGACCGCCGAGGATGATCGGTACTGCGGCGGACGAATGACGGCCGAGCGAGCGGAGCAGCTCGTGCTCGGCTTCGAGCCCGTCGGGGTCGTCGAGGCTGGTGACGTAGGACCGTCCGTCGAGCAGCAGTTGGCGAAGCGCATCGTCCGCATCGAGCCGGTACACCTCGTCGGCGGGCCGGCGCACCTCGGTCGCGGCGAGCTCGCCGGCGTTGACCAGCACCCTGAGCACCCGGGCGTCGGCCTCCCAGCGTGAGATCGAGACCGACGTTGCACCTACGGCCGCGCAGGCTTCCTCCGCGGCGAGCGCGACGAGGCTCTCGAGGCTCTCCACGGTCGCGACGGCCGAGACGATGGTGATCAGAGCGTGCACCTCGCGCTCCAGGCGCCGCGACTCCTCGGCGGCCGGCTGAGCGACGAGCGCCGACACCTCGGCTCCGGCATCGCGGCCACCGCGAACGTTGCCGGCATCGTCGATGCTGTCGAGCAGCGCGCGGACGACATCCGGGTCGAACTGGTTCCTGCGTTGCGGCGGAGCTCGTCCTTGGCCTCTGCCACGCCGAGCGCGCTGCGGTACGGCCGGTCGCTGACGAGCGCGCTGTACGTGTCGCATGCCAGGACGATGCGCGAGGCGAGCGGAATCTCGTCCGCCGCGCGCCCGTCGGGGTAGCCGGTGCCGTCCCAGCGCTCGTGCTCGTGCCTGACCGCGGTGGCGACGCCGGCGAGCCCCGGGAGCGGTCTCAGGATCCGCTCGCCGATCACCGGGTGCTCGCGCATCAGCTGCCATTCCTCGTCGTCCAGCGGGCCGCGCTTGTGGAGGACGTGGTCGGGCACGCCGATCTTGCCGATGTCGTGCAGCAGGGCTACGGCCTCCGCCTCGGCGGTCAGCTGCCGGTCGAGGCCCAACCGCCCGGCCACTGCGACCGCGAGGTCGTGGACGATGTCGGAATGGGCACCGGTGTAGCCGTCTCTGGCGGCGAGCGCTGTCGCGAGCGATGCGACCACCGCGCGATACGCCTCGGCTGCCCGCGCGGAGTCCTCGCGGATCGCGCGCAGGGCATCGGCGAGCGCCTGCTCCGAGTCGAGCAGCCCCTGCGCCGCGACGAGTGCTTCGGAGCGCAGGTCGTCCATCGGTCTCTCGGCCGCCATCGCAGCATGTATCGGCACCCCGCGATCCGCCCCGTAGGGCGTCCGCGAGAGCGCATGCCCACCGTGCGGGCTAGGACAGCGCGTCCGCCAGCGCCATGGCGGCTCGGGCCCGGTGCGAGTGCTCGCGCTTCCACGCGTCGCCGAGCTCGGCCACCGTCCGGGTCTCGCCTACGGGTACGAAGATCGGGTCGTAGCCGAAGCCTCCGTCTCCACGCGGCGGGCCCGTGACGATCGTCCCATCCAACGTGCCGTCGGCCTCGACCTCGGTGCCATCGGGCGCCACGGCGAGGATCGCGCAGACGTACCTGGCCCGCCGGTCGCTCGCTCCGTCGAGCTCGGCGAGCAGCTTCGCGACGCCGTCCGCGGCCCAGCGCGCGGACTCGACACCGGGCCGGCCCTTGAGAGCGCTTGCCTCGATGCCCGAGTCCTCGCCGATCACCCATGCCCCCTCGGCGGCGTGCAGGCGACCGAAGCGCGCCTTGAGCGCGGCGTTCTCCCCATAGGTCGACCCCGTCTCGGGTGGATAGCCGTCGAGCTGGAGCAGCTCGATCTCCCAGCCGAGGAGAGCGCTGCGCAGCTCATCGAGCTTGTGCGGGTTGCTCGAGGCGAGCACGGCGTTTACGGCGGTGTCACGCACCGAGCGCCGCGGTCTCGGCAGCCTCGCGCTGCGCAACCCCAAGCTCGGTGATACCGGTCGCCGCGAGGTCGAGCATGCGGTCGAGCAGCTCGCGGGGAAACGCCTCACGCTCGGCGGAGGCCTGCACCTCGACGAGACGGCCGTCGCCGGTCATGACGACGTTCATGTCGGTGTCGGCGCGAGAGTCCTCTTCGTAGTCCAGGTCGAGCAGCGGCCGGCCGTCGACGATGCCGACAGAGACCGCGGCAACCGACCCGCGCAGAGCTTTCGTCAGGCCAAAGCGGTCGAGCGCACGATGAGCGGCGATGTACGCGCCCGTGATCGCAGCGCAACGTGTGCCACCGTCCGCCTGCAGCACGTCGCAGTCGAGCCACAGCGTGCGCTCGCCGAGCGCCTCGAAGTCGCAGACGGATCGCAGCGCACGTCCGATCAGCCGCTGGATCTCGACCGTCCGGCCGTCGGGCCGGCCGCGACTGACGGCGCGTGGCGTCCGCTCACCGGTCGACGCCGGCAGGAGCGAGTACTCGGCTGTCATCCACCCGCGCTTCTGCCCGCGCAGCCACCTGGGGATGTCCTGCTCGACCGTCGCGGTGCAGAGGACGACGGTGCGCCCCTGCGCGTAGAGCACGGAGCCGTGTGGCTGCTCGAGGTAGTCCGGCTGCAGGTCGAGCGGGCGCAACTCGTCCGCTCGTCTTCCGTCCGCACGGGCGCTCATGCCGCGGCTCTGGGGGCGCTGGGGACAGTCCCCTGCGGGGCCAGTCCCAGGAGGTCGACACGCTCCACGTTGCTGATCGGCAGCTGGAGGAAGCGGCTTCCCGTCACGCGGAAGGTCTCGGGATCTCCCGTGGTGAGGAAGCGGTACGAGCCCTCACGACCAGCATCGCCCTCGATGCCCTTGCGCCGCAGCGTCTCTGCCACCTCCCGCGCGGTCTCGTCGGCCGAGAAGACGAGCATCACGTCGCGGCCGAAGACACGCTGGAAGATCGGGCGGATGAGCGGGTAGTGGGTGCAACCGAGGATCACGGTGTCGACGCCGGCCTCGCGGAGCGGCGCGGCGACCTCACGCACAGCCGCGACCGTCTCGGCCGAGAACGGGTCGTCAGCCTCGATCAGCGGCACCAGCCTCGGGCACGCCGCCGCATGCACACTGACGCCTGCATCGAGCGTCCAGATGAGCGCCTCGTAGCGGCCGCTGGCGACCGTCGCCTCCGTCGCGAGCAGGCCGATCGTGCGGTTGCGCGTGGCGCGCGCCGCAGCGTGAGCTTCCGGCTGCAACACACCGACGACCGGCACCGAGAGCTCCCGCTG
This sequence comes from uncultured Actinomycetes bacterium, assembly GCA_963724995.1. Taxonomy (GTDB): domain Bacteria; phylum Actinomycetota; class Thermoleophilia; order Gaiellales; family Gaiellaceae; genus Gaiella. The sequence goes on from CAVRXC010000001.1 coordinate 692,499, forward strand.
GAGCTCCGGCAGGGCGGCAGCCGTGGCGGAGTTGCAGGCGACGACGACGAGCTTGACGCCCTCACGCTCGAGCTGGCGCCCGATCTCGAGCGCGAAGCGGCGGATTTCCTCGAGTGGTCGTGGGCCGTACGGCAGCCTCGCATTGTCGCCCAAATAGACAACGTCTTCGTGCGGCACCGTGACGAGCAGCTCGTGCAGCACCGTGAGGCCACCCACACCCGAGTCGAACACCCCGATCGGCCGCGCGTCCATCCGCGGGATTGTAGGGACAGCTACCGTTTCGCCTCGTGACGAAGCTCGTCCTCGTCGCCGCGGCGCTTCTGGCCGCAGCGCTCCTCGCAGCGACGCCGTCCACGGCTCGCGACGCGACCGACGTGACCATCGTCGGCGCGGACGGCACACGGTTGGCGGCGACGCTGCTCCTCCCCGGTGGCTCGCCACCGAACGAGGGCTGGCCTGCCGTCGTCTACCTGCACGGGCTCGCAGGCAACCGCTCGAGCATGATCGAGGTCGCCAGGTCGATGGGCGTGCTGGACGGCGACTACGCCGTGCTGGCGTACGACGCGCGTGGGCACGGGCAGTCGGGTGGCCTGATCGGGATCGACGGCCCGAAAGAGATTGCGGACGCTCGCGCCGTGTTCGAGTGGCTTCGCGATCGCCCGGATGTCGCAGACGGAAAGATCGGCGCCTGGGGGATCTCCTACGGCGGTGGCGCCGCCTGGAACTCGCTCGTGGCGGGCGTACCGTGGGCTGTGCTCGAGGTCGTGCAGACGTGGACCGACCTGTACTCGGCCCTGATGCCGCAAGGCCTCGCCAAGTCGGGCGTCATCGGAGGCTTCCTGCTGTCCCTGCCGCAGGCGAAGCTCGACCAGGCAGTGCCGGCACTCCGCGACGCGGCGTTCGCCGGGCGCGCCGAGGAGGTGGCGGGCTTCGCAGCCCAACGCTCATCCCTGGCGAAGCTCAGAGGCGTGCGGACGCCTGTCTTCCTCATGCAGGGCCGCCGCGACTTTGCCTTCGGGATCGATCAGGCAACCCGCCCGTTTGCGCTCCTGGCAGGCCCGAAGCGGCTCTGGGTCGGGAATCACGGCCATGCCCCGTCGACCTTCCCGGCGGTGGACAGCGCCAAGATGCTCGCCGAGGGAAAGCAGTGGTTCGATCGGTACCTGCGCGGCACCCACAACGGCATCGACACTCGGCAGCGGGTCGTGCTCGCGGCATCCGGCTCCGCCAGGGTGACGCGGTCGGCGGGGTTGCCGCGGACGACGATCCGGAACTTCGCGTTCCCGCTCGCGGCCGCGCGCACGATCACGGCGCGTGGGAAGGTGGCCTCGCGGTCAGCCGCACTCGCGATGCCGCTCGAGGTCTTCGGCGCGCCCACGGTCAACGTCGACGTGCGGGCGGCAGGCGGCTGGTCCCGCCTGGTCGCAGTGTTGAGCGCGACGACGCCGTCCGGCCAGGAGATCGTCGTCTCCGGTGGCGGCGTCCCGCTTCGCAACGGCCGCCGCAAGGTAACCATCCGCCTGATCGACCAGGCCACGTTCGTCCCCCGCGGGTCGAGGCTCACGCTGACGCTCGCGTCCTCATCTCTGGCACAGAGCCCCGGCAACCTGCTCTACCTCGATCTGCCGCTGCCGTCGCCGGCGCGCGCAACGATCTTCTCGACGAAGTTGACGGTCCCGGTGCTGTCCGCGCCCGTCGGCAGATGACGCGGCAGTTCGCGGCCGGGGTCGCCGTCGCGACGCTCGTCGCAGCCGGCGCGGCGTTCGGGGCCACGGCAGCGGATCCGGGCCTCACGGCACGTGAGATCGTGATCGGAGGCACCGTGCCGCTCTCGGGTGAGGCGGCAGCCTTCGGATCGGTCGGGCCGGGTGCGAAGGCGTACTTCGACTACGTCAACGCGAAGGGCGGGGTGAACGGGCGCACGATCCGGTATCTCTTCTATGACGACGCGTACAACCCGGCGCAGACGGTGCAGTTCACCCGCAAGCTGGTGGAGCAGGACCATGTCTTCGCGCTCTTCAACGTGGTCGGGACGGCGAACAACATGGCCATCCGCGACTACGCGAATGCGCAGCGCGTGCCGCAGCTCTTCTCCGGTGACGGCTCCGAAGCGCTCGCGGCGCCCGGGAGCTACCCATGGACGATGGGCTTCCTGCAGAGCTACCGGGGCGAGGGGGCTGTGTACGGCCGCGACGTGGCCAAGCGCCGGCCGAAGGCGAAGCTCGCCGTGCTTCTCGAGAACACCGAGCTCGGCAAGGACATGGCCCGGGGGCTGTCCCGTGCGATCGCAGGCAGGGGACCGAAAGTGGTCGGCTCCGAGGCATACGAGTACACCGCCTCCGACGTCTCCGCCCAGGTCGCGAAGCTGAAGGCATCCGGCGCGGACACGCTGATGCTGTTCGCCACGCCGAAGTTCATGATCCAGGCGGTCGTGGCCGCCAACAAGCTGGGCTGGAAGCCGCAGCTGTACATCGCCTCCGTCTCGATCGAGCCGACGATCATGGGCATCGCCCGCCTCAACGCCCCGTCGCTCACGAAAGGGGCGCTGTCGATCGCTTTCCTCAAGAACCCGAACGACCCCGTCTGGGCCAAGGATCCGGCGCTCAAGTTGTACCGATCGGTGATGAAGCGCTACCTGCCCGGCGGCAAGCCGACGGACGTCTACAACTGGTACGGCATGACGGTCGCGTGGTCGATGGTCGACGCGCTGCGGCGGGCGGGCAAGACCCCGACCCGCGCGAGCCTGCTCAGGGCCGCGCAGTCGATCGACACGCGGGGCAACCCGTTCATGCTGCCCGGCATCCGGCTGCGGACCTCCACGAAGGACTACTTCCCGATCGACACGGTCTATCTGTACCGCTACGACAACCGCCAGTGGGTGCGCTCGAGCGGGCTGTTGCCCGCTCGCTGAGGCGCGTACGGAAAATGGAACCATGGTGGACACGAAGCTGCGGTTGGAACGTCATTGACATGATGGACAACACCAGGAGGAAACACACGATGAGGAAACGGGTCAGCATCGCGCTCGCAGCCGTCGTCGCTGCGATCGCCGTCCCGGCGGTCGTGATCGCCGCCACGAGCGCGTACACGTCGCCAACGCTCAAGGTGCGGTACGCAGGCGCGGCGACGGTGATCAGCGCCACAGCAGCCGTGGCCGACGACGCGACGGCACGCGCGGCGATCTACGTGCCCACCGGCACCGCACTCACAGCCACGCAGGCGCCGGGCACGCCGCTCGGCACGGTCAAGGCACAGGTGAGCGCTCTCGCGCTCGGCGGTGCGCTGCTACCACTGACCGGACCGATCGTCGTGGCACCGCCGGGCGCGGTCCCGGCCGCCTCCCAGGCTGCGTGCATCCAGGCGGCAACCCCCACCTCGACGTGGCTGCTGCAGCTGGCGGCTGCGGGCCAGACGATCAACCTGCCGGCCTACCTGCTACCGACCGTCGGCGCCGAGGCGGCGCTGGGGCCTGCAAAGCTCGTCTTCTGCCTCGCACCACCGGACATACCGACCGACAAGGGTGGCGCAACGTTCGGTGCCAAGTTCCTGAGCGCCGAGCTGACGGTGACCGGTGTCTTCGGCGCGGTGCCTGCCGGGGCCTGGATCGCCATCTGGACACCGTGGCAGGCCGGCAACGGCCAGATCAACGCGGCGGGCACGGTCGCCTCTCCGGCAGCAATCGCGCCCGGAGCCGTCACCTTCGCGGGTCGCAAGAACGCCGCCGGCCGCAAGCTCTTGAGCGGCCGCGTCACGCAGGCGGGGGCCGGCTTCGCCGGGCGCGTGGCGATTTGGGGCGCCGTGAATCGGACGTCGTTCAAGCGGCTCGCCACCGTCACGGCAAAGGCCAACGGCGCCTACACCTACACGGTGCCGAGGGCTTCGAAGGCGAACACCTTCCAGGCACGCGTGGCCAGCGTGGGCCGAGCCGCGCCGTCGGTTTGCGCCGCGATCGGCGCCCAGCTGGGCGGTATCCCATGCGTGAACCCGACCGTGAACGGTTTCACCGCGCGCTCGCGGAACGTCACCGTCCGGTAGGGCCTACGTGCCAGGCACCGGGCCACCTCCCGGTGCCTGGCACGCTTTGCGACATGGCGGCAACCGTCCGCATCGGCACGTGCAGCTGGGCCGACGACGGCCTGCTGCGCGCGTGGTACCCGCGTGGCGTGTCGACCGCCGAGAAGCGCCTGCGCTACTACGCGGAGCGCTTCGACACCGTCGAGGTGGACTCGCCGTACTACGCGCTCCCCGATCCGGCCGTCACCGCACGGTGGGCTCAGCGGACGCCGGAGGGGTTCACCTTCCATGTCAAGGCGAGCGCGGCCATGACCTGGCACGACGGCGAGCCGACGGACGACGCGTTCCGCTCCTTTCGCGCCTCGCTGGAGCCGCTCGAGCTCTCCGGCAAGCTGCGCGGCGTGCTGCTCCAGTACCACCCTCGCGTCAAGAAGACGCCCGACGCGATGGCCGAGCTCGAGCGCGTGCCCGAACGGCTCGCTCCGCTCGTGCCCCTGATCGAGTTCCGCCACCGCTCCTGGATGGAGGAGGACGAGCGGGAGGACACCCTCGCCTTCCTCGAGCGCACAGGGTTGGCGTACGTCTCCGTGGACAGCCCTCGCACGCGCGCCTCGAACGTCATGCCCCGCGTGGCTGCGGCAACGCATCCGGTCGCGTACGTCCGCTTCCACGGGCGCAACACACAGACGTGGAACATCCGCGGCGGCACGAGCGCCGACCGCTTCGACTGGCTCTACTCGCCCGAGGAGCTCGAGGAGTGGGTCGGGCCCGTGCAACGGATCGCGGAGGAGGCGGACGAGGTGTACGCGCTCTTCAACAACAACCGCGACGACTTCGCCCCGCGCAGCGCGGCCACGTTCCGCGGGCTGCTCGACGAGGCAGGAGTGCCGGCGAGCGGTGGGATCGAGCCCCCACCGCGGGAGCTCAGGTTGTTCTGAGTGGGGTCAGACCCCACGGGTCCGACCCCGTGGTGCGAAGCTACGCTCCGCCGATGCGCGTCCTCTCCGTCGTCCACGACCCGTCACGGACGGGTGGGGGCGGCCTGTTCGAGACCGTCGCGGTCGAAGCCGGCCATGCGCATGAGCGCTGGGTGGCGCCCAACGGGCTGCACGAGGCCGACCCGGCGTTGTACGACGCGATCATGGTCTTCGGAGGGGCGATGCATCCGGACCAGGACGCGGAGCACCCATGGCTACCCGCCGAGGCGGCGTTCATCGGTGCAGCCCTCGAGGCGCGCGTGCCCATGCTCGGTGTCTGCCTCGGCTCGCAGCTCATTGCGCGTGCCGCAGGCGCGCCGGTCGGCCCGGCGGCGAAGGCTGAGGTCGGCTGGTTTCCCGTCGAGTTGACCGATGCGGGACGCGCCGACCCGGTGCTCGGCGTGCTGCCGGGGCGGGTCGAGGCGTTCGAGTGGCACTACTACACCTTCGACATTCCCGCAGGCGGCACGTTGCTCGCCACGAGTGACGCCGCGACCCAGGCCTACCGCATCGACGAGCACGCCTGGGGGATCCAGTTCCACGCGGAGGTGACGCGGGAGATGCTCGAGAACTGGTTCGTCAACGGCGAGCCCGAGCTACCCAAGCCGATCGCAGACCTGCGGGGCGAGACCGACAGGTTGATCGGGCCGTGGAACCGGCACGGGCGCGCGCTGTGCGAGGCTTTTCTCCACACTGCGGCGCGTAGGTGATTCGGCTACGGCGCTGTTTCCACGGGCAGGCTCGGGTCGTTCGACCACTCGTGCCACGAGCCCGGGTAGTTGCGCGCCTCGTAGCCAGCGGCACGAAGCAGCCCTGCAGCGATCGCTGACCGCTGGCCGCTGTGACAGTACGCGATCACCTCGGCGCCCTCCTCCGCCCCCACTCGGTCGCGTATCCGAGCCGCGTCGAGCGCGAAGAGGTCCTGCACGTCGATGTTCCTGGCGCCGGGAATGTGCCCCCGGCGTGCGTCGCAGTGCGCACCGAGCTCCCCGGTGTACTCGGCTGCACCTCGTACGTCGAGGAGCACGAGCCCCGGCTCTCCCAGCCTCGAGACCAGCTCCGCCAGGGTGACGTCCGTCATCGCGCGAGCACGCTCACGATCTCGAGCTCCGCGGCCACCGATGACCGCTCGGAGACGCGGCCGAGCCAGTCGTCAAGCGCCGGCAACCTATCGAGGTCGATCCCGAGCAGCTCGCGTGCGCGGATCACCCAGGGCAGGTAGGCGACGTCTGCGAGCCCGAACGCCCGGCCGGTGAGGTAGGGCATCGACGCGAGCAACGCGTCAAGTCCCTCCAACTGGCCGGCGAAGGACTCCTCGGCCCCGGGCTCGCCGCGACGCAAGGCGTAGTACGGCTTCTGGAAATGGTCGAAGCGAAAGACGATGAAGCGCGCGGCCGCCCGCTCCCCGGGATCGGCAGGGAGCAGCGGCGGATCGGGGTAGCGCTCGTCCAGGTATTCGTCGATCACCGCCGACTCGGGCAGAACCCAGCCGTCCTCCTCCAGGACGGGTACCCGGCCGGCGGGTGGGTTCTTCGCCAGGATCCAGACGGGACGGTCGTCGAGGTCGATCGCCACCGCCTCGTGGGGCACCTGCTTCTCGGCCAGCACGATGCGCACGCGCGCGCAGTACGGGCAGCGCGCGGCGTCGTAGAGCGTGAGCACCGTGTCTACTCCGTCGCGTAGCCGTAGGCCGTGCCCTCGAGCCCCAGCACGGCTGCGATCGCGGCGAGGAGCTCACGGGGTGGCGGCAGCTCGGCTGCGCTCGGTGCGGTGCGTGCCACAGCCTTCACCGCAGCCGGGTCGGCACCGGTGAGCCTGGCCAGGACGGTCGGATTCGCCGCGAGCCCGATCACATCGCCCGGTGGCAGAGCGCCGTAGAACTCGGGCACGGAGAGGTACTCGTCGACGATGCCGCCCCGGTCGAGCGCAATCAGCCGTACGGCCTGTTCGAGCTCCAGCGCGACCGCGATCACCACCGCACCCATCCGCTCCGACAGCTCGCGCGACAGGCGCAGCAGCGCATTGGGGTCGCCGTCGGCTGCGGCGTCGTAGACGGTCGTCCACCCGCTCCGCGGCCCCTCGACCCGTGTGCCGCTCGACCGGATGCGCCGCGCGAACTCGGCGGCGGCGCGCTCCACCCAGGCGCGGTCGTCGGTCTGCACGTGCACCGACGCAAACGAGGTCGCGTGGCGCCCGGGAGCGAGTCGCTGCCGGAGTTGCTCGAGGGGCGCGACCATCACGACGAGGTCATCGCGAAAGCCCCAGTGCTGGTACACCGAGCGAGCCACGCCGTTGGCCGCCTTTGCCTCCAGGTTGACGTACTCCACGCCGGCGTCCTGCGCCGAGATCGCTGCCCGGACGAGCGCGCTCGCGACACCGTCGGAGCGAGCGTCCGGCCGGACATAGAGGTCGGAAAGCTCGACGAGCAGCGGGCTCCGCCGCTGCATCAGCGCGAAGCCGAGCACGGTATCGCCGTTCTCGGCGACGTAGGCCTGGTCGGCCTCGACGATCTCGCGGACCTCCCCTAGCTCGTGCTCGAGGTCCACCTGGTCGTGCGGGCCAGGAGGAACCTCGGCGAAGAAGTCCCGGTAGAGCTGCTCGAGCACGGGCAGGTCGTCCGGGCCGGCGCGGCGTACCTCCATGGCGCCCAGGTTACTGGCCGCGAGGGCTCACGACCCCGCTGCGCTCGACCGTGGCGGCGGCCGCATCCCGGATCAGTGTGAGCTCCGGGCGGGCCGCGAGCAGCAGCATTGCGTGGCTCCACGCGAGCGGTAGCACCCAGGCAGGAGCTCCGTCCTCGAGCACCTGCTCGGGGAGCAGCTCCAGCGGCGTCGCGCGCGAGGCGACGAAGGCAAGCGCGTCATGGTGAGCCCGGTCGTCACCGGCGAGCCGGGCGTAGAGACCGTGCCAGAGAGTGCTGATGAGCCAGACGTTGCCCCCGGCGTACCGATCCTCCGCCTGGCGCCGGAGACCTCCGCCGGCCGCACCGAGCGCACCGGCGAGTGTCCGGGCGGTCGCCTCCATCCGCACATCGCTCGGATCGACCACCCCAAACGGCCAGGCAAGCCCGAACAGCGAGCTGTCCGGCCGTGCGTCCACCGGATCGACGCTGCGCACGTGCCGGTTGGGGTAGGGAAGTGGCCGGTCGAAGGCGCTCCCGGGAGGCACGCCAAGGTCGTCGTCGCGTGCCACGTTGACCGAGCGCAGGTAGTGCCCGTACTCGGCGCTCCAGAGCTGGTCCTCGATCGCTGCGGTGAGCCGCGCCGCCGCCTCGACGAAGCTGGGCGCCAGTGAAGGCTCGTGGCGTTCGGCCATCGCCGCCGCCGCGCGTAGGCCTCCGACCGCGGCCGCGCACGAGTACGTGTGCTGCCCGTCCGACTGCTCCCAGAGGTCGACGCTCGCACGCAGGAGCCCCGTGGCCGGATCGACGAACCGTGTCAGGAAGGTGGCGCCGTCCCTGGCCGCCGACCACAGCGCATCGTCGAGCCGCTCGTCTTCGAGCTCCCGCCACGCGGCCTCGAACGCGAACAGCGCCGCACCCGTCTCGTCGATCTGGTGCAGCCCCCACGAGGGCGCGAGGGCGCCGTCGCACCAGTAGCGCTGCAGCCACAACCCTTCCGGGGCGCGGTGGCGGGCGAGCCAGCGCAGTGCTGCGCTCGCTGCATCGCCCGAGCCTGCCGCGAGGAGTCCGAGCGCGATGTAGGCGAGGTCGCGCGGCCACACGAACCCGTACCCGCCACTGCGGACGAAATCGGGGTCCATCTCGGGTGCGGCGATCACCGCGCCGGTGGCACGGTCGGTCAGCGTCTCGAGGACGAGCAGCGAACGACGGTAGACGGGGTCGAGGCCCGGGACCGAGGCATATGCCTGGTCGGGCATCGCGGCAGCGGCAAGGGCCCGGGCATCGTGCAGGCGCCTGGCGGCCTCTACGGCGTTGGGTGGGGCTGCGAGATGGCGGCGCACCAGGGCGAGCGCGTCGTCCGGCGAGTCGCCGAAGCCGACGAGCAGGCGCACCTCGCCGTCGAGCGTGATGTCGACGCTCCCCTCGAACGGCGCGCGGTGGACGAGCACGTCGAGAGCCCGCTCGGCGGCGGGACCGTCCGGTGAGAGCGAGGTGACCGCGCCGTGAGGCGCAGCTGCGGCGACACCGTCGAGTGCGAGCGCGAGCGCCACCCGCCGGCGGTAGAAGACGACCGCACCGGTGCCCGGGTCGACGTACGCCGCTCCGTGCCTGGCAGCGTCGTCGAGCTCCGGCCGGCAGCTGACCACGAGCCTGAGGCCGCCCGTTCCGCACCGCACCCGACGGACGAGCAACGGATCGGCCGGGTCGACCGCGTCAACGATCTCGACGTCGACCGGACCGTCGGAGCCGAGCGTGTGCAGGACACCGGAGTCGGCCTCGTATCGCTGTTCCCACCCGGCGAACGGTGCGTCGTCGAGCCAGCGCACGGTCGTCCCGTCGTCGATCCCGAGGCGTAGCGACCCGAGATGCTGCTCGCCGTCGACCGACGGCCAGAACAGCCCTTCGATCTCGCCACGACCCGACAGGGCGACCATCATCGACCCGTTGCCGATCACCGCGGCCGGCAGGAATGCGACCCGCCGCCCCGTCTCGTCGGGCGCACCCGCAGGCTGCTCGCTAGCGACGACGGAGTGCTGCTCGGATGCGCTCATCGCCGCACCAGGACCGTCACGACCGGAGACACGGAGACGTCACCCGCGCTCGACCGCGCCACGGCGACGACGTGCACGCTCTCGCGGTCCCGGTAGCGGCGCGGATCGAGGAACACCCGGTACGGAGGCGACGGGTCGATGCCCAGGCGCCGCCAGACCACGTCTTGCGGGCGCCGGATGGCGACGGTGACCGTGGCCGGGTCGGCACCCACGCCGGTGACCTGCACCCGGTCGAGCGTGGTGAGGTCGTCGGCGGCCACCCGCACACGGATCGGGCCGAGGCTGCGGCGTGGCAACTCGCCGTCCGCGCGCAGCAGCAGGCTGCCGACCGCGGGGACGGTCAGAGCGAGACGCCCGTCCGCGCCGGACGCGAGCGGAGATCCAGGCCCCTGCAGCGGCGACCACGACACGGACGGCGTTCCTGTGCGAACGACCACGGCAGCGGGAGCCTCCCCGGTGTTGAACGCCGCCACGTACTCGCGGCGAGTCGCCGCGTCGACGCGGCTCAGCACGAGTACGCCGTTCGCCGCGAGCCGGACGAGCGTGGCGCCGGTGGACAACGCCGGATGCGCCTGCCGCAGAGCGCCGAGCCTGCGGAGGTGGTCGGCGACCGGATGGCCCACGACGTCGAACGACGAGCCGGTTCCGATCGGCGGCCCGCCGACGCGTTCCTCGCGCTGCCACGCGGCGACACGTGTCGGGAACAGGTCCTGGCGCGCCTGCTTGTCGCCTCCGCTGCCGACGATCCCGACCTCGTCGCCGTAATAGACGACGGGTGCGCCGCGCAAGAGGTAGAGGAGGCTGTGACCGAGAAGCACCCGCCGGAGCAGCTCGTCACCCTCGGCACCCGATTGATCCTCGATCAACCGCGCCGCCCGACCGACGTCGTGGTTGCCGAGGAACGTCGTCGGCGTCGGAGCCACCCCCGACGGCAGGTTGAAGTAGTCGTCGTCCTCGAGACGCGCGACGATCCCGCGCGGGCCGGCAGATCCGCTCGAGAACCGGATCAGCGCGTCCCAGAGCGGAAAGTCGATCACGTTCGGCAGCGAGCGGTTCCGCACGTACGACGACAGCTCGAGCGCATCGGTGAGAAACACCTCGCCGAAGATCTGGAAGTCGTCGACGCCCGCCTCGCGTGCGGCCGCCTTGACCCTCGGCACCCAGACCTTGAAGAAGGCGTGATCGACGTGCTTCGCAGTGTCGACGCGGAACCCGTCGACCTTGAACCGGCGGATCCAACCGGCGTAGATGTCGGCCAGCCCGCGGACGACGGCCGGCTGCTCGGTGAACAGGTCGTCGAGCCCGAAGAAATCGCCCTGCTCGTAGCACTGCGCTGTGCACGAGCCCCACTGGATGTCGCCACGGTTGTGGTAGCGGCGCACGTCGTTGAGCCACGCCGGCCGCTTTGCGGTCTTGTCCCGCGGGAGCAGGATCGGCGACCGTGGGAAGCTCGACAGCGAGAGGCAAGGGAACACCCTCCGACCCGCGTAGGCCGAGGGGTTGAACCGCCGGCCGCGGCAGTCGCGGTACGGCAGGTCCGAGTAGCTCGCCCCACCCGGCAGCGCGACGACGTCGCCGGTGTGGTTGACGACGACGTCGAGGTACACCTTCATGCCGAGTCGGTGCGCGCACCCGACGAACGCCGCGAAGTCGGCGTCGGTGCCGAGGTGTGGGTCCACCGTGGTGAAGTCGAGGCCCCAGTAGCCGTGGTACGAGGCGCTCAGGCCCTGCACCCACCGCTGCTTGAGCACCGGGGTGACCCAGACCGCCGTGAAGCCGAGATCCTTCACGCGTTGCAGCCCCGCCCTCGGCTCGGTGCAACCCCCGGTCAGCCCCTCGAGGTCACCGCCGTGATACCAGCCCTCGTCCGCCGGGTCGAAGCCGGTCGCGACCCGCGACCCGGTTGCTCCCCCACGGTCATTCGCCGGGTCGCCGTTCGCGTACCGGTCAGGCATGACGAAGTAGATGCGCTGCGACGCGATCGACGCATACGTCGGCAGCTTCGCCAGAGCAGCAAGGTTCGCGCCCACGGGCGGTGACGGCGCCACAGATCCAACCGAAGCGGCGGTCGCGGCCACACTCAGCGCAATCGCCGCGAGAGCGGTGATTGCACTAGCGAAGCGCCGCACCCGTCTCCTCGTCGAAGAAATGCAGGCGGGCTATGTCGATCGCAACCTGGACGTCCTCGTCGATGCGCAGCGCCACACGCGGCGGGAACGACGCGATCAGGTTGGGACGTTCCGCGACGATGCTGTCCGCCTCCGAGACCGCCGGATCGCCGACTGGATCCACACTCTCGGGCAACTGGAATGCGCGGAGCCTGTGCAGCTCCGCGATCGAGGGCAGGTCGATGCGGAAGTAGCACGTCGTCTCCGACCCGAGCGATTCGAGGACGAGCAACCGGGCGGTGATGGAGGGAAGTTGCGGATGGCTCGCTGCCGGGTGCAGATCCTCGCTGCGGACGCCTGCCACAACGGTGTGGTTGGCATAGCCCACCACCTTCGGATAGCGCTCGAGGGCTGCGGCCGGCAGCTCGAAGCGCTGGTCGGCGAGCACGAGCGACACGACCCCCGAGTCGACCTCGACCCGCGCGAGCAGGAGGTTCATTGGTGGCGTCCCGATGAATCCCGCCACGAACACGTTCGCAGGCTCGTCGTACAGCCGCTGCGGCGTGTCGATCTGCTGCAGCTCGCCCCCGCTCATCACCGCCACCCGGTCGCCCATCGTCATGGCTTCGACCTGGTCGTGTGTGACGTAGATCGTCGTCGTCCCGAGCTCGTGCTGCAGCCGCGCGATCTCGCCCCGCATCTGCACACGCAGCTTCGCGTCGAGGTTCGAGAGCGGTTCGTCCATGAGGAAGACCTCCGGCTGACGGACGATCGCCCGGCCCATCGCGACTCGCTGTCGCTGGCCGCCGGAGAGCTGCTTCGGCTTCCGGTCGAGGTACGGGGTCAGGTCGAGCAGCTTCGCCGCCCAGGCGACCCGCTCCTCGACGACGCGCTTGGGTGTCTTGCGCAGGCGGAGCCCGAAGGCGATGTTGTCGGACACGCTGAGATGCGGGTACAGCGCGTAGTTCTGGAACACCATCGCGATGTCGCGGTCCTTGGGCGACAGCGTGTTGACCACACGGCCGCCGATCTCGACCGTGCCGTCCGAGATCTGCTCCAGCCCGGCGACCATGCGCAGGGCCGTCGTCTTGCCGCAGCCCGACGGACCGACGAGGACGAGAAACTCGCCGTCCTCGATCTCGAGGGACAGGTCCTTCACGGCATGGACGCCGTTGTCGTAGACCTTGTCGACGTCCTTCAGCACCACCTCAGACACGGAGCCTCCCTCTCACTGGATTCGCCAGACGTGGAATGCCGGGCCGGCGGACGGCAGGACGACCTCGCGGGCCTCGATCAGGGCTTCCCCGGCCAGCCCTTCGCCCGCCAGAAGCTCCAAGGCGGTGGCGCCAAGCTCGTCGAGCGACAGGCGAACAGGCTCGCCCGGGCCCCGGCGCGCGAGGCAGAGCAGCCTCTCGTCGGAGGTCTCGCGGAGGTACGCGATCGCGTCCGCGTCGACGTGTGCGTAACGGATCCCACCCCGGGCGAGCGTCTGCGACGAGCGGCGCAGCGCGATCAATCGCCGGTATGCCTCTAGCAACTCGGTGTCCCATGTCTCCGGCCTGTGCCACGGCATGGGCCGGCGGGCGTCCTCGCCCCAGTCGCCGCCGAGCCCGATCTCGTCGCCTGCCCAGACCATGGGCACGCCTGGTGTCGTCATCTGCAGGCCGATCCCGACGAGCTGGCGCTCGCGCGCGCCTGCCACGACCCCGAACCGCGCGGTGTCGTGGCTGTCGAGCAGCAGCCACGAGTTGACGACCGACTGCCACGGGACGCCCGCCCGGAAGCGGCGCATCGTCTCGGTCGCGGCGCGGCCGCCGAGCCGCGGCACGCCGACGGGAAGTCCGAGGAACTCGGTGCGCAGACGCTCGGGGAGCTCGTCGCCGCGGAGCCAGCACCAGGCGGGCCGCAGGAAACCGCTGTAGTTCATGACGCCGTGCCAGCCGTCACCCTGGAGGTCGAGGCGCGCGTCGTAGTTGTGCTCGGCGACCGCGAGCCCGTCGGCGCGTGCCGCGCGGACGGCGGAGCGGGTCCTGCGCGCCACCTCGTGGCCCAGGTCGACGGTGCCGAGGCGCCCGGTCATGTTCGCCACGTCGATGCGCCAGCCGTCGAGGCCGGCGTCCTCACGCAGCCACCGCTGCGTGACGCTGTCCGGCCCCTCGAACAGCCGACGCCGGAGCTCCTGCGAGCGGTAGTCGAGCTTCGGCAGGGTAGGGATGCCGAGCCAGCTGACGTAGCCCTCCGGGCTCTCGTCGTCGAAGAGGAAGAAGTCGCGCTCCGGCGCGGTCGGATCGTCGCGCGCGGCGTGGAACCATTCGTGACCGACACCGACGTGGTTCAGCGTGAGGTCGCCCACGACGCGCATGCCGCGCTCGTGCGCAGCCCGCGCCAGCAGCGCGAGCGCTTCGTCGCCGCCGAGCAACGGGTCGACGCGGGCGAACGACGTTGCGTCGTAGCGATGGGTGCTGCCGGCCGGGAAGAAGGGTGTGAGGTAGAGAACGTTCGCGCCGAGCGCCTCGACATGGTCGAGGTGTTGCCTGATGCCTTCGAGATCGCCGCCGAAGAGCTCGTGGGCGGCCCGCATCCCGTCGGGGTCGGGAAGGGCATCCCAGTCACGCCGCTGCGCCCAGTCCGGCGCCGGCCGGTCGCCGTTCGACGGAGCGAAGCGGTCCGGGTAGATCTGGTAGACGACGGAGCTGAGATGCCAGTCCGGCCCCTCGGCTCCGACGGCGACGACGAAATCGTCCGCGTCGGGGACGTCGCACCGGACGAGGCCGGCACCGGTGAGCCAGGCGTAGCCGAGCTCCCCACCCTCGAGCAGGAATCGGTAGTTCACCGAGCGGTTCGACGCCGAGAACTCGGTGCGCCACCACGTGTCGGTCGCCGTCTGCTCGTCGATCCGCGCCGTGGCCACCCGGGGCTCCCCGTCGACCACGTAGCGCACGTGCACGCGCTGGACGTCCGTTCCTGCCGGGACTCGCATCCGCACGACGACCTCGTCACCGATCTCGTCCGGCTGCCCGGGCACGTACAGCTCGGAGCCATCGTGGTGCGGGTCGCTGAGGGGCGCTCGTCTCATCCCTTCACCCCGCCGGTGAGGCCGTGCACGATGAATCGCTGCAGGAACAGGAAGAGGACGACGACCGGAATCGCCATCAGCACGACCCCCGCGCAGAACGGCCCCCAATCCTGTCCGTACTCGCGGGAGACGAAGGTGAACAGGCCGACCGAGAGGGTGAACTTCTGCGGGTCCTGCAGCAGCGTGCTCACGATGATGTACTCGTTGATCGTCGCGACGAACGAGAGCAGCCCGATCACGGCGAGGACGGGCGCGCCGAGCGGCAGGATGATGCCCCAGAAGATCTGGGCCGGCGTGGCGCCATCGACCCGCGCGGACTCGTCCAGCTCGTTCGGGATCGAGTCGAAGAAGCCCTTCATCAGCCACGCGTTGATCCCGAGCGCGCCACCGAGGTAGACGAGGATCACCCCGCTGCGCGTGTTGAGCCCGATGTGCGGGAACACGTCGGAGACCTCGAGCATGATCAGGTAGATCGCGACGATGGCGAGGAACTGCGGGAACATCTGAATCAGCAGGAGCGACAGCATCCCCATGCGCCGCCCCTTGAACCGGAATCGCGAGAAGGAGTACGCGGCCATCGCTCCGAGCAGCACCGAGAGGATCGCAGTGACACTCGCGATGACCATGGTGGTCGCGTACCACTTGAGGTACGGCTCCTGCTTGCTGGAGAGGATCTGGCGGAAGTTGTCGAGCGTGAACCCCTCCGGTAGCAGTGACGCCGCGCTGAGCGACGGGATCGGGTTGAACGCCGCCGAGATGATGTAGATGGCCGGGAAGACCGCGAAGGCGATCGCGAGGATGCCGACCACGTAGCGCCACCAGAGGTCACGGAAAGGGGGGCGCTGCGGACGCGGAGGCTCCGCAGCGAGAACCTCCGTTCCGGCGCGGATGAAGCCCTCACCGAGGGCGCCCGCGGGCGACGGAGTCGGCGGCAGCGCCTCGCCCGTGCTCATGTGAGGTTCTCCAGCGCCTTCGTCCGCGAGAAGGAGATCGCGGAGATGGTCGCGATGATGAAGAAGATGATGATCGAGATCGCAGCGGCGAGGCCGTAGTCCGCCCCCCCGGCGGCCTGGAAGGCGAGCTTGTACGTGTAGCTGATCAGGATGTCGGTCGATCCGGCGACCACCTGGTCCTCGCCGTACGGCCCTCCCCTCGTGAGGAAGTAGATGTTGTTGAAGTTGTTGAAGTTGAAGGCGAACGACGCGATGAGCAGCGGCGCCACCGCGACGAGGAGAAGCGGCAGGGTGACCTTGCGGAACACCTGCCGTGCGCCCGCGCCGTCGACGCGCGCAGCCTCGGTGAGCTCGTCGGGGATCGCCTGCAACGCGCCGGTGCAGACGAGGAAGAAGTAGGGAAAGCCGAGCCAGAAGTTCACCAGCAGGCACGACACCTTGGCCCAGGTCGGGTCGAGGAGCCAGGGGATGTCGAGACCGAGTGCCCTGTTGATCAGGCCGAAGTCGTCGTTCAGCAACCCGCCCCAGACGAGTACCGAGAGGAAGGCGGGGATCGCGTACGGGATGATCAGCAGCGAGCGCTGCAGGCCGCGGAGTCGCAGGCCGTTCTTGTTGAGCGCGATCGCGAGGAAGAGGCCGAAGGCGAACGTGGTGAGCACGGAGAGCCCCGCGTAGACGACCGTCCAGGCGAAGACGCTGATGAACGGGTCGCGGACGAGCGGGTCGCGGACGATCGCGGTGAAGTTCTCGAAGCCGACGTTGATGCGCCAGCCCTGCTCCAGGACCTCGCCCGTGTCGGCGGCATACGAGCCTTCTCCGTTGTCGCGGAAGACGGCGCCGTTGTCGGCGTTCGTGAACGTGTCCGCCTCAGGGTCGTAGAGCAGCGACGGCCGTAGCTCGACGGCCGTGCTGAGACCCTCGGCCCGCACGAAGCTGTCCTCGTCGACGGGCACGACCAGATCGGTGAGCTGCTGGTCGATGCCGGCGAGCTCGGCACCGGCCACGATGTCGAAGCCCTCTGCCGCCGTGATGGTGCCGTTCTCGATCGTCGCGTCGGCGGGCGGCAACGGCTCGATCCCGTCTTCGCTGCCGACGTACGTCTTGCCGTCGACGTCGTCGACGAGCAGCAGGACGAGCTGCCCGCCGTCCATGGCCGGCGTCATCGTGTACGTCCGGCCGTCGGCCGGTGGCACGAGGGACGCTTCCTGGATCGCCGCGATCGCCTCGACCTTCGTGAGGTTGTGGCCCGTCGACCAGTTCGTGAAGGCGATGCTCGCGTTGTAGAAGATCGGGATGAGCTGGAAGACGATCAGGAGGATCGTCCCGGGAACCAGGAACTTGAGCGGTATCCAGCGCCGGTCGGGAAGCAGGTAGACCGCATCGATGGCGAGTGTGGCCAGGAGGCAAGCGCCGGACAGGATCCAGTTCCCGTTCGCAGCGAGCGACGAGATCGCCCAGATGCCGAGCGCGTTCGCGAGCGCCAGCAACACGTACTTCAACACGACGCCGAGCGGCCCGGCGAAGAGCGCGAGGCCACGCGCGACGAGCGCGGGGCGCGGGATCGAAGGCCGCCCCGCTGGTTCGGGCGCCTTCACGGTGGTCGGTTCCGAGCTCACGTCGTCGCGAACCCCTGTCGAGGTGGTGCAGGGCTGGGGGACGGGTGCGGGCGCCCGCTGGCGCCCGCACCCGTCAACGATGTGCTAGCCGATCTTGAGCGCGATCGACTTCTGCGCCCCGATGAAGGAACGGCGGGCCGGCAGCGCACCCGAGCCCTTGGTCGAGCGCACCCACGCCTGGCCGAGATCGCTCCAGACGGAGGCCATCTGCGGGATGTTCGGCATCGGGTTGCCCGCAGCACCTGCCCTCGCGAACCCCTTCAGGTACGGATCTGTGATCCGCGCAGCCGCCTGCGCGTTGGCAGGCAGCCGCCCGCCGACCGAGTAGTGCGCGAACTGCGGCCCCGCTTGCATCATGTAGTTGGCGACGAAGTCCTTGGCCAGCGACTCCACGCCGTGCGGAGCGGCGAAGCTCGTCACTGCGAGCCCGCCGACGCCGGTGAAGGGCGCCGTCTTGCACTTGTTGTTCGGGAAGGCCGACACGGAGAACCTCAGGCCGGACTTCTTGATGTCGTCGAGGAACCACGGGCCGGTGACGTAGAACGCCGTCCTCCCCTTGAGGAACAGGTCCTTGGCGATACCGTCGGTGACGCTGGAGCGGATGAGCCCGACCTTGTTCCAGCGATCGATGTTGGCGGCGTTGGCGAGGAACTTCTTGTTCGCGACGCCGATGTCGGACGGGTCGAGATTCCCGGCCGAGTTCTTGCCGAAGATGTACCCGCAGAGACCCGTGAAGAACGGGTACATGTGGTACGCGTCACCGCCTGAGCCCTGCTGCACCGAGATGGCGACGGGGGCCTTGGTCTTCTTCTTCGCGGCCAATGCCTGCGTCTCCAGGTCGGCCCAGGACTTCGGGGCCTTCGCGAGCTTGAGGTTCGTGATCAGCGCGACGTTCTCGACGTACAGCGGAGCGCCGTAGAGCCGCTTGATGGCCACGCCGTACGAGAACGCGTCGAGCGCCCCGGCCGGGAACTGCTTGAGCAGAGCCTTGGATGGAGTCAGAGGCACGATCGATCCGTTGGACGACAGCTCACCCACCCAGTCGTGGGCCGCGATGATCACGTCCGGCGCCGTCTCAGCCGCCACGGTCTTGACATCCGAGCGGATGTTCCCCTGCTCCTTCTGCACGATCTCGACCGCGACGCCCTTCGACGCAGCCCAGTCGTTGGCGACCTTGGTCAGCGCAGGCAACCGGTCCTTGTCGACCCAGATGCGTACCGAGGTGGTCGCGTTGCTGGCGCTCAGCGCCGCCGATGCGGCAATCGCGCCGACGATCGCCACGGCAAGGGTGATACCCAGTGCCCGGCGCGTGCGGCTAGTCAACATGAACTCCCTCCTTGGAGCGGTGCGGCGCGGCGTCGCGCCATTCGGGTCCTGGCGCGGTGCGCCGGTTCGAAACATGTTTCATGATCATGTAAACCCGCGCGGGAGAGTACTCTTCCCCCGATCGCAGGTCAAGCGTGACGTCATCAGAATTGCGCGTTACGATGAGTCGCTCACGCTCGATTTGTTTCAGCTACTTGTAACCACGAACCTGCGCACATTTCCATGACCAGTCTCAGAGACGTCGCCGACCGCGCCGGAGTTAGTGTCGCCACCGCGTCACGTGTGGTGAACCGGTCAGCGGCCGTGCGCCCCGAGACGCGTGAGCGGGTCGAGCGCGCGGCTCGGGAGCTCCTCTACGTCGTTCCCGGGCGAACGGGGCCGACCGACGCGATCGGGCTGCTGGTGCCCGAGTTCGGCAACCCCGTGTTCGCGGCGCTGGCACAGGCGATGGAGACGCACGCCACGCAGGAAGGCTTTGCCACCATCCTCTGCAATACGGCCGGCTCCGCGATGCGAGAGGTCGACTACGTGCACATGCTCCTCGAGCGCCGCGTGGACGGGATGGTGTTCATCTGCTCGGAGGTGACCGACGTCCGCGGCGAGCACTCGCACTACCGGCAGCTGCTCGACCGCGGCGCGCGGCTCGTGTTCGTCAACGGCGGCTCGGACGCCCTGCCCGTGACCGCCGTCGGCGTCGACGAGCAGGCGTCCGGCCGGATGGCAGCGGAGCACCTCCTCGAGCTGGGCCACCGGCGGATCGGGTTCCTCGCGGGTGAGGCATTCGCCATGCCGACGCGCGAGAAGCTCCGGGGCCGGGCGGACGCGCTGCGCAAGGTAGGCCTCGATCCGGCCGAGGACGTCGTGCACGCGAGCTTTACCGTCGAGGGAGGCCGTCGCGCCCTGCGTGAGCTGGTCGACTGCTCGGCGGTGCCTCCGACGGCGGTGATGTGCTCGAACGACCTGATGGCGATCGGGGTGCTGCAGGAGGCTGCCGTGATCGGCCTCCGCATCCCGGACGATCTGTCGGTGGTGGGGTTCGACGGCATCGATGCGGCCGCCTGGACGCAGCCGCCGCTGACGACGATCGAGCAGCCGATCGCGGACATCGCACGTTCCGCGGTCGCCGCGCTGCGGCAGCTGATCGAGCATCCGCGCCAGGCCGTGCCGAGTTACGTGTTTCGGCCGCACCTGCGCCGCGGCGGCACCACGGCGCCGGCCGCTGACGGCGGAGGTCCGTCGAGGCACGCAGCGACCGCGAAGAAGTCCTCGAACGGCTCGTAGGACACCCCCTGCCGGTCGAGCCAGGCCGCCAGGCCCGAGCGGGCGAAGAGCCGTGAAGCCGCGAGCGCGACGCAACGATCGGAGACGCCGTCGCCGACGAACGCGAAGTCGCCGAGGCCTGCCACCGCTCCGCGCTTGCAAGGCTCGCCACACACGTCGCAAGCGGGTGCTCGCGGAAAGGACGCAACCCAGCCGCCCGGGTGCGCTTCGATGCGGCTGGCGATCACGCGTGCGCTGACACGCTCGCGCTCGAGCACGGGCTCTATGAGCTCGCAGAAGCCGGCGGAGACGATCAGCGGGTCGTGCCGCTCGACGAGCTCCGCGAACCCGGGTCGCACCCGCACTGTCGCGAGCAGCCAGTCGACGACCTCCTCGAGGGGCGCGGTGACCGTCCTCATCTCCAGCGCGATCACTTCGCGCAAGGTCAGGCTCCGGCCGATCTCCTCCTCGGCGGCGTGGAACACGTCGAGGTCGCCGAAGCGCTCGATCACCATGTGCAGCGTGTCGACTTCGGTGACGGTGCCGTCCCAGTCGAGGACGAGCTGCATCAGCGCACGAGCACCGGGTCGCCGACGCGCACGCGCCCGGGCGTGACGACCTCGCCCCAGACTCCGAATGGCAGCGGCTCCTCGGTCTCGACGTCCCCGCGGTAGCCGCGCAGGACACGGAGCGTGTCCAGGGTCACGGCGCCGGTATCCGGATCCTGTGTCGTCACCGCGCAGCGGCCGCAATGCGCGAGAGGCCGAACAGTCGCCGCGCCGATCTCGACGTGCCGCCCGATCCACCTGTCCTCCTCGTGTGGCTCGAGCGACTCGATCCCGATCAGCATCCGGAAGCGCCGCCGGTCGATGTCGTCGCCCGTGCCGGCGGCGCGCGCGAGCTGCTCGAGTGAGGCGACCGAAAGGAGCGAGACGGCACCGCGCGGTCCCCGGTCGTGCGCAGCGCCGGGAGCGACCCGGACGAGCCGCAGCGTCTTGCCGGCCCACTCGGAGAGCGCTTTCGCGAACGATCCGTCGACGAGACGTCCCTCCACCGGCCTGCCGTAGAACGACGTCGTCACGCCCTCGCCCACGGCGACCGGGCCAGTCAACTCGCGGCCGTCGGGAAAGCGGAGGGTCAGGCGCTCGCCGTCGACACTCTCCGCCTCGATGCCCGCGAGCGAGGGGGCCTGCTTGCGGTTGACGAGCCTGCCGTCCTCGTCGATCAGGTGGAACAAGCGATCGCCGGAGGCACCGGTCCGCTCGAGCATCGCCTCGTCGACGACGCGCAGCGCAAGTCCCTTGACGGGTGCCAGCGTGAGCCAGGCGACGGTCGGGCCACTCATGGCGCGGCGACCGTGCACACCAGGGAGCCGATCGGGCCTGCGTGGAGCACCAGCTCCGACCCGGGCGGGACACCGTCCGCGTGCCCGATAGCCGGCCCGGCGAGGACGTCTCCGGTGCGCACGACGGTGTTCTCGGCGGCGAGCGCGAGCGCGGCGTCCCAGTCCGCCCGCCCGCTGCCGCGCAGCCGCTCGCGCCCGTCGACCTCGAGCGTGAGCTCGACCGGCGTGCCCGCGAGCTCGTCGATCGTCACGACGAGAGGACCGAGCACGAGCCCGAAGTCGCGGTCCTTGGGCGGAGGGAGATCAGGGGCACGGAGCTCGAGGAGGGCTGTCAACCCGCCGATCGCCCCCGGCTCCCCGACGATGGCGGCCAGCCTCGGCCATGCGGCAAGCTCGACGGCGGGTGGGGGAACCTCCGAGCCGGGGCCCAGCACCGCCGTCGGGTTGGCGAACTCGAAGGTGCTCGGGCTCTCGAACACCCGTACCGACGGCGGGTACAGCACGGGCACAAGCAGCGTCACCTCGGCGAGCGGATACTCCGCATGCTCGCGCGCGACCGAGCCGCCGCTGAAGAAGTGCTGCAGCGTCTGCGCCGCGAGGTGGACGACGCGGTCTCCGTCGACTCGTCCGACCCAGCCGCGCTCCAGGGGCCGATCGTTCGGATGGAACATG
The DNA here is from genome assembly GCA_963724995.1 of uncultured Actinomycetes bacterium. Lineage (GTDB taxonomy): Bacteria > Actinomycetota > Thermoleophilia > Gaiellales > Gaiellaceae > Gaiella. The sequence goes on from CAVRXC010000001.1 coordinate 714,520, forward strand.
CAGAGCCGCATCGAGGCAACGTTAGTCCGCGGCCGTCATGGCTCGGTGTGGACGATCACGTCTGCCAACCCCGGGACGGCCGCCCGGATGCGCTCCTCGACCCTGCTGGCGCGCCGGTGGGCATCCTCGAGCGTCGTCCCGGGCGACAGCCCTAGCGTGAGGAAGACCACCAGGCCGACATCGGTGCGCAACACGCGTGTCTCCCGTGGCTCCTCGCCCGCAGCCTCCCGAACGAGCCGCGCCAGCTCCACCGTGTTCGCGGTCACGTCCCGACCCTCCGCCTGAGCGCCGAGCGGCTCCAGGTGCGTCTGCACGGAGGTGACCTCGGGAACGGAGCCGAGGATGGCGCGCTCGACGTGCTCGGCGACTGCGTGCGCATCCTCCAGTGGAAGGTCACCGGGCAGCTTCAGATGGAGCGACACTTCGACGCCCGCCTCACCGACGTCGATCACCGACAGGTTGTGGATCTCGCGCACCCGCGGTACGGAGGCGGCGGCCGCGCGCACCCGTTCGTCGATGCTCCGCTCGGCCGCCGAGGGCTCGACGTGCACGACGACGTCCGCGCCGGGGAGGGCGCGCTCGACGGCGAGCTCGACGCGGTCGGCGTCCGCATGGCCCTGCCCGACCGCCGCGCCGGGCGACACCGCGATCACGACGTCCGCAAACGCACGGCCTGCCGCACGGCGCAGTCGTAGCCGCCGAAGCTCGACTGGCGGATCGAGCCCGCGGATAGCGCTGCGGGCGGCAGCGACATCGTCCGCCGGCGCCCGGTCCATGAGCACGTCGACGTTGCGACGACCGAGGCGGATCGCGGCGAGGATGACGAGCACGGAGACGAAGAGCGCGGCGACCGAGTCCGCCTCCGGCCAACCGGCGCGCACCGCGATGAGCCCGCCGAGAACGGCCAGCGTGCCTACGAGGTCGCTACCGAAGTGGAGTGCGTTGGACAGGAGCGCCGCGCTGCCATACCGACGCGCGGTGCGGTAGGAGACGGCCGTGCGCGAGAGGTCTATCGCGATCACGACGGAGACGGCGAGGAAGGCCCACCAGGCGGCGTCCACCTCGGATGCGAGCACACCGCTGAGCCTGAGCACCGCGAGTGTGCCGACCGCAACGCTCACCAGCGCGAGAAAGGCCGCCTCCGCCAGGGCGGCGAGGTGCTCAGCCTTGAGATGGCCATACAGGTGCGTCGCGTCCGCCGGCTTTCGCGCGAAACCCACCGCGAAGAAGGTCAGCAGCGCCGCGACGAGGTCGGTGCCGCTGTGCGCCGCCTCGGCCACGAACGCAAGGCTCCCCGCAGCGAGGCCGGTCGCGAGCTTGATCGCAATCAGCACACAGGCTGCGACGACCGACGCGAGGGCGGTGCGCCGTTCGGGCGACATTGCCATCGCGCGAAGGCTATTCACCCGGTGGCGTGGGCGCCCCGCGGCGCCGCGCGACCAGGATTCCCGCGGCGATCAGCACGCCACCTGCGATCTGCAGCGCAGTGAGCGTCTCCGACAGGAGCAGTACCGCAAAGACGGCCGCCACGAACGGCTGCAGATTCGTCGCCAGCGTCGCCCGCGCCGCGCCGATGCGATCGAGCGAGCGAAACCAGAGCACGTTCGTGACCACGAGCGGCCCGAGCGTGGCGAACAGGAGCAGTGCCCACACCTCCCAGCCGAGATTCCAATCCTGCGAGGACGTCTGCGGCCAGCCGGTGAGCATGAGCGGCACCCACGTGCCGCAGAGGACAACTGCGCTGATCCTCCACGGCGAGTAGCGGCGCATCAGCGGCGTGATCGCGACCGAGTACGCGGCCCAGGTGGCAGCCGTGAGGATGCCGAGCAGCACGCCGCCGAAGTCACCGCTGATCTCACCTCCCGACCCGAGCGCGACGAGCCCCACGCCGAGGAACGAGACGGCGGCACCGACCCAGAAGCGGCCCGACAGCCGCTCCGTGCGCAGAACGAGGCCGATCAGGGCCGCGAAGATGGGCGTGGCGGCCAGGATCAGCGCGATCACCGAGGCGGAGGTCGTCTTGAGCGCGTAGACGAACCCGATCTGATTGACGTAGAGCGCCGCTATCGCGGCGAGGACGAGCGGGAGATCCGCACGCGCGATCCGAAGCGTGCGCTCCACCACCACGGTGAGCACGACGAACGTGACCGCCGCAAGCCCGTAGCGCACGGTCGCGTAGGCCAGCGGCTGGAAGCCGTGCGTGAGGATGTAGCGGGTGACCGTGAGGTTGAGCGACCACAGGGCGATCGTCGCGAGCAGCATCAACTCGACGGTCGACGGCCGGCGCACCTCGAGCACGCTACAGCGGCGCGGCGCCTCCATGGCATCTAGGCTTCGCGCCGATGTCCGAGCCGACCCTCGACGACGTCGACGCTCTCGTCGGCCCTGCGACGCCACACTTCGCGTTTCAGATCCGGGCCCGCGTGCGCGAGCTCGTCGCTGGGCTACCCGAGGATCATCCCGTGCACAGGTATGCGATGGTGCGGCTCGACGAGCTCGACCGGCTCGGGTTCGCATCGACGCTCGCAGCGGACTCCGAGAGCGCCGAGCCGCGCACGCGACCCGGATGGGAGCAGATCCCGTCGTCGGCGCCGGCCTCCGCGCCGCTGCCGCGGAATGAGCCGTGAGCCTCGAGGGCGGCACCGTCCTCGTAACGGGTGGCTCGCGGGGGATCGGCAAGGCCATCGCACTGCGGCTCGCCCGTCTCGGCGCGGCCCGAGTGGCGATCGGCTACTTCCGCTCCGACGCCGCCGCAGAGGAAACCGCCGAGGAGCTGCGCACGCTCGGCGCGGAGCCGGTCCTGGTGCGAGGCAACATCACTTCCGAGCGCGTGCTCGACAAGGTGGCCGCGCTCGGCCCGCTGCAGGTGCTCGTGCACAACGCCGCCACCGGAGTGATTCGCCCGGCGCTCGAGACGGAGGACAAGCATTGGGACTGGACGCACCACGCGAACGCACGCGCACTGCTCTCGCTCGCGCGGGTGGCGGCGCCCGCCATGCCGGCCGGCTCGTCGATGGTTGCGATCTCCAGCCTCGGCTCGACGCGCGTGCTGGAGAACTACGCGCTGGTGGGCACGTCCAAGGCGGCGCTCGAGGCGCTGGTGCGCTATCTCGCGGTCGAGCTGGCGCCGCGCGGTGTCCGGGTCAACGCCGTCTCCGCCGGGGTGGTCGAGACGGGCGCGCTCGAGCACTTCCCCAACCGTGACCAGATGGTGACCATGGGCGCACGCAACCCCGTTGGCCGCCTCGTCACCCCCGAGGACGTGGCCGCTGCGGTCGCGTTCCTCTGCTCCGACGACGCGGACATGGTGCGTGGACAGACGCTGGTGGTCGACGGCGGCTGGTCGCTGCTCGCGTCACCGTTTGCGTGACGCCGGCGCAGGGGCTGCCGTTCCACCCGGTGCCTGCCTGAAGGCAGGCACCCCAGGAGAAGCCCGGCTGCGCCGGGCTTCGCTCTGTTTCACTCGCGCATGAAACCTTGCCGGGCGGCCGAGACGAGCGCCACGGCCTCCGGGAAGAGCACGCGCATCGCTTCGCGAAGTTGGAGCGCCTGCTGCTCCGGCGTGCCTGCCGCGGAGACCTGCGAGAGCGCCGCCTTGGTGAGCTCCACGGCCGTGTTGAGCGTGAGCGTCGCGAACTGCTCCCGCTGCGCCTCCTTCACCCCCTCGGCCTGCTGCTCGGCGAACTCGCGCAGGCCGCGGAGGATCTCCTCGGGATCGCCACCGAACGGAAGAAAGCCACCGCCTTCCATACGCCAAGGGTACGTCAAGCCGCTATTCGAAGGGCGGCCGGTAGGCGGCTTCGACGGCAGCCCACAGCTCCTCGACCGCCACCTGCGCCCCCCGCATGGCCGCGATGAACGGCGAGGCCTCGCCGGGCTGCGCCAACGCGAGCTCGAGCCTGCGCGCTGCTGCGCCGATCGCGTCCAGCCGAGCCGGCGTCGCGAGTTGCGGCGGCGCACCGAGTGTGCTCTGCAGGTGCGCTGCGGCGGCCTCGGCCTCCTCGATGCCCGGTGGGCCCTCGGTGATGCGGACCTGCAGCAGGTGTGCACGCAGCTCGTCGAGATCGCCGGGGAAGGCTGCATCGGCAGCCACCTCGCACAGCGCTGCGATCGAGACGGCGTCGCGGACGAGGGCACGGTCGGCGACCGTCTCTCCAACCTCGTCGAGTGCGACCCACGCCGGTGCGCCCTGCTCGACACCGAGTGCGCACAGGTACACCCGGGCGCCTCCGCCAGGCTCGCAGGCGAGAACACCGACGACCGTCTCCCCTTCGTGCGCGTGGCCGGTGGCCACCGAGGCGATGCGCGCGAGGTCGTCCGCAAGCGCCACCGTGCCAGGATAGTGACCCGTGTCCGAGCAACGCCGCCGTGCAATCGAGCTGTTCGCTCCTCTCGGGCCGACGTACGACCGCGTCGGCGCCGTACTGTCTCTCGGCCAGGATCCGCGCTGGCGCCGATTCCTGGTGGCGCGTTTGCCGCCCGACGGCGGTCACGTGCTCGATGTCGCCACCGGGACGGGCCTTGTCGCCCAGGTGCTGCTGGATCGCGGCTTCCGCGTCACGGCTCTCGATCAGAGCGCCGAGATGCTCGACCTCGCGCGCACCAGGTTGGCCGGACGCGCGATCGTCGTGCGGGGGCATGCCGATGAGCTCCCCTTCGAGACCGGGTCGTTCGACCACCTCACGGTCACGTACCTGTTGCGGTACGTCGACGACCCGTCTGCGACGATGCGCGAGCTGGCACGCGTCGTACGCCCGGGCGGGACGCTCGCCATGCTCGAGTTCGGCATCCCGAGCGGGCTGTGGTACCCGCTCTGGCGCCTCTACGTCGGTGCCGTGCTACCGCTCGCCGGGCGCCTGATCTCCCGAGGCTGGTACGACGTGGGCCGGTTCCTCGGTGGCTCGATCACTCGGTTCTGGCACGAGCTGCCGGAACAGCGTCTGCTGGACGTGTGGCGCGAGGCGGGCATCGCCGTGCCGCGCCTGCAGCGGCTCAGCGTCGGCGGAGGCGTCGTGGTCTGGGGTGCGAAGGAGGGGTCGGGCCATGACGGCTGACCCCGCGCGGCCGGCCTACTACGCGCTCGAGCCCGGCGGCTGGCGCGACTACTGGAGCCTGCTGCACCCCCCGTACACCGCCTGGCATCTGTCCTACGTCGTGGTCGGCGGTTGCCTGGCGCCGGTCGTCTCGTGGTCACGGCTCGGTCTCACGGTGCTCGCGTTCGCCCTTGCCATGGGCGTCGGCGCTCACGCGCTGGACGAGCTCAACGGTCGTCCGCTCCGCACGCGGATCCCGGCTGGTCTGCTCGTGACGCTTGCGGTCGTGTCGGTCGCCTCGGCCTGCGTGATCGGGATCCTGGTAGCGATCGACTTCAGCCTCTGGATCCTGCCGCTCGTGGCAATCGGCGCCATGCTCGTGCCGGCGTACAACCTCGAGCTGTTCCGCGGCCGCCTGCACACCGACCTGTGGTTCGCGCTCGCGTGGGGCGCGTTCCCGGTCGTCACCGGGTACGTGGCCTGCGCGGGGACGATCCGTGCCGAGGCGGCGCTGGCGGCCGGCTGGGCGACGCTCCTGTCCCTCGGGCAGCGGCGGCTTTCGACCCCGGTGCGGCGCGCCCGGCGAGCAGCCACGAGCGTCAGCGGAGAGATCACCCTCGACGACGGCTCGACCGAGCCGATCACCCGGGAGACGCTGATCGCGGCGCCGGAGGCCGCGTTGCGGCTCCTCGCCTGGTCCACAATGCTCGCCGCCACAGCGCTCGCAGTGTCTCGGCTCTAGAGTCTCGGAATGGTCCTCTGGGGGCTCGTAGCCGGACTGGCCGTGGCGGCGGTCGCCCTCGTCGTCGTCTGCCTCCTGCTCGTGCGCGCGCGGTCGGCAGCATCCGACACGACCCGCGTCACCGAGGCCGCCAAGGCTGAGTTGCGTGCCGTGGTCGCCGCCGAGACCGACGCGCACCGTGAGGAGATCCGCCGCACGCTGGCACGCGAGCGAGCGGAATCCCTGTCTCTCCTCGCGGCGGAGGAGCGGCGTCTGGCGGAGGAAGGGCGGGCTGCGTTCACCGAGCGCGAACGTCGTGCAGGGGAGGGGCATGCGGCGACGATCGCGGCGTCCGAGCGACGGCTCGACGAGCGTCTGCGCGGCTTCGCGGACGATCTCGATCGGGCTCAGCGGCACCTCGAGGCGCAGCTCGAGCGGCTGGCGCAGCGCCAGCGCGAGGCGCTCGCGGACGTCGAATCGCGCCTCGAGGCAGAGGCGTCGGAGCTCGGGTCAGCGGCAGACGAGCAGCGGCGGATCGTGCTGCGGCTGCGCGAGGAGCTCGAGCGGGCGGCGGGCCAGGCGGTGAGCGAGGCGCTCGACGAGCTCGAATCGCAGACGATGGAGCGGCGTCGTGCGATCGAGGAGATCACGGAGCGCCTGCGGGCCAGGGAGGCCGCCGTGGCGGAGTCCGTCGAGCGCGCCGAGACAGACGTCCGGGCGAGGCTCGACGTCGTGCTGGTCGAATGGGAGCGCCGGCAGACGGAGCGCCTCGAGCGAGTCGCGGAGCGGGAGATCGAGCGACACATCCAGATCGCATCGCAGGCTTTCGACGAGCGCATGCGCGAGATTCGCGAGGAGGCCACCACCCGGCTGCGCCGCGAGCTCGACCGCGCGGTCGAGGCGCTCGCGCACGAGGAGCTCGTGCGCCGCGTCGACGAGCTCCAGTCCGGGTGACGCCAACTTCTTCGGGGAGGGAACGTCACAACGACAACGAACACCGGCGGAATCATGGCGGAGACGACTGAAACCGAGCTATACGTCGAGGACGAGAGCGAGCGCGCCAAGGTCGAGGGCTGGCGCCTCCACGTCCTCATCGAGGCCGGATTCCCGCTTCATCTGGCTGAGCGGCTTGCCGCGAGCGAGGCCGATCTTCATACCTGCGTCGAGCTCGTGCGCCGCGGCTGCGAACCGAACATCGCCGCGGAGATCCTTCTCTAAGCCGCACTTCTCAGCCTGCAGCCGTAGGGTGCCGGCATGAAGGTCGAAGCGATTCAGTACGGGGATCGCCGCGTCTTCGCCGTCTCGGCGTTCAACCGCGGGCTCGCCTGGTACATGGGGCGGTTGCCCGTCGTCTGGGTCGAAGGCGAGGTGACGGAGCTCCGGCGCCGCGATGGCTGGGCCAACGTCTTCTTCACGCTCAAGGAGGCCGCCACCGGAGCGTCGCTCTCCGTGACCATGGCTCGGCGTGCCTTCGATCGGCTCGACCTGCAGCTGGCCGAAGGAGAGCGCGTCCACGTGGAGGGCAAGCCCGAAGTGATGCAGTCGCGGGCCACCCTGGCGCTGCGGGCGACGACGATCGAGCGCTTCGGCCTCGGAGAGCATCTTGCCGCCTGGAGCGTCTCAAGCGCACGCTGGCAGCCGAAGGGCTCTTCGACGCTGCGCGGAAGCGGGGCCTGCCACTGCTGCCGCGTGCCGTCGGGCTGCTGACCGGCGTCGACGCGGCGGCTCGGGGAGACATCGTGACGGCCGTGACGACGCGGTTCCCGCCTGCGCACATCGTCGTCTGCGAGACGCGCGTCCAGGGTCGCGGCGCGCCACAGTCGATCGTCGCGGGCCTGCAGCGGCTCGCAGCTCACCCTGACGTCGACGTGGTCGTGATCGCCCGTGGCGGTGGCAGCTTCGAGGACCTGCTCCCGTTCAGCGACGAGGGAGTCGTCCGAGCCGTCGCCGCCTGCGCGGTGCCGATCGTGTCCGCAGTCGGGCACGAGCAGGACACACCGCTCTGCGACCTCGCTGCGGACGCCCGCGCTTCGACCCCGACTGCGGCGGCGCGTCTCGTCGTGCCAGAGCTGGACAGCCTGCTTGCCACCCTGGCGCGCGCGAGCGTCGACCTGAGGCGCAACCTCGAGCGCTGCGCGAAGCGGGACGCGCAGCGGGCGGCGCGCGCCGCCGAGCGACTCGACACCGCGCCACGACGCGTGCTCGAGCGCAAGCGCGTCGCGCTCGAAGCGGCAGGCGGGCGCCTCCGGGCGCTGTCGCCGCACGCCACGGTGTCGCGCGGCTACGCGATCGTGCGCAGCGGTGGTGTGGTGCTACGAGAGGCAGGCGCGGTGACGGTGGGTGAGCGGCTCGAGGTCGAGCTCGCGCATGGCGAGCTCGAGGCGCGTGTCGAGGAGGTACGCGGATGAGCGACGGCCCGTCGTTCGAGGAGGCACTGGGCCGGCTGGAGGAGATTCTGCGCCGTCTCGAGCAGGGCGACGTCTCGCTGGACGAGGCGCTCGGCCTGTGGCAAGAGGGCGATGTGCTTCATCACCGCTGCCTCGAGCTGCTGACGGCGGCCGAGGGTCGCATCGAACAGCTGCAGGCTCCGGATGACAACAGCGCCGGAAGCGGGTAAGGTCGCGCCGTGTCCAAGCCCAGTCCCGAGCTCGTCCGCGCCGCACCGGTTTTCACCGACCTCGACGACGCTGCGGCGGGCCGGCTGGCGGACGACTTCATCGAGCGCCAGTTCGCCCCGGGCGACGTGATCGCCACCGAAGGCGAGTCCGGGCTCAACTTCTTCGTCGTCGAGAGCGGCGAGGCGACCGTCACGGTGGGCGGCCGCGAGGTGCGGCGCCTCACCGCCGGCGACTCGTTCGGAGAGGTCGCCCTCGTCGACAAGTCGGCACGCTCGGCCACGGTCACTGCGGTCACCCCGATGCGCTGCCACGCGCTCCCGGTGTGGAGCTTCCGCTCGTTCGCGCAGACGAACCCGGACGTGACCTGGAAGCTTCTCGAGCTGCTCGCAGACCGCCTGCGGGACGCCGAAGCGCGCACCGCGTCCTAGCTGACGAGCACCGCCGCGCTCGTATTGACTTCCGGTCATGGCGCCGACATCCGACGGCGAGATCGTCGCCCGTTGCCGCACGGGCGACGCGGCCGCCTGGGACGAGCTCGTGGAGCGGTTCTCGCGCTACGTGCTTGCCATCGCCACGCGGGCGTACGGCCTCCGCGAGCCCGATGCGGAGGACGTGTTCCAGGAGGTGTTCACGCGTGTCTGTGAACGCCTCGACACCCTGCGGAGCGACGACGCTGTACGACCGTGGATCGCGCAGCTGACACGACGGTGCTGCGTCGACCACATCCGGGCCCGATCTCGCGAGGTCGCGGTCGAAGAGCCGCCGGACGAAGCCGTCGACGAGGTGCTGAACGAGCTCGACGAGGCTCTCACCGTGCGGGACGCGGTCGCGAGGCTCGGCCCCGAGTGTGCCGAGGTACTCGACCGCTTCTTCGCCCGTGACGAGAGCTACCGCTCCATCGCCGACGCACTCGACCTGCCGCAGGGCACGGTGGCGAGCCGCATCAGCCGTTGCCTGGCAAAGCTACGGCTCGAGCTCGAGGGAAGAAACGCCACTCCTGAGCCGTCTCGTGAGCAGGTGACTCGATGACTTCATTCGACGAGGAACGCATCGCCGCGCTGCTCCGGCTGCTACCACCGGCCCCAGAGGGCTGGGTGCAGGCGGCACAGCAGCTACCGGCGGCACGGCAGGGGCTCGACGCGATCGTGGAGCGCGCCGAGCGCGATGCCGAGTACCGCGCCGCGATCCTCGCCGATCTGGAGACGGCGCTCGCTGCCGCGAGCGTCGACCCCTCTCCGGCGGTCGTCGAGCACCTGCGCAAGCGCCTGCGCAACGCGTGACCGTAAGCCGTCGAGCCGCAACCTCGGGCAGGCTCGAGCAGCTGTCGTTCGGCGACCTGCTCGATGCGCTCGAGGCACCGGCGCCGTCGCCGTGCGGCGGCTCGGCTGCGGCGCTCGCCGGAGCGATGGCCGCGTCGCTCGTGAGGCTCGTCGCCCACCGCGCTCCGGACTGGGCCGAGGCACGCCGGCGTCGCCGCGCAGGCCGGTGTGCTGCGTGCCCGCCTCGTGCAGCTGGCCGAGGACGACGTGCGCGTGTACGCCGCCGCCATGGAGGCGCTCGCGGCGGCGCGAGAGGCCGGTGGCGGCCGGGACCATCTCATCGGCGTTGCGCTCGAGCGAGCAGCCGAGGTGCCACTCGCGGTCGCCGCCGCAGCCGCGGACGTCGCCGAGCTGGCGGCCGAGGCGGCCGTGCACGGCTCACCGGCGTTGCGTCCGGACGCGACGACTGCGGCGCTGCTCGCCGAGGCGGCGAGCCGGTCGAGCGCCCGCCTGGTGGAGGTCAACCTCGCCATGCTCGAGGGCGACCCGCGCGAGCGCGATGCGCGCGCGTCGGCCGCCGCGGCGGCCCGCGCGCGGGAGCGCGCGCTCGAGGTGAGCACGTGAGCGAGAAGTTGCTGCCGGCGTGGAGCCTGCCGGCGGCGGATGTCGGATCGATCGCGCTCCCGCCCAGCTGGCCCGACCGCGTCACGCGGGAGTGGGCGATCGAGGGCTCCACCGGCGCGGGTGTCGACGTGTGCGTGCTCGACAGCGGCGTCGAAGCTTCGCATCCGCTGGTCGGCGGGCTGGAGAGCTCGGTGGCGGTCGTGTTCGAGGGCGACGAGCCCCGCGTCGTCGATGACGACCAGGGAGACGTCTGCGGCCACGGAACGGCGTGCGCGGGCATCGTGCGATCGCTGGCCCCCGACTGCCGGATCCACTCGGTGCGCGTCCTCGGCTCGGGAGCGACGGGGACGGGCGATCTCATCCTGGCCGGACTGCGTCACGCGATCGAGCAGGGGCACCACATCGTGAACCTCAGCCTGTCGACGACGAAGCGGAAGTTCGCCGAGCTGCTGCACGAGCTCGCAGACGCTGCGTACTTCCGCCGCACGGTGCTGGTCGCCTCCGCGCACAACATGCCCGTCGAGAGCTACCCCTGGCGATTTGCATCGGTGATCTCGGTCGGGAGCCACGAGGAGGCCGACCCGCTGTCGTGGTACGCCAACCCGAGCCCGCCGGTCGAGTTCTTCGCCCGCGGGGTCGATCTCGACGTCGCGTGGCTCGGTGGCGGCACGATGCGCTGCACGGGCAACAGCTTCGCCGCGCCGCACGTCGCAGGCATCGCGGCCCTCGTGCTCGCGCTCCACCCCGATCTGACACCGTTCCAGCTCAAGAGCGTCCTCTACCTGACGGCAGCGAACGCAGGAGGTGCGGCATGAGCGACGAGGGAGAGCGATCTGCGGCCGCAGCCGGGCTGCTCGGCTCGGAGGCGACCAACCGCGCGCTCCTGCAGTCGATCGTCGACGTCGCGCGAGCCATCTTCCGCGCCAAAGCCGCGTCGGTGTTCCTGTTCGACGAGGAAGCAGACGAGCTCGTGTTCGAGGCGGTCTCCGGCGAGGGCGAGGGCGACCTCGTCGGCACCCGGTTCCCGTCGAGCACAGGTCTCGCGGGTTGGGTGCTGGTCACGCGCCAGCCGCTCGTGGTCGACGACCTCCAGTCCGATCCGCGGCACGCACGCCAGGCGGCGGAGGCGACCGGCTACGTGCCGCAGGCGCTCGTGGCCGTGCCGCTCCTCGCCGACGATGCCGCGATCGGCGTGCTCAGCGTGCTCGACCGGCCGCTCGACAAGCCCTTCTCGCCGGCGGACATGGACTTGCTGACGCTCTTCGCGGGTCAGGCTGCCCTCGGGCTGGAGTTGCTACGAGGGAGCCGGCGGGCGAGAGCCCTTCTCGAAGGAGGCAGCGATCGCGCTGCCGTGGTGGCGAGGATCGCAGCCTTGCTCGACCGAGCCGACGACGGCGGTGACGCGCAGCGTCTGCTCGAGTCGCTCGAGCGCGTGCTCGCCCGGTCGACCGGCACCTGATCCCTTGAACGTCTCCGGGCGCCCAACCGGCGCCCGGAGTGAATCTCGGTGGATGGCGAGGGAAGAAGCTACTCCGACGGTCTCTCGGACGGTCTGTCGCTGGGTCGATCGGACGGCCGGTCGGACACCATCCGGTGCCCCTCGAAGTCCTCGTCCTCTTCGGTCACACGCTCGATCGCATCGTCCTGCGGCCTCTCGGACGGGCGATCCGTGCTCTTCTCGCGATCCTCGGACATTCCGACTCCTTTTCTCGCGACGGCTCATGCGTGAGCCGTCTACCCCCTAGACGCGAGGGCCAGGTGAAATCTTCCCTCCGATGTGGTCTGGTTTGCAACTGTGTCCGGCGAGACGAGAGGCGGCGGCATCCGGCAGCGGTTGACCGAGCCCGCAGCCGCGCTGGCGCGTTCGTTCCAGAACAAGAGCCTGCGCCGCCTCCAGCTTGCGTGGCTCGGCTCGGTGATCGGCCACTGGTCGTACCTCGTAGCCCTGTCCGTGTACGCCTACGACCAGGGTGGCGCAGGAGCCGTAGGTCTCGTCTGGGTGATCCGGCTCGTGCCCGCGGCGCTGCTCTCGCCGGTGCTCGCGACGTTCGCGGACCGCTACCGCCGGGAGCGGGTGATGGTCGTGTCGGACGTGGCCCGTGCGCTGCTGATGGGTGTCGGCGCGGTCCTGATCGCCGTCGACGCGCCCGCGGCGACGGTCTATGCCACGGCGATCGTCGCGACCATCGTCGGGGTCGTCTTCCGTCCGGCTCAGGCGGCGTTGCTCCCGCGTCTCGCCCGCGACCCGGCAGAGCTGACCGCCGCGAACGTCGCCTCGAGCACGATCGAGAGCGTCGCGTCGTTCATCGGCCCTGCACTCGGCGGCCTCCTGCTGGTGGTGGCGGGGCCGGAGCTCGTGTTCGCCGTGAACGGGCTGTCGTTCGTCTGGTCGGCGGCTCTCGTGCTCGGCATCCACTCGTCGCGGCCCACCGACGTCGGCGCCGCCCCACGCGAGCGACCGAGCTTCGTCCGCGAGCTCACCGGCGGCATCGGCGCCATCGCAGGCGAGCGTGGAGTCGCGACCGTTACCGGCCTGTACACGGCACAGACCCTGGTGGCCGGTGCGACGAACGTCCTCGTGGTTGTCGCCGCGATCGACCTGCTCGGAGCCGGCGACGCGGGCGTCGGCTATCTGAACGCCGCGCTCGGGGTCGGCGGTATCGTCGGCGGCTTCGTGGCGCTCGTCCTCGCCGCGAGGGGGCGTCTCGCAACCGACTTTGCCGTTGGCCTGGTGCTCTGCGGACTGCCCCTGGCGGCGATCGGGCTTGCGACGGACATCCCGGTTGCGCTTGCCGCGCTCGCGCTGATCGGGCTCGGGAACGCACTCGTCGACGTCAGCGCGCTGACGCTCCTGCAGCGGATCGTCGGCGACGAGGTGCTCGGCCGGGTGCTCGGCACGCTCGAAGGCCTGCTGCTCGCGGCGCTCGGGATCGGGGCCCTGCTGGCACCCGTGCTCGTCGACGCCGTCGGAGCCGAGGAGGCGCTCGTGATCTCCGGTCTCGTGCTCCCAGTGGTGGCGCTACTCGCCGCCGGCGCCCTGCGTTCGATCGACCGAAGCGCCGTCCGGCCAGTTGCGACCGAGCTGTTTCGCGGTGTCCCGTTCCTCGCAGCGCTCCCCGAGCCGGTCGTGGAGCACCTCGCCGCGGCCTCGGTGGAAGCGCGCGCGGGGGCCGGCGACGTCGTGATCCGGGCCGGCGATCCGGGCGAGCTCTTCTACGTGATCGAACAGGGCGAGGTCGAGATCGAGGGTCGCCGCTTCGGGCCGGGCGAGTCGTTCGGCGAGATCGCGCTGCTACGCGACGTGCCGCGCACCGCGACCGTCACCGCCGCGACCGACGCCGTGTTCCGCACGCTCGAGCGCGACGAGTTCCTCGCCGCCGTGACCGGGCACGGGGCCACCCATGCCTCCGCGGAGGGGGTCGTCGCCGCACGTCTCGGCGGCTTCGGCGGCGTCACCCCCGTCTAGCGCTGCCGACCTGAGCCGACTCACGGTCGGCGTCCAGGTCTGTGTCGTGCACATGTTCGTCGCCCTCGTCGGTCGCATCCTCCGCCGAGTCCTCCTCGTCCTCCTCCATCTTGCGCAGCGAGGCGAACGAGAGGCCTTCGCGGGCGAGCATGACGAGACCGACGCCGACTCCAACGGACATCTCGAGTGCCTGCAGGACGATGCCGAAGGCGAAGCCGGTGCCGTAGGGAACGCCGTAGCGCCGCAGAGGCAGCGCGACTGCCGCCTGGAGGAGCCCGATGTTCCCCGGCCACAGCGGGAAGATGGTTGCCACGTTCATCAGCAGCAGCACGACGGCGGCGGCCGGTAGCGGCACGTTCATGTCGAAGGCCGCGGTCACAGCCCAGACGGCGAGCAACTGCAGGGCCCAGCCGACGGTCTGGAAGAAGATGGCCGCGGCGGCGGCTACGGGAGCGCGCATCACGGCGAGGCCTTGCCGCGCCATCGCGAGCAGCCGGACGGCAGTGCGAGTGCCGTCGTGGTGGTCGAAGTGACCGCCGTGACGGCGCGCGGAGAGCATTGCGACCGCAAACAGGGCGATGCTGACCAGGCCGAGGATGATCAGGCTCGTGACCGCCCAGTGCGGGATCTTCGCCGTGAGCAGCACGTAGAGGACGAGCAGGGAAACGGGGAAGAGGTCGAACAGGCGATGTGCGAAGACCGTGCCCAGGAGCGTGGCGCTCGTGCCGGGGCCGTGGGGAACGTGCCGGCGAAGCACGGCCACGCGCGCAAGCTCCCCGGCCCGGGCGGGGAGCACGGCGTTCCCGAGCAACCCGACGCCGAAAGCGGAGAAGACGTGGCGGAACGCAGGTTGCGGGTCGGGCAGCGCCTGGCCGATCGTCAGATGCCACGAGAGCGCCCGCGCCAGAACGGAGAGGAGGTTCAGCGCCAGGCCGGCGGCGACCCAACGCCAGCTGACGAAGCCGAACGCGTCGTAGACGTCGCTCCACTCGGGCCCGCGCCACCAGATCGCGACGATTGCGCCGACGAGCAGCGCGAGCACGATCAGACCGCGAGCCCACGGGTTGCGAAGGATGTCGACGACGCGCTTCACGCAGCCTTCCGATCGACCGCGCCCACGACGCGGTCGTAGACCTCCTCCAGCCTCCGGGCGATGTCCGGCCACGAGTAGCGCTCGACGGCGAGCGAGCGTGCTGCTGCGCCCATCGCGGCGCGGCGCGGCTCGTCGGCGAGCAGCTCCTCGACGCCGTGGGCGAGCGCAGCGGGGTCGTCGGGAGAGACCGCCACGGCTGTGCCAGGCGTCATGACGTCGCGGTACCCGGGGATATCGGAGGCGACGACAGGTGTTGCGCATGCGAACGCACGGGTCAGCACCATGCCGAAGCTCTCTCCGCCCAGCGACGGCGCGACGAGCGCTTTCGTCGCGCGCAGGGCGTCCGTCAACTCGTCCTGCGAGAGAAAGCCCCGCACGTCGATCCCGTCGTCCGGCACGCGCAGCCGTGTGAGCAGCAAGCGCACGGCAAGGGGATCCGCGCCCACCAGCTGCAATCGTGCGCCGGTCCGCTCGCGGATGCCGGGCCAGGCCCGCAGGAGCACCTGGAGCCCCTTGCGTGGCTCATGCCGGCCCAGGAACATCACGGTGTGGTCGCGTCCGCCCGGGTCAGCGTGCCCGGGGACGAGGACGCCGTTCGGGATCACCTCCCACGGCCCACCCAGCCAGCGATCCGCCGATGCGCGTGCCTGCTCCGAGACGGCGATCCGCAGGTCGACTCGCCGCATGAGAAAGCCCCACCCGCGCATCCCGAGCTTCATCCAGCCGAGCTCCCCGGAAGCATGGTGCGTTGCGACGATGGGGCACGTGGCCAGCGCGAGCGCAGCCACGCAGATCGACGGCGTCATCGGCTCGTGGAGGTGGAGCACGTCGAAGCGCTCCCGCTCGAGCACGCTACGCATGCGAAACAGCGACCGTGGGCTGAGGCAGATGTTGGGGAGCGACCCGTTCGCCGGAACGATCACCGACCGGCCAACCGGGATGACATGGGCCGGAGGGCTCCCGTGCCGACCCACGCGGGGATGGAGCGCGCGGGTGAACTGGCCCGGTGGGTCGTTGGCCATCACGAGACGCACCTCGTGCCCACGTGCCATTAGCGCCGAAGCCTGCAGCTCGGCGTGCTCGACCACCGCCCCCCAGAACGACCAGGAGAACGGCACGACGATGCCGATCTTCACGCCAGAGAGCCTACTTCGCTCCGAGGTTCGGAGGGAGTCGTCACGGGTAGGCTCTCGACATGCGGCTCGAGGGGATACACCACGTCACGTGCGTCACGGGAGACGCACGCGGGAACGTCGACTTCTACGCACGGGTGCTCGGCCTGCGCCTCGTGAAGAAGACCGTCAACCAGGACGACCCGACCGTCTACCACCTCTTCTACGCGGACGAGCATGGTACCCCTGGTGCCGACATCACGTTCTTCGAGTATCCCGGCGCCCGCCGTGGCCGTCCGGGCGCAGGGATGGTCCACACGATCACCTGGCGCGTTGCGTCCGAGGAGGCGCTCGACTTCTGGGAGCGCCGGCTCGGTGACAACACCGTGCAGACGCAGCGGTCGGACGGCCGGCTGCGCTTCGACGACCCGGAGGGTCTTGGTCTGGAGCTCGCGGTGGTGTCGACCACGGACGAGCCGCTCGTCGCCGAGCACCCGGAGGTGCCCGTAGAGCTCGCCTTGCAGGGATTCGACGGTGTGCGCGCCTTCGCCGCCGACCCCGAGCGAAGCCGCGCGCTGCTGGAAGACGCGCTGGGCTTCACACCCAACGTCGACGTCGAGCCGGGGACCGAGCCGGGGACTGTCCCCGAACGGGGACTGTCCCCCTCACCGACCTGGGAAGCGCGCGGCGACGCACGCGGCAGCCTCTACGGCTATGACTCCCCGCCTGCCTCCGGTGCGGGCGTTCCCGGCGCAGGCACGGTGCATCACGTCGCGTGGTCATCGACGATGGAGGAGCACGAAGCGTGGCGGGAACGCGTCGCCGCAGCCGGCATGCACCCGACACCGGTGATCGACCGCTTCTGGTTTCGCTCGGTGTACTTCCGGGAGCCGAGCGGCGTCCTCTTCGAGCTCGCGACGCTCGGGCCGGGCTTCTCGGTCGACGAGGACATGGCGCACCTGGGTGAGTCGCTCATCCTGCCGCCCGCGTTCGAGCACCTGCGGGAACGGGTCGAGCAGGTGCTGACGCCGATCGAGAATCCTCGCACTGCCACCACGCGATCCTCGTAGCACGACGCCATGCCGCCTCTTCAGGCACGGACTCGCCCCGCCGCCGGTGAGCCGGAAGGCGCGATCGTCCTGCTCCACGGGCGCGGCGCAGACGAGAACGACCTGTACCCGTTGCTCGACGTGCTCGATCCGGAGCAGCGGCTGCTCGGCCTCACCCCGCGGGCTCCGCTCCAACTGCCCCCGGGCGGCTTCCACTGGTATCGGCTGGGCGGCATCCCCACACCCGACCCCGAGACGTTCCATGCCTCGGTGCCGCTGCTCGCGGCGCTGCTCGACGATCTGTCCGTGCCGCTCGACCGCGTCCTCCTCGGCGGCTTCTCGCAGGGCGCGGTGATGAGCTGGGCGATGACGCTCGGGCCTGACCGGCCACGGCCGGCCGGCGTGATCGCCATGTCGGGCTTTCTGCCTCGGGTCGACGGGTGGCCGCTCACTCTCGCCGGCCTCGACGGCTTCCCCGTGCTGATCGCCCACGGGTCACTCGACCCGGTGATCGCAGTCGACTTCGGGCGCGAGGCACGTGACGCCCTGACTGCCGCCGGCGCCGACGTCCGCTGGCACGAGAGCCCGATGCCGCACACCATCGACCCCCAGGTCATCCCGGACCTGCAGGCCTTCGTTCAGCGCGTCCTTCCTTAGGCCGCCTGGATCGGCGCCGTCGCGCTTCGAGTCTCCTCGACGATCTCACGCAGCAGCACGCGGGCGTCCACGGGCTCGGGGATCAGGTGCTGATGACGCGACGGCCCGGATGGCCGCCTCGTGCCGACGTGGACGCTGACAGAGCCGTCGGGGAGCGCCGCGTACATCTCCTGGTCGGTGCGGTCGTCTCCGATCGCGAGCACCGCGTGGTTCCGCTCGCGCCCTTCCGGGAAGAGCCGGTTCACGTACATCCCCTTGCTGATGCCGCGCGCACGTACCTCGATCACGCGGTGACCGACGAGGCTCTCCGCCGCGACACCCGGTAGCAGCTGCTCGATCGCGACCAGCAGCTCTCGAGCGCGCCAGCTGCCGTACTCGGGCTCCGCTTGACGGTAGTGCCAGGTGACGCTCGACGCCTTTCGCTCGACGAGCGTGCCGGGCACTTCTGCCGCCACACCGCGAAGCAGACGCTCGAAGCGCGGCAGCCACGAGAGGTCGACGTCGAGGAGCTGCTGCCACGTCTCCCCGGGCGCACGAGTGACGAAGCCGTGCTCGGCGCACAGCCACACGGGGACGTCGCCGAACCAGCGCTCCAGTGAGTCACGGTCGCGACCGCTCACGAGGTGCACCTCCGTGGCCGGCAGCGCGGCGAGGTCGCGGAGCAGATCGACGATCTCCGGCGTGGGCGCGGCGAGCTCGGGGAGGGAGACGAGCTCTCGCAGAGTGCCGTCGTAGTCGAGGAGGAGCGTGCGCCGGCGCGCGCGGCCGACCCGACGCGCCAGCGAACGTCGTGCCTCCGGCGAGAGGAGCGTGGCGGCAGGTGTGCGCCGGCGGCGCCGCGTGTGCCCGTCGAGCCGTTCGAGAAAGCGCCGCGCCCAGCGCTTGCTGTCGAGCTCGCGGACGCGTTCCGACATCGTCTCCAGCCTGCGGCGCCGCTCGTCGGGCTCGAATGCGAGCGCCTCCTCGAGCTTCTCGGCGATGCCGCCGATGTGCCACGGGTTGACGAGCACGGCACCCGGCAGCACATGTGCGGCGCCTGCGAGCTCGGAGAGGATCAGTGCCCCGTTCCAGCGTCGCGGCAGTCCTTCGGCAGACTGGCAGAAGGCGAACTCCTGGGCGACGAGGTTCATCCCGTCGCGCAGCGACGTGACCAGCGTCACGTCCGCGCGCCGGTAGAAAGCGACGAGCTCGGCTCGCGTGATGCTGCGGTGCAGGTACTCGACCGGTGTGATGCCGGGCTGGCCGAAACGCCCATTGATGCCCGAGACCATCCGCTCGATCTCGTCGCGCTGGGCCTGGTACTCGGGGCTCTCGAGCCGTGACGGCACGAGCACCTGCAGCAGGGTCGTGGTGCGCGCGCGCTCGGGGTCGCGCTCGAGGAACCGCTCGAACGCACGCAGCTTCTGAACGATTCCCTTCGTGTAGTCGAGACGCTCGACACCCAGCAGAAGGGTGCGATCGCGAAAGCGGGCCTCGAGCTCTTCGAGCTCGGCGGCGGTGGCGGGGTCACGGACTGCGTCGGCGAACGCGGCGGTGTCGATCCCGATCGGGTCGATGCCGATGCCGACCGACCGGCCGTCGACCTCGATCGAGTCGGGCGCGGAGTCGAGCCCCAGCACACGCAGGCAGGCCGAACGGAAGTGGCGGGCATCGTCCGCGCTCTGGAACGAGACGTAGTCGGCACCCAGAAGCCCTCGTAGCACCGAGCCGCGTGACGGCAGCAGCCTGTACACCTCGCTCGAAGGGAACGGGATGTGGAGGAAGAAGCCGATGGAGAGATCGGGTCGTGCCGCGCGGAGCATCGAGGGCACGAGCATCAGATGGAAGTCGTGTACCCAGACACGCGTGTCGGCACCATCGGCGGCTGCAAGCGTCGCCTCCGCAAAGCGTCGATTCACGTCCACGTAGCGTTGCCACGCTTCCTCCGTGATCCGCAGTCGATCGACGAAGTAGTGGAACAGGGGCCACAGCGTGTCGTTGCAGATGCGGCCGTAGAAGTCCTCGATCTCGTCCTCGTCCAGAAACACGGGGTGCAGGCCGTCCCGCTCGAGCGAGCGTCGGACCGTGCGGGCGCGGCCCGGCTGCACGGGAGCCCCGGGCCAACCGACCCAGGCACGCTGACCCTCGACCGCGCCGAGCGCCGACACGAGCCCACCGGAGGTCGGCTCGAAGCTGGTCCGCGTGCCCTCGGTGACGAGGCGCACCGGCAAACGGTTGGAGACGACGACCACGTCGCCTGCAGTTCGGCCCTGACGGTCGTTCGCCACCCGGCCCACCCTCCGCTCTCTGACGTGTGTGGTGGACTGTAGACGCACATGACGCGCGGCCTTGGGATCGTCGGTAACTGCTCGTTCAGCGCCCTGCTCGACCGAGGCTCGGTCGAATGGCTCTGCTGGCCGAGGCCGGACTCCAGCTTCGTGGTCGGGCCGCTACTCGACCGCGACCGAGGCGGTGCCTTCGTCGTCGAGGGCGTCGGCACCACCGAGGTCACCCAGGAGTACGTCGAGAACACGAACGTCCTGCGGACGCTGTTCTCCGGACCGGACGGGAGCTTCGAGCTGCTCGACTTCGCGCCGCGCTTTGCGCTCTACGACCGGCGGTTCAAGCCGTTGATGCTCGTACGGATCCTGCGCCCGCTGGAAGGAGAGCCGCGTGCCGTCGTTCGCTGCAACCCGGTCTACGGCTACGGCGAGACCGTCGCAGGCTCGTGGCGGGCGAGCAACCACATCCAGTTCACCGACCTGCCCGCTCCCGTGCGGCTGACGACGAACGTGCCGCTCAGCTACGTGGAGGAGGAGCGTCCGTTCCTGCTCGAACGCGACCATCACCTGGTCCTGACCTGGGGAGAGCCGCTCGAGACCGGTCTCGAGGAGACGGCTGAACGGTTCCTCGAGCGGACTGTCGACTACTGGCGACGCTGGGTGAAGGGCACCAGGACGCCCCGCGACTACCAGCGCGAGGTGATCCGCTCGGCGCTCGTGCTCAAGCTGCACCAGTACGAAGACACGGGCGCGCTGCTGGCGGCGACGACGACGAGCCTGCCCGAGCACCCGGGCTCCGGCCGCAACTGGGACTATCGCTACTGCTGGCTGCGGGATGCGTACTTCACGCTCAACGCGCTCGAGCGGCTCGGCCACAACGACGAGATGGAGCGGTTCCTCGTCTTCCTGCGCAACCTGTGCGAAGAGCGGCAGGGGGAGCTCCAGCCGGCGTACACGATCTCCGGCGGCGACCGCGCCCCCGAGCAGGAGCTCCCGTGGCTGGCCGGGTTTCGCGGCGAGCAGCCGGTGCAGGATCGGGAACCAGGCGTTCGAGCACGTCCAGAACGACGTCTACGGGGAGATGATCCTCGCAGTCAGCCGTCTCTTCCTCGATGCGCGCTTCTCCGGGGACCTGGCGCCGAGGACCGCGCTCGACCTCGTCGCGAGCCTGCTCGACCAGATCGAGCGACGGCTCGAGGAGCCGGATGCCGGCCCCTGGGAGCTACGGGGGGTGACCCGGCTGCACAGCTTCAGCGTGCTCACGCACTGGGCGGGGGCGCAACGTGCGGCAGAGGTGGCAGATGCGCTGAGTGACGATGAGCTCCGCGCGCGAGCGATCCGGATCCAGGAGGCGGCCGCGCACGTGCTCGAGACTCGATGCTGGAACGAGGAGGTCGGCGCGATCACGCAGGCCGCCGAGGGGAGCCACATCGACGCCGTGCTCCTCCTCGCCGTGCAGCTCGGCTTCTTCTCACCCGACGACCCACGCGCAGACCGCCACGTGAACGCGATCCACGAGGCACTCCGGGTCGACGGAGACCTGCTCAAGCGCTATGCGGCGCCGGACGACTTCGGCAAGCCTGTCGCTGCCTTCACGGTCTGCTCGTTCTGGCTGGCGGAGGCGCTGGCGCTGTTGGGGCGACAGGACGAGGGCCGGGCGCTGTTCGAGCACCTGCTCACACTGCACAACGGGCTCGGGCTCTACAGCGAGGACATCCTCCCCGACACGCTCGAGCAGAGCGGGAACTTCCCGCAGACCTACAGCCACGTCGGGCTGATCAACGCCGCTTTCCGCCTCTCGCGCCGCTGGGAGTGACGGAGAGGCTCAGTAGACTCGCCCGACGCATGACGATTCTCGCGGGTGAGAAGCTGGCCGAGCTCCACACCCACCTCGGCGGGTCGGTCGCCTCCGAGATCCTCTGGTCGCTCGCGCACGAGCAGGGGATCGCGCTGCCGGTCAAGGACTACTGGGAATTCGACGCGCTCGTCACCGTCTCCGACCCACGAGGCGTCGACAGCCTCGATGCGCTCGACGCGATCTACCACTGGACGGAGCTGATCCAGTCCTCTCCGCTGGCCGTGGAGCGGTCGGTGCACGGCGCAATCGGCGGCGCGTATCGCTCGCAGGGCATCACGACGCTCGAGCTTCGCTTCAACCCGATGAAGCGCAACCGCGGCGGCGAGCGCGACCTCGACCACATCATCCTCGCCGCTGTCCGCGGCCTCGATCTGGCCGGTCTCGAGTACCCCCAGGTGCGCGCAGGGCTGATCCTGATGATGGACCGCACGTTCGACCGGCGTCAGAACGAGATCATCGTGGAGAAGGCGATTCGCTGGGCCGCGCGCGGGATCGTGGGCGTCGACATCGCCGGCCCGCGCCCAGGCGGCGGCCGCTACGACTACACGCAGCTCGAGCCCATGGTCGAGACGGCCCGCGAGGCGGGGCTCGGCGTCACCATCCACGTCGGTGAGGAGGGTGGCGAGGTCGGCCGTGAGGAGATCGGCGAGGTCGTCGAGCGGCTGCGCCCGGACCGGATCGGGCACGGAATCCTTGCCGCCGAGGACGCAGAGCTGATGCGGCTGCTGCGGGAGGCGGGCATCGTGCTCGAGATCTGCCCGACCTCGAACCTCCTCACGCGGGCGCTTGCCGGCGAGGACGAGGTCCGGGAGACGCTCCGACACTTCGTCGAGCACGACGTCGCGTTCACGATCGCCACCGACGGCCCCGAGATGATGCGCACGCATCTCCGCGACGAGCTCGAGCTCCTGCATCGCATCAGCGCGCTCGACGAGGACGAGTTGCGCCGTGCGAACGAGCGCGGTCACGCGGCCAGCTTCATCGGCGCGGACGCCCGTTGCGGCGTAGAGGGGGACAGCCCCCTGCGGGGATAGTCCCCGCGACGTGTGGAAGCACCTCACCCCTGCCGTCGTTGGAACGTCGAGATGAGTGTGAAGGCGCCGTCGAAGCTGGCACTGTGGAGCGCGCTCTGGGCCGTGTACCTCCTCTGGGGCTCGACCTACTTCGCGATCAAGATCTCCGTGGAGACGCTTCCGCCGCTGCTCTCCGCCGGTGCCCGGTTCGTGACCGCGGGGCTGCTGCTGGCCGGCGTGTTGCTCGCGCTTGGCCGCTCGTTGCGGGTCGCGCGCAAGGAGGCTCTCGCGGCGTTCGGGCTCGGTGTGGCACTCCTCACGTGCGGGGTGGGCGTCGTCACCGCCGCCGAGACGCGGATCGACTCGAGCGTGGCCGCGATGATCGCCGGCTCGGTGCCGCTCCAGGTGGTCATCATGCGGACGATCGCACGCGAGAGCGTCGCACGCGCCACTCGGCTCGCCGCGCTGGTGGGACTTGTCGGGCTCGCGCTGATCGTCGTCCCGGGTGGCTCGAGCGGGGGCTCGACGGCAGTGGGGCTCGCCCTGGTGCTCGCGGCGAGTCTCTCGTGGTCGACCGGCTCGTTCGTATCGCGCCGCCTGTCCCTGCCGTCCGACCCGTTCATCGGCACCGTCTACCAGATGATCGGCGGTGGTGTCGTGCTGCTCGCGGTCGCGCTGGTGCTGGGGGAGTGGCGTGACCTGGGTGGCGCATTCGAGCTCGGGCCGCTGCTCGCCTGGGTCTACCTCGTCTTCGCCGGCTCGCTGATCGGGTTCACCGCGTACGCCTGGCTCCTGCGCAGCGCACCAATCTCACTGGTCGTCACACACCAGTACGTGAACCCTCTCGTGGCGATCATCCTCGGCACGGCATTCCTCGACGAACGGCCGACGCCCGCGATGCTTGCGGGCGCCGCCATCGTCGTCGCCGCCGTCTTCGTCACCGTTCGCCGCGAGAGCAGACCCGCCGCCGTCCCGGATGTCGGAGCGGCGCCGGCAAGGGCGCGGTAGACGACCCCGCGGTGCCGGCTGAAGCCGGGCACCAGGCAGGTGGATCAGGACTCGATTTGTGTCCGCTGGAAGGCGAGGTACTCGAGCAGGTCGGAGCCGGTGAGGATCGCGACGGGCCGGCCGGCGATGCCGACGACCACTGCAGCGCTCGGGCCGGACAGGTCGGCGAACACCTGGTCGAGTGATGCGGTCACGTCGACCGCGGCCAGCGGAGGCTGCATGGCGACCGCGACGTCGTCGTTGAGCGCGTCGGGGTTCTTGAACACACGGTCGAGCAGCGCCCGCTCGTGGATCGACCCGACGAGGTCGGCAAGGGAGTCCGTCGGCTCCTTGCGCACCACCGGGAGCTGCGAGATCCCGTAGCGCTGCATGAGGTCGATCGCGGCGCCGACCTTCTTGTGCGCGTCGACGACGACGAGCTCCGGGAGCTCGTGACCCGGCCCGCGCTTGAAGTGAAGCACCGCCTCGACCGTGGGTAGGGGTGCGCGCCTCTCCATGAACCCGTACTGGATCATCCAGTTGTCGTCGTAGAACTTCGACAGGTACGACCGGCCCGAGTCGGGGAACGTCAGCAGCACCTTCGAGCCACTGCCGAGCCGCTGTGCGACCTCCAGCGCCGCCGCCGCAGTCGAGCCACTCGAGCCCCCGACGAGTAACCCTTCCTCGCGCGCCAGCCGCCGTGCAGCGAGGAACGAGTCGCGGTCGGAAACCCTGACCCACTCGTCGACGACGGCCGGATCCATCGTCTCCGGCCAGGTGTCCTTGCCGATCCCCTCGACGAGGTACGGGTGCACGGGATGCTCCTCGTCGGCGGTGAACACAGACCCTTCCGGATCGGCGCCCACGATCAGCACCTCGGGCTTGCGCTCCTTGAAGAATCGGCCGACACCGGAGATCGAGCCGCCGGTGCCGACGGAGATCACGATCGCGTCGACGTCGCCGCCGTCCGTCTGCTCCCAGAGCTCCGGCCCGGTGGTCAGGTAGTGCGCCTCCGGGTTGGCCAGGTTCGAGTACTGGTCGGGCTTGAAGCCGCCCGGAATCTCCTCCGCCAACCGCTCGGAGACGGAGTAGTAGCTCTCGGGCGAGTCGTGCTCGACCGCAGTCGGCGTGATCACCACCTCGGCCCCGTAGGCGCGCAGCATGGAGATCTTCTCCTGGCTCATCTTGTCCGGCATCACGAAGATGCAGCGGTAGCCCCTGTGCGCAGCCGCGATGGCGAGCCCGACTCCCGTGTTCCCGGAGGTCGGCTCGACGATCGTCCCGCCGGGTGACAGCAGGCCGTCCCGCTCGGCCGCCTCGATCATCGCGAGCCCGATGCGATCCTTGTTGGAGCCGCCCGGGTTCATGAACTCGAGCTTTGCGAGCAACGTCGCGCCGGTCTCGGCCCCGAACGAGACGAGACGGACGATGGGCGTCCCGCCGACGAGGTCGAGGACGGTGGGATACTCGCGCGGCACCGGCCGAACCCTAGTGCCGGAAGTGCCGCCGGTGGGTGAACACCATCGACGCGCCTGCGTCTCGTACCGCAGCGATCACCTCGTCGTCTCGCTTCGAGCCGCCCGGTTGCACGATCGTGGCCACACCAGCCTGGAGCGCGAGCGCTGGGCCGTCGGCGAACGGGAAGAAGGCATCCGACGCGAGCACCGAGCCGGCTGTGTCGTGACCGTGCTCTCGAGCCTTGTCGAGTGCGATTCGGACTGCGTCGACGCGGCTCATCTGCCCCGCTCCGATCCCGATCGTCCTGCCGCCCTTGACGAGCACGATCGCGTTCGAGGTGACGTGCCGGACCACCGTCCAGGCGAACAGGAGATCGAGCCACATCTCCTCCGCGATCGCGCCGCAGACGACGTCCATCGCGGCCCGGTCGGTCTCGTTCGCGTCGCGCTCCTGTACGAGGAGACCGCCGAGGACACGGCGCAGGTCGAGCTCCGTATCGTCGCCGATCCGCCGCTCGACGTCGTCGAGGACGCGCGTCCCGGGCTTGACGACGAGCGCCTCGAGCGCCTGCTCGTCGAACCCGGGCGCGAACAGCACCTCGACGAACTGCTGTGCGATCCTCGCGCCCAGCGCCGCCGAGACCGGCTGGTCGAGCACGATCACCCCGCCGTACGCCGAGACCGGATCGCAGGCGAGCGCCTTCTCGTAGGCCTCCTCGACCGTCCCGGCCACCGCGACACCGCACGGATTGGCGTGCTTCACGATCACACAGGCAGGTCCGACGAGCTCGTCCGCGAGTCGCCTCGCGGCGGCGAGGTCGTTGAGGTTGTTGTAGGAGAGCGACTTCCCGTGCCGCTGCTCGACACGCGAGAGCAGGTGGCGCCGTACGCCACGCTGGGCGTAGTACGCGGCCCGCTGATGTGGATTCTCGCCGTACGACAGCTCGCGCTCTCGGTCGAAGGCCAGGACCAGCGTCTCGGGCGCGGCATCGCCACGCGAGAGCCAGGCCGTCACCGAGGCGTCGTAGGCCGCCGTGGTGGCAAACGCGTGCGCGGCGAGCCGCCGCCGTGTCGACACGGAGACGTCACCGGAGACACGAAGCTCCTCCAGCACCGGCTCGTAGTCGGACGGACGGCACACCGCGACCACGTGCGCGTGGTTCTTCGCAGCGCCACGCAGCATGGCCGGGCCGCCGACGTCGATCTTCTCGATCGCCTGTTGCCACGTGACACCGGGGCGGGCGATCGTGTCCTCGAACGGATAGAGGTTGACGCACACGAGGTCGAACGGCGCGATGCCGTGGCGCTCGAGGTCGGCGACGTCCTCGGCCACGTCGCGGCGAGCGAGGATGCCTCCGTGGACGGCCGGGTGGAGCGTCACCACGCGGTGGCCGAGCATCTGGGCGAACCCCGTCAGCTCCTCGACGGGCGTCGCGTCGAGCCCGGCGTCGGCCAGGAAGCGCGCCGTGCCACCGCTCGCCACGAGCTCGACTCCGAGCCGGTCGAGCCCTTCCGCGAATGCCGCCAGGCCCGTCTTGTCCCAGGCCGACAGGAGCGCACGCTTCATGCGCTGAGCTCCTTCACCACCTCCGGCAACAGCCGGTGCTCCACCTCCTTGATCCGGGCGTGCAGGCTCTCGGGCGTGTCACCCGGCAAGACGGGGACGGGCTGCTGGCGCAGCACCGGGCCGGTGTCGATCCCCTCGTCGACGAGGTGCACGGTCGCCCCGGTCTCTGCGACACCCGCCGCGAGCGCGTCCTCTACCGGGTGTCGGCCCGGGAACGCAGGGAGCATTGCAGGGTGCACGTTGACGACGCTGCCGGGGAAGCTCCCGAGAAACCCCGGCGTGAGCAGGTGCATGTAGCCGGCGCAGACAACGATCTCGACACCGTGCAGCCCGAGCCAGCTGGCCATGTCGGCATCGCGGGTCTCACGGTCCGGGTAGCTGGTCAGCGGAAATGTGGCGGTGGCGAGATTCGCGTGCTCGGCTCGCTGGAGGGCGCGCGCACCAGGAACGTTGGAGGCGACCGCGGCTACCGGAAGACCCGCATCGAGCAGAGCCTGCAGGTTCGAGCCGTCGCCACTGACGAGCACACCTATGCGTCTGCCCACACGACCCCCTCCGCGCCTGAGTCGACCCGTCCGATGACGACGTCATCAGGCCGAACGTCAGCGGCCGGGACCACGGCGCAGTACCCGATGCCGAGATTGAAGACGCGGCGCAGCTCGTCCTCCGGCACCCCGCGCTCTGCCAGCCAGGCAAAGACGGGCGGCCGCTCCCACGCGGCGGGATCGACGACCGCGCCGAGACCCGGAGGCAGCGCCCGCGAGAGATTGCCCGCGATCCCGCCGCCGGTGACGTGCGCGAGCGCGCGGATGTCGGCACGGCCGCGGAGAGCGCGAACCTCGTGCAGGTACAGGCGCGTCGGCGGCAGGAGCAGTTCGGCGTCGAACGGGTCGTCGCCGACGATTCGCCGCACGAGCGAGAAGCCGTTGGCGTGGATGCCGGCCGACGCGAGCCCGATCACGACGTCGCCCGGCTCGACGCGCGCGCCGTCGATCAGCCGCTCGCGCTCCACGATCCCGACGCAGGTGCCTGCAAGGTCGAGCTCCTGGTCGCGGTAGCTGCCGGGCAGCTCTGCGGTCTCGCCACCCAGGATCGCGCAACCGGCGTCGCGACACACCTCTGCGGCGCCCTCGACGAGCTCCGCCACCTGCTCGGGGTCGATCCGGTTGGCCGCCACGTAGTCGAGCAGCACCAGCGGGTCGGCTCCCGTCGTGAGCACGTCGTTGATGCAGTGCGCGGCGAGATCCATGCCGCACCAGCGCAGCTTCCCAACCCGCCGTGCGAGCACGAGCTTCGAGCCGACGCCGTCCGTGGAGGCGACGAGCAGCCGCCGTTCGTCGATCGCGTAAAGACCCGCAAATGCCCCGAACGCGCCCACCACGCCGGCCGTGCGCGTCGAGTCGACAGCCGCTCGGAGCCGGTCGACGACCGACTCCGCAGTCGCGAGTGAGACCCCTGAGGCGGCGTAGGTCTGCTCGTCCGGCGGCACGCTGCGAGCGTAGCTCGCAGAGCGAGGCTCAGGCGCGTGTGCCGGACGGCTCGAAACGGAGCTTCTCGGCCGCGCCGTCGGCCGGCACACGCGTCGGGTAGTCGCGAGTGAAGCACGCGCGGCAGACGGCCGACGACGGCTGCCTCGTTGCCCACTGCATCCCGTCGACGGAAAGGTAGGCCAGCGTGGTGGCGCCGATCAGCTCGCGCATCTGCTCGACCGAGCGGTGGGCTGCAGCGAGCTGATCGTCGTCGGCCATGTCGATCCCGTAGAAGCACGGTGACACCACCGGCGGGGACGAGATACGCACGTGGACCTGCTCGGCGCCCGCGTCGAACAGCATCTCGACCAGCTGGCGCATCGTGTTGCCGCGTACGATCGAGTCGTCGACGATCACGATCCGCTGCCCGGCAATCTCGCCCAGCGGATTGAACTTGAGCCGGATCCCCTGGCGGCGCAGCTCCTGGTCGGGCTCGATGAACGTTCGGCCCACGTAGCGGTTCTTGATCAGGCCCTCGTCGTACGGGATCCCCGAGCGCTTCGCGAAGCCGATCGCCGCGGGCGTGCCCGAGTCGGGGATCGACATCACGACGTCCGCCACGGCGGGCGCCTCTTCCGCAAGCCGCTCACCCATGCGCACGCGACCCATGTGCACCTCGCTGCCCGCCAGGCGTGAGTCGGGTCGGGCGAAGTAGACGTGCTCGAAGATGCACGCCGCGTGCCGGCCCTCCGGCAGAGCCTGCACCGCGTGCAACCCTGCGTCGTCGACCCACACCACCTCGCCGGGGCGCACATCCCGCACGTAGTCGGCGCCGACGATGTCGAGCGCGCAGGTCTCGGAGGCGACGACCCAGTCCGGGCCGATGCTGCCGAGCGAGAGGGGCCGGATGCCGTGCGGGTCGCGGAACGCGACCAGCGTTCCGTCGGCCACGCACACGACCGAATAGGCGCCTTCGAGCTTTCGCATCGTCGCTGCAACGGCTTCCGGAAGCCCGCCCTCCTCGGTGGCCAGCAGGGCCGCGATCGCCTCGGTGTCGGAGGTCGTTCCCAGGCTCACCCCGGCCTCGATCAGCTCGTGGCGTAGCGCGGCCGTGTTGACGAGGTTGCCGTTGTGCCCGAGCGCGACCGTGCGCAACGGGCTGCGGTGCATCACGGGCTGAGCGTTCGACCAGTGCGCACCGCCGGTCGTGGAATAGCGCGTGTGACCGACCGCCACCTCGCCGGGGAGGGCCTGAAGCTTTTCCTCGTCGAAGACCTGCGCTACGAGACCCATGTCGCGAACGACGGTGATGCGACCACCCTCCGACACTGCAATACCGGCCGACTCCTGGCCGCGGTGTTGCAGCGCGAAGAGGCCGAAGTACGCCAACCGCGCGACGTCACGCTCATTCGATCGGATACCGAAGACGCCGCACATCAGGTGACCCAGGCCTCCGTCAGCTCGACCACCTGCACGCCGAGGAGGCTATCGCCGCCGGCCTCACCGATTCGGCGCGCGGCGACACCCGGGTCGAACGCGCCGGCCTCGTCGGGTGGCAGCGCGACGACGGCGGCCCCCGCGACCTCGCCGAAGAGAAGGACGGGGTCGTCGGCCAGGTCGAGGCTCGCTCCGAGCCCGGAGTGGATCGCCATCTCCGCCAGGCAGACCGCCAGGCCACCTGCACTGACATCGTGGACGAGCGTGGCCCTGGGCGCGACGCGCCATAGTGCCTCGACGAGCGCCGCCTCTCGGGCGAGGTCGAGCTCGGGTGGCCGGCCCGACACCTCGCCCCACCGCGCCTGATACTCCGATCCCGCGAGAGACGGCTCCCCAGCCTCGAAGAGGACCAGGGCGTCACCCTCGTGCCACGCCGCAGGGATGTGTCGTACGTCGGGCACCAGGCCCACACAGCCCACCACCGGTGTCGGGTGGATCGAGCTGCCACCTGTGTCGTTGTAGAGCGACACGTTCCCGGACACGACGGGCACACGCAGCGCTTCACACGCCTGCGCCATGCCCTCGATCGCCTCGACGAGCTCCCAGCCGATCTCGGGCTTCTCCGGGTTTCCGAAGTTGAGGCAGTCGGTGAAGCCGATCGGCTCTCCGCCGACGCAGGCGACGTTGCGGGCAGCCTCGACGACGGCGAGCGCGCCGCCGGTGAAGGGGTCGAGCGACCCGACGCGACCGGTGCCGTCGAGCGACACGGCGAGCCCACGCCACGACGGACGCAGCCGTAGTACGGCCGCATCGAGACCTGGTCGGCGAACGGTGCGTGACTGCACGAGCTGGTCGTAGCGGCGGTAGACGAAGGCGCGCGAGCGGAGGCCCGGTGACCCGAGCAGCTCACGGAGCGCGTTCTGCGTCGAAGGCGCGCTCGTGACCGGGACCTCCGCCGTGGCCGGCCGCGGCTCGCGGTCGACCACGTAGCGCGGGCACTCCTCGGTGAGCAGCCGTGCGGGGATCTCGCCGACGACCTCGTCGTCCCAGAGCGCACGCAGCAAGCCCGTCTCGGTCACCTGGCCGACGACGGCGTGGTGCAACTCCCAGCGGTCGCAGACCGCCTGCACGTCGCCAAGCAGGTCCGCGGCCACGATCGCCACCATCCGCTCCTGCGACTCGGAGATCATCACCTCCCAGGGCTCCATGCCTTCCTCCCGCTGCGGCACGCGGTCGAGGTGGACGTCGATGCCATAGTCGGCGGCCATCTCCGACAGCGAGGAAGCGAGGCCGGCAGCGCCGCAGTCCTGGAGCGACTGCACGAGACCGTGCTCGACGAGCTCGACGGAGACCTCGATCAGCTTCTTCCCGGTGAACGGGTCGCCGACCTGAACGGACGGCCGCTTGTCGGTGTCGTCCTCGCCCAGCTCGGCGCTGGCCAGCACCGACGCTCCACCGATCCCGTCCCGGCCCGTGGTCGCGCCGTACAGGACGACGAGGGCCCCTGCCGTGGTCGCCTTCGCACGAGTCAGCCGCTCGGCGGGAAGCAGGCCGACGCACATGGCGTTCACGAGGCAGTTGGACGCGTACGCCTGGTCGAAGACGACCTCGCCGCCGACGGTGGGCACGCCAACGCTGTTGCCGTAGGCGGCGATACCGCCCACGGCGCGCGAGAAGCGATGGTCGGGGGCGCCGAAACGCAGGCCGTCGAGCAGCGCCACCGGACGCGCCCCCATTGCCGATACGTCACGGAGGATGCCCCCGACACCCGTCGCGGCGCCCTGGTACGGCTCGACGGCCGAGGGGTGGTTGTGGCTCTCGACCTTGAAGGCGACTGCCAGGCCGTCACCGAGGTCGAGCACGCCCGCGTTCTCGCCGGGGCCCTGAAGGACGCGCGGACCCTCGCTCGGTAGACGTTTCAGGAGCAGCGCCGAGTGCTTGTACCCGCAGTGCTCCGACCAGAGCAGGGAGAACACGGCGAGCTCGAAGTCGTTCGGCTCGCGCTCCAGCAGCGTGATGATGCGGTCGAGCTCCTCGTCCGTGAGGCCGAGCCGACGATGGAGCGGCGTTTCCGCAACGAAGCTCAGACGGTCATCCTAGCGGCCGGATCGGCGGCGCCCACCACGCTCGTGCGGCGTCCGCCATGGGTCGCGCGCGAAGCGGCGGACATGTCCGGCCCTACGACCCCGAAGGCGTTCTCGCGTTACGGTCGCACGACGTGTCCCGCCGCGATGGTCTGCTGCTCCTGCTGCTCTCCGCCATCTGGGGCTCGTCGTTCATGTTCATCCGGCTCGGCGTGGACGAGCTCGAGCCGTCCGTCGTCGTGCTCGGCCGCACCGTCGTCGGCGCCCTGATCCTGCTTCCGCTCGTGATCGGCCGAGGGGGCATGCGCCCGGTCCGCCATGCACTCGTGCCCCTCGTCGTGCTCGGCGCGCTCAACAACGCGCTTCCGTTCTGGCTGCTCGGCTTTGCCGAAACGCACCTCGACACAGGGCTCACCGCAGTGATACAGGCAGCAGCGCCGATCTTCACGGTGCTGCTCGCGGTGCGGATGGACACGAGCCAGCGCGTGACCGGGTCGCGCCTCGTCGGGATCTGCATCGGCTTCCTCGGTGTCGCGCTGCTCGTCGGGGCACAGACCGGTGGCGACCTGCTCGGTGCGCTCGCCGTGATCGGGACCGCGTTCTGCTACGCAGTCTCCGTGCTGTACGCCGGCCGCACGGTGCGCAGCCTCCCGCCGCTCCAGCTCTCGATCGGACAGCTCGCGGCAGGGGCTCTCGTGATTGCTCCCTTCGCGCTCGTGCAACTCCCGGACGACGCGCCCCCGGCCGGCGCGATCGCCGCCGTGGTCGCGCTGGGTGTGCTCGGCTCGGGGATCGCCTACCTCATCTACTTCGCACTCATCGCCAGCGCCGGCGCCTCCCGCGCGATCCTGGTGACGTACCTCGTGCCGGCCTTCGCGCTCGTCTACGGCGCCGTCTTCCTCGACGAGGCGGTGACCGTCACGGCGCTCGCCGGGCTGGCGTTGATCCTGGGCGGCACGGCACTTGCCACCGGGCTCGCCCGTCGGCGCGCCGCCACATAGACAGCCCCGCTCGGCTCGGAGAGCCCTACAGGCCGCGGCACACGCGCGTCAGTCGAGGTTCAACACGCCGTTTCGCCCTAGCACCTCGACCCGCACATCGGGTGCCAGCTCCGCCGCCGCTTGCTGGAACTCCACCGGGGGAAGCGACGTCTCGGCGCGCCTCCCGGCGCTCCACTGGAGCGGGCTGTAGGTGCCCCAGTGGATTGGTACGCAGACCCTGGGACGCAGCAGCTGCAGGGCCTCGGCGGCACGCCGGGGGTTCAGGTGGCCTGGCCCGACGCTCCCTCCCCACCCGGCGATCGGGAGCAGTGCAAGATCGAGGTCGGGCGCCACGTCGGCCATGCCCGGGAACAGGTCGGTGTCGCCCGCGAAGTAGATGGCCCGCGTGCCGCGCACGACGTAGCCGAGCGACGGTGCCTTGACGCCGAGGGGGCCCCGGTCGGCGTCATGCACGGCTTGGGTCGCGACCACCTCAACCGACCCGATACGCAGCGCCTCACCTGCATCGATCTCGATGACGCTCTCGAAGCGCCTCTTACGCAGCAGGCGTCCTGCGCCACGAGGCACGATCACGGGCAGCGAGCGACCCAGTCGCTCGAGCGACGGGAGATCGAGGTGGTCGAAGTGGACGTGGGACACCAGCACCGCGTCGACGCCTCGCAGCGAATGCGCGTCTGCTCCCCATGCTCTCCGCAGGTGCAGGACGCGCGGGCGCAGCACGGGGTCGGTGATCAGCTTCGTGCCGTCGAGATCGAGGAGGACGGTTGCGTGACCCAGCCAGGTCACACGCCGGTTGCCGCTTGCCTCGCTCACGAGGGCGCCCGCTTCGGCTCCCGGCGTTCCACCAGGGCAGAGTTCAGGGTCGCTGCCCCGAGCACCAGCCTGCCTGCGATGTAGAGCCAGAAGAGGATCGTGGTCGCGATCCCGAGGCCACCGTACAGCTGCGTCGCATTCGTCAGCTTCGGCCCGAGGAGATACGCGGTGAACAAGTGCAGCGCCTGAACGCCGAGAGCGACGAGCGCCGCGCCCGGCACGAGGTCGAGCCACCCGTCTCCCCTGTGCGGAAGCCAGCCCGACACCACGAGCCAGAACGCGAATGGGACGAGCACGATGGTCAGGGTCACGACCAGGCCGAGCACGTCTGTCTCCTCACGCAGCCAGCGAGCGGCGCTCATGGCAGCGAGAAGGGCGACAGCGGCACCGGTGAAGATCAGCGACGCGCGCAGCGCATTGCCGACGCGCGGCGCCGGCACGTCCCATACCGTCGCGTGAACCTGGACGAGCGTCTTGGTGCCCATGTACCCGGTCCACAGCAACAGCCAGGCCCCGATCGCGAGGAGCCACCAACGTGCGGACTGGGAGGACTGCGCCGCCTCGCCGACCGCTGTCACGAGCGCCGTCCCGGCGCCGTGATCCTTTGCTGCGTCCTCGACGCCGTCCGGATCGGTGAAGCCGAGCGCACCGCCGAGCACGAGCGCCAGCGCGAGCAGCCAGAAGAAGAACCGGTACGCGACGCCGCCGGCCAGCACGGCTGCTGCGATCCGCCGGTCACGGTCGGCGACACGGAAGCCGACGTCCACGGACGCATGCGCCTCCCGTGCGCCGATAGCCCATGCGCCGGCCCTCTCGGCGTTCGCCTTCGACCGCGTCACGAGCCGCCTGATTCCTCGCGTCGACCGAGGCTCCGCTGGCGCTGGATCGCCGGTGTCCACAGACGGATTCAAGCGCAGAATGCGTGGCGACCGGCAGGAAACGACGGACGCGCGCCGTACTGTCGCTGCGTCGACCGCTACGAGAGGAGCCACATGTCGTCGTATGTGCTCGACGAGACCCAGGTACGCAGGGAAGCGAGCCGCAGCTGGTGGCTCTTCCTCCTGACGGGGATCCTGTGGCTCGTCGTCTCGCTGATCATCTTCCGCTTCACGTACGTGAGCCTGTCGTCGATCGCCTATCTGTTCGGCGTCGTGGCGATCTTCTTCGGGGTGAACGAGTTCTTCGCCATCGGCGCGGCATCGACCGGATGGCGGATCGTGCACGCGCTCGTCGGAGTCCTGTTCGTGATCGTCGGCGTCATCGCGCTGATCAACCCGTTCGACACGTTCTCCGCGCTCGCCGGGTTGATGAGCTTCTTCCTCGTGCTCAAGGGGCTGTTCGACGTCGTCGTGGCGATCGTTGCGCGAAACGACATCGCCGTCTGGTGGCTGACGCTGATCGTCGGCCTGATCGAGATCCTGCTCGGGTTCTGGGCCGCCGGCTACTTCGGGCGCCAGGCCTTCCTGCTCGTGATCTGGGTCGGCGCCGTCTGCCTGGCCCGTGGGATCACGGAGATCATCTTCGCCTTCAAGCTGCACTCGCTGGCCAAGCAGGGCTGATTACGCGCGCTCGAGCGCATGATGGAACTGCGCGACAGCGGCCGCGAAGCGGACGCCTTCAGGGTTTTCGCGCTCGGGATCCGCGGGAGCGGATCCCGAGCTTGCGGGCAGATTAGGATCGTGACCGTGCCCGGCACGGTCACGATCCGCCGTGCGACCGAGGGGGACATCCCCTTCCTCACCGAGCTCGTCACTGACGACCAGGTCGCCCCGTACCTCGCAGCCGTGCGGCCCGGCTCCGCCGCCGAGATCAGGGCGCTCATCGAGCAGGCAGCTGCCGATCCAGAGGCATCCGGCGTGTACGTGATCGAGGTCGACGGGGAACCGTGCGGGACGATGTCGTTCGAGCGCGTCAACCGCCGCTCGCGCATCGCCGGCCTCGGCGGGCTCGCCGTGCAGCCCTCGTTCAGAGAGCAGGGCGTGGCCGACGAGGCGGCCCGTCTCTTCCAGCGTCACCTGTTCGACGATCACGGCTTCCACCGGCTCCAGCTGGAGGTCTACGCCTTCAACGAGCGGGCCCTGCGTCATGCCGAGCGTGCCGGCTTCGTCCGCGAGGGAGTCCGCCGCCAGGCGTACTGGCGCAACGACACCTGGGTAGACGGAATCCTGTTCGGCCTCGTGGCCGAGGACGTGAACGAGTGACCTGCCAACATGGGCTCGTGACCGTGACCGCCGGCATGACCTGGATCGAGGGCGGCGAGTTCCGCATGGGTGACGAGCGGTTCTATCCCGAGGAGCGACCCGTACATCGTGTCGCCGTGGACAGCTTCTGGATGGACGTGCACCCGGTGACGAACGCCGCGTTCGGGCGCTTCGTCGAGGAGACCGGCTTCGTGACCTTTGCCGAGCACCCGCCCGATCCCGCGTTGTACCCGGACGCCTCGCCCGAGCAGCTCGTGCCCGGCTCGATCGTGTTCCGGCAGCCAGCCCATCGCGTCGACGTCGGGGACTGGCGTCGCTGGTGGGAGTGGGTACCGGGCGCCGACTGGCGTCACCCGGATGGGCCTCAGAGCTCACTCACAGGCCTCGACGAGCACCCGGTGCTCCACGTCGCGCACCAGGATGCGCTGGCCTACGCGCGCTGGGCAGGGAAGGAGCTTCCGACCGAGGCGGAGTGGGAGTACGCCGCGCGCGGTGGCCTCGACGGGGCCGTGTACGCGTGGGGTGACGACCCCGAGCCCGATGGCGGCCCGCCGGCGAACACCTGGCAGGGGGAGTTCCCCTGGCAGAACCTCGAGCGCGACGGCTTCGCCCGGACGTCGCCCGTTGGCTCGTTCCCGCCCAACGGCCATGGCCTGTTCGACACAGCGGGGAACGTGTGGGAGTGGACGGCCGACTGGTTCAGCTCGCAGCACCCCCCGGACGCGGGCTCGCCGTGCTGCGTGCCGCGCAACCCGCGGGTCGCCTCGCTCGACGGGAGCTTCGTGCCGGGGGCGGCAGGCGCGGACATCCCGCGGCGCGTGATCAAGGGCGGCTCGCACCTCTGCGCCCCCAACTACTGCCTGCGCTACCGGCCGGCGGCCCGCCAGGCGGAGCCCATCGACTCGACCACGTCGCACATCGGCTTCCGGTGCATTCGGCGACCCGCGCCTTAGGAGTCCCTTAGGCCCCTCATAACCGGTTCTCAGATCCACGGCGTACCCTGCAGCCATGGATATGAACACGGACATCGAACAACTCGCCGAGGGCGAGCACACCGTCACCCGCCGCGGCTCGCTGCTCAAGCTCGGAGGGCTCGCCGGCGCCATGGTCGGTGGCTCGGCCTGGGCATTGACCGAGTCCCACGACGCAGGAGCCGGGCCGTCAGCCGTCGCTTCGGGCCTCGTCAGCTGCGTCCTCTCGCCCGAGATGACCGAAGGGCCGTACTACCTCGACGGCGACAAGGTTCGCCGCGACATGCGCGAGGGCAGGCCCGGCGTGCTCCTCACTCTGCGCGCCAGGGTGCTCGACGTGTCGACCTGCAAGGCGATCAAGGGCGCGTCGGTGGACCTGTGGCACTGCGACGCCGGAGGCACCTACTCGGGTTTTGCCCAGGAAGGCACGGACGGCCTCACCTTCCTGCGCGGCATCCAGAAGACGGACAAGACCGGAGTCGCGGTGCTCAAGACGATCTACCCGGGCTGGTATGCGGGGCGCACGGTGCACATCCACGCGCAGGTGCATGTCGGCGGGAACGTCGTGCACACGGGTCAGCTGTTCTTCCCCGAGAAGCTGACCGACGCCGTCTACAAGCGCTCGCCGTACAACAAGCGACCTGGTCGCACGACGCGGAACGCGACGGACTCGATCTTCGTCAACGGGGGCAGCAAGTCGATCCTCAGGCTGACGAAGAGCGGCACCGGCTACATCGGCACGGTGACGATGGGCGTGCAGAGGAGTTGATCCCCGCCCCGCATGGGCCGGATGTATCGGGCCAGGCGCCCTGCATGACCGGACGCTAGGGTGCTCCGGTGTCCGCACCGGAGCACCCAGCGCTGACAGGCCCCACCTATCTCCGCCTCGTCGCGCTCGGAGCCGTGATCGGTATCCCTGCGGCGCTGCTCGCGGCCGGCTTCCTCGCCCTCGTGCACGTGATCGAGCACTGGCTCTGGGACGAGCTGCCGGAGCACCTGGGCGGGTCGTCGCCACAGTGGTACCTCATCCTCGGGCTTCCGGTCGTCGGTGCTGCGATCGTCCTCGCGGCGCGCACGCTGCTGCCGGGCGATGGCGGGCACGAGCCGATCAAGGGCATCACCGTCGAGCCGACGCCGCTCGCGTATGCCCCCGGGGTCGCACTCGCAGCGATCGGAACCTTGGCGTTCGGCGCGGTTCTCGGCCCGGAGGGACCGCTGATCGCACTCGGCTCCGTCGTCGGGATGGTCGTCTCCAGGATCTTCCGAGCCGACCAGTCCGGAGACCAAGGTGCTGTCGACGGCCGGGTCGTTCTCCGCGATCTCGGCGCTGTTCGGCGGCCCCCTGGTTGCAGGCATGTTGATGCTGGAGGCGGGCTCGGGGTTCGGTGCCATGCTCATCCCCGTGTTGCTGCCCGGGCTGGTCGCAGCGTCGCTCGGCTATCTGATCTTCATCGGCATCGGCGACTGGGGCGGCGTCGAGAGCTTCGACCTCGCCGTTCCCGGCCTCCCTCCCTACGAGGGCACGCACGTCCGAGACCTAGCTCCTCGCGATCGTCGTGGGTGTTCGTCGCAGCCCTCGCCGTAACCGTTGTTCGGAGACTCGCCATGGACACAGCCGGGCGCGGCAAGCAGCGGCTCGGCATGCCGGTTCTCCTGCTCGGAGGCGGGCTCGCGGTGGGCGTGCTCGCCCTCCTGGCGGATGCCTTCGGCGCCGACCCGGAGGCCGTGCTCTTCTCGGGCCAGAGCGCCGTGCCGAGCCTCGTGGCTGAGGACTCCGCGAAGGTCGTGGTCGTGCTCCTGGTCGCCAAAGCGCTCGCGTACGCGATCTGCCTGGGGTGCGGCTTCCGCGGCGGGCCTGTCTTTCCGGCGATCTTCCTCGGGGTGGGGCTGATGACGCTGGCCGTGATCGCGTTCGACGTCTCGCCGACACTCGCCGTCGCGGTCGGGGCGGCGGCAGGGACGGCGGCGATCACACGACTCGTCTTCACGGCGGTGCTGTTCGCTGCACTGCTTGCCGGCACCACCGGTGTCGACGCGGTCCCGGCCGCGGCTCTCGCCGCGGTCGCCGCGTGGCTGACGATGGCGGCTCTCGACCGCAGGCCGGCCGCTGCCGCGACGGTGACCGCCGCCTAGGAGAGCGCGTCGGTCGTCGTCTGCGGCGTCGTCGGCGCCGGCTTCTCCTTGCCGGCCTCGGTGGCGATGGAGAT
Source organism: uncultured Actinomycetes bacterium (assembly GCA_963724995.1). Classification (GTDB taxonomy): domain Bacteria; phylum Actinomycetota; class Thermoleophilia; order Gaiellales; family Gaiellaceae; genus Gaiella. The sequence continues at coordinate 753,478 of CAVRXC010000001.1, forward strand.
GACCACGGCGCCGACGAGGGCGAGCACGAGACCCACCACGCCGAGGAGGATGTGCCAGCCGGGCCGGCTCCAGCGCTCGTCCAGCAGCAGCGTGCCGATGAGGATTCCCACGATCGGGTTGGCGACCGAGACCGTGGCCACGGATGGTGCGAGCTTGCCCGTCCCCAGCGAGACCTGCTGGAGCACGAAGCCGAGCACGCCCGCGATCGCGAGCACGTAGGCCTCCCAGTGGGACAGCATCACGTCGACGCCCTCGTGCAGGTACTCGACCGTCGGCTTCGTCAGCGCCGCGGAAAGGCCGAACAGGATCCCGGCCACGGTGCCGTACACGGCAGCCCGCGTCGTCGCGGACGCATCGCCGCGGCCGCCGAACACGAGGAGGACGGCGCACAGCGCGCCGAGCCCGGCAATCACGATCGCCCACTCGCGGCCGGGCGCGTTGTCGACGCCTCCGGACGGGTCGGCGAAGTAGGTGAACAGCGCGAGACCGAGCAGGATCACACCGGCGCCGATGATCTCGCGGCGTCCGACGTGCTGGCCCGTGATGAAGTAGCCGAGCGGGAGCGCGAAGACGACGGTCGTGACCAGCAGCGGCTGGATGATCGACAGGCGCCCACGGTCGAGCGCAGCCGCCTGGAAGAGGTAGCCGGCGAACAGGGCCAGCGTCCCGATCAGCCACATCGTCTGACCGACGAGTCGGAGGAGCGACTTCGGGCTGCCGAGCGAGACGCCGCCGAGCTCGAGGGCACCCTTCTGTTGGAACGTCGCCGCGAGAGCAAACAGGAAGGCGGCGATCAGTGCGAGCGTTGCAGCCACGTGACGACCCTACGGCTCCGCCGATCGGACTGCAACGGACGGGCGTTCGAGAACGCCTCATGCGCCGAGCCTCGGGGGGCCACCGAATTTTCGGCGTCGCGCGCCGATCAGAGCAACGGCGACAGCGCCGCGAAGACGGCGGATCGCGCACGAGCCTTGATCCCGACGACCGGCTGGCCGGGCCCGGAAACGTCCGCCGCCGGACCCGTGAATCGCTCCTCGAACTGCGCCGCAAGGTCGTCCGAGCGGATCTTCAGGTCGATCTCGAAGAACCGCTTCAGACTCCAGGCCTCGAGATTGCACGTCCCCACGACGATCTCGCAGCCGTCGGCCACGAATGCCTTGGCGTGCAGCATGGTCGGGTACTCGAGGATCTCCACCCCGGCCTCGAGCAAGCCGGCGTGGTGGAATCGCTGCGCGGCGGCGCAGGCCCAGTTGTTCGCGTTCGCCGGGACGAAGAGGCGCACTCGGGCGCCGCGCCGGGCAGCGTGCTCGATGCGCCGGATCATCCCGCGGTCGGTCACGTACGGGTTGATCACGTCGAGGGTCTCGCGCGCCCCCTCGAGCAACGCCGCGATCGCGTGGGTGATGGGCCGGTAGCGGCCGGGCGCGTTGTGGAGCACGACGGCAGGCACGCCGTCCGCCTGCCGGTGCTCCGGGAACAGGGCCTCCAGCTCTCCGACTGACACATGGCCACCCAGCCAGCGCAGGCTCGCGACGAAGACGAGCTGCAGCTGACCCACGACCGGGCCTTCGACCCGCACGAACAGGTCGTGGAAACGGCCGTCCTCGAAGTGATCCTCGATCCCGGCGCCGCCCACCCAGCCGATGCGGCCATCGACGACGACGACCTTGCGATGGTCGATGTGGCCCAGCCCACCCAGATTCCAGCGCACCACGCCGTCGCCGCCGAGCGGCCCCGAGCGGACGCGAGGCTTCGTCGCACGGTTCACGCAGACCTGGACGCCGGCGGCGACCAGGCGCTCGTAGAGCTCTTTCGACCCACCCTCGGGATCCGTGCCCTGAAGATCGACGACGAGCCGCACCGGGATCCTCGACTGGGCCTTGCGCTCCAGCACGGCGGCAAACTGCTCTCCAACCCGTCCCGGCCGGAAGCCGAACTGGTTCACGTGCACCGACGACGTCGCGGCGTCGATGTCCGCGAGCATCTGCGGATAGAAGCTCCGGCCTTCGACGAAGAGCTCGGCGGCCGTCGCGATGCCCTCGGGGAACGACAGCGCCAGCTGCGACCGCCCGACGGTCGGAGACTCGACGAGCCGGACCGCGTGGTCGCGCAGACCGTCGTTTGGGACTACTGACTCCGTGCCGGCTCATACCGAGATGCTGATCGGGAAGGTCGCCAGCCAGGCGACCGTCATCAGAAACACGACGAGACCTAATCCGATGAGGACGACGCGGAGTCTCGGCGTCCGCAGCTTGGTGCTCATGCCGGCGAAGAACAACGAGGTCGCGAAGAGCACGACTCCCAGGACGTAGTTCGTTGCCCGCTGCACGTTCGTACGCGCCTTGGCCGACAGGACTTCGGCCTCTGCGTTGAGGCGGTCGGCCTCTGCTCTCGCCGCCAGCCGGTACTGCGGCATCGCGAACGGGGTCAGCGGCGCCTTGGCGTTCCGCAACGGCTTCGTCGCGATCCAGGCGTCGACGGCAGGCTTGAACTCCGTGCGGAAGCGCTTGAAGTAGAAGTCGGCGAGGAAGGCCTGCTTCTGCGCGTACGCGTCGACCCACTGCGTGAAGGTTGCGACGTCGACCTGCGTCTGGGCGTTCGCGAGGTCGGCCGCTTGCGTCGCCTTGATCCGCGCGGCGTTCGCGCGGCTGAAGGCCTTCGCCTGCTCGCCGTTCCACCGGCTCGCCTGGTACCCGCTCCAGGCCGTGCCCACGGTCGCGAGCGCGAGGAGGATGGTGGCCAGCAGCTCTACCCGGTCGGTCTTACGCCCGGACTCGGCCATCACGTGAGCGGCTTGCCTCGGGCGTCGCAGGGGATTGCGACTTCAGCGCCGACGGCCGCGAGCGCCTCGTCGATGATGCGCAACGCCCGCTCCATGGCAACTGGCTGGAGCCCTCCCACTCCGCCGTGGAACGGCTGGTCGAGGCCCCTGAGGAGGAGCAGCATCGCGACGATCACCGAGACGACCGCACCCATGAGCATGCCCTGGACGACGACTCGCTCGCCACTGTCGGCGAAGAAGAGCATGAACACGAAGATGACGCCGGCGACGAAGAACAGCACCACCCACAGCTGCGTCGGGATCACGCCAACGGCGCCGTGTACGCGGTTGAGGCGTGCTTCCTCGCGTGCGGAGGTCTGATCGAGCCATTTGTCGTAGGCGGACTGTTCCATTGCCGACCGCGGCTCGACGCCGCCCAACGTCCGGAACAGCTCCACGCCCCATGGGTTGACGCGGTCCCCCAACGTCCCCTGCTGCATGCCGTCCCATTCGTCGGTGGCCACCGAGCGTCCGTAACAGACGAGCTCGCCGGTGAGCTCGGCGCGTACGGCGGCCGGGAAGAACTGGGCATTCTCGACTTGCTGCGTCAGCACGAGCGCCTCGGTCTCTGCCCCGCTGCGCGACTGGTCGAAGCTCTCGAAGGCGAGGAAGACGATGAAGCCGAGCAGCACGGAGAACCCGGTCGCGAGCACGCCGAACACACCGGATGCGCGATCGCCGTCGGCAAAGAAGCTCCCATCCGGGGCACGGCGGCGCACGAGCAACATCGCGGCGACGGCGACCGCCGCAACCAACCCGATGATGAGTGCCGCCCAGACGAGGTTCATGGAGCGCCAGCCTACAGCCGTGCCTGGCGCGAACGGCCGGTCAGGGGCCGGCCGTCGGTTCGATGCCCCAGACGCTGGTGAACGAGGCGCCCGGCTCGAGGCGAACCAAGGACGTCCCCGTGCGAAAGGCGTTCGGCGGGCAGGTCATCGGCTCGACGGCGAGGCTGCGCCGCTTGACGTCGGGAAGCGGATCGCCGGTGAAGAGCATCAGGTAGGGGTAGCTCGCGTCGACCCAGAGCGTGAGCCCGGCGTCGCGCTCCGGATCTCGCAACACGACGCGGGCCAGCCCATCCCCGTCCCGCTCGAGGTCGGTGAAGGCGTGGTCGAGCCTCGTCGATCCGATCGGGCGCCCTTGACGGAAGTCGTACTCCGTGCCTTCGACCGACCCCGAGCCGACAGGCAGCGAGCGCTCGTCGGAGTACAGGACGGTGTTCCCCGGGGCGCGCAGGATCACGCCGTCGACGGTGGATGTCCCGATCGTCAGGTACGGGTGCGCGCCGGACCCGTACGGACATGCGTCGCTGCCGATGTTGGTCGCCGTCGACTGCACGCGGAGCCCCTCGCTCGGACAGCGAGTACGCGATGTCGAGCGCGAGCACGAACGGATACCCCGGCTGCGGATGGATGACGTGCTGCATCACGACCCGGTCCGGGTGACGCTCGGCGACCTTCCACGCGGCCCAGCGGACGAGGCCGTGGATCGCGTTTCGATTGTCGGGCTCGTCGAGCGGAAGCCGGTGCCGGCGACCGTCGAACTCGTACGTGCCGTCCTCGAGCCGATTCGGCCACGGGCTCAGAACCTGTCCGCGCCCGGACGTGCACATGTCCGCGGCTCCGATACCCGTCCAGGAGCTGGCGACCGTTCACCGCGTACGTGCGCAGCCCGCCGCCGACCTCGACGACGACGGCGCGCTGGCCCGCCGCCGCGATCTCGATCTGCTCACCCGACGGAAAGATCGGCGCGGTGCCGACGGGATTCGGATCCTCATCCACCGGCATTTCCCAGGTGCGGATGGAGACAGACGGTCGTCGGCTCCGTCCGAGTCGCCATGGGACCTGCCGTCGCGCTCCGCAGCTACTTCAGCCGCTCGAGTAGATGGTCACCGACGCGAAGCGCGTTCGCCATCGCCGTGAGCGCCGGGTTGACCGCACCGATGCTCGGGAAGCAAGCTCGTGTCGACGACGTAGAGGTTGTCGAGCTCGTGCGCGCGGCAGTCGGTGTTCAGGACGGACGAGGCAGGGTCGGCGCCGAAGCGGCACGTGCCGGCCTGGTGTGCGCAGCCGGCGATCGGGATGTCGTTCTTCATGTACGCGAACCGGTGGATCAGGTGGTCCGGGTCCATGTCGAGCTTCCCGAGCGTCGACTTGACCTTCTCGTAGAGCCGCTTCTTGGCGACCGCGTTCGTCTCCGTGTAGGTGAGCGTGAGCTTTCCGTCGCCGTCGACGGTGACCCGGTTGTCGGGCCTCGGCAGGTCCTCCGTGGAGAGCCAGAAGTCGATCGCGTGACGGGCCATCCGCTCGAGCGTCCACTCGGGCGCGAGCTTCGTGTCCCGCGGCCGCTCGCCCCGGAACATCGGCGCCTGCGACTTGCCGACCATTTGCACGTTCCCGAGCGGATACTCGAAGTCGTCGCTGCCGAAGTAGAAGTCGTTCAGGCCGAGCGTCTTCTGGTAGGCGGTCGGATTCTCCTCTCGCGAGAGCGCCAGGACTGCAGTCGAGTCGTGGAACATGTAGTTCCGGCCCACCTGGTCGGAGCCGTTCGCGAGGCCGTTCGGGTGCACGTCGCTGGCCGACTCCAGGAGCAGCTTGGCGCTGTTCGCGGCGCCGCACGAGACGACCACGAGGTCGCCTGCGAATCGCTCCTCACCGTCTGCCCGATCGACGACGACCTCGGTGACGGCCGTGCCACCGGGGTTCGTCTCGAGCCTGGACCACCTTGGCGTTGGTGAGCAGCGTCACGTTCGGGTGCTCGAGCGCCGGCCGCACGCCGAGCACCTCGGCGTCCGACTTGGCATGGACGAGGCAGGGGAACCCGTCGCACGTGGCACAGCGCACGCACGTGCTGAACGCCATGTTCGACTCGTCGAGCATGATCCCGCAGGGAGCGTGGAACGGCCGGTAGCCCGGCGGCCGCGAGCTGGTCGGCGAGCTGCTGGATCCGCGGCTCGTGCGAGACGGCCGGGTGCGGATAGGGTGCGCTCGCCGGCGGCTCGGTCGGGTCCTCGCCGCGCGCGCCGTGCACGTGGTACAGCTGCTCGGCGAGCGTGTAGTGCGGCTCCAGCTCGTCGTAGGAGATCGGCCAGGCAGGGGAGATCCCGTCGTGGTGCCGGAGCTCTCCGAAGTCCTCCTGCCGGAGCCGGTAGAGCGCCGCGCCGTAGAGCTTCGTCGCACCGCCGACGTAGTAGTGGACGCCAGGCTGGAACGGCTTGCCCTTGTCGTCGTACCACGTGTCGGGTGAGACGTAGCGGTTGTCCACGAACACGGCTTGCGTCGACCAGTTCTCCGCCTCGCGCGGTAGCCAGTCGCCGCGCTCGAGGAGCAGGATGCGCTTGCCCGAAGGCGCGAGGTGCCGGGCCAGCGTGCCTCCGCCGGCACCGGTGCCGATGATGATGACGTCGTAGCGCTCCATCAGGAGATCTCCGCGAGCCGCTCCGACGACGATGATCCGGGCCGCCGCCTCGATCAGCGCGAGGTGCGAGAACGCCTGCGGGACGTTGCCGAGGTGGTAACCGGTGTCGGCGTCGAACTCCTCCGCGTAGAGCCCGAGCGGTGAGGCGATCCTCAGGAGCCGCTCCATCAGGTCCCTGGCCTGCTGCATCTCACCCACGATCGCGAGCGCCGACACGAGCCAGAAGGAGCAGATCAGGAAGGTCCCCTCCTTGCCGGAGAGGCCGTCGTCCGTCTCCTCCGTCCGGTAGCGCAGGACGAAGCCGTTCTCGGTCAGCTCCTCGGCGATGGCGAGCACGGTCTTGTGCAGGCGCTCGTCGTCACCGGGCAGGAACCCGAGGATCGCCGCCAGCAAGATCGACGCGTCGAGCGAGTCGGTCTCGTAGTGCTGGCGCATGACGCCGCGCTCGCTGACGCCGTGCTCGAGGATGTCCGCGCGGATCTCGTCGGCCGTCGCGGCCCAGGTGGCCTGCAGCTCCGGGTCTCCCCGGATCTCGGCCAGCTTGGCTGCGCGGTCGAGCGCGACCCAGCACATGAGCTTCGACGAGACGTAGTGCTGCGGCTTGCCGCGCGCCTCCCAGATGCCTTGATCCGGCTCTCGCCACGCCGCCGTGGCGCATTCGGCCTGCGCCCGGACGAGCGGCCAGAGCCGCCGCGGCAGCCGCTTGCTGCGGCGGGTGTGGAGCAGGATCGAGTCGAGCGCCGCACCGAAGACGTCGTTCTGGCGCTGGTCGAATGCGCCGTTGCCGATCCGCACGGGCCGTGCTCCGACGTAGCCGGACAGGTGGTCGAGCGTCGACTCGGTCAGATCGCGCCGGCCGTCGATCCCGTACATGATCTGCAGCGAGCCGTCGTCGTTCGGCTCGACGTCCGCGACGAACTGCATGAACTCGTCGGCCTCCCAGTCGAGGTTCAGGTAGTGCAGCGCCTGCAGCGTGAAGGTCGAGTCGCGGATCCACGTGTAGCGGTAGTCCCAGTTGCGCTCGCCGCCCGGAGTCTCGGGCAGCGATGTCGTGAGCGCGGCCACCGTCGCGCCCGTCGGCATGTAGGTGAGCCCCTTGACCACCAGGGCCGAGCGCTGAATCGGGTCACGCCAGCGGTGGTCAGGCAGACGGGCGCGGCCGAGCCAGTTGCGCCAGAAGCGCGTCGTCGCGGCGATCCGCTCCTCGGCGTCGTCGACGTCGGCGGGCACGGCGAGCTGCTCCGCCCAGGAGAGCGCGCAGTAGCGCCTTCTCGCCCGGCTCGAGCACGTGCCGCGCCCGTACGCGGCCCTCCTCGATCCCCAGTGCGAGATCGGTCTGGAGACGGATCGTCAGGCCTGCGCCGGTGGCGTCCGCCGTGTGGCGGCTCCCGCCGACGAGCGTCCACGCCGCCTCCTCGCGGCCGTAGTCGAAGACGGGCTCGCAGACGAGCTCGACCTCGACGCGGCCGTCGAGGCACTCGACCGTGCGCACCAGCATGTGGTCGGCGTCGTCGTCGGCGGGCGGTCGCGTGTGCGGTGTGATCTCGTCCTCGTGATCGTGCGGGCCCATCGTCAGCGCGGTGCGGACGACGATCCAGCCGTTCGGCGTCTTCCACGTCGTCTCGACGACATTGGTTCCCGGGACGTACACACGCGCGGTCGGGTGGTTGATCCCGAACGGAGCCAGCCTGAACGTCCCCGCACCACGATCGAGCAGGCTGCCGAAGACGCTCGGTGAGTCGAAGCGCGGCACGCAGAGCCAGTCGATCGCGCCGTCCGGCGCGACGAGCGCCCCCGTGTGGCAGTTGGAGAGGAACGCGTAGTCGGCAATCGGCGTGAACGGCGACGGCGCCGCAGCGCTCTGCGGCTGCGGCGCGGTGACGTCCCGAGCCTTGCTCATGAGGCGATCCAGGGCTCGTGCCAGCGGCCATGGCCGGCGACGACACCGTCGGCCGCCTCGGGTCCCCAGCTTCCGGGCACGTAGGGATGCACGGGCGGTGGCGCGTCGACGAGCGGCTGCATGATCGCGCCAGCATCTCGTCCACCATGTCCTGCCGTTTGAAGCGGGAGCGGTCGCCGATCATCGCCGCGTGCAGCAGCACTTCGTAGGGCGTCGCGCCTTCCCCACCCTGGTCGGCGAGCTCCAGGTCGAGGGTGACCTCGCCGGCGCCTGCGACATCGGCTCGACGGGCGTTCAGCTGGACTCTGGACGCCGGTCGACGGGTCGAGCTTGATCACCAGCTGGTTCGGCCTCGGGATGACTGCCGAACACCGCGAAGCCGAGCTTCGGCGGCCGCTTGAAGACCAGCCGCAGCTCCGTCTGGGTCACGGGCAGGCGCTTGCCGGTGCGGATGAAGAAGGGCACTCCCGACCAGCGCCAGTTCTCGATCGTCCAGGCGCAGCGCGGCGTAGGTCTCGGTCGTCGAGTCGGCGGCGACACCGTCGATGTCGCGGTAGCCGTCGTACTGGCCGCGTACGTAGTGCGCCGGGTCGGCCTCGGCGATCGCTCGGAAGGCGGCCACCTGGGCGTCCTGGAGCGTCTCGGGTCGCCGCCGCGCGGGCGCTTCCATCACGGCGGCGGCGACGACCTGCATGAGGTGGTTGACGACCACGTCGCGCAGCGCGCCGACGGGATCGTAGAAGTGACCCCGGTCCTCGACGCCGAAGTCCTCCGCCATCGTGATCTGGACGGACTCGACGTAGTTCCGGTTCCAGACCGGCTCGAGCATCGTGTTGGCGAAGCGGAGGTAGAGGATCTCCTCGAGGCCCATCTTCCCGAGGTAGTGGTCGATCCGAGGAGCTGCGACTCGTCGATGTACTGGTGCAGCTCGTCGGCAAGCGCCCGCGCCGAGGCCGTGTCGTGACCGAACGGCTTCTCCACGACGACGCGCGCGCTCTTCGTCAGCCCGGCCTCCGCCAGGCCCTTGACGACGCGGCCGAAGAGGAACGGCGGGATCTCGAGGTAGAAGACGGGTGAGGCCGCGCCGCCGATCGCCTCGCCGACCCGCTCGTAGGTGGCTGCATCGGCGAAGTCTCCCGACACGTAGGACAGCCGGGCGGCGAAGCGGTCGAAGACGGCCGGGTCGAGCGTCTCGCCGGTGCCCTCGATCGACGTGCGCGCGCGCTCGACGAGCTGGTCGACCGTCCAGTCGTCGACGGCCACGCCGACGATCGGGCAGTCGAGCAGGCCGCGCTGCTCGAGCCGGTAGAGCGAGCGGAAGGTCATCACCTTGGCCAGGTCGCCGGTGATCCCGAACACGACGAAAACGTCCGCGGGCTCGGCTGTCCCGTGAACCCTCTCGGGGGTGGGTCGTGCCATCGTCTCCGTCACGTCACGCCTCCTCATTCCTCGGTGCTCACTGTGATCCGTCCAACCCGCTGGTGCGTCATCTCGCTGCCCGCCCAGTCGACGACGGCCTTCGCGCGGTCCTCGTTCGTCGGGAGCAGCGCGAGGTGGACGGCACGCCACGCGAACTGTGCCTTTCGCCCCTTCATCGTTCTCCCGCCGAGCATCTGCACGACGGCGGCATGGCGCCCGATCGCTGCCATCGTGCCCTTGTCGCGGTACGCGAACGGCTTCGATGGCTTGCCCTTGACGTGGCCGGCGATCGTCTCGCCCGCGTGCTCGCCCGACTGTAGTGCGACCGAGCCCAACTGGGGGAGCTCCTGCTGCGTCTTCGAGTCCGTGATGACGGCGATGTCACCCACGACGTAGACGCCCGGGTATCCCGGGAGCTCGAGATCCGGGCCGACCCCGATGCGGTTGCCCCGCTGCAGCTCGATCCCCAGCGACTGGACGAGGCTGTTGCCCTGGAGGCCGGCGCCCCAGACGAGGGTGTGCGCTGGAATCACCGTCCCGGAGGCGAGCGTGACGCGCGTCGGTGAGACGGACTGCACCCGGTCGCCGGTGATGACCTCGACTGTCCGCGTTTCCAGCGCGTCGCGCGCGTACTTGCGGAGGTTGGGCTTGAACATCGCGAATATCTCGTCGCCCGCCTCGACGAGGACGATGCGCGCCTTCTCCTGAGGCAGCTGTGGGTAGTCCTTGTCGAAGTTCGTGCGGTAGAGCTCGGCGAGCGCACCCGCTGTCTCGACGCCCGTCGGCCCGCCTCCGACCACGACGGCCGTGAGAGCCCCGTCGTCGACGAGGTCCCCGTCCTTGTCGGCCGCCTCCCAGCGGCCGAGGACGTGATCCTTGAGCCTGACCGCGTCGGGCAGCGTGTACATCGGAAACGCGTGCTCGGCGGCGCCCTCGGTTCCGAAGAAGTTCACCTCGGCCCCGAGGGCGAGCACGAGGAGGTCGTACGCGACGGGCGCGAGACCGCTGAACCGGACCTCCTTGGCCTCGAGGTCGATCCCGGTGATCGCGGCCTTGTGGATCGTGGCGTTGTCCTGATCCTTGACGAGGTCGCGGAGTGAGTGTCCGACGGCCGTCGTGTCGAGAAGGCCCGTGGCGACCTGATACAGGAGCGGCTGGAAGGTGTGGTAGTCGTGCTTGTCCACGAGCACGACGTCGACGGCTGCCTTCTTCAGCTTGCGAGCGGCACTGACCCCTGCGAAGCCCCCGCCGAGCACGACGACCCGCGGCCGTGCAGGCGGGTTCGCGGCGCTCACCACACCGCTCCAGGACCCCGTTGGCGGCAGGGCTCCATGTGGGACCGGAAGCTACGAGGATGCCCGCCGCCGTGCATCGTCCGATCGGGATGAATTTCTCGCGCCTGTCGTCAGGCTCGACACCACGTGCGGAATCGTTCGATCGGGATGATGAAGGCCTCGCCTCCGTGTGGGACACTCGCCCCCAGCGTGACCACGCTCGCGTTGACCACGGTCGACCTCGCGCGCATCCAGTTCGCGACGACCTCGCTCTACCATTTCCTCTTCGTTCCGCTGACGCTCGGGCTCGCGCCGCTGGTCGCCGTCATGCAGACGCTCTGGCACCGCTCGGGTGACGAGGCCTGGCTGCGCCTGACACGGTTCTTCGGCACGCTGATGCTGATCAACTTCGCGATCGGGGTCGCAACCGGGCTCGTGCAGGAGTTCCAGTTCGGGATGAACTGGGCCGTCTACTCGGAGTTCGTCGGCGACGTATTCGGCGCGCCGCTGGCCATCGAAGGGCTGGCCGCGTTCATGCTCGAGGCGACCTTCATCGGCCTCTGGGTCTTCGGCTGGAACCGGCTCTCGCCACGCGTGCATCTGGCGACGGTCTGGCTGCTCGCGCTCGGAACCTGGCTGTCGGCCTTCTTCATCATGGTCGCGAACTCGTGGATGCAGCGCCCCGTGGGCTCGACGGTCACGGACGGCCGCGCCGAGCTGACGAGCATCTCGGAGCTGCTCACGAACCGGTTCGCCATCTGGGCCTTCGTGCACGTGATCCTCGTAGGCCTCACGACCGCAGCAGTCGGTCGTCTTCGGCGTCTCCTGCTGGCACTTGCTGCGTGGTCGCAACGTGGAGCTCTTCCGCCGGGCGGCGAAGCTCGCGCTGATCGTGGCGGTACCGATCTCGGCTGTGAACCTCGCGATCGGTAGCTACCTCGGCATCGTCGTCACGGACTACCAGCCGATGAAGATCGCCGCGACGGAGGCGCTCTGGGACACGGAGCAGCCGGCTGCCTTCTCGATCTTCCAGATCGGCGGCTTCACGGAGGACGACCAGACGCCGAGCTTCGATATCGAGATCCCCGGGCTCCTGTCGTGGCTGGCGACCGGCTCGTTCGACGGCCAGGTGGTCGGGCATGAACGAGCTGCAGCGCCAGTCCGAGCTGCGGTACGGCCCTGGCGACTACATACCGCACGTGCGCACCACCTACTGGGCGATGCGCATCATGGCCTACCTCGGGACGCTGGTCTTCCTCGTCGCGGCAGTCGGCGCCTTCCTCTACTGGCGCCGCCGCCTCGAGCGTGACGCGCTGGTTCCTGTGGCTCGGAATCGTGTCGATCGCGTTCCCGTACCTGGCCGCGCTGTCCGGCTGGGTGCTGACCGAGGTCGGACGACAGCCCTGGATCGTGCAGGGGCTCTTGAGGACCGCGGATGCCAACTCACCGAACGTGAGCACGGGGACGATCGCCACGAGCCTGGGCGTCTTCGCGGCGCTCTACATCGTGCTCGCGCGTCGTCGACTTCGTGCTCATGCGCCGCTACGCCCGGACCGACCCACCCGCACGCCGGCGACGCCAGCGACGAGCCGACCGTCCCGGCGGTGAGCTACTGATGGATCTCGAGGTCTTCTGGTTCTGCCTCATCGCCGTGCTGCTGGGCGGGCTACTTCCTGCTCGAGGGCTTCGACTTCGGCGTCGGCATGCTGCTGCCGTTCCTGCCGCGCGAACGAGCGCGAGCGCGAAGACGATGCTCGAGACGATCGGCCCGGTCTGGGACGGCAACGAGGTGTGGCTCGTCGTCGCCGGCGGCGCGACGTTCGCCGCCTTCCCGGCCTGGTACGCGACGATGTTCTCGGGCTTCTACCTGGCGCTCCTGCTCGTGCTCGTCCTCCTGATCGTGCGCGTCGTCTCGTTCGAGTGGCGCGGCAAGAGCGACGAGCCCGCGCTGGCGGGCGATCTGGCTGGCGGCGAACTCGATCGCCAGCGTCGGCGCACCGTTCCTGTGGGGCGTCGGCACTCGCCAGCCTGCTGTACGGCGTGCCGATCGACTCCGACGGCGACTTCACCGGCAGCGTCGTCGACCTCTTCAGCGTCGTACACCGTCTTCGCCGGGATCGCAGTCGTCCTGCTGTTCGCCTTCCACGGCGCGACGTTCCTCACGCTGCGCGTCGTCGGGCGACCTCCACGAGCGCGCCGCCGCGGCGGCGCACGCGGCTCTCCGATTCCCGCCGCGGTCGATCGGCGCGCGGCCCTCGGTCTGGACGGTCGCCGTCGCGATCGACCGCAACGACAAGGACCTGTTCCCGCCGCTCGCTCCCGGCGGCTGCTCGGCGTCGTCGCGCTCGTGCCTCGCGGTCGTCTCGACCTCTCGCGGGAGCGACGGGCGCCGCGTTCGCGATGACCGGCCTCGGGACGATCCTGCTCGTCGCGACGCTCTTCACGAGCCTCTACCCGCGCGTGATGGTCTCGAGCACGCGACTTCGCGAACAGCCTCACGATCGAGAGCGCGGCCTCGTCGCACTACGCGCTCGAGGTGATGACCGTCGTCGCGCTCGTCGTGACGCCCGTTGTCCTTCTCTACCAGGGGTGGACGTACTACGTCTTCCGGGGTCGACTCGGGACGCGAGACCGCCTCCGGCGAGTAGTGCGACTGCTCGACCGGCGCCTACTCAGCCGTGCGAGACCGGTACGCGTGCTGCTGGCGGCCGACGTCGCTCTCGGCGTGGTCGCGGCGCTGCTCGTCCTCGCGCAGGCCGTGCTGCTCGCCCGTGTCGCCGCCCGCGCGTTCGGCGGCGCCGGTCTCGACGAGGTGGCGCTTCCGCTCGCTCTGTTCGTCGCCGCCGCCGCCGGACGGGCGGCCGCGGCGTGGGGGTTCGAGGCGGTCGGTCGCCGCACGGCAATCGACGTGCTCTCCGAGCTACGTCTCGCCGTCGTCACGCGGCGACTGCGGCGACGAGCCAGCGGCGCTCGACGGAGCCGAGAGCGCAGAGATCGCGACCGCCGCGGTGGCAGGCGTCGACGCGCTCGAGACCGTCTTCGCCAAGACCGCGCCGCAGCTCGTGCTGGCCGTCGTCGTGCCCGTCTCCGTGCTCGTCGTCGTGGCCTGGATCGACCCGCTGTCGGCGGCGATCATGCTGCTCACACTCCCTCTGATCCCGCTCTTCATGTGGCTCGTCGGACGCAACACCGCCAGGCGGGCGCGATCACGCTGGCAGGCGATGGCGCTCCTCGCCACGCACTTCCTGGACGTCGTCCGCGGCCTGCCCACGCTCCGCGCGTTCAACCGCGGCGACGCCCAGGCGGAATCGATCGCGCTGGTCACCGAGGAGTACCGCCACACCACGATGGGGACACTGCGCATCGCCTTCGTCTCCGGCGCCGTGCTCGAGCTCGCTGCGACGCTCGGCATCGCCCTCGTCGCAGTCACGGTCGGCGTGCGTCTCGTCGACGGCGGCATCGCATTCGAGCCTGCGCTCACCGTCCTCGTGCTCGCGCCCGAGCTCTACCTGCCGCTGCGTAACCTCGTGACGCAGTTCCACGCCGCCGCCGACGGCCTCGCGGTGGCGCGACGGCTGCTCGACCTCGCCGCTGGGCAGAGCCCGGCGCGCCGTGCCGCCTCGATCCCGCCGAGCCCACGTGATGCCCGCATCCGCTTTGACGGCGTCTCGTTCTCCTACCCGGGTCGCGCAGGATGCGTGCTCGACACGGTCGAACTCGAGCTCGATCCCGGTGAGACGGTGGCGCTGGTCGGTACGAGCGGCTCCGGCAAGAGCACGCTCGCCGCGCTCTTGCTCGGCCTCGTCGACCCGACGGAAGGTCGGCTCACGGTCGGAGACGTCGACCTGGCCGACTGCGACCTCGCGGCGTGGCGTGCCCACGTCGCCTGGGTGCCGCAGCAGCCGATGCTCTTCCATGCGACGGTGGCCGACAACATCCGGCTCGGCGACCCGACAGCAGACGACCGACGCGTTCGCGCGGCCGCCGAGCTGGCCGGCGCCGATCGCTTCGTCGCCGCGCTGCCCGACTCCTACGCCACGATCGTCGGCGACGGAGGCCGTCCGGTTTCCGCCGGTGAGCGACAGCGGATCGCGCTCGCCCGCGCCTTTCTGCGCGACGCGCCGCTCGTCGTGCTCGACGAGCCGACCGCGAATCTCGACAGCAAGAGCGCCGCGGTGATCGGAGACGCGATCGAGCGCCTGCGCCGGGGTCGCAGCGTCCTGATCGTCACGCACCGGGTGGAGCTGGTGCCCGCTGCCGATCGTGTGGCCACGCTCGTGGAGGGGCGGTTGCTGACGAGGACGGCCGAGGCAGCGTGATCCTGATCGTGCGACGCCTGCTCGGCCTGGCTCACGTCGCCCCATGGCGTGTCGGACTCACCGTGCTGCTCGGCGTGCTGGCCGTTGCCTTCGGCGTCGGGCTGCTGACGGCCGCCGGCTACCTGATCTCCCGCGCGGCCGAGCATCCGCCGATCCTCTCGCTGACCGTCACGATCGTGGTCGTCCGCTTCTTCGGCCTGGCACGCCCTCTCGTGCGCTATCTCGAACGGCTGGCCGGACACGACCTCGCTCTCCGTTCGCTCGCCAGCGTCCGCACGACCTTCTACCGGCGACTCGAGCCGCTCGCACCGGCGGGGCTCGAGAGCTACCGCAGCGGCGAGCTGCTCGGTCGCATGGTGGCTGACGTCGACTCGCTCCAAGGGCTGTACCTCCGCGGTCTCGGGCCCCCGGTCGTGGCGCTGGTCGTCGGGTCGCTGTGTGTCGGCCTCGCAGCCTCGGTCGCGCCCACCGCCGGCCTCGTCCTCGCAGCCGGCCTGGTCACCTCCGGCCTCGCCGTCCCGGTTCTGGCGGGCAGGCTCACGCGCTGGACGGGCAACCGCCAGGTGTCGGCACGCGCGGAGCTCACCTCACGGCTGGTGGAAGGGCTCCGCGGCGCGCCAGAGCTGGTCGTGTACGGGCGCGACGGTGAGACGCTCGACGGCATCCGCCGCGTGGACGCGGAGCTGGCGCGCCTGGGTAGGCGTGACGCGCTGGTGGCCGGGCTCGCCGACGCGCTCGGCGTCCTCGTGGCCGGCCTCACGGTGGCAGGCGTGCTCGCGGTCGCCGTCACGGCGCACGACTCGGGTGCCCTCGATCGCGTCTTCGTGGCAACGCTCGCGTTGCTGGCTCTCGCGTCGTTCGAGGCAGTGACGCCGCTGCCGGTCGCCGCGCGAGAGCTCTCCGCGACGCTCGCGGCCGGGCGCCGCGTGCTCGAGGTGACCGACCGCGAGCCCGCCGTGCGTGACCCGGTGACGCCCCTCCCCGCACCGCCACCCGCAGCGGCCGTCGCCCTCGAGGGCGTTACGGCGCGCTACGCGGCAGGCGAACGCCTCGCCCTCGAGCGCTTCGACCTTCGCCTCGAACCGGGGCGCCGAGTGGCGCTGGTCGGGCCGAGCGGCGCCGGCAAGACGACAGTTGCCAGCCTCCTGTTCAGGTTCCTCGACCCCGAGGACGGGGTCGTCACGATCGCAGGGCGGGATGCCCGCGCGTACCGTCAGGAGGACGTCCGCGGCACCTTCGCCCTCGCGGGCCAGGACGCGCATCTCTTCAACACGACGATCCGCGAGAACCTGCGCGTTGCGCGCCCGTCCGCGACCGACGCCGATCTTCTGAAGGCGCTCCGCCGCGCGCGGATCGACGAGTGGGTGAGCGCCTTGCCCGAGGGGCTCGACACGAGGGTCGGCGAGATGGGCGACATGCTTTCCGGGGGCCAGCACCAGCGTCTCGTGCTGGCTCGTGCACTGCTCGCGGATCGCCCGGTGCTGGTGCTCGACGAGCCCACCGCCCAGCTCGACCCGGCGACGGCAGAGCGGCTCATGGATGACGTGTTGGACGCGACGTCGGGCCAGACCATCCTGTTGATCACCCATCGCCCGGAAGGGCTCGACCGGATGGACGAGGTCGTGGCCCTGGGCGCCGACCCGGGCTAGCGCCCTCGAGCCGTCGCCTGTGCGACCATGGCACGCGTGATCTCGGACGGCGAAGTCGCTGACGTGACGGCGCCGTCGGCCGACGATGCGCTCGACGGCAATGCCCTCGAGTCGCGCTGGCCGCCGATCGCCGCGCTGTCGGCATTCCTGACGCTCAACGTCGGGCTGCGGCTCTGGTTGCCCGAGGAGACGCTCGTCGGCGTGCACTGGCTGATGCCGGCGATCGAGCTGTTGTTGATCTTCGCGTTGCTCGCCGCCGACCCGGCGCGGCTCTCCGGGCGTCCGCTCTGGGTGCGTCGCCTTCCACTCGTTCTCGTCGCCGTGCTCGTCGTGAGCGCGCTGTGGGCGACGGCACTCCTGCTCTACCATCTGATCACCGGCGCCCAGGTGACCGAGTCACCCGGGAAGCTGCTCGCCGCGGGTGCGCTCATCTGGATCGGCAACAACCTTGCCTTTGCGCTCCTGTACTGGCTGATCGACAGCGGTGGGCCGATCGCACGCCACCAGGGCGCGCACGCTGATCTGGACTTCGCCTTCACACAGCACATGAGCCCGGATCTCACGCCGCCCGGTTGGCGCCCGGTCTTCGCCGACTACCTGCACCTCGGCTTCACGAACGCGACGGCCTTCAGCCCGACCGACGTGATGCCGCTCACCCATCGGGCCAAGTACACGATGATGGTCCAGTCGACTGTCGCGCTCGCTCTCTTCGGTGTCATCGTGGCGCGGTCGGTCAACGCGTTCACGTGAGGGCTCAAAGACCGATCGTCGCTTCGATGCGACCGGCAGCCACGGCCTGCTGAAGCGCGGCGTGGTCGCGCTCGCTCTGGTCGGCGTAGCTTTCGGCAAACGTCGCGAGCGCGCGGACGAACGACTCGCCCGAGCCGACGTAGCTCGAGATCGCGATCGGATCGCCGGAGCGGGCATGGGCGCGTGCCAGCGTCCACGCGCACGCCTGACCGTAGAGCGCCATGACCCCGGGCTGCAT
The DNA here is from genome assembly GCA_963724995.1 of uncultured Actinomycetes bacterium. Taxonomy (GTDB): domain Bacteria; phylum Actinomycetota; class Thermoleophilia; order Gaiellales; family Gaiellaceae; genus Gaiella. The sequence goes on from CAVRXC010000001.1 coordinate 771,266, forward strand.
CAGCTCGACCACGGGAGATCCTTTGCCGTCCCAGAGCTGGCGGACGTAGAAGTCACGCTCGAGCCCGTCGATGCCCGTCACGCGGTTCCAGCCGAGCAGGATGTCGCTGGCGGCCTGGATCAAGCGCTGGCCCTCGACCACGCGCTGGCCGTGGGTCGCGTACTCGCACCGGCCGAGGAACGGCTCGAGCACCGACGCCTGTGCCTCCTTGAACTGGAGGAAGAGCGGGTCCTCGCCGTCCCGTCCGAGCATGAGCACGATCCACGCTCGGGTTCCCACGCTGCCGACGCCGACCACCTTCCGTGCCGCGTGGACATAGCGGAATCCCTCCATCAGCCGTCTGCGCTCGCCCGAGAGCGTCCTGCGGTAGCTGCGGATGACTCCCTGGATCCACGCCTCCAGCTCGTCCGCGTGCACCTGACCGGGGACGTGCTCGATGGGCACGATGAGCGGCGGGTCGGCGACGATCCGCGGGGTACCGTCCACGACCGTCGTCAGCTTCGCAAACGCGCGCAAGCTGTCCTTCGCGCCCGCCCGTGCCACGTGATGCTCGAACTGCTTCCGGCGGGCGGACGTCGCGGCTGCCCGGAAGCGAGCCCGGAGCGCTTCCACGTCCATGCGCGCGTACCACACGTCGAGCTTGCGCATCCGCGCGAACTCGCGCATCGCGTCACGGTATGCACGCACGGCCGCGGTGAGGATCGGGCGGCGCTCGGCGGGCGCGAAGCCGCGGTCCCGTCCCGCAACAGCGAGGCTCGCGACGAGGCGCTTCACGTCCCACTCGAACGGACCGCGGAGTGTCTCGTCGAAGTCGTTGACGCTGAAGACCAGCCGTCGGTCAGGCGCGGCGAAGTACCCGAAGTTGGAGAGGTGCGCGTCGCCGCAGAGCTGTGCCCGCAACTCTGTGTGAGGGCGGCCGGCGAGATCGGCTGCCATCAGGTATGCGCCGCCTCGGAAGAAGGCGAAGGGGGACACGAGCATCCGGCCGTAGCGGATCGGCACCAGCTCGGGCTCCCGCAGCAGCGCCTGCTCCTCGAGCAGGTCGATCGGGTCGCTCCGCTGCGGCGCCGGCTCCCATTCCGCATGTGCCGACCGCGGCACCTCGCGCCGGGCAGCCTTCCCGCGCGCGGCCCGCTCTCCCGGCGTGACGTGCTCGTCCCGCGCGACCGTCGCTGGCCGGTCGACGCTGACCGGCGGGAGGGCCGCTGCCGGCCCCGGCGTCACGGCGACCTGGTCACGAATGCTCATCGGCGCAGTACCTCGTCCGTGCGGACGATGCCTCCAAAGCGTAACGCGCGCTCCGCGAGTGCGGGGGTGACCGGCTGCTGACGAGGACGCCGCCGCGGAGGCCGTCAGCTTCAGGCACCTGCTGCAGCCGCCGGCCCGGCCCCTGCTTGGCGCGATCCCGTGTCAGGAGACGCGTCCTGTTCGTGGTACTCGGCCAACAGCCTCTCCTCGTCGTGCTTCCCCGGGAAGAGGAAGAAGACAACGGCCGCACCGAGCAGGATCGCGACGATCCCGGCCGTATACGCCCAGTCGGCGCCGTCGAGGAACGAGTCTTTCGCAGCCTCTGTGATCTGGGTCGCGTACTGCGGATGCTGCGCCCCGACGGCCTCGGCGCTCGCGAACGACTTCTGGAGCTGCGCCTCGACGCTGTTCGAGATCGACTGCGCGTCGGGCGCAGCGGCGGTGGCCGCCGCCATCGCCGACGCAAAGCCCGCGGTGAGGAGGGCGCCGAGGATCGACTGCATCACCGCGCCGCCCAGGTCGCGCTGCAGGTCGGCGGTCCCGGAGGCCATCCCGGCGCGACTGACCGGAACCGACCCGGTGAGCGAGTGCGACGCCGGCGTGCCCGCGAGCCCGACCCCGATCCCGATGAATGCGTACCCGAGACCGACCTTCCAGTACGAGATCCCGTCGTCCCAGAGCAGTAGCATCGTGAGAAAGCCGAGCAGGCAGAAGAGGTAGCCGGCGAGCAGCGTGAAGCGGGCGCCCAGAGCTTCGACGAGCTTGGCGGAGCGCGGGGCGACCAGGACCATGCACAACGCCGCCGGCAGGATCGCGAGACCGGCCTGGAACGTCGAGTAGCCGAGCACGTTCTGCAGGAACTGCTGGCCGATGAACATGGCGCCCATCAGCGTCCCGAACACGATGATGCCGGCGCACGCGGCGACCCAGAAGACGCGGCGCCCAGCGATGCCGAGGTCGTAGAGCGGATTCCTCGCTCGCCGCTGCCGCATCAAGAAGGCGACGAGCCCGGCCAGAGCAACAGCCGCGAGCCCGAGCGTCAATGCCCCTCGGTCCGGAACCGCCGCGAAGTTGATCGCGAGGACGAGCGCTGCGACGAGCACGACCGACAGGACGCCTCCGAGGTTGTCGACGGGCTCGGTGGCCTCGTTGACGTGACTCGGCACGAACTTCAGCGCCATCAGCAACGCGACTGCCGCGAGTGGAAGCGTGATCAGGAAGACCGATCCCCACCAGAACTCCTCGAGCAACGCGCCCGAGAGGAGGGGGCCGAGGGCGGCGATGGCGCCACCGAGGCCGGACCAGAGCGCGATCGCCTTGGTCCGCCCTGGCCCCGACCAGAGCGCCGCGATCAAGGCCAGTGTCGTCGGGTACGCCATCCCCGCGGCGAGCCCGCCGAGGACGCGTGCCAGGAAGAGCACGTCGTCGGACGGCGCGTACGCGGCGAGCAGTGAGGCCGGGATCGCCAGCGCCGTTCCGAGAACGAGCATCATCCTGCGGCCATAGCGGTCGCCGAGGGCGCCGAAGTAGAGCACGGACGCGGCCAGTCCGAGGGAGTAGCCGACCGCAATCAGGTCCAGCGCCGTCTGCGACGAATCGAATGCGGCGCCGATCGACGGGAGAGCCACGTTGGCGACGGCCAGGTTCAGGTTCGCCACGGCGGCAACGAGGATGAGGGAGACGAGCACCAGCCCTGCCCGTCCGGGCGCGGAAGAGCTCGATGGCGCTGCAGCATGCGCTCCGGGCGCGCTCATGCGTCTCGCCCGTGTCGAGGGCTGGAGGTCGCCGTCCTCGTGGCCTGTTCGCGCACGAACGGTGACCCTACGCCCTTGCACCGGCTCGATCGTCATCCGAAACGGATGATTTCGACCGAGTCTTCAAGTCGAGGACGCGGTCGGCGCGCACGTGTCGAGGTGGTGAATGCCCGCTATGCGGCTCTTTCACGTCGTTTTGAGGCCCGTTCGCGCGTTAGAGTGCTCATCGATCATCGATCACGGGGAGGCATGCGTGGCGTTCCAGCCGCAGGGAACGAGTAGCTGCCGGGCGGTCCCACAGCGGGATCGGACGTCGCGGTGGCACCCGGCCGCCGTCGTGCGGTCATGAGCAGCCGGACCACGAAACGCATGCGGCCCGCTGTCGAGCTGGACGAGGTGAAGCTCTCGGACCCCGTTCAGCGGCCAGGGATCGTTCCCAGGCGCTCACTCGTCGACCGCCTGATCGCATCGCCCGAGCGCCGCGTGGTCAGCGTCGTCGCCCCCGCGGGGTACGGCAAGACGACGCTCCTGGCGCAATGGGCAGCGCTCGACGAGCGTCCGTTCGCCTGGGTTCACCTGGACGAGCGCGACAACGACCCGACGCTCCTCCTGTCGTACGTCGTCACGGCGCTGGGTCGGATAGAGCCAGTGGACGGGGTCCTGCGTGCGCTCGGGGCTCCTTCCGACTCGATCTGGTCGACAGCCGTGCCACGCCTGGGAGCGGCGCTCGCGACCCGGAGCACGTCGTTCGTCCTGGTCCTCGACGACACCCAGGAGCTCCACTCGGGTGAGTCGCTCGACGCGGTCGCGGCGATCGCAAGGCACCTACCGAACGGGTCGCAGCTGGCGCTCGCCGGCCGTAGCGAGCCGGGGCTCCCCGTCGAGCGCCTGCGGCTGGCCGACGACCTGCTCGAGCTCGGCACGACGGAGCTGGCCCTCAGCTCTGCCGAGGCCCGAGCGCTGCTCGAGGAGGCGGGAGTGGACGCCGACGAGGATGACGCCGTCGACCTCCACCGTCGCACCGAGGGTTGGGCGGCGGGCCTCTACCTCGTCGCGCTCGCGCTCCGGCGCGCGGGGGGCGGCGGCGACGCGCGTCCGGCGCGGGTCACGGGAGACGACAGATTCGTCACCGACTACCTGCGTGTGGAGCACCTCTCGCGGTTGTCGAGGAAGCAGCTGCGGTTCCTCACGAGAACCGCCGTCCTCGACCGGATGTGCGGCGGCCTCTGCGACGCGGTGGTGCAGCGTCGCGATTCGGCCCGCACGCTGGAGACGATCGAGCGCTCGAACCTGTTCATCGTGCCGCTCGATCGGCGCCGCGCCTGGTATCGCTACCACGGGCTGTTCCGGGATGTGCTGCTGACGGAGCTGGGACGGCGCGAGCCGGACGAGGTGCCCGAGCTGTACCGGCGAGCGGCCGACTGGTGCGAGCTGAACGACCTCCAGGAGGATGCGCTGCGATACGCGCTCGCGGGCGGTGACAGCGAGCGTGCGGCGCACATCATCAGCAGCCGGCGCCGGCTCGCGTCGCACGACTCGGTGAGCTCCGGGTGGGCGTCGAGCCTGACCGCCGCGGAGCTGCGTCTTCTGCCCCTCCTGTCCACGCATCTGACGTTCAGGGAGATCGGTGAGCGCCTGTACGTCTCTCGCAACACCGTGAAGACGCAGGCGATCTCGATCTACCGCAAGCTGGACGTCTCGAGCCGCGGCGACGCGGTTGCCCGCGCCGGCGAGCTCGGCCTGCTGGAGACGGCCGCTCCAGTCACCCGAGAGGATTTCACCCTTTCCGGATGATGCGGCCGCGCCGCTGTGGCCGTCGAATAGCGGTAGAGCCTGCATGGAGGATTTCGAGACGATCCTGCGGCAGATTGCGATCCGAGACGACCGCTTCGTCTCGTCGATCCTCACCCCGGACCGCTCGCTGCCGTGCCCGTCGGGTCTCGATCTGCGGACGCACTCGCTCGCGCGGCTCGGAGCGCTGATCGCACTCGATGCGGCGCCTCCGTCGTACATGGAGGCGATCGAGTCGGCGACGGCAGCCGGCGCGTCGCCGTCCGAGGTCGTGGGCGTTCTGGTGGCCGTCGTCCCCGTGGTCGGGGTCGCACGCGCCGTCTCAGCCGCTCCGAACCTCGCGCTCGGCCTCGGCTTCGACATCGACGAGGCACTCGAGGATCACACGCTCGTCTGACCGTCCTCGCTCAGAGCTTTCTCACTGCGTCGCCGGCTCGGACGGTGCCGGCCACCACGACCCTGGTGTTGATGCCACGCAGGTGCATCGCGCGGCCGACCGGCGAGTTGATGAAGCGCAAGGCATCAGAGCCAAACCGCGCGCTGTACTTCGCGCAGCCGGTGTGGGGCTCCGTCGTCACCTCGATCACGGCCGAGCCCACGGCCAGCCGCGTGCCGGCCGGCACGTTGTCCTCGCTCAGGTCGAGGTCGACGTAGAGCTGGTCGCCCGCCAGCGGCCACCGGTCGCGTTCGCGTGCGACGAGGGCGACCACCCGCGAGTTCGTGAGCGTCAGCTGCGCGAGCAGGTTCGGGCCGCCGTCGGGTGTCCGGCTGCTGCCGCGTGCAAACCACGCATCGCCGACGAGGCCGAGCTCGAGGTCGAGCTCGGCCTCGTCGACCACCTCGCGCTCGTTCTCGGCGGGACGCCGCACGATCAGCTCGACGCAGCCGGCATCGCCCGGCGAGCGCCGGATCTCGTCGAGGCCCGCCTGTAACTCGTCCGGGGTCGCGTACTCCGTCATTGCGCCATTCTCGCCGACTGGGCGGTCGGCCCGCGGCCGCAGCGGATCGACCGACGCGACACGAGAGCGACCGGTAGCCGCAAACGGGACTCGACGCGTTCGCGTCGAAACCCGAGGGGTGCAGAGGATGCGCGTCCGACTCGTGTCGCTGGCCGTCGGCTGTGTCGTCGCGCTCGTCGTCGCGCCGGCGGCCGTTGCAGACCTCGGCGACGAGACGGCGCTCGCCGAGCGCTTCGCACCCGAGGTGCGGCTCGTCGAGCAGGTCGAGGAGTGCGGGGCCGGCGAGCCGTACGTTCCGACCGACGTCGACGTCCTGTTCGGTGAGCCCACGGTCGCCTTCCGCGGGCCGTGGAACGCTGCCGATCTCGTGAAGATCGGCCCGGCTGCGGACGATCTCGTCGGCCGCTACGAGTACCACCTCGACTTCCCGGGCAACGCGCTCGACCCAGGCTGCGACTACGAGCGGTGGGCGCGCCGGCTGACGGACGGGACGAAGCAGATCGTGTACGCCCACGTCGTCGGCGATCCCGCGGCGCGGGGAAAGTTGGCGCTCCAGTACTGGTTCTTCTACCCCTTCAACGACTTCAACAACACCCACGAGGGCGACTGGGAGATGATCCAGCTCGTCTTCGACGCCGGGGATGCGCGTGAGGCGCTCGGTCAGGAGCCCGTCGAGGTCGGCTACAGCTCACACGAGGGCGCCGAGAGCGCCGGCTGGGACGATGACAAGCTCGAGCTCGTCGACGGCACGCACCCCGTGGTCTACCCGGCTGCCGGCTCGCACGCGAACAAGTTCGGCTCGGCGCTGTACTTGGGAAGCTCCGCCGAGGCAGGTGTCGGCTGCGACAACACCGTCGGGCCTCATGTGGGTAGCAGACCCGACGTGAAGACGATCCCGGGCGATCCGGCCGCGGCCACAGCCGCGTACCCGTGGATCGGGTTCCAGGGGCGCTGGGGTGAGCTCCAGAAGGCGTTCTTCAACGGGCCGACCGGACCGAACCAGAAGACACAGTGGACCGCGCCGATCAAGTGGTCGGAGGACTGGCGCGACCGGAGCTACGCGGTCCCGACCGGTGGCGTCTTCGGCACGGGAGCCACCGATCTGTTCTGTAGCGGGGTCGCGAAAGGCTCGAAGGCGCTCGTCCAGCTGCTGCAGAACCCGCTACCGCTACTGCTGGCCTTTGGTGCCCTTCTCGCGCTTGTCGTGTTCATCGTCGTTCGCGCCACGTGGACTCCCAGCGCGCCGCTGCGGCTCGGCCGCCGCCGCAGCTGGGGTCAGATCCTGGCGGCCTCTACGCGGATGTACGCGTCACGATCCCGTCTCGTTCTCGGCATCGGGCTGTTGCTGATCCCGGTCGCGCTGGCGATGACCGCGTTGCAGTGGGCCGTGTTCGCCGCGATCGACCTGATCGGAGCCGTCACGGGCGAGGCGGCCGGCACCTTCGCGTTCCTCGCCCTGGTGATCGGGACGACCCTGGCCCTGCTCGGCCTTGGCCTCGTTCAGGCGGCGGTCGCGTGCGCGCTCGTCGAGATCGACGCCGGCCGCCCGATCGGGCCGGTAGGCGCCTATCGCCTCGCACTGGTGAGGATCCGGCCGCTGCTCGGAGCGATCGCCCTGTTCGTCGTCGCGTGGGTGGCCCTCACGACGACCGCGGTCCTGATCCCGGTCGCGATCTGGCTCGCAGTCAGGTGGTGTCTGCTCGCCCCGGTCGTCGAGCTGGAGCACCGCTCCGCGATCGAGGCACTGCGGCGGGGCTCGAGGCTCTCCAGACGCCGGTGGTTCCGCGTGGCGTCGCTGGTCGGCGTGAGCGCAGCCATCGCGCTCGTGCTAGGGCCGCTCCTCGGCGCGCTCCTGATCTTCGCCACCAACGCGCCCCTGGCCGTGCTCAACATCGTCGCCGGCATCGTCTACGCGCTGGCGCTGCCGTTCGTCGCGCTCGTCACCACGTACGTGTACTTCGATGCACGGGCACGTGACGAGCTCGAGGTCGCCGAAGAGGTCGACGAGCTCCCTGCCGAGATCGTGCTCCGAGGCTGAGGCCTACGAACCGACCTCGACGCGCTGTGCCGGCTGTGCAGCGGGGCCGTCGAGCCGCCCGTCGGCAATCGCGCGCACCAGCGACGCGTGATCCTCGTCGACCTGGTCGGCATACCGGCCGGCGAACGCGGCTACCGCACGATCGAAGCGTGGGCCCTTCCCGAGGTAGCCGCTGATCACGACCGCGTCGCCCGTGCGCGCGTGGGCCCGTGCGAGTGCCCACGCGCAGAGCCCGCTGTACCGCGCGAGGTTGTCGTGCTCCATCACGGTCGGGTCGCCCGCGCCCTTGACGTCCCAGAGCTGTCGGACGTAGTAGTGCCGGCCGCTGCGCGGGCCTTGCAACCAGCCGAGGAAGATGTCCGGGGCGGCCTGCATGAGTCGCTGGCCGTTGACGACGCGGAGGCCGTGATGCTCGACGTCCGCAGGCCCGGCCGCCCGTTCGAGCACCGAGGAGCCCGCCTCCTTCACCTGGAGGACCAGCGGGTCGCCGCTCGGACGGTCGGGGCCCTCGAACAGCGCGACCCAGCAGCGAGTGCCGACGCTCCCGAGCCCGACTGCCTTGCGCGCGACGTCCACGAACCGGAAGCGATCGAAGAGCGCCCGGTGCCTGTCCGAGAGCGACGCGCGGTAGCTGTCGATGCCGCCCAGTGCTTCGTCGAAGGCGTGCTCCGTGTCCTCGAGCCGGACGATCAAGGGAGGGTTGGACACGAACCGCCGGCGACCGTCGACGACCTCGGTCAGCTTCGCGTACGCGCGCGCATGCGTCTTACGCCGGGCACGGGCGACATCTCTGCGCACGAGCCTCCGAAACCGCGCTGGGAAGTGTGCGATCACGTCGTCGACGCCGATCCGCGCGTACCAGAGATCGAGCGCGCCGAGCGTTGCATACCGGGCTATTTCACTGCGATAGGTGCCGACAGCGCTCACGACAGCGCGCTCACGCCGCGCGGGCGGTACGCCGTTGCCACGCATCGCGACGTCGATGCTGGCGGCCAGACGCTTCACATCCCACTCGAACGGTGCGGGCAGGGTCTCGTCGAAGTCGTTGACGTCGAAGACGACGTTTCGCTCGGGTGTCGAGAACTCGCCAAAGTTGAGGATGTGGGCGTCTCCGCAGGCCTGCACCCGCAGGCCGGTCGTCGGCATCGACCCGAGGTCGAGCGCCATCACATCGGCAGTACCGCGAAGAAACGCGAAGGGTGAGAGCGCCATCCGTTCGTGCCGGATCGGAACGAGCTCCGGCACCCTCCCCTCGTCGGCGGCCCGGATGGTGGCGATCGGGTCGCGGCGCACGGGAGCCGGCTCCCACTCTGCGTGACACTCGCGAGGGACGCGCTCACGAAGCGTGCGGCCTCGCTCCAGCCTCTCGTCGAAGGACTCGCCCATCGCGGCGCGGTCAGTAGTCCGAGCGCTCGATCAGCTCGATCCGGTAGTCGTCGGGGTCGCGGACGAAGCAGAGCAGCGAGCCGCCGGCGCGCACGGTGTAGGGCGGCCGCTCGGGCTCGATGCCGTGCTCGGCGAGTCGCGCGAGCGTCTCCCCCATGTCGTCCACAGTGAGCGCGATGTGCCCGTACGCGGTGCCAAGCTCGTACGAGTCGACGCCGAAGTTGTGCGTCAGCTCCAACTCGGGGATCTCCTTGCCGGGCACACCGAGGAAGTAGTTCATCGCTTCTTCCCGAATCGGCAGCTCGCGCCGCTTCTCCAGCCCGAGCGCCTCGTAGAACGCGATCGACCGCTCAGGGTCGGTGATGCGGTAACAGGTGTGTATGAGCTCCATCGCCGTAGCCTACGCGCGGGTGTCCGAGCTGCGCGGCGTGAAGGGCCGCAGCTCGTCGGCGCCGGGCTGGACGATGCCCACGTGCGCCTCGGGCACCTCGTTCCAGGCGCCCGCGAGGTCGCCGAGCGGCTCGGACACGACAACCCGCGTCTCGTCCGAGAGCCCTGCGAGCTCGTCCGCCTCGGGGTACAGCGCCTTCAGTGCATCCATCCTCGTACTGAAGTAGAGCGACCGCGAGCTGCCCTCGCTCGAGTAGCGGAAGGCCCAAAGCGTGCGACCGTCGGTCGCCGCGACCGTCATCTGGATCGGGTGTTCGACGCCGCGCTCGCGGCCGGTCTCCTCCACGAATCCCACCATCCGCTCGACCGCCTGCACCGGGTCGCTCTCGAGCCCGAACGTGAGCGCGAGGTAGAACATCGTCTCCGAGTCCGTCGTGCCCTCGATCGACGGATAGAGCGCGTCGTCAACGGCGAGCACGAGCCGGCGCCTCACCAGAGGGAACTCGCGGATCAGCCCGTTGTGCATCCACAGCCAGCGGCCGTAGCGGAACGGGTGGGTGTTCGTCTCCTGGATGGCCGTCCCGGTCGACGCCCGGATGTGAGCAAAGAAGAGTGGGGACGAGATCCCCGCAGCAAGCTCGCGCAGGTTGCGGTCGTTCCAGGCCGGGTGCGTGCTGCGATAGAGCCGCGGCGTCTCGCCGTCCTCGTACCACCCCACGCCGAAGCCATCGCCGTTGGTCGGCGTCGCACCCTGCCTGGAATGCAGGCTCTGGTCGATCAGCGACCGGTCGCGCTTGACGAGCAGCTCTTCGAGCCTGATCGGCGATCCGGAGTATGCGAGCCAGCGGCACATCTGTCCTACCTACCGGCTCCCGCTATCCGGCCCGATCGACACGACGCCGTCGAGCTCACGAGCAGGCGCTCGCGGCCGTCTCTGCGCGAGCTGCGGCCGCCTCGTAGCCTTCGGCCACGTCGTCGCTCTCGGCCAGCGCCTCCGTGGCGGCGAGCGAGGCGTCCGCGCACAGCTCGGCTTGCGCAGCTTCCGCACGCGCTTGTTCCGCTTCGGCTCGGGCGAGGTCACGCTCGGCGCGCGCCTGCTCACCCTCGCCCTGCGCCTGCGCGACCGCCGCCTGGGCCTCTGCCACGCTCTGCTCGGCTTCGTCGGCAGCTTGCTCCGCCTCGGCGACGTCCTCGTCGGTGACGACCACCACGCCGGAGACGCCGGAGAGCGAGGTCTGAATGCTCGCCCGGGCATCGGCGATGCGGCGCTCGGCCTCGGCCGAAGCCGACTCGGCCGCAGCGGCCTGGGCTTCGAGTTGCTCCTCGGTGTCATTCAGTTCGTCGTTGAGCAACAGCGCCCAGATGCCGAGTCCGATTGCGGCCGCGATGGCCAGCCCGGCGAGGATCATCCATGCCACCGGGCGCTTGCGCTTTGTGGCCTCGTGCTGCGGCGGCACGTCCTGTGGCGCGCCCGCAGCCTGTTCAGTCGGTGTGCCGCCGGTCGTCATTTCGTCTCCCCGGTCTGAGCCGTCTCTTGCCGCGCACGATTGCGACGCGGAGCACTCTCGGCCACGATCACATGGTAGGCGCTGTCCCGGACCTCGCCAACGTCGATCTACGGCCGCGAGCATTCCCGGGCGGACCCGACGCGAGAAGGGTCTGGATCAGAGGAAGTACGCGAGCTTGTCCCAGAGCCAGGTCTCGACGCGCTCTCGTGCTCCCGTGGGCGGCTGGCCGGGATTCGACCGCGCGATGTCGGGTTCGAACAGACGCTCCTCGAATGCCCTGGCGATATCTGCGCTCCGCGCGATCATCATCACCTCCGAATCGCGGTAGAGCGCCCAGGCATCGAGGTTGACCGTGCCGAAGCTGATGGTGTCGTCGGCGACGATCACCTTCGCGTGCACGACTGTCCCCGGGAGCTCCCAAATCTCGACGCCTGCGGCGATCAGATCCGTGTAACGGTGCCTGGCGACCGCCGCCGCGGGTGCGTTGTTCGACTCCTCAGAGAGCACGACGCGCACTTTCACGCCGCGCCGAGACGCCGCGATGATCCGCTCGATCATCTCGCCGTCCGTGAAGTACGCGTTCATGACGTCGAGCCGCGTGCGCGCACCGTCGATTTGCTCTCGGATCGCCTGCGTCGCCGTGACGAAGCCTCCCGGGATCACCTGCGTGAGCGCGATTGGCGTCGCCCCGCGGTCGGCCGGCTCCGGGAAGTACTCCGACAATTCGTCCTGGAGCGGGCCGTCATGTCCCCGGAAGCTCGTCAGGAAGACAGCCTGCGCTTGGCGGACGACGTCCCCGGTGACGCGGACCATCACGTCGTGGAAGCCGCCGTTTCGGAAGTGATCCTCGATGCCGGCTCCGCCGGTCCATGCCACGGCTCCGTCGATCACGTAGAGCTTGCGATGGTCCGCTCGGCCGACCTCGTCCTGGCGCCAGTCGAAGTGCCGGTGGTCTGGGTACAGGCCGTCCCGGTCGAGTGGTACGACGTCGTTGACGACGATCTGTGCCCCGGCTGCGGCCAGGTGGGTGAACATCTCCCGGGCTTGCTCGTATGGACGTGAGCCGTACCGGTCGACGATCACCCGCACCTCGACTCCAGCCTCGAGCTTCCGCTCGAGCAGCTCGGCCATCTGCATGCCGATCTCGCCCTCGCGCCAGCCGAACATGAGGATGTGCACCGAGGAACGCGCGGCTTCGATGTCGGCGAGGATCCGAGGGAAGAAGTTCTTACCCTCCACCCACGGGTCGATGCTCGCTGCCGTGGTCCAGGCGAAGTCGAGAGCGGCATCGTGTGGACGCGTGCCTCCCTTCGCGACGAACGCCTCGGTCGCCGCCTGCGCGGCAGCGGACGTCACCGCACCGCGGGGCGGAGGCCAGGTCGAGCTCTGGGTGATCCCGAGGACCTGTCGATACACGACGACGAATGCGGCGGCGAGAAGGAGGGCGGCGAGCGCGAGCGCTGTCCGCGCTCGCCTGCGCGATGCGTGGGTGTTAGCGTCTTGACGCATGCCGAGGGAAGCTGTCGCCGGGGATCGGCGGGTGACCCGATATGCGATCGCCGCCCGGGTCGCAATCGCGGCGGTCGTGATCGGCGTCTTTCTCACGTGGACGGCGGACGACCCAGTGACCCTCAACGGGACGGAAGGCCCGAACAACGGCTGGCTCGCGGTGATCGTTGCGGCGTTCGCGCTCGGCTGGACGCGGTCGCTGAGAAGGGGCTCCTGGATCGGGGTCGTCGGTGTGCTCGGCGTCGCCGTAGTCGTTGCCGTCACGGCAGCCGAGAACTGGCGCGACAACCGCGAAGCGCTCGACGCAACGGCCTCCTACGGCCTGCTGCTCGTCGTCGCCGCAAGCGTCGTGCTCGCCGCCACCGCTGTCGCGACGGCAGTCGATCGCGTACGACGGCGCGCGCGTGAGTGAGGGGTACGACATGAACGTCAACGCCCCCGTGGTCAGACCACCCGGGTGAAGCGGCGAGGGAGAACGACGGTCGACACCATGAGCCCGTAGGCGATCGAGATCGCCGTGACGAAGGTGTCGAAGCCGGCCGTGATCCCCGAGATCTTCTGGTCGGTGACGAGCTGGAGCACGCTGTTGTAGCCGGCGCTCCCTGGAACGAGCATGAGCACACCCGGAACGATGAAGACGAGCGCCGAGCGACCGAGTCGGACGCAGGCAATGTTCCCGACCACTCCGATCGCGAGGGCCGCGACGAAGGCTGCGGCCTGCTTTCCGAACAGCGCTGCGCCCGCCTCGTTGGCCACGAGAGCGAGGACGGTGGCAGCGCACATGAGATACGCATCCGAGTAGCGGGCGCGAAGAGTGAGCGTGAACGCGAGCCCGGCCGCGACCGCCGCGAGAAGATGCCAGGCGTTGAACACCGGATCCGGCGCGATCTGAGCGACCGGTCCGAACCAGTTGAGCGCGATCGAGCGGCCGATCTCGACCCCGAAGACGAGCCCGAGGAGCTGGACGAGTGCGCTCGCGGTGTTCGCGACGCCCGACTGAAGGTGCTCGCTCGCGAGCTCCCGCATTCCGATCGTCAGCGTCATCCCAGGCAGGAAGGTGACGAGTGCCGCGAGTGTCACGAGGTCGGGTGAGGCGTCGATCCCGAGCTGTGCAATTGCGGTCGCGGTGAAGCTTGCCGCGACCGCGGCGATGGGAGCCGCAATCGGCTCAGCACGTACGACATGCCGCGTCCCGATGGCTACCGCTCCGACGCAGAGCCCAACCAGCGCAGCTGCCACGGCCTCGCGCCAGCCACCGCCGAGAACCGGCGTCAGCGCGGCGCCCGCGAGTGCGTAGGCGGCGAGCAGAAGCGGCCACGGTCGCCACAGGGGCTGGTCGCGCATGGCCTCCAGCGATGTGAGCGCACCGTCTGTGTCGAGGCGGCCCTCGAGGACGTCCCGGACGAGATCGTCCAGTCGGGCGAGACGATCGAGGTCGACCGTGGCCGGTCGAACCCGCAGCGTGTAGCTGCGCTGCGCCCTCATCGATCCAACGGTGAGATCGATGACCGTCGGCGTCACCGAGATCTGCGTCTCGTCGAGCCCGACCGCGCCCGCGAGGACGAGAGCCCGTTCCTCGAGATCGGCGGTGGGATACCCGGCTTCGTGACCGGCGCGCGCAAAGCGGAGGAGAAGCTCGACGGCAGGGCCGTCCGGCGCCGCGACTGCCCGATTCACACGTCAGGTGCCGACAGGTCCGACGACAAAGCCGGTGCCGATGGCAAAGGCCCGCGCACGCGCTTCCACACGACGTCCAGGAGCACCGCGAGTGTCGCAATGGCGACGATGGCCACGAACGTCTCGGGGGCGTTGCGAAGTGTGTCGACCGCGAAGAAGACGAGCACGACAGCAGTGGCGGCGATCGCGGTGAGGACGATCGCGACGCTGGCGCCGATCTCCGATCGCAACCGGTACGCCGCGGTGCCGACGAGGAGGAAGATGAGCAGCGAGCAGGCGCTGCCGACAGACGCGATCGCCGAAAGGTCGACCACATTCGAGACGACGAGCACGAGCGCCGCCGTGATCAGCATGCCGGCATGCGGCCCGAGTCGCGTGCCGCGGCCGAAGAAGGTGGGGAACTGTCCCGTCTCGGCGAGCATCGCGGTCAGCCCGCCCGAGGCGTACAGCGTCGCGTTCACCGAGGACGAGGTCGCCAGCAGGGCTGCGATCGCCATCATCACGAAGCCGGCCTCTCCCAGCGCGGGCCGCGCCGCCTCCGCAATCGCCGTCTCGCCGTAGCCGATCGCCTCCTCGACCGTGAGCGTGCCGAAGACGCCGAGCGAGATGAGCACGTAGAGAACCGTCGTGACGCCGAGCGCGGCGTACATCGCGAGGGGCAGCTCCCGCGCGGGGTTGCGTAGGTCGCCGGCCGCGAAGGTGATCACGCTGAAGCCGAGGTAGGCAAAGAAGGTGAGCGCGACGCTCGCCACGATGTCCGAGGCGGACGGGTAGCCGCTGAACGCGAGCAGGTCGAGGTCGATGTCGACGATCGTCACGGCGATGAAGACGGCGAAGACCGCGAGCAGGACGACGACGATCAGCGACTGCGCGCGGTCGACGACACGCGAGCCGACGAGGTTGAGGCCGGCCATCGCCACGACGATCGCCGACGTGAAGACGTTGTCCCAGCCACTCGCCGCGTCGTCTCCCACGAAGAGAGACGTGGCGTAGGTGCCGAACGCCACGGCGACCATCGAGCAGACGATCACGATCGCCGCGAAGTACCCGAGCCACGCGGCGATGCCGACCAGGCGCCCGTTGCCGAAGCCCTGCCCGAGGTAGGCGAACAGGCCACCCGACGACGGGTACCGCACCCCGAGCTTGACAACCGTGTAACCGAGGAGGGCAGCGACGATCCCGGCGAGCAGGAAGGACAGCCACACGGCGGAGCCGGCTACGACAGCCGCCTCGCCGAGCAGAGCGAAGATTCCGGCACCGACCATCGCGCCGATGCCGAGGAACGCCGCCCCGCGGACGCTCATCTCACGGGGTCGCAGGCGCGGGCGGCGGCGGAGTCTGCTCGCCGAAGAAGAGCCAGACGATCAGGATCCCGGCCAGCGCGGTCACGATCCAGCAGATCTGCAGCGGCAGCTGGAACGAGTGGTCGATGACGCGCTTGCCGAGATTGGTCGATCCGGTCTCGTCCGCTTCGGCGGCCGCGATCTGCGTGCCGTTGGCCGGCAGGAGCAGCACGCCGACGACCGCGGTCCACATGGCGATCATGTAGCCGGCCCCGATCCCGAGCGCGAGACCGAGCGGCACCATGGTCCGCGTCGCGGCCGACTGGCTCGTGGTGAGCCCGCCGACCAGGAAGATCGCGACCGCGATCATGAACGGCCAGTTCTCCGCCATGCTGCCGAGCGCCTGGACGATCGCGTCCTCGTTGTTGGCGATGAACGTGTCCGCCATCCAGGCGATCCCGAAGAGCGCAATCATCGCGATCATGCCGGACTTGAAGATCGCCGTGCCGGGGACGTCCGTGGCCTTCACGTGGCAGAAGAGGAGGATCAGCGCCGCAGCGGACAACATGATCATCTGGATGAGCGGCGTGACCGACATCGGCTCCACGCCGCCGCCCTCGGCCGCCACGGTGGGCCGGATGCTCTCGACGAAGCCGAACACGCAGATCGCGAGCACGCCGGCGAGGAAGATCGCCACGCTGCGCTTCGCGTACGGCTGCAGCACGATATCGGCCGCAGGCGCCGGGGGCTTCACCTCGCCCGACGCCAGGCGACGCTGGTACTCGGGGTCGTCGTCGAGCTCCTTGCCGTGCCTGCTCATCACGACCGACATGGCGAAGATGCCGACGATGCTGGCCGGGATCGTGATCAGCAGCACGTCGATCAGGTCGTAGTTGTAGATCTCGACCAGCGGCAGCATGGTCGCCATCGCGGCCGCCACCGGGCTCGAGGTGATCCCGAGCGCGTTCGCCACCGTCGAGCCGGCGAGTGCCCGTTCGGGCCGGATCTTGTTCGCGTACGCGACCTCGTTGATCACCGGGATGATCGAGAAGAACGTGTTGCTCGTGCCCGTGAGGATCGTCAGCACGTACGACACGTAGGGCGCGACGAAGTTCAGCGCCTTGGGCCTGGCGCGAAGCGCCTTGCTGGCGATCGTCACCATGTAGTCGACGCCGCCCGCGGCCTGCATCGCCGCTGCCGCCGAGACGACCGCGATGATGATCAGGATCGCGCTGATCGGCGCCTCCCCGGGGTCGAGCCCGAAGACGAAGACGAGGACGAGGGTGCCGACGCCACCCCACAGCCCGAGCCCGATCCCACCCGAGCGGACGCCGAGCGCGATGAAGGCGATGACGACGAGGCCCTGGACGGCGACGAGGATCCAGTCGCATCGTGCTCATCTAGCTCGCCTCCTCCCGCAGCTCCTGGCACGTGCTCGAGTCTCGCAGCGCGGCTTCGAGCTCGGGATCGAGACGTGCGACATCGGCAGACCGTCTGCACCGCCGGCGAGCGCGACGCCGATCGAGCGCTGCGGCGTCGCGTCAGCTGGTCGATCGACGTCCTCCAGAGTGTCCGCTTCCTCGTCGAGCGAGTCCTGCGCCGTCCTCGAGATCGTCGCGCGGCGTCGTCGGCCCAGTTGGACGATCTCGCCGCTGCTTCCTCGCCCTGGGCGGTGTCCGGGACGCCCGCGTTGTCGATGCCCTCGACCAGCGTCTCCGTCGCCAGTACGGCGCGCTCGAGCCCCTTGCGCACGAACCCTGTCCGCCCCTGCGTGGTCTCCGACTGCGGCTCCTCGCTGGCAGCATCGCCAGGGGTGCGGATGTCCTCGACGGTCGCCTCGATCTCGCCGCGCCAGACGCCGATCGCTCCGCACACGCTCTGTGCCCACTGGCCCGCGCTGACGGTCTCGCCGCGGTCGTCGCGGGTACCGATCGCGGCGGTGACGACGATCACGACCACGACACCGGCGACGATCGCGACGATCCAGGCGAGTCCACCGCGCATCGACGACGCCTAGCCCTTCCCCGCTCGACAGACTCGTCGACGATGCCGGTGAGCAGCCGCCAGAAGCGCTCCACGGTCGGGATGCTAACCCGCTCGTCGGGGGAGTGCGGCCCTTCGATCTGCGGGCCGATCGCGAGCATGTCCAGCGGCCCGCTGACCTTGGTTCCGATCACCGCCGTCTCGAGGCCGGCGTGGATCGCCGATACCGCCGGCGGCTCGCCGAACAGCCGCTCGTAGACCGATTTCGCGACCGCCAGCACCTTCGAGTCGAGGTCGGGCCGCCAGCCCTTGTAGTTGTGCTTCACCTCGAGGGTGCCGCCTGCGAGTCGCGCGGCCGCCTCGAGCGCAGCGATGACCTCGGGCAGAGCGGAGTCGTTCGACGAGCGCGACAGGCTGTGCAGCGTGAGGCGCCCGCCGTCGGTGGCCGCCTCGCCCAGCGAGGTGCTCGTCTCGACGAGACCGTCGAAGTCGGGGCTCATCGCAAGAGGGCCGGTCGGTACGAGCGCGACGACGTCGAGCAGCCTGGCGGTCGCCTCCTCCGTCCATGCGTCGGCGGCACCGTCGGCGGCGTCTACCGTGACGGTGGCGCCCGGGTCGGTCTTCGCGTAGGCGTCGCGGACGGTCGCGGTCGCCGACTCGACGGCGGCGCGGAACGCCGCCTCGTCACCGGCCGGCACCGAGCAGACGGCCACGGCGTCGCGGGGGATCGCGTTGCGGCTCTTGCCGCCGTCGAGCGAGACGAGGCGAAATGGCGCGGCCGCATGGGCCTCGCGCAGCACGCGGCCCAGCACCTTGATCGCGTTCGCACGGCCGAGAGCGATCTGAACGCCCGAGTGGCCGCCCAGCCCACCACCGGCGACGACCGACAGGGTCGTCGCGTCCTGGGCGCATGCCGCTCGCGGCTCGTCGACGCGGATCCACGTGTCCGTGCTGCCGGCGCAGCCGACGGTCAGGACGCCGTCCTCCTCGCTGTCGAGGTTGATCAGGGTCGCACCGCTCAGCAGCGACCCGTCGAGGGCGTTCGCGCCCTCCAGCCCGACCTCCTCGGCCACCGTCATCAGCAACTCGAGCGGGCCGTGCGGAATCGACTCGTCGTCCGCCAGCGTCATCATCGCCGCGATCGCCACGCCGTCGTCGGCACCGAGCGTCGTACCGTCCGCCGTCAGCCAGTCGCCGTCCCGCACGAGAGCGATCCGTCCCTCGGCCGGATCGTTCGGGCTGTTCGGGTCACGCTCGCACACCATGTCCAGATGCCCCTGGAGGATGAGCGTCGGCGCGGACTCGCGGCCGGGAGTGGCCGGCACGCGGATCACGAGGTTGCGGCCCGTGTCCTGCCGGAGCTCGAAGCCGTGCTCGTCTGCCCAGGCGCGCACGTGCTCGATCACCGGCTCCTCTTGACGCGACGGTCTCGCGATCGTGGTCAGCGTCTCGAAATGACGCCAGAACTCACTGGGCTCGAGGCCCGTCAGGGCTGATGTCTCGGTCGCCATCTCCTCAGGCCAACGCTGGGTAAGTGCCTGCTGCTCGAGGAAAGACGTAGTCCGCGGCGATCACCAAGTCTCCTCCGGGTTACTCGTTCGGGACAATACGCAGCAAGTGCGGGGCCGTGTCAAGCCCCGAACCACGGGAGGCTCCCACCGCGTCGGTTCACTGGCGTCCCTTGGGCCTGCTCGAAGGGCTGCTCGGTCCGGCTCGACGACCCGAGCAGCCGCGGAGGTCGCGCTAGATGAGTCTCCAGATCATCCGGAGGCCGGCTCTCGTCGTCCTTCGAAACGTCACGAGCCCCACCACGGCGAGGCCGGCAACGACCAAGGGCACGAGTGAGCGGAGCTCGGCTTGCAGCGCGCTGAGATCCGCGTCGAGGCTCGCTCGCTCGGCCGCGATCTCCTGGCGGATCTCCTCGGCGCCGCGCTTCTCAGACATGACTCTGCAGGGTCTCGACCGTGCGCGCCGCCTCTTCGAGCGCCTGCGACGGCTTCGGAGGCGACGCCTTGCGGACGAGCCGCATCGCGATGAACCCGGCGATCGCCGCGACGAGGAGGAGCATTCCCGCCACGATGAGCAGCGACAGCCAGAGCGAAACGACCTCGCTGAGCGCAGCAGCGATGCCCTGGATAGCCGTCGCGGTCGCGGCCGTCGCTCACATCCATGCTTCGGTAGCGTCAGCGTCATGCGAATCTGCGGCGTCCGGATCAGCGCCCCTGCCGCACGGCTCCTCGCGGAGCTCCTTCATGGCGCCGGGTCGAACGACACCGCGAGCAAGGTCGCGACCGCGATCGAACTGCAGGTGACCACCGAGGCGCCGCTGACGGTGGCAGACCACGAGGCGATCCTGAGTGTGCTCGGCGGCCACTGCCCCACGGGCCTGAGCAGGCTGCGACGCGTGCTGCTCGAGGAGCAGCGACACCGCCGCCCTGGCCTCTAGGTGGAACATGGGCAGCCACACGTTGCGTGTCAGATTCCCGTCAGAACGGTGACGCACGGTGGCCAAGCCCGACAACAAACGCCTCGGAGTGCGGCGTGCGGCTAGCAGTACGCTGCAGCCTTCCGGCGGGCTGGTAGCTTCGAAGGCATGACCGTGCACAAGAACCCCTGGCTCGTCCTGGTTCTCGTCTGCCTGGCGCAGTTCATGGTGATCCTCGACGCGACGATCGTGAACGTGGCGCTGCCGTCGATCCAGGCCGACCTGGAGATGTCGAGCACCGACCTGCAGTGGATCGTCAACGCCTACGCACTCGTGTTCGGCGGCTTCCTGCTGCTGGGCGGCCGGGCAGGCGACCTCATCGGCCGGAAGCGAGTGTTCCTCACCGGTGTGGTGGTCTTCACCGTCGGGTCGCTCATCTGCGGGCTCGCGCCGTCCTCGGAGTTCCTCATCGTCGCCCGCGGGCTGCAGGGCTTCGGCGCAGCGCTCGTCTCCCCCGCCGCTCTCTCGATCGTGACCACCACGTTCGCCGAGGGTGCCGAGCGAACGAAGGCGATGGGCGTGTGGGCAGCGATCGCGGTCGGTGGCGGCGCGGTGGGTCTCCTGCTCGGCGGCATCCTCGTCGACCTCTTCTCGTGGCCGTGGATCTTCTTCGTCAACATCCCCGTCGGCATCGTCGCCTTCTTGCTCTCGCTGCGACACGTGCCCGAATCGCGGGACGAGCGGGAGCACAAGAGCTTCGACGTGGCGGGCGCCGTCACCGTCACCTCCGGTCTGATCGTGCTCGTCTACACGATCGTCAAGGCGCAGGACAAGGGCTGGGGCTCGGCTCACACCCTCGGGTTCGGGGCCCTCGCGTTTGCCCTGTTGGCCGCCTTCGTCGTCATCGAACGGCGCTCGACCGAGCCACTCGTGCGCCTGAGCATCTTCAGCGTGCGGACGATCCGCGCGGCGAACGTGGTCATGTTCCTCGTCGCGTCAGGGCTGTTCGCGATGTTCTTCTTCAACACCCTCTACCTCCAGAGTGTGCTGGGGTACTCACCGCTGCAGGCCGGTCTTGCCTTCCTGCCCTTCACGGCGGGGATCATCATCGGCGCCGGCCTGTCACAGAGCCTCGTGCCGCGACTCGGCGCTCGCGAGGTACCCCTGATCGGCATGACGATGGCGGTCGCCGGCCTGCTGCTGTTCGTGCGTCTGGCACCCGACGGGTCCTATCTCGGAGACCTCCTGCCCGGGATCATGCTCACCTCGATCGGCATGGGGCTGACCTTCGTGCCCATCACGCTGATCGCCACGAGCGGCATCCCGCACTCCGACGCCGGGCTCGCCTCAGGGCTGTTCAACACGTCCCAGCAGATCGGCGGTGCGCTCGGGCTCGCCATCCTCGCCACCCTCGCGGCGAGCGCCACCAGCGACACGCTCTCGAGCGTGGGCGGCGAGCCGACCTCAGCCGATCAGGCGCAGGCGCTCGTCGACGGCTTCCACGTCGCATTCGTGGGCAGTGCGTTGTTCGTGGCCGCCGGGGCCGTGCTCCTCCTCGCGCTGCTGCGGCGAAGTGACGTCGTCGCGGTCAGCGAGGGCGAGGCCGCTACCGCCGCCGCCGCCTGACGTCAGGACGCGTCGGGCTCGACGCAGAACGCCACTGCGGCGCGCACCGTCGGGAAGAACCCGTCGGATCCGATCAGCTCCTCGACAGCCGCGTCGGCGAGCCGTACCTGCACGTGGGGCCTCATCCGGTGCCGTGCGCGGGCGGTAGTGACCGACCTCGGCGGAAACCGGGACGGTTCGCTCGAGCAGCGGCGCCGCGGGTTTCGGATGGAAGGGCGAGCTGCCCGGCTCGTAGGCGGGCCCAGCGGGGCCCTCGGCGGTCTCGCCGGTCGAGTGGTCCCCCGAGGTCACGACACCCGGCAAGACCGCGTGGGCGACCGGGCGGTCAGCGCCCGGTCGCCCACGCTCGGATCAGGAGGCCAACGCCTTCTGCTTGATCGCGTCGAACTCCGCCTGCGTGATTGCGCCCGAGTCGAGCAGGCTCTTCGCCTTCTCGATCTCTGCGGCGGCGCCACCCGATCCCGCGACCGAGCGCACGTGCTCGTCGAACTGCGCCTGCTGCGCCTGCACCTGCTTGATGTTCCGCTCCGCCATACCGTCGTGGTTGGCGATCAAGTAGATGAACACGCCGAGGAACGGCAGGACGATCACGAAGATGATCCAGAACACCTTCGCCACCCCCGACGTGTCGCGACGCCGGAAGACGTCCGCGAACACGGTGATCAGCAGCCAGAACCAGATCACCCACGCAAAGATGACCACCATCGTCCAGAGCACATCGAGGAACGGGTAGTCGGCTCCTACGAACATCTGCCTCCCTTTCGTTGCTTGTGTCGAGCGATGCTCAGCTTCGCCACGCGGCGATGCCGTGGTGCCGCAGCCTACTCCGACAACAGTGCGGGTGGATCATCCCAACGGGACGATCTTGCGGCAACCCCCTACAGCGTCGCTTCGAGCTCTTCCAGGCGGCGGCGAAGAGCCGCGCTGCGGTCCTCCTGCTCAGCGAGCTCGCGACGCACGTCGCCGAGCATTGCGGCGGTCGAGCCCGGATCGGCGTCCGGCGCATCCGTGTCGCCTTTCGGCGAGGAGAGGAACGAGTTGGCCAGGAACCCGGTGAATGTCCCGAACAGCGCGACCCCGACGACGAGCACGACCACGCCGACGAACCGGCCCCCGGTGGTGACCGGGAACTGGTCGCCGTAGCCGACCGTCGTCACGGTGACGATGCCCCACCAGAGGGCATCCCCTCCGGTCGTGATGTTGGCGTCGGGTGATCGCGCTTCGAGCGGCAGCATGATGATGGACGACGTCTCGAGCACGACGACGACGAGAAAGCCGACGACGTAGAGCGCGCTCTGCGCCCGCTGACGAACGATCCACTGCGCGAGCGCTCCGACCCCGAACTCCCGCAGGAGGCGGCTGACGCGGAGCACGCGGAAGATGCGGAAGACACGGAGCAACGGCAGGCTGCCGATCAGGTCGAGCCAACCGCCGTCGTGCAGGAAGTACCCGCGGCGAGAGTCGGCCCTCAGGAGGCGGTAGGTGAAGTCGGACAGGAAGACGATCGTCAGGCACCCGTCGATGATCAGCACGACCTGCCGCTGCTGATCGTCGAGCGGCGAGAACGGCACCACGAGCACGAGGTTGACGAGCGAGAGCACCGACAATGCCAGGACGAAGAGCTCGTACCCGGGGTTGCCGAGCTCTTCCTTCCTGACCGTGTCGGGCATGGACGGCCCTTCGTCGCGAGAGGCCTCCCTCCTGCGTTTACGCGGGACGGAGGCTCTCTGGCATTCGGATGTCGAGCACTGCTGGCTCTCGTGGCTTGCTCGACGCCCTCCGCGACTCCCCTCGTACAGCCCGGGCGCTAGATTCGGCGGCGACCCCGCCCGGGTGTGACGGCAGCGGCCACGACCGCGGTCTTCGCCACAGGCGAAGGGCCGGGTGTGATGGCCGCGGCCACGACCGCGGTTTTCGCCACCGGTGCGCCGATGACACCGACTCGTCCTACGCGTGCTGGCCTGAGGGGCATGTCAGCCTCCTACGGTCGCGGATATGTCATCGGCCTCGATCGAGGCGATGATTGCCTGAATGGGAATCCGTCCGTTGGCGATCAGTTGGCCGCCCGAACGTCGCACCGCTGATGCGAACGGCGCCGCCCACAGGTTTTCCCAGATGAGCACGCCGGCGGTGCTCCCCGGCTCCATGGCAGCGGCGAGGTGCACGACATCGTCCTCGGCCAGCAGCTCCGCCAGCTCGGCCTCGATCGCTCGGAGCTCTCCGAGCTCCTGGATGTCGGAAAGCTCTATCGCGTCGATAGAACCGTCCTCGTTCTTGGTGAGGATCAGCACGTCGATCACGCGAATGGTTCCGGAATCGGCCAGCTTGACTAGCTCTGCTGCCATCTCGCCGGTGAAGTTGCTCGCCCCCGCCGGGAACTCGACCACGATGTAGTCGACCGGACCGAGCTCGTCGAGGGGTGTGTGAATCTGAGCCGTTTCACTTGCTGCCATCTCGATTCTCCTTTGAGCTACTGCCGCGCCATCGCGACGCGGAGGCGTTCCTCGGGCGTGATCAGGTGGTCCGCGTCCTCGGCGTCCTCACCCAGGTCGATCTGCACCCAGTTCACCGTGCCGGTGAAGACGCTCGCCTCGCCCGCGTAGTCGTCCGAGACCGGCGAGGCCGTGTCACGCCCGACGTCGGCGGTCTCGTCGCCCGAGAACATCATCGGCTGGGTTGCATTGACGCGTCCCTCTCCGACCTGCTCGCCGTCGACGTAGAGCGTCACCGCGCCTCCCTTGGCGAGGCCGCCACCGTCGTAGGCGAACTCCATGCGCACCTGGTGCGTCCCGGCAGGGACACGCGCCGACCCTTCGACCTTGAACCGCTGGATGCCGAAGAGGTTGTAACAGTAGCGCGGCGCACCCTCCTGGAGGTAGAGGCTCCAGCCGCCGAACTCGCCACCCTGCGCGACGATCACGCCCTGCGCGCCGTCGTCGCCTACGACGACCTCGGCCGTCACGGCGTGGGACTTGTTCTTGACGTTGAGGAGCACGTTCTCGGTGAGCCGACCCATGCCTCCGAACAGAACCTGGGAGTTGCCCTTGACGAGCGTGGGCCTTCCTGCGATATCGGGGTTGAAGCGCTCGACACGCCGGTCGTCGAGCGGCAGCACGTTGTACTTGCGAGCTTCCCCGAGCCAGAGTTGCTGCAGCTCGGCGAGCTTCTCGGGCATCTCGGCGGCCAGGTCGCGTGACTGGCTCCAGTCGGTGGCTGTGTCGTAGAGCTCCCACACGTCGTCGTCCAACGCGGGCAACTCCGGCACCATCACCCACGGCGTCGAGTGGCGGGTGACCGCAGCCCATCCCTCGTGATAGATGCCGCGGTTGCAGAACATCTCGAAGTACTGCGTCTCGTGGCGACCGGCTTCCTCGGCACCGTCGAACGAGTAGGCCATGCTGACGCCCTCGATCGGCTTCTGCTGCACGCCGTCGACGACCGTCGGCTCCGGCACACCCGCGGCCTCGAGCACGGTGGGCGCCACGTCGATCACATGGTGGAACTGAGAGCGCACCTCGCCGCGCGACGAGAAGCCGCGTGGCCAGTGCACGATGGTGCCGTTACGGGTGCCGCCCCAGTGCGACGCCACCTGCTTCGTCCACTGGTACGGCGTGTCCATCGCATGCGCCCAACCGACCGCGTAGTGGTTGTACGCCGCCGGGGTGCCGAACAGGTCGATGCGTGACGCCATGAACTCTGTCGTCTCGAGCCCCGCGGCGCCGTTGAGCATCATCAGCTCGTTGAAGCTGCCGTGCACAGTCCCTTCAGCGCTCGCTCCGTTGTCGCCGATGATGTAGTAGACGAGGGTGTCGTCGAGGACGCCGAGATCGTCGAGCGCGTCCACGAGCCTGCCGACGTGGTGGTCGGTGTGCTCGAGGAAGCCGGCGTACACCTCCATCTGGCGGGCGAGAATGGGCTTGAGCTCGTCGGGTATCGCATCCCACGCCGGGATCTCCTCGTGCCGCGACGTCAGCTCGCAGTCCGCCGGCACGACGCCGAGCTCCTTTTGTCGGGCGAAGATCTCCTCCCGCAGGGCGTCCCACCCCTGGTCGAACCGACCCTTGTACTTGGCCGACCACTCGGGCCTCACGTGGTGCGGAGCGTGCGTCGCTCCGGGCGCGTAGTAGACGAAGAATGGCTTGTCGGGCATGAGTGCCTTCTGCTGGCGCACCCAGGCGATCGCCTTGTCCGTCATGTCGTCGGTGAAGTGGTAGCCCTCGTCAGGCGTCTTGTCCGGCTCGACCGGGACCGTGCCGTCGTAGACACCGGGGTAGTACTGGTTCGTCTCGCCTCCGATGAAGCCGTAGAAATGCTCGAAACCGCCGCCGCCGGTCGGCCAGGCATCGAAGGGGCCGAGCGGGCTCGTCTGCCAGACCGGGACCTCGTGGCACTTGCCGAACTGCGCCGTCGAGTAGCCGTTGAGCCTCAGCGTCTGCGCCAGCGGAGCGCACGTGTTCGGTCGGATCGAGCTGTAGCCCGGCGCGGACGTGGCAAGCTCGGTGATCACGCCCATTCCGACCGTGTGGTGGTTGCGCCCGGTCAGCAGCGCCTGCCTCGTCGGCGCACAGAGAGCGGTCGTGTGGAAGCGGTTGTACTTGAGACCATTTCCGGCAAGCCGCTCAGCCGTAGGCGTGTTGACCGGACCGCCGAATGCACTCGAGGCGGCAAATCCGACGTCGTCGAGCAGCACGACGAGCACGTTCGGCGCGCCGACCGGCGGGCGCAGCGGCTCGATCGGCGGGAACGTCGCCGCTGGGTCCTTCGCATCGAGGGGCAGATCGCCCTCGTGCGGCCGGTCGGGAATAGGTAGCTGCGTACGTGCGACGTTGTCGCTCACCGTGAACTCCTTCGCTGCTGGCGCTTGGCGGGTTGGCGGCCGAAGCAAGAGCTCCGGCCGCCCCATCTTCCGGCGACTCAGATCCCGAGGATCTGCTTCTTCTTCGCCTCGAACTCCTCCTCCGTGAGGATGCCCTGGTTCTTCAGCTGCGCGAGCTGCTCGAGCTCGGCGGCATAGTCGGGCTCGGCCGGCGCGGCGGGCGCGGCGGGTGCGGCTGCCTGTTGGGCCGCCACCTGCTGGTCGTACGCGGCCTGGTCCTGCGCGGAGTACTTCTGGTCCTGGCGATGGCGAACGGCTCCGGCGGTTCCGGCTACCACTGCGGTCGTCGCCGCGGCACGAACGAGCCCTGGGCCTCTGCGTCCGAACATGTCTCGATCTCCTCTCTATTCGGCGTTCGCGAGCGCGAAGTCGCGGGCCGCCTGGACGACGTCGTGCGGGAGCCGCTCGAAGGCGAGCGGCACTCCACCGGCATCACGGATTGCCTGGGCGACGTCGCGCGCCCAGACGTTCTCCCACACGAGCAACGCCGCCGACGTGTTGGGCTCGAGCTCGGCCGCCGCGTCCATCAGGTCGTCCTCGTTGAACAGGCCCTGCACCTCGATGCCGAGGTTCTCGAGACCCTGCTGCACGTCGGGGTCGAGCTCGGTGAGCTCGAACGCGACGGCATCACCGTTCTCGTCCTTGCCGACGAAGGCAATGTCGATGATGCGAATCGTGCCGGCATCGACGAGGTCGGCGAGCGCAGGGGCGATCTCGCCCCGAAAGCGATTGCCTGGGAACCCGACGATCAGATAGTCGACCGGGCCGATCTCCGTCATGGTGTCTCCTCTCAGATGTTCTGCCGCTCTCCGACGGCTGCTTGCATCCTGCCAGCTGCCGTTCTGCACGCCATCATCTCATCGGGATGATGCGCCCGCGTCAGCCTGCCCCTGCAGCCGCTCGCGCCAGCCGGCGAGCACGCCGTGGACGGAGGCCGCTCCGACGATCGCCTCCTCGGGCACCGGCAGGGACTCGGGATGCAGGATGAAGGGCCGCGTCTGCGGCCCCCCAATGCCGCCGTGGAACGAGATCAGCTCCTCGAATGCGCAGCCCTCGTCGAGCTCCGGGTCGTAGAAGCTGCCCACCATGATGTCCCCGACGTGCTCGAAGCCGTCGGTGCGCAAGAGATGCTGCGGCGCGGTCGGGGAGAAGTTCGCGAGCGGATCGTCTCCGTCGATGCGACCGGTGCGCAGGTAGTGAGCACCGCTGGCACCGAGCGCCACCGGCCCTGCTTTCGGCCGAGCGCACGAGCACCCAGCCGACGTGCGGGTGCTCGCAGAGCGCCGGGAGGAGCTGCGGGTGACGCTCGTCGATCTCCTCCAGCGTGAGCCGCCGCGACTCCTCCATCAGGTAGACGAGACCGAGATTGCCCGAGCCGAGCACGACGACCTGCTTGTCCGAGACGTCGTTCTTCGCCTTCTTCTTCTTCGGCGCAGAGCCCGTTGCCTCGCCGAGTGCGAGCCCAACCATCGCGCTCTGCTCGTCCCCACCCGCGAACTCGGTGACCTCCCCGGCCGCGAGCGAGCGCTGCACGAGGTCGTCCAGGCCGTAGCCGTTGCGCTGCTTGAACGTGGCGCCCTGCGTCTGGCCGTGGTCGGACAGCACGACGATTTCGTACGGACGCGGCGCGAAGCGGCGCGCACGGTCGATGCGACCGAACTGCTGGTCGAGCTTCCTTAGTGCCTCGAGCGTGTCCGTGCGTTCGAGACCCGAGTGGTGGGCAACCTCGTCGTAGCTCGAGAATGTGGCGTAGATCGCGGGCCGCCCGCGCATCATGTCCTGCAGCACACCGAACACGATCAGATCGCGAACGATCACGCACATCGCGGCGCGGATGAAGGGGTATAGGCCGCCGCGGTGACCCCGTGGGCGAACGTCCCGGCGGATGGCGCGCAGTGCGGCGACCCACTCGAGGACCACCTCCCAGGCGAACAGCACGAGCGAGCGGGTGACGTTGAAGCCGTTTGCGAAGAACGCGCGATACCCCGGGTTGGCACGCTTCTCTGCTTCGATCCGGCTCACGGTCAGAATCAGATGATCCGCCTCACCGGACAGCAGGTTGCCTCGGCTAGCGCCACCGTTCGCGAGCAACCCGATCCCGGTCGAGCGCCGTCGCTCGATCTCGGCGCAATCGGCCGGCGCCGAGCAGGTCATGAGCGTGCCGGTCTCCTTCTCCACCCAGCGGAACGCGGAGATGTCCTCGTTCGAGCCGAGCAGGATGCCGGCCTGGCTGGCACCGGTCTGCGACGAGAGATCGGTCTCCCACTCGACCAGCCGGTGGGTGTCGTCGGCCAGCCAGCCGGCCATGTGGGGTGCGTTGCCGTCACGCATCGCCCGTCGTAGCACCGGCAGCGCGAGCCCATCGATCTCCAGGTAGACGATCCCGGGCACGTCCGTGCGCTCGACACCCCCCTGGCGCCGCGCGATGCGACGCGTGACCTGCAACGAGTAGGTGTCGTCGTCGTTCGTCCCCAGGATCACCTGCAGCACGACGGACGCCGCCGCGGCGACGAGCGCCGTCAGCAGCGCCCACCAGAACGAGTCGACCTGGATCGCGTGCTCGCTCACGTCCGAGGCGAGCAGCAGTGCGAAAGCATCGAGGAAGAGGACGCCCAGGAAGCCGATCACGAGCGTCAACGGCAGGCGCAGCGCCGCCAGGATCGGCGGCAGCACGGCATTGACGATCGCCACCACCGCCGCGACGACGACGGCGCCCCAGAAGGTGGGGATGTCCACGTGCGGCACGAGCGCCGCCGCGATCAGCAACGCGAGCGCAGACACCAACCAGGAGAGAATCACCCTCGCAGGGCGAAGCTTCGGCACTTCGGGTGACCAGGTCACCCGCTCTCCAAAACCAGTCGCTGGAGCGCTCATCGACGCGACACTACCCCCTGGCCGGTCGCGCCTGCCACTGACTCCGCGCCGGCCACAACGAGCGCCGATAATCGCGTCAACCGATGGGTACGTGGTCTCTCGCTGCGGTCGCCGGCCTACTGATCGCCTTCGCGGCGGTCTCCTCCCGGCTCGATCGCTCGATCGTCACACCGGCCATCTTCTTCGTCACGGCCGGCCTCGTGGCGGGGAACGAGGCACTGGACGTGATCGATCTGCACATCACGGCGACGCCAGTTCGAGTCCTCGCGGAGGCAACGCTCACACTGGTGCTGTTCGCCGACGCGTCCCGGATCGACGTTGGAGCGCTCCGCCGTGAGGCATACGTCCCACTGCGCCTCCTCGGCATCGGCCTGCCGCTGACCATCGCAGCCGGAGCGCTGCTCGCGGCCGGCGTCCTCACCGAGCTCGCGTTCGTGGAGGCGCTCGTGCTCGCCGTCGTCCTCGCCCCGACGGACGCGGCTCTGGGCCAGGCGGTTGTCACCGACGGGCGCCTGCCGTCCCGCGTCCGGCAGGGCCTGAACGTCGAAAGCGGGCTCAACGACGGCATCTGCGTACCGTTGCTGCTGATCGCACTCGCTGTGGCGGAGGCCGACGAAGGATCGCTCGGCGCCCGGCACGCGGTCGAGATCGTGCTGGAGGAGATCGGGTACGGATTGGCCGGCGGAGCACTTGCCGGGGCAGTCGCCGCCGGCGTCGTACTCGTCTCGGTTCGCTACGGAACGGTTGCGGCGCACTGGCTGCAGGTCGTGCCGCTGGCGGCCGCGGCCCTCGCCTACGGCGTCGCGGCCCCCCTCGGCGGGAGCGGTTTCATCGCAGCCTTCGTGGCGGGCTTCGTCTTCGGGGTGTTGCGGCGTCGCGCAGCCGGCGAGGTGAGCTTCCTCGTGGACGAGGCGGGAGAGGTGCTGAACGCGGTCACCATGGTCGTCTTCGGCGCGGTCATCCTCGGACCGGTGCTCGGCGATCTCACCTGGAGTATCGCGCTCTACGCGGTGCTGAGCCTCACCGTCGTGCGCCTGCTCCCCGTCGGAATCGGAATGATCGGCACGGGTGCGCGCCGCCCGACAGTGCTCTACCTTGGCTGGTTCGGGCCTCGTGGCCTCGCTTCGATCGTCTTCGCGGTGATCGTGATCGAAGAGGCGGAGCTGCCCCACACGAGCACGTTGCTGCTCGCGATCTTCGCCACTGTCGCCCTTTCGATCTACGCCCACGGACTCACGGCGCGCCCTCTGACCGACGCCTACGTCGCCTGGTATGCGTCGCGCCCGGAGACCGCGGCCCCGGCGATGGAGAGTGTCTCGGTGCGGGAGCAGCCGTGGCGGAGCCCGGAGTGGCCGGGCAGCCGGCCGCCACCCGCTTGACTTGACGGGGCCCCCTGCCGGAGAATGCCCGCCCATGTGCTGCGCCGCGCTTCTCGCCTTCGGGATCGGCCCCCGCATCGTGCTCGTGCTGATGTGGATCTTCGGCGACCGGATCGACCGTGCCTTCGACTCGTGGGCCTGGCCGCTGCTCGGGCTGCTCCTGCTCCCGTGGACGACGCTGATGTACGTGCTCGTCTGGGGGCCCGGCGGTGTCCACGGCGGCGAATGGATCCTCGTCGCGCTGGGCGTCGTGCTCGACATCGCCTCCTACAGCGCGCGCGCAGCGAAGGGCCGCACGAGCTACTACTAGGCTCCATTCCTGCAAGCGACATCTCGCTGAAGCGAGATGTCGGAATCCGCTCTCGCGGATTCCGTCGCGCATAACCCTGAAGGCGTCCGCTTCGCGGCCGCAAGAGCTACGCCGGCGCAGCCGGCGCAGCGAGATGTCGGAAACCAGCTCTCGCGGATTCCGTCGCGCATAACCCTGAAGGCGCCCGCTTCGCGGCCGCAAAGGCTACGCCGGCGCGACCGGTGGCGGCTCGAGCGCCGCCTTTGCCTCCGCCACCTGCTCGCGCCGCGCCTTCGTCAGCTCCTGCACGAGGATCTGAATGGTGGCCGCGAGCGGGACGGCGGTGAGCGCGCCGAGCACCCCGAGCAAGGCGCCGAACAGCGTCACAGAGACGATGATGAAGAACGGCGAGAGGTTCACCGCCTTGCCCTGGATCTTCGGTGTGAGAATGCTGTTCTCGACCTGCTGGTAGACGAGTACGACGACGAGCATGATGATCGCCGCCGTGAGGCCCTCCTCGGCCCAGAGCGTCGGCACGAGGATGAAGCCGGCGATCGTGGCACCGATGTTCGGGATCATGTCGAGCAGCCCGGCGATGACACCCAACGCGACCGCGTAGCTCGACCCCAGCAGCCAGGCGGTCATACCCTGCGTCGTGCCGGCGATCGTCGCGATGATGATCAGCCCGATCGCCCAGCGTGAGATCGACTCTGTCACCCGCTCCCACACGCCGAGCCAGCGCTCTTCGTCGCCAGGCATCAGCACGCTGCCGAGCGACCGCTTCAGGTTCGCGATGTCGCTCAGCAGGAAGAGGCAGATGAAAAGGATCGTGAACGCGGCCAGGAAGAGCGAGAAGAACCCTCCCGCGATCCCGAGGACGGCCGAAATCGCGTTCGGCACGAGTTGCGAGACCTGCTGCGCGCCTTCCTGGACGTTCCCGGCAGCACCCGAGTCGCCGAGCCACGAAAGCTCGCCCGAGTCCTGTAGCTGCTGGACGGTTGTCGGCAGCTCCTGGAGGAAGTCGCGCACGGAGCCGACGAGCGGCACGAGCAGGAGCAGCGCCAGAGCCGTCACCGCGACTGCCGTCCCGAGCACCGTCACCGTCGCGGCCAGCCCTCGCGACATGTGCGTCTTCCCCATCATGAACCGCACCGGGTACTCGAAGACGAGCGCGAGGAAGATGCCCACGAAGACGATGAGGAAGGTGTCGCCGATGGCGGCGAAGGCAACCCCTATACCAATGGCAGCAGCGACGATCAGCACCGTGCGCATCGGCAGGACGAGCTCGATGCGCTTCGTGCCGGACGGCTCCATCGCGCGGAACCCTACGTCGTCGGTCGGAGGAATGCACGTGACCCGACAACGGCGTAGGGTTCCGCCGATGACGCGGTTGCGCTCGTTGCCCGGTCGGACGCCGTGAGTCACGCGGCCGTCGCCACCGTGTCGCCACTCCGCGACGACTCGCGCAAGCGGCGCTTCGTCAAGCTCGGCGGCTGGGCTGCCGCGCTGTTGATCACGCTGGTCGCCAGCAAGCTGCTCGGCTGGGATCTCGTCGGCTGGTTCCAGAACGTCTGGGATCAGGTCACGGCCATCTCGCTCGGCTCGCTGATCCTGGGTTGCGCCTTCCAGACCGCGCAGACGACGCTGACCGCCGTCTCCTGGCTCTTCATCCTGCGCGCGGCCTACCCGAAGGTAACCATCGGCTTCCGACCGATCCTCGCTGCGTACGCCGTCTCGGTGGCCATGAACAACGTGCTCCCGGCGAACATGGGCACCTTCGCGCTGCTGATCATGTTCGTGGCGCTCATTCCCGGCTCGACGTTCCCCGGGATCTTCGCCGGCTACCTCGTGCAGAAGATCTTCTTCACCGTGATCGGCGCGTTCGTCTACCTGTACCTGTTCCTGAGCGTGCCGGAGATGAACGTCGAGGGCTCGCGCTCACCCAACTGGGATTGGTTCGGCGACCATCTCGCCTTCACCATCCTGATGCTCGCGGGCGGGGCGTTCCTCGTCGTGCTCCTCGCGCGCGTCTTCTGGAAACAGGTCAAGAAGCTGTGGGAAAAGGCCAAGGTGGGAGGGGCCATCCTGCAGCAGCCGCGGCAGTACTTCCTCAAGGTGTTCCTCCCCTCCTTCGGCGGCTGGCTGGCGAAGCTCGGCGTGATCGCCGTCTTCCTCGCCGCCTACGGGATTCCGGTCACCTTCGCCTCCGTGATGCACGTGGTCGGCTCGAACTCGATCGCCAACACGGTCTCCGTGACGCCGGGTGGGGTCGGCGTCAACCAGGCGATGAACGTCGTCGCCCTGCAGGACTACGCGGATGCCGACACCGCCACCGCGTACTCGATCGGGCAGCAGCTCGTGACAACGGCCTGGAACATGGTCTTCGCGATCGCGCTCGTCGTCTGGGTCTTCGGCTGGACCGGCGGCAAGACACTGGTCACGGAGTCGTACTACGGGGGCGAAGGAGAAGGCGTCCGAGCAGAAGGCGCAGCATGCGGAGAAGCGGGCGGAGAAGAAGGCGGCACGGAAAGCGGCGCGGCACGACCGGCACGACCACGGCACCGACGAGTGAGCGCCTCGATCTCGCCGCTGGACGACGGTATCGGCCTGATGCTCGAGAGCGCCGCGGACGGGCAGGCGACGCTATTGCTCGATCCGACAACCCTCGCCGCCGTCGACGACCAGGAGCCGGCGTTCATCCACGGCGGCGCACTCGCGACCTGTGTCGACACCGCCGCCTGGTACGCCGCCGAGAGCGCCTCTCCCGGCTCGTGGGTCGTGTCGTCGCTCCAGCTCGACTGCCTCCGGCTCGCTCGGCCCGAGCAGCACGTGGTGCGGGCCACCTGTCGCAAGGCAGGGCGCACGCTCGCGGTCGCGGACGTGGAGATCGTTGCCGCTGCCGATCCCGATCGCGTCGTCGCTCTCGGGCGAGTGACTCTCGCGAACGCTGCCGGTAAAGGCGCGCCGTGAACCAGCCGACAGGAGGAGAGATGCCACCAGCCAGATCACGTCAACCGCTGTCGGACGAAGCGCTCGGAGAGCTGATGTCGCTCCTGAAGGGCGCAGACACCGTTGAGCTGAAGCTCACGGTGCCGGAGACCGACCAGCGCTCGGCCGTGCGTGGGCTCGGCATGGATCCACTCGACGCCCAGATCCGGCAGGTGTTCTTCTTCGACACGCCCGACCTCGTGCTCGACAAGCACGGGCTCGTCGTCCGGGCCCGTCGCGTGCAGAAGAAGGGTGACGACTCGGTGGTGAAGCTCCGTCCGATCGTCCCCGAGACGATGCCGCAGGCTGTGCGCGCCTCACCCAGCTTCGGCATCGAGGTCGACGCGA
Organism: uncultured Actinomycetes bacterium; assembly: GCA_963724995.1. Taxonomy (GTDB): domain Bacteria; phylum Actinomycetota; class Thermoleophilia; order Gaiellales; family Gaiellaceae; genus Gaiella. The sequence goes on from CAVRXC010000001.1 coordinate 805,597, forward strand.
TGCCCGGCGGGTTCGTCTGCTCCGGCTCGATGAAGCGGACGCTGCCACGTCCCGACGTCAAGGAGGCCGTCGAAGGCCGCCTGCCGGTGCGCAAGCTCTTCTCGAAGGAGCAGCGGGCGTTCTTCGCCGAGCACGCGCCTGATGGGGTCGGGCTCGACGACCTCGTCGTGCTGGGGCCGATCTTCGTGCTCAAGCTGAGGTTCACGCCCGAGGGCTACGACCGGCGCCTCGTCGCGGAGATGTGGCTCTTCCCCGACAACTCGCGGATCCTCGAGCTGTCGACGAAGTGCCCGCCACCTGAGACGTTCGACACCGCCGCCGGAGCGAGGGCGTTCCTGGCGGGCTGCGGCGTCGACCTCTCGGGCGAGCAGGCGACGAAGACGAAGAAGGCGTTGCGCTACTTCTCGGGCCTGCACCGCAACGCTCAGTAACGCCACGCCCACAAGCCTCGCTCGGGCGCGACCAGCATCGCGTCGCCGATCTCGCGGGCCGCGGCTCGTGACGGCTCGTCGAGAAACTGCGCCGGCGACTTCCCGTCCGTGCGCGCCAACACGAGGCATGCGGTGTGCCCGGCGATCGCCGCGTCGTCCAAAGGGAACGGCGACGCCGCCCGGTAGGCGGCGAGGAACCCGTCGGCCAGCTCGTGCAGCTCGGTCCTCAGCGGAGGCCAGCGGATCGCCGAGAGGACCACGAAAGAGAGGAAGAAGGCGAGGTCGAAGATCGGATTGCCGCGGTGCGCGACCTCGAAGTCGAGCACCCACTGTCCCGACGGGGATACGAGCATGTTCTTCATTGCATAGTCGCCGTGGACGAGGCAGAGACGCTCGGACCGCAGCGCGTCGCGGTAGGGGGCGATCGCGCCGGCCGACTCCGGCCGCCGCGCCATCAATGTCTCGTGGAACGGGCGCAGCCGTTGCTGCTCGAACGACTCGAGGTCGCCGAAAGCCTCCGCCAGGTCCGGGCGCCCCAGCGTCTCGCGGTGCCAGGTCGCGAGTACCTCGCCGGCCCACGGGCCGAGCTCGACATGAGGCACGCCACGAGCGACCGCTGCCTGCCAGTTCTCGGCGTCCTCGATCAACTCCATGGCGAGGACGTGCGCACCCGGATCGACCGCCAGCACGGCAGGAACGGCGCCGGGCGTGAGCCCCGCGCACAGCGTCATCGCTGCCGCCTCCGTTGCAGTGCGGTCCTGCGTGGCGAACCACTCGTCGGCCACGCGCAGCCGGGAGAGCGCCTGCTTGACGACCAGGGCGCGAGCCGCCCCCCGCACCGCGAGCACCGTGGCGGAAATGCCGCCCGGCAGCTCCCTCACCTGGAGTGTCTGGCCGGCTGTCGCCAGCCGCTGCTCGACGAGCCACGCACCGACGGTGTCCGGTGTCAGCTCGAATGTCACCGCGCGACGCTATCGCGCAGGTCGGACCGGAGCCGCGTAGCATCGCCGCATGCGCGACCTGCCGCCCGCACAGTTCGGCTTCCCGGGCCCGCTGCGCGACAAGCTCGTCGCCGCGATCCTGGCCGGCGCCAAGACGTCGACGACCGGGCTGCTCGAGGAGTACGCGCGAGAGGGATCACCGGTCGAGGAGGTCGGCGCACTCGAGGTCGTGGTCGATTCGGACGGCCGTGGCGTCGCGGTGATCGAGACGACGGAGGTCACCGTGAAGCGCATGGGCGACGTCGACCTGCAATTCGCGATCGACGAGGGCGAGGGGTTCGAGACGGTCGAGGACTGGTACGAGGCTCACGTCCGGTTCTTCACGAGCCCCGAGATGACCGCTGTGCTCGGCGACCCACCGGTCGCGATCGACGACGACACCCTCGTCGTCTGTGCCCGCTTTCGCGTCGTCGAGCGCCTCTGATCACCGGTACACAGACGACACGAAGCCGTCACACACCCGTCACGGATCTCCGGGCAGGATCGATCCATGGCGGTCGTGACGACACCGTGGGGCAGGGCGACGACCATCCAAGAGGTGTCCGTCCCACAGCGCGCGGGTGAGAAGCGGTTCGCAACAGTCGTCGCGCTGTTGGAGACAACTGACGGGGAGCGTCTCGTGCGCTTCGCCTACACGACCGGTGGACAGGCGCGGCGCGGGCCCGTGACCTTGCGTGCCCGCGAGCTCGAGCGGCTGCGCGCGGAGCTCGACCGCACGCCGGAGCTCCGGCAGGCCCTCTTCGGGGACTCTGAGGCGTGAACGATGAAGATGACCAGCCCGAGGTCGAGATCACGATCGACGCGCGCCGGTTCGCAGGCGTTTGGGCCAACGCGTCACGGGTGTACGCCGGCGTGGACCAGTTCACGATCGACTTCGTCCGCATCGACCCACGGGAGCGACGCGGCATGGTCGTCGCGCGAGTGACGCTCGCACCCGGCTTCATGCGCAGCTTCGTCGAGCAATGCGAATCCGTCTGGCACACTTGGGCCGAACGGTCGCTGCCATCGGAGGCACGAGGCAAATGACGTCCTTCAGCTCAGGGCAGGTCTTCCCCGACCCGGACGAGTTCCTCATCTACAGCTCGACGGTCGGGCGCGAGCCCTCGCCCGCCGCTCAGCGGGCGAGCGAGCTGTACCGAGCCAGCGTGCTGCGCCGCGTCGAGGAGCGTCGCCGCCGACAGCGCGAGACGCAGGCTGACCAGCCCGATCAGGCCGAGCCGACGAGCTGACGCTCGCGCGCAGCAGCCACGAGGCCTTCGAGGATCGGCCTGCCGCCCACAGGGCCGAGCAAGGGATCGACCGCGTGCTCGGGGTGCGGCATGAGCCCCATCACGTTTCGTCCCTCGGAGAGGACGCCGGCGACGCGGTCGCGGGCGCCGTTCACGTCCTCCACATAGCGCAGAGCAATACGGTCGGCCCGCTCCAGCTCGGCGTAGAGCGCGTCATCTGCGTACCAGTTGCCCTCGCCGTGCTTGACGGGGATCACGAGCTGCTCGCCGCGCCGACACCCCTGGGTGAACGGGGACGCGGTCGTCCCCACCTCGACCTCGACGTCGCGGCACACGAACTCGAGCTGCCGGTTCAGGCGGAGCACGCCGGGGAGCAGCCCGGCCTCGCACAGGATCTGGAAGCCGTTGCAGATACCCAGGACGGGGCCGCCGTCGGCAGCGAACGACGCCACCGCGCTCATCACGGGAGCGGTGCGGGCGATCGCCCCACAGCGCAGGTAGTCCCCGTAGGAGAAGCCACCCGGCAGCACGACACCCGCGACGTCGTCGGCCAGCTCGGTGTCGGCGTGCCACACGCGGACTGCCTCCGCTCCGACCGCTTCGAGTGCGAGCGCTGCGTCCCCGTCGTCGTTCGAGCCGGGGAACGTCACCACCGCCACGAGCGGGGATCTCACGGGCGTCTCTCGCCGGCGTCGATCTCGATCTCGAAGCTCTCGATCAGCGGATTCGCAAGCAGCTCGGCACACATCCGCTCGACCTGGGCACGCGCTTCGACGGCGTCATCCGCCGCCAGCTCGAGGTCGACGAGCCTCCCAACTCGCGCGGCGACGACCGGAAAGCCGAGCTTCTCGAGCGACGCACGCACCGCCTCCCCCTGCGGGTCGAGGATGCCGCCCTTCACCCGGATCAGGACCGTCGCGTTCACGCCATCACGGTCGGATCCACGAGGTACCGCTCGAACGACACCTCGGTGAGCCGCTCGAACGCCTCCACGTACCGCGACCGGGTGCCGGCGACCACGTCGGCGGGTAGCTCCGGGCCCGGATACGTCCTGTCCCAGCCGGTCTGATTGCACCAATCGCGGACGTACTGCTTGTCGAAGGACGGCTGCGGCCCGCCGGGCACATAGCCGTCCGCCGGCCAGAATCGCGAGGAGTCGGGTGTCAGCGCCTCGTCGGCGAGCGTCACCACGCCGTCTTCGTCGATGCCGAGCTCGAACTTCGTGTCGGCAACGACGATCCCGCGCTCCTCCGCGTGCGCCGCCGCGAACCGGTACACGGCGAGCGCGGCCTCGCGAGCCGCATCGTAGGTCCCGGGTGGGCAGAGCGCGTCCGCGACGTCCTCGGCGATGTTGAGATCGTGACCAGAGTCCGCCTTCGTGGCCGGAGTGACGATCGGCTCGGGCAGGCGGCCGGACTCCACGAGCCCGGCCGGCAGCACATGCCCGCACACCATCCCCGTGTCCCGGTAGTCGAGCCACCCGGATCCGCTCAGGTAGCCGCGGACGACGACCTCCACGGGCAGCATCTCGAGCCTGCGGCACTCGAGCGAGCGGCCGTCCTCGCCGACGGCCAGCAGGTGGTTCGCCACGAGGTGGCGCGTCCGGGCGAACCAGAACGCCGACAGGCCGGTGAGCACCTTCCCCTTGTCGGGGATCGGCGTCGGCAGCACGACGTCGAAGGTGGAGATGCGGTCGGTGGCGACAAGCAGCAGACGCCGGTCATCGAGGGCGTACAGCTCGCGCACTTTCCCGGAGCCGAGATGCACGACTTCAGGCACGCACTGGCTCCCCGCGTGATGCGACGAGCTCGGCCAGCCGCTCGAAGACGACATCGACGTGGCGCGTATAGGCGTCCAGGTCGAAGACCGCCTGGAGATCGACGCGCGCGGCGATGTCCGTCTCCGAGCGGACGAGCTCGGCGAAGTCGAGCGCCTCGTCCCAGGCCCGCATCGCCACACGCTGCACGAGGCCGTAGGCCGCGTCGCGCGCGAGGCCGCTGTCGACGAGCGCGAGCAGCAGGCGCTGACTGAAGAAGAGGTTGTGGCTCGCTTCGATGTTCGCTCGCATTCGCTCCGGGTAGACGACCATCCCGTCCACGAGCCACGTGAAACGCTCGAGCATCGTGTCGACGGCCAGGAACGAGTCGGGAATCACGATCCGCTCGGCCGACGAGTGCGAGATGTCCCGCTCGTGCCAGAGCACGACATTCTCGAAGCCGACGATCGCGTTGGCACGCACGACGCGCGCAAGACCCGAGATCCGCTCGGCGGTGATGGGGTTGCGCTTGTGGGGCATCGCCGAGGATCCCTTCTGGCCGCGTCCGAACGGCTCCTCCACCTCGCGCACCTCGGTGCGCGCGAGGTGACGGATCTCCGTCGCGAAGCGGTCGAGCGAAGAGGCGAGGAGCGCAAGCGCGGCGAGCACCTCGGCGTGCCGGTCCCGCTGGAGGACCTGCGTCGAGCTCGGCGCCGGATCGAGGCCAAGCCGCTCGCAGGCGATCCGCTCCACCTCCGGGTCGAGAGAGGCGTACTGACCGACGGCGCCCGAGAGCTTGCCGACACGCATCCCCTCCAGCGCCCGCTCGAGGCGGACGCGATCACGGTCGAGCGCGAAGGCCCAGCCGGCGAGCTTCAGCCCGAACGTCGTCGGCTCTGCGTGGACACCGTGCGTCCGACCCATGCACAGTGTGAGCCGGTGCTCGTCCGCGCGCCTCACGACCGCCGCGAACGAGCTCTCGAGACCCGCAAGGACGAGCGCGCCCGCGTCGCGCACGGCGAGCGACAGAGCCGTGTCGAGCACATCGGACGAGGTCAGCCCGTAGTGGAACCAGCGACCCTGCTCGCCCAGCTCGGACGCGACGACGTCGACGAAGGCAGCCACGTCGTGACCCGTCTCGAGCTCGCGCGCGGCGATCTCGGCTGGGCTCGGAACGCGGGCAGCGCCGCGCATGGCGACGACAGCCTCGGTTGGCACCGCCCCAACGGCCGCCCAGCCGTCGAGCGCAGCCAGCTCGACCTCGAGCCAGCGCCCGAGCTTCACCTCCTCCGACCAGATCCTGGCCATCTCCGGTCGGCTGTAGCGGGCAATCACCGCCATCGATTCTAGTGACCCCTTCAGCCGAGCCGACCGGAGTGCGTGTGGCACTCTTATGCTCGACGCGACGGTGACCGGCGAGGCCCGGTGCCTCGCGATGCCCGATCTCGTCCCGTATGTACCTCTCCACTGCCACCCGCGCCCGCGGTAGGCGGCGAACGTTCGCCGTCCTCGTCGCGCTGGGCGCGATCGCAGGAGCGCTCGCGGTCGCGACAGGCGTTCTGGCGCTCGCCGGGCGCGACGCGCTCCCTTCGCGGACCATCGTGGGCGGTGTCGACGTCGGCCGGATGAGCAGGGCCGAAGCGACGACTGCCCTCGAAGCGGCGGCGCGCCGGCAGCGCTTGCGCCCGGTCGTGCTCCGGGTCGACGACCCCGACGCCGAGATCCAAGTCACCGTGACTGGTGCGCTACTCGGTGCGCAGCCCCGCATCGAGGAAGCGCTCGATGAGGCCGACCGCAGCGGGATCTTCTCGCGCCTGACCCGCAGGCTCGGGCTCGGCGAGACAGAGGTGGTACCGCTCCGGTTCGACTTCGACGCGCTGCAACTGGAGCGTCTCCACACCGATCTCGAGACACGCGTGGCGACGGAGCCGCAGGACGCGAGCCTGACGGTGACCGCGGCCGGCGCAAGGGTCGCGCCGAGCGTCGAGGGACGCGCGCTCGACGGCGAGGCGCTCACTCGGCGGCTGGGCTCGCTGCCTGCGACGTTGTCGGTCCCGGTCGACGTCGTGCCGCCCTCCGTGACGACCGCCGCCGCGCGTCGGGCCGGCCGCACCGTCGACGCCCTGCTCGCCTCGACGCGCACCATCGCCATCGGCACGACTGCGGTCGAGCTCAGGCCGGCGTTCCTGCGACGCGCCCTCGTGATCGAGCCGCAGGGCGGCAGCCTGACCGTGCGCCTCGACGGCGACGCGCTGCGGCGGCGGCTCGGTGCCGTCTTCGGCGACCGTCTGCGCAAGCCACGTGACGCCCAGTTCCAGGTCGCCGGCACGCGGGTCAAGGTGCTGCCCTCGGCCCCCGGCCGCGAGTTGGACGTCGAGTCGATCGGGCGCTCGCTGCTCGCCAACCCGCGATCGACCGTGCATCGTGCGCGCTTCCGGTCGGTTGCGCCCGCGCTGACGACCGAGGAGGCGCGTGGCCTGAAGATCACGGAGCTCGTGTCCGAGTTCACGACGTACTACCCGTGCTGCGCTCCCAGGGTGAACAACATCCAGCGTGGCGCGCAGATCCTCGACGACACGGTCGTGAAGCCGGGCGGGTCGTTCTCCCTCAACGACGCGCTCGGCAGGCGCACCGAGGAGCGCGGGTTCGTGCTCGCGCCGCAGATCCTCGCCGGTCGCCTCGAGGATGCCGTCGGCGGCGGCGTGAGCCAGATCTCGACCACGCTCTACAACGCGGCCTTCTTCGCCGGGCTGCAGCTCGATGCGCACCAGCCACACGAGTTCTACATCTCGCGCTATCCGATGGGCCGCGAGGCGACCGTGTCGTGGGGCGGCCCGGAGATGATCTTCACGAATGACTGGAAGGCGGGGCTCCTGATCAAGGTCTCGGCCTGGTCGACGGGCGTCTCGGTTCGGTTCTACTCGTCGAAGCTCGGGCGCCGCGTGGAGACGGTGACCGAGGATCCATACAGCTATGTTGAGCCGAGGACACGCGTGACGAAGAACCCGGCGTTGAAGCCCGGGGAGCGGAGGGTGGTGCAGGCGGCCGGGCCGGCCGGCTTCACGGTCGAGTACACGCGCAAGGTGTACCGCGGCGACGAGTTGATCAAGGACGAGCGGTACCGCACCCGCTACAACGCAGAGAACGCGTACGTCGAGGTCGGGCCACCAAGAAGAAACCGAAGCCCAAGCCGGACGAGAAGCCGGTGGAGCCTACGAAGCCCGGGGCAACGGACGCGAAGCAGAGCGACGGCGACGTCAGGTGCCCCGCCTACGAGCGCAGGCTGACCGTTTCGCCCGCGGCTGCTGATCGTGCGATGTCGGCGCGACGCCGCACACCGGACCATGTGATGCGGTCGGCGGCTGCGTAGCACGCGTCGCGCGCTTCGGCCACCCCCGGGCCCGTACAGGTGACGTTCAGGATGCGTCCTCCGTTCGTCACGAGCCGGCCGTCGCGGAAGGCTGTGCCTGCGTGGAAGACGAGCGCGCCGAGCGCCTCTGCGGCTTCGACGCCGTCGATCGGCGCGCCCCGGTCGCTCTCGGCGGGGTAGCCGACCGCCCGCCAGCACCACGGTGACGGCGGCCCCGTCGCGGATCGGGAGCGTCTGACCCGCGAGCTCGCCGGCGGCCGCCGCGGCGAGCGTCTGCAGCAGGTCGTCGTCGAGCAACGGGAGCAGCGACTGCGTCTCGGGGTCACCGAACCGGCAGTTGAACTCCAGCACTCGAGGCCCGTCCGCGGTGACCATGAGCCCGGCGAACAGGATGCCGACGAAGGGCGCGCCCCTCCGCGCCAGCTCCCGGAGCACGGGCACGTGAACGCTGTCAACGATCTCGTCGATGTCGCCGGCACCCAGACCCGGCACAGGCGCATAGGAGCCCATGCCGCCGGTGTTCGGGCCCTCGTCGCCGTCGAAGGCCCGCTTGAAGTCCTGCGCGGGCGGGAGTGGGACGGCGGTGACGCCGTCGCAGACGGCGAGCACAGACACCTCCGGGCCCTCCAGCAACTCCTCGACGACCAGCTCGTCGCCCACTGCTCGAACGACGTCGAGCCCGGCCTGCAGCTCGGCCGGCGTGCGGCAGACGACCACACCCTTGCCCGCTGCCAGCCCGTCCGCCTTGACGACGCACGGTGCCGACGGCGTCTCCAGCAGGCGGGCGGTCGGCACGCCTGCTGCGTCCATCACGTCCTTCGCGAACGCCTTCGATCCCTCGATCCGCGCGGCCGCGCTGCCCGGGCCGAAGACGGCGATGCCACTGTGCCGCAGGAGATCGCCGAGCCCGTCGACGAGCGGGGCCTCAGGACCGATCACCACCAGGTCGACGCCGAGCGAGCCGGCGAGCCCGAGCAGCCCCTCGGCGTCGTCGCTGCCGACCGGATGGCAGGTGCCGAGCTTCGCGATTCCCGGGTTGCCGGGCGCGGCGTGGAGCTCGCTGAGCGCCGTAGAACGCGAGAACGACCAGGCGAGCGCGTGCTCCCTGCCGCCCGACCCGACGAGGAGCACTTTCACGCGGCGAGTGTATGCGAGGGACAGCGGGTGCCTGGCTGAACAGCGGTGCCTGGCTGAAGGCAGGCACCAGGAGTTGTGGAGACGGAGGTCAGGAGAGCGCGAGCACGGCCTCGCGGCCGGCGCCGGTGCCGACGAGCGTGACCGGGACACCGAGCGCGTCCGCGACGAACCCGACGTACGCGCGGGCGGCGGCTGGGAGCTCCGGCCCGTCCAGATGCTCCTCCCAACCGGCAAGCGCCTCGAACACCGGGGCGCAGTGATGGAAGTCGGACTGGTGCGCGGGGAAGTCCTCCGTCTCGGATCCGTCGGGCAGCCGATACCGGACGCAGACGGGGATCTCGGCGAAGGTCGAGAGGACATCGAGCTTCGTCAGCGCGAGCGAGGTGAGGCCGTTGACGCGAACCGCGAAACGAAGCGCGACGAGGTCGAGCCAGCCGCAACGGCGCACACGACCCGTGACGGTGCCGAACTCGCCGCCGAGCTCACGCACCTGCTCCTGCTGCGAGGCCGGCGATCTCGCTCGGGAACGGCCCCTCGCCCACGCGCGTCACGTACGCCTTGGCGACACCGAGCACCTCGTCGATGCGCTGCGGCCCGATCCCGAAGCTGACCGCGGCGCCTGCCGCGATCGGGCTCGAGGAGGTGACGAACGGGTACGTTCCGTGGTCGAGGTCGAGCAGCGTCCCCTGGCCACCTTCGAAGAGGACGCGCTCCCCTTCGTGCAGCGCGCGATCGACCAGGAGAGAGGTGTCCGCGATCCAGGGCGCGATGCGCTCGGCATGACCCAGGTACTCCTGCAACACGGTCTCCGCGTCGAAAGGCTCGAGCTCGTACACCCGCTCGAGCCAGACGTTCTTCTCGGCCACCGCGAGCTCGAGCTTCTCGCGCAGGATCTTGGGGTCGAGCAGATCCTGCACGCGGATCCCGATGCGCGTCGCCTTGTCCGCGTACGCCGGGCCGATCCCTCGCCGGGTGGTGCCGATCTGCAGGTTCCCGAGCCGCCGCTCGCGTGCGCCGTCGAGAGCCACGTGCCACGGCATGATCAGGTGCGCGTTGCCGGAGACGAAGACGAGACCGTCGGTGGCGCGACCACGCGCCTCGAGCTCGTCGATCTCGCCGATGAGAACCTGCGGGTCGACGACGCAGCCCGCACCGATCGCGCTCGCCTTGCCCTGGATGATCCCGCTCGGGATCTGACGGATCTTGAACGTCTCACCGTCCGCGACGATGGTGTGCCCTGCGTTGGGGCCGCCCTGGTAGCGGCACACGAGGTCGGACTCGGCCGCGAGCAGGTCGACGATCTTTCCCTTCCCCTCGTCTCCCCACTGCGCGCCGACGATCACGGTCGCGGGCACGTGCCTCAGTGTGGCACGTGCAACTGCGTCGTGCCTATGCCGCGAGATCGGTGAACTTCGCGTACCGCTTGAGGAAGCTCAGCTTGATCATGTCGGTCGGCCCGTTGCGGTGCTTGGCGCAGATCACCTCGGCGATACCCTGCTGGTCGGACTCGTCGCCGTTGTAGTACTCGTCGCGGTAGACGAAGAAGACGAGGTCTGAGTCCTGCTCTATCGACCCCGACTCGCGCAGGTCGGAGAGGATGGGCCGCTTGTCGTGGCGCTGCTCGACGGCGCGTGAGAGCTGGGAGAGGGCCAGGATCGGCACGTCGAGGTCGCGGGCGAGGATCTTCAGCGAGCGTGAGATCTGCGACACCTCCTGCACGCGGTTCTCGGCGTTGGCGCCGGAGGTCATCAGCTGGAGGTAGTCCACGATGATCAGCCCCAGCTTCGGCTCGCGCGACTTGAGCCGCCGTGCCTTGGAGCGGAGCTCCATCATCGTGATGGAGCCGGTGTCGTCCACGTAGATCGGCGCCTTCATCAGCTTGTCGCAGGCGGCGGTCAGGCGGGGCCAGTCGTCCTGCGTGAGCTTCCCTGAGCGAAGGCGGTTCGACTCCACCTTCGCCTCGCTGCACATGAGCCGCTGCGTCACCTCGGCCTTGGACATCTCGAGCGTGAAGAGCGCCACCGGCACCTCGTGTCGCACACCGAGGTTTGCGGCCGAGCAGAGGGCCAGCGCCGACTTCCCCATCGACGGTCGCGCGGCGAGGATGACGAGGTTGCCCGGCTGGAAGCCCGAGGTGAGGCGATCGAGCTCGCGGAATCCGGTCGGGATGCCGGTCAGCTCCGCGCCGGCCTCGTACAGCTGCGTGATGCGCTCGAAGCCCTCCAGGAGCAGCGTCTGGATGTGTGCGAAGTCACCCGTCACCCGCTGCTGGGCGAGGGCGAACACGAGCTGCTCGGCGCGGTCGACGAGATCGTGGCGTCTCCCCGTCGCGCTCCTGCCCGAGGCGTGTGATCTCCTGGCCGACGCGGACGAGGCCGCGCAGCGTCGCCACCTCCTTGACGATGCGCGCGTAGTGCTCGACATTCGACGCTGCGGGCACGAGCGCGGCAAGCTCGGCAATGCGCGCCGAGCCGCCGACCGTCGTCCAGCTCGCTGCGCTCGTCGAGCTCGTCGGCGAGCGTGATCGCGTCGACGGGCTCGCCCTTCCCCCAGAGAGCGAGGGCGGCGCGGTAGATCTTGGCGTGGGACTCCCGGTAGAAGTCCGAGGCGTCGAGGATCTCGGTGACCGAGCCGATCGCGTTCGACGAGATCATCATCGCCCCGAGCACCGATTCCTCGGCCTCGAGGTTCTGCGGCGGCACGGGGGCGTTGGTGGTGAGCGGCGCGATGGTCACGGGCCGGGATCAAACAGGCCCGGCGCCACACGCGCACAATCGGGTCGGCGCCATCCGGGAGCAGGGAGAACGGAACACACGTTCGTATCGTATCCCCAGCACAGGATGACTTGTCCCCAGCAGCGGTCACGTCGCGGCGGCGGAAACGTCCGCTCGCAGCGCGAAGTTCAGACCGCTGCGCACAGCCCTGTGGACAGGTCTGTGGAAGACCTGGCCGGTCCGGACAAGGCCGCGAGGAGGGCTCAGGGCGGGCGGGTTAGCGCTCGGCGGGCTCGTCCGCCACGGCGTCGTCGACGCCGTCGGAGAGCCCGAGGGTGCCGTCGAGCTCCTCCGCGTCCTCCGTTACCGCTGCTTCCTCGGCTGCGTCGAGGATCTCCTCGAGGTCGTCCACCGGCACGTGCTCGTGCGTCTCGGCCTCGGCCTGTGCCGCTGCGGCCTCGGCGGCCTCCATCGCCGCGAGCTCCTCTTCGGGCGGCAGCTCGCCGCCCTCGGGGACCACGAGCGTCTTGACCTCGGCGACGACGCCCTCGTACACCTGGACCGGCATCGAGTAGCGGCCGATTCGCTTGATCACGTCGAGGTCGATCTTGCGGCGGTCGACGCGGATCTTCCGCGTGCGCCACAGCTCCTCGGCGATGTCGGTCGGGGTCACCGAGCCGAACAGCGAGCCCGTCGGGCCCGCCTTGACCTCGAAGCTCAGGACGGTCTTCTGCAGCGTTGCGGCGATCTCCTCCGCCTGCTCCGCCGAGCGAGCCTCGTGACGCGCGCGATCGGCCTCGATGCGCCGCAGCTCGGCAACCCGGCCGGGTGTGGCCACCTCGGCGAGTGAGCGGGGCAGCAGGAAGTTGCGGGCATAGCCGCGCTTCACGCCGACCACGTCTCCCTTGAGACCGACCTTCTCCACGTCCTGAAGCAGGATCACGTCCATCGCGTCTACCGGGCCACGTACGGCAGCAGGGCCATCTCGCGTGCCCGCTTGACGGCAACGGCCACCTGCCGCTGGTGTCGCCTGCAGGCGCCCGTGATGCGGCGGTTGCGGATCTTGCCCTTCTCGGACATATAGCGCCGCAGCTGGCTCATCTCCTTGTAGTCGACCTCGTCGACCGCGTCCTTGCAGAAGTAGCAGCTCTTGCGCTTGCCCTCAGGCCCACCGTGGGCCGCCGAACGCTTGCGCGCTGTGTCTTCGGTGCCATGTCGTGTCTCCTGTCGCGTGCTGGGTCGGGGATGCCGGGTTCGAGGGCCGGAAATCCGGCCCTACTAGAACGGGATGTCGTCGTCGGATGCGGAGGCGGGGAAGTCTGCGTTGGGCTCCGATCCAGCCGTAGCGCCTGCCGGAACGTACGCGGCGGCGCCGTCGCCGTCGCCGCGGCTGCCCAGGAACTGAACGCTCTCGGCGACGACCTCGACGGCCTCGCGCTTGTTCCCCTCCGGGGTCTCCCACTCGCGCCAGTCGAGGCGGCCGTCGATCCCGACCGGCCGGCCCTTGGCGAGGTACTGGGCGCAGTTCTCGCCCTGCTGGCCCCAGACGGTGACCGAGAAGTAGTTCGGCTTGTCCACCCACTGGCCGGTCTCGTCCTTGCGACGGGAGTTGACGGCGATGCGCAACGAGCACACGGGGGTGCCCGACGGCGTATGGCGGAGCTCTGGATCGCGGGTGAGGTTCCCCACGAGGATGACGCGGTTGATGCTGGCAGCCATGATTACTCCTCCTCAGGCGTGGATGCGGACGCGACCTCTGCATGGTCGCTCGTCGGCACGCCCGCCGCTACTGTCGAATCCGTCCCTGTCTGCGACCGGCGCGTCGCCATGTGGCGCAGGACGCCGTCATCGATCTTCAGCACGCGTGACACCTCGTCGAGCGTGTCCGCCGCGCAGCGCACGTGCAGGAGGTGGTAGGTGCCCTCCGTCTTCTTGTCGATCTCGTAGGCCAGCTTGCGCCGACCCCATTCGTCGTGGCGCTCGAAGTCGCCGCCACCCTTCTCGACCAGGTCGCGGACGCGCGCCACGACGTCGCCCTGTCGTTCCTCGGGCAACTCTGGGTCCAGCAGCAGCAGAATCTCGTACTCGGTCACAGGTTCCCTACTCCTTCCCTCGGTCTGAATCGGCCCCGCCGGCAGGCGACGCCGGGAACGAGGCGTCGCGAAGCGGGGCAGGAAGCCCGCCAAGGGTAGCAGCGACGCTCGAGCAGCCGGGGGAGCAGAGCACCCGCAGACGGGTCCGGGCTACTCGGAGGCGATGCGCCACTCGCTGCGCAGCACGGCCTTGTAGACCTCGCCCTCCTTGGCCGTGCCGCCAGTGGCATCCCGAATCGCCTGGGCGCGTGCGGCTCGTGCCGCCAGGCCGGGTCGCCTCCGTGCCTCACCGACAAGCTCCCAGCGGCCTTCGCCAACCTCACGCAGCACCACATAGCTGGGTCCGCTGCGCCCTTGTGCGTCTCCCATGACCTCGAACCTACCAGCGCGCCGGTGGGTTCCGACCCTCGTGGAGCGAGAGGTACGATCGAATGCGTGCGTCGCCTCTTCCGTTGGGTGATCGGCCTCGCGAGCGCCCTCGCGATCTGGCGGGCCTGGTCGCGGCGGAGCCGACGACCATCCACTACCGAGACCGGGCCCGAGCCCGATCCCGCAGACGAGTTGCGCCGCAAGCTCGCTGCGACGCGCGACGACGACGAGACCGCGACGCCTGACGAGCCCGGCACGGACGAGTCGCTCGCGGAGCGCCGCGCCCGCGTACATGCGAAGGCGCAAGAGACGATCGAAGAGATGCGCGAGGACGAGACATGACCGAGCAGGTGCGCTCGGACGCGGTTGCCGATGAGCTGCGCCGTCTGGGCGACCGCATCGACACGCTGCAGGACGACGTGCGGCGGCTGTCCGGCCCGACCCTGCCTCCGGCCGAGCCGGGGTGGGATGACGAGCGGCCGATGTCCATCTCGTATGCCTGGCTGAGCTCGCTCGAGAGCCCGGCCCGGAGGCGGCCGGTCGTGCCGCGGCTCCTGCTTGAGGGGCTGTTCCTGGCGGCGTGCGCCACCGCGGCGGCAATCGCCGACCTCGACCCTGTCGCGCTGACGGGGGTGATGATCGGAGCGTGGGTGTTGGTGGCGCTGATCGAATGGGCCGCCTCCCGCACCGACCGGCGCCGTGACGAGCTGCTGTCGATCCCACCGCCGGCGCCGGCGGCACTCGCGGCGGATGACCCGTCGTGGTACGTGCCCCCCGTCGAGCACACGCTCCTCGACAACGCCGGCTCGACCGACTCCGTCACGGCCATCACCCGGCTGCCGACTGCGTCCGAAGGTGAGCTCGAGACGACGGTCGAGCGGCGAGCGGCGGACTGAGCGCCGGTCGAGCGAGCTCAGCCTGAGCTACGCGCCGGCGACGCGACACGTCACTCGCTGACGTGGTCGCCGAACCGCCGGGCCGTGTAGGCGATCGCCTCGTCGGTGAGGAGGCGGCGTGTCGAGTTGCCCATACGCACATAGAGGTCCGCTGTGCGGCGTCCTCCCGGCTCGGCGAGGAAGACCGGTGTCCCGCCCGCCGTGACGTCGACACGGCACACGTCGAGGCCGCCGACGGCCTCGAACGAGATGAAGACGTCGTGGAGCGCTTTCGTCCCGAGCCGTTGCGCGAGATAGTCGCGCAGCCAGAGCTCGTAGCCATCGCGGCTCCCCTTGGTCATCACTGCGTAGTCACCCTCGATGCCGACCACGGTCCCGTCGTCCGCGACGCCGATCAGCAGTGTGCCGCCCTCTGCGTTGAGGAGGCCTGCGACCGACTTCGCGATCGTCAGCTCCAGGCGCGTGTCGCGCTCACCGGTCTGCTGGTTGCGGCGCGCGGAGCCCTTGAGCTCGAGCGTGAGGGACTCGCCGTGTGCCACGAGCTCGGTCACGGACGGCCGCGTGGCGAGAGGCGCCGGGCGAAACCGCGCCTTCGCCGCCTCCGCCACGAGCAACACCACGACCGAGCCCGCTACCGCGAGCAGGAACCGCGCGAGCGTGTTGCCGCCACCTGCCAGCTCGGCGACCGTGAGCCCCACACCCGCGCCCACGATTCCCACGACGGTGGTCGACGAGAGCGAGAGGCGCCTGCGCCCCGGGACGAGCAGCGTTGCGACGAGACCCGCCGCGAACCCCGTCGCGAGCACGACGAAGAAGATCACGCGTCGGAGCGTAGAGGCTGTGGCGCAGCCGCCTGCTGTGACGACCGCGCCGGCACGCCCTTCGGGCGGCCTGCGGGCCCGTACGGGAACCTGAACACCCGGCGCGGCATCTTCGGGCCAGGTCACGCTGTCTACAGTGAGGGCGTGCCGCCGAGCTCGACCACGGGAGAGGTGACCCGCGCGATGCCGAGTCGTCTCGCATGCCGGTCTCGTGAGCTGGTCGTCCTGCTGGCCTCCGTCTGCCTGTTCGCCGTCGGCTGAACGGTCGATCGTGCCCCCGGGCGGGGCAGTCGAGAGGCAGCAGCGATAGGCCCGGCGTGCCGCCGGAGTCGCACACCCGTCGGCCGCACCCGCGCCTGACGGTTGTGGGGTGCCCGGAGCGAGCGATAGGATCGCGCTACCCAGAGGACAGGCGGCGATCGCTTGATCGACGCACTTCTGATCTTCGAGAGTCGGCTTCGGCCGGCATCGCGCGGAAAGGGGGTGGTCGAGATGGAGATGGCAGCTCGGGTTGCGAGGTCCCTCGCACGGTGATCACCCCGGTGACCGTCGTCGCAGGGGCTGGACGCCGGAGAGGAAATGAGCCTGACCGAAGGCAGCCCCGATCGACATGGCCGCAAGCCGGTCAGTCGGGGCTGCGCGCGACCTGCTCGCCGAGCGATCCGTTGCACGGCGGTCGTCGTACTACATCGTGGTGACCCTCTGAGAAAGGAGCCAGATGAGATCCAGGGCTATCGTTGCCGGACTGGTTGCCGCTCTGATCCCCGTCGCGGCCGCGCTCGGCGCGTCCGAGCACGACAACTCGTTGCACGCCACGCTGAGCGGCAAGGGCGAGATACCGAAGGGCGATCCGGACGGCCGTGGCACCGCCGAGGTGAAGATCGCCGGCGCAAAGGTGTGCTGGGAGATCAAGGCTTCGAAGATCGGTTCCCCGAACGCTGCGCACCTGCACAAGGGCGGCCCTGGCAAGGCGGGCCCCGTCGTCGTTCCCTTTGGCAAGACCTACAAGTCGAAGGGCTGTGCGACGACGACCGCGGCGATCGCGGCTGCGATCAAGCGCAACCCACCCGCGTACTACGTCAACGTCCACAACGCGAAGTACCCCGCCGGCGCCGTTCGCGGCCAGCTGCGAAAGGACGACTAGAGCTCAGGCAGTGGTGGCTCCGAGCCCGGCACGCCGGCGTAGCCCCTCGAGGTCGAGCACGACCGTCCGGCCGCGATGGAGCTCGACCAGCCCGTCACGCTCGGCCCGGCGCAGGACGCGGTTCACTGTGGCTCGCGACGTCCCGGCGAGTGCGGCCAGGTCCTCCTGCCTGAGCGGCACGGTGACGGGCGGCCTGCCGCCGTAGACGACGACGAGCTCGATCAGCCGCCGCGCGACCCGCTCGTCGGCGTCGACCGTGTACGCCTCCACGAGCAGGTCGGACAACCGCTGCACCTGCTCGGCGAGGAGCCGCACGAGCACCTCGTCGAGCGATGCGTGCTGCTGCGCGAGCCGCCGCAGCTCCGACCCGCGCACGACGAGCGTCTCGCCGGGCTCGAGCGCGGTCACCGTCGCTGTCCGCTCCACGCCCGTCAGGAGTGCGAGCTCTCCGAACGTGTCGCCTGGCCCCCGGATGGCGAGCGCGACCACGTCCCCGAGCGCGGTGCCGATGCACACGTCGAAGCGACCCTTCGCGATCAGGTGAATGGAGTCGGCCGGGTCGCCGCGATGGAACACGACCTCGCCACGGCGAAAGGTGCGGCGACGGGCGAGGGAGAGCACCGCACGGACGTCCGCGGCGGGGATGCCGTCGAACAGCTGCCAATCCATGTGTGACGAGCTTTACACAGCATGCGCATCATGCGCGAACGACGCAGGCGACGCCGGCTCCTAGGCTCGATCCATGGTCGAGCAACGCAAGGAGGCAACGGTGGACACCTCGAAGACAATCCGGATGCTGGCGGCGACCGCGGTGGTCTCCGCACTCGCAGTCCTCGTGACGAGCCCCGCGTCCGCCTACGTGCCCAACGAGGGCGTCGGGCCGGTGACGAGGACGATCGTCGGCAACCCCGCCGGCAACGCATGGATCGCGCTGGAGCTAGCCTGCTTCAGCACAGGCCGTCGGCAACCCCGGCGACAGCGCGTGGGTCGCGCTGGGGACGACGACCACACAGACCGTCGGCAACGCCGGCGACGGCGCCCAGGCATCGTCGGCTCAGATCGAGCCGGTCGTCACCTCGAACGGGTCAGAGGGCTTCGAGACGGGGACGTTCATCGCCCTCGCGAGCGGCGCAGCCCTACTGCTGGCGCTTGGCGCGGGAGCGTTGCTCTTCACGGCGCGCCACCGCCGAGTGGCGCTGCCGTAGCGCCGATCACCAACGGGGGAGCTGCGAGGGCGGCGCGAGCCGCCCTCTCGGCGTGCTCGCAGAACTGGGCTGCGTCGTAACGGAGCGGCGCCGGAGTCGAACCGACCGAGCCGTGGGTTACACGACCGCACAGGTTTTGAAGACCTGCTGGGCCACCGGGCCCATGCCGCTCCACGAGTCAGGCTAGCGGCACCGCGACAACTGCGATCGGCCACCCACGCGCCTCCGCGGCCGGAGGGCGATTCACTCGCCCGCAGGCACATGACGCCCCAGTGTGCGCAGCGAAAGAGCAGGGGACTCGTGGGGGAACCAGGCAGGCGCGCCTACGGCGACGCGGTCTTGGGCTTCGTCGACCGCGGGCGCGCCGGAGCGCTCCTCTTGTTCGCGGCGATGGGCTTCGCAGCGCGCTTGGGCGCAGAGCCGGTCGCGGCGGTGAGGTTCGCGAGCGCTTCGTTCACCCCTGCGACAAGTGTCTCGAGCGCACCGAGCCGCTTGTTCAACTGCCCGGTCTTGAGCTTCAGCTCGGCCCTCGTCGCATGAGCCTCGTCCAGTAGGACACGTAACGCTTCCTCGGCGGAGAGCACGGCCGGACCGGCCTCGTTCTGCAACCCCTCCCACTGCTCCGCGAGAACATCGGCGAGGCGCATGCGATCGATGCCGAAGCGGGCCACGCAGATCTCCCCCAGCAGCCGCCCCGTCCTCTCCTGCTCCTCGAGGGCGAGTGCGAGCTGCCCCGGTGTGATCAACTGCTTCTCGACGAAGATCGTCCCGATCCTCCGATACGGCATCCCGTGATTGCTCGCGCTCACGTCGAGCCGGACGACGCTGCTCGGCGCGGCGGCCGCGCGCCTCCGCGCGCCCGCTCGGGACCGTTGCGAGTCGGGCTCGGTGCGTGCGAGCCGGCCGGGCGAAGCTCCGCGAGCGCGTCACTCACGCCGACGACCAGCGCTTCGAGCGCTGCAAGTCGCTTGCCGAGCTCGTCGGTCTTGACCGTCAGCTCGAGCCGTGCCGCCTGCGCCTCAGCGAGCAGCACGCGCAGCTCGTCCTCGGCAGAGATCTCCTCCTCGGAGCCCTGCTCGATAGCGTCTTCGAGCACCGGTGTGACGCCGCGTTCGTCGGCGTGTGGTGCGGCTCGTTGCATCTCCTCCCACTGCTCGGCGAGCGCGTCGGCGAGGCTGAGCCGGTCGAGGCCGTATCGCTCCACGCAGATCTCGCCCAGCGGACGACCCGTCTCCTGTTGTTCCGCGAGGGCGTGCTCGAGCTGTCGCCCCGAGATCAAGTGCCTGTCGACCAGGATCGTGCCGATCCGGCGGTACGGAACCGAGTGTGGGGCGGCATCCACATTCCCAGGTATCGGTCGCTGACCGAGAGCGCTTGAGAACCTCTGCATGACGCTTGGTCGTCGACGAACGCGCCTCCGGGGTCGACCCGCGGGTCTCGCTGCAAGAATGGCCGCGTGGCACACATCCGCCTGATCGAGCCGGAGGACGCGAGCGGACTGCTGGCCGAGGAGTACGACGCTGCCGTCGCGCGAGCGGGCAAGGTCTACAACATCGTCAAGTCGATGAGCCTGCAGCCAGGTGTGCTGCGGGCGTCGATGCAGATGTACCGGGCGATCATGTTCGGACCCTCGGCGCTGACGCGGCAGGAGCGGGAGCTGCTCGCGACCGTCGTCTCCGCCACGAACGAGTGCTACTACTGACGGCGCTCGCACGCCGACGACCTCCGTGACGAGGGCGCACCAGACGAGCTTGCCACCCACGCGGAGCACGACTACCGCCAGACCGACCTGGACGAGCGCACGCGCGCGCTCTGCGACTACGCACGCAAGCTGACGCTCAGCCCGAGCGCGGTCGGTCTCGCCGACGCCGACGTGCTACGAGGACACGGTCTCGAGGACGAGGCCATCAACGACGCGATCCAGGTGATCGCCTACTTCAACTACATCAACCGGGTCGCGGAAGGCGTCGGGACCGAGCCCGAGCCCGAATGGGAGCCGCGGACATACGAGCCGACGTCGTCGTGACAGGGCACGGATATGTCCCTGCCCTCACCCGCCACGCGCTGAGCGTCGCAACACGCGCTTGTCCTCGACGCGCCGCGTGACGCCGTCCTGGTCGAAGCGCTCGAGGAGCAGCTGCGCGTCGCGGCGCCCGATGCCGGCGAGGTCGCGGAACCGGGCCAGCGTTATCTCCCCGGCTGCGCGACATTCGGTCACGAGGACGTCCCTCGCGACCTCGTAGCCCCCCGCGCCGATGGCGTATCCGTCCCCGAGGCGCACCAACCGTCCTTCTCGCTCGAGGAACCGCGCCAGGTCGGCGTCGTCGACCTTCGTCGCTGCGACCCCGGCCGCGACGAGTGCGGACTCCAGGGCATCCGCCTCCGCCGCCTTCCCACCGAGCGTCGCGACGGAGCCGGGGAGGTAGAGCTTCGCGCCGCGCCGCTCGAACGGCAGCTGCGCCGTCACCTCGGTCGCCCAAGGCTCGGACGGCAACGGCACGCCGGGGTCGAGCGGATCGGCCCGTTCGATCCTGTCGCGAAGATCTTCTTCGAGCCCCGCGCGCCAGGCCGCCGAGAAGGCCCACGGCCCTGCGCGCTCGATCCCGCCGAGGTCGCCGTCGAGCACGTGTCGTAACGCGCTCACGTGCACCGGTTGGTGGATCGCCGAGGCGACATCGCCGCGCTCGAGCTGCTCCATGCGCACGAGGTCGCGGTGGCGCGGCGGCGCGGGATCGAGCACGCGCCCACCCGCAACCGTCGTCGCGCCGCGCAGCACGACCCGGTCACCGCGTGCCGCGACGACCCCCTCTGCGAGGCGCAGCTGTGCGTACCGGTCTCCGACGCGGGCCACTCGCGCGGGGATCCGGCGCGTCCCGTGGTGGACGGAGAGGCGGGCGTTGTCCGGCACGGGTTGCAGCTCGTCGAGGGTGACATCGAGCCGGTACGAGAGCGGGTACGCGGCAGGAGCGACGAGCGCGTCGCCGCGGATCACTTCGTCGCGATCGACGCCGGGCAGGCTCAGCGCGACGCGCTGTCCGGCTTCGGCCCGCTGCACGGGTCGGTCGTGCACCTGCACGCTGCGGATGCGGACCGGCCTCGCGCCCGGCTCCAGGCTCAGCTCGTCACCCTCGCCGACCGTGCCCGACCAGAGCGTGCCCGTCACGACGGTGCCGATCCCGCGCAGCGTGAAGACGCGGTCGACGTAGAGGCGGGTGGGCCGGTCGGCGGTCGGTCGGTCGACGCCGTCCGCGGCGCGGGCGATGGCCGCGCGAAGATCGTCCAGCCCCGACCCTGTGCGGGCCGACACCGTGACCACCTCGACACCCGGGACGAGCTCCTGCGCTTCCATCATTGCGAGCTCGAGGGTCTCGGTGTCGACGGCGTCGGCCTTCGTCACGGCGACGACACCGGACTCCACGCCGAGCAGGCGCAGGATGGCCAGGTGCTCGTGGGTCTGCGGCCGCGCACCCTCACCCGCGTCGATCACGAGCAGAAAGAGGTCGATGCCGGTCGCGCCGGCGACCATCGTGCGCACGAAGCGCTCGTGACCGGGGACGTCCACGAGCGAGAGCCGGCGCCCGTCCGCGAGCTCGAGCGGTGCATACCCGAGATCGATGGAGATGCCGCGACGCTTCTCCTCCGGCAGCCGGTCGGTGTCCTTGCCGGTGAGCGCGCGCACCAGCGAGGTCTTGCCGTGGTCGATGTGGCCGGCGGTGCCGATCGTCAGCGACATGTGGCCATCCAACCGCGTCGACTCAACTCGAGGCGCTTCTCGCCCGTGTCACCGCCTCGGCGACCTCCTCCATCTCTGCGTCCGCGAGCGTGCGGCAGTCGAGCAGGAGGTTCCCGTCGCGGACGACGCCGATCACGGCCGGCTCGCCGTCGCGAAGCGGCCCGGCAAGGTCCTCTTCGAGCGCGCACGCGAAGGACGCCAACTCGGCCAGCGGTAAGGCGCCGCCGCCGACGCGTGCCACCGTCTCTTCCACCTCGCCGCCGGTCAGGTCTGCGAGCCGCTGCGCGCGTGCCCGCACCGCCTCCACCGGCTCGTCGAGCATGCGCAACACGGGGATCTCACGGCGAGCCCGCTCGGGGTCGAGGTAGAGAGCGAGCGTGCCCTCCAGTGCTGCAAGCGTCAGCTTGTCGGCGCGTAGCGCGCGCTGCAGGGGGTGCCGGCGCAGCCGCTCGACGAGGTCGGCGCGGCCGACGACGATCCCGGCCTGCGGTCCTCCGAGCAGCTTGTCGCCCGAGAAGCAGACGAGATCCGCGCCGGCGGCGAGGCTGCCGCGTGCGGTGGGCTCGTCACCCAGCGGTACGAGCGCGCCCGAGCCGAGGTCGTCGACCAGCGGAAGCGAAGCGCGCTTCGCGATCTCAGCCACCTCGGACAGATCGGGAAGCTCGGTGAACCCCACGACCCGGAAATTCGACTGGTGCACGCGCAGGAGGACCGCGGTCTCGGGGCCGATGGCGCGCTCGTAGTCGGCCGCGCGTGTCCTGTTGGTCGTACCGATCTCGACAAGCCGCGCTCCCGAGCGGGCGAGGACGTCGGGGATGCGGAAGCCGTCGCCGATCTCGATCAGCTCTCCGCGCGAGACGAGCACCTCGCGGCCCTCGGCCAGCGCGGCGAGCGCGAGCATGACGGCGGCGGCGTTGTTGTTGACGACGAGCGCCGCCTCGGCGCCGGTGAGCCGCTGCAGCAGGCTCCCGAGATGATCCTGGCGTGACCCGCGCGCCCCGGCGCCGACGTCGTACTCGAGGTTGGAGTAGCCCCGTCCCACCTCGACCATTCGATCGATCCCCGCCTCGGGAAGCGGTGCTCGGCCGAGGTTCGTGTGCACGAGCACGCCCGTTGCGTTGAGGACACGACGCAGGCTCGGTCGCCGTGCCGTTGCGAGCTCGGTGAGAACGCGGTCGACCAGATCTCCGGGCTCGTGCCCTGCACGGATCTCGTCACGCGCCACGTCGAGGGAAATCCGCGCAGCGGCGACGACGAGCGCGCGCGGCTCCTGCGCGAGGCGCTGGTCGCGCAGGAGCTCGTCGACGGAAGGAAGATCCCGCAGCCTCCGGGGCACGGCGTCAGTGTAGGCGCGTGCCGCTCACAGGCCTCCTACGCCAACGAAGGCACGAGCTCGCGCAGCAGCGCCGTGAGCGTGCCTGCGGAGCGCGCACCGACCTCGAGCACGCGCTCGTGGTCGATGGGCTCGGGGAGTACGCCGGCGGCCATGTTCGTGACACAGCTGATCGCGAGACAACGGATACCCATATGGCGCGCCGCCAGGACCTCCGGCACGGTCGACATGCCGACGAGGTCTGCTCCGAGAGTACGCATCATGCGGATCTCGGCAGGGGTCTCGAACGCGGGGCCCAGCCAGGCGGCGTAGACACCCTCCGGAAGATCGATCTCGAGCCGGGCCGCCGCCTCGTGAGCTGCCGTGCGCAGCTCGGGGTCGTATGCGTCGGACAGATCCGGGAAGCGTGGGCCGAGACCGTCGTCGTTGGCACCGACGAGCGGCGACATGCCCTGAAGGTTGAGATGGTCGGAGAGGAGCACGAGCTGGCCCGGTACGAACGACGTGTTCACCGCGCCGCAGGCGTTGGTGAGGACGAGCGTGCGCAGGCCCAGCCGTCCGAGCACCCTGATCCCGAAGACCACCTTCGCGGGCGCATGACCTTCGTAGAGGTGGGCACGACCCTTCAGCGCCGCCACAGGCACGCCGCCGAACGTCCCGAGCACGAGCTTCCCCGCGTGGCCCACGGCCGTCGAGGGTGGCCAGCCCGGGATCTCCTCGTAGGGGATCTCGACCGGCTCGTCGATCGCGTCGGCAAACCCGCCGAGCCCGCTGCCGAGCACGACGCCGAGCACCGGCTCGACCGGGGTGCGCGCGCGAATCGCCTCGACCGCCTCGGCCAGCCCTTCCGTCACGTGTCCCTTCCGGACGCGGGCGCCCGCGCAATTGTGAAGGCTCTGAGCCTGCAGGTGTGCCGATTGTGTGACAGTTTCTCCACAGGGCGTCAGGCGGATCCTTCGGCGAGGCGCCGCTCGTACGCCGCCACGACCATGTCGACGGCGCTCTCGGGCTCGTCCGTGACCATCAGCAGCTCGAGGTCGGCGGGCGAGACGAGCCCCTGGGCGAGCACCTCGACACGCAGCCATTCGAGCACCTCGCCCCAGTAGTCGGTGTCATACAGGACGACGGGGAACGAGCCGATCTTGCCCGTCTGGATCAGCGTCAGCGCCTCCCACAGCTCGTCCTGCGTGCCGAAGCCGCCGGGGAGGATGACGAAGCCCTCGGCCGCCTTCACGAACATCGTCTTGCGGGCGTAGAAGTGCGTGAACGTCAGTGCGATGTCGCAGTAGGGGTTGATCCCCTGCTCCTGCGGCAGGAGGATGTTGAAGCCGACCGAGAGGCCACCGGCCTCCTGGCAGCCCCGGTTTGCGGCCTCCATCACGCCTGGACCACCCCCGGTGACCACGGCGAAGCCTCTCAGTGCGAGCGCGCCGCCGATCGTGCGTGCGGCCTCGTACCACGGTGACTCCCGACCGATGCGCGCCGAGCCGAACACCGACACCGCAGGCCGGTCGATCCGGTCGACCGCCTGGAACCCGGCGAGGAACTCCGCTGCGATCAGGGACACGTCGCCCGCCAGCGGCTCGTGACGACGCCGGAGCAGCCGCCGGTCGAGGTCCTGACGTTCGCTCACAAACGGGTCTGCGGGACATGCGCGGCGAGCATCCCGAGCGCGAGCAGCGCGGCGGTGCCGATCGTCAGCGCGGCCGCGACCCACGCGAGCCGCCGGGCGTCCTCGGGTTGCGGCCGCCCGGCGCCCCGTCGCAGCACCCGCCAGGAGCGGTAGATCTGGCCGCCGTCGAGGATCCAGACGGGGACCAGGTTGATCAGGTTGAGGAAGAAGCCGGTGTATGCGAGCGCGAGCAGCAACCGGTCGTCCTGCGCCTCGCCGACGACCAGCAGCGCGGCCGCCGCGGCTCCACCTGCGACAGGCCCTGCGAGCGAGACGAGCACGTTCCGCCACGGATCGAACGGCGCGTTCCTCAGCAGCACGAAGGCGCCGACGAACGGAATGAACACCGGCAACGAGACGTCGAGGCCCTGGCGCTTCGCCTCGAGGTAGTGCCCGAGCTCGTGGACGAGGATCAGCGCCACCAGCCCGACGCCGAACCGCCATCCCCAGATCAGCGCGTAGGCGCCGACCGAGATGAAGATCCCGAAGAACTTGATCGAGAAGGCGCCGAACTTGACGATCACCCCGACGAGCACCAGGAGAGGCGCGAGGAGCCGGGCGAGCAGCGACATCCGCTCCCGGTCGTGGTCGACCGGGAGCGTCGCCGGCTCGGGAGCGGTGACCGGCTCCGGGGCCGAGCGCGGGTCGTTCGAGTCAGCGGGCATGCCAAGTCCTCATCGGCAACGGTCGGGCAGGGCGACAGCGATGGCGATCACGATCCCTGACCGATCCATTCCTCGCCGCCGACGTAGACCTCTTTCTTCCACAGCGGCACGGTCACCTTGAGGGTGTCGATCGCGTCGCGGCACGCCGAGAGTGCGTCTCCACGGTGCGCGGCGGAGACTGCGATCACGACGCTCGTGTCGCCGACCTCGACGACTCCGACACGGTGGTGGATGGCGACGTCGATGAGCGTGTAGCGCTCGCGGAGCTCGCGTGCGATGCGCTCCATCTCAGCCTCCGCCATCCCTTCGTAGGCTTCGTATTCGAGACGCACCACATCCCGGTCGCGGGATCTCGCGCGTGTCGTGCCGAGGAAGGTTGCGATGGCGCCCGCCTCGTCGCGGGCGACCTCGCGCACCACGTCGTCGAGGGAGAGTGGCTCCTCCGAGAGCCGGAACGCGCCGCCGGAGACCGGCGGGATGACGGCGACCTCGTCGCCGGGCGCGAGCGCTTGGGCGCGATCGGCGTAGGAGCGGTTGACCGCGAAGAGGAGACCCGGCGGCTCGTCTCCGAGCGCAAGTGCCGGCCAGACATCGCCGACGATCGCGCCCTCCGGAAGCTCCAGCTCCCGGTCGCGTACCCCGGCCCGCTCACGCAGCCCGGCGAACAGCCTCACGGCGACCTTCACCGCGTCAGCCTAGCCCGCAGTTGAACTGCCGGGCCTCTGTCATGTTACATCTGCACATGGCGACCACCCTGCCGCGCACGAACCTCAACGAGCAGGTCTACGAGACGTTGCGGCAGCGGATCCTGGCCCGCGCAGCCGGGCCGGGCGAGAAGCTGAGCCTGCACGAGCTCGCCTCCGAGCTGGGCGTGTCGCGCAGCCCTGTGCATCACGCGCTCACGCGTCTCGTCTCCGAAGGGCTCCTCTCGGTGAAGGCCCGGCGCGGGTACTACGTGACACCGGTCACGGCCCACGCGCTGGAGGAGGGATACGACGTGCGCGTGGCACTCGAGCTGCACGCCGCCGAGCGGACTGTCGGGCGACTCACGGCCGAGCAGCTGTCGCGGTTCCGCGAGCTCCTCGACGCGACCATCGCCGCGATCTCGCACCAGCAGTGGGACACCGCGAACGCCGCGTTCCACGAGTACCAGATCGATCTCGCCGGCAACACCCTGCTCTCGAAGTTCTACCGCGAGCTGTCCGTCAACCTGATGATGCAGGTCATCCGCGGTGGACGGCTCGAGGGCGGCGAGTACCTCGTCACGGAGCACACGCGCATCGTGGAGACGTTCGAGGCAGGCGACCTCGAGGCCGCACGCGACGCCATCCGCACGCACGTCGCCTCGGGCCTGCGGATCGCCCTCGACGCGCTCGAGCGCAACGGCGGCGCTCTGTGACCGTGACCACGAAGCGATGACGTAACCGGGTCTACCCAACGCGCACGAGGGATTGCCGTTTCGGGCGCCGGCGCCGAGAGTGAGTGGATTCGCGTCCTTCGTCCGAAAGGTGATCGAATGCGCCAAGTCTCGTCGCGCCCTGCTGGCGACCGTCGCCCTGAGCGCCACGCTCGCCGTCGCAGGCGGGATCGCGTGGGCGGCGATCCCGGACTCGAGCGGCGCCGTCAATGCCTGCTACGCCACCGTGGGCGGCGCGCTCCGCGCCGTGGACGGTGCCGGCGACTGCACCGCAGACGAGACAGCAGTCGCGCTCGGAGGCCCGACCCGCGGCTACGCGTTTGCCAACCCGAGCATGGTGACACTCGGCTCGACCAGTGTCGTCGTCGGCTCCCTCAAGCTCGGCCCGGGGAAGTACCTCGTCCATGGCAAGGTGAACGTCGCCAACCTCAACTTCAGCACCCTGCGCGGGACGTTCGTGCCCTGCAGCGTCAAGGTGGGCGGAACAACGACGAACCTCGACCAGACGTGGCTCACCCTCGAGCCTGCCCTCGGTAGCAGCAATGCCTCGAGCGCGAGCGTCGGCCTCCAGGCAGCGGTCGAGCTGCCGGGTGGCGGCAGCATCGTGATGGAATGCGCCTCGCTCCCTCGCCCCGGCGGGCCGGCCACAGGCGTCTTCGCTCGCTACCGGCAGCTCGACGCAGTTCAGGTCGACAGCCTGACGACGTCCTTCTAGCTCGGTCAACCCTGGTGCCTGGCACCGTGCCCGGTGCCAGGCACTGGTTTGGCCATACGATGCCCCGGTGACGACCCCCAGCCGCCGCGTGCTCGAGTCGGGGATCGAGGTCAAGCCCGTCTATCGCGCGGCGGACGCGCCCGAGGCCGAGGCGGAGCCGCCCGGCACGTTCCCGTTCACCCGCGGCCCGTACGCGGACATGTACCGCGGCCGCCCGTGGACCATCCGCCAGTACGCAGGGTTCGGCTCGGCAGAGGAGACGAACGCCCGCTTCCGGCACCTGCTGGCGCAGGGCCAGATGGGTCTCTCGGTCGCGTTCGACCTCCCCACACAGCTGGGGTACGACTCGGACGATCCCCGCGCGGACGGCGAGGTAGGACGTACGGGCGTGGCGATCGACTCGATCGCCGACATGGAGACGCTCCTCGACGGGATCCCGCTCGACGAGGTCTCTACTTCGATGACGATCAACGCGCCGGCCTCTCTGCTGTTGCTCCTCTACGAGCTGGTCGCAGACGAGCAGGGTGTCGCCGGCGACCGCCTGCGCGGCACGGTGCAGAACGACGTGCTCAAGGAGTACGCGGCCCGGGGCAACTACATCTTCCCGCCGCGGCCGTCGATGCGGCTCACCACCGACCTGTTCGCCTACTGCGCCGAGCGTATCCCCGCCTGGAACACGATCTCGGTCTCCGGGTACCACATCCGCGAGGCTGGATCGACTGCGGTGCAGGAGATCGCGTTCACGCTGGCCAACGGCATCGCATACTGCGAGGCAGCCGTGGCCGCCGGCCTCTCGCCCGACGCTTTTGGCGAGCGGCTCTCGTTCTTCTTCAACGCGCACAACCACTTCTTCCAGGAGGTGGCGAAGTTCCGCGCCGCACGGCGGCTGTGGGCACGGATCATGCGCGACCGCTTCGGCGCGACGAACCCACGTGCCCAGGCGCTCCGCTTTCACGCGCAGACGGGTGGCTCGACGCTCACCGCTCAACAACCCGACGTCAACGTCGTCCGCGTCTCCCTGCAGGCGCTCGCCGCGGTCTGCGGCGGCGCGCAGTCTTTGCACACGAACGGCTTCGACGAGGCGCTTGCGCTGCCATCCGAGCACGCGGCCACCCTCGCGCTACGCACGCAACAGGTGCTGATGCACGAGGCGGGAACGACCGACACAGCCGATCCGCTGGGCGGCTCGTTCTTCCTCGAGGCACTCACCGACGAGCTCGAGCGCCGGGCGGAGGAGCTGATCGCGCGCGTGGACGAGCTGGGCGGCGCCGTCTCCGCAATCGAGCAAGGGATCGTGCAGCAGGAGATCGAGGACGCGGCCTTTCGGTGGCAGCGGGAGGTCGAGCGCGGTGACCGTGTGATCGTCGGCGTCAACCGGTTCGTCGAGGAGGACGGCGAGCCCGTCGAGCTGCACCGGCTCGACCCGGCGATCGAGCAGCGGCAACGGGAGCGCACCGCCCGCGTCCGCACCGAGCGGAACGCGGACGAGGCAACCCGCGCGCTCGAGGAGGTGCGATTGGTCGCCGAGACCGACGAGAACCTGCTTCCCGCCATGCGTGAGGCGCTTCGTGCACGCTGCACGATCGGCGAGATCTGCGACGTCCTGCGAGGGCTGTGGGGCACTTACGACTGAGGCCGTACCATTCGAGCCACATGCCGGTTGAGCAGGCATCTGTCGGATCACGCCTGAGCATCGCCGTGCTCGGCGCCCTCGGCGCCGTGGCGCTGCCGCTACTGGGCTTGGCCCTTCTCACGGGAGGCCGCGCGGAGGCGGGTACAACGGCCGCGCCGAGCTTCACGCGCGACGTGGCCCCGATCATCCGCGACAAGTGCGCGGGCTGCCACCGGCTGGGCGGGATCGCCCCGTTCGCGTTCCGCACCGCGCACGACGTGACCTCCAAGGCCACGCTCGTCGCGGCGGCCGTGCAGGAGCGCCGCATGCCACCGTGGCCGCCCGGGCCGAGGTCGGCGAGCTTTGCCGGGCAGGAGCGACGGACGCTGAGCCCGGCCGAGCGGGCCACGCTCCTGCGCTGGGTGCGCACCGGTGCGCGCGTCGACGGCTCGAAGGTCGGCGCGCCGCCCGCTGTCGGCACCCCTCCGCGGGCGGGCGAGACGGTGCTCCGCCTGAGGCTGCCGGCGGCGTACACGCCGCGCTCCTCGAGCGGCGGTACCGACGACTACCGCTGCTTCATGCTCGATCCGAAGCTCTCGCAGGACGTCTTCGCGACGTCGATCCGGATCGAGCCGGACGCCGACCGGATCGTGCACCACGTGATCCTCTTCCGCGCTCCCGCCGAGAGCGTGGCGGAGGCGAACGCCCTCGATCGCGCCTCGCCCGGGCAGGGCTGGAGCTGCTTCGGCGGCACCGGGATCAGCGCCCCGGGCGGCGCAGCCGGAGCCGCGCGCGGGCTGGAGAACGCACCGTGGATCGCCGCCTGGGCGCCGGGTTGGGGTGGCGACCGACTCCCTGAGGGCCTCGGCGTGGCGCTCCCGGCGGGGAGCAGGGTGGTGATGCAGGTGCACTACAACCTCCTGAACGGCAACCGTCCGGACCGCTCGCGCGCGGTGCTGACGACGGTGCCGGGCAGCGCGGGTCTGACCCCGCTCGAAACCACGCTGCTGCCGGCACCGGTCGAGCTGCCGTGCGCGAAGGGCGAGGCAGGCCCGCTGTGCGACCGCACCGCGGCGCTGTTCGACCTGATCCGCAAGTACGGGCAGGACGCCGGTCTCATCCCGGTCGGCTTGCTTCTGTTCTGCGGCAAGGACGCGGCACGTCCGCCTTCGGGACCGGTGACGTCCTGCATCCAGCGCTTCGACGGCCCGACGACGATCCACTCGGTCGCAGGCCACATGCACGTCCTCGGGCGCTCGATCCGTGTCGAGCTCAACCCCGGTACGCCCCGTGCCAGGGTGCTGCTGGACATCCCGCGCTGGAGCTTCCACTGGCAGGCGTCGTACGTTCTCGCGGAACCTGTGCAGGCCCGAACGGGCGACGTCCTACGCGTCACGTGCCGGCACGACGCGAGGCTACGCAAGCAGCAAGCGCAGGCGGCGGCGCGGAAGCCCCGCTACATCCTCTGGGGCGAGGGGACGACCGACGAGATGTGCCTCGGCATCGTCCAGGTCACCCGGCCCTGAGCCGCATCCGCGGCCGTGCGAATCCTTCTCGTCTCGCAGATGTACCCCGGCCCGTCGGCCCCCGACCTGGGGCCGTTCGTTGCCGCTCTCGAGCACGAGCTCGAGACCCGCGGCCACGAGCTGGAGCGGGCGGTCGTCGACCGACGCGGCGGCCGGTTGCGCCATCTTGCGCTGCTCCGCGACGTCGCGACCACCGCACGGCGCTTCAGGCCCGAGGTCGTGTACGCACACTTCCTCGTGCCGGCCGGCCTGTGGGCGGCGCTCGCCGGACGAGCCCCTGTCGTGCTGACCGCACACGGCCAGGACGTCGAGAACGCGCGGTCGCGCACCGTCGCACGGCGGGCGACGAAGGTCGCGGTCGATCGCGCCGCAGCGGTGGTGGCCGTCTCCGGGTGGTTGCGCGACCGGCTCGTGGAAGCGGTGCCGACGGCCGCCGCCAAGACGACCGTGATCGACTGCGGGGTCGACGTGTCGCGGTTCGCGCCCGCCGATGCCGGAGCGGCGAGGGCGCTACTCGGCTGGCGCCCGGAGGGCACCGCTTTCCTCTGCGCAGGCTCGCTGAGCGAGCGCAAGAACGTGCTGCGGCTCGCGCGCGTCTTCGAGCACCGCGACGAGGGCGAGCTGGCGTTCGTCGGCGACGGGCCGCTGCGGTCGACCCTCGAGGGCCGGGCACGGATCCGGCTCGTCGGCGCCGTCCCCTACGAGGAGATTCCAACCTGGATGGCAGCCGCGGACGTCGTCTGTCAGCCAAGCCTCGTCGAGCCGTTCGGCCTGTCGACACTGGAGGGCATGGCCTCGGCCCGATCCGTCGTGGCGACCACAGTTGGTGGCCCGCCGGAGTTCGTCCCCGTGGGCGCAGGTGTGCTGGTCGACCCCGAGGACGAGGAGGCGCTGTCGTCTGCGCTCGACACCGCCGCTGCGCTACCACGCCCGAACGAGACAGCCCGCCGGGCCGCGCTCGAGCATGACGTCAGGCGGCAGGCGGAACGGGTGGAGGAGCTGCTCGTCCGAGCCGTTCGAGATCGGCAAGCCTGATCTCCACCAGGGGCCGCACGGAATCCTCGATCCCCGCCTCACGCGCCAGCGCGAGCGCCTGCTCGTAGCTTTCGCGAGCCTTCTGCGGTGCGACGCCCTGCTTGAGCCGGTTGTCGCCCGTGACCAGCAGTCGCTGGATCTTCGCCCGCACCTCGTCGCCGGCCGGCATGGGCTGAGGATAGACGGGGCGTTGCTACCATGCCCCCCGCGATGGTCTCGTTCTTCGCCGTCACCCAGGTGCTGATCGCAGCCGGCCTGATCACGCTGGTGTTGCTGCACTCGGGCCGCGACTCCGGCTTCGGCGGGATCGGCTTCACGCCTGCGTCGCAGGGCGGCACGCACATCGTCGAGCGCAACCTGACGCGGTTGACGGTCGCCGTGGCGATCCTCTTCGGCACGAACACGGTCATCCTGTACCGCCTGCTCGCGTAAGGCCCCCGCTACAATCCGACGGCTCGCGCGCTGGTGGCGGAATTGGTAGACGCGCAAGGTTGAGGGCCTTGTGACCTTAGGGTCGTGGAGGTTCAAGTCCTCTCCAGCGCATGCGCGTGGAGGGCGCCCCGTCGGGGCGCCCTCCACATTTGACGCCGTCCGGAAGGAGATCTACCCTTCGCTGACGAACATACGTTCGTCAGCGACCCAGGAGGCGTCCCCACCGTGCTCACCGCGCGACAGCAGGAGATCTGGCAGTTCCTCGTCGAGTACGTGGACGGCCATGGCTACCCGCCGACCGTGCGGGAGATCGGCGAGCACGTCGGGCTCGCCTCGCCGTCGACCGTGCACGCGCATCTCGCGAACATCGAGCGCGCCGGCCTGATCCGGCGTGACCCGACGAAGCCCCGCGCGATCGAGCTCGTGGGTCACCGCAGGCTGACGGCTGCCCTCCCGTCGGGTGCGACGAGCGAGCCCGACGTGGCACGTCTGCCGCTGCTCGGCCGCGTCGCAGCGGGCGGGCCGATCCTCGCCGAGGAGAACGTCGAAGACGTCGTCGCCGTGCCGGAGCCGCTCGGACGCGGAGCCGACTTCCTGCTCTCGGTCAAGGGCGACTCGATGATCGACGCAGGCATTCTCGACGGCGACACGCTCGTCGTGCAGCGCACCGACGACGTCGGCAACGGCGAGATCGTCGTGGCGCTCGCGGGCGACGACGAGTCCGCCGACGAGGCGACCGTGAAGCGCTTCTTCCGCGACCCCGACGGCAGGGTGCGCCTGCAGCCGGAGAATGCAGCCCACGCGCCCATCTACGCCGACCACGTCCGCGTGCTCGGTCGCGTCGTGGGAGTGTTCCGGAGCCTGCGATGACTGTCTCGCCGCTCGCCCGCACGCTCGACCAGGAGCTTCTGGCGCTCGTCCGGGGTGCCAGCCTGGAGTGCCTGGTCTGCGGCGAGTTCATGATGCGCTTTGCTCACGCGATCGCCTGCCCGGAATGCCGCACGATCCTTGCCGAGGGCGTCTCCGTCCCTGAGCTCGAGCTGCCTGTCGCCGCATCCGAGAACGCGTCGTAGGGGCCTGATACATCCGGCCCTCGTCGGTGGCGGCGCCGCCGCACGAGCGCTACCGTGAGCGGTGCAGGCCGGGTGACCGCGGGCGCCTGAAGGCGTCCGAGGAAAGTCCGGACACCGCAGGGCAGGACGCTGGGGAAACCCCAGGCGGCGAAAGCCGACGGAAAGTGGAACAGAGAGGAGACCGCCGGCGGGAAACCGCCGGTAAGGGTGAAACGGTGGGGTAAGAGCCCACCAGCGACCGTGGCGACACGGCGGCTTGCCAAACCCCGTCCGGTGCAAGGCGAAGCAGGTCCCGCTGACGCGGCCCGCCGAGGGACCGGGTACGCCGCTCGAGCCTCCGGGCGACCGGAGGCCTAGAGAGATGGTCACCCACGACAGAATCCGGCTTACAGGCCTGCTACGGAAAAAGCCCTGGTAACGGGGCTTTTTCTATGACCGGCCCGCGGGGTGGATGACGATGGAGCTCCGCGAGGTCGGCTCGGCAGCGCAGCAGGCGCCTACGCCACAGAGGCACCGCATCACCTGGCTCGACTGAACGCCGAAGCAATCTCCTGCTCGACTATGCGAACATACGTTCGTGTCGCGGGAAGCAACGATCATGCACGCCGACCTCGACGCCTTCTTCGCGTCGGTCGAGCAACGTGACGATCCTCGTCTGCGAGGTCGCCCCGTCATCGTCGGCGCAGGAGTCGTGCTGGCGGCCAGCTACGAGGCGAAGGCCTACGGCGTCCGAACCGCTATGGGCGGGAGACAGGCACGCCGGATGTGCCCGCGGGCGGTCGTGGTCGAGCCGCGCTTCTCCGCATATGTCGAGGCCAGCAAGGCGGTGTTTCGCGTGTTCGAAGACGCGACGCCGCTTGTGGAAGGGCTGTCGATCGACGAGGCGTTCCTCGACGTCCGAGGGCTCGAGCGGATCGCCGGCTCGCCCGTCGAGATCGCGGTGCGGTTGCGGCGCGACGTCCTCGAGCGGGTTGGCCTGCCGATCACGGTCGGCGTCGCCAGGACGAAGTTCCTCGCCAAGGTGGCAAGCGGAGTGGCCAAGCCCGACGGCCTGCTCGTGGTGGCGCCCGACGGCGAGCTCGGCTTTCTCCACCCGCTGCCCGTCGAACGGCTCTGGGGCGTCGGGCCGATCACGGCCGGCAAGCTCCGCAACCGAGGGATCCTGACGGTCGGTCAGGTGGCGCAGTTGGGCGAGACGGCGCTGGTCTCGATGCTCGGGCGCGCGGCGGGCCGCCACCTACACGCCCTCGCCCACAACCGCGATCACCGGCGTGTCCGGGTCGGCCGTCGTCGTGGCTCGATCGGGTCCCAGCGAGCGCTGGGCCGCTCACCGCGATCGCCCGAGGACGTCGACACCGTCGTTGTCGCGCTGGTCGACCGCGTCACCCGCCGGATGCGGGCCGCCGGCCGGGTCGGCCGCACAGTGGTGCTGCGACTGCGCTTCGACGACTTCTCGCGGGCGACGCGTTCGCACACTCTGCCCCACAGCACCGCGCACACCCACACGATCCTCACCACCGCGCGAGGGCTGCTCACCACCGCCATGCCGCTGATCGAGTGTCGAGGCCTCACGCTCGTCGGAGTGGCGGTCTGCAACCTCGACGACGACGGCGCCGTCCAGCTCGCGCTCCCATTCGACCGTCACTGCGGCAGCGCACTCGATGCCGCCCTCGACGACGTGCGTCGCCGGTTCGGATCGACGGCCGTGACCCGGGCTGTGCTGCTCGGACGAGACCGGGGCTGGTCGGTGCCGCTGCTTCCCGACTGAGATCTCGCTGCCCGCGTGGCGGCCCGGGGCGACCGTGAGCCCGACGGGCGCTCCAGCGGGATCACCTACGATGATGCGACGTATGCGCCGGGGGCTGATCGCGTGGGTGTCGACGCTCGTCCTCGCCGTCGTGGGCACCCAGCTCGCCCACGCCCTGGCCTATCGCCTGACGACGCCGGACGCACACGACCGCGGCCAGCTGCTCACCGCGACGGGTCACGGCTACCTGACGTACGCGCCATTGGCGCTGGCACTCGGCTTCGGCGTGCTCGTGGCCGTCCTCCTGGCGGAGGTGCGCGCTGCGGCCCGCCGCCGGGGGACGCAGGCCTGCGCCTGGAGGTTCGCGTTCGTCGCACCGGTGGTCTTCGCCGCCCAGGAGCACCTCGAGCGCCTCGCGCACGACGGCGCCATACCATGGTCGACAGCTCTCCAAGGGACCTTCCTCGCAGGGCTCGCGCTCCAGCTGCCGTTCGCACTGGCCGCCTACCTGCTGGCACGCCTGCTGCTCTCGATGGCGCGGGCCCTCGGCCGTCGGCTCATCGATCGGGCACCGCCCCGCTCCGCGCCGGTGCCCGAGCCCGCTTTTCCTCGTATCCAGCCGCGCGCTCCCCGCGTCGCGGCCCTGGCGCTCGGGTACGGCGAGCGCGGACCGCCGCCTTTCGCCTGAACCCGGTCCGGCGCCCAGAGCGCCCCGAACCAGGCAAAGGAGGAACGATCGCACCCCGGCGACCCCGTGTCGCAAGGCGTTTGCGACGTGCGGTGCTCGCGACGACGCTGCTCGCGCTCGTCGTGGCCCCCGTCGGATACGCCCATGCCAACCTGACGGCGACCACGCCGGCCAACGACGCCGTGCTCGACTCCTCGCCGGCGCAGGTGACCCTGCGCTTCAGCGAGCCCGTCGAGACGGCGTTCGGCTCGGTGCGCGTCTTCGACGGAGAGGCACGTCGCGTCGACGACGGGCGCACGATACGGCCGTCGCCCGACGAGGTCGCGGTCGGGATCGACCACGAGCTGCCGCAGGGGACGTACACGGTCGCCTGGCGGGTCGTCTCGGCCGACGCGCACCCGATCCACGGCGCGTTCGTGTTCCACGTCGGCAAGCCCGGCGCGGATGCGGGCGGGGTGGCGGAGGAGGTGCTCGGTGACGACGCCGACTCACGGGCGGTCTCGTGGTCGTTCACCGTGATCCGGTTCCTCGGCTTCGCTCTCATCCTGCTCGCGGCCGGTGGAGGTGCGGCGCTCGCTGTCTGGGTGCCGACGCGGGACGACGTGGCGAACCTACGCCGGCGCCTGTGGCTGACGCTCGCGGGCGTCTCGTTCGCTCTCGTACCGGTCACCCTGGCGGCGATCGGCCTGCAGGGAGCGTCGGCGGCGGGGCTGGGCCTCGATGGTGCCGTCCGCTGGTCACTGGTGCAGGACGTCGCCGACACACGGTTCGGGAAGGTCGCCCTCGCGCGGGTCGTGCTGGCAGCGGCCCTCGCGGCGGTCGCGCTCTTGGCATGGCGTCGCACGGGACGCGTCGAGCAACGGCTGGCCCTCGCGGCCTGCTCGCTCGGCGCTCTGGTGGCCGCAACGCCGGCGGTGTCGGGTCATGCCCAGGTGGAGGGCACGTTGGCCGTGCTCTCCGACGCCGTGCACGTCGAGGCGGCGGCCATCTGGGCGGGCGGCCTGGCGTTTCTCCTGCTCCTGCTGCTCTGGGCGCGTGGGCGACGCTGGGAGGTCGCAACCGAGGCCGTCCCCGGCTTCTCGGGCGTGGCGGTCTTGGCGGTAACGGCGCTGATCGTCGCGGGCTCCGTCAGCGGGTTCCTCGAGGTGCGCTCGTTCCCCGCGCTCTGGGAGACGACGTACGGTCGCCTCCTGCTCATCAAGGTCGCGCTCGTCGCGCCCTTGCTGGCGCTGGGCGCGTTCAACAACCGCATCTCGGTGCCGCAGCTGAGAGCAGGGGTGGCATCGGCGTTGGAACGCCGGCGGTTCCTCTGGAGCACAGGCGCGGAGCTCGCGATCCTGGTGGTCGTCGTCGCCGTCACGGCGGGGCTCGTCGCCCAGCCGCCGGCGAAGGCCGCGAACTCATCGAGGCCCGTGTCGATCGACACGGAGGTGGGGCCCTTCGACCTCAACCTCGTCGTCGACCCCGCCCAGCCGGGTGAGAACGCCGTGCACCTGTACGTGCTGGAACAGAACGGACAGCCTGCGACCGTGGACGAGGCCCAGGTCTCCGCCTCTCTCCCGGCTGCCTCGATCGGCCCGCTGCGCTTCAGAGCGGTTCCCGCGGGCCCTGGTCACTACGTCGTCACGGACGCGTCGTTCCCACTGGCCGGCGCCTGGCAGCTGCAGGTCGACGTGCGACGTGGCGAGTTCGACTCATGGAGCACCACAAGCGACATTCCAATCCGAAAGGACTAGACACGATGCGAAAGACACTTCTCCTGGCGACACTCGGCGCTGCTGCACTGGTGTGTGCCGGGGTTGCGATGGCCCATGTCGGAACGACTCCGGACGAGGCGCCTGCCGGCCAGACGAGCGTGATCGGGTTCATCATCGGTCACGGCTGCGACGGCTCACCGACCCGCTCGGTCGCGATCAGGCTCCCGGCCGGGATCACGTCGGCAAAGCCACGGCCGAAGCCCGGTTGGAAGATCACGATGGTGCGGGGCAAGCTCCCCAAGCCGATCAAGGACTTCGACGGCAACACGGTCACGAACGGCGTGCTCGAGGTCACCTGGAGCGGCGGAAAGCTCGCCGACGCGTGGTACGACACCTTCGAGCTCCGGCTCGGCATGCCGAACACGCCGGGGAAAACGCTCTACTTCCCCACCGTGCAACGCTGCGTGAAGGGCGTGCACCGCTGGATCCAGATCCCGGTCAAGGGCAAGGCCGAGCCGGAGTCGCCCGCACCGGGGGTGACGCTCGTCAAGAGCACCGGCGGTCACGACTGAGCCGATGGCGCAGCGCACGCTGACCGCACTTCTCGCGCTCGTCGCCACCGTCCTCGTCCCCGCCGCCGCCGCCCATGGCGGCGGCGGGGATCGCGGCTTCACATCCGCGGTGGTATCTGTGACGCCGGACACTCCCGGCCTCTCGGTGTCCGTGCGCGACGGCGACGACCGGTTGCTCCTCGTGAACGACACGGACGAGACTGTGGTGATCCTCGGGTACCAGGGAGAGCCGTACCTCGAGTTCCGCACAGACAGCGTCTTCCAGAACACCCGGTCACCGGCGACCTACGTGAACGACGACCGGTACGGCAAGGTCGAGCTCCCGGCGACGGCCGATCCGAAGTCGGCGCCGGAGTGGCAGGAGGTCAGCCCACGCTCCAGCTTCGAGTGGCACGACCATCGCATCCACTGGATGAGCGAGACGCTGCCACCCAAGGTCGCAGCGGCTCCAGACACTGCGCAGCACGTCTTCGACTGGACGGTGCCGGGCCGCCTGGGCGGGGCGCCGCTCGTGATCGCCGGCACGCTCGACTATGCGCCGCCGCCGGGTCAGGAGTTCC
Source organism: uncultured Actinomycetes bacterium (assembly GCA_963724995.1). Classification (GTDB taxonomy): domain Bacteria; phylum Actinomycetota; class Thermoleophilia; order Gaiellales; family Gaiellaceae; genus Gaiella. Next base: position 844,240 of record CAVRXC010000001.1, read on the forward strand.
CGAAGCTGTTGCTCCTGCCGCTGGCGCTTCTCGCAGTGGGCGGCGCAGCTGCCGTCTGGCTGCGGCGTCGCAGGTCGCGCCCTCCGCAGGCGACCGGGCCGTAACGGGAGGGTTCATCTCATCGGGTGCACCTTCTGAGCGCTACGCGGCCCTGAGCACGACCTCGATCGACGTGCCGGCACCCGGCGACGATCGCAGGGTGAAGCCACCGTCGATCGAGGCGGCGCGGCTGCGCATGTTCTTGAGCCCTTGACCGAGGTCCATGTCCTCGTCCTCGAACCCGATCCCGTCGTCTCGGACGCCGACGATGCGGCGGCCGCCGCGCTGCTGGATGGTCACCCAGGCGCGCCGCGCACCCGCGTGGCGGCGAGCATTGGCCAACCCTTCCTGGACGATGCGAAAGATCTCGATCTGCTCGTCCGGCGCCAGCCGCACCGCCGAGTCGATGTCGAGCTCGACCTCGAGCACGCCGTCAGCGGCCAGAAAGTCGATGTAACGGCGGAGCGCGGCGTCGAACGGCGCGGTGCCGCTCGCGGAGGACAGGGCCAGCACCGCGAACCGCGCTTCCTGCTGTGCTGCGGTCGCCGCCTGCTTGAGACGCGGCAGCAGCTCGTCCAGCGACGCGCCACGCTCGAGCATGCTCACATGAGTCGACATCGCGAAGAGGTACTGCGCGAGGCCGTCGTGGATGTCGCGCGCCACGCGCGCCCGCTCGTCGGCCACCGCGCGGCCGAACTCGGCGTCACCGATCGCGCGGCCGACCCCGAACAGGAGGACGCCGTAGGCGAGTAGTCGGAGGAAGTCACCCTGCAGCACGTAGCCCGTGGACAGGGCGGGTGCGAGCACGTAGTGAAGGTCGGCGAAGACGACGAGCGTGAGCGAGAGGGCAAACCAGCTGTCGAGCTCGCGCCCGAAGCGTCGAAAGCGAATACCGAAACCGATCGTCGCAACGAGCGCGAGCACGGCGAGTGCCGCAAACACGACGAGTGCGCCTGCTGCACGAGCTCCATCCTCGGTGACCGTTGGCCCAGCCGCATCGACGAGCGCGACGACCACACCGACACCGGCGGTGGCCGCAACGGCAAGGAAGACCGCGACGACGAGCATCCGGCGGCGCTCCGAGAGCCTCGCGGTGGCGAACGATGCGGCGGCGATGAGCGCCGTCGCGACGAGCTCGACACCGAGTCCCGCCCATACCTCACGGTTGGTGAGCTCGCCGTCGTCGAGCCTGGGGAGCACGCCGTACACGAACGTCCCGAGGGCGATCACTGCGAACCCGGCGGTGAGCAGCAGGTCGAGCGCGCGCCCTTCGACGCGGAACCGGATGGCAACGAGCACAGCAACCATCGAGGCGACGATCGCAACCGCGGTGTCGAGCACGAGGCGCGCTTCGGACAACGCGTACCCACCGAGCCGGTCGGTCACCGCGAGGACCGCCGTCGAAAGTGCGAGGACGGAGACGATCAGGAGCTCGCTCATGAGCCACGAGCGATACGTGCGGACGTGCGCGGCGTGCACCTTCCCCTCATCGGCAGGCGTGGTGCTGCCGATAAGGGCAGAGATGCCAGAGCGCATCCTCATCGTCGACGACCATCCCCTCACCCGGGAGGCCCTCGCATCGCTGCTGGAGCAGCACGGCTTCGACGTCGTCGGACAGGCGTCCGACGGGGCGGAAGCGATCGCGGCTGCGAGCCGGCTGCGGCCGGATCTGGTGCTCCTCGACCTGACCATGCCAGGCATGGACGGCCTGTCTGCGCTGCCGACGATCCGCGAGGCGTCGCCGGAGTCGGAGGTCGTCGTTCTCACCGCGTCCGGGACCGAGGAGAACCTGCTGGCCGCGATTCGCGCGGGTGCAGCCGGCTATCTCCTGAAGAGCGAGCCGCCGGAGCGCATCGCCGACTTCCTGCGCGGCGTGGCCGGCGGGGAGGCGGCGCTCTCGGGCTCCGTCGCGCGAAGCCTGCTGGAGCGGGTCCGCGTCGGCGGTCGTATGGGTGGCGGCGTGCCGGACGAGATCGGCAGCCGACTCTCGGCCCGCGAGGTCGAGGTGCTCCTGCTGCTCGACGAGCACCTGACGACGGATGAGATCGCGCAGCGCCTGTACATCTCGGAGCACACCGTCCGCTCCCACGTGAAGAGCCTCCTGCGCAAGCTCGGGGTCTCCTCACGCCGTGAGGCGCTGGAGCGCCTCGCCGTGGCGCGCGGCTGACCTCCGGGCTGCGTGTGACCCATCCCCCGCTCGGGGGGATCCGGATCGTCAGGCGGGGGTGATGGCCGGCGCCATCAGGTGGTCGATACTCATGTGACGCTGGTTCCTTTCGGGAGCCGCGGGGGAAACCGCATCGGAGACGGCCGGGCCGCACACCGGCCGTCTCCCATTCTCAGCTGCAAGGTGGGCAGCCGCTCCCGCGGCCACCCACCGCACGCCTCGCGGCGAGCACAAGCTAAAGGCGTCCGCTGCGCGGCCGCAAAGCAATGTGCGGTCGCCTGCCCGGTCTTTGCGCGCTGCGTCGCGCCAGGAGCTACGCGTTCTGTGATCTCACGTAGTCGATGTAGCCCCGCACGTCCGCCGCCGGTTCCGCGTAGGCCTCGCCGAGAGAGGTCTCCATCGCGGCCATGTACTCCGTGGCCCAGGCCGGGAACTCGTAGTCGATCGCCTTCAGGAACTCCAGTGTCGCGGCCAGCCGGATGTCGGCGATCGAGGGGGTGTCGCCGCCGATGAACGACTTGCCGTCCAGGAAGAACGCGCGGTACACGTCGAGCGGCTCGGCAATCGCTGCCTCGGCGGCCGCCTGGGCCGCGGCCTTCATGGCGTCGTCGGCGTCGGACGATCCCACCTCGCCGGGGTACTGGGGGAACGCGAGCGCCGGGTAGGTGGCGCGCGCAACGAGCGGATAGAGCGTGCCGACCAAGTAGAACATTGCGCTGTCGACCATCGCCCGCTCACCGGGATCCTTCGGATAAAAACGGTCGAGGTCATGCCTGTTGCAGAGGTATTGCATGATCGCGCAGCTCTCCCAGAGCGACCCCTTCGGCAACCCTTCCTCCTCGAGCAGCGGCGTGAGGTCGGCCGGGCCCTTCGCCAGGAACTCCGGGGTGCCCTTCTTCCCCCACATGTCCAGCTCTTCGAAGTCGAGCTCGGCGGCTCGCACGAAGATCCGAGTCGTCAGGTTGTTGACGCTCGGCTTGAGGATGTTGAGCGTGTTCGCAGCCATGTGTCCTCCCGGTCTCTGCGTTTGCAGGGCGTCTAGTAGGGATCCTTCGGGGAGCGGTCGTCGGAGAGCGAGGCCCGTGACCGCCTGACGAGCTCCTCGATGGCGTCGGCGAGGTGGATCTCGGCGATGTTGTGGTCGCCGCGAGACACGCGGATCCCGTGCGCCTCGAGCAGTACGTCGGCATGCGTGTAGCCGAACGGCGGCTCGAAGCGATAGGACGCGAGCTCGATCGTGAGACCGAGAGGGTCCTCGAAGTAGATCGAGTCCATGAAGCCGCGGTCCTTGACGCCGCTGTGGCGGATGTTGCGCTCCTCGAGTCGCTCGACCGCCTGCCGAAACGTGGCGCCCGAGAGCGAGAACGCGATGTGGTGTACGCACCCGGGCTCCGTCGGCGTGCGACGAGGGTCGGGCCTGCGCTCCTCGTTGGTGAAGACGGTGATGAGACGGCCGTCACCCGGATCGAAGTAGAGATGGCTCTCGGAGGCGTTGTCGAGGTTGGGTTGCTCGAACACGAATGGCATACCGAGCACGCCCTCCCAGAAGTCGATCGACGTCTGCCGGTCGGCACCGACGAGCGTGATGTGGTGCACACCCTGGCTCTGAAGCTTTCGCATGTGCTCTACCTCGACCTAGTGCTCTACCAGCTTCGACTTGTATTCGCTGCGCTGCAGGCTCCCCCACGGCACGAGATCGACCCGTGTCTGGACGACGAGCGCGCCGCGCAGCCTCTCACGGATCGCCTCGGCGAGCTCGGCGTCGGCGGTCGTCCCCTGTGCGAGCTCGACGCAGACGGGTAACGGTGGCTCCTGCTCGACGCCGGGGGCTCGCGGCTTGACGAGAACATGACCGCTGACGAGGGGTGCGAATGCGCTCACCACCTCGCGGACGGCCGAGGGAAAGACGTTGACGCCGCGGACGATGAGCATGTCGTCGGTTCGCCCGACACAGCGCACCCGCGGGCTTGTGCGGCCGCATCTGCAACGGCTCGTCCTGACCTGAACGTGATCGCGCGTACGGAAGCGCAGCAGCGGCGCTGCGCGGTGCTGCAGATGCGTCAGCACGAGCTCGCCCGTGGCGCCGTCGGTCATCTCGACGGCGAGACCCGTCTCGGGATCGATCACCTCGGCGTGGACGAAGCCGCGCGCTCCCAGGTGCATGCCATCCTGCTCTTCGCATTCCCCCCAGAGCGACGGGCCGATGTCGCCGATGCCCATCGCTTCGGTCACCCTGGCCCCCCAGCCGTCTTCGAGTCTCGCACGGAAGGCCGGCTCGCCACCGCCGGGCTCGCCTGCCACGAGCACGCGTTCGACGCTCGACTCTCGGAGATCGACGTTTCGCTCCGCGGCCCATTCGACGAGATAGGCCGCGTAGGAGGGCGTGAGGATCGCCGCTACGGGCTCGAGCAGCTGGACGGCTGTGATCAGACGCTCGGTGTTCCCGGTGCCGACCGGAATGTGGCACAGGCCGATGCGGTCGAAGGCGTCGATCGCCGCCCCGGCCACGAACGGCCCGGCGTTGTACGAGGAGACCGCCCGCATGCCTGGGGTGATGCCCGAGGCCGCATAGCTGCGCGCCGAGCCCGTCACCCAGTTCTCGAGGTCGCTCGCAGTGAGCGGTATGTAGCTGGGCGTGCCTGTTGTGCCGCTCGTCGAGTAGATCCGAACGATCTCGGCCGGCATCGCACAGAGGTGCGCGCCGATGGGATTCTCCGGCGTGCGCGTCGCCCCGATGTCGCTCTTCTCGGTGAGAGGCAGGCGAGCGATGTCGGCAAGGCCGCCCGCAGCGTCCGCCGAGCTGAATCCCGCCTCGACCAGCCTCGCGCGGTAGAAGAACGAGCGGTCGAAGAGGTAGACGAGCTGCCTGCGGTAGTACGAATCGTCGATGGCCAGCTGCTCGTCCCACGGACGGGCCTCGACCGCGGGCTCGAGCATCAGCCTTGCCCGTCCGGCAGGCGCTCGTACTCGATGGCGTCCTCCGCCCTCCCTGCCATGACGAAGCCGACCGGTTGCTGTTGCTCCTCGGCGAGATGGGCGAGCAGGCCGGCCGTACGGGCCAGAAGCGGAACGGCTTTCACGGAGCTGGGCGCGAAGCCGAGGTCCAGCATCACGGCCGCGATGGGCATCGCGACGTTCATCGTCAGCGGCTTGCCCCACGCCTTGGCCACCGCATCGCGGAATTGACGCGCGAGCAGGACGTGAGGCCCGCTCACCCCGCGGGCGTCAGCGAGCTCGAGAATGCGCTCGGCGCGCGGGTCGAGCGGCCGGTGAACGGGGTGGCCGAACCCCGGCGCCTTGCCGCCGGAAGCGTGGATCGCCTGTGCCAGATCCTCGGCGACCGCCGCGGGAGCGTCACCGGCGAGCACCTTCTCGTGCGCCTCCTCGAGGAGCCGCGCGCACGATTCGGACGTGCCGAGGATGACGGGGCCGCACCCGAGTATCCCGGCGGCGACCGCCCCCTGCAGCGATCCGGGGTCGGCAGCGAGCGTCATGCGAGCCGCGACGTTGGTCGGCATCATGCCGTGCTCCGCGATGCTGACGAGGAGCAGATCGAGGAAGAAGCGCTGGTCATCGGTCGGCTCGCGGCCGGTGAGCAGCAGGTGGAAGTACTCGGTGAAGCTCACCCTGCCCATCAGGTCGCTACAGAGGTCACGTCCCCGCACCTCGACCCGGTCGGGATACGCCTGGCAGATGTTGCTGACGGAGGTTCCGGCCTCACCGATCTGCATACGACCCCTTCCGGTCTGGGCCAATGCGTGTCTCCATTCGATGGCCATCCTAGGCACCGGGGCAATCTCGAAGCCAGCTGTGTCAGCGCCGCGCTGTACGACCGAGCTCGGCCTCCACCCACGCAGCGCAGGCGAGAACGCGCGCGTCCAGACCCGGCAGGCCAACAATCTGCACGCCAAGTGGCAGTCCGGATGGGCCGCGTCCGGCGGGGACGTTGATGGCGGGTGTGCCGAGCGCCGACCAGACCCGATTGAAGATCGGGTCTCCCGTCGTCGCGATGTCGGGCGCTTCGCCCGGCGCGGACGGGACCACGAGCGCCTCGAGGCCATCGAAGGCGGCAGCCAGGGCGACGCGGCATTCGCGCAGGCATGCGAGCGCATCGTCGTACTCCGCTCTTGGCATCGCCGCCCCCTCGTCGAGCATCCCGCGTAGCGGCTCCCGGATCAGTTCGCGGAACCGCCGGTGCTCGTCCGCCAGGCAGCGCGCGATCTCGTACGTCCAGATCGTGCCCTGCGCCTTCGCGAGCCGGGCGTAAGCGCCGGGTAGGTCGACCGGCGTCGTGCGCGCGCCGGCGCGGTCGAGCAGCCGCGGGAGCGCCTCGAAGAGGGCCTCCGTCTCCGGCTGTGCCGCGGGCCATTCGTGCGTCAGGCAGATGCCGAGTCGCGGAGTTGCGATCGGCTGCCCGGGCAGTTCGAGTGCGCGACCCGACAGCGCGCCGACGACGAACGCAGCGTCGGCGACCGTACCGGCGATCACGCCCACCGTGTCGAACGACTCCGAGATCGCCTTCACACCGGTGGGCGGCAGTGTGCCGAAGCTGGGCTTGTAACCGACAACCCCGCAGAACGCCGCCGGCCGGATGATCGAGCCCGTTGTCTGAGAGGCGAGGGCGACGGGCACCATCTCTGCCGCGACCGCCGCCGCCGAGCCGGACGACGATCCACCCGGTGTTCGGGTCGGATCGTGGGGATTCGCCGTCGGGCCGGGTGGCCATGCCGCGAACTCCGTGGTGACGAGCTTTCCGACCGGAAGCATCCCGCACCGGCGGGCGACGGCCACGCTCGCAGCATCTGCCCGCGGGTGATGCCCCGCGTAGATCGGCGAGCCGTACGACGTGGGCATGTCATGCGTGTCGAAGATGTCCTTGACCCCGAGGGGAATCCCGTGCAGCACACCGCGTGCGGCCAGCCCTGTCCCGTCGAGCGCGCGAGCACCAACGAGCACGGCCTCCGGATCCATGTACACCCACGCGCGCACCGCCGCCTCGCTGGTCTCGATTCGCTCGAGGTATCCACGAGCGACCGCTTCGGCAGTCGTGCTCCTGCTCGCGAACCGTTGTGCGAGCTCGACGACTGTAGGCGGCAGCGTCGGAGGTGAGGTCCTGTGGCCTGTCATTCCTGTGTCCGACCAACGACCACGACCGAGCCTCCTGTGCGTTGAGCCCTACACCAGCACGTCCGCATCGAAGTCGAACAGCAATCTCGCAGGACTGGTGGCCGTGCGCGCGGCCGACTGACTGCCTCCCGTGCGATCTTCGGCTGCACTGCGATCATCCGCTGATGCTCATCGGCCGCGACCGCCAGCTCGCCGCGCTCGTCGACGCCTGCCGCTCCGCCTCGGCCGGCCGTGGCTCGACCGTTGTCGTCGTGGGCGAGCCCGGGATCGGCAAGACGTCCTTGCTGGCCGCCGTCGGCGTGGCCGATCCAGCCTGGCGGGTCATGCGCGCCACGGGTGTCGAGGCTGAGAGCACCGTCGCCTTCGCGACGCTCCAGGGTCTGCTCTGGCCGCTTCGAGACGGTCTCGACGAGCTCGAGTCCGGTCAAGCCCGGCTCCTGCGAGGCGTGCTCGATCTCGGCCCACAACTCGGCGCGACGACGTTCGCCGTCGGAGCAGCGGCCCTGGCGCTGCTCTCGATCTCGTCCGACGAAGACGCAGTCGTCGCGATCGTCGACGACGCACACTGGGCCGACGTGGCGTCGCAGGAGGTGCTGTGCTTCGTCGGACGGCGGCTGGAGCACGAGCGCGTCGCTCTCCTCGTCGGTGCGCGAGACGGGGAGCGGTCGCTGCTCGCAGACGATCTGTCATTCAGTCGAATCGAGCTTGGCGGGCTCGACGCCGAGCCGGCACGGTCGCTGCTCGAGCGATCCGCGCCGACTGCCCTGACGCCTGAGGCGACCGAGTGGCTGCTGGATGCATGCGCGGGGAATCCGCTCGGCCTCGTCGAGTTGCCGCTCGTGCTGACGGACGATCAGCGTCGGGGCGACGAGCCGCTTCCCGCTTCGCCGGAAGCGGGGCCGCTCGTGCAACGCGCATTCGCCGCCCGCGCGTCCAGGCTCGGGCCCGACGCAGGGCGGGCGCTGCTCGTGCTGGCAGCGGCAGGAGAGGCGGATGGCGGACTGGTCTCACGCCTCGGCGTCCCGCCCCAGATCGTGGACACGCTGGAATCAAGCGGTCTCGTCACACGCCGTGTGGGCGTGCTGGGGTTCCGCCATCCGCTCGTGCAATCCGCGATCTACGCGGCAGCGGCGCCGGCCGAGCGGCGCGAGGCGCACCTGGCCCTCGCGGCGGCGACCGTCGGCGGGCGGCGGGCCTGGCACCTCGCCGGCTCGGCAGAACAGCCGGACGAGTCGGTTGCCGAGGCGCTCGAAGCGGCTGCGGAGGAGGCGCGGATCGCCGGTGGGCTCGCCGCCGAGGCGCAGGCGCTCGAACGCGCGGCCGAGCTGACGCCTGACGACGAGCGACGCGCCGGGCGGCTGCTGAGCGCTGCGCAGAAGTGGAGGCGTGCCGGCCGGATCGAGCATGCTCGCGAGCTCCTCGACCACGCTCTGCCGCTCGCGACGATGCCGACCCGGGCTCGAATCCAGCTGGAGCGGGGCAGCATGCTCGTGCGCCAGGGCGAGATCGACGCACCGTGCGAGCTCCTGCTGACCGAGGCGGAGCATGTCGGAGCCAACCGCGCCGAAGCTCGCAGCGCAAATGCTCGTCGAGGCCGCTATCGCGCTCGACGTGAAACCCGACACGCCGCGCGCGATCGCGCTCGCGGAGCGGGCCCACGCGCTCGCCGGGACCGACGGGGATCGACCGGAGCTGGAGGCGGTGAACGCACTGCTCACGGTCCGGACGAGCACTCGCCTACCCCCGGACGAAGTGGATCTCTCGCTCGTGCTCCGGGCTGCCGAGCTGGTCGAGCAGCCGGAGCTGCGACAGGGGTCGGAGGAGGTGCACTGGATCGCGTACTGCCTCGCGCTGCACGAGCGCGATGACGAGGCGCGCCGTCTCAGCGATCGCTCGTTGACCGAGGCCCGCGCGAACGGCGACGTGTGGAGCCTGTGCTTCGGGCTCTACGCTCGGGCCGCGATCGAGCAGGCGACGGGTCGTATCGACGCTGCACCCGCCTGGGTGAGCGAGGCCGTGCAGCTCGCCGAGCAGATCGGAGAGCCGTGGCGCATCGCAGAGGCGTACGGAGTACTGGCAGAGACGGAGTTCGGTCGCGGAGACGTTGCCGCCACACAAGCGGCCCTCGAGGCGAAGGAGCTCCACTTTCGACCGGTCCGCCCGGATCTCAACGACCTCTACCGGAACACGGCCGCGGGCATCGCTCTCGTGGCATGCGGGCGTTTCGAGGAGGCGATCCAGTCGTTCGAGCGAGCGGCACGCCATACGCAGATCGACGGTCGCACGCGCCTGGTACTGCCTGCTCCCGCTCGAGCTCGCGGAAGCACTCGTCCTCTCAGGGCAGAGGAAGGAGGCGGAGGCCCGGGTTCGTGAGGCCGCCGCCGAGATCGAGGGGTGCCAGCTGCTCCGTCCGCGCGTGAAGCTCGCGCGGGTGCGCGGGTTGCTCGCCTTCGAGGCGACGATCGACGCATCGTTCGCAGAGGTGCTGGCCCTGCTGGAACGCATGCCACACCACCTCGAGCACGCCCGCGTGGAGCTCTGCTGGGGAGAGCGGCTCAGGCGCGCCGGCCGCTCGGACGACGCGATCGTTCACCTCGAGCACGCACTTGCGCGCTTCGATGCGCTCGGCGCCGTCGGCTGGGCCGGCCGGACACGCGGCGAGCTCGAGGCAGCCTCCGGCACGACTCGCCCGCCTCAGCCCCGCCGTACCGACATCCTGACGGCGCAGGAGCTACGCGTCGCGCGTCACGCGGCCGCAGGAATGCGCAACCGCGACATCGCCGCGTTCCTGTACCTCAGTCCGCGCACGGTGGAGTCGTACCTGCGCGAGCGCCTATCGCAAGCTCGACGTCTCAAATCGCACCCAGCTCGCCGGCGTGCTTGCGGGTGACGGCATCCGGCCCGCCGGGCCAACGCCCGACCACCCCGTACCCAAAGTCCCGTAGTTCCACGGTACCCGTCTGCGCCCGCCCTCCCTAGCGTGGGCGACGTGAGGCCGTTCGCCTACACGCTCCGCTTCACCGGCGAAGCCGTCTCTCTCGACAGAGGGCGCTTCTGGGCCGAGACACGCGCGGAGCGGCCGACGATCGACATGCTTGCCGGCCCGCTGGGCGACATCGAGGCCGCCGGTGTGCTCTGCCGTCGCAACCTCGAGCTCTGGGAGGACGGCTCGATCGTGCAGTCGGGTGAGATCACCTTCGGACACGACGACGCCATGACGTTCCGGGCGCGAGGGATGCTCGGCGCGAGCCCCGACGCTCGTCTGCGGCACGGAACAGCGGTCCTCGAGGTGACGGGCGGCCGCGGACGACTCGCAGGCGCTCGGGGCTACGTCACCTCGAACTTCCTGCTCTCCGCCGCCGGGGAGCTGACCGACCACCATCTGGGCCTGCTCTTCCTCGAGCGGCCCGCCTAGGAGGACGCTTTCGATGAACACGCGTACACGCAGACGGATCATCGGAGTCGCGGGACTTCTCGCGGCGACCGCCACACTCGTCGCTTTCGCCGTGTCTGCGAATGCCGGCTCGGGCGGCCACTGGACGCAGATCACGCGTGCACACAACGGCTCGAGGGCGAACCTCGGTCTCGCCCGCGGCCAGAACGGAGCCCTGCACGTGCTCTGGGCTGGCCCGGCGCGCCCACCGTTCACCGCGATCCTGGACACGCCCGTTTCGCCGGCAGGAGCCGTCGGGAAGGCGCGGGCTGTCGTCTCGGGCTGGGACAGTGTCCAGCCCCCTGCGGCAGTCGCCGCCCCGAACGGCTCCATCCATGCCCTGATCAGCGGGCAGAAGCTGCCCGCGGGCAACGACCCGTTCCGCGGTCTGAACGAGGCTGTGGGGCTCGGATCCTGGAAGCTCGGTGCACGCGCCTTCGGCATGTATCAGATCACCGTCCCGTCGAGCGCGGACGTCGGCGCGGCCATGCTGAAGAGCGGTGAGCTCGTCAGCGTGTGGCGCTCGGCGACGACGCTCCTGTTCCAGGCGGGCGCCGACCCGAGCACGCAGCCCACGAACATCACACCACAGGGGCTGGGGGAGAGCCCGGTGATCGCCGTCGACCAGGGGAGCGGCGAGGCGATCGTCGCCTTCCGGAACGTGACGAGCGGCGCCGACTTCTTCCGCCGCGTCCTCCCGAGCGTCGGCGCGCCGCAGCCGATGGCGCAGGCAAAGGTACTGGCACCGTCGATCGCCGCGCGGGTGGGAGGCGGCGTCTGGAGCGCCTATCCACCGGACGTCTCGAAGGTCTGGCTGCTGCGTTTCGGCGGCCCGCACAGGGCGGTGCCGGTGCCGAAAGGAGCTAGAGCGCTGACCGCAGGTCTGGCAGCTGGGCCCGACGGCCGGCTATGGGTCTTCTACGGCAACGAGCAGCAGACGTTCGTGACCAGGACGAACAAGGCCGTCACCGCCTTCGAGCCGGTGCAGACGCTGAAGTCGCCACCCGGCACCGTGCAGTACTTCAGGCTAGAGGGGGAGGGTTCCGCCGGGCCGCTCGACCTCTTCGCCGACGTCACCGTCGACGGGGCCAGGAAGGACGGCTCCTACCACACGCACGTCTTCCCACAGCTCTCGCTGTCCGCGTCGAAGAAGGTGCTGGAGGGGAAGGTGCGCCTCACCGTGCGCGTCACCGACGCAGGCGATCCCGTCGCCGGCGCCCGCGTCACCGGCCTGCCCGGCGGCGTGAAGACGACCGGCGCGAAGGGCTCTGTCGTCGTCAGCGTCTCGGCTGCGCAGAAGCGGAGCTTTGCGCTGACCGCGACGAAGGCCGGCTACCTCGCAGCACGAGGCAAGGCGTCGTCATGACACCGAGAGGAGGAGCGATGCGTTCTCGTTCCGTGACAGAGGCAACGGGCTAGGCGGACTCGAACCCCTGCCTGGCGGCAGTGACGAGCGACGGCAAGGTGAGGAGGTTGTAGCCGCCCTCCAGCACCGCCGCGACGCGCGGAGCGAGGCGTGAGCAGCGCTGCGCCATCGCACGGAAGCCGTCGGCTGTTACGTCCATCTGGCCCAGCGGATCGTCGACATGCGCGTCGAAGCCGGCGGAGACGAGCAGGAGCCCCGGCTCGAAACGCTGCACCGCGGGCTCGACGACATCTGTGAAGGCGACCAGGTACTCGGCGTCGCCGCAGCCGAGCGCCAAGGGAATGTTGATCGTGGTCGCGTCCCCTGTGCCCGGGCCACCCGTGCCGGGGTAGAACGGCCACTGGTGCAAGGAGACGTAGAGCACCGAGTCGTCACCAGCGAAGCATGCCTCCGTCCCGTTGCCGTGATGCACGTCCCAGTCCACGATCGCGACACGATCGATCCCGAGTTCCGCCTGGGCGTGACGGGCGGCGACGGCGACGTTCCCGAACACGCAGAAGCCCATCGCGCGGCCCGGCAGCGCATGGTGACCCGGCGGACGGACGAGCGCGAAGCCGTCTTGCTCGGCCGCCACGATGGCGCAACCGGCGGCAAGCCGCGCCGCCTCGAACGTCGTGGGTCCTGCCTGGGTGTCGTTGTCGAGCCAGGTCTCGGTGTCGATAGCGTCGATCGCGTCGAGGTACGCCGCGTCGTGCACGCGTTCCAGTTCCTCCCTGGTTGCCTGGCGTCCGGCCCTTGTAGGCCCGAGCAGATCCAGGGTCACCGCGAGCCGCTGTTCGCTTTCGGGATGGGAGTGCTTTGACGTCGGGTGCAGCCGCGCCAGCAGGGGGTCGCTGACGAGCTCCATCAGGCCTCGGCCCGGGCGGCCTCGTCGAGGCGAGCCGCGAGGCGCTCTAGACCTAGCTCGCTGGCAGCTGCCGCACCGGCGGCCCAATCCGGCTCATGGTCGGTGAGTTGGGGGAGCGGTGCGCCAGCGTCGAGCTGCGCGATCCGCCTGTAGCTCTCGAGTGCTTCTGCTTCGGCGGCAAACCGCCCGGCTGCGAGCAGTGCCTCGAGGGTGCCGTGCTCGGTCAAGAGCGAGGCGGCCGTCTTCGCGCCGACGCCTCGGGCGCCCGGGATGCGATCGGAAGGGTCCCCGCGCAGCGCGATGAAGTCCACGACCTGTGCCGGATCGACACCGTAACGCTCGCGCACCTCGGCCGGACCGACGCGCGCCATCTCACTGACACCGCGGGTCGGTTGCAGGATCGTCGTCGAGGGGCTCGCCAGCTGGAAGGCGTCCCGATCCGACGTCGCCACGAGGGTCCGTCCCCCGCGGTCCTCCTCCTGCTTGACCGCGGCCGCGAGGAAGTCGTCCGCTTCGTATCCGGCCGCCTTGCCACACACGATGCCCGTGGACGCCAGAAGCTCCGGCAGCAGGTCGAGCTGCTCGAGGATCTCGGGATCGAACTCGCGGCCGGACTGGTAGCCCGGGAGTGCTGCAGTGCGATACGTCGGCGTCCCAACGGTGTCCCAGCCGACCATGACCGCACGCGGGCGCTCGGCTTGCCACAGACGCAACAGCATCGACGTCAGCCCGGTGAGCGTGTTGCCAGGCCGGCCATTGGCGCGACGGATCGATCGCGGTAGCGCGTGAAAAGCGCGGTGCGCGAAGGAGTCGCCGTCGACCGCGAGGAGGGGCCGAGCGCTCAGCTCAGTGACTCCTCGAGCGACAGGATCGCCTCGCGGAGCCGATCCGTGGCCACAGCCGCGGCGTCGCCGGCGGGCAGCACGGCAAGATCGTCGAGCTCGATCGGAGTGCCATAGGCGACCTGCAGCCGTGCGAGCCTGGAGATTCGGTCGGTGCCGGAGATGGCAGCCGGAACGAGCGGAACGCCTGCCTCGAGTGCGATCCGTGCCGCACCCGTGCGCCATCGTGCCTCACGCGTCTTCCACAGCCCCTTCTGCCGGCGCGTCCCTTCCGGGAACATCACCACGACGTGGCCCTCCCGGCAGAGCCGGATCGCAGTCTCGATTGCCTCCTGGTCGCCCTCGCCGCGTCGCACCCTGAACCCGCCCCCGGCCTTGATGACCAGGCTGAGCGGGAACCAGAACAGCTCCGCTTTGGCCATGAACCGCAGGAAGCGGAGTGGGAACAGCGGCACCGCCAGCGGCCACGGATCGAAGTTCGACCAGTGGTTGGCCGAGAGCACATAGGCACCGTCGCGTGGTAGGTGCTCGGCACCCGTGACACGGAGCCTGAACACGAACCGCAGGACGGGCCAGGAGAGCCCTCCGATCAGCAGGTAGAGCACGCTCGGCCTCGGGTTTGGGGCCACGGCGGCCCAGGATACGTCCAGCGTGGACGATTGCGCCGCCGGGCGCCATCGCTAAGGTGGTCGCGCCATGACCAGGCTCGTGATCGTCGAGTCACCCGCGAAAGCGAAGACCATTGCCGGTTACCTCGGCGAGGGGTACGTCGTGGAGTCGAGCATCGGCCACATTCGCGACCTCCCGAATCGCGCCTCCGAGATACCAAAGGAGGAGCGCACGAGGTTCGGCACCCTCGGCGTCGCGGTGAACGACGGCTTCGAGCCGTACTACCTGCCCGACCCCGACAAGGCCGGGAAGATCAAGGAGCTGCGGCGCGAGCTCAAGGGCGCGGAGGAGCTCCTGCTGGCGACGGACGAGGATCGAGAGGGCGAGGCAATCGCCTGGCATCTCGTCGAGCTCCTCCAGCCGAAGGTGCCGGTGCGTCGCATGGTCTTCCACGAGATCACGCGAGACGCGATCCGGCGCGCTCTCGAGGACACACGGCAGATCGACGAGCGCCTGGTCGACGCCCAGGAGACGCGGCGGATCCTCGACCGTCTGTACGGCTACGAGGTGTCGCCGGTCCTCTGGAAGAAAGTCATGCCGCGCTTGTCCGCCGGACGCGTGCAGTCGGTCGCCACGCGCCTCGTCGTCGAGCGTGAGTGGGAACGCATCCACTTCGTCTCGGCCTCGTACTGGGACGTGGTCGGCACCTTCGACCCGGGCACGTTCGAAGCGCGCCTCGTCGCGCTCGACGGCCGGCGTGTCGCGCAAGGCCGTGACTTCGGCTCGGACGGGCGTCCGGGCGGCGACGTGGCCGTGCTCGGTGAGGACGAGGCGACCACCCTGGCCGAGCAGCTCACGGACGTTCCCTTCGTGGTGCGCACCGTGGACGAGAAGCCCTACACGCGGCGCCCAGCAGCACCGTTTCGGACGTCGACGCTGCAACAGGAGGCGAGCCGCAAGCTCCGTTTCTCCTCCCAGACGACGATGCGCCAGGCGCAACGCCTCTACGAGAACGGCTACATCACCTACATGCGGACCGACTCGGTGAATCTCTCCGAGTCGGCACTCACCGCCGCTCGTGCACAGGCCACGGAGCTCTATGGCGCGGAGTACGTGCCCGCGTCGCCGCGACGCTACGAGCGGGCTGTGAAGAACGCGCAGGAAGCTCACGAGGCGATCCGGCCGGCGGGTGACACGTTCCGCACTCCGGCGCAGGTGGAGCGAGAGCTCTCCCGCGACGAGCTCGCCCTCTACGACCTGATCTGGAAACGGACGATCGCGTCGCAGATGGAGGATGCCCGCGGCCAGACGGTGTCGCTCCGGCTCGGCGCGACGTCGTCGGGGGGTGCCGACGCCGAGTTCGGCGCCTCGGGCACGGTGATCACGTTCCGCGGTTTCCTCGCCGCCTACCAGCCGGGTCGAGACGACCCCGCCGACGACGAGGAGGAGCGCCCGCTGCCACACCTCGCCGTCGGGGATCCCGTCACCGCCGAGGGGCTACGTGCAGACGGTCACGCCACCACGCCACCGGCCCGTTACACAGAGGCGTCGCTCGTCAAGGCGCTCGAGGACCGCGGCATCGGGCGACCGTCGACGTATGCCTCGATCCTCGGCACGATCCTGGACCGCGGCTACGTGTTCAAGAAGGGCACTGCCCTCGTGCCGACCTTCCTGGCCTTCGCCGTCACACGCCTCCTGGAGGAGCATTTCGAGCGGCTCGTCGACTACGACTTCACGGCGCGGATGGAGGACGACCTCGACCGCATCGCCGCAGGTGACGAGCAGCGCGTCAAGTGGCTCGAGCGCTTCTACTTCGGCAACGGAGGCGAGCCCGGGCTGCACGCGCTCGTCACGGATCACCTCGACGAGATCGACGCTCGGGCGGTCAACTCGATCCCGATCCCGGGCACCGACATCGTTGTCCGCGTGGGACGGTACGGGCCGTACCTCGAGCGCGGGGAGGCCCGTGCGAGCATCCCCGACGACCTGGCACCCGATGAGCTGACCGCCGCGGCGGCCGAGGAGCTACTGACGCGCCCCAGCAGCGATCGCATCCTGGGCGCCGACCCCGAGACGGGGCACGAGGTCGCCGCCCGCGACGGCAGATACGGGCCGTATGTGACCGAGGTGTTGCCCGAGGGGGACGAGCGGAAGCCACGCACCGGCTCGCTGCTCTCGACGATGTCGCTCGACACGGTCACGCTCGACGACGCGCTCCGGCTGCTCACCCTTCCCCGTTCGCTGACCGCGCCGGACGGCGAGGAGATCGTGGTGGCGAACGGCCGCTATGGGCCGTTCGTGAAGAAGGGCACCGAGACCCGGTCGTTGGAGGGCGAAGACCAACTCTTCACGCTGACGGTGGAGGAGGCCCTCGCGCTGCTCGCGCAGCCGAAGCAGCGTCGACGCGGTGAAGCGAAGCCACCGCTCAAGGACTTCGGCGAGGTTGCGGAGGCCGGCGGCCGCCGGATCGTCGTCAAGGACGGCCGGTTCGGGCCGTACGTCACGGACGGTGAGACGAACGCCAGCCTGCGCCGCGGCGACGACGTCGAGGCGCTCACGCTCGAACGGGCCCTGGAGCTGCTGGCCGAGCGCCGTGCGAAGGGCCCTGCGACGCCGAAGCGTCGGTCACGGCGCTGAATCCGCGAGATCAGGCTGTGGTCGATCCACCCCGCGCGGGGGTGTCGACCAACACGGATATGCCGATAACAAGCCCGTGAACACCCATGAGCACAGACGAGAAAGTTGCAATTCGACGGTGGCGTGCTAACCTCTTACGTCCGCTCGACGTCCTAGGATGTCGAGTGACGCCTGCCTCGAGCTCGAAGGTGCGACGCCAATCATCCGACCGATCCCGTCGGCCGCGGAATACCACAGATCAGCGCGACGTTCGAGTTTGTGACACGGTTAAGGACCGGTTTGGCCCTGGAGCCATCAGGAAAACGAGCGTACAGTAAGAACACCTTGTAGCTTCGACGAATACGTGAAAGGACTGAACTCCAGTTTGACCCAGAACCAGCTCATTGAACTGTTCGAGACGGAGCACCTGAAGGCGCTGATCGAGCGCGCCGAGGAGCGCGGCTGGGTCGAGCCCGCCGAGATCGAGGTGTTCGCCACGGAGCACGACCTCGCCGACGACGAGGTCGAGTCGATCACGCGCGAGCTCGAGGCGATGGGCCTCGAGATCGGCGCGCCGCAGGCGGACGCCGCGGCCAAGGAGAAGGACAAGGACGCGGCCGAGAACGAGGTCTGGGCTGCGGAGACGATCACCGGCGCCGCCGACTCGCTGCAGCTGTTCCTGGCCGATGTGGGCAAGCACAAGCTGCTCACGGCGGCGGAGGAGATCCAGCTTGCGAAGCGGATCGAGCGTGGTGACCCCGTCGCGAAGCGGCGCATGATCGAGTCGAACCTTCGGCTCGTCGTGTCGATCGCCAAGGGCTACCGCGGTCTTGGCGTGCCGTTCCTCGACCTGATCCAGGAGGGCACCCTCGGCCTGAACCGCGCGGTGGAGAAGTTCGACTGGCGCCGCGGCTTCAAGTTCTCGACCTATGCGACGTGGTGGATCCGCCAGTCGGTGCAGCGCGCCGTGGCCAATCACGCTCGCACGATCCGTGTCCCGGTGCATGTGGTGGAGCGCCAGCAGAAGCTGTCGCGTGCCGCACGCCGGCTCGAGGTCGAGCTTGGTCGCGAGGCCACCAAGGACGAGCTGGCAGAGGCGACGGGCCTGCCGATCCAGCATGTCGACGAAGCACTCGGCGCTGCCCATGCGTCGGTCTCGCTAAACCAGACGGTCGGCGCCGACGACGAAGGCGAGCTGGGCGACCTGTTCGCCGACCGCGAGGCAGCCGACCCGTTCGACGAGGCGGAGGAGTCGCTACGCCGCCAGAGCGTGCGCCGCGCACTCGACGCGCTGCCCGAGCGCGAGCGCCGCATCCTCGAGCTGCGCTTCGGCTTCGAGGGCGAGCCCTGGACGCTCGAGGCGATCGGCCACGAGCTCGACCTCACGCGAGAGCGCGTGCGGCAGCTCGAAGGCCAGGCGCTGTCGCGGCTGGCTGCGCTCCGTGAGCTCGCTTCGCTCGCAGCGTAAGAGCCGAGAACACGTGACTGACGAGGGCCCCGCCACGGCGGGGCCCTCGTCGTTCTATGCAATCCCAACAGTTGGGTCAAACTTCTACGCCGAGGGCCGGTCATACTATGCGGCCGCCGCGTCACCCAACAGAGCGCGGTGGGAAACTCGGGAAAGGAGCACGATGCTGAAGGGCTTGAAAGTAGCGCTCGTCGTGACGGTCGTCTCGTTGACGGCTGCCGCGGCGGCGTTTGCTGCGAGCAACCGTACGGACGCCACGTCAGGAGACACGCTTGTCTTCGGCGCGGCGGCGGATCCGACGTCGCTCGACGGCGCAGTTGTCTCGGACGGCGAGTCGTTGCGTGTGATCACGCAGATCATGGAGGGTCTCGTCACTTTGAAGGCGGGCACGACGACCGTCATTCCGCAGCTCGCAACGAAGTGGAAGGCGGCGAGCGGTGGCAAGGTGTGGACGTTCACGCTGCGCAAGGGCGTCCGTTTCCACGATGGAACGCCGTTCAACGCAAAGGCTGTGTGCGCGAACTTCGAACGCTGGTACAACGCCACCGGGCCGTTCGCGTCCGATGCGACCTCCTACTACTACTACACCGTCTTCGGCGGCTGGAAGAAAGCGGCGAAGGGTCTCACGAACAAGCCGCTGTACCGCAGCTGCAGGGCCGCCGGCGACGCGACCGCGGTGATCACGCTTCGCCGATCGAATGCCGCGTTCCTCGGCGCGCTGTCGCTGCAGTCGTTCGCGATCCAGAGCCCGACGGCGCTCACGAAGTACGGTGCGAACAAGGGCACCCTCTCCAAGGACGGCGTGTTCGTCCCGGGTGGCGACTACGGCGTCCCCGGTGGCCAGGCGGTCGGCACCGGGCCGTACAAGCTCGAGTCGTGGAAGATCGGCGACAAGCTCGAGATCGTCCGCAACGACTCGTACTGGGGTCGCAAGGCGATCCTGCGCCGCATCATCTTCCGCGCCATCCCGGACAACGCGGCGCGGCTGCAGGCGCTGCAGACGGGTGAGATCCAGGGCTACGACCTCGTCGAGCCTCAGGACATCGCCACGATCAAGAAGGACAAGAAGCTGAAGACGCTCGACCGGCCGGCCTTCAACGTCGCGTACGTGACGATCAACCAGGCCGTCAAGCCGTTCGACAACATCCTCGTCCGCAGGGCCGTGGCGCATGGTCTCGACCGCGCGGGCGTCGTGAAGTCGTTCTACGCCGGTCGTGGCGAGGTGGCGCACGAGTTCATGCCGCCTCAGGTGGTCGGCTACACGAAGGACGTGACGAAGTACGACTACAACCCGGCCAAGGCGAAGCAGCTCCTGCAGCAGGCAGGTGTCACGCTGCCGCTCGAGGTCGAGTTCTGGTACCCGACCGACGTCTCGCGTCCGTACATGCCGGACCCGGCGCGGAACTTCCAGGCGTTCGCCGCGAGCCTGAACAACTCAGGCTTCAAGGTCGTGCCGAAGAGCGCTCCGTGGCGGCCCGACTACGTCGGTCGTGTCCAGGCCGGAACCGCCGGTGCCCTCAGCCTGTTCGGGTGGACCGGCGACTTCGGCGATCCGGACAACTTCGTCGGCACGTTCTTCCGCACGAAGCAGGGCCAGTGGGGCTTCAACAACCCCGCGATCTTCAACCTGCTCAACAAGGCGGTGGAGGAGCCGAACATCGTCAAGCGGAAGTCGCTCTACCAGCGCGCCAACCGCTTGATCATGAACTTCCTCCCCGGCGTGCCGTACGTGCACACCAAGCCGGCGTTGGCGTTCCAGCAGAACGTGGTGGGCTACAAGCCGAGCCCAACCTCGCTGGAGCAGTTCTCGACCGTTCGCTTCGTAGGCTGAAGCAGGAGAGTGACTGAATGACGGTGGGCCGGCGGACGACGAGGTAGAGCACAGTGCTCCGCTTCGTCGTCCGCCGGCTGCTGTTGCTCATCCCGATCCTGATCGGGCTCTCCCTGCTCGTCTTCCTGTGGATTCGGGCACTACCCGGGTCGCCCGCGGAGTCGCTCCTCGGTGAGCGGGCCACCGAGGAGTCGGTGGCGCAGCTCCGCGACCAGTACGGGCTCGAGGATCCGTTCTACGTCCAGTACTGGCGCTATCTCCAGACGATCCTCGACGGAGACCTGGGCACGAGCATCGCCTCGCGGCGGCCGATCACCGAAGAGATCCGCGAGCGGTTCCCGGCCACCGTGGAGCTTGCGTTCGCGGCGATGCTGTTCGCGACGCTGGTCGGGATCCCGCTCGGCTTCCTCGCCGCGAAACGTCACGGCTCGGCGACCGACCATGCGAGCCTGTTCGTATCGCTGATCGGCGTCTCGATCCCGATCTTCTTCCTCGCATTGATCCTCAAGTGGGTGTTCTCGGTCTCTCTCGGCTGGCTGCCGAGCGTCGGTCGCCAGGACGTGCTGATCGACGCGGAGCACCCGACGAACTTCTACGTCCTCGACGGCATCGTCACCGGGAACTGGCGTGCGTCCTGGGACGCGGTCCAGCACCTGGTCCTGCCCGCGATCGCGCTGGGATCCATCCCGTTGGCGATCATCGCCCGCATCACGCGCGCCTCGGTCCTCGACGTCCAGAACGAGGACTACGTCCGCACCGCGCGAGCGAAGGGGATCTCGAGCGCTGCTGTCGACCGGCGCCATGTGCTGCGCAACGCGATGCTGCCGATCTCGACCATCGTCGGCCTCCAGGTCGGACTGCTGCTCTCCGGCGCGATTCTCACCGAGACGGTCTTTGCCTTTCCCGGGATCGGCACGTGGCTGCAGATGGCGATCGAGAACCGCGACTACCCCGTGATCCAGGGGGGCGTCCTGTTCGTGGCGGTCATCGTGGTGCTCGTCAACCTGCTCGTCGACCTGTCCTACGGGTTCCTCAACCCGCGCATCAGACTGGCGGGTCGTTAGTGTCGATCATCGAGCTCGAGGGCCGTGAGGTCGAGCTCGAGCCGCCGGGCGGGGGCCTGTGGAGCGAGGCGCTTCGCCGGGTCGTCCGCAACCCGGGTGCGATCATCGGCTTCGTCCTGGTCGCCTCCCTCGTGTTCGTGGCGATCTTCGCGCCGCTGCTCGCGCCGTACAGCCCGATCGACCAGAACCTCGAGCTCGTCGAGGACGGCTGCTGCCCGGGGCCTTCGCGTGAGCATCTCCTGGGGGTCGACGACCTCGGGCGCGATGAGCTCTCGCGCCTCCTCTACGGGGCTCGGTATTCGTTGCTGATCGGCGTCGTCGCGGTCACCGTCGGGCTCACCTTCGGCTTGTTGCTCGGCGCGTGCGCGGGCTACTTCCGCCGCACGGACGGCCTGATCATGCGCGTGATGGACGTGATGCTGGCGATCCCGGGCTTCCTGATGGCGATCGGCATCGTGGCGCTGTTCGGCTCGGGCGGCCTGCTACAGGTGATGATCGCCATCGGGGTCGTCAACATCCCGATCTTCACGCGGCTGATGCGCGGCTCGATCATCGCGCAGCGCGACAACGACTACGTGCTCGCCGCACGCGCGGTTGGCGTCCCCAGCAGGCGGGTTCTCTCCTCGCACATCCTTCCGAACGCGATCTCGCCGGTGGTCGTAGCCGCGACGCTGGCGCTCGCTACCGCGATCATCGACGCGGCGGGCCTCGGCTTCCTGGGGCTCGGCCCGCAGGATCCGGCGACACCCGAGTGGGGCACGATGCTCACCGGCACGGTGCGCTACCTGCAGACCGCGCCGTTCCTGGCCATCTTCCCCGGGCTCGCGATCGTGTTCGCCGTGATGGGGTTCAACCTCATCGGCGACGCTCTTCGTGAGGCGCTCGACCCGAAGCTGCGCGGGCGCGCATGAGCGAGCCCCTGCTGCAGGTCGACGATCTGCGCGTCCACTTCTGGACGAGCCGCGGGATCGTGCACGCCGTCAATGGCATCTCCTTCGACGTGCGTCCCGGCGAGACGCTCGGGTTGGTAGGCGAGTCCGGCTGCGGCAAGAGCGTGACCGCGCTGGCAACGATGGGGATCCTGCCGCGCGCCGCGCGGATCCCGACGGGGAGCATCCGACTGCAGGGGCGCGACCTGCTCGGTCTTTCCGAGCACGCCTGGCGTCGCGTGCGGGGGAAGGAGATCGCGATGATCTTCCAGGACCCCATGTCGAGCCTGAACCCGGTGCTGACCGTCGGGTCACAGCTGCGCGAGGCAATCGAGGAGCATCTCGACCTCGACCGCCGGGAGGCGATGAAGCGGGCAGGTGACCTGCTGGAGCAGGTGGGGATCCCGGCGGCGCGCGACCGGTTGAAGGACTATCCACACCAGTTCTCGGGCGGGATGCGCCAGCGGGTGATGATCGCGATAGCGCTTGCCTGCGAGCCGAAGCTGATCATCGCCGACGAGCCGACCACGGCTCTGGACGTGACGATCCAGGCGCAAATCCTCGACCTGCTCCGGGTCCTCGTGGCAGAGCGCGAGACGGCCCTGATCCTGATCACGCACGACCTCGGTGTCGTGGCGGGCACCTGTGAGCGCGTGAACGTGATGTACGCCGGCACGATTGTCGAGGCAGGCAGCGCAGAGCAGCTGTTCGCGAATCCGCGCCACCCGTACACCTTCGGGCTCTTGCAGAGCGTCCCGCGACTCGATACCGGTCGCAAGCAGAAACTGCGGCCGATCCCGGGTGCGCCGCGCAACATGCTCAGCGAGCCCGTCTCGTGTCCCTTTGCGCCACGCTGCCCGCAGCGGACGGATGTCTGCGACCAGCAGCTCCCTGCGCTCGAGCAGCTCGACACGGGCCAGCGCGCGGCCTGCTTCCACCCTGTGCCCGCCGGCGAGTGGCAGCGCCTACGGCTCGGAGGCGCCGCGTGACATCCGGCGAGGCAACGGACGCGCACGTCACGGTGAACGGCGACGCGCTCGTCGAGCTCGACGAGCTGCGCGTCTGGTTCCCCATCAAGAGCGGCGTCTTCCTCGACCGGCACGTGGGCGACGTGAAGGCCGTTGACGGTGTCTCGCTGACGATCAAGCGAGGCGAGACGCTCGGTCTCGTGGGCGAGTCGGGCTGCGGCAAGTCGACCGTGGGTCGCGCCATGCTACGGCTGTACCGTCCCACGTCGGGTCGGATCACTTTCGACGGTCGTGACATCACGAACCTTTCGGACTCGGCGATGCAGCCTCTGCGGCGGCGCATGCAGATGGTGTTTCAGGATCCCTATGCCTCGCTCAACCCGCGACACTCCGTGGGGAAGATGGTCGCTGAGCCGCTGCGCGTCCATCACGTGACGTCCGGTGCGGAGACGGATGCGCGGGTGCGGGAGCTGCTCGAGGTCGTCGGTCTTCCCGCGGACGCTGCGACCCGGTACCCGCACGAGTTCTCGGGTGGTCAGCGGCAGAGGATCGGGCTGGCGCGTGCGCTGGCGGTGAACCCGGAGCTCGTCGTCTGCGACGAGCCGGTGTCCGCGCTCGACGTCTCGATCCAGGCGCAGATCGTGAACCTGCTCGAGGAGCTCCAGGACGAGTTCGGGCTGACCTATCTCTTCATCGCCCACGACCTCGCCGTGGTGCAGCACATCTCCGACCGGATCGTCGTGATGTACCTCGGGAAGGTCGTCGAGGTGGCTCCGGGTGACGATCTGTACGACAACCCGCTGCACCCGTACACCATCGCGCTGCTCTCGGCGATCCCGATCCCCGATCCGGTAGTGGAGCGAAGCCGCAACGTGATCCACATCACCGGCGACCTGCCCAGCCCGGCCAACCCGCCGACCGGATGTCGCTTCCACACGAGGTGCCCGTTCGTGCAGCCGGTGCGCTGCGTCGACGAGGAGCCGCTGCTGCGCTCCGTGAGCGGACACGACGTCGCGTGCCACTTCGCGGAGGAGATCAAGGCGGGGCGGATCACGCCTGTCGTGCGTTCGGCCTGAGAGGCCGCTCGAACCTCGTCCAGCCGTCCTCCCCCGTTCAGGGGGATCCCCCTAAAGCGTCATCTCCGGAAGGCCGATATCTGAGCCGTGGACGCTGCTGAGCGCAAGGAGATCCTCGACCGCTATCGAGACCACAGCCGGCGCTTCGAGGCGGCCGCTGCTCGACGTGGTGGGGGTCGTGCCGGCTCCGTGATCCCGTTCGCTCCACCGGTGCTGCGCGAGCTCGAGCAAGAGCCCACCGCCCGCGAGATCGAGGTATTGCAGCTCGTCGCGGACGGCCTCGTCAATCGAGAGATCGGACAGCGTCTCTACCTGTCGGAGGAGACGGTCAAGTCACACGTTCGACATCTCCTCGCGAAGCTACAAGCGCGCAGCAGAGCCCACGCCGTAGCCGTGGGCTTCCGGCGTGGGCTCATCGCCTGATTCGGGCCGTCGTTCCCGTCGCCTCCGCGCTATCTCCGGCTACCCCGAAAGAGGGATGCCGACTATGGGCGCAGAAACGAGGATTCGACGGCTTACCAGTCCTTCACGCCGGCAAACATGGCGAGCACGAAGGAGATTACGAAAGACGGCCTTCCGCATTCGCATACTCCTGGGTTGGGAACTGACGGCAACCAAGATCGTATACCCCATTCGAGGGATAGACAAGTTCAGATGGCTGAGTCGCGAGATCACTACGTTCTGAGGGCGTACGTCGGCGCGCTCGCGATCCTCGCCCTGCTCCTTGCCCTCCTGCTGATCCAGCTCGAAGCTGAGCTCGGCAGCCCGTGGACGATCTTGATTCTTGCGGCCGCGGCAGCGATCGCGGAACGCGGAACCGTCCGCCTGAGCGAGACGACTGAACTATCGATCTCTCCCGTACTGACACTCTTCGCGGCCGTGCTCTTCGGACCGCTTGCCGGCGGCCTCGTCGGCGCCGCGTCGGAACTCGGTGACTCTGAACTGTTCGGCGAGCAAGGCCGCGGGCGCTCAGTCCGCCTGAAGTGGGTCACCTACACAAGCACGCGGTTTATCTCAGGCGTAGCCATGGGTGCGATTGCCCAGGCCATTCAGGGAAGAGTGTCTGGTGACGTTGCAGCGATCATCGTTGCAACGCTCGCCGCATCTGTTGTCGGTGAGACCTTGGAGGTGCTGTTTGCCTCCCTCACAAGTCGACTTAGAGGTAATCGGACGCCGATTGCCCGCATGGTTGGCCCTCTGATCGGGACGGCGCTCTGTGTCTACGCGCCGACGGTCGCTATGTTGACGTTCGCATACACCGAGGTCTCTCCTTGGACTGCCGCGTTGTTCTTGGCGCCGGCCCTCGCAGCACAACGCCTCTTTAGCCTCTATCAGGACAAGACTCGCCTCCTCGACGAGCAGGTAAGGCTCGCTGAAGATTTGAGCTCAGCGAACGCCACCCTTCAAAACGCGAACATGTCGTTCGCCGCCGCACTCGTCCAAACGCTCGAGGAGAGTGACCAGTACACCGCGGGTCACTCGAAAGCGGTTGCGATCTACACCCGCGATATCGCCCTTCAACTCGGCCTGACCGAGGAAGAGACCGAGCGCGCGTATCTGTGCGGACTCGTTCATGACATCGGCAAGATCGGCCTTCCGGCAACTCTGCTGAACAAGGAGGGCCGCCTGACACTCGAGGAACGTCGTGAGATGGAGAAGCACTCCGAGATCGGCGAGAGGATTCTCAGCAAGGTTGAGGCGTATGAGGATGTCGCACTGATCGTGCGGCACCACCATGAGAGAATCGACGGTGAGGGATACCCGGACAAGCTCCCGGGCGACGAGATCCCCTCCCTGTCGAAGCTCATCGCGGTTGCCGATGCCTACAACGCGATGACCTCTGATCGCCCGTACCGTCGCGCGATGGAGTACCTCGTTGCGCGCGATCGGCTACTCCAGGCGATGGGGAGCCAGTTCTCGACCGACGCTGTCATCGCGTTCCTGTCTGTGCTTGCGAACGCGAACGACGCCTATCGGAAGGCTCGCGGAACTGAGTTTGGGCCGATCGACTTCTGGTCGTCCTACTCGGTTATCTCCGACTCACTGGCAACTGAAGCCCGTGGGGCAGCTTGAACCACGCACCGAGTGCTCCGCAACCCCGAGGTCGGGGCTTGGGCAAGAGCCGAAGCTGGTGATACAGCCCAGCCTCGACTCAATGGAGTCGAGGCTTCTTGCGCGGAGCCGAGTCAGCCTTCCGTCAAGTCGGAGGACTGCTGGTCGACGTTGTGGACAACTAAACCATCGAGAGTGACTTCATCCACTTGACGTTGTCGCCAACTAGAGGCGAAGACTGATCCACGGATACCCGTTGACGGCGTGGAAGAACCTGACCGCCACCTTCGCAGCCGGCGGCGATGAGGGCGACGACCTCGCGCTGCCTCGCGGTGAGGTCGGCGCCGGGCTCACGAATCGCATTGCTCATGACCCCCGATTCTGGCCCTCATCCATCGAGGGATCCATTCCACGGCAGGTGTAACTCCCGGTGTATTCGTCAGAAGCCGGCGGCGAAGCCGTCGCCGCGACCGTCCGAGCCTCCGACCAGCGCACCGTCGAGGCGCAGGATCGCCTGACCGACCCCGAACGCGTGCGGAGCGTCGGCACGCCGCACGTCGTGGCCGAGCGATCGGAGATAGGTCTCGTCCTGCCACAGCCCAGGCTCGAGCAGCACGACGGGACCGTCGTCGACGCGCCAGCGCGGAGCATCGAGCGCCGCCTGCGGATCGTCAGCGTGATCGACGAGCCGCGTGACCACCTGGAAGTGGCCTTGCGGCTGCATCGCGCCGCCCATCACGCCAAACGGTCCCAGCAGGTCGCCTCCCTCGAGCAGCATGCCGGGGATGATGGTGTGGAACGGGCGCTTCGCCGCACCGAGCGCGTTCGGGTGGTCGGGGCTCTCGACGAAGCCGGCCGCACGGTTGTGGAGGGCGATGCCGGTGCCAGGCGGGACGATTCCGGAGCCGAAGCTCTCGTACACGCTCTGGATGAGCGAGACAGCGGTGCCGTCACCGTCGACCACGCACAGGTACGTGGTGCCACCCCGCGGAGCCTCGTACGGCGGCGGATCAACGGCGGCGTCGGCTCTCACGAGCGACCTCAGGTGCACCAGCCGCTCGCCGGACAGGAATTCGTCGGGCAACGGACCGTCGTGCACGACCGCGTGCGCGTCGGAGAGCGCAAGCTTCATCGCCTCGAGCTGCATGTGGATACCCGGCTCGAGACCGTCGTAGAGCGCCAGAGCGAGCAGCGCAGCGGCACCCTGGCCGTTCGGCGGCAGCTCACACACCTCGATCCCCCGATAGTCGAAGCGGAGTGGTTCCACCCACTCCGACCGGTGGGCGGCGAGATCGGCCTCGGCAAGCCACGTCGCAGCGGCGATCGCCGCCGCCAGCTCACCGTGGTAGAGGGCATCGGGGCCATGGTCGGCGATCAGGCGGAGCGTCCGCTCCGACCCCGGGATCCGGTAACGCGAGCCGACCGCGGGTGCGGGCCAGGGAGCGCGCTCCGCGCGCGCCCACTTGTCGGCAATCCGGGCACTGCACGCCAGGCCATTCGCTGCGAGGTCGATCGCAGGCGCGAGCGCTGCGTCGAGACCGAGACGCCCGAAGCGCTCCGCCAGGTCGCCCCAGGCCCGGACGGCGCCCGGCACCGTGACCGAACGTGGGCCGTAGGCGTCGACACGCAGCTCGTCGATCTCCGCCGGCGAACGGCCTGAGCCGTTGAGCCCATGAAGCACGCCGTCGTGCCACACGAGCGCAAACGCGTCGCCGCCCACGCCGTTGTCCGTCGGCTCCGCGACGGTGAGCACCGCCGCGGCGGCGAGCGCGGCATCGACGGCGTTGCCCCCGTTCGAGAGCGCGCGGAGCCCAGTCAGGGTCGCCAGAGGATGGCTCGTCGCCACCATCGCCTCGCCCGCAATCGCGGGCATCCGCCGCCACCCGCTCGACCGCGCGCTGCCGGGCCTGAAGAGTGCGTCGAGATCCACCCGCATCCCACCGATCGTCTCACGCTATGGTCGGCGTCGTGGCCGGTCTCGACACCGACGTCGTCGTCGTCGGCGCCGGTGTCGTCGGCGCAGCCACGGCGCGTGCCCTCGCTCGTGGCGGTCACGACGTCGTGCTCCTCGATCAATTCGAGATCGGCCACCACCACGGCTCGAGCCACGGCAGCTCCCGCATCTTCCGGCTCTCGTACCCGGACGAGCGGTTCGTGCGGCTCGCCCAGGCGTCCCTCGGCGGCTGGCGCGAGCTCGAAGCCGAGCTGGGCCGTGAGATCCTGGTCACCACCGGATCCGTCGAGCTCGGTGGCTTCGTCTCGTCCAATGCGCGCGCGCTGAGCGCCTGTGGCGCACCGTTCGAGCTCGTCGAAGGACGGACGGCGGCCGAGCGCTGGCCGATTCGCCGTCGCAGCGGACGAGGTCGTGCTGCACCAGCCCGACGCCGGCACACTCCTCGCCGACGTCGCACTTCGCGCATTCGCCGACGGCGCGGTCGCGGCCGGAGCGTCGCTACGCGAGCGCACGAGAGTCGAGAGGCTGAGTGACGAAGGACGGACGGTTACGATCGAGGCCGAGGGAGAGACGATCGTGGCGCGCGGGGTCGTGGTAGCTGCAGGTGCATGGGCGCCGCGGCTGCTGGCCGGGATCTGCGACCTCCCCGTCGTGCCAACACGCGAGACGGTTGCGCACTTTCGTGCGCCGGCCAGCCGGTCGATCCCGTGCGTGGTCGACGACGCAAGGCCAGAGCACGGTGGAGCATTGCGTGCGGGCAGCCTCACCTACGCTCTCTCGTCTCCTGACCTGGGAGTCAAGGTTGGGCTCCATCACTCGGGGCCGGTGGCCGACCCGGACGACGAGGGGATACCCGACTCGAGGGTCGTGGCATGGGCAGCCGAATGGATGTCGGCCCGCTTCCCTGCTGCAAGCTCGGAGCCGTCGCTCGTCGAGACGTGCCTCTACACGAACACGGCCGATGAGGGTTTCATCCTGGAGCGCCACGGCCGGGTGGTGGTCGCGTCGGCCTGCTCCGGTCACGCGTTCAAGTTCGTTCCCACCCTCGCGCGCACGGTGGCAGCGCTGGCGACCGAGGGGATCGCTGTGTAACACAGTAGGTGCTGCCGGCGCGGCAAGCCCGCACAAGCAGGCAGACTCTCGACATGCCGCCCGTTCCGAGGCCGCACGGCAAGAAGGGCGGCATACGCGCCAATCGCACGCTCCTGATCGCGATCGGTGCCGCCGCGGTCGTGGTGGTGGCCTTGATCGCCGGGAGCCTGGCCTTGCGCAGCGGCGACGACGAGTCGGCGCCGGGCAACGTGCTCACCGACACGTCCCTCATCGACGGCATCCCGCAGGAGGGGACACTGCTCGGCGACCCGGGCGCCAAGGTGACGCTGCTCCAGTACGAGGACCTCCAGTGCCCGATCTGCCGGCAGTACACGATCGCGCTCTTTCCCATGGTCGTGGAGGAGTACGTCCGGAAAGGCACGGCCAGGGTCGACTTTCGCGGCATCGACATACTCGGTGAGGACTCCACGCAGGCTCTCCGAGCGGTGCTCGCGGCGGCGAAGCAGGGGAAAGCCTGGCAGATGATCGAGCTGTTCTTCGCAAATCAAGGCGAGGAGGGCTCCGGATGGGTCACCGATGTCCTCATCGACGACATGGCGGCGTCGATCGACGGCCTCGACGTCCAGCGGCTGAAGACCGATGCGGAGAGCGACGAAATCACCGCCGAGATCGAGAAGCTTCGCGCCGAGGCCACGGCGCGTCAGGTCGAGGGCACCCCGTGGTTCTTCGTCGAGACCGCCGGCGGAGACCTCGTCCACGTGCCGACCCAGGGCCTCAGCGCGCAGAAGCTTCGCGCCGCTCTCGACGCGGCGATCGAGGGTTGAGCGACCGGGCGCTGCGCATCGCGGTCGCCGTGGTGGCACTCGCCGGCCTTGCGATCGCCGCGTACCTGACGTACGTGCACTACAGGCCCGACGCGCTCGTCTGTACGGCCGGTGGGGGTTGCGAGACGGTTCAGGAGTCCGAGTACGCGACGCTCGTCGGGGTGCCCGTCGCGCTGCTGGGCGTCGTCGCGTACGCAGCCGTGCTCCTGTTGACGGCCTTCGACACGCCGCTCAGCCGGACGTCCACCGCGGTGGTTGCACTCGCGGCGCTCGGCTTCTCGGCCTACCTGATCGCGCTGCAGGCCTTCGTGATCGACGCCTGGTGCATGTGGTGCCTCGTCAACGACCTGCTGGTCGCACCGAGCCTCGCCGCGCTCGCAGTGGCACGGCTACGCGAGCCGCTGGCGCCCGGCTGAAAGCCAGGCACCGGCCCCGCTCAGGTCATGGGCACCTGGCGCTGCACCTTCGGCGTCACGCGATCCAGGATCTCGGTCAGGCTGTCGCCGGTCGCGGTGATGCCGTGGTTGCGGAGGCCGATCACAGCGTGGGCCGGATCGGGCTCACGGTCGATCAGCTCCGCCACCGACTCCGCGAGCTCCTGCGTGCCGCACGGGTAGTTGATGTCGGTGGCCGCGATCCCCTCCATCCACGCGTGTACGTGGAGGATCGCGCCGACATCGGGGTGCGCCTGGTAGATCATCCAGTGCTCGATCGCGTCGACGGACACACGCCGCGGCTCGATCCCGGGAGGCACCGACAGGACGATCCTGGCGTGCGGCTCGTCGTAGCCGGAAACGACGAGCATGTCCTCGCCGACCTTCTCGAGCTTCGACTTGTCGACGCCGCTCGCGCTCATCCAGAAGCGGGTCTCGTCCAGGCGCTGCGACAGGTTTCCGTAGGAGAGCCCACCGACCTGGTAGAGCCGCATCACATGACGGAGGTCGCGCTCGGAGAGGAACTCGTGCACCGGGAAGGGTGCCGGGAGCAGGTCGAGCTCGTCCATCCGCCGGCCGGCGTCCGCGAGCTCAGCCGTGTTCTCGTCGCCGTCCCAGAGCTCCGGCTCGAGATCGGGCACGAACTCGTTGTCGATCACGAGCTTGGACTTGGCCAGCGGCGCAAGCCGCGAGAACACGTCTGCCGGGTCGTCCGTGATGCGATACGTGCCACGCTCCATCGTCGTGAACCAGACACCCTCGCCGGGCACATGGAGCACGACGACGTTCGCGAGTGTCCGCACGAGCATCGGGTAGCTCTCCTTGAGCACGTCGTCGGGCTCGGTCGGCAGCTCGTAGAACGACGCCGAGTACGTCCCGCGCGAGGCCCGGCGGAAAGCCTTGGGGTCGCCCGGGTCGAACATGTTGAGCACGAAGTCCGCGTCGGCGACGTCGTCGACGCGGGCGAAGCTGTCGCGCTCGAACTCCTGTCCGATGCGGGTCACCCAGTCCTCGTGCTCGGGTGACGTGGCCGTGCCCCAGATCGCGTATCTCCGCATATGCGGCAGTTTACTGCCGTCCCCGTACGCGTCAGGCTGCCGTGCCGCAGAAGTGGAGCGCCGCCACGGCGATGGCCTGAGCACAGCGCACGAGATCGGCCACCGGTACGTGCTCGTCGACGGCATGTGCCTGCGACATGCCATCGCGACCGAGCCCGGACGGGCCGAAGCCAATCGCCGGCGTGTCTCCGAGCAGGCTGAACGTGGCGCCGTCGTACCACGAGTCGAGACCGCTCAAACGCGGCTCCCGGCCCAGCGCCGCCACGGCCCCGCAGGTGGCTGACACGATGGGAAGCTCGGGATCGAGCTCGAGTGGCATGACCGCGTTGGGCCACCACGAGACCCGGGCGGGATGCTCTGCCAGCCAGTCGTCCGCGGCACAGGCAGCCGCGATCGCCTCGGAGACCTCGCTCTCGACCCTCGAGGCCCAGCCGTCCGTGTCCGCCTGGGCCGGCAGGAACGTGACAGCGGTCGAGATCCGCGCCTCCCCCGGGATCGTGACCGGCCAGTCCCCGGCAGTGATCACGGTGGGCACGACGTCCGGCCGGCTCAGCCGCGGGTGTTCCAGTGCGGGATCGACCGCCCAGCGGTCGCGCACGCCCTTCAGCGCCTCGAGGACGACCTGTGCCTTCTCGATCGCGTTCACCGCGCCACCCTGACGCCAGCCCGGATGCGCGATCTCTGCATGGCCGGCTCGGCCTGGCACGGTGATGGTCGCGTAGGTGGAGCCCCGGCACGAGACCCACACGTCGAACCCGGTGGGCTCGGTCACGATCGCGCCGTCCGCGCGCACTCCACGGTCGACGAGCGCCACACCGCCGGCACCCGAGGACTCCTCGTCCGTGTTCGTGGCCACCAGGAGGTCACCAGCGAGGGCGCCGCGGCGGGCGAGCGCCTCGGCGGCGACGACCATGGCTGCGATGCCGCCTTTCATGTCGCACGACCCACGGCCGAAGAGCAGGCCGTCGCGCACCTCCGGCGCGAACGGCGGGCTCGTCCAGCCTTCGGCCTCGTCTGCCGGCACGACGTCGATGTGGCCGTTCAGGAGCAGGCTGCGGCCGCCACCCGAGCCGACGACCCGCGCCGCCAGCTGCGGCCGTCCGGCGAACTCGAGCCCCGGAGGCACCAGCGGTCGTCCCTCGAGCGCCGCCGCATCCGGCTCGAACACGTCGACCTCGAACCCCGCCCCGGCAAGTCGCGCTGCGAGCAGTGCCTGCAGCTCAGCCTCCTCGCGCGGTGGGTCGCCGGGCTCGCGTGCCGTCGTGTCGAGCTGGATCAAGTCGCAAGCGAGATCGACAATCTCTGCCTCGCGTTCGCCGAGCTCCTCGACGAGCTGGCGTTCGAGCGCGGTAAGGCCCATCAGCGAAAGAGGTCGCGGTCGCGAGGCATGACGAGATCGGCGGCCGTTCCGTCTCCCGGTGGCAGGTCGACACCGCGAACGATCGCCGCAGGAATGTGACGGGCCTTGCCCATCACGAGCTCGGCCGCTGCGGCGATCTCGTCCGCCACGGCGATCTGCGTGGACTGGAGCTCGCGCCCCGACGTGTCGCGTGTGCCGCGCAGATCACGGAGCGGGGCAAAGCCCGCGACGCCGAGCGCGACGTCGGTCGTGCCCTGGCGCCAGGCACGACCGAAGCTGTCCGAGACGACGAGCCCGGGCGCCACGCCCGTGAGCTCGTGCAGCCGGTCACGGAGCCTGCGCGCGCTCGCGTCGGGGTCGAGCGGCAAGAGGACGAGCGTCCCGGCCTCAGGGGCGTTCGACGCGTCGACGCCCGCCGATGCGCAGACGAAGCCGTGCCGCGTCTCGACGATCACCAGCGGTGGGCGTGAGCGCACTATCGCGCGCGACTCGGCGAGGATCACCTCGAGCTGACGCGGGTCGGCGTCGGGACCGGCGAGCTCGATCGCCTGCGGCGACGGCTCGACGTCGACGAGGCGGACGGTACGGCCCTCGACCTTCGAGACCGCCTTCTGCGCGACGACCACGACGTCTCCCGCCTCGAGCCCGCCGGCGGCTCGGGCGGCTTCCGCCAGCGCCGCGCCGAGATCGTCGCCCTCGACGAGCTCGGGAATGCCTCTCAGTGGAACGACCCTGACGCCGCTGCTCACGGTACGCCGGTGACCCGGATTCCGGCATGTGCCTTGTAGCGCTTGTTGACATTGACGATCACCGCCGTCAGGCCCTCCAGCGCGCGTGCGCTCGCCAGCGGGCCCGCGTCGATCGCACGGCCGCTCGTGACCCGAGCCGCGACCTCGAGCGCGAGCGCCTTGGCGTCGGGATCGTCCCCGCACACGAGCGTGTCCTCGTCGGGTGCCTCGTCACCGCCGAGGTTGGAGGCCGCCAGCGAGTGCAGCCCCGCGACGACGGGCCCGTCGAGCTCGTCCTGGATCCGCTGCGCGATGGATGTCGCCTCCGGCGTCGGGAGCACCCCGGCCGGTATGAACGTGAGCTCGGCGGCAACAGACAGCACCGGCGTCGTGCCGATCGCATCGCGCAGGTCGCGGGCGGTCTCGACCGCTGCGTCGGCCTTCGTCGCGAGCACGACGAGGTCGGCGACGCGGCAGGCGTCCGCGTTCGTCGCGCCGTGAGCGCCGATCGCTTCGGCAGCCGCGGCGGCGCGCTCCGGGTCGCGTGACCCGATCACGACCTCGTAGCCGGCTTCGACCAGCCGCCGTGCGAGCGCGACGCCGAAGCTTCCGGTGCCGCCGACCACGGCGATCTTCATGCGGCCACCTCGAGAACTGCCTCGGCGAGCCGCCGGCCCGCGTCACGGTCGGTCATGAGCGTCCGTGCAACCGCCATCCGGGGACTGTCCCCGAAGGGGACTGTCCCCACGTCCTTCGCATCGGTCTCGTCGATCACGAGCGCGTCGATCAGGCCGTTGTAACGATCAGCCACGTGGGCGGGAGTGGTGCCGCCGGCCATGCGCTGGAGCATACGGTCGAGCGGCCCACGCACCGCGCGGCCGCCGATCAGCGGGCTCACGGCGACGCAGCGCACGGAGCGCTCGCTGAGCTGCCGTGTGGATCGCCTCGACGGCCAGGATCGGGCCGATCGAGACGTACGGGTTGCTCGGTGCGATCACGACCGCGTCCGCTCCCGCGAGAGCCTCGAGCGTCCCGGGCGCAGCGCCGGCGGCGGCCGCGCCCTCGTACAGGACGGCGTCCACCTCGTCCCGGTGGCCGCGCGCGACGAACCACTCCTGGAACGGGAAGGTGCCGGCCGGCGTCACGACGTGGGTGCGCAGGCATCGTCCGTCGCAGGGACGCAGGCGCGTGTCGAGGCCGGCGGCCGCGACGAGCTGCGCGGTGACTGCCGAGAGCGGCACGCCTTCGCGGAGTGCCTGCGTTCTCACGAGATGCAGACCGAGGTCGCGGTCGCCGAGGCGAAACCACGACTCGCCACCCCACGCCGCCACCGACTCGAGCGCGTTCCACGTCTCGTCGACGCGGCCCCAGCCGCGCTCCTCGTCGTTGAGCCCCGCAAGCGCGTAGAGCACCGAGTCGAGGTCCGGTGAGACGTGCAGGCCGAGCACGTCGACGTCGTCGCCGACGTTGCCGATCACCGTCAGCTCACCCGGCTCGAGCACGTCGTGCAGCCCGCGCGCAAGCTTGGCGCCGCCGACCCCGCCGGAGAGGCAGACGACGTTCACCGCGCGTGCGAGGCGAGCTCGTGCCGACTCAGCAGGAGCCGTGTGTGCGACCCGACCGGCAGCGCGAGCTGTTCGAGGTCGTCGAGCGTGTCGACGTCGTGCTCGAGCTCGGGGATTGCGATCCGGCGCGAGGCCGGTTGCGGCGAAGCGAGCAGCGCTTCCGGAGCCGTAGAGCGGCTCGAAGCTCGACGAATCGGGCAACGAGAGCGCGTTCGTCGTTCCGTCCGCCGCCGCGACGAGAGCCGGCCCGGCGGCGGCGAGCCGGCGCAGACGCCGCCGGCGTCACGCATGGGAGGTCGGCGTTGACCACGAGCGCGTGCCCTTCGACGAGCTCGAGCGCGGCCGCCACCGCGATTCCCTGACCGCCGCCCGGGTCGGCGACACTCTCCGCGCCGTCCGGTACTGCCGACGGAGTCGTCACCGACGACGAGCACGCGGCCGACGTCGCGTGCCGCCGCCACGACGTCGGCGAGCATCGCGCACGCCAACTCGCCGCGTAGCTCGTCCGGCAGGCGCGTCTTCCCCGCAGCGCGGAAGGGCACAACGACGGCGATCACGCGGTGAGGGTACGTGTCAGGCGGC
This sequence comes from uncultured Actinomycetes bacterium, assembly GCA_963724995.1. GTDB lineage: Bacteria > Actinomycetota > Thermoleophilia > Gaiellales > Gaiellaceae > Gaiella. The sequence continues at coordinate 880,292 of CAVRXC010000001.1, forward strand.
GTGCGGAGCGGCGCCGTTCGCGCCCGAGCCAGGACCCGACGTGGCCCACTCGTTCACCTCGTACCAGTGCGTGCCCCCGAGCGCGAGAGCGACCGCGGGGTCGGTGTGGGCGGCGAAGTAGACGTGGTGCTCCACGTCGCAGCACATCTCGACGTCGTCCAGGGAGACTTGCGGGAGCTTGGCGAGGACGTCGAACGGCAGCTGCGCGTCCGCTGACCGACATGTGCTTGAACTGCAGATCTGGTGCGAGCTCCATCAGCACCGGCCAGTCGGGGCAGGTCTTGTAGCTCATCGCGGGTCTTCGTTCGCGCCGGCGCTCCACGTTCCTCCGAGACGGACGAGACCACGCCCGTCGTCGTCGGGATAGACGACGAACGACAGCGCGTCGGTCGAGCCCGTGGAGGAGCCGCCCGCCGTCGGCCGAGAGAAGCTCGAGCCCGATGTGAAAGCGGCCGAACTGCAGCGGCGGGCTGGGGACATCGAGCCGCAGGCGTAGCCCGCCGTTTCCCGTGCTGCCACCCGAGCGACGCGGTGTCGACGTCCTCCTCCGCCACGAGCAGCCCGGCGTCGTCGCGCAGAGAGACATGCAGCCGCGGTGCGCGGCAGCTGCCCGGAGGCCCGTAGCGCCACCTCGAGCGCCAGCGGCTCGCCGGCGAGGAGCTGTTCGCACGACCCGCCGGCGCAGGTCGACGAGCCGCACGTCCGTGACCGATGCATCCTCCCCGCCCGACTCCGTGCGAGCGCCGCGCCCGCACCGCCCGCAAGCTCGGCCAGCTGCCGGCGGTATCGAGTGAGCGCCTCGTGGACCGGCCCGTCGAAGGCGACGTGACCGTCCTGGAGGAGCACCGCGCGCGGACAGAGCCGCTCGACCGCGGCGGCGTCGTGGGAGACGAAGACGATCGTGCCGCCCCGCTGCTTGAACTCGGCGACACGGCCGAAGCACTTGCGCTGGAACGCCTCGTCACCGACGGCGAACACCTCGTCGAGCAGCAGGACGTCGGCGTCGAGAAAGGCGGCGATCGCGAACCCGAGCCGCATGTACATCCCGGAGGAGTACGTGCGCACCGGCCGGTCGATCGCGTGCTCCAGCTCGGCGAAGGCGACGATCTCGTCGAACCGCTCGCGGATCTCGGCGCGGCGCAGACCCTGCACCGAGCCGTTCAGGAACACGTTCTCGCGTCCCGTGAAGTCGGGGTGGAAGCCGGCGCCGAGCTCGAGCAGGCTGCCCACGCGGCCGCCGGCGGCGACGCGCCCGCGGGTCGGCTTGATGATCCCGGCGACGAGCCGCAGCAGCGTCGACTTGCCGGAGCCGTTGCGACCGATGAGCCCGACGGCCTCGCCCGGCTCGACGTGCGCCGAGACGCCGTCGAGCGCCCAGATCTCCTGCGCCCCGATGCGGCCTCGCGCGATCAGGAGCTCCTTCAGCGTCTGGGTCTCGCGGGCGCGCACGACGAAACGCCGCGCGACGTCCTCGACAGCGATCTCACCGGCTCTCACTCGATGTCCTTCGCCATCGTGACGAACGTGTCCTGGTAGCCCAGCGACCGGTACAGGCGCCGCGCGCCTTCGTTGCCGCCGAAGACGTTCAGCTCGATCCGCTCGAGCCCGAGAGCCCGAGCCTCGTCCTGGAGGAGGGCCATCGCGCGGGTGCCGAGACCCCGGCCTCGGTGCTCCGGCCTGATCTCGATGTCGTACAGGAAAGCCTGCCTGCGCCCGTGCCGCTCGCGACACCCGAAGACGACATTCCCCACCGGCGTGCCGTCAGACTCGACGACCAGCACGACGAGACCGGGGGTGTCGAGGCCATTCGCGAAGAGCGCTTCGTTGTCCGCGATCGACTTCTCGAGCGCTGCTTGCCGTGGCAGCCCCGCCTGCTCGACGAGGTTGCCGGCGTAGGTCTCGATCCCCTGCTCCAGGTAGGCCGGGAACTCGTCTGGCCGCATCGGCCGCAGGACGACGCTCACGTCGCAACCACCGCCAGCTCGCGCTGCACCAGGCCGGCGAGCACGTCGATGAATGCCGGATCGGCGTTCGGCATCTCGATCCGGCTGAGACGCATCCCGAGCTGGGCCGCTCGGCGGGCCGCGGCCTGGTCGATGTCCCAGCGGATCTCCAGGTGATCGGAGACGAACCCGACCGGGCAGACGAGGATCGCGTCGACGCCCGTCTCCCGCAGCGCGCCGAGGTGGTCGAGGATGTCGGGTGCGAGCCACGGCTCCCCCGTCGCCGACTCGCTCTGAAACGAGAACGACCACGCGTCTCCGATTGCGGCGGCATCGGCGACCAGCGCTGCCGTCTCGAGCAGCTTGTCCCGGTAGGTGTCTCCCGTGTCGAGGATGCGCGCAGGCAAGGAGTGGGCGGTGAACACGACGTGCGCCTCAGACGTGCCGAGCGCAGCGCGAACGCGCTGCGCGAGAACCGCGATGAACCCTGGCTCGGACCCCCACTCCCGCACGAACCGCGACTCGGCTCGCCCCGTCAGGGCGGCGTCGAACAGCGCCTCGTACCTCGCGATCGACAGCGACGACCAGTGCGGCGCCAGCACGAGACCGACCACGGTGTCGGCACCCTCGGCCACAGCGGTGTCCACGGCGTGCGCGATGCGGGGCTCCCAGTGGCGCATCCCGACGTGCACCGGCATTCCGAGGGCACGCTCGAGGGCTGCGCGGGTCTCCTCGGTGATGAGGTTGAGCGGCGACGGGCCGTCGCCGTCGTCGATTCCCAGCGCGCGGTAGCGTTCGACGAGATCGTCGAGCAGCTCCTGGCGAACGGGTCGCCCACCACGGATGTCGGCGTAGTACGCAGGCACGTCGGCAAGCCGATCGGGGCTGCCGTACGCCATCAACACCACGGCCGGTCTCATGCGGGCACCTGCGCCGCGGTGCGGTCGCGCACGAGCGCCGCGAGCCGCGTCAGCAGCTCCGGGTCGGTGCCGGGAAGCACGCCGTGGCCCAGGTTGAACACGTGCCCCGGACGCCCGCCGGCGCGGCTCAGCACGTCGAGCGCCTCGCGCTCGACGGTCTCCCATCCCGCGAGCAGCGCCGCCGGGTCGAGGTTGCCCTGGACGGCACGGTCGGGCACGCGCGCCCAGCCCTCGTCGAGCGGGATGCGCCAGTCGAGCCCGATCGCATCGCCCCCGGCTGCCGCGAGATCTTCGAGCAGGTGGCCGGCACCGGTGCCGAAGTGGATCGTGGGCACCTCGACCGCACCGAGCACGCGTGCGCTGTGGACGGCAGCACGCTCTCGGTACTGCGCCGGCGAGAGCACGCCGACCCAGGAGTCGAAGAGCTGGATCACGTCCGCCCCGGCCGCAACCTGCGCGGCGACGTACCCGGCGAAGACATCGGCGAGTCGAGCCAGCAGCGCGTCCCACACCGCCGGCTCGCGAAACATGAACGCCTTCGCCTGCGAGAACTCGCGGCTCGGCCGGCCCTCGACGAGGTACGCGGCCACGGTGAACGGCCCGCCCGCAAAGCCGACCAGCGCCTTGTCGGCAGGCAGCTCGCGCACGCACGAGTCGCACCGCCTCGAGGACGGGTGCGAACGCCTCCTCGGGGTCGGGTGCAACGAGCCGCTCGACGTCGGCCATCGTGCGCACAGGTTGCTCGACCACCGGCCCGACGCCCTCGACGAGCTCCACGGCGACGCCCATGCCGAGCACCGGGGTCATGATGTCCGCGAACAGCACGGCCGCGTCGACGTCGTGACGCAGCACGGGCTGCAACGTCACCTCGGCGCAGAGCTCGGGGGTGCCGGCGACCTCGAAGAAGCCGTGACGCTCGCGGATGGCACGGTACTCGGGAAGGCTGCGGCCCGCCTGGCGCATGAACCACACCGGGGTGCGCTCGACAGCTTCACGGCGGAGCGCGCGCACGAGAAGCGAGGCCATGACGAAGCTAGAGTAGCCCGGCGATCGTGACGGTCGATGCTCATCCGGTTCCCCTGGCGCCGCAGTGGCTCGGCTCGGACGGAGCGACGCACAAGGCGGGAGCGGAGACCGTCGTCCGGATCCGTGTCCGGAATGCAGGTACCGCGACGTGGCGATCGCACGACGGGGACGGGCTACAGCTCGCATACCACTGGCTCGACCAACGCGGCAACCCGATCGTGTGGGACGGGCACAGGACGCCGTTCCCTCGGGCCGTATCGCCCGGAGACCAGGTCGAGCTGGAGGCCAACGTCCGCGCGCCACGGCCGCCGGGCCGGTACATGCTTCGCTTCGACCTCGTCGAGGAGCATCGCTTCTGGCTCGCCGAGCTCGGCTGTGCAACTCTCGATCTCCGGGCCGACGTGAGACCACGAATCGAGACACGGCGTCTCGCGGTCGTCGTCCACGGCGGCCACGACGACACGACGGCGACGGCGCTTGCCGCGCAGGAAGAGGCGCTCGTCGATGACGAGCCGGTCGCGACCGCGCACCTCGTCTCAGGGGCCGTCCCGGCGCCGGACTGGTCGGCGCGCATGCTCGACGCGCACGCGGAGGGCTGGGCGGCGGTCGGGCCGGCACTCGTGCCCTCCGGCGGGCCCGTGACACGGCGACGTGCCGCCCGCCGCCTCGCGGGGTGGGCTCCGGGAGGGCGCAACCCTCGATTCGACGGCTCGCTGCTGCTGCCGTCGCTGCTCACCGGCCTGGAGCCGGACGAGCATCTCGGGTTTCCGTCCTACGACGGGCCGGACGCGCTCTTCGACGGTCGCGTGATCGTCACGCTTCGGCCGCGATCCGGTCGTCGACCGACCTGAACACCGTCGCGCCGAGCGCCAGTGCGACCACTGTGGCGACCACGAGGTACGTGAAGTCGGCCACGGGCGGCGCCTCACCGAGAAAGAGGGGTGCGCGGAACGACTCGATGGCGGGCGTCATCGGGTTCCCCCAGTGGATCAGGTCGACGAGCCACGGGTGGGACTCCGCCCCCGGCAGCGCCCCGAGCGGGTAGAGGATCGGAGTGAGAAAGAACCAGGGCAGGAGCAGCGCCGAGACGATGAACTCGACGTCTCGCAGGATCGCGTTCAGCGATGAGACCGCCAGCGACAGGCCTCCTGCGAAGAGGACGATCAAGGCCGCTACCGGAAGCGCCAGCCACGCCGTGCCGCGTGTGTCGTCGAGCACGAGCAGGGAGAGGACGAGCACCACCGCAGTCATCACCGCGAACGCCACCACCTGCGTGGCCACGACCGACAAGGGGACGAGCTGGCGCGGGAAGCGCACCTTGCGGATCAAGTTCGCGTTCTCGAGCATGCTACGCGCGGACGACTGCAGCGAGCCCGAGAAGAACGCCCAAGGCGGCAACCCGCAGAGCAGGAACAGCCAGTAGTCGTCGAAGTCCGTCGCCTGTGCCTCCCACAGCACGGAGAAGACGACGAGGTAGACCAGCATCAACGCCAGCGGCAGCGCAAGCGTCCACGCGAGCCCCAGCACGGAGCCCTTGTACTTCGCGCGCAGATCGCGCCTGAAGAGGCTCCCGAACAGCTCGCGGTAGCGGATCACGTCCGCGTAGACGCTCATGGCGGGTCAGTGTAGGGGTCAGACCCGTGGGGTCTGACCCCGGTTCACCCAACCGCCTCCGTATTCCGCGGCAGCCTCTACCCTTTCCATGTGAGTGCGGCCGTCACGATCGCCGCCCTGCCCGTCGCCGCTGTCGTGCTCTGGGTGCTCCTACGCTCGTCGCACGTCGGTGAGCGGCTCGTCGCACACCCCACGGAGGAGCGCTGGCACGACGCACCGACGCCGACGTTCGGTGGTGTCGGGATCGCGCTCGGTCTCTTCGCCGGTGTCGGCCTGGCGCTGGCCGTCGGCGTGGTCGATGCGACGGGTGAGCTGCTCGGCATCCTCGCGGGCTGCGCGATCCTCCTGGTCGCCGGGCTCGTCGACGACGTCCGCCACCTGAGCCCGCTCGCCAAGCTCGCGGCCCAGTTCGGCGCGGCGGGTGTCGCCGTCGCAGCCGGGCTGCGCGTCGAGCTGATCGGGAACGGCGTCATCGCGACGGTCGTCGCGATCGTGTGGCTCGTCGGCATCACCAACGCCTTCAACCTGCTCGACAACATGGACGGGCTCGCCGCGACTCTCGCTGCGGTCGCCTGCGGCTACTTCGCGGTGGACGCAGCCACGGCTCACGAGAACGACGTCGTCCTCGTGCTCGCGCTTTCGCTCGGTTTCGCGTGCCTCGGCTTCCTGCCGTTCAACCTGCGGCCAGGCCGACGAGCCGCCGTCTTCATGGGTGACTCCGGCAGCCAGGTGCTGGGCTTCATGCTCGCCGCCCTCGGGCTTGCCTCGAGCTGGACGACCGCCGGGACGACGGTCGCGACGATGCTGCTACCGCTGCTGGTCCTCGCCGTGCCGATCCTCGACACGACGCTCGTCACCGTGATGAGGTTGCGGGAGAAGCGGCCCGTGACGGAGGGTGGAAAGGACCACACCTCGCACCGGCTCGTCTACTACGGCCTTTCCGAAGGCAAGGCGGTGGCCCTGCTGGCGATGATCGCGCTGGCGCTCGGCGCCACGAGCATCGCCTACAACGTCCTCGACAACGAGCGTCTGACGATCGTCGGCGTCCTGCTCACATTCGTGCTCCTCGTGCAGTTCGGGGGCTTCCTCTCGGACGTGGGCGAGCGCACGCGTCGAGGCGACCCGGGCGACACGTCGTTGCGCCACGCACTCACGTTCGAGCCCAGACGCCTCGTCGAGGTGCTCGTCGATTTCGCGCTCGTGTGCGGCTCCTTTCTCGCCGCCTACCTTCTGGTCGTCGGCGGCAAGGGCTCGGAGCTCCAGCGGGGCATCTTCCTCGCCGCGCTGCCCGTCGTGCTCGGGGTCCGCTATGTCGCCTTCATCGCGTTTCGCATCTACCGGAGGGTGTGGCGGTACGCGACCTCGCGCGATGCCTTCGCGATCGCGGCCGCGGTGTGCGCCTCGGAGATCGTTGCCTTCGGCATCGTCGTCGCCACGCGTTCGCTCGGCCCGTTCCCGGCCCGGGTCTTCCTCGTCGACGCGGTGCTCTGCACAGCTTTCGTGACCGCGTCCCGGCTCGTGCTGAAGCTCATGCCACAGCTGCGTGCCGACCGGTCGGGCGACCGAGAGCGCATCCTCGTCGTCGGTGCAGGCGGGCACGGCCGCAGTGTCGCCCGCGAGCTCCGCGAGTCCGGCACACGGGTGGTCGGGTTCGTCGACGACAACGTGTCGCTGCGTCGCCGCCGGATCGCAGGGGTGACGGTCCTCGGAGCGCTGGACGAGATGGCCACGGTCCTGGTGTCGGCACGGCCTGACGAGGTGCTCGTGACGATCCCCGATGCCCCCTCGGAGCGCCTCGCGCTCGTCGTCCAAGCCTGCGAGGCGGCGTGCATACGCTGCCGCTTCGTCCACCGGTTCACCGAGGCGCCGTCGCCCCTGGTCGAGGTGACCGCCGAGTGACGGCGGTGGAGGCTGCGTCCCCGACGCGGCCGCGGCTCGTGGATCGTGTTCGGTTCGAGACGCTCGTCCCGTTGCTGGTCGCGTACTTCGCGCTGGCTGTCCTCTACGCGTGGCAGGCATGGCGTCGCGAGGTGCCGACGATCTTCACGGACGAGCTCGAGATGACCCAGCTCTCCCGCTCGATCGCCGAGACCGGCTGGCCCGCCCGCCGCGGCGAGTCGTACCCGTTCACGACGCTCGTCCCGTGGCTGACGGCGCCCGGCTGGTGGATCGGGGACACGGAGACCGCCTTCGCGACGATCAAGTACCTGCAGACGCTCGTCATGGCGGCGACGATCTTCCCCGCGTACCTCCTGGCCCGCACCGTGGTCTCGCGCCCGTGGGCGGTGTTCGCCGCCGTGGCCGCCATCGCCGCACCCGCGCTCTCCTACGCGCCGATCCTCGTCGAGGAGCCGTTCGCCTATCCGTCGGCAACGCTCGCCTTCTGGCTGCTGGTCCGCATGGCGATCCGACCGACCTGGCGCTCCGTCGCCCTCGCCGCGGGCGGTTGCGTGCTTGCGACCTCGATCAGATCGCAGCTGGTCGCCCTCTTCGGCGTGATGCTGGTGCCGCTGCTCGTGCTGGGCTGGCGCAGCGAGGCGATGCGGCGCTACCGGACCACGTGGTCGCGCTGGGACTGGGTCGGTGCCGTCACGCTGGGCATCGGCGCCGTGTTGTTCGTGATGGCGTACATCGGCCACCGCTCGGCCGACTGGGCCGAGATGATGTCGCTCTGGAAGGGTCGCATCGTCGAGTACGGCTTTTGGGCGGCGGGTGCGTTCGCGATCGGCGTCGGCATCCTCCCCCTCATCGCGGCGCTGGCGGCGCTCGCGCGACCCCGGGAAGAGCTCCGCGACCCTGCCACCCGGGCGTATGTACTCGTGTCGGGCGCGGCCCTGTTCTTCCTCGGCTTCTACGCGGGTCTCAAGGGCGGGTATGTCTCCACGAAGCTCGGGAGCTATGTCGTCGAGCGAAACCTGATCTATCTCGCTCCGATCGCGTTCGTCTCGACGGCGCTGCTGCTCGAGCGTCGAAACCCGCGCTGGTGGGCGGTCGGTGGTGCGACGGCGTTCGTTGTCTACCTCGTGATCGACGTGCCGCTGCGTCTCGATCAGTACCCGTACTACGAGGCGCACGGACTCGCCGTGCTCGCGTTCGCGAACCGGGTGCTCGTGTGGTCCGAGCCGACGATCCAGAGCTGCTTGATCGTCGTCGCGCTCGTGTCCTGCGCCGCTCTGCTTGCGGTCGGGCTCCTGCGGGGGGGTCGCGCGCGAACGGCACTCGTGGTTGTCGTCGTCGGCGTCGTGCTGGGCTGGAACCTGCTCACCGAGGTCTACGCGGCAAACGGGGAGCGCAGGCTCTCGCATCGTATGGCGTCGAGCTTCAACCAGCAGCGCACCTGGGTCGACACGGCGGCCGGCGACGGCACGGTGACACTCGTGGGGCAGCAGTTCGGCACCGACACGAACGGAATCAACCTGATCGAGTTCTTCAACCGCTCGATCAAGCACGTATGGAGCGTCGACCCGTCCAGTTCCGCGCCCGGGCCAGGTCCGACGCAGACACCCGACTTGATCAGTGCGGACGGTCAGCTGTCGCCGGAGCCCGGCACCGACTACGCACTCGCGATCAACGGCGTGCGGCTTCAGGGCGATGTCGTCCGGCAACTCGGCACCGCGACGCTGTACCGGCTCGACGGGCCATTCCGGCTGGCGGAGAACCAGACCGGGGTGGCAACGGACGGTTGGACCGGGAAGAGCGCCGCTTACAACCGCTTCGACGTCACTGCAGACGGGCCCGTGTTCGCGCGGGTGACGCTCTCGAGAGAGGGGTTCTGCACGGCTGCACGTGTGCCGAGCACGATGCGGGTTCGCATCGGGCCGATTGCCATCGGCGCGGACAAGCAGCCGTCGCTCGCGTCGGTCACCTCTTCGAAGACGCTCGAGGTCAAGCCGTGCGAGTCACGCACGATCCTGCTGAGGCCACCGCCGGGCCCGTGGCGGATCGAGGTGGACGCCGAGACGTTCAGCCCCGCGAAGCTGGATCCGAGATCGAGCGACTTGCGAGAGCTCGGCGCCCGCGCGAGCTTCGGGATCCAGCCGATCTTCTAGCCGTCCGAACGTCGGGCCGGCCCGAGGCGACCTTGTGCCGGTAGTCGGTCACAGGGCGAGCAGCGTCTCGGGATGCTTGCGGACGAAGCGCGCCATCCCGCGGGCGTGCCAGAGCGTGTGTCGCGAGAGGACACGCTTGTCGATCACGGCCGCGTAGGCGTGGCGCACGACCGCCTGCGGCACGTACCAGCGCTCCCAGCCCGCCTTCATGGCCCGGTAGCAGAGGTCGATGTCCTCGACGTAGTGCCTGTAGCCGGCGTCCCAGCCGCCGAGCTCGTCGAGCATGGCGCGCCGCATGAGCAGGCAGGCGCCGAGCATCCAGTCCGCCTCCACCGGCTCGACCGGGCGCTCGTCGAGCAGGTAGTGGTCGCGCTGCCGCTCGTACGGCGGTCGGAGCCTGCGGAGCGGCGTTCGACGCACGAGTGTGCCCCGAACGGTGGGGAAGCGACGCCGCGACGGCTGCCAGGCTCCCGTCCGGCCAGACGAGCTGCGGCCCAGCGATGCCGCAACGGGCACGCGTCGCGGCGAAGGCGACGAGCGTGGCCACGGCGCTCGGGTCAGGGACGGCGTCCGGGGTCACGTCGAGCACCCAGTCGCCCGCGGTCGCGGCGATGCCGAGGTTGAGTTCGCGGCGAACGACAACGGCCGCGCGTTCTCGAGCAGGCGAACCCCTGGCACCGCGTTCGCCGACCCGGGCAGGTTCGCAACCACGACCACCTCGTCCACCTGCGGCACGAGGGCGGGTAGGAGCCGCTCGACCTCGGCGGCGTGGCCGTGGGAGACCACCACCGCTGAGACGCTCATCGCAACGCCTCGACGTACACCCGCACCGTCGCTTCCGCCGTCGCCCGCCAGGAGAAGGCACGCGCACGCTCGAGCCCTGCCCAGGCGAGCCGGTCGCGCTCCGCGAGTGCCGTGCGAATGCCATCCGCCAGCCGCGCCGGTTCGACCACCACGGCGGCGTCGCCCACCACCTCGAGCAGCGCCAGGTCAGGGACGGTGACGACGGGAGTGCCACTCGCCATCGCCTCGAGCACCGGCAGCCCGAAGCCTTCGTAACGGGACGCCTGCACGAGGCACGCGGCGCCGCGATAGAGCTCCGCGAGCCGCTCGATCGGGACATAGCCCTCGAGGCGAGCGCCTCCGCGCTCCAGCGCGGCGGCGAGCCCGGCGTCTCTGCGTCGGGCCGACGACCACGAGCGGGAGACCCGCCTCGCGTGCCGCGGCCAGGGCCGCGAGCTGGTCCTTGCGAGGCTCGATCGCTCCCACCGCGAGCGCGTACCCGTGCTCCTCGGCCTCGCCGGGGTGGAAAGCCGGGTCGACGCCGTTCGGTGTGACCACGATGCGCTCGGGTGGGACGCCGTAGAGCTCGACCAGGTCCTCCAGCGAGCGCTGCGAGACCGTGAGAACACGTGCCGCGCGCCGCACGGCCCGGGGCACCACCCGGCGAAAGACGGCGCGATCGCGGGAGCGCATCAGGGTCGGGTCACGCTCGAACGAGACATCGTGCACGGTCACCACCGCCGGGCACGGGCAGCGCAGCGGCACGGCGTACTGGGTGTGGACGAGCGCAGCACCGACCCGCCGAAGCAGCCGTGGCAGTGCCCAGGACATGCGTAGCTCCTGCGACGCGGTGCCGAGCTCGAGCGGCTCCACCCCATCGGGGACGAGCTCAGGGTGTCGCGTCACCGCGGCCAGGCGCAGACCTGCCTCGCCGGCGATCGCCGGCAGCTCGCGCAGCAGGTTGCGGACGTACGTCTCGTCGCCCGTGCGCTCGCGTCCGAGCACGTCGGCGTCGACGACAACGAGATCGGTCACGTGAGCTCTCGCCACAGCGCCTCGACGAGGTCGGCCGCATGCTGCCAGGTGAACCCGCGTGCACGCTCGAGCCCGAGCGGCACGAGCTCGTCCCGACGTCGCCTCGGCCTCACGCGATGCCCGCCGCGATGGCCTCGGGGTCGGCGGCGTCGACGAGCACCGCCGCCCCGCCCGCCACCTCCTCGGTGGCGCCGCCGCGGCTCGTCACCACGGGCGTGCCGCAGGCCATCGCCTCGAGCACGGGGATGCCGAAGCCCTCGTAGAGCGACGGGTAGACGAGGCAGCGCGCACCACGGTAGAGCGCGGCCAGCTCCTCGTCCGACGGCGCGCCCCACCCAGCCCGGGGACCTCGACGCCGCCCCAACCCGGGGCGCCGACGGTGCGCAGCTCGACTCCGGCGATCCGCGCGGCCGCGACGGCCGCGGCGAGGTTCTTGCGCGGCTCGAGCGTCCCGACGGCCAGGACGTAGCTCCCCGTCGCCGACGCGCCCGTCTCGGCGTGAACACGTCGTCGACGCCGTTCGGGACGACGCGAACCCGGCTCGCCGGCACGCCGAGCAGCGACACGAGCTCGTCCCGGGTGAACGCCGAGACGGACGACGATCGCGTCGGCCGCTCGCACCGCGGAACGCAGCGCCACGGCCCCGTGACCGCCGATGCCAGGCTGGGAAAGGCTTCCGGATGGCGAAGCAGGGCCAGGTCGTGCACGGTGACGACGAGCGGCACTCGCGCGCGGCGCGGAGCGCGGAACGTCGTGCAGTGGAGCAGGTCGAGGCCGCGCACGGCCCGGCCGAGCGAGAACGGGTACCACCACGCGTCGCGGGCGACGGTCGAGGCGCGACCCGCGCCGCCGAAGGTGAGGCGCTCGAGCTCGAGCCCGGGCCGGCCCTCGAGTGCGCCGACGAGACCGCGGACGTGACGGGCCGTGCCGGCCGCCGTCTGCACGAGCGGGGCAACGTCGATGCCGACCCTCATGCCGTGCCACCGATCGCCGCGTGCGCGGCACGCACGGCCTCGCGCGGCTCGGCGTAGCGCAGCAGGGCCACGGCGCCGTCGACGTCGCACCAGCGGTGGTCGACGTGCTCGTCGTCGAGCACGGGCTCCCAGCCCGGAGGCGCGGCAGCGCGGAACAGGCCGACCTGGATTCGCTCGGTCCCGGGCGGGAACCGCACCTTGAGCTCCTCCGGCTCTTCGGCGAGGTCGTACGAGAGCGCCAGCCCGAGATCCTCGACCGCGGCCTCGAGCCCGGTCTCCTCGCGCAGCTCGCGTGCCGCGGCAGCCGCCGCCCCCTCGTCCCACTCGACACCGCCGGCGACGAGGTGCCAGTACCCCTGCTGGTCGGGTGAGCGGAGGAGAACGAGGTACTCGGGACCCGTTGCACCGGGCCGGTGGACGACGACGGCGACCTCGAACGGGCGGCGTCGAGCCCGTCACGCCCGTTCCTCCAGCGCGGCGAGCATCACGTGGGCGGTCGCATCCCAGGTGAAGCGTGCCGCGTGCGCAAGCCCTGCAGCGGCGAGCTCCTCCCGGCGCCCGAGCGCCTCGCGGATCGCGTCCGCGATCGCATCGGGGTCGTTCGGATCGGCGCGCAGAGCCGCCGCGCCGGAGGCCTCGTCGAGCGACGGGTGCGACGACGCCACCACAGGCGTCCCGCACGCCATCGCCTCCACGATCGGAATGCCGAAGCCCTCCATCAGCGACGGGTACACGTACGCGGCCGCGCCGCGGTAGAGCCGCGGGAGGTCGTCGTCCGGGACGTAGCCGAGCCGGATGATGCGCGGGTCGAGCAGCTCCGTGCTCCCCCCACCCCTCGCCGCCGGCGAGGACGAGTGACGGCTCGCTCGCCGAGCCGGCGCCATGCCTCGACGAGCGCGAGGAGGTTCTTGCGCGGCTCGAGCGTGCCCACACCGAGCACGTAGGGCCGGCCGAGGTCGTGAGCGGTCCCCCGCAGGGTCGTAGCCGGGAGCAAGACCGGGATACGCCACCACGACCCGCTCGCCCGCGACGCCCAGCGTCGCCGTCACGTCGGCGGCCGTGTAGGCCGAGTTCGCGAACACGACGTCGCAGGTGCGTGCGGCGTTCTCGTACTTGCGTGTGTGCATCGACACCGTCCGCGGCGTGCACCACTCCGGATGATGCACCGGCACGAGGTCGTGGATCACCGTCGCCCGGAGACCGCCCCGCTGCGGCGGGTACATCCAGTCGGAGAAGAACAGCGCGTCGCACGTCCCGAGGAGACGTTCGGCAGCGGGATGGCCCAGCCGGCTCCACGCCGTCCGCGCCGCATGCGACCAGGGGAGCGGCCACAGGCGCGCATCGACGCCGGTGCCGTCGAGCGCCGCCCGGATCAGCTTCGGCCCACGCAGGCTGGTCGGCGCGAAGCCGACGCACCTCGTGACGCCCGCCGTCGCCGGCGGCCAGCCCACCCACCATTCCGCGCAGGTAGTTGCCGATCCCCGTCCTCGGATGAGACAACGGCGAGACGTCGACCAGGATCCTCATCCGTCGGGCTCGTATGCGAAGGCGCCGAAGTGGACGCCGAGCGCCCGCTCGTCGGTGGAGCCCGGGATCACGTCGGCCGGGACTGCGGTCGGCGAGACGGTGAATCGCGCGCGGCACACGCCGTCGCTCGCGGGCTCGACGCGGATGGGGAGCGAGGCGTGCTCGTCCGGCCTGAGGCGCACTGAGGCGGTGCGGTGCCCTGCATGCGCGGTCACAACCTGTGGCCCGGTGAAGAGCGAGGGGTCCGAGTAGATGAAGGCCGTGAGCGTGCCGGCGCGGCAGCGCAGCAGCCGCCACGTGGCCGTCGGTCCCGACCAGTTGCCGTCCGCATAGAGGCCCGTGACGGTCGATCGCGTCGAGAGCGGGCCCGTGAGGCGCCAGAGCGTCGTCCCGAGCTGGACGTCACGCGCCAGTACCACGCCGTCGGGCGTGACCGAGCCGTCGAGCAACGCGTAGCGCGCGTCGACAACGGCATCGTCGGGGAGGTAGAAGACGCCGGCGCGCTCCACCGGGAACCCGCCGCCGGGTGCCGCTGTGACGTGGAGCTCGTTGAACCCACCCGGTGTCGGCGCATCTGTGTAGAAGACCCGGCCCACGCGCCTGTTGAAGAACTCGTTCTGGTTCACGGTAAAGCGGTCTGCGCGGCCGGTCCAGAGCACGACGACTTCCTCCCCCTTCGGCACTGCGTCGTCGATCCAGTCGCGTTCGACCCCACGGATCCCCTGAAAGAGCGCGCCCGCGCCGGCCTGGAGGAACCCATGAGGCCCCGACCAGACGGGCCTCGACATGAGCACGAAGAGCAGGAGCAGGGCAAGGGGCACCGCGAGCGCAGCCCTCCGTGGCACGAGGACGAACAGCGCCACGAGCGCGAGGCCCGCGACGGCGACCGTGACCCAGTACCTGCCCCAGCACGAGGTGCTCGTTGATCGTCCACAGCGGTAGCAGGCCGAGCGTGTCCGACTTCGCCGGCTCGCCGATGAAGCGACCGTACGGGAACAGCAGCACCAGTCCGAGCGCTCCCACTACGGCGACCGCCGTCGCCACGCGCGGACGCGGAGCGCCGATCTCGATCCAGCCGAGGAGGGCCACGAGGAGCAGCGGCACGAGGAAGAACAGGTAGCGGTCCTGGATCCGGTCGGACGCGAACCGCGACGCGAACATCGCCACCGCGAGCGAGCTCCAGCCGAGGAGCGCCACCGTCGCCACCACGTGCTCCTGGAGCCGCTCGGGCACGCCCTTGGAGAGGAGGAGGAGCAGGACGAGCGCCGCCAGAGGCACGATCGCCCGCGTAGAGGCTGAGCTCCTCGACGTGCCAGAGCCAGAAGCGCACCACGGAGCCGAGGTCGTAGCCACCGTCGCCGACGATGCTGTACGCGCCGAGCAGGTCGGCCGGAGAGCGCCCACGCGAGCGCCTGTGCCACCGCGACCAGCACCGCGCCGCCGGCGAGCACGGCGTAGAGCGGGACGAACGGCCGGAGGACGCGCCGTTGCGCCGTACGAGCGCGAGCAAGAGCGGCGCCGTCGCCACCGCCGGCAGGAACGCGAGCGACTGCGCGCGCGTAGCGAACGCGATGCCGAGTGCGGCGAGCAGCACCAGCAGCCGTCCCCAGCCCGGCCGCTCCAGGTACCGCAACAACAGCCAGGCGACGGTGAGCGCAACCGGGTAGAAGAGGCTTTCCGTCGTAATCGTGGCCGTGTAGGCCATCGACGGGATCGCCACACTGAGCACCGCGGCGAGCAGCGCCAGCGACGGGCGGGCCGACTCGACGCGCGATGAGGAACGCCGGAACGGCGGCGAGCGACATCGTCACCGCACCGATCGACTTGGCGACGGCGTAGGCATCCGGTATGGCGTCGAACAGCCAGGTAGGCGGGCGCGATGAGTGCGGGGTAGAGCAGGCTGTAACCGCTCGTCGACAGCCCGCGCACCGCATATCCGTCGCCGTCGGAGAGGCTCTTCGCCAGCTCGCCGTAGATCAACTCGTCGACGAACACGAACGGCGCCGGCATGCCGCGGACGAGCCAGACACGGATCGACGCGGAGAGGACGACGATGACCACGAGCCAGACCCACGCAGGGATGCGACGCAGGGGCGTTATCCACCGAGGTCGACCTCGGCCAGCCGCCGGGCGATCTCCCGGGCTTCCGGGCTGCCCGGCGCGACGCCGACGTCGGCCGCGGCCTCCGTCACCTCCCGCAACACTGCGTCGTCGACCGACGCTCCTCCAGCCGCATGCTCGAACGCGGCGACGTAGCGCTCGGCCACGCGACCGATGTCGTGCTCTCGTGCCACGAGCGCGAGTGCCGCTTGACCCATCGCAGCACGAACGTCGGAGCGCGTCGCGAGCAGCTCGAGCGCAGCGGCGAGGGTCGCGATCTCACCGGCGTCGGTACCGGCGTCGGAGTCGCCAACGGGCACCTTGAGCGCGACGTCGTCGGGGAGCTCGCCGAACCAGCCCGCGGCGCTGACCACGAGCGGCTTGCCGAGGGACAGGGCGCGGATCGTGGTCCCCGACGTCTCTCCCATGGTCGGCGAGCGCAGGTTGACGTGAATGTCGCACGCTGCCATCAGCGACCAGAGACGCTCCTCGTCGACCCACCCTTCCCACGTGATCCCTTCGCGGCCGACACCGAGCCGCTGCAGGCGGCGCTCGAGATCGAACCCGGGTGACACGGCGCCGACGAGCCGCAGCCGGGCGCGCGGGTGCGTCCGTCGCAGGCGCGTGAACGCCTCGAGGAGCTGCGGCACGCGCTTGCTCGCATTGACGTTGCCGAAGGCTCCGATCACCGGCTCCCCGGCGATCGCCGGAGGTTGGACGGTCGGCACGGGGAAGGCCGGATGGGGTATCTGCCAGATGGGACGGTCGTAGCCGGTGTCCCGCACCCGTGTCAGTACGTAGTCCGAGTGGACGACGAGGCCCGATGCGGAGGCCAGCACCTCGCCCGCAAGAGGGAAGTCCTGCGGCCGGCTCTCCCACAGCGGCGGGATGCGCTTGTCGAGCACGCCGTGGGCGAGCAGCCGCCCGACGACACCCGCCTCGCGCTCCATCGCGTCGAGGTAGCCGTGCCCGTCGCGGCGGCCGATCGTGAGCCCGGCAATCAGATGGTGCAGGACGATAGTCGTGCAGGACGACGAGGCCGGGTGCACGGCGCAGCGCATCGACGATCCAGCCGTGCGCATCAGGATTGTTGCCTATGTGGTAAACAGAGAGGTCGACACCCCTCGGGGGCCGTTTGCGCCCGCGGCGAACGACCTCGATCTCGACTCGCTCGCGCAGCGCAGGCACGAGCAGCGCCGAGTAGTCGGCGATGCCCGATCGCTCTGGCGGCATGGGACTGAAGTAGGCGACTCTCACGAGAGGAGCCTTGCGATGGCGTGATCCCAGGTCACCTCGGCTGCAAGTGCCTTCCCAGCCCTGCCGAGGGTCGCCGCCTCGTCGCGATGCTCGTGCAGGTGCCGCAGCGCCGCGGCGACCGCGTCTGCATCGGGCTGGACGACCAGTCCGGTGCGACCGTCGTGCACGATGTCCAGCGGCCCGCCCGCATCCACTGTCGTGATCACGGGCTTCTCTGACAGGAATGCCTCGTACGGGCCCATGCCGAAGTCCTCGTCGACAGGTGCGTAGAACGTCACCAGGCAGCGCGCATACAGGGCGGCAAGGTCACTCTCGCCGACGCGACCGGTGAAGCGGACGCGCCCGTTCAGTCCGCGGTCGCGAGCGATCCCCTCGAGCCGCTCCCGGTCAGGCCCGTCGCCGGCGACGACGACCTCGAGGCCCGGCGTCAGCGCGGCAGCCTCGAGCAACAGGTCGATGCGCTTCGCACGATCGAGCCGGTTGACGGAGAGCACGTAGCCGTCGTCCGCGTCGTTCCGATACGCGAGCCCCTGCGGCGGATGCGGGAGCACCTCCGCGACGAGCCCCGTCGAGCGCTCGAGCCGGCCGGCAACGTTCTGCGAGGTCGCGAACAGGCGACTCGCCTCGCCGAGCGCGATCCGGTCGAGCTCCTGCACCTGCCGCCGCAGCGCCCTGTCCTCCCGCGACTGCGAGAACTGGCCGAGTGCTGTGCCGTCGAGCTCGTAGGCCTGCCGAAACTGGTGCACGAGCCAGACGCGCTTCTCGGGATGGCGGACGAGGTACGAAGGGAACTTCGTCGCCACGACCATGTCGACGCTCTCCCCGTCAGCCTCGGTCAGGTCGGCGAGCCGCCAGAGGAATGCTTGCGTCAGCACGCGCGCGCCGGGGTACCACTTGAAAGGGATCGTCACGAGGTCGGCGTCGTGGTCCCGTGCGCGCAGCTCCCCCACGAGCCGATCCGTGAAGATCTCGACCCCTCCCCAGGCGAAAGGGACCTGGGGCCGGCAGACGAGGATCCTCATCGCCGTTCGGTCCGCAGCGCCTCGACCTCGACCTGGAGCCGATCGACCTGCTGCTGCAGGTCGTCGATCAAGCGCAGCGCGGCCGCGTTGAACGACCGCTGGTCGTAGGCGAGCGGCTCGACGTACCACCGCATGAGCTTGCGTAGCACGGCCTTGACGGGTGTGCCGATGCCGCCGCGGACACCCGGTCGGAGTCGCAACGGCCGCTCGGCCGACACCGGCCAGAGGCGCTCTGCCTCGTCACGCGCGACACGGCGATCCGCCGGGTCGGCGGGCCCGGCGGGATCCGCACCTGAACGGCGCACTTCCTCGCGCAGGGCCTCGAACAGGGCGGCGACGTCGACCTGGCCGGGCGCCGAAACGCCTGCCGAGACGCCGTTCTCCGTCGTCTCATCCGGCACCAGGGCATTCTACCCGCGGGCTCCGGCGCTCCTACAGGCTTGATGTGGGCTCTACGCTAGCGATCGTGCGTGTGGGCCTCAGCCTCCTGACCCTCGTGCCGGGCGTCTCCGGCGGGAGCGAGACGTACGTGCGCGAGCTCGCACGCGCACTTGGCCGTGTCGGCGAGCTGGAGTACCGCCTCTTTCTGCCCACCATTGCGAGCGATGTCGACGGCCTGCCCGGCGAGGTCGTCACCGAGTACGCGGCGTCCCGCACGATGCGAGGACGGCTCGCAGCGATGACCCGAGCCACGATCCACGGGGCTCCGCTCCGCCGACGGCTCGCCGGTCTCGACCTCGTCCACTTCCCGCTCAGCGTGATGATCCCCAGGGTCTCGCAGCCTCCTGCGGTGTCGACGGTGCTGGACGTGCAACACGAGCTGCTGCCCGAGTTCTTCTCGCGCGCCGAGCTGGCGTACCGCCGTCGCGCCTACGGCTGGACGGTGCGCCGCAGCGAGCTCGTGATCACGATCTCGCACCATGCGGCTTCGACGCTCGTCGAGCGCCTCGGCGTCTCCGAGGCGCGTGTCCGCCCGATCCATCTCGGCATCGACCACGAGCGCTTTCGGCCCGGTCCCGAGCGTCGCGAAGGCTTTCTCCTCTACCCGGCTCGCGGCTGGCCCCACAAGAACCACGCGGGCCTGTTCGCTGCGCTACGGCTGCTCCGAGCCGAGCGCCCGGACCTCGAGCTCGTCCTCACCGGCTACGACGGCCCCGTGCCTGATGGTGTGCGGTCGCTGGGGAGGGTCAGCCAGGACGAGCTCGTCCGGCTCTATCGGACGGCCGCTGCGGTCGTGTTCCCCAGCCTGTACGAGGGATTCGGCCAGCCGCCGCTGGAAGCAATGGCCTGTGGATGCCCGGTTGCGTGCTCGGACGCGGCCTCGCTGCCCGAGGTGTGCGGAGACGCGGCCCGGATGTTCGACGCACGTTCGCCGGAGGCGATCGCCGCCGCGGTCGACGACGTCCTCCGCCGGCCGCACGAGCTGGCCCTGCTCGGGCTGGAACAGGCGGCGTCGTTCACGTGGGAAGCGACTGCGCGCTCCCACGATGCCGTCTATCGCGAAGCCGGGCCCTGAGGCGCCAACGACTCCAGCTCGGCGTCGACGAGGCACGCGACCAGCTCGGGGAAGGTGAGCGACGGCTGCCAACCGAGCTGAGCACGCGCGCGCGCGGCGTCGCCCACGAGATCGTGGAGCTCTGCGGAGCCGCGGCGCAGGCGGTCGTCCGAGACAACGCGCTCGCGCCAATCGAGGCCAACGTGTGAAAACGCGATCTCGACGAGCTCCTCGACGGAATGCGACTCGCCGCTCGCGACGATGTAATCGGTTGGTGTCCCCTGCTGCAGCATCAGCCACATGGCGCGCACGTAGTCCGGCGCATAGCCCCAGTCACGACGTGCGCTGAGGTCGCCGAGGCTGAGCGTGTCCGCGTGCCCAGACTTGATGGACGCAGCGCCGTGGGCGACCTTGCGCGGCAGGAAATCGAGCGGGCGACGCGGCGACTCGTGGTTGTACAGAATCCCCGTGCACGCGTACAGGCCGTACCGGTGCCGGTAGCTCCGGGTGATGAAGTGCCCGTACGCCTTGGCGACACCGTACGGCGTCAGGGGCGAAAGTGGCGTGTCCTCCGTCTGTGGCGACTCCGCGGGCTCGCCGAAGATCTCGCTGGACGATGCCTGGTAGAAGCGGATCGACGGGTCGACCTCGCGAATCGCCTCGAGCAGCGACGTGACGCCCACGGCGGCGAACTCGGCGGTGCGCACAGGCTCGTCCCATGAGCGCGGGACGAATGACGGGGCGGCCAGGTTGTAGACCTCGGTCGGCTGCGCCCGTCGCAGCGCCGTGGTGAGCGACACCGAGTCGAGAAGATCTGCCTCGAGGAGCTCGATCGACTGCGCCAGATGCGCCAGCCAGGGGTACGCCTCCGGCTCTCTGCGGAGGATGCCGAACACGCTGTAGCCCTCAGCCACAAGGTGCTCCGCGAGGTACGAGCCGTCCTGACCGCCGATCCCGGTCACAAGCGCGCTGCGCGATTGGCCTGCCATGTCTCGACATTACTGCTGCCGTAGGATCACCACGGTGCGCGTCGGGCTCAGCATGCTGAACCTCGTACCGGGCCGGATAGGGGGATCGGAGCGGTACGCCACCGAGCTCACCAAGTCCCTCGTCGAGTCGGACGTCGACGTGTTCGCCCTCGTTCCGGGCTCGGCGCAGGCACGGCTGGCCGGACTCCCGACGGTCGCCGCAGCCGTGCCTGCCGGCGGCAGCGGGCTCTCCAAGCTGAGCCGCGTGGCCTTCGCGCTCGTCCGTCCCGGCCCGCTGAGGCGCCAGCTGGACGGCGCGGACGTCGTTCACTACCCGCTCACGGTGCCGCTGCCGTCCGTGCGGTCACCGTGGGTGACGACACTGCACGACCTCCAGCACCTCGACCTTCCGCGCCTCTTTTCCCGCGTCAAGCGTGCGTACCGCGCGGTTGCCTACGACCGCGCGGCGCGGCAGGCAGATGCCGTGATCGTCGTGTCCGAATTCGTCCGCGGGCGTGCCGTGGAGCTGCTCGGGCTCGACCCGGGACGAGTCCACGCGATCGCTCACGGTGTCGACCACGGTCTGTTCCGGCCGGGTGGAGACGACCGCGAGCCCTTCTTGCTGTATCCGGCGCACCCGTGGCCGCACAAGAACCACGCGAGGCTACTTCAGGCATTTGCCCTGGTCCGCGCCCAGCGGCCCGAGCTGCGCCTCGTGCTCGCCGGCGCCGACACGCTCGACCTGTCGGCCGACGGCGTGGACGTGCGCGGGCGAGTCACGGACGAGGAGCTCGCGTCGCTGTACCAGCGAGCTGCGTGTCTCGTCTTTCCGAGCCTGTACGAAGGCTTTGGGCTCCCCGCCCTGGAGGCCATGGCATGCGGGTGCCCCGTCGCTGCCTCCGCCCGCGGCGCCTTGCCCGAGGTATGCGACGGTGCCGCGGTGCTCTTCGACCCGGAGGAGCCCGGCGCGATCGCCGCGGGCGTTCTCGATGCACTCAGCCGCGCGGACGACCTACGGCGGCGCGGGCTCACCCACGCCGCCGAGTACACGTGGACGCGGACCGCGCAGGAGCATGCACGGGTCTATCGCCTGCTCTTGCCGTGACGTTCCGAGCGAGTGACTCCGGAGCACCGTCGTCCGGTGTGCCGGATACAAGCGCGAGAGAATGTCTCGCGCCGGACGTGCTGGAATAGGCTCGATGAAGGTCGTGATCCTGGCCGGCGGCCTCGGCACGCGGCTCGCCGAGGAGACCGAGACGAAGCCGAAGCCGATGGTCGAGATCGGCGGCCGGCCGATCCTCTGGCACATCATGAAGCACTACGCGCACTACGGCTTCAACGAGTTCTTCGTCGCGCTCGGCTACAAGGGCGAGGTCATCAAGCGCTACTTCCTCGACTACACGCCGCTGAACGGCGAGCATCACGGTCGACCTCGGCGAGCGGCGCAGGTCGACACGCGCACGCGAGCCGTGCCGAGGACTGGACTCGTGCACCTGGTCGACACCGGCGACGACACCGAACACCGGCGGCCGCGTCAAGCGCCTGCAGCCGCTGGCTGCGACGACGAGCACGTTCATGCTCACCTACGGCGACGGCGTCTGCGAACGTCGACCTCGGCGCGCTGCTCGCGTTCCACCGGCCGCACGGCCGCATCGCCACGGTCACCGCGGTGCGCCCGCCGGCTCGCTTCGGCGGCCTGGTCTTCGACGGCGACCTCGTCGCCGAGTTCACCGAGAAGCCGCAGATCGGCGAGGGCTGGATCAACGGCGGCTTCTTCGTCTTCGAGCCGCGGCATCTTCGACTACCTCGACGGCGACGACACGCAGCCTCGAGGCCGACGCGCTCGAGCGGCTGGCCGCCGACGGCCAGCTCGCCGCCTACCGGCACGACGGCTTCTGGCAGTGCATGGACACGCTGCGCGACAAGCGGCTGCTCGAGAGCGCTGTGGGAGTCGGGCGAGGCGCCCTGGAAGGTGTGGCGATGAACGCGACTTCTGGCGCGACCGGCCGACCTTCGTGACCGGCGCGACCGGCCTGGTCGGCGGCTGGCTGGTGCGGCGGCTGCGTCGACGCCGGCGCCGACGTCGTCTGCCTCGTCCGCGACTGGGTGCCCGCAGTCCGAGCTGCGTCCGCGGCGGGCTGCTCGACGCGGGTCACGGTCGTCCGCGGCGACGTCCGCGACCAGGCGCTGCTCGAGCGCGTCGCTCGGCGAGTACGAGATCGACACCGTCTTCCACCTGGCGGCCCAGACCATCGTCGGCGATCGCGAACCGCAACCCGGTCTCGACGTTCGAGACCAACATCGCGCGGCACCTGGGCGCTGCTCGAGGCCTGCCGCCGCAGCCCGCCGGTGAAGCAGATCGTCGCTCGCCTCGTCCGACAAGGCCTACGGCGACCACGAGCAGCTGCCCTACGACGAGGACGCGCCGCTCGCAGGGCCGGCATCCCTACGACGTCAGCAAGTCGTGCGCCGATCTGATCGCGCAGACCTACGCCGACGACCTACGGCCTGCCGGTCGCGATCACGCGCTGCGGCAACTTCTACGGCGGCGGCGACCTGAACTGGAACCGCATCGTGCCCGGCACGATCCGCTCGGTGCTGCGCGGCGAGCGGCCGGTCATCCGCTCCGACGGCACGTTCGTCCGCGACTACTTCTACGTCGAGGACGGCGCGGCGGCCTACATGCTGCTGGCCGAGCGGCTCGCGGCACGACCCGGCGCTGCGCGGCGAGGCGTTCAACTTCTCGAACGAGACGCAGGTCACGGTGCTCGAGCTCGTCGAGCGAGATCCTGCGGCTGATGGAGTCCGACCTCGAGCCCGACGTGCGGAACGAGGCGCCGAACGAGATCCGCGCACCAGTACCTGAGCGCCGCCAAGGCGCGCGAGCGTGCTCGGCTGGCGGCCGCTCTTCACGCTCGGACGAGGGCCTGCGCGCGCACGATCGCCTGGTACCGCGACTTCCTGGAGCAGCGGCATGACGACGCACAGCCTGCCTGCCGCTCCTGCGGCGCAAGCCGACCTGCAAGCCGGTCCTGTCGCTCGGGCAGCACGCCGCTGGCCAACTCGCCTGCTGACGGCCGACGCAGCTCGGCGAGCCGGAGCCGCGCTACCCGCTGGACCTCGTGCTTCTGCCCGGCCTGCTCGCTCGTGCAGATCACCGAGACCGTGCCGCCCGAGGTGCTGTTCCGCGACTACGTCTACTTCTCGTCGTTCTCCGACACGATGCTGCGGCACGCGCGAGACGCTCGCCGACGCGGCTGATCGCCGAGCGCGACGCTCGGCGGCGACGAGCCTCGTGGTCGAGATCGCCAGCAACGACGGCTACCTGCTCGCAGTACTACCGCGCGGCGGGCGTCCCGGTGCTCGGCATCGAGCCGGCGCGGAACGTCGCCGCGGTCGCCGAGCGAGCGCGGCATCCCGACGCTCGTGCGAGTTCTTCGGCGCGCGACCTGGCCGACGCGGCTCGCGCGCCGAGGGCAGCCGCGCCGACGTCATCCACGCGAACAACGTGCTGGCCCACGTCGCCGACCTGAACGGCTTCGTCGCCGGCATCGCGCATCGCTGCTCGCCGACGACGGCGTCGCGGTCGATCGAGGTGCCGTACGTCAAGGACCTGATCGACCGCTGCGAGTTCGACACGATCTACCACGAGCACCTCTGCTACTTCTCGCTGACCGCGCTCGACGCGCTGTTCGGGCGCCACGGGCTGCGCGGTCGTGGACGTCGAGCGGATCCCCGATCCACGGCGGCTCGCTGCGGCTCTTCGTGCAGCGCGGCGGCGACCGGTCGCCGTCCGCCGGCAGTCGCGTCGCTCTGCTGGCGGAGGAGGCCGGCTGGGGCGTCGCGCGAGCCGGCGCCCTACGCGGCGTTCGCCGGCGCGTCGAGAGTCGCGCGAGCGAGCTCGTCGCGCCTGCTCGACGGCGCTGAAGGCCGACGGAGCGCCGGATCGCCGCCTACGGCGCCGCGGCCAAGGGGAGCACGCTGCTCAACTTCTTCGGGATCGGCGCGGAGACGCTCGACTTCGTCGTCGACCGCAGCACGTACAAGCAGGGGCGCTACATGCCCGGCATGCACCTGCCGCATCGACCCGCCCGGACGCGCTGCTCGAGGAGATGCCCGACTACGTGCTGCTGCTCACCTGGAACTTCGCCGACGAGATCCTCGCCCAGCAGGCCGAGTACCGGCGACGCGGCGGCCGCTTCATCGTGCCCGTGCCCGCACCGGAGGTGGTCGACGTGATCGACGGCGTCAAGGTCATCCCGCTCAGGCGCATCCCCGACGAGCGCGGCACGGTGATGCACATGCTCAAGCGCACCGATCCGCACTTCATCGCGGCTTCGGCGAGATCTACTTCTCGACGGTCTACCGCGGCGTGGTCAAGGGCTGGCACAGACACCGCGAGATGACGCTCAACTACGCCTGCATCCACGGCCGCATCAAGCTGGTGCTCTACGACGACCGCGAGGGCTCGCCGACCGCGCGGCGAGATCATGGAGCTCTTCCTCGGCCCGGACGACTACAGCCTGGCGGTCGTCCCACCGGGGGTCTGGAACGGCTTCAAGGGCATGAGCGATCCGTACGCGATCGTCGCCAACTGCTGCACCCACCCACACGACCCCGCGCGCAGCGAGCGGCTCGACCCGATTCGAGAACCACATCCCGTACGACTGGGCCCTCAGGCAGCACTGACCGATGCGCGTGCTGGTGACCGGGGCGGCG
Source organism: uncultured Actinomycetes bacterium (assembly GCA_963724995.1). Taxonomy (GTDB): domain Bacteria; phylum Actinomycetota; class Thermoleophilia; order Gaiellales; family Gaiellaceae; genus Gaiella. The sequence continues at coordinate 905,724 of CAVRXC010000001.1, forward strand.
GGCTTCGTCGGGTCACGAGTCGCTCGTGTTCTTCTCCGGGACGGGTGCGAGGTGCACGGCTGGATACGCGGTGACCCTCGCGGACGGCTGGACGAGATCGATCGGACCTGCACCTCGTGACGCTCGACCTGCGCGACAGGGAGGCGATCGGGCCACGGATCGCCGACATCCGACCCGACCTCTGCATCCACTGCGCGTGGCATGCCGTTCCGGGTGAGTACCTGCATTCGCCGGCGAACCAGGCTCACGTCGAGATCGGGCTCACGCTTGCCCGTAGCCTCGCGGAGGCGGGCTGTGAGCATCTCGTCGGCGTCGGCACCTGCTTCGAGTACGACACTGCGCTCGGCATCCTGTCCGAAGCCAGCCCGACAGGCCCGTCCACCGTCTACGCACAGAGCAAGCTGGCGCTGCAGCGCGCTCTCGTCCCCCTCTGCGCCGAGGCAGGGCTGGGGTTCGGGTGGGCGCGCCTCTTCTACCTCTTCGGCCCCTTCGAAGACGAGCGACGGCTCGTGCCGTCAGTCATCCAGTCCCTGCTCGAGAACCCGGCCCGCACGTACCACTGCAGGCGAGCAGGTGCGGGACTTCCTCCATGTCGACGACGTCGCCGAGGCGCTGTGGGCGATCGCGCGGCACCGGCTCGAGGGCCCCGTCAACGTGGGATCGGGTCAAGGCGTCACCGTGCGTGACGTCGTGCTCGGAATCGGAGGGCTGCTCGGTCGTCCGGAGCTGATCGAGCTGGGAGCGCTCCCGTATCCGGCCGGTGACCCGGTCGCGGTCCAGGCCGACAATCGTCGACTCGTCGAGGAGTGCTCCTGGGCGCCCAGCATGACTCTCGAGCAGGGACTTCGCGCCACGATCGACTGGTGGACGAATCGGGTGCACCCATGACCGGGACGCCACTCGTGACGATCGGCATTCCGACCTACAACCGCGCGGCGACACTCGAGCACGCGGTCGAGTCGGCGCTGGCACAGGACTGGGCGCGTATCGAGGTCGTGATCTCTGACAACGCGTCCACGGACACGACGCAGGCGTACTGCGAGGACCTCGAGCGACGAGACAAGCGTGTCGTCTATGTCCGGCAACCTGCGAACATCGGCGCCGAGGCGAACTTCCGCGACGTGCTGCAGCGTGCGACCGGAGAGCTGTTCATGTGGCTCGCCGACGACGACCGCCTCGACCCGGCCTACGTGTCCGCGTGTGCGCGGGTGCTGATCGAGCAATCCGATCACGCGCTGGTGTGCGGCCGGGCGCGCTACTACCGAGAGGGCGAGTTCGCGTTCGCCGAGCGGCCGGTCAACCTCCTGTCGGCGTCTCCTCGGGTGCGGCTGCTCGACTACTACCGCAGCGTGACGCTCAACGGCGCCTTCTACGGCGTGATGCGACGAGAGCAACTGGTGGCCCTCCCGTTCCCACGGATCGACTGGCTGCTCGTGGCGTCTCTTGCGTACCAGGGCAAGGTCCGAACACTCGACGGGATCTCCCTCTACCGATCGATCGAGGGAGCCTCGCAGGACAGATCTTCCCTCGGCCGCAGGCTTGGGCTGACTCGACGCCAGGAGAGAAACTGGCATCTGGTGGTCGCCCGAGCGGTCTACGACGACATCACGCACGCCTCCGTGTACCAGCCGCTGAGCCGATACGAGCGCCACGCACTCGGATCGTCGGGATGGCTCCTTGTCGTCATGCGCTTCTCGGGGAAGGTCTGGGGCGGACGCGCGCTCGAGCGCCTCGGTCTGTTCGGACGCGCCAGAGCGGCGCTGGAGCGGCGGCGGCGACAGGAGGGATGAGCTAGTCCGGGACCCGCCGTCGGAGAAAACCGCCCGGGCAGTACGTGACGCCGAGACGGCCGTACAGCGGGTCGACCTCGAACTCCTCGTTCTCGAGCAGGAACTTCTGCACTGCCTCGAGTGGGTTGTCGCCCTCCCAGCCGCGCCCTGCGTTGGGTGCGTCCGCGACAGCGCGCATGACGCCGTCGAAGACGACGACATAACTGTCGGGCGTCACGAGCGGGGCATAGCGCTCGAGCTCGGCCTGCACGTGAGCCCGTGTGTGCAGCGAGTCGAGGGCGACGAGAACCGTGTCACCAGGTCGGATGTGCGTCCGCACCTCGTTCAGCGTCTCCTCGGCGACGGAGTCGCCTTCGATCAACGTGATCCTGTGGCTCAGAGGATGACTTTCGATGGCGAGCCGGTTGTACTTCCGGATCTCTACGTCCACGCCGACGACGTGGCCCTTTCCGAGCAACTCGAGGACCGAGGCGTAGAGGACGAGCGCACCGCCGTGTGCCACGCCGCACTCGACGATGACGTCGGGACGCACCTTCCAGATGACCTCCTGCATCATCAGGACGTCCTCTGGCATCTGGATCACGGGGATGCCGAGCCACGCGAGCTCGTAGGTGTACTTGGCCTGCCACCCGGAGCGCATCCAAAGGTTGGAGAGCACCCGGAAACCCTCCTCCGAGTAGGCGTCGAGCTCGCGCTCCTCGCCGTTCACACGGGCCCGAAAGGTGCGATCGACCTGAAGCTCGTGAACAGCTGCGTCCTCGCCGGCGATCATGGTCTCCTCATGTCGAGTCTCGGTGTCCGTCATCGTCGCTATCGGCCTCGCTGGCGAAAGCGCCCCGCGATCATGCCAGAGTCCGCAGGTAGTGCCAGGCAGCGCGAAGGCCACGTGGCCGGGTCACGGCGAGGAGCCCTGCGAAGACTGCGAGCCCGCAGACGGCGGCCGGCGCGGCAGGTAGCAAGAGCCCCGCAGGGAGAAACGCCCCCACCGCGAGCGCCCCGACGGTCACCGCCGCTACGACCAAGCCGCGGATGGTCGGCACGATCGCTCCGAGCAAGCCGAGCACCGCGACCAGGCCGGTTCCGGTCGAGACCGCCAGCGCCAGCGCCAGGCCGTAGACGCCGGCGACGGTGTCGCCGAGCCACGCGAGAGGCAGATGAACGGCGAGCACGAGCAGCGCAACGAGCGGCAGCGTCCGTCCACGCCCCGCGATGAACACGAGCGGGAAGGCAGCCGAGATCCCGACCGTGACCAGCATCCACGGCGTCAGCGCCACTACGAAGCGGCCGAGCTCCTCGCCCGACGTCGCTGCCGTACGCGTCACCGAGCACGGCGTTCGCGAGAGGCTCGCCCAGCCACGGCGAAGACCCCCGCTGTCGCGCCGACGGCGACAAGGGCGATCCAGGCCGACGAGTCGACGTGCCTGGCGACACGCGCTGCGTCGAGCCCGGCGCGTGTGAGCGGCACGGACGTGACGAGTGCCAACGCCGACGCGGTGACGGAGATCACCGCCGACGCAGCCAGGTACGCGTAGCCGAGGCTCGTCAGAGCGCCAACGCCCTCGCCCGCGGCGAACGGAAGGCAGATCAGGTACACGGCTTGAAGCGCAAGCGGCAGAGCCACACCGGCGGCAAGCCCGCCGAGGCGCCTGCCACGGCTCTCCGTCGCCGGTCTGGCCGCGGTCGAGGGCATCGCCTCGCGGCGAGAGCGCAGAACGAGCGCGACGGATGGGAGGGCGACCGCGATTCCGCGGCGTTCAGCGCCATTCCCCACGCCACGGCATCGATGCCGTCGTCGCCGACGCGCCACACGATGAAGACGAGCCCGACCACGCTGCCCACGGCGTATCCGGCCGCCGCGGTCGCGTAGTCGTCGAGCGCCGCGAGCGCGCTTGCCGCCAGACCCGCGAAGAGCTGGGCGATGGCGGCCACGACAAGCCACGGCAGGATGCTCGCGGCGGTGTCGCGGGCGACGCCCTCGTCGAAGCCGGTGAGCACCGTTGCGACGGCATTCGCGCCGACGGTCGAGACGACGAGCAGCGGCAGCGCCACGACCGCGAGCGCAAGGGCGTAGGCCGTGGTCTCGGCTGCCGAGCCGACGCTCCGCCCTCGCACGCGCGAGCGGCGGCAGCAGAACGACGCGCGACGCCGTCGCAGCGAGCGCGAGCACGACGAAGACACCGTAGGCGGCGAAGAAGCCGTCCGTCTCCGCCCCACGCCCGAACTCGTGAGCGATGACGACGCCGACAACTGCGGCGAGCCCCTGCTGCACGGCCAGCGCGAGTGCGGTGACCGCGCCGCTGCCGAGCGAGCCCAGACGATGCTCCGAGTCCGTGCGCTGCGTGGTCACCGACGCGAAAGCGTACGCGGGCGCTTCGGACGACCGGTCGAAGGCCAGAATGGCCTTGCGGCCGCGAAGCGGACGCCTTTAGCTTGTGCCTCGCCGCCAGGCGGCGGGCTGGGATCCGCGCGAGCGGATCGCAGCCCTTGCAGGCCAGAACTGCCGACGGGTGAGGCCGGTACGCTGCATGTTCACGCATGGCGACCGACAGCGTCTGGACCGAGGCAGACGTCGCGGATCTCCGCGAGGAGTTCGGCGACGTGTTCGGCGGCCGCACCGTGCTGGTGACGGGCGCCGACGGCTTCATGGGCTCGCACCTGACCGACGCGCTCGTCGAGGTCGGAGCCGACGTCCACGCCTTCGTGCGCGCCACGTCGAGCGGTGCGCTGAACAACATCGGCCACCTCCGCGGCCGGCTCAAGGTGCACTTCGCCGACCTCACGGACAAGACGTCGATCGACTACCTGGTGCGGGAGCTGAAGCGCACCGTGACCGACCGGCCGTACGTGTTCCACCTCGGCGCTCAGGCGCACGTCGGCGAGTCGTGGCACCGGCCGTACGAGACGGTGATGGCGAACACCGTTGGCACGCTCAACCTCCTGCAGTCGATCGTCGACTGGGAGCTCGAGATCGAGAAGTTCGACACCGCAGGCACGTCGGAGGAGTACGGCAACGTGCGCGAGGACGTCGCGCATCATCACGACTTCGACGACGCCGGCGCTCTCGTGCTGCACGAGCGCTCGCCGATCAACCCGAAGTCGATCTACGCCACGGCCAAGGTGGCGGCGGACTTCCTGACCATGAACTACCACGACGCGTTCGGCGTGCCCGGTGTGGTGACGCGGATGTTCAACAACTACGGGCCGCGACAGAACCCGCGCTACGTGACCGGGCACGATCATCACCCAGGCTCTCGACGAAGCCGGTCGATCGAGCTGGGCAACCTCGACCCGTTGCGGGACTTCTGCTTCTGCACCGACGGGGTGCGCGGCCACCTCACCGTCGCCGCGCACGGCCGCCCAGGCGACGTGTACGTCTACGGTCAGGGCGAGAACATCTCGATGCGCGACTGGGCGGAGCTGATCCTCCGGCTCGGAGAGGAGCACGGCCTCTGGCCCGGCGACCGCGAGCTCGCGTCGACGCGAGGCGCGCTACCGGCCCGGGGCCAGTGACGTGCTCGCGCTCCGCGTCGGGCACGAGAAGCTGACCAGGGAGACCGGCTGGCAGCCGCGCGTCTCGTGGGAGGAGGGTGTGCTGCGCACGATCCGCTGGTACGCGGAGAACCGCGACCGCTGGATCGGGCCGTGTCGACTGGCTGCCGACAGGGGCGCCGCTCGGGTCGACGACGACCTGACCGCGATGGCGGCGCCTGACCTCGAGCCTCGCACCATGGCCGACCCGCTCGTGTCCGTGGTGGCGCCCGTCTACAACGAGGCGGAGACGCTGGCGGAGCTGCATCGGCGCCTGATCGCCGTCGCTGGCGCCGCTCGGCCGATACGAGATCGTGCTCGTCGACGACGGCTCGTCGGATGGCTCGTGGGAGGCGCTGCGTGCCCTCGCGGGCGACGATTCGCATCTGCGGCTCGTCCGGCTGTCACGGAACTTCGGGCACCAGGTGGCGCTCAGCGCCGGCCTCGAGGCGGCCCGTGGTGACGCGGTCGTCTCGATGGACTCCGATCTGCAGGACCCGCCCGAGCTGATCCCCGCTCTCGTCGAGAAGTGGCGTGACGGCTACGACGTCGTCTACGCGGTCCGCACCAGGCGCATGGGCGAGTCGCGGTTCAAGCTCGCCACCGCTTCGCTGTTCTACAAGACGATCGACCGCATGAGCTCCGTCTCGATCCCCGACCAGGCGGGCGACTTCCGGCTCCTGTCGCGACGGGCGCTCGATGCGCTGCTCTCGATGCCCGAGCGCGCGCGGTTCCTGCGCGGGATGAGCAGCTGGATCGGCTTTCGCCAGGTCGGCGTGGGTTACGAGCGCGACGCACGCCGCGCCGGAGAGACGAAGTACCCGCTGCGTCGCATGGTCCGGTTCGCCAGCGACGCGGTGACGTCGTTCTCGACGACGCCGATCCGCGCTCGTCGTGGGGCTCGGCTTCGTGTCCGTCGCTGCTCTGCCTCGTCGCCCTCGCGTGGACGCTCTACCTGCGGCTGTTCACCGACGAGACCGTCGCCGGCTGGTCGTCGCTGCTCGTGGTCGTCCTCTTCCTCGGCGGCGTGCAGCTGCTCAGCCTCGGCATCATCGGACAGTACGTGGGTCGCATCTTCGAAGAGGTGAAGGAAAGGCCGCTGTACGTCGTGGACGAGGTGGTCGAGCCCGAGGACGGCGACGCATGACGCGCGTGCTCGTCACCGGCGGCGGTGGGTTTCTCGGCTCGCACCTCGTCGAGCGGCTCGAGCGCGACGGGCACGACGTCGTCGCCGCGCGCCGCCGGGACTACGACCTCACCTCGATGGACGACACGCGCCGGCTCTTCGACGACACCGACGCCCGAGCTCGTCTTCCACCTCGCGGCCGAGGTCGGTGGGATCGGCGCAAACCGGTCGAACCCCGGTCGCTACTGGTACGCGAACCTGATGATGGGCGCGCACGTGCTGGAGCAGGCGCGGATGCACGAGACGCCGAAGCTCGTCGTCGCAGGGACGGTCTGTGCGTACCCGAAGCTGACACCCGTCCCGTTCCACGAGGACGCGCTCTGGGACGGCTATCCCGAGGAGACGAACGCTCCCTACGGCGTGGCCAAGAAGTCGATCCTCGTCGGGGCGCAGGCGTACCGGGACCAGTACGGGACGAACGCGATCTTCCTGCTGCCGACGAATCTCTACGGGCCACGCGACAACTTCGACCTCGAGACGTCACACGTGATCCCGGCACTCATCCGCAAGATGCTGGAGTCGCCCGACGAGGTCGTGCTCTGGGGTGACGGGTCGCCGAGCCGGGAGTATCTGTTCGTCGAGGACTGCGTCGAGGGTCTCGTCCTGGCGGCGGAGCGATACGACGGCGCGGCGCCCGTCAATCTCGGCACCGGCGTCGAGACCACGATCCGAGAGACCGCCGAGCTCGTCGCCGAGGCGGTCGGGTTCGACGGAAGAATCGTCTGGGACACGTCGATGCCGAACGGGCAGCCGCGACGGAGCCTTGACGCCACGCGTGCAGAGCGAGCTGTTCGGATTCCGCGCCCGGGTGCCTCTGCGCGAAGGGATCGCGCGCACGGTGGCCTGGTACCGCGCCGAGCCGATGACCGGCGCGGCTCTCGCGGCGCGGCTGCGACCGGCCGTCGGAGCGATCGGTCGTGCCACGGATGCGATCTCCGCGCACGTCGTCGTGGCTCTCGCCTCGCTCGTCGCGGTACAGATCGCTGCTGACGGTCCTGCTCTTCCTCTCGGTCGACCACAACGGCTGGCTCACGTACCAGGGTGGCGACCAGCTCTGGCTCGTCACCACCGGCTGGCTGCTCGGGCAGGGCGTGCTCCCGTACGCTCTCGTCGGCTACGGGTGGCCCGTGCTGCTCGCACCGCTGACGTGGATCACCGGCGCCTCCTCGCTCGATCTGCTGCCGGTGACGACGGTGCTGCAGGTTGCGGTGCTGGGGCCGATCGCCACGCTCGCGGTCTACGACATCGGCGCCCGCATCGCCGGTCGGCGCGGCCGGGCTGTGGTGCGCCACGGTCTGGGTGCTCCTCCCGTACCTCGCGATCCCGCTGTTCGAGGACCGCTACCAGGAGCGCTGGACCGACCAGGTGCTCGTCCAGATGCTCGGGCTCACGCAGATGGCGGACTACCCGTCGACCGTGCTCGTGCTCGTGGCGGCGGCGCTGGTGCTGCGCTCGCTCGATGCCGGAGCGATCCGGGAGGCCGCGCTCGCCGGCGCCTTCGCGGGCTTCGCGATCGGGATGAAGCCGGCGAACGCGCTCTTCCTGCTCGGGCCGGCGGCGGCATACCTCCTCGCGCTGCGCTGGAGAAGCGCAGCGACGTTCGCCGTCTCGCTTGTGCCCGCCGTGCTTCTGCTGGCGATCTGGAAGTCGCGCGGCACGGGCTCCGTCCCCGCGTTGAGCATGGAGGCCGTTCACGTTGCAGCTACGTGGCTGCCGCAACTGCCGGTCGCCGACTCGTTCTGGGATCGCTTCCCGCTGCACCTGGACGACTGGGAGCGGAACATGTCGAACCTGCGCGAGTTCTTCTGGAGCGCCCGGGTCGCGCAGTGGGCACCACTGGCAGGGGCGCTCGCAGTGGCGCGGAGGTCTGTGCCCGCCGCCGGACTGCTGCTCGGCTGGCTGCTCGGCTACGTGATCGTGAAGGGCGCCTCACCCGTTTCCTCGATCGAAGCCGGCAGCTTCTGGCGCCTCGTGATGCCCGCCCTCCCGGCCTACGCGATCCTCCTGGCTGCGATCCCGCTGCTCGTGCCGACCCTGCCGCGTCGTCTCGGTGCGCGGATCGGCGCGCTGCCGGGTCGTCGTCCTGGGCGACGGCTCGCGATCGGTGTCGTCGTCCTGCTCGCTGCAGTGCCGGCCGCGTTCGTCTTCACAGCGACGCCGTTACGCGGTGCCGAGCAGGCGATCCTGGTCGACGGGATCCTGGTCCCGGTGGACGGTGACACGGTACAACTCCGCACGACGCGCGTCGGGGCGGCGCAGCACCTCACCTGGGACGACACGACGAGCCCGACGAAGACGTTCTACCGCGTCTACCGCACCGACCGGCACCGAGCCCGATGTCGGCTGTATCCGTGAGGGAGCCGACCGCTGCGGGCTGAACATGATCGTGCTCGACACGACGCGCGAGAAGAGCTACGTCGACCGCTCGCCGGAGCCCGGCGTGACGTACCGGATCGGCGTGGCAGCAAACTGGGTGAACGACACCGAGCAGGGTGATGTGATGCTGATCAGCCCACCCGTGCGCGCCGCGTCGTGAGACGACCGCCAGGCGGCGGCTGGGCGGCCGCGGCAGGGCTGCTCCTTCTCGGCGCAGGGCTCGTCTTCACGCGCTCGCTGAGCACGCGGACGAACTACGACGAGGGGGTCTACCTCGCCAGCCTCGACGCGCTCCGCCGTGGCCAGGAGCTCGGCAGTGACGTGTACACGAGCCAGCCGCCCGCGTTCTACTGGGTGCTCCGCGCGCTCGCGGCGCCGTTCGGGTCGTCGGTGGAAGGGATCCGGTTTGGGTTCGCCATGCTGGCGCTGGCGGGTGTGGGCGCAGCAATCGCGCTTGGCTGGCGCCTCTACGGGCCTCCGGCCGGGGTTGCCGCCGGGGCGTTCGTTGCGATCGGGCCGCCGTACCCTTCGGTCGCGCCGACGGTCGCCGCCGACGTCCCCGCGGTCGCGCTCGGCCTCGTCTCGCTCGCGTTGCTGACCTTTGCCCTGCGCCGCGGATCGAGCCGGCCGTGGGGTGGCGCAGCCGGCGCGGTGCTGGCACTCGCGGTGACGACGAAGCTGCTCGCGGCGCCGTTCGTCGTCCCCTTTCTGGCGCTCACGCTGGCGGCGCGCATGGGTCGCCGCGTGCTACCAGCGGCAGCGGCGGGTGCGGCGGTCGTGCTCATGGTGCTTGCAATCGCCCACGCCGGCTCGCTCGACGCGATCTGGAGCGCCGTCGTCGGCGATCACACGGGCGCGGCCGAGCTCGGGAGCCACGGCGAGAACGCGCGCTGGATCCGCGACCTGCTCGAGCCGCGTACACCGATTGCCTGGCTCGTTCCTGCGGGTCTCGTGGCATTTCTCGTCTCCCGCCGGGCGCGCCGGGTCTGGCCGCTGTGGACCTTCGTGCCCGCAGCCATGCTCTTTCTCGTCCTCGTGCGGCCACTGGCCGACCACCACCTCCTGCTGCTCACCGTTGCGTACGCGGTGTCGGCCGGACCGAGCCTTGCGCTCGGGATCTCGGAACTTCGGCCGCACTGGTTGCGCATCGGAGTCGCAGGTGTCGTTGCGCTGTTCGTGATTGCCGGGCTCTACCAGGAGCAGCGGCGGCTCCATCGCAACGACGTCGCCGAGCCCGCGGACATCGTCTGGGCGGTAGCGGCCGTGAAGCTGGTCACCACCCCGGGAGACATCGTCGTCTCCGATCAGCCGATCGTCCCGTTCCTCGCCCGCCGCGAGCAGCCCGGCCCACTCGTGGACATGTCGAACACGCGCGTCACGGGCGGCGGGCTCACCGACGAAGAGGTGATCGCAGAGATCGAGCGTACCCGCCCGTCCGCGGTGGTCGTGGGACGCATGCTGCGGACGCTGCCGGCCGTGCTGGCGATGCTGGGTGATCGCTATCCGCAACGCGTTCGCTGCGGCGACGTGACGCTCTATCTCCCGACGGGGTCGCGGCTACCGCCGCCGTGCCCGTCTCAGGCGACCTGACAGCCGGTCAGGACGTGCCGCTGTCCCCCTGTTCCAGCTCCTCGACCCGGCGGCGCAGGATGGCGAGCTCTTGCGCGAGCAGGGTGCTCTCGTCGTCCAGCTTCGACAGCACCGTCGAGTAGTGCAGCAAGACGACGATCACGAACAGGATCGCGGCAGCGAACAGGATTGCGGGCGGATAGCCGCTGACACCCAGCCAGCCCGCGATCGTGTTGAGGCCTTCGCGCCAGACGGAGAGGACGAGCAGCACGACGCCGGTCACGAGCCACAAGAGCGCGTAGCGCTCCTTGAGGCGTCTCCCGCGGATCAGCTCGAGCACCACGAGGATCAGAACCACCGAAGCGATCGCAGCCGCGATCGAGATCCGGACCGGTGTCACCGGCTGCCTACCTCCTCGGGGAGCGTGGGCTTTCTGGCCATGGCGACGAGCAGCGCCAGCGTGACCTTGAGCATGTAGTAGACGGAGCGGACGAACGTGATCGACGAGCGACCGTGCTCGCGCTCGCGCATGCTCACTTGAACCTCGACGGAGCGCAGGCGACGGCGTGCGATGAGCAGTGACGACTCCACCTCCGGGTAGTCGCTGGGGTAGTCCTCGGCGAACAGCTCGATCGCACGCCGGTTGAGCGCCTGGAAGCCGGAGGTCGTGTCGGTCACACGGCGGCGTGTGAGCAGCGACACGAGCCACGCGAACCAGACGATCCCCAGCCGCCGGGCGAGTGGCGGCCGGTAGCTGCTGTCACCGTCGACGAAGCGGGAGCCCGTGACGACGTCGACCTCGTCGCGCTCGACCGGGCCGAGCAGCTTCGCCAGCTCGGCGGGGTCGTGCTGACCGTCTCCGTCGAGGCGAACGGCAAGCTCGTAGCCGCGCTCGAGCGCCACCTTGAACCCCGTCTGGACGGTGCCGCCGATGCCGAGGTTGTACGGGAGCCGCACCACGGCAGCTCCAGCGGCAGCCGCCGCGTCGGCAGTGCCGTCCGTCGACGCGTCGTCCACCACGAGCACGTCGATCCTCGGGTCGACGGCCAGGATCCCTTCGACGACTCGGCCGATCGCGCCTTCCTCGTCGAACGCGGGCACGATCGCGATGATGCGGCTGCTCATGCGCGACCCGCCGGCGTGGCGAGGCCGACCAGCTCGAGCAGGCGCTCGGCGCGGTGGCGGTAGGTGTGCTCGTCCAGCACGCGCTCACGCGCGCGGGCACCCATCGCCTCTGCCTGCGCGGGGTCGTCGAGCAGCGCGCGATACGCCTCGACGGCGGTGTCGGCATCCTCGACCACGATCAGCTCGCTGCCCGGCTCGAGCCAGCGCTCGATGCCTTCGTGCGGGTTGGACACGATCGCGGCACCGGCTGCGGCGAGCTCGAACGGACGACACGTCGACGAGCCCGGCACCGTCGCGTGCGAGCGGCGCGTGATGTTGAGGTTGACCCGGGCGGCCGAGATCGCGCGCGCGAAGGCGTTGAAGGGGACGTCGCCGACCAGGCGCGCCGCGCCAACGTCTCCCTGGAAGTCGAGGCCGCCGAGCGCGAAGTCGACGTCCGGCTCGCGTCGGCTCGGCTCGCCGACCATGGCGCCGATCCATTCCCGCCGGAACTTGTCGCCGTACCCGTAGAAAAAGACGTCCATCTCCTTCCCGACTGCCCGGGGAGCGAAGAACTCGGGGTCGGCGCCCCAGAAGACGGCCTCTGCTCGCCGCGCGCCGAGCGCGAGGAGCCGCTCGAGCCCTCCCTCGGAGTTCGACAGCACGAGGTCGTACTCGGACGGGTCGGCGCCGTGGTAGTAGTTGAAACCCGTGTCCATGCCACCGAACTCCGGCAGGCTCATCGGCACGTCGCCGTCGTAGAACACCACCGGCACGCCGTAGCGCTCGCGCAGAAAAGCGGGGATGCCGCGGAAGTGCGCCATCGGCACCGTGAAGACGACGACCGCGTCGGGCTGCTCCTGCTCCACCAGCCTGGCGAGATGGCGGCGCCAGCGTGGCGTCACGACACGCCAGATCGTCTCCCGGGTGAACCGGTCGACGGCGGTGTCGTCGGGCGACTCCTCGGCGCGACGGAGGTAACGGTCGCCCTTGAGACGTGCCAACCCGTCGCGCAGCGCCGCGTAGGTCTCGCCCTCGCGGTAGGTCGGGTTCGGAGCGACCCGCCACCACGGCGACTCCACCGGCCGGCCTCGATACGGCGTGACGACGAGATCGACCCCCACCTCGTACATGCCCTTCCACAGCTGCCACCACGCCGGCGTGCAGCCGTAGCGGAAGTCGAGGTCGACCGCAGACGCGACGGCGAGGATCTTCGGCGCTTTCATCGCGGAGAGTGTAGGGACGACGCCTGCCGCCGCAGGAGGGCCGGAACCCGCCTAATACGCACCGCGCCTCGAGAGGACGGCGGGAATCGTCTTCAGGATGATCGACACGTCGAGCCACACCGACCAGTTCTCGAGGTAGGTGAAGTCGAGCCGCACCAGGTCGTCGAAGGAGAGACCCGAGCGGCCCGAGATCTGCCACAGGCCGGTCATCCCCGGGAGCACGAGACAGCGTGCCTTGTGCCAGTCGTCGAGCAGCTCGTGATCACGCAGCGGGAGGGGTCGCGGCCCGACGAGGCTCATCTGCCCGCGGAGCACGTTGGCGAGCTGGGGCAGCTCGTCGATCGACAGTCGCCGCAGGACGCGTCCCACCCTGGTCACGCGCGGGTCGTCGCGGATCTTGAACAGCGCGCCAGAAGCCTCGTTCAGCTCCTCGACGTCCGGCTGCTGATCGGCGGCGTCAGCGACCATGGTGCGGAACTTGAGCATGCCGAACTCCCGCTCACCAACTCCGATGCGCGGGTCGACGTAGAGCACCGAGCCGCGCGTGTCCAGCTTGATGGCGAGCGCGACAAGGAGCCACAGCGGGAGCAGGACGACTGCGAGGAGCGTGCTGACGACGATGTCGAAGGCCCGCTTCAACGCCCAGTCGACACCGGTGAGAATGGGCGGTCGCAGCTCGAACAGGGGCACGCCCTGCCCGGGCACGTACTCGCCTTCGTGCACGAGGAGCTCGGTCGTGTTCGGCGCCAGGCGCACCTTCACACCCTGCCGGTGTGCCTGCTGGACGATCTCGAGCACGGTGCGCTCGTCGTAGGCGGCCTCGGCGAGCAGCAGCTCGTCGGGTCGCGTCGACTCGAGCACGGCAGCGATGTCCTCCACCGACGAGCCAAGCCGCGGCAGACCCGCCGCCCCGGCCTGCGAGACGACGCCTGCGAACTCGTATTCGATGCCCCCGCGCACGGCCGCCAGCTGCCGGTACAGGCGGGCGAGGCTCGCTCCCTCGCCGACCAGGACGACGCGGCGGCGGATGCCGCCCACCTTCATCGCCTCGAGCGAGACCGACCCGTACGCCGCACGGAGGAGACCGATCGCCAACGCGCACGCGATCGCAGCGGTCGGGATGAGGCCGTAGGTGGTGAAGTCGTAGCCGGTGCCGAGACCGAAGGCGAGCACGATCAGGGCCACGGTGACGATCGCGGACAGGAGCCGGCCCGGCCCGGCCCGGCGCTCGCGTGGGGCGTACAGGCCTGCCTGCAGGAAGACGAGCACCGTGATCGGCACGAGGAACTTCAGCCACTCCGACTCCTGCGTCCAGAGCAGGCTCCAGAAGATCTCCTCCTCCCCGTACACGAGCTGCCGCAGCACGAGCGCGAGGTAGAGGCCGAGCGCCAGGCCCACGACGTCGAGCACGACGAGCGCTCCGATCGAGAGTGTCCGGCGCAGCACGGCCTGGAGCGGCCCGCGCGAGAAGAGGTAGATGCGGGAGGAGCGGACGTCCGCGGCGGGGAGGGACGCGGGTGGCCCGGAGCGCGCTTGCGGCGCCTCAGGCGGGGCCTTGGCCGGCACGCAGCAATTCTACTGCGGCCCTCACGAGTGGTCTCCTCCTCCGCGGGCCATGCTCTCCCAGTCGATCTCCGGCGCCGAGACGGCCAGCGTCGTCGCGAGCGCGTCGAGGTCGGTGGCGCGGCGACGCCTGCCGAGCGCCCTCAGGCCCGCCGTGAGCGCTGCCCGCCGGCGGCGATCGAGGAGATCGGTGTCGTGCAGGTAGACGTGCACCACACGCTCGTCGAGCCCTGACGGCCGCAGCACGGAGCGCGCCAGCCGGCCGATGGTGCGTGTCGTGGGAATGGCGAGCATACGGCCACCCGGCTCGGTGCGGACCCATGCCGGTGCGGCCAGTTCCGCCCAGCGCTCGCCCTGCCCGAGGTAGCCCGGTCGTTCACGGCGTGGGGTGCAGTCGACGTAACCGAGTGTGGCGCACGCCTCAGCCACCGAGGCATCGGTGTACCAGCCGCCGCCGCAGAACAGCGTCGGCGCGAGCCCGCGCTCGCGCAGCCAGGCGCCCTCGCGCAGGACACGATGGCCGGGCTTCTCACCGTCCGTCGGGCGCGCATGTGTAGGGCTGGTCCAGTGCGTGTGGTGGCCGAGCGGGCCTCTCGCGGCCGCTTCGCGGGCGCGCTCGACCCACCGCCGCTCGTCCTCGTCGGCCCGCTCGTCCGGCGGCCTGAGCAGCGCTGCGACGGCGAATCCGCCCGGCCGCCGCTCCTGCAGCCGGGCGAATGCCGCCCACACACGGTCGTCGAGCGGCCGTTCGACGTGGCAGGAGACGACCGCGTACCGTTCCCCGGACGTGCCCATGACCCCCCGACAGATACCACGACCGCCCGCGTGAGTCGCCGCAAGGCCGTTCTCCTCGTCGCCGCGGCCGCTGCCCTCCCGCGCCTCGCGGCGCTCGCCGTGGAGCGCGACACGATCCTCCAGGAGTACGTCGAGAAAAGCGACACGTTCGCACGCACCCTCGTCGAGAGCGGCACGTTCGGGTTCCTCGCGGGCATTCCCTCGGCCTACACGCAGCCGCTCTACGCGTTCTTCCTGGCAGCCCTGTACTGGCCGTTCGGCGCCTCGTGGGTGGCGGTGGGCCTGGCTCAGATCGCTGTGGCGGTCGGCACTGCCCTGCTCGTGCTGGAGATCGGACGCCGACTGCGTTCCACGCGCATCGGCGTCATCGCGGCGCTCGTCGCGACGCTGCATCCGTACCTCGTCTGGCACGACATCCACGTCAACCGCGAGATCCTGGACGGC
The DNA here is from genome assembly GCA_963724995.1 of uncultured Actinomycetes bacterium. GTDB lineage: Bacteria > Actinomycetota > Thermoleophilia > Gaiellales > Gaiellaceae > Gaiella. Next base: position 921,305 of record CAVRXC010000001.1, read on the forward strand.
TTTCTCCTCGCGCTGCTGACGCTGCTGGCGCTCATGGCCTACGAGCGGCGCTCGCTGTGGCTGGCGGCGGCGGCCGGCGCCGTCACCGGACTGGCGATACTCGGCAACTCGCGGCTCGTCGCCCTGCCGCTCGTCGTCGCGCCGTACGTGGCGTGGCGGGTGCGGCCCGGCGCGCGAGCGCTCGCCACCGGCGCCGTCGTGCTCGTGGCGGCCGCCGCCGTGGTGGCGCCGTGGGCGATCCGCAACAGGGTGCAGGTCGGCTGCTTCGCGATCACCACCGACGCCAGAGCGCTCTGGAAGGCCAACAACGAGAACACCTACGACGTTCTCGCACGGGGCGGCTGGATCGACGACGTGCCCGAGCTCCCCGGCGTTCCGCCGTGGCCCGAGCGCGCGGCGGAGCTCGGCCCGGAGGCCGCTCGAGCGGTCGACGAGTGCGCTCAGATGCGCTTCTACCGCGACCAGGTGACCGACTTCTGGCGCGATCACCCCGGTGAGAAGGCGCGCCTGGCCGTCCAGGCCGTGGGGATGCTGTGGCGGCCGACGATCACGACAGAGACGGCGGAGACCTCGGGTGGAGGCGCGGCGACGTTCGGCCGCAGGGTGTTCGAGCCGCTGTTCATGATCCCGCTCTACGCGCTTGCGCTATGGGGGCTCTTCCTCGCCCCGCGCCGGTTCGCGGTGCTCGCCGCGCTGCTGCTCTCGTACAACACGCTGATGGCGATGGTCTTCGCAGGCACGGTGCGCTACCGGGCGCCGTGGGACTTCCTGCTCGCCTTGCTCGCGGCGTTCGCGCTCGCGCGGCTGTGGGAGATCGCGAGAGAGCGTGGTTACGTGCGCCCGGCCCGCGTGAGCGCCTCCGAGTAGAGCTCGTCGGTTCGTGCGGTACAGCGCTCCTGGGAAAACGACTCGAGCGCCCGCGTGCGGCCCGCCGCACCGAACGCACGCGCGCGATCCGGGTCGCCCGCCAGCTCCACGACCGCGGCTGCGAGAGCAGCGGCGTCACCCGGTGGCACGAGCAGGCCGGTCTCGCCGGCAACGACGATCTCGGGCAGGCCGCCGACGGCGCTGGCCACGACGGCTCGACCCCGCTCCATCGCCTCGAGCGCAACCATGCCGAAGCCCTCACCGAGCGACGGCACGAGCACGACCGACGCTCGCTCCATCACGGCGGACGCTCCGGGAACCTGACCGAGGAAGCGCACGCTTCCGTCCAGCCCGAGCGCGGCCGCCTGCGAACGCAGCTCCGCCTCGAGCGGCCCCGCGCCTGCCACCTCCAGCTCGAGTCCCGGAACCTCACGCGCCGCTCGAGCGATCGCGCGCAGGAGCGTGTCGTGACCCTTGATCGGCACCAGCCGGCCGACGACGACGAGCCGCGGCGCGTCGCCCGCGTACGGCTCCGGCTCGGGGCCCGGCTCGATGCCGTAGTGCACCACCTCGAAGCTCGACTCCGCGAAGCCCTCCGTCTGCGCGAGATACCGGGCGAGACCCGCGGAGATTGCGATGTGGAGGTCGACGAGCCTACCGACCGTTCGGTCCGCGGCGGCGAAGGAGCGCCGCGCACGGAACGGGTTGAACCCGTGCTTCGTGCTCGCCAGCACCGGCACGCGCGCCAGCCGGCCGGCGAGGAGCCCGTGGAAGTCGGCGTGCACGAGGTGGGTGTGCAGGAGCACGGGCCGCAGGTGCCGCACCACCGCGGCGACGCGGCGGAACGCCATCGGGTCGGCGGCGTGCGGGAGCCGCACTCGTTCGACCGGCACCCCGCCGTCCTCGAGCCGCGATGCGAACTCCGAGGCGCCCGGCTCGTCCTCGTGCAGCATGAGAAAGCGGACATCCCACCCCTTCTCACGCAGCTGCGGCAGCAACAACAGCAGGTGCGCCTCGGAGCCGGAGATCCCTGAGACCTTGCCGACGTGCAGCACCGGGCCATTCACCGCTGCGCAACCTCCACGACACGGCGCGCCCAGCCCTCCACCGAGTGGTCCCGCTCGACCCGGGCGCGGAGCTCGCGTCCGAGCGCGGCGCGATCAGCCGCCGCGACCGCGCTGATCCGGTCCGCCAGCCCGGCGGGGTCGTCGCGGTCGAACCTCAGCTCGGAGGGCAGGAAGCCATCGAGGGCAGGGTTCGAGGCGAGCACCGGCAGGCAGGTCGCCGCCGCCTCGTAGACCACCTTGTCGGTCGCGCCCGGGCGCATGTTGTTGACCAGTGCGTCGGCCTCCGTGAGCAGCACCGGGACGCGATCGCGGGGGACGGCCCCGCCTATCCGAACACGATCGGCGGCCCGGAGCTCTTCCACCAGCCGCTCGAGCTCTGCCCGGTGCGCGCGTTCCTCGTCGGTCAGCGAAGGGCCGACGACGTCGAGGCGTGCCGACGGCACGGCGGCGGTTGCGCGGATGACCGTCTCGATCCCCTTGGCGGGCGACGTTCGGCCCAGGCACAGCAGTCTCAGCGTTTCGCCGACGGGACGCACGGCGCACGGGAACGCGCCGAGGTCGATGCCGTGCCCGATCGGCACGACCTTGCGCGACCGAAGGGGAAACGTGCGCTCCTCGACGGTGACGACAGCACTCGAGAGACGCTCCGCGGCAGCGAGGAGGCGGCTCGACTTCCAGTGCGTGAACCAGAGGAGCACGCGGCAGCCGAGCGGTCGCGCGACGGGGGCAGCGAGCACAGCGTAGATGGGGCACATGTGCGCGAGCACGAACGCCCGCCGTGGGCCTCGGGCGAGCTCACGGGTGAGCGCCGACTCGAAGCGGAGGCCGCGACCGGCGCGCGTCCCGCTGCGAAACAGATGCACGACACAGTTGGCGGGCAGCGCTCCGTCGACCGCTCGGTCGGCGAGGACGGCGACCTCGTCCACGCAGGCGGCCAGAGCGCGGATCTTCGCAACCGTCGCTCCCAGCACCGGGCTTGCCGGATCCACCTCCTGGGTGACGAAGATCGCCCTCATTTTTCGCGAGGTGGGAATCCACCGAGTGGATTCCCACCCGCCCTGAAGGCGTCCGCTTCGCGGCCGCGCGCCTCGGTTTTCACATCAAACCTCACCTGGCCGTCACCAGCTCCACGAGCTCTCTCGTGCGCCGGGCGTAGTCCTCGGGTGTGGCGAGCCAGAGCGCCACGTCACGGCCTGCGCCCGCACCCAGCCGGGTCGCGAGCGCCGGGTCGGTCACGACGCGCACGATCGCATCGGCCAGCGCTCCCGCATCTCCGGCGGGGACAACGACGCCGTTCCGGTCGTCCACCACGATGTCGGGGATCCCGCCCGCGCGAGCGCCGATCACCGGACGGCCGCGGCAGAACGCCTCCACCACGATCCGGGGAAGCCCTTCCGAGCGTGACGGCAGGAGCAGCGCGGTGGCCTCGTCCATCGCCGCGGCGACCTCCGCAGTGGACAGCCGCGGTGTCCAGTGAACGCGACCGGGAAACTCCGCGACGAGTCGCTCCGGCACCTCGGTCATCGTTCCCCGGCCGACGAGGTGCAGCGACGCCGACGGGATCCGTTGTGCGGCCAGGCGCCAGGCGTCCGCCAGGACCTCGATTGCCTTGTAGCGCTCGAGCACGCCGACGAAGAGCAGGCGCGGCCTGTCGGGCAGCGGGGCCCGCGGCCGCTCGAGAAACGTCTCGAGATCCATGAAGGCCGGGAACTCGGCGGCCGGCTCGACACCGAGCCTGCGCACGGTTCCCGTCGTGAAGGGTGACAGCGTTCGCACCGCGTCGGCGTGGCGAATCGCGTGTCGCGCGAGCAGGTCGGCGACCGGTGCGAGGACGCGACGGGAGGCGGAGCCGTAGAGTCGAGTGGGGGTCTCCGGATCGCCGTGCAGGTCGAGGATCACTCTGGTCGAGCTCTGTGCCAGACGGCGCCCGAGAAGGGCGAGCGCCGTTTCCTGCGCGCCTTGCACGAGCACGGCGTCGGGTCGCAGGCGTCGCAGCTCGCGCGCCACCAGAAACGGAAACCGGAGGTAGAACAGCGGCCCGTCGAGGAGCGGCAGCGGCTGGACGAGGCGGAATCGCGCGTCGAGCCCGCGGTTCCCCCTCGCCGCGGCGGCGAGCACGTGCACGTCGAGCTCGACCCCGAGCGTCGAGAACTTTCGCTCCAGAGCCGGCGAGAGCGGCAGCGAATACCGCGTTCGGCCCGCCATCAGCAACCTCTTCATCGGGCCACGACTTCCTCGAGCAGCCCTTCGATCCGCTCCAGCAGGACGTTCTCAGCGAGGTGCGCCACTGATGGCGCAGCGCCGGCCTGCAATCGCAGGCGAAGCACAGCATCGTCGGAGAACCGTGCAATGGCCTCTCGTAGTGAGTCCGGCGAACCCGGAGGCACGAGCAACCCGTTCTCGCCGTCGTGCACGACCTCCGGCACGCCACCAACCGCCGTTGCGATCACCGGGGTGCCGACCGCCAGCGCCTCGAGCACGGTGTGCGGCAGGTTCTCCCAGGCAGACGTGAGCAAGGCGGCATCGGCGGCGGAGAAGAGCCGCAGCACGTCGTCGCGCGATCCGGCACCGAGAAACCGCACGCGGCCGTCGAGCCCGCGCTCGGCAGCCCCGCGCTCGAGACGGCCGCGGTCCGGGCCGTCGCCGAGCACGAGCAGCGTCACCCGCGGCACTTCGCGCAGAGCGTCGAGCGCCAGGTCGAGGGCCTTCTGGATGGTGAGCCGGCCGGCGAAGGCCAGCACGATGCCGTCGACGCCGAGCTCCGCTCGCAACACCTCCCGGGACGGCAGTGCCGGTAGCGGCGGCGCCGGGTTGGGCACCACGATCACGCGCGCCGGATCGACTCCCCAGCCGAGGGCAATCTCGCGCAGGTAGGAGCTCGGCGAGAGGACGAGTGCGGCGCGCCTGAGGGCCGCGTTGCGCGACGAGCGCAGCGCGCGCAGGCGCCGGCCGCCATGAGAGCCCTGAAACTCCTCGATCGTCCCGGAGAACGATCCGCCTCGCTGCGCCCGCTCGAACGCCTCGTCCGCGACGAGCTTCACGACGAAGGGACGCCGGACGACAGCGGCACCGGCCGATGCGCGGCGCACCATGCTGGTCGCGTAGACGACGTCGGCGCGGTGGGCATGGCGGGCCACGAGCCGCACCACCTCTGCGTGGCGCACGCCGCGCGGCAGCGAGCGCCGTACCCAGCGCACCGGGAACGCCTCGGGCGGCGGCGTGGCGGCGGCCGTCGTCACGACCTCGACGCCGTGTCCATGCCGGCGGAGGTGACGGGCGAGGGCAGGCGCGTGACTTGCCGGACCGCCCACGTCCGGCGGCCAGATGCCCGACACGACGAGCACGTTCACGAGACGGACGCACCCCCGGCGAGCTCGTCGGGCCGCGGCGTGACGTCCGCACGCACGCGCACCAGCAGCACGGCCCACACCGCGGCGAACGCGATCACCGACACGAGCACCGCGACCGCCGCCCCGGTCACGTCCCATTTCGCACCGAGGATCACGGTGAGCGGGAGCAGGACCAGCACCTCGACGCCGTGGGCGACGACGCGCAGCCCCGGCCGACCGATCGACACCGGGAACGACTTCGTCCAACCGAGCACGAGTTGCAGCGCAGCGGCGACCAGGACGATCCGGGCCGCGTCGACCGCGCCTTCGTACTCGGCGCCGAAGAAGAAGCGTACGAGGAACGGCATGGCCACCATGAACACCGGCACGGCCACGACCATCAATGCCGTCGCGGCGACCATGTAGCGGCGCACCCCCTCGACGACCGTGTGCTCGCGTCCGCGCTCCCAGTCGTGTGTCTGCTCGGTGAGCAGGATCAGCCGCACGGGAGCACTCGCAGCCTCCAGTCCCGTCTGCGGCGCCTGGGCGACGCGCAGGAGGCCGACCTGCGTCGGGCCCGCGACGACGCCAAGAAGCAGCGGCGCAAGCGTCCGGCGCAGAGAGATGACGCCCGTAGCCGCGCTCGACCGCGCGACGAAGGACAGCACGAGCCGCCGGTCGTCCGCGAGCGGTCGCTGGGGCACGCGAGGGAAGCGGCGGAACGCTGCGAGCCCGAGCCAGGCGGCGATCACGCTCGCGACCGCTTGCGCGACCACGATCCCGACCACGGCGCCCGTGACGCCGAATTGGGCGCCGACGACGATGCCGGCCAGCCGCAACGTCGCAGAGACGGCCTGGTAGGAGCCTCGGATGTCGTAACGCCGCCGCAGCAGAAGCGCGGAGAGCCCGACAGCCTCGACCGAGGCGACGAGCGGGAGCAATGCCGACAGGAGCACCGGCCAGAAGAGGTCGTCGGTGTCGAAGACGTTGTCTGCGAGGGGTGCGAGAGCTGCGACGAACACCGCTGCGAGCAGGCCACCCGCCAGCTTGAGCTGCACGCAGCGCACGAACAGCCGGCGCAGCCTGCCCCAGTCCTCCTGCACCACGTAGCGAAAGCCGATCTTCGTCAGCGTCTCCTCCACCGTGATGTCGAGCAACATCTGGAAGAACGAGGCGACAGCGAGGGCCGTCGCCCAGAGGCCGAAGTCGGCCAGCCCGAGCACGCGTGCAGCGACGATCGTGCCGAGGATGCCGATGCCGACCGAGGCGTAGAGCCCGGCGGCGGTCGCCGAGCGGCGCCAGATGAGCCGTGACCGCATCAGGTGGTCGCTCAGTGTAGATCCATGGGGACAGTCCCCCTGGGGCCGGGGACAGTCCCCGGCTCATCTACAGTGCCCCACGTGACGGCCGCGACGCAGAGCCGGGCCGTTCTGATCCGCAGCGTCGGGATCCGCTCTCGCGGATCCCGACGCGCGAACACCCCTAAAGGCGTCCGCTTCGCGGCCGCAAAGCTTCAGGCGCAATGATCCAGCCCTCTGACAGCCCTACGACGGAAGGCCGGGGCATCTGGGCGCCCGCGTCCGCGCGCTCGCGGCCGGCGCGACCGTCGAGTCACTCGTACTGGCGCTCGCCGTGCCGCCGCTCTTCCTCCACGCGACGTATCAGCCGCACGTCTCGGTCCCGCTGGCCGGGACGACGGTTGACGTCACGCTCGCCGACGCAGCCGTGGCGGCCGTGCTGGTCGCAGCCGTCGTTCGCGGCAGACGCGACGGCTTCGCTCCGCTGCGGCAGGCGCGTCGTGTGCTGATCGCCGCCGCGGCGCTCGTTGCGCTCGGGCTGCTGTCGCTCGCGACGCCTGCCGTTCTGGGTGAGGACTACGCCTACGCGACGCATACGGTGAGCGCGCTCAAGTTCGCGTGGTACGCGCTGCTGCTCCCGGCGGCCGTGCTACTCGTCCGGCGCGTCGCCGAGGCGCGGCCCCTGTTCGTTGGCGTGGTGAGCTGGAGCATCGCCGCAACCACGGTGGGCGCACTTCAGTTCCTGGGCTTGGTGAGTGAGTTCGAGGGGAAGCGGCCGGGTCAGCGCGAGCCGTCGTTCGTCGGCATCCACGACTTCGCGGCGCTCTCAGGGGCAGCATTGGGGCTCGGGCTCGTTGCGCTGGCGCTCGGCCCTGCGCGACCGCTTGGCTCACGCTGGACGGTGCCGGCGCTCATCACCGGCGGGCTCGGGATCGTCCTCTCCGGAGCGATGACGGGCGCCATCGGCGTCTGGCTCGCAGCCGCGGCGATCCTGCTGCTCGCCCGCCTGCGCGGAACGGTGCAGAGCAGGCAGCTCGTGGCCGTCGCCGCGATCGTGCTCGCCGTCACCGCGGGCACATCGCTCATGCGAGCCGATGCGATCGAGCGATTCACCGAGTTCCTCGGCCTGCGCGACCGCGTCGAGGACACCCGCGTCGAGAGCTACGCGCATCGCACCCTGCTCGCATACATCGGCGGCCGCATCTGGCTCGCTCACCCCATCTCGGGAGTTGGCTGGCAGGCGTCGTCGGAGGAATGGGCCTACGGACCGCACCTGGACGATGCGCGGAAGCGATTCCCCGGCGAGCCCGACGAGGCGTTCCCGTCGCCCGAGCACCCGTGGGGCGTGCAGACCCTGTACCTCCAGGTCCTCGCCGACGCGGGCGTGATCGGCTTCGCGGCACTCGTAGGGCTGTTCGCAGTCGCGGTGCTGGCTGCCGTGCGAGGGGCCCGCGTTTCCCCGGTCCCCGTCGTCGGCCTCGCCTGGCTGCTCGTCGCTGCGGGGGTGTGGGCGGGGATCGGGCTCGTGCCGGGGATCCCGCTCGACGCCCTCACCTGGCTCGCGCTCGGGCTGGTGACCGTCCGTGGGTGACGCCCGTCTCGACCCGCGCCCGTCCATGCCGACGTACGCCGTCCGGGCGCCTCTCGTCCGCTGGCTGGCCGAGGAGGCGCGCCGCGCACACGCAGATCTCGGTCCATACCGTCTGCTCGACGTGGGCTGCGGGGAGATGCCGTACCGGCCGCTGTTCGCCGCCCACGCCGCAACGTACGTCGGCGTCGACCCGGTCCCGAACCCGCTGGCCGAGCTGCAGGGCCCGATCGAGGCTCTCCCTGTTGCGGACGGCTCTTTCGACGTCGTCCTGTGCGCGCAGGTGCTCGAGCACGTCGACGACCCGGCGCGCGGCGTGCGTGAGCTGCATCGCGCAACCTCCCCGGGTGGCCGCGTGCTCCTCTCCACCCATGGCGCCATGGTCTACCACCCGAACCCCGTCGATCTCTGGCGATGGACGCACGCCGGGCTGGAGCGGCTGTTCGAGGTCAACGGCGACTGGGCGTCCGTTAGGGTGACAGCGGCCTCCGGGTCGACAGCCTGTGTCGCAATGCTCGCTTCCATCTACCTCGACCACGTGTTCCGCCGCGCGCACGTCGCGCCGCTGTCGCGGCCGTTCGTCTCGATCATGAACCGGGTGGCGGCGACGCTCGACCGGCGTGTCGACGTGCTGCGCGAGCCGCGCCCCGGCACGATCGCCGCCAACTACCACGTCGTGGCGGAGAAAGCGTGAGCAGGGTCGCCCTCGTCACCGGCGGCGCGGGCTTCATCGGCTCGAACCTCGTGCGCGCCCTGCTCGAGCGCGGCGACACCGTCCGCGTGCTCGACAACTTCGCCACCGGGCGGCGCCAGAACATCGCGGGAGTGACGCGCGACATCGAGCTCGTCGAGGGCGACCTTCGCTCCTACGAGCGCGTCCACACGGCGGTTCGAGGCACCGACGTGGTCTTCCATCAGGGAGCGCTCGGATCGGTGCCACGGTCGGTGCAGGACCCGCTCACCTCGACCGCGGTCAACGTGGAGGGCACGTTGAACGTGCTCCTGGCTGCGCGGGACGAAGGCGTCGGTCGGGTCATCGCCGCTTCGTCGTCGTCGGTGTACGGCGACGGCGGCTCGTTTCCCCGCGTGGAGACACAGGCATCGAACCCGATCTCCCCGTACGCGGTCGCGAAGCTCGCTGCAGAGCGGTTCTGTGTCGCCTTCCACCGCGTGTACGGCGTGGAGACCGTCGCCCTCAGATACTTCAACGTCTTCGGGCCGAACCAGGACCCGGATTCCCAGTACGCGGCCGTGATCCCCCTGTTCGTGCGCGCGATCGCCGACGGCAAGCCTGTGATCGTGTTCGGGGACGGAGAGCAGTCGCGCGACTTCACCCACGTCGACAACGTCGTCGCAGCAAACATGCTGGCCGCCGACGCAGACGGCGCCGGCGGCTCGGTGCTCAACATCGCGACCGGTGGGTCGGAGACGATCAACGACCTGGCGGATGCGATAGGTCGCGTGCTCGGCCTGCCGGTGCAGAAGGACCACCAGCCGGAGCGGGCCGCCGACGTGCGCATGTCGTGGGCCGACATCACCGCCGCCCGTGAGACGATCGGATACGAGCCGCAGGTGGGATTCGAGGACGGGCTCGAATCGACGATCGCCAGCCTGCTGGCGGAACGGAGCCGACGGCGCGACGACTCGAGAACGGAGTAGCCATGGCGCACGCATTTGGGAGCATCGACGAACTGGGCGACGGATACGGGTTCCGGAAGGTGCGGCAGGCGCTCGGAGTGACCGCGTTCGGTGTCAACGTGATCGTGATGCCGCCGGGCTACGACGGCTTCCACCACTTCCACGACGAGCAGGACGAGCTCTACTTCGTCCACGCCGGCACCGCACGGTTCGAGGTGGACGGCGAAGAGCGCATGTTGGGCCCGGGCGGGCTCTGCCATGTCGAGTCGACCACGCCCCGGAAGGTGTCGAATGCGGGCGACGGCGACCTCGTGATGCTCGTGGTGGGCGGGAAGGACGGCTACGTCGGCCGCGACGGCCACCTCGTCGACGAGGCAGACCTCGAGCGGCGAGCTTCTTTCGGATCGTATGGCGAGGCTCCGCACTCGGCCCGACGCCGGATAGAGTCCGGCCCCGCACGTCAGCTGCCGCCGCGAGGTGCTCGAACGCCTCGCGTGCGTCCTTGCGCACCCACTTGCGGGTGTAGAGCCCCGATTGCCAGCGCCCCAGGCCAGGCTCGTCGCGTAGCAGGAACCAGATGAAGATATCGACGCGCGCGTTGCGCCGGAGCTTCGCGTAGGCCTCCTCCATGTACTTGGCCTGCTCGGGCCAGGTGACGCCGAAGACCCGGTCGGGTGGATTGGTCTGGTACCCGTACTCGGTCACCCAGATGCGGATGTAGCCGTAGAGACGGGTCAGCTCCTGCACGAGCACGTCGAAGTTCCCCAGGGTGACCGCGGTTGCCGCACGCCCACCGAGCGGTGGGGGCGGCGGCGTCGACGGAGTCTCCAGGCGCCCACCGTAGTACGGATGATGAGCGTACGCGTCGAAGCCGGAGGCACCCGCAGCTTTCATCGCGCGGAGGAACGTGATCGGGGCCACCGAGGGCCGCGACGAGGTCGGGTTGTTGTTGCCGCGCGGCGCGGTGACGCCGCAGGCGACCTTGGAGCCCACCTGGATCGACTTGATTCCCCTCACGATCGCGTTGCAGATCCGGGCGTAGTCGCGGGCGCTCTGGACCACCCAGGAGCTGCGGAACTGCGGCCTGACGTACTGGGGCTTGAGGAAGACCGGGTTGTTCGGCTCGTTCCACGCGATCCAGAGGCGCACCCGGGGGATCAGGTTGCCGTCCTCGTCGCGCCTCGTGCCGTCGTAACGCCGAGCGGCGGCGACCGCGAAGCGGCGCAGGTCGATGGCCTGACGCGGGGCGGTGTTCCAGGCCTGGCCGCCGTTCGCCCAGGACGGTGTGCCGACGATGGCGAACATCGCCTCGACACCGGCTCCCCTCGCGCGGACGACGCCTCGATCGTAGGCTCGCCAGTCGTAGGCGGGATCGTTCGGATCGGTCGGGTTGGCGGGCTTGCGGTTGGCCACGCCGTTTGGTCCTCCCCAGCGCAGGTTCATCCGCAGCAGCCGCGTGTTCATCTGCCGCAGGATCGGGAACACACGGTCGGGATTGCCGAACAGGAACTCCGCGTCGTCGTAGATGCCCGGGCGCAGGAAAGGGCTGGCTTCCGCGGTTGGCGCAAGCGCCACCGCCACGGCGAAGAGAATCGCCGCGGCGACGGCAGGCACCCTATGCACGTGCTGGTTCCCTACCGAGCGAAGCCAGCGTACGGCGGAGCCCTTCATCCAGCTCGATCTCGGGCTCCCAGCCGAGGAGCTCGCGCGCCCGGGTGATGTCGGGCTGGCGCACCTGCGGATCGTCCTCGGGGAGAGCCTCGTAGGCGATCTGGCTGGAGGAGCCGGTCTCGCGGAGCACCGCCTCCGCAAGCTCGAGGATCGTGTACTCCCCAGGGTTCCCGACGTTCACGGGCAGGTGCTCGCCGGACTCGGCCAGCAGGACGAGACCCCGGATGAGGTCGTCGACGTAGCAGAAGCTCCGCGTCTGCGAGCCGTCGCCGTAGATCGTCAACGGCTCGCCATCGAGAGCCTGGCGGAGGAAGTTGGGGATGGCGCGACCGTCGTTCGGTCTCATCCGGGGGCCGAACGTGTTGAAGATCCTCACGATCGACGTGTCGACACCCTGTTGGCGGTAGTAGGCCATCGTCAATGCCTCGGCGTACCGCTTCGCTTCGTCGTATACGCCGCGAGGGCCGATCGGGTTCACATGCCCCCAGTAGCTCTCCGTCTGCGGGTGCACCTGCGGATCGCCGTAGACCTCGCTCGTCGACGCGAGCAGGAACCGGGCGCGCTTGAACTTCGCAAGCCCGAGCGCGTGGTGCGTGCCGTACGACCCGACCTTGAGCGAGTGCAACGGCAGCCGCATGTAGTCGATCGGGCTCGCCAGAGCGGCCAGGTGATAGACGACGTCGACCGGCTCGTCGATCTCGATGTGGAACGTGACGTCGTGGTGCCGGAAGTCGAAAGCGTCGTCCCGCAGGTGCTCGATGTTCGCCAGCGAGCCCGTCTCGAGGTTGTCGATGCAGACCACCCGCTGCCCGCGCTGCAGCAGCGCCTCACAGAGGTGCGAGCCGAGAAACCCGGCCCCGCCTGTCACGACAGAGGTAGGCATGGCGCGATGCTACCCGGCTAACCGGGCGGAGGACCGCGATCCTTACGCGTTCCTCACGGGTCCGGGAGGAGCCGTGCTCCTCCCGGACCTGAGCATGTCTTGGGCCGCTAGCGGACCCTGATCACGAACGACCGCTGGTGCGTGTTCCCGAGCTGGTCTGCGACGACGATCGCGAAGCCGTATCTCCCCTTGAGACGTGGCTTTCCGGTGAGGGCGCCGGTCCTCGCGTTGAGTCGTACGCCGCGCGGCAGGTCACCGTCTGCGATCTCGAACGTCCACGGCGTAGCGCCGCCCTTCGCGACGATCTTGCCGCGGTACAGCTTCCCCACGGTGCCGGGCTTCAGCACCTGCAGCGGGATCTTCAGCCGCGGGTTGACGACGATCGCCAGCGGCACCTCGACCACATTCCCGAGAGTGTCCGTCACCGTGACGATGGGCGCGTAGGAGCCCGCGACGCGCGGCTTGCCGTTGATCACGCCGTTCGCGAACGCCAGGCCGCGAGGCCAAACGCTGCCGCTCTTGATCGCCCACGTGTACGGCGCGCGGCCGCCGGTCGCGTTCAGCGTGAGGTTGAACTCCGACCCGACGACGGCGACCGGGACAGCCGGCGCGGTGGCGACGAGCGCCTCGATCACGTCGACCGTGTAGGTCTCGGTGTCGGTGCGGGAGCCGTCGCTGACGCGAACCGAGAACTCGTACCGGCCCGGAGCCGTCGGGGTGCCGCTGATGACACCGTTCGACGCGAGCGCGAGCCCGGTCGGCAGGGCACCGCTCAGGAGCGCTCCACGTCTGCGTCCCGCCACCCGTAGCCGTGAGTTGCGTGCTGTACGGCGTGCCCGTGACGAGCGTCGGCAGCGACGACTGTTGGATCGCCAGCCCCTGCACGATGTTGATGACGATCCTCTCCTGATACGGCCCTTTTACTGTGCTATCCCCGCAGCACGTGTACGTGACCTCGATATAGAACTGGAACGACCCCGCCTGAGTGGGCGTCCCGGAAAGCAGCCCGCTCGAGCTGAGATTCAGACCCGGCGGCACCGAGCCGCTGTCGACCGTGTACGTGTACGTGTATGAGGGGCCGATACCGTCGTGCACCCATTGGTAGCTGTAGGGCTGCCCCACGGTGCCTGTCGAAGGCGGCGGATCCTTGAAGCCGAACGCGGCGGCTCCGCCGACGAGCAACGCGGAGGCGAGGACGGCGAGTGGAATGACGATTCGTAGTCGACGCATAGGTGGGGGCTCCCTGGTGTTCGTGGACGCGCCCGCTGCGCGCCCGACTCGATTTTTCCCTGGATTTTCCTCGGAACAGGCTACCGGGACCGTCGGCAGCGTCTGTCAGTGCATCGGTCGAGCAGATTCGACACGCGAGCGAAATCCCCTGCTCGGGAGGCATGGTAACGCCAGCCGCGACCTTCCCTGTGCGTCTTTACAGGTCTCGAACACGGGGGCCCGGTGCCGGCATTGGGGGTCACGCGAGCAGGACGCGCCGGACGGCCCGCCGCCAGTCCTCACGCAGAGCCTGTGCCTCGTCACGGCTCATGTGCGGCTCGAAGCGCTCCCCTCGGTGCAACAGGGCGATGACGTCCTCCGGCCCGCGCCAGACGCCGGTCCCCAGGCCCGCGAGCGCGGCAGCACCGAGGGCGGTCGCCTCCGCGTCGGCGGAGACCTCGACAGGGCAGCCGCTCAGGTCTGCCTGGAGCTGCATCAGGAAGCGGTTCGCGCTCGCGCCTCCGTCGGCGCGCAGAACTGCGACGTCCAGCGGGAGCACGTCGAGGACGTCAGCGACCTGGTGCGCGATCGCCTCCAGGGCGGCGCGGACGAGATGGGCGCGCGTGGTGCCGCGCGTGAGGCCGCAGACGAGCCCGCGGGCATCGGGATCCCAGTGCGGCGAGCCGAGGCCGGTCAGCGCGGGAACGAAGAAGACGCCGTCGCTCGACTCCACCTGGCGGGCGAGCTCTTCGCTCTCCGCGGCGTCTCCGATCAGACCGAGTCCGTCGCGAAGCCATTGCAGGGCTGCGCCGGCGACGAGCACCGATCCCTCCGCCGCGTACTGCGCGAGCTGACCGGGTGCGACCGCGGCCGCCGTCTCCAGCAGCCCGCGTACGACCGGGCCGGGCGAGGCGCCGATGTTCGCGAGCACGAAGCTTCCCGTCCCGTACGTCGCCTTGGCCTGGCCGGGGGCGACGCACCCCTGCCCGAACAGTGCCGCTTGCTGGTCGCCGGCGATGCCGGCCACCGGCACGGTGGCTCCGAGCAGCGAGGCCTCGGCGACGACACCCGACGAGGCAACGATCTCGGGCAGGACCTCGCGGGCGACGGAGAACAGGGCAAGCAGCTCGTCGTCCCACTCGCCCCTCGCCAGGTCGGCCAGCATGGTGCGCGACGCATTGGTCACGTCCGTCACGTGGGCACGGCCGCCCGTCAGCTTCCAGATCAGCCACGAGTCGACGGTGCCGAAGCACAGCTGCTCGGGTGCCACGCTCTGTGCGCTCGAGGATCCACTCCAGCTTGGTGGCCGAGAAGTACGGGTCGGGAACGAGACCCGTTCGTTCACGCACGAGGTCGGCCGGCAGCTCACGGCAGCGGGCAGCTGTGCGGCGGTCCTGCCAGACGATCGCCCGATGGACCGGCCGTCCGCTGCGCCGCTCCCAGACGACGGTCGTCTCGCGCTGGTTCGTGATGCCGACCGCCGTCAGGTCGGCGGCCTTCGCGCCGGCGGCGACGAGAGCCTCCTCGGCCGCGGCCGGCACCGTCTCCCAGATCTCGTCCGGGTCGTGCTCCACCCACCCGGCTTGCGGGAAGTGCTGATGCAGCTCCCGGTAGCCCCGCCCGACCGGCCGGAGGCCCTCGTCGACCACGAGACAGGTCGTGCCCGTGGTGCCCTGATCGATGGCAAGGATCACGAACTGGTCCGTGTTAGGCTCTCGGCCGGCGTCAAATTGCCGTCTCCGTTGCTCAGGTTTCGCGACACCGGTCGCGGGGGAAGGACGATCGCATGCCGACGTACAAGGCGTTTGTGACGCGCCGTGACGGCGCCAAGCTGCTGGAAACATTCCAGGCAGGCGAGCGGCCCCACGTGGGTCACACGATCCGGGTCGCGGGTGTGGGCGTCGTCGTGACGAGCGTCAACGAGACCCACTTCGTCGACCAGGTCAGAGGGCCGCTCGATGGCGTGGTCTACGCGGTCGAGGGCGCGGCAGACCTGCTTCCACCGAGCATCGAGGCCGGGGGCGCCGAGATGGTCGAGCTCGACGCGTCCGAAGCTCAGGCGGACGCCCGGCTTCCGCATTAGGTCGCCTCGGGCCCCGGCTCTTCCTCATGCGGGCACTCTACGGAGTGCGCGCTGCCGGTCTCAGGGAGCGGGTTTCCCGAGCGGGGTGATGCAACGCCGGTAGCGCTCCCGGCTCGCCGACCTGGTGGCCAGGTCCCAGCGCGATCCGGCCTTTGCCTCGTAGTACGACGCGAGCTCGATCGCGGCCTTCCCCTTGATGAAGCCGCAGATGTACTGGACGAACGTCGGCGCGTCGTCTCCCTCGAGCCCCCACTCGGGGAAGGCGTACGGCTTCCCGTGTCGGCGGGCGAACGCGTAGAGCGCGTCGTTCTGGGGGCCCGACCAGCCACCGGACGACCCGTACATGTCGTTTTCCACGACGTCGACGGCCGCGTCACCGGGGTAGTAGCGCCGCCAGGCGTTGGCGACGGTCGACGGTCGTGCACCGGCGAGCGGGTTCCAGACCAGCCGGAGCATGCCCGGAGGGTTCGCCGGCAGATCGGGTCCGCTGTACAGCGGTAGGCCCTTCTGCCGGAGCTTCGCGCTGATCTCGGCGCGGGTGCCACCGTGCAGGATTGCCGAGAAGCGCGCGAACGCATTGGCCTGGGCGGCCGGCGAGTACTGCGGCCCGCGCGAGCCGCCGCTGCACGTGAATGCAGCGTAATTCCTCGCACAGTGGTTCCCCTCGGCGAGGAAGCGTGCGTAGACCAGACCGCCGTACTGCGCGACGCCCTGGTTGAGCGCGATCAGGAACGCGTCGCCGGCGCCGTTGGCGACCTGCTTCGGGGTGATGGCTTCCTGCCTCGACCGCCCTTTCGTCCCGATGTGGAACATCGGGACCGGGCCCATCCGCTGGAGCATCTTCGGGAACGTCGTCCCCCACGTCTGTCCCTGCTCCCAGCCGAGGAAGAAGCTTCGCACCGCGGAGGCCTGTCCGGTCTGCGCCTGGAACCGCGCGGGATCGCCGCTGACCCCGAGCAACAGCTTGGCCACATTCGGGCGAGCCACGGCCTGCTGCGCGAGGAGGAATCCGAGCACGACGACGACGAGCAGGGCGCGGCGCATCGATCCAGTATGAGCCGATCTCGAAGCACGATCCACGGACCTGCCGGCCAGGCATTGCCAGATCGGGCTTCGGCAGGTCGCCAGCAGGACGCGGCGACACACCGGGTACGAACCACCGGACGTCGCGCGCTCGTCGTCGTCGAGGCCGACTCGGGAATCGTCCTCACCTACGCGCCTGGAGGCGAGCCGGACGCGCGCCCGCGTCGCTCCCTCCCCGGCGGGCCCCGTGGAATGAGCCGAGACACCCGAGGCCGCCGCGGTTCGAGTGGTGTCGGAGCAGACGGACAGCGGGCTCGACGCGACTACCGCGCACCGGCCAGCTGTCGGATTCGGCCGGCCGCGCGACGGAGCGCCTGCTCGTCGAAGAGGTACGGGACGGCATTCCCGATGTCGTGCGCAGGGCCATCGAGCTCGTCGGAGCCGGCCGCGGCGTTGAGCGCGTAGCGGACGGGGATCTCGTGGCAGACCACCAGGACACGGTCGTGCGGCAACTCCAGCACCCGCGCGTAGCCGCCGGCGTAGCGACGTGCCGCGTCGTCGAGCGACTCGCCGCCCGGGAACGCGTCCGCCCGCGTGTGCGCACGCTTCCACGTCCGATAGTCCTCCACGCTGAGCCCTTCCAGCTCGCCGACGCCGATGTCGTCGAGCAATCGCTCCTCGACGATGGGGACGGCGCGGCCGGCGAGCGCGAGCTCAGCCGTCTCGTGTGTGCGAGGGAAGCGCGACACCACGCAGGCCTCGAGGCCGAAGTGCGCCATCTGGCGCCCCAGGTCGCGCGCCTGCTCGCGACCGGTCTCGCTAAGGGGGACCGCGACCGAGGGATCCCCGTTGATGCGGTGCGTCAGGTTGAGCTCGGACTGGCCGTGCCTGGCGAGGACGAAGAGTCGCATGCCGGCAGCTTGCCGGATGTCGGGCCTACGCGGGCTTCTCGCTGATGACGACCTTCACGGCCGAGTTCGGGCCGATGCTTCCCGTGAACGTGGCGGTTTGATGGCGGCAGCCATCGACCTCCAGACGCATCTTGTCGGGTTCCTTCCCGCGACCGTCGAAGAGCTGCAGCACGGCAACTCTCGGCTCGCCGTCGTCCTCCTCAGGACAGAGCGGGTCGTCGGACGCGACGAGCTTGAGCACAACCTGTGCGCGCTGCGGCGCGAACACCGTTCCCGCCCGCGACTTGAACGGGCCAAAGACAAGCCTGACCTCGTCGATCCGAACGCCGGTGTCGGGGTCGGGCTTGGCAACGTCCATCGACCGCACGACACGCGCCTGGAGCTTCTCGACGAGGTCGTCAACGAGGCCCGGCGAGTCGCTGTACACGGCTGTCCCGGTGCCGGCGGTGACGACATCGGTTACCCAGCCGGGCAGGCCCTTGGGCCGACGCCCGCCCTGTGTCACGGCGAAGTTGATCCTGTACCGGCACCTCGGCGAAGCCCCGAGGGCGCTCGGCCTGCGGCAGCTCGAGCTCTTCACGCCGGCCCTGTACTTGTACGTATAGAGCGGCCCGTCCTGCAGCCCGACGACGATGTAGACGTCACTCCCCGGCGGCTGCGTGGCCGACGGCACGAGCTTCACCTTCTTGTTGCCGGGCGCCGAGCCGCCCGCCTGGGCGCAGACGCCGAGCGTCACCGGTTGCGGCTGCGCCGCGCCGCCCACTCTGAGCTCGACGCCTCCGCGGATGCCCATCGCGGGGCAGATCCGCGCATTGGCGCCCCCGGTCTCTTCCTTGGCGCTGAGCGTCATCGTCATGTCCGCGCCCCCCGCGGGAATCGTCGCGGGCATCGTCCAGGCATAGGTCGTGAGCCACGTGGGGGTGTCCCAGGTCGCGCTCGAGGGATTGACCGTCCAGAACTCCTGCGCGACGAGCCCGACCTTGATTACGCAGGCGCGGCCGAACACGACCGCGTTCTGGTTCTGCTGCTTGCACTCAGCGGCGGTCGGCGTCTTCAGCGTCAGGGTGATCGGGGCGGCCTGCTGCGACCCGCTCGACGCGTGCGCGCCGGCCGCAAGCGCGACGAGCAGCAGCGCAGCGCACAGGCCAACGACCCAACCTTGGACTCCCCCCCGCCGCACAGGCGACTTGTACTCGCCGTGGGCCACGAATACAAGAGACCGCCACGCTCGCGCGCATTACGCTGGGCCGGAAGGGTCGACGAGATGAGTTGGACAACGTGACCTCCACGCGATCGCGGGCCGAGCTCGAACGGCGGCGTCGCGATCTCTGCCGCCTCTCGCCGGAGCGCGCCCTGGCGACCATCGAGGAGGCGGAATTGTTCCTCGTCGAGCGCGGCATGCTGACGCTGACCCCCGACTCGGCGCTGCCCAGCCTCTTCGGTGCGACGCATGAGGCGCCGTTCGCGCCGGGCCAGGCCGGGTTTGGCGCGTACCCGAAGACCACGTGGTGGTGGGGTGGGGCTCTCGGTGCTCTGCCGAGCATCGTGCCGACGAAGCTGCACCGCGGTAAGGGCCTCTTTCTGTCGCAACGCAGCGCCGCTATTGTCGACCCGCTCTGCCGCCATGAGCTCGCGGCCGCTGTCGCGGGCGAGCTGGGCGACACGGCCCGACGGATCGTCGAGCATCTCGAGGCGGCCGGCGCGAGCCTCCTCGAGGAGCTCAAGGACGAGCTCGGCCTCGAGGCGAAAGCCCTCCGCAGCGCGCGGCAGAAGCTCGAAGCGCGAGGAGCGATCTCGAGCGTCAGTGTCCGGCTGACCACGGCGGGCGGCTCGCACACTCACTCCAGCCGGCTCACGCGCTGGGATCGGCTGGTGCCGGCGTCGCGGAGAGCGCAGGCCGAGGCGCTCGCCGACCTCGCGGCCGCAGGTGTTCAGGCAGCAGTCATCGCGGACCACGCCGAGGTGGCACGGTGGTTCGCCTGGCGGATCGACTCGCACGTGCTCGACGAGCTGATCGAGTCCGGGCGACTGCTCGCAATCGGTGACGCCGTCGCGACACCGTCGCCCCTCGCCGGCGTCACGTCGGGCTGAGTCGAGCCTCGCACACGCCAGGAACGCTGGATCACGGAAGCGCGCCGCGGATCGAGAGCTCAGGGCCGTCGAAGCGGATGTCGAGCACGTCGAGGACTCGCCGCAGCAGAGCGAGTGCAGCGGGGTTGTCGCTCGACACGAGCGCGGTGATCTCCGTGATCCCCGCAGCATGCGCGTCTGCGATCAGCTCCGTGGTGAGGGCCGACCCGATGCCGAGCTGTTGGTATTCGTCGGCCACTTCGAATGCGATCTCGGCGCTCCGGCCGTCGCGGACGAGACGGGCGATCGCGACCGGTTGCGGGTCTCCCTCGACGTATGCGACAAGCACATGACGGCTCGAGTCGACCGACGCGAGCTGTTCGAGATCGGTGGAGCTGAGGCGCGGCTTGGGCCCGTTGAAGCGAGCGCGGCGCGACCGTTCGCTGAGACGCTGGAAAGCGGCCATGACGGTGCCGACATCGCCGTTGCGCAGGGGCCTCACGAGGAGAGTGGGGCCGTGCTTCGGCTCGAGAACTCGGGTGTGCATGAAATCAGCTCCCACGTGCTGTCTGCGAGGGTTCCGGCGTTCCTGTCGTCACGTCACGCGGCTACGGGCAGCGTGACGTCAGTTGGGTGCCGAGACAGGGCGGCACACAGGCGTCCCCGGGTACGGCCAGCCGAACATCTGGCTTCGCGGCCGATCCTCAGAGGGGGGTAGAAGGTGACCGAACGGTCTCGGGCTCGGCCGCCCGCCGCTGATCCCTCTGCCCCCGTCTTGCGTGGTCCCGTCAAGGGTCGTAGGCTCAACCGATGAGGATCCTCTATCTCGCAACCGCTGGGGCCGCCGACCCGACCAGGGCGTCGATACCGCTCCACGTCGCGGCCAATGGCTCGGTCGGCGAGGGGCAGGAATGTGCGGTCGTGCTGGTGGGCGACGCGACCGAGCTCGTCTCGCGCGAGAACGCAGAGCGAGTCGAGGGCGTCGGCATTCCGCCGGCGACGGAGCTGCTGCAGAAGCTCCTCGACAACCGGGTTCCCGTCTTCGTCTGAAAGGGTTGTGCCGTCGCCCGTGGGGCGACCGACGCTGACCTGGAGTGGCTCGACGCGAGCTGGCTCACGCCGCCCGAGCTCGCTCGGATGATCGCCGAGTACGACCGCGTCGTGAGCTTCTAGCCGATCCAACCGGAGGACGGAGACGCATCCCGCCCGCCCGCAGCGGGTTCCCTCGTCGCACGGGCAGCGGCTGGACGTACGCTCACGACATCGTCAGCCGTCAAGCCAGGAGAACGGGAGAGCCATGATGAAAGCCGCCGTTGTCGTACTGCTCGCGGTGGTGGTGACCTTCGTCGTCACCTCCGCCGCGTTGGCGCGTCCGGGCGCCACGACCGTCACCGTCGTCGCTGGGAAGCCGAGCGAGCTCAGGTTCACGCTCTCGAAGAAGAGCCTGCCGAAGGGTCAAGCGACCTTCGCCGTCACCAACAAGGGCGTCCTCGAGCACGACTTCAAGATCGCCGGGAAGAAGACGCGCCTGATCAAGAGGGGGAAGAAGGTTACGTTGAAGGTCACGTTCACCAAGCCCGGCAGATACCCCTACCTCTGCACCGTCAAGGGGCATGCCGCAGGGGGCATGAAGGGAACACTGACGGTCACCTGACGCCTCGCGACTTGGCGCAACGTGGCTCCGAGCGTGTGCCGTCCGTCAGCCTTCGCGGATCTCGGCGATCGCGGATGCGGCGAGGGTGCGGGCCGAGGCGCGCATGAGTGCGGTTGCGTCTTCTCGCGACAGCCCGGCGATGTCCGTGAGCCAGACGAGCGCCTCGATCCCGAGGGTCGCCCGGATCGCGAGAGTGAGGTTGCGTAGCTTGTGCTCGGGCATCCGCTCTCGTCAGCGGTTCAAGAGCCTCCTGAATCCAGCCGATTGCGCGTCCTTGGCGTAGCGGCAGTGTGTCCGATGTGAGGCGCGGGGTCGAGCGACATCCGCAGCTGGGCTCGCAACTCCGGTTCGTGTGCGATGAGCTGGCTCGTGAAGCGCTGGGCGACGAGCTCGAGCCGCTCCACCGGGTCTGACGGCGGTGCGTCCCCGAGCAGCGACGATGCTCCGAGCTCGGGATATGTCGCGACCAGCAGCGCACGTCGGTTGGTGAAGTAGCGGTAGGCGGTCGTGCGCGAGATCCCGGCTCGGTCGGCCGCCTGTTCGACACTGGGTATCTCGCCTTCGGCGAGGATCGCTCGGGTCGCCTCCACCAGAGCCGCCCGTGTGCGCGCCTTTTGCCGTGTTCGGCCCGTGCTCTCATATGAGATTGACATGTCCATTATGGGACTATAGTGTCCATATCCAAGTATCTCAGTTCCGCGGACGGAGGTCTCCGACGATGAGCACGGCGCAGGCGATCGTCCGACAGGACGGCGACGGCGAAAAGCTTCGGTTCGCGGGTGGCGGCGTTTTCACGATCAAGGCCAGCGCCGAGGAAACCGGCGGCGCGTTCCTGCTGTTCGAAGATCGGGTCGTGCGCGGCAAGACGACGCCGATGCACCTGCATCCCAACGAGGACGAGACGATCTACGTCCTGGAAGGGGAGCTGCTCGTCGACATGGACGGCGAGCAGCAGCGCGTCGGCCAGAACGGCGTCTTCGTCGCGCCTCGCGGCGTCCCTCACGCGTTCCTCGTCACCTCGGAGACGGCTCGTCTGCTCTGCCTGCAGACACCGGGGTCAGGTGAGTCCTTCTACCGCGACGCAAGCGACCCGGTCAACTCAGAAGCGACGCGACAAGACCGCCGGATTTCGCGAGACTGCGCGACGTGGCCGAGCGTTCGAAATCGATCCAGCTGCTCGGACCGCCACCGTTCACGGCCGACCAATACGAGCCCGCACAGACACCCGCCTGAGCTGCACGGCGTCGTTACGGGCCTCAGCGCAGCTCCTTGTTCGCCTCCTGATCGAACCACATCGCGAACAGCGTGAACTGCGTCCCGGAGATGAGCAGGAGCGCGACGAGGACGATCGTCGGCGTCGTGATCTGGTTGTCGAAGAACAGCCGCGAGATCGCCACCACCAGGCCGAGTGCGAGGCCGAGCACCGTCATCAATGTCCCCAGCACGTAGAAGAAGACGAGCGGGTGGAAGTCGCGGATCACGTACTTCTCCTTCAGCCGCCACCAGAAGCCCTTGAACAGCAGCCACGCGATCCTGGGCGCGACACGGCTGACCTTGATCCCCGACGTCTCGCCCACGCCGTAGATGGGCCGTGACGGGACGTCCCGCACCCTCGCGTTGACGACGTTCAGGTGCACGAGCATGTCGTTCGGGAACCCGTAGCGGCGGTACACGCGGTCGAGGTCGAGGCGCCGCAGCACGTCGAGCGAGAGCGCCGTGTAGCCGGCCTGCGAGTCGGCCACATGCCAGTAGCCCGAGGCGATCTTCGTCAGCAGCGACAGCACCGCGTTGCCGAGGTAGCGAGCACGCGGGATGAGCGTCCAGGCCTCACCCGTGACCAGCCGGTTCGCCTTCGCGTAGTCGGTCTCGCCGCGCGCCACGGGCGTGACGAGCTCGACCAGCTCGGCCGGGTCCATCTGGTTGTCCGCCGCCATGACGCACGTGACGTCGATGCCCTCGTCACGGCAGCGCTCGTAGCCCGCCACGATCGCGGCGCCGACCCCGCCGTTGACCTCGCGCACCACGACCTCGACGCGAGGGTCGCCGACTTCACGCGCACGTTCCACGGTTGCGTCGGTCGAGCCGTCGTCGACGACCACGATCCGGTCGACGAGCTCCGGAATGCCTCTGAGCGTCTCCGCGACCAGACGCTCCTCGTCGAAGGCGGGGACGACGACGGCGACGCGCTTGCCCTCGACCATCGGGAGGTGGGTCAGGCGGCCGCTGGCTTCCGGCGCGCCGCGAACGGCTCCCAGAGGTAAGCGGCGAGCAGCCCCGCGAGCAGCCCCAGCAGGCCGCCGACCGCCATCGCGTTGCGACGGCTCGTCGCGTCGGTGCGGACGCCGACGCCCTCCTGGAGGACGCGCGTCTGCTCCACCTGCGCCGCGAGCGAGAGCAGCTGCTCGGACTCCGTCTGCTCGGCGCGCAGCACCTGGCTGCGCTGCTCGTAGAACTGAAGCGTCGTGTTGATGTTGGCCTGGATGAGAAGCCTCTCGGCCAGCGACAGGTTGGTGTTCGTCGCGAGCGCCGCCTGCTGCTCCTGGGCCGCTGCGATGCGCTCGTTGGCCGTGGTGATCGAAGCCTTCGTGGCGGCGATGTCGCCGGAGAGGAGCACCATCTTGTTGTCGACATAGGTGGCGATGCTGTCGGTGACGCTCCTTGCGAACGACGCGGAAGCCTGCTCGGACTGCCTGCGGGTCGGCGCTCGCACGACGACCTCCACGAGCGGCGACAGAGCCCGGTTCTGGATCTGCCCCACCTGCACGATCGGTGTCGACGTGACGTTGCCTCGCAGCTGTGCCGGACGGAGGTTGCTCGCCCTGGCCGCCGCCTTGATCGCGGCCTCGGAACGGATGATCTCGCTCACGGCTTTGGGGTTCGTCTGCAGGCTGACGATCTGGCTACCGCCGCCCGGCGTGAACGGCTGGCCCAGGTACAGCAGCGTCTTCGCCTGATAGACGTCGCCGCCACCGAGCGAGACGAGGAGGCCGAGGACGGCTCCGACGACGAGCCCGGCTACCGGGAGCCACCACCGCGCAGCGATCCTGCGCCAGGCTGAACCGAGGTCGACCTCCCGCTCGGCGTCGAGGTCGACCGTCTCCCTGCGCCGGGTCTCGCTCATCGAGCCGCGACCCTAGCAGCGACCCATTCCCATTGCGCCTGCAGCCCAGCGGACAGCTGTGTCGTCGCCTGCCACCCCAGTTCGCGCTCCGCTTTCGACCCGTCCGCCTTCGTCCGGCGGACGTCTCCGGCCGCCTCACCATGGCGCTCGAGCTCGAGCTCCCGGCCTGCAAGACGCTCTGCGAGTGCGACCACCTCGGTCATGGTCGCCTCGTCACCGCCGCCGACGTTGTACAGCTCTCCCGCGCGACCACGCTCCATCGCGGCGATGGTGGCAGCCACCGCGTCGCCGACGAAGGTGAAGCTGCGGGAGGCGGACCCGTCGCCGAACAGCGGAAACGCCTCGCCGGAGGCGAGCGCCTCGAGCAGTCGGGCGAACGCCATGTCAGGCCGCTGCCGTGGGCCGTAGACGGTGAAGTAGCGGAGACCCACGACCTCGAGCCCGCCGGTGCGCGCGTGGGCGTAGGCGAGGTGCTCCGCGGCGAGCTTCGTGACGCCGTAGGGCGAGATTGGTCGCGGCACTGCGCTCTCGGGTGTCGGATAGGCCTCCGCGTCGCCGTATACCGACGAGGACGACGCGAAGACGACGCGGACGCCGGCGTGCGCCGCAGCCTCGAACACGCGCGCCGACGCGACGACGTTGCGACGGACGTACAGGTCGAAGTCCGGGCCGAAGCTGGCCCGCACGCCGGGCTGGCCGGCGAGGTGGTAGACGCCGTCGACGCCATCCAGCAGCGCGACGAGGTCGGTCTCGGCGAGGTCGGCCTCCACGAGGTCGCGGCCGCCGAGGTTCTCGACCTTACGCGCCGGCTCGTAGTAGTCCGTCAACGAGTCGACGGCAACGACGTCGTGACCCGACGCCTCCAGCGCATCTCGTAGGTGTGAGCCGATGAAGCCGGCGGCGCCGGTGACCACGAACCGCATCGCGGGAACGGTAGCGGGGCTCTACGAAGGCAGGACGACGAACAGCGCGGTCGGTACGGCGAGCACGAGCACCGTGAGCGCCGCCAGCACGGCGCCCACCCGACCGCGCGCGGCGAGCCACGACAGTGCATACGCGCCCGCGACGGCCAGCACAGGCGCCGCGTTCAGCATGTAGAGCGCCTTGATGTTGTCGCCGTCCTGCTTGGGGTACTGCACCAGGAAGCCCACGAAGGAGACCGCCAGCAGCGCGACCGAGAGCACGAGCGTCGCCGTCGCCGCATCACGGCGCCGCCATGCGCGCGCCGCCAGCGCCCCGAGCCCGGCGAGCACCGCGACCGACGCCGCGAGCCCTGCGAGTGACTGCCGGCGGAGCGGGCCCGCGTACGCGGACGGGAGAGTGTCCGGCTCGTCGTGCAGCGCGGGCGGCACACGCCACACGCGCCAGTAGTCGCCCCACCAGTCCGCGTAGACGGTGGGTACGAGCACGTTGCGAAACCAGGGCTGGTACGGACGCTGCACGACGTCCAACGGTGAGAGGTCGAGCCAGAAGGACGCCGGGCGCCCGTGCTGGCGCCACTGCTCGGCCACGGGCCGGCTGTACGCGAGCGGGCTGCCGTACGTCGCCGCCTTCACCACCAGCCACGGCGCGATGAGCACAAGCGCTGCTATCGCCACGCCGGCAAGTGCCCGCACGCCGGCAGCTTCGCGTCGCCAGAGCCAGTGCAAGGCGAGCCCGAGCAACACGGCCGCGAGCGCCGCCAGCGCCCAGGTGCGCGTCAGGTTCGCCAGACCGAGCAAGCCGCCGGCGAAGAGGCCCACGCCCCAGCCGAGCCGCTCGCGACGCATCGAGCGGACGACGACGTACAACGCGGCGGTGGTGAGCAGCGTCGCGAGCGGCTCGGGGTGGAAGAGCGACCCGGCGCGGACGAGCACCGGTGTGAGAACCGCGAGCAGGAGCGCGAGCGGTGCCAGCCAGACCCGCGACGGGAAGAGCTCGCGCGCGAGCGCGAACGTGAGGGCCGCGATGCCGATCACGCACAGGGCGCTGAAGAGCTGCACGACGCGGCCGGGCTGCACGACGTCGATCGTCTCCGCGCTCCGGTACAACGCGCCGGCGACGATGAAGAAGAGCGGTGGGTTGTGCCAGACGTCCGTCTCGTCGCGATGCGGCAGCCGGTGCTCGTCGCCGAGCACCTCGGCGTAGTGCGCCGACGCCGTCGCGTCGTAGCCCTGGCGCCAGGGGAAGTGCCACGCATTCCAGGCGAGCACGAGAGCGAGCACGCCGAGCGCCCCCACCGCGACGAGGCGCGGTGTGGCGTGCAGGCTCACGTCTCGCCGGGCTCGGCGGCGAGCGGCGAGGGCAGCTCCTCCGCGAACGGCACCAGGCCATCGCCGTCCCGTGTGAGACAGAGATCGGAGAAGAAGCGGGTCATCACGATGCCCTCGCGGAAGTCGCCGAGCCGGGGCTCCGGACGCTCCCCACGGGCGAGCGCGAGCGCAAGCTCGGGATAGCGGCTGCCGGCCGCCAGCGGCAGAGGAAATGCGCCGCCAAAGCGCGGATTGACGTCGGTGATGGGCAGCGAGCCGTCGGGCTCCCGAAAGCACTGGATGTTGGCCGGCCCCACGATCCCCACCTGCTCCGCGACGGCCGCACCATGCTCGATCAGCTCGCGATCCTTGATCGACATGCCCTTGATCGACTCGCCACCCTTCGACTGGATCATCGTGCGCGGGATCGCGTTGAGGCAGCGTGCACCGAGATCGCAGAAGACGTCGATCGAGAACTCCTCGCCGAGACAGGCCTCTTGCACGAACGACTCGACCGTCGTGTAGCGGAGGAAGAAGGCCAGCTCCTCCCTGTCGGCCGCACGGTAGATGTGCCGCGACCCGAACCCCTCGCGCACCTTCACGAGCACCGGGAAGCGGGCGTCGTCCGGCACCTCCCCGGGCAGCCACGAGCGCGGCGACGCGATGCCGTGCTCGAGGAAGAAGCAGTGTGCGAGGTACTTGTCCCCCATCGTCACGCAGACGCTCGCGTCGGGCACCAGGACGAGCGCCGGCCCAAGGGCGTCGCGATTGCGCGCGAGGAGCTCCTGGTCGAGATCGGTGAGGGGCACGACGAGACGGATCTCGTGCCTGCGCACGAGCTCGGCCAGAGCGGGGACATATGCCTCGTCGGCGACGCGCGGCACGAGCGCCCAGCGGTCCGCGTGGTAGAGCGTCGGGGCGAGCTCGTTGTTGTCTGCCGCGACCGTCGTTGCGCCCGCGCGCCGGAAGGCGCTCACGATGTCCACGCGCTGGCCGGCGCAGGTGAAGAGGACTGCCGTCACGCGCGGGAGCGTAGCCCTTCGCCTCACCCCTTCCACCCGCCGGTATCGCCCCTGTACGTCCCGCCGAACAGGGCGAGCGGCGTGCGCAGCAGGATCCTCACATCGAGCGCGGCCGTGCGGTGCTCCACGTACCACACGTCCAGCTCGATCCGGTCGGCCCAGGGCAGCTCGGCCCGGCCATTGACCTGTGCCCATCCCGTGAGCCCCGGCCGGACGGCAAGCCGCTTCCGCTGACGCTCGGTGTAGCGCTCGACCTGGTAGCGCAGCGTGGGCCTGGGCCCCACGATCGACATGTCGCCGCGCAGGACGTTGACGAGCTGTGGCAGCTCGTCCACCGAGGTTCGCCGTAGCACGCGGCCGACACGGGTGATGCGCTGGTCGCCCCTGTCCACGGCGAGACCGGCGCCCTGGCGCTCCGCGTCGACCACCATCGTGCGCAGCTTGAAGAGCTCGAAGTCGCGTCCGCCCCGACCGACCCGCTGCTGGCGGAACAGGACGGGACCACCGTCCGTCAGCTTGACCGCGAGGGCAGCGGCAGCGAGGAACGGGCTCGCAACGGCGAGGCCGAGCCCAGCCAGCGCGACATCGACCGCACGATGCATCAGCGCGTGCCCTCCGCCGCCTCCCACGTGGCCGGCACGCCGCGGCGGAGGTAGTTGACGAGCGCGCGCACCGTGGCCCACGTGACGAGGGCGTAGTACTGCGCGATCGGCACCCCGGCCACTGCCGCCGCAAGGAACGCAAGCTGTGCCGCGAGAGCGAGTGCGTACACCCAGCCCGACGCAACGAGCGCGATGCTCGAGGCGAGGAGAACGAGGTGCAGCAGGCCGCTCGCGTACCGGAGCACGCGGTGAGAGACGACCTCGACGAGGTAACCGGGTGGCAGCCGCCTGAGCATCGAGCCGCGCAGTGTGATCTCCCAGCAGTGCTCGAACATGCGCACCTTGCGCCTGTACTCGGTCTCGTTGCTCGGCGTTGGCTTCTCGAAGGCGTGCGCCGCAGGCTCGTAGACCGCCCGCCGGCCGTTCTGCACCATCCGGTACGGAAACGAGAGGTCGTGGCCCCAGCGTGGGTCGACCTCGACGTAGTCGCCGCGCCGCAGCGCGTAGATCGACCCGTTGCCGCCCGTGATCGAGCCGAGCTGCGACTCCTGATCACGCAACCACATCTCGTAGCGCCAGTACGCCCCCTCCCGGTTCGACCCGTCCGCGGCCTCCAGTCGCAGCTGGCCGCAGACGTAGGCGACCTCGGGGTCGGCGAGCACACTCACCAGCCGCCGCAACGCGTCGGGCGCCCAGGTCGCGTTCGCGTCCGAGAACGCCACCACATCACCGCTCGTCGCGCGCACCGCCCGGTTCTGCGCGGCGACCTTGCCGCCGCGCGGGCAGTCGAGGAGCCGAACGCGCCCGTCACGCGCGGACACCTGCTCGACGAGCTCGTTGGTGCGGTCGGTCGACGCGTCGGACGCCACCACCACCTCGAGCTTGTCGGCCGGGTAGTCGAGCGCGAGCAGGTTCTCGAGCCGCCGCTCGATCACGGTTTCCTCGTTGTAGGCCGCCACGATCACACTGACCGCCGACTCTTCGGCGCCGGTGGGGCGAACTGGTCGCGGTCGCAGCCGCGCAAGCGCACCCACGGCGAGCGGATATCCCGCGTGGGTCCACGCGAGCGCGCCGAGCGAGCCCCAGAAGAGCGCCTTCACGACAGCACCGTGCGAGTGTACGTGGGCGCTTGTCCTGGCCGCGGCATGCTCCCGCAGCCCCGTGGTCGGCAACCAGCCGAGACAGAAAGGCATTGCGGCCGCGAAGCGGACGCCTTCAGCTTATGCCTCGCCGCAGGCCGCGGGCTGGGATCCACGCGAGCGGATCCCAGCCCTTGCAGACTAGGACACGCTCGCTACGATCTCGCCGCGTGAACGGCGTGCCGGCCTGGCTGACGCCTCGCCGCGCCGCGATCGCGGCGGCGGCTGTCGTTGCCCTTCTCTACCTGGCGGCGGTTCCCGGACCGCTGCGCGTCGACACGGACTCGGCGCTGTTGCTCCGGATCGCAGCCTCGCTCGCCGACGGCACGGGGCTCCATCCGCCGGGCTCGCAGTCCTTCCCACCCGGCTATCCGGTGCTCCTGGCTGCGTTGGACATCGCCGGTGTCGCGGGCCCGGCCTCGTTCATGCTCCTCGGCATGGCGGCACTGGCCGTCGCGATCGCCGCTTCCTGGGTCGCGCTGCGCACCGACCTCCGGCTCACACAGGCGGAGACGTTCGTCGTCCTGCTCCTCACCGCGCTGTCCGTGTACTCCATCAAGTACGCGGTGCTGCCACTCACGGAGATGCCGTTCTTCGCCGTCTCCGCAGTCGCCGTGGCCGCGCTCGCACGGGTCCGCGCGGGTGGCTCGTTCGTGTGGCTCGTGACGGGAGTCGCGCTCACCGGTGTCGCGTGCACGATCCGCACCGCCGGCATCGCGCTCGCGCTCGCCGTCGTGCTCGCGTTTCCGTCCGCGCGCGGTCGCCTCATCGCGGCGGCCGCCGGCGCTGCCGGCGCGCTCGCCGCGATCTCGATCGCACCGTACTACCTCGAAAGCCTCGTCACCCACTGGCGCGAGAGCCCCGGGCTGGCCGTCTGGCAGGAGCCGTGGTGGTTCGTGCGCACGTCGGGCGCAGCACTGGCGAACGTGCCCAACTCGCGCTGGAGCGACGACCCGGTGGTGCCGATCACCGTCCTCGCGGGGCTCGCGATCCTCGCGGTGACGGCGTGGGCCCTGTGGTCGCGTCGAAGCTCGCTCGGGCCGGTCGACGGCTGGGTGGTCGGGACGCTCGGGATCGTCTTCCTCTTCCCGACGGAGCATCCGCGCTTCTTCCTGCCGGTGCTTCCGTTCCTGTTCGGCTACTTCGCCCTCGCGGCCAGGCATCTCCCACGACTCGGCGCAGCCTGCGCGGCCACTTTCGCGGCCGTCGGGCTCGTGGGCCTCGTCTACTCGAGCGCCCTGTCGTACACGGGCACACGCTTCCCGGATCACTACGCCGCCGGACGGCTCGGGCCGACGTACAGGGTCGCGTGGGGTATCGGCCGACCGGAGGACCGGCACGGCATCGACGAGCGCGCCCTGTGGGCGCTCAGACGCTACGACCCGGACCCACCGTGGCTTCCGTGAGCGCAGGCGAGCGACCGGTGCGAGTGCTACGGGTGATCGCCCGGCTCAACGTCGGCGGGCCTGCGTTGCACGTGTCCTACCTGGCGCGCGGTCTGCAGGACCGCGGCTACGACACCACGCTCGTCGCCGGCGACGTCGGCCGCGGCGAGGAGTCGATGGCGTTCGTGGCCGAGCGCGAGGGCGTTGAGGTCGTGCGGCTCCCCGGTCTCTCTCGGGAGCTGTCGCCCGTGCGCGACGCGATCGCGGCGGTGCATCTCGCCCGGCTGATCCGCAAGGTGCGGCCCGACGTCCTGCACACGCACACGGCCAAGGCGGGCGCAGTAGGTCGTGCGGCGGCGATCCTCGCCGGCAGGCGCCGCCCCCGTGTCGTGGTGCACACGTTCCACGGTCACGTGCTCCGCGGTTACTTCGGCAGAGCGGGATCGTTGGTCTTCCGCGCCATCGAGATCGCCCTCGCGCGGGTCACGGATCAGCTGATCGCCGTGAGCCCGCAGGTGCGGGACGAGCTCGTACGGCTGGGCGTTGCTCCGGCGGGCAAGTTCGCCGTCATCCGGCTGGGAATCGAGCTCGCGCCACGTGTCGCCTGCGACGAGGATCCGGCGGCGATCCGCGCGCGCATCGGAGTCTCCTCCGACCGGTTCGTGGTCGGCTGGTTCGGACGGATGACGGCGGTGAAGCGGACTGATGACCTGCTCGACGCGCTGGCGGCGCTGCGCGAGCGGGGGGTCGACGCGCTGCTGCTGCTCGTCGGCGACGGGTCCGACCGTGAGCGCCTGGAGCGCCTCGCGCACGGGCGCGGTCTTGCGAAGTCCGTCCTCTTCCTCGGCTACCAGGACGACGTCGCGCGCTGGTACGCCGCCTGTGACGCAATCGTGCTCTCGTCCGCCAACGAGGGAACTCCGGTGACCCTGATCGAGGCGCTTGCCGCCGGGCGACCCGTCGTCGCGACCCGCGTCGGTGGCGTCGAGGACGTCGTCCACGACGGCGTCACCGGGTATCTCGTGCGACCCGGCGACACGCATGCGATCGCCGAGCGGCTCGCGCTGTTGGCGGCCGATCCGGAGCTACGACGTCGCATGGGCGAGACCGGCCGCGCCCAGATGCTGCAGCGGTACGCGGTCTCTCGGCTCGTGGACGACGTCGACCGGCTCTACCGCACGCTGCTCGCGACCGTGTCGGACACGACGCGGCGGTAGCGCGCGAACGCGATCTCGCGATCGCCCTCGCGCTCGACGTAGTCGCGACCCCGCGCCCCCATCTCGTCCAGCTGATGCACGCCGGCCATCGCATCGCGGATCGCCCCGGCGACGAGCACGGCCCGACCCGGCGGGACCACGAGCCCGCAGCCCGTCTCACGCACGATGCTCACCGTCTCCGAGTCCTCGTCCGCCGACACCAGCACCGGTCGCCCGGCGGCCAGGATCCCGTAGAGCCGGCTCGGGACGACGAAGCCCGCCAGACCGCGGGCGAGCCCGACGTAGTGGAGGTCTGCCGACGAAAGCGACTGAGCGAGCATCTCGCGCGGCTGGTACGGGAGGAAGCGGATCGCCTCGGTCACCTCGAGACGCCTCGCCAGCGCCGTGAGCTCGCCGTGGCGGGCGCCGAAGCCGGCGATCACGATGCGCAACCGATCGACGTCACGAAGGAACGACGCGGCCCGCACGAGGCTGTCGAGATCCTGGGCGTGGCCGATGTTCCCGGAGTGCATGACCACGAACAGGTCCACGAGCCCGTGCTCCCTCGCCCACTCGTTGTCGCGTGGCTGCGGCGTGATCTCCCGGGTGTCGACCCAGTTCGGGATCACCGTGATCCTCTCGCCCGGAGTCCCCTTCTCCTCCAGGCGCAGCTTCATCGTGTCACCGATCGCGACGACCCGGTTCGCCCGTTTCAGGTAGAGGCCGACGAGCGCGCGCAACGCCGCGACCAGCGCGCGGTTCTCCAGGCGCTTGAGCCGCTCGGCGATCTCGGGGAACACGTCCTGGCTGATCACCAGTAGCGGCACATCGAACCGGCGTGCCACGGCCAGCCCGATGTCGCCGACGATCGGCGGGTCGGTCATGCAGATCACGAGGTCCGGCCGATCCTCACGCAGTGCAGCCAGCACGGAGTCGACGAGGTACGTGACGTAGTTGGCGGCGCGAAGGTGAAGCTGCGAGCGCTCGTAGGAGGAGGACTGCACGCGCACGATGCGGACGCCGCCGCGCACCTCCTCGGAGGGAAGCTCGGGATGACCGCGCAGCCGGCCCGTGACCACGGTTACCTCGAAGTCCTCGGCGAGCGCCTCGCACAGCTGTGCCAGGAGCTGGGCCGTAGCCTCGACTCCGGGCCAGTAGTACTGGTTCAGAACGAGAAGCCGCTTGCGCTCGGCCGGCATCGGCGGAACGCTAGCCGTGGCCGCGGCCTGCCGCCTCGCGCACGGTGGCAACGAAGGAGTCGACACTCGGCTCGTAGCCCCAGCCTCGTACGAGCTCGCGGCTCCGGGCGCCTGCGGCCAGTCGCGCCGGCGTCATCCGACGCGTAGCGCGCCAGAGCGGCGGCCGTCGCCTCGACGTCGCCCGCTGCGACGAGTGCGCCGTTCTCGCCGTCCAGCAGCAGGTCCGGTGCCGCGCCGACCTGGTCGGAGAGCACGAGCGGCAACCCGGAGGCTGCGGCCTCGTTCACGACGACGCCCCAGGGCTCCCAGTCGGAGAGGAGGGCGAACACGTCCGCCGCGACGTACGTCTCGGCGATGCGCTCCCAGGGTACGTCGCCCACGAGGACGAGACGGACGCCAAGCTCGCCCGCCAGATCCTGTAGCCGGCGCCGCTCGGGCCCCTCGCCGGCGATCACGACGACCAGCCGCGGGTCGGCAGCGGCCGCCGCACGCAGAAGCGTGCCCAGCCCCTTCTCGGGTGCGAGCCTTGCGACGGACAGCACCGCGACGTCATCGCCGGACAGCCCGAGCGATTCGCGCAGCTCGGGGCGGCGGTGCGCCAGACGTTCGGCACGCTCCACCCAGGCCGGGACATCGACGGTGTTGGCAAACAGGCGCACGCGCTCGGGACGTGCCCCGTGGGCGACGAGCGAGGCGCGAGAGAGAGTCCCGAGCGCGAACGCGCCCCACGCGCCACGCACGATCCGGGGCACGATCGGCGCCCGCACTGCGCGCCGCCAGGCGCTGCGCGTCACCGCGTCGTGGCTGGAGACGAGCAGGAGATACGGGATCCTCCGACGGCGACACCAGGCGATTGCCGCTTGCGACGCGAACTGACTCCAGCCGGAGACGACGACCACCTCCGGCCGCTCTCGTCGAGTGCGCGCCGGATGCCTGGTGTGACCGGGTACTCGTGACGCAGCAACCGTCGCACGCCAGGAACGCGTACGCCGCGAGGACGATGGCGCGATGCTCGGGCTCGACCTGCCACGAGCGTCCGGCCACGGTGTGTCCTGCGTAGACGACCGTCAAATCGACGCCCGGCCGCCGCGCAACCCGGTCGAAGAGCGGCGACCGGTACGGAGTCGGCTCGGGCGAGACGACCGTCACGCGGACCGGCCGGTCGGCGTACGGAGCGTCGGCGAGCGAACGAGGGCGCCGTCGGCTCGCGATCGCGCCTCACGTGCGGCGACGCGGCGACGTGACCGGTCGAGCGCGCCGCGACCACGGTGCGGGATCGACGGACAGCGCACGCCGCAGCAGCGCAGCCCGCTCGCCCGCCTGCGCTCGCAGCGCGGCACGCATCACCGCACGCGCCGCGACGACCCGAACGGCGGGAGATGTCGTCTCCTCGGCGGCCGGCGCGGAACCGCCGTAGAGGGTCAGATACGCGTCGACAGCCTCGGGCGCGGACTCCGCACCGGGCTCGCCCGCACCGACGAGCCAGGCGAGCTCGGCCTCCTCCGGCGACAGCTCCGGTGCGACAGCTCCGCAATCTGACGCAACGCGATCTCGCGCTGGAACGAGCGCTGACCGGGCCGCGGAGGCGCTTCGACGTCTGACCGGGGTGGACACGCCGGAGCACGAGCGCCTCGGCCATGTTGTCTCCACTCGGCGACTCGCAGCAGCCGCGTCCAGAGCTCGTAGTCCTGGGCCTGCTCGTAGCCCGTGTCGTAGCGAAGGCCGTGGCGGTCGAGCAGCGTCGCGGTCGATGATCGTCGTCGGATGGAAGAACGGCGAGCTGAAGAGCGCCGCGCCAGCGACGGCGGCCGGTCCCGGACGGCATCAAGTGCAGCGCGCCCGGCTGCCCGTCGTCGTCGATCTCCAGCACGCCCGTGCCGAGCACGGCCGGACGCCTGCGACGGATGTGCTCGAGCTGGCGGGCGAGCCGCTCCGGCTGGGCGACGTCGTCGGCGTCGAGCCGCGCGACGTACCGCGCACGAGCGGCGTCGATGCCGCGGTTGAGCGAGGCAGCGAGACCGAGTCGCTCCGCGTTCGACAGCACGACGAGCCTCGGGTCGTCGACCGCTGCGAGGAGCTCGTCCGTGCCGTCCTCCGACGCGTCGTCGACGACGATCAGCTCGAGCTCGGTCAGCGTCTGCCGCAGGACGCTCGCGACCGCCTGGCCGAGGGTCGTGACGGCATCGTGGGTCGCGAGGACGACGGAGACGAGCGGCGGCGAGGTCACGGCACTCCCGGGAGCGGACGGTGAGGGACGATAGCCTCTCGCGCGTGACCGCACCGGTCCTGACGTTCGACCTCGTCGTCGCCACGCTCGGGCGGGGCGAGCAGCTCGACGGCCTGCTCCGCTCGCTCGAGCACCAGGCCCACACCGCGTTCCGGCTGCTCGTCGTCGATCAGAACGAGGACGATCGCGTCAGGGAGGCGCTCGCGCGCCACCCCGGCCTCGACGCGGTCGTGCTCAGCTCGCCACCGGGCCTCTCGCGCGCGCGCAACGTCGCCCTCCGACACCTGGAGGCAGAGGTCGTTGCCTTCCCCGACGACGACTGCGTCTATCCCGATGGCCTGCTCGAGGCTGTAGCGCGCGAGCTGGCAAGCCGGCCAGACCTCGACGGCATCGGCGGCCAGGCTGCCGACCCGGAGGGAAGGCCATCGGGACGCTGGCCCGCGCGTCGCGCCACGCTCGAGCTGGACACGCTGTG
This sequence comes from uncultured Actinomycetes bacterium, assembly GCA_963724995.1. Classification (GTDB taxonomy): domain Bacteria; phylum Actinomycetota; class Thermoleophilia; order Gaiellales; family Gaiellaceae; genus Gaiella. Next base: position 957,193 of record CAVRXC010000001.1, read on the forward strand.
GAATCACGCCAACTCCCACACCATCTTCCTCCGCCGCGAGCTGGTCGAGCGCGTCGGGGGATTCGACGAGGCACTCGGGCTCGGCGCCGGGACGCCGTGGCACTCGGGTGAGGAGATCGAGCTGCTCGTGCGGGCGCTGCGCAGGGTGCGCGGATCGAGTACGACCCCGCGCTCGTCGTGCTGCATCCGGCGCGCCGTCTCGCCGGCGAGGGCCTGCGCGCGATCGGCCGCCGCGACGGCGCCAGCGTCGGCTACATCCTCGCGCGCCACGGCTACCGCACCCGGGTCGTCGGGCGCATGCTCGTGCGCCCGGCCGGCGGGGCGGTGGTCGCCCTCTGCGGCGGGACGCCGGGCGCGCGCAGTTCCACATCGCCACGCTCCGCGGGCGCATCAAGGGTTACCGAGCCGGGCGCCGCGCCGGACTCGTCGACGTCACGGCGCCGAGCTCGGCTAGGGACACAGGCGCCTGAACAGCTCGGCGTGGCGGTCGAGCCACGTACTGAGGGAGAAGCGCTCGACGGCGCGGCGCCGCGCCGCGGCGCGATAGCGCGAGAGGTCGGCAATGACGTGCTCGAGCGCTTCGGCGAGCGCCTCGGGTGCCGGCGGCTGCTGACGCGTCCCAACTCTCGGGATGCTCGACCCCGAGCCCTGCCTCGTCCGCCACGAGCTCGACCGTTCCCCCGCTCGCGGCGTACACGACCGGGACCCCGCACGCCATCGCCTCGATCACCGCGCTCGGGCACGGGTCGTTCACCTTTGGATGCAGGTAGACGTGGGCCCGTCGCAGGAGCGTGGGTGCGTCCCGTTGCGCGTAGCGGCCGACCAGCTCGACCGAGGGGCCGAGACCGAGCTCGTCGATGAGCGCATCGGGCGCCGCGGCCAGCCTCCCGCTGACGACGAGGCGGGCGTCGGGGTAGGCGGCATGCATGATCGCGAAGGCGCGCAGGCCTAGGTCGACCTTGTACGCCTGGTACTGGTCGCCCCCGAGAAGGACGACTGGCCCGCCGGCCGGCTCCTCGGCGGCCGGCGTAAAACGCTCGACGTCGACTGCGTTTGGCAACACCTCCCAGGTTCCGTGCGGCTCGCCGACGAAGAGATCGGCGGAGCGCTTCGAGAACGCGCTTTGGTAGAGGACGTGGTCGGCGGCTCCGAGCGCGAGCCGCAGTGGGCGGTTGATCTCGTCGGTCAGGTCTCCGGCCCAGGCGGGGTAGCCGACGCCGTCCTGGTTCAGCACCACCGGCACCCCGCGGCGGCCTGCGAGACGCAGGAGCGGCCGGAGGTCGCGAGGCAGCCAGGTCGAGCCGAGGTAGAGCAGGCTGAAGTCTGTCGGGCGGTTCGGGAAGCGACCCGCGAGGCGCTGGAATTTCGCCGTCCCGCCGCGTACCGGCTCACCAGGCCCGGGCACGCGGTCATGGCCATAGAAGACCCGTAGACCTGGCCGCTCCCGCTGCGGCAGGAGCAACCGCAGCCACCGGGCTCCGGCGCGCGCGTACCGCCCGGCACGCGCGGCGAGCCGCGGAGACTGGTCGTCCGAGGTCTCGGCCACAGCCACTCGCGACACGGTAGACGACGCCCTCCGTGCTAGAAGCCCCATGTGGCGAGTGGTGACGAGGCCTTCGACGGCACGACTGGGGATATCGCGACACCGGCAGGCGACCGCCTCGACGACGTGCTCGTGGTCACCTTCCGCAAGGGCTTCTGGGCGTCACCGCAGGCGGAGCGCTTCCCCCACCGAGTCGTCGGCAGGATCGTCGGCAGCCATTCCACGAGTCTCCTCAGCACCGCCCTCCTCGGGCTGCGGACCCTCGGAGCAATCGCGCGACGGCGGCCGCGGCTGATTCTGTTCGGCTCCGCGCATCGACTCGTCCCGGCGGCTCTCGTGCTGCGCCGTCTCGGGCTCCTCCGGACACGACTCGTCGTCACGAACCAGGTCTTCTTCGGGCCGCGCTGGGGCCGCCACGCGGATCGCGTCATCGTCTACTCCCGGCGGGAGACGGCCGGCCGGCCCACCTACCGGTACGTGCCCATCGCCGCCGACGGCGACTTCGCCGCAGTTCGCCCTCAGCTGGCGGACGCGCCATACGTATTCGCGGGAGGCACCGCCCTGCGCGACTTCGGCACGCTCGTGACGGCGCTCGACGGCACCGGCGTACGCCTGCTCGTCGTCACCGACGATCCGGCCTCCGTCGCGTCGCCGCATGGCCTACCCGACGGCTGCGAGGTCCGCGCGCGCGTGCCCCTGGCGGAGTTCCTGTCGCTACTCGCCGGCGCCGCGGTCGTCGTCGTGCCTCTCCTCGAGAGTGACGTGCCGCACGGCCACACGACCGTTGCCCAAGCCCTCAGTCTCGGGAAGGCAGTCGTGACAACGCGGGGTGCCAGCGTCGAGGACTACGTGCGCGACGGCATCGAGGGATTGCTCGTGGATCCGGGCGACGCCGGTGGGTACCGCGACGCGGTGCTTCGGCTACTGTCGGACGACGCTCTACGCGCCTCGTACGAGGCGGCGGCGCGCACCCGGGCACCCGAGTTCACCTACGACTCGTTCGGCCGCTCGCTCGAGACGTTGTGCGCCGAGCTGCTCGACGAGTCGCGCTAGGCATCAGCGGGCGGATGGCGTGCGGCACGCGCGTACCCAGCTTGCCGAGCACGGCGGCCGGCCTCAGGCAACCGCCGTGGCGAGAGGCGCCGCGCCCGCGGCGACCGCCTCCAGGACATCCCTGTAGCGGCGCGCCACGAGCGAGATCCGATACGGATTCTGCGGAATCCGCTCCACGATCTCGCCGTACCGCGGCAGGAGGCGATCGAGCGCCTCGTCCAGGCCGACCTCCCAGCGTACGCCGTAGTCTCGGGCGACCTCCTCGTTGGCACCCGAGTGGAGGTAGATCGCTGGCAGACCGCAGTTGATGGCCTCGATCAGCGCGTTGGAGCAGGACTCGTGCTCGGTGAGGTGGAGAAGCACGTGGTGGCGTCTGAGCAGCGAGGCCAGGCGCTCCGGCCCGCGCGGCCCACGCACTCGGAAGGACGACCATCGTGACCCTTCCGGCACGCGGCCCACGATCGTGAGCTCGACATCATTGCGTCCGGGCCCCTCATCGTCGATCGCCCGGTACAAGCCAAAGCCCTTGGATTCGTCCGACGACCAGGTGGAAACGACGACCCGCAACGGCTCCCCCGGCAGCCATCGCGCGTGCGGCCGCGAGCCCCACGCCCTGCGTTCGGGACGGGTGGTGAACACGCGCTCGTCGACACCGTTGGGGATGATCGAATAGTCCCCGGAGAATCCCGCGCCGATGAAGACATCGCGGCTGTAGCCGCTCTGGAAGATCGTGTGGCGAAGGAAAGGGGAGAACGCGAGTTGGTGGGCGTCCCCGACGACGACACCGTCGACGACGGCTCGCAACCCCGGCGCGCCGCGATCCCGGTAACCCGTCTTGCGATGCACGACAGGGATCCCGCGCTCCGCGAGTCGCCGCACGTCATCGACGCGGATGCCGGAGGTGAGCGCGTTGACGAGCGCCACGTCCACCGGCGCCGCCGGGTCGGCCGTGAACGTGAAGCCCTGCCGGCCAAGCTCCGCCACGAGAGTGCGCAGGAACGCGTTGGCACCGCCGTAGGCGCCGCGCCGCGGGACGGCGTTGAGGAAAACGCGCATCAGCGGCGCGCATGACGGCGCAGACGAGCCGCGACGCGTGTGGTCACGCTCGGACGCGCGGTCGAGGCATAGCCGGCGAGGTCGGCGAGATCGTCTTCGGCCGACCGCTCGCCGGCGAAAGACGGCGGCGCACCGCGCGGCGGCCCGGAGAGGAAGACGAGGAGGTCGTCCACCTGGCGGTCGTACGCGGCGTCGAGCCGGGTGCGCAGCTCATCCGACATGCGCGTGCGCAATGCCGGTGCATCGGCGAGCCGGTCCAACGCCTCGAACCAGCCACGCGCCGAGCCTGCGAGGAAGCCGGAGACGCCGTCCAGCACGAACTGGGCGAACGACGGTGTGAGGTCGGCGACCACCGGGACGCCACGGCGGGCAAACGCGTACAGCCGGTTCGGGTTCGACGACGCCTTGAGCCGCAGGAGGTGGTCGAATGGCTCGTAGTGCAGCTGTGAATCGCTGGTGGCGGTGAGCCGGAGCGCATGCTCACGCCGCTCGATGGGGAGCAGGTTGGGGACGAGCCCGACATCGACGCGGTCGAGCTCCGCCAGCAGCGCCTCCTGTGACCACTGGACGTGCCGCGTCGGCACGACACCCGCGGCGGGGAGGCGGCCCTCCGGCACGCGGCCATGCCCGGCGATGTCGTAGACCGCGACGAGCTCGACGGCTCGCTCGCGGGCAAGCGACTCGATCGCGGCGGTAACCCCGGTGCGGGACATCGCTTCCAGGTGGACGCGGTTGCCGTGGTAGCCGAGCACCAGTGCAGCGCCTTGCGCGTGATCACGCCGCTGCGCGGGGACGACGGGGAACATGTAGAGGACGTGCACGTTGCGGTTGAGGCGGAGGACGGCCTCGCGCTGCTCGACAGAGCTGACGAGGAGGAAGTCCGCCCGCCGGGCGGCGTCTATCCACTCCTGCCTCGACTGCTTGGGGTCGGACAGACCGACGCGGATGGCGGGGTTGGCCGCGCGCGCCTCCTCCAGCGCGTGGTCGTAACCAAGGAAGATGGCCACGTCGTACCGCTCGTAGTGCTCCCGGTCGTTGAGCGTCGCGTCGACGCCTGCCTTCTGCAACCTGCCGGCCAGCCCGACGATGCTCGCCTGCGCCCCCGCGCTCTCGGACCTCGTATTGAGCACGATGCGCACGGCGGAACATTAGAGACTGTCCTGGCGAGGCCGAGTATCCTCGGGCGGTGCACAGGCGCCGCACCAAGCTCGCGAAGCGCGTCAACAGGGTCGCAACCGCGATCGAGACCCGTGGCGTGCGCGCCACATACGGGCTGCACGACAAGGTGCTCTCGAATCGCTCTGCGCGCAGGCGCTTCACACGCGCGCAGCCCTCCCTCGACACCACCCAGCAGCGCATCGTCGACCAACTCCGGGTGGAGGGCTTCGCCGTGGTTCCTTTCGGTGACCTCTTCTCCGAGCCCGCGCGCTGGGACGAAGTCGCAGCCGAAGCCGATGCGTTCGTTACCGAGACGGAGGAAGGGCTGCAGCGGGAAGCGGCCGGTGAGGGCTCCGACCTGCGCCGTTCCGTCAAGACGTACCTCGTGCGCAAGAACGCCTGGGGTGTGAGCCTCGGTGCCGACGACCCGTGGCTCCAGCTCGCGCTCGACCCGCGCCTGCTCGACCTCGCGAACACGTACATCGGCATGTGGTCGAAGCTGGAGTATGTCGACCTCTGGTACACGCCCCCGAGCGACGAAGACGAGCGCCAGTCGTCGCAACGGTGGCACCGCGACTTCAATGACCGGCTGCTGCTGAAGGCGTTCCTCTACGTGTCCGACGTGGACGAGGCCGCGGGGCCGTTCGAGTATGTCCCGCGCAGCTTCCCCGGCGGAGAGCTCGGCGATCTGTGGCCCTGGTTCCCGGGCTACGACGGCTATCCGCCGGACGAGGAATTCGCGCGCCGCATGGAGGGCGAGCGCATCGAGACCTTCACCGGGCAGCGCGGGACGCTCATCCTCTGCAACACGTCCGGCTTCCACCGCGGGGGCTACGCGACCGGCAGGCCGCGGGTGCTGGCGACGTGGACGTACTCCTCACCGGCCGCCCTGAAAGCGCTCTCCGAGCGTAACTACAGCACGCTTGAGCATGCCGCCACCTCGGAGTTCGCGGCCGCGGCTCGGTACGCCGTCGACTAGTACCACGTCTCACGACATTCCACTGGTATCTCCGCTCGGACAGACGCTGTCGGCGATCCTGCGCATGAGCGCCCAACGTCGTGTTCTCAGGCGTTGGGCTCGCCACGCACGAGACCGGCTTCGGCTCGCTAGACGACCCTGGTGAGTTGTGGTCACCCACCGTTCAGGAGCAGCACGCGACCGGGAGCGTCCGTGAGGCGTAGGAGCTCGAGCACGGCCGGCGAGACCCGGGTCGGCACCGGCGCCGTGTACCGAACGATGGTGAAGGTCGGACGTCGATCCACCTCCGCGACGCGAAACCCGGGGGGTGGATCCGTCTGTGTCGGTCGAGGAGGAACGACAGCGCCGCTCGTGAACCCGCCCTCAGTGGCAAGCGCGACGACGACGATCTCCTGAACGGCGGTGGGCTCGTCCAGCTCCTGCAGTCCGGCGAGGTACGGCCTCCAGAGGCCTGGTGTCATCGGCGGAGTGAGCACGACTGCGCGTCGCGCGGGTCCCTGCAAACGGCCCGCCGCGCCGCGCCAGTCGGTGCGGCCGAAGACCGGCTCGGTCGCAACGGACACGGCGATGCCAAGCGACAGCGCGCAAAGCGTGCAGCCAGCGATGAGGCCGGCCCGCGATGATGCATACCCCGCGGCGAGCGCGACAGTCCCTGGCACGACCGCGACGATCGCGTTTCGCGCGATCACGTAGTCAGGCCCGACGAGCGCGATGCCGACAGGCAGTAGAATCGCGGTCATCGCCACAAAGAGCGCAGCCACCGCGCCATGCCGCTCGGGGGCGCGTGCTTCCGTGGCAAGGAGAACCAACGCGACCGCGACGAGTGCAGCGGCCACGACGGTACCGGCGAGCTCTCGCGGAAAGCTGTAGCCGATGACGAGGTCCTTGACGAGGCCTGCGATCCGTGTCGCGAGCCTGGAGGTGCCGAGGCCCGCGCCCTCGTGGCCCTGCCCGAGCGCGAGCGGAGCGTGCGCGAGCACGACCGCCATGGGAACGGCGATCGCCCGCAACACCGTGCTCCTCCGCTGGCGGGACATGCTCAGCAACCAGATGGCCTCGGCGGCGACGAGGAAGATCGCGAAGTAGTGCGTAGCTATCGCAAGCGATGATGCGACGGCCCACCACAGGAGCACCCGCGGCCTCCCTTCGAGAGCGCGTGCGAAGAAGAGGAATGACAGGGCGGACATGAGGACGAGAAGCGAATATGCGCGGCCCTCCTGCGAGTACCAGACGAGGAACGGGTTGCAGGCGACGAGCGCCGCGGCGAGGAGTCCCGCACGCCGCGAGACGAGGGAGGCGCAGGCTGCGTACGCGACCGGCACCGTCAGCGTTCCGGCCAGCGCCGACAGCGAGCGCAGCCCGACCTCCGAGTCCCCCATCACGTGCGTCCAGGCCCAGGCGAGGACGTAATACAGGTAGGGCGTGCGCTCGCTCGAAGGAATGGCGTGGATCATGCTGGTGAAGTCCTGGCTCAGAAGCCAGGTCGTGACCAGTTCGTCGAGCCAGAAACTCTGAGTGTCGAGCGTCGAGAAACGGAGCGCGCCAGCGGCCGCCGTCAAGGCGACCGATGCCCCGTATGTCCGCGACATGCCGACGATCAACGTTGTCCGAGCGTCGCGAGCGCCCTCGTCAGCGCTCCTCTACGCTCCAGTCCAGAAGCGGCCGCACGACGCCTCGCCACTGACCGGTGAAGCTGCCGCGTGCGGAGTCGCCCTCGCCAGGGTCTTGGACGTGAAACGCGACTGCGGCACGCTCCTGGAAGTGATGGTGCAGCTTGGCTGCCGCGATCGACGCAGACCGCGACGTCGGCGCTGTAGAGACCCTCGTTGAGCAGGTTGCCGGGTATCCACGCGGTGGCGACGTACTCGCCCGGTGCGGTCGGCTCGCGCCAGCGCGGCGCGGTGTCGAACGCGTTGAAGGCGACGTCGCCGCGCCGGTCGACGAGCTTGAACTTCGGCATCACCGGCTCGCCGTGACGCAGGACGCGGAACGCGATCTGCGATACCGACCGACCGCCTGACGTCGACGTGCGTCGAGCGGCTCTCCGTTCGTCGCCCACGACGCGCGCCCAGCGCAGCCGCACGAGGTCGTCACCCGGTGCCGACTCGTCGTCGGGCCAGACGCGGTTCGAGCCCGAGCCGAGACCCGACTGGAGGTAGCGGGCGACGACGTCCGCGCTGTCGCCGTCGAGCACGACCTGCCCGCGCTCGAGCAGGATCGCGCGGTCGCAGAGCTGCGCGACCGTCTGCATGTTGTGCGAGACGAAGATCACCGTGCGCCCGGATTCGCCGAACGCCTCCATGCGCCCGAGGCAGCGCCGCTGGAACTCGGCGTCGCCGACCGCGAGCACCTCGTCCACGAGCAGGATCTCCGGCTCGAGGTGCGCGGCGACGGAGAACGCGAGCCGCACGTACATGCCGCTCGAGTACCGCTTCACCGGCGTGTCGATGAAGCGCTCGACGCCGGCGAACTCGACGATCTCGTCGAACTTGGCCGTGATCTCGCGTCGCTTCATGCCGAGGATGGCGCCGTTCAGGTAGACGTTCTCGCGCCCGGTCAGCTCGGGGTGGAAGCCGGTGCCGACCTCGAGCAGGCTGCCGACGCGACCGCGGATCTCGGCCGTCCCGCGCGTCGGGCTCGTGATCCGCGTGAGGATGCGCAGCAGCGTCGACTTGCCGGCGCCGTTGCCGCCGATCAGGCCGAGCACCTCACCCTCGGCGACCTCGAACGAGACGTCGTCGAGCGCCCAGATCTCCTCGGGGTGGCCGGCGGCGCGATGCTCGCCCCGGCCGACATGTGCTTGACCGCGCCGACGAGCGAGTCCCGCAGCGTGCCGTAGCTCGCCTGGAGCTCGCCGATCCGGTAACGCTTGGCGAGGCCCTCGGGCGACGATCGCCGGCGCGGCGCTCATCAGATCGTGTCCGCGAAGCGGGGCTCGGTGGAACGGAAGTAGGCGAGACCCGGCCACCAGCACCGCGGCGGCGACACACACGCCGACGACGACCGTGCCGGTCTCGGGCGGCGGCGAGCCGAGCATGGCCCAGCGCCAGCCGGCGACCACGGTCGTCATCGGGTTGAACGCCAGGATCCGTCTGCCAGTGCTCCGGCAGGCCGGAGATCGTCGTACGGAACACCGGAGAGCGAGCGGGCAGCACCTGGAGAAAGACCGGGATCGCGTACGGGCACGTCCCGGTAGCGGACGTCGATCGCCGACAGCAGCAGCGTGAAGCCGACCGCCGAAACGACGCCGAGGAGCAGGAACGCGGGCGCCAGCAAGACCTGGGTGCCGACGCGGCCAGGTGTCGAACCAGGCCATCATCGCGACCAGCACGACGAGGCCGAGCAGGAAGTCGAGCGACCGGGACGAACACCGTGGCGAGGGGGAGCAACAGACGCGGGAAGTAGACCTTCGTCACGAGGTTGACGTTCGAGACGAGCGAGGCGGCGCCGGACGTCACCGAGGACGAGAAGTACTGCCAGGGCAGCAGGCCGCCGACGATGAACAACGGGTAGTGGACGTTCCCCGACGGGAAGCGTGCGAAGCGCCCGAAGATGACGATGTAGACGAACGCCATCAACGCCGGCTGGAAGATCGCCCAGCCTGACGCCGACGACGGTCTCCTTGTACCGCACCTTGATGTCGCGCCAGACGAAGATCCCGAGCAGCTCGCGGTAGTGCCACAGCTCGCGCAGATCGAAGCGCGGCCATCGGGTCGCAGGTCGGATGCGCGTCAGCCGGACGTCGAGATCGGTCTCGCGCCGCGCCCGGGGGTGCGCCCACGGCCGCCACGGCTGCGCCGGCCCGGTCGAGATCGGAATCCACGCTGCCTGATCCTACGCGAGCCCCTCGCCGGTCTTGCTCCTCGGCGCGCTCAGAGCGGTGATCGCGGTCACGACGAGCGCCGGCAACACGGGGAGCGCATAGAACGGGTCGGGACGGCCGCCGAGGGCGTGGACGGCGAGCACGACGAGCGCGAGAGCGGCCGGCAGCGCGATCACCAGGACGTGCCGCGGGCGCCGCACGGCGAGGGCGAGAACGGCGACGACGAGCCACACCCAGACGCCGGGCAGGAGCCGACGAAGTGTGTCGAGCCGGGCCGCGAGCCAGGCGTTCGGCGAGCGCGCGCCGAGCCCTTCGTCCCAGCGGGCCACCTGCTCCGCGACCTCCACGTATCGGCGAGCGAGCTGCGGATCGTCGAAGACCGTGCCAGGGTCGGCAGAGCGTACAGCGGCCGATCTCGTCCGATGCACACTGCAGGAGCCCGAACGGGACCGCGTCGGGGCTCGGCGGGAGAGCTGCCGGGTTCGGCATCGGCTTCGCGTCGACCTCGATCGTCGGCGGTGGCTCCGGCCAGCGGTCCGGCTTGGTGCGGTACTCGAAGGGTGGCAGCGGTCCGAGCCACGAACGTGCGTTGCGCCACGCGGAGCCCAGGTCGATGCCGCGTATCCGCACTCCGCCGGGAACCTCGCGTGCGGCAGCGTGGAGCAGCTCGTAGTCGCTGTCGAGCCCGAACACCCGGTCGTGCAGGCCGAGCAGGTGGACGGTCTCGTAGTTCGTACCCGAGCGCATGAACGTGCGCGCATCGACTCCGTAGCGGCGATACGCCGGATCGACGAGGATCTCGCGCTCGATCAACCGCGCCAGCCGCGCCGAGGCCGGCCCGTTGGCCGGGTCGAGCTCCCCGCGCAGAAAGGCGGGATAGAACGGGATGTTGATCGTGCCCGTGCGCGCGAAGGTCGTGTCTCCGTAGCGGACGCCGTTGTTGCCCGCCCACACGGCGAGCGGCGCCACGACCGCAGCCAGGAACACACCCGCCCAGGCTGCACGTGGCGCCGGCTCCCGGGCACGAGCACGACAGCCACGACCACGATGGCCAGCACCTGGTACGAGGACCGCGTCAGCGCCAGGGCGGCGACACCGAGCCCGAGCGCCGCGAAGCGCCACACGGTCGGGTGCTGCCAGGTTCGCACCAAGCCGAGCGAGAAGAGGGCGAACCCCGTCGCCACCACCATGTCGCTCGACGGCTCGTGGAACGGAAGCGCGAAGGGCGCGTAGAGGAGCAGCGCAGCGGCCACGAGAACCGCGGCAAGTCGCGAGAACGTCAGCGCCATCGCGGCCCAGGCGACGATCATGACCGCGTACATGAGGCCGGCGAGCACCTCGAGCGCGCCGGCTCCTCCAAGCTGCATGGTCGGGCCGAGCACGAGCGGCGTCACCGGCGGCCGGACGAGCATCACCAGTGGAAACGGCGTGTCGCCGTCGAGCAGCGACAGGTAGGCGATCAGGTAGTCCCATGTGTCGCGCCCCCGCTGCACGGGCCAGGCGAGCGCCTGGAGCCAGTACACGAGCAGCGCCACGGCGGCGAGAAGCGCACCGGCACGCCGGGTCGCGACGAGCGGCTCCACGCGTCTCCAGAGACGGAGCACGGCGCTCACCCCGCCGCTCGCGTCGCAGGTCGCTCGCCCACGAGCCCCACCAGCCCGAGCAGCACGAAGGCCGGGAACAGTGGCATCAGGAACTCGGGCGCGGGCGGCACCGAGAGCACGGTCGCCACGAGGATCAGCGACGCGGCAAGCACGATCGACAGCACCAGACCGGAGCTCCGCGGCCGCCGGACAGCGAGGCCGACGAGCCCGACGACGAGCCAGGCCAGCACCGGCGGATAGAGACGACTGGCCCGATTCAGCCAGCGGGCTGCCCATGCGGAGCCGTCACCGGACGGCGGCAGGGCGAGCTCCGCCACCCGCCGTTGCATGCGCTCCAGGTCGTCCAGCAGGTCAGGCGACGTGCTCACGACGTGGTGCTCGGTCGGTGACGTCCACACCTCGTCGAAGGCGTTGTCCGGGCGCCCCAGCCAGTAGCTGACGCTCGCGGAGGGGATCGTTCCCCCTTCGCTCGGCTGCGGCAACGGCTTCCCGTCCACCACGACAGTCTCTCCGCTCGTGTCGTGTCTCACGGCCGCCGGTGGCAGGAAGACGAACGTCTGCGTGAGCTGCGTCCAGAAGGAGCTCGCCAGGCCGCGGGCAAAGGCTCCCGGCCGCTTCCGGATCCCTTCCAGAGCGGCACGCCGCAGCACCGAATAGCGGTCGTCCCAGCCCCAGACGCGATCCGAGAGCGAGACGAGATCCTCGTGGTAGCGCGTGGTCGGCGCGGAGAAGAACGTCTCGAGGTCGATGCCGTACGACCGGTACGGCTCCCGCACGAGCAGATCGCGCGCGACGGCGTCCGCGAGCTCCTTCGAGGCGCTCCCGTTCCCGGGATCGATCAGGTCGTCGGTGAGGTAGGCGCGGTAGAAGGGGAGCCATGCACCGCCGCCTCTGGACAGCGCCAGGTCGTCGTGGCGCGCGCCGTTGAGCCCCGCCCAGGCGGCGAGCGGCACCAGGGCCACCGCCGCACACAGGCCCGCCCACCTCAGACGCGTTCCGGCCGGGACGCGCAGGACGAGCGGAAAGAGGACGAACACCAGGAGCACCTGGTTGGCGGGCCGCGTGAGCGCCATCGCCACGATCGCGGCGCCGAGCACGACGAAGCGTCCCGGCGACGGCCGCTCGTACGCCCGCGCCAGCGCGAGTGCGAAGCCGGCGAAGACGAGACCCGTGACGGCGTCGCTGGAGTAGCGGTGGAAGAGCACGCCGAATGCCGGGTAGGCGAGCAGCGCGGCCGGGAGCAGCAGCGCTGTGGCGGGCCCGAACCGCAGGCCGACCCGGAGCCAGACGACGATCGTGGCCGCGAACGCGACGGCGATCGCGATCCGCGCCAGCGTCGGCCCGCCGACGTCGAGCGGTGGCCCCAGCAACGCCGGCGCCAACGGCATCCGCCACATCAGCTCCCAGGGGATGACCGACTCCCAGTGCCACATCTCTGCGTACACCCGCATGTACGTGACGTAGTCGCGCCCCTCGGCGACCGGCCACACGAGGCTCTCAGCCGCGTGGACGGCGAGCGCCGCGCAGAACGCCGCCACTGCTCCGGACGTCGAGCCGACGTGCTCGAGCAGCCAGCGCCACAGCAGGCGCACGTGTTCGCTCACCCGCGGCTCGCCTCGACGATCGCGTCGACGACACGGTCGGCGGCATGACCATCGACCTCGCCGACGACGTCGAGGCAGACATGGCGCCGCTCCGCAGCCAGCTCGGCCGGTGCGCGCAGCGAACGCTCGATCCCGGCTGCTACCTCCTCGAAGGACGACGCGAGCAGGAACGCGCCCGACGACAGCAGCTCGCGGTAGTGCTGGCCGAGCACGTTCTTCTCGGCCCAGCTCTCACCGACCGGCGCGCCCTCGTCGTAGACGACGCAGACGGAGGGCCGATCGTTGACGAGCGCGTCGAGCAGGATCGTGCCCGCATTCGCGACGACGCAGTCGGCGTGTTGCAGAAGCGTGGCCAGGATCTCCATGTCCGTGAAGCTCGCCTGCTGCACGTGCACGTCGGGCAGGTTCCGGGCGGCGGCAAAGCGCTCCTCCCAGCGCGCGTCCCGCGGATGGGGCCGGAAGAGCAGCGACAGTCGTTTGCCTGCGGTCGCCTGCCACCAGCCCACGAGGCGTTCGACGAAACGGGCCTCGTACGGCGCGTTGGTCGGGGTGTTGCCGGCCACGAGCACCAGCGGACGAGCCGGGTCGAGCCCGTAGCCACGAAGGAGCGACTCGTACTCGCCTCGGGGACGCTGTCGGTGGAAGACGTCCGTCTGCGGCCAACCGGTGACGACCACCCGCTCCGGGCCGATGCCGTGGTAGCGCGTGAGATCGTCCTGCATGGCACGGTTCTGGACGACGTAGCGCTCGAGGTGCGGCGAGAGCACGCCCTTCCCGACGGTGTGATCCCAGCTGGCCACGTAGCCGACCGCCGGCAGGTGAAGACGCCTTGCGGCCGCGAGGAACGGCACGCACGCGCGTACCTGCAGGTTGGCGAGCACCAGCAGGGCGCAGTCCTCGCGCAGCCTCCGCTCGAGCGCCGACGGCACATGACGCCGTGCCGAGAAGAACCACCGTGTCATCGCCCGCTCGACGGAGGCGTTGTGGGGCAGCGGGCCGTCGAGCGAGGAGTCGAGGATGCGATTCGGGTGCCCGGGCATCATGCGCTCGGCGTGGAACCCGTGCCGCTCGTTGAAGCGGATCGCGAGCGGGAAGAACCCGATCTGCCGGTCGAGCCACGTGTCCACCTTGCGCCGCGCTTTCTCGGGCACCGGCGGCTTCCACGGCAGGAGCTCGGAGCGGGGCACCACCGGGACGCCGATCGAAGACTCCCAGCGCGCGGACGACTCGTCGCCGAGCAGGTTGACCGCCACCAGGCGGTCGCCGAGCCGCTCGTGCAGCTTCGCGAGAATGCCGCACTGGACGAAGACGCGGGTCGCGAGCTCCTCGGCGAGCACGACCCACACCCGATCACCGCTCATCGCGAAACGGATGCGCCGACCGCCACCTCGACGCGAGCCGCGATCGAGGCCGCGTCGAGACCGTGCGCCCGCAGCGCCTCCGGCGGAGTGCCACAGGCCGGCCAGCCCTCCACGCCGAGCACGTCGACGGTGCGTCCCTGGTCGAGGCCTGTCGCGGCCAGGGACCGGCGCAGCGCATCACCGAGCGCACCGACTGGTGCGTGATCCTCGACCACGACGACATGCCGGTAGGGGCCAACGGCGTCGGCGAGCCAGTCGGTGTCGACGACGTTCAGCCACGGCATCGCGATCACCGACGCGCGAACACCGCGGGCGCGCAGCGTCTCGGACGCCGTGAGCGTCTCGTGCAGCAGCACCGGCCCGTAGGCGACGAGCAGCGCGTCGTCGCCGTCGACGAGGCGCGAGCCGTGACCGGGGACGACCGTGGCCGCATCCGGGAGCTCGATGCGGCGTGGCGAAGGGCCGATCGCGAGCCTCATGGCGACGCTTCCAGGGGCGACCTCGACCGCCCAGCGCAGGAGCGCCAGGGTCTCGTCGGCGTTGCACGGCTGGACGATGGTCATGCCGGGTAGCGCGGCCAGCAGCGACACGTCCCGCACCGACTGGTGCGACTTCCCTGGCCCCGCGGGGATGAGCCCGGCGTAGTGGAGCGCGTAGACGACCTTCGTCCCCTCACTGGCCTGGTTGTAGATCTGCTCGTTGGCGCGCGAGGCGAGGAAGCTGGCGAACGAGTTGACGACCGGGAGCAGGCCGTGCCGCGCCATGCCGGCGGCCACGGAGACCATGTCCTGCTCCGCGATGCCGACCTCGAGGAAGCGGTCGGGGTGCGCGAGCTCGAAGCCGCGCACGCGGCAGTCGGAGGCGAGATCGGCGTCCAGCACGACGAGCCGCTCGTTCGTCATGGCGAGCTCCTCGAGCGCCTCCCCGTAGGCGGCAGCGACGTACTCGGCGCTCTCCTTCAGACGCGGCGCGCTGACGCCTGCGCCGCTCTCCGGCTCGCCCTGCAACGAGACCGACGGGGCCTCATCGAGCGGTGGCGGCTCCTCGAGATGCGGCAGGTCGACGCCGAGCCCCGCCGCCGCTCCCTGGATGCGGGCGAGCAACTCCTCACGGGCAGCCGTGTACGCCTCGTCGTCCGGAGCGCCGGCATGCCAGCGGTACGTGCCGCCACCCTCGCTGAGCGCGCGCGGGTGCTCCATGAACGAGACGCCCTTGCCCTTCACGGTGTCTGCCACGAGCGCCTTGGGGCGCCCCTCGTCGCCCTCGCGGAACCGTGCGAAGACGCGCCGCAGCTCCGCGTGGTCGTGACCGTCGCAACGGGCCACCTCCCAGCCGAAGGCGAACAGCTTCGCCTCCAGGTCGCCGAGGGCGAGGATCGCATCCGTCGGCTTGTCCGACTGCAGCTCGTTGCGGTCGACGATCGCCCACAGCCTGCCGACACGGTCGTGGACGGCCGCCTGGAGTGCTTCCCAGTTCTGGCCCTCCTGCAGCTCGCCGTCCCCGGTCATCACCACGACCCGCCCGCCGAGGCCGAGCCGGCGCTTTGCCCACGCGATGCCGCGGCCCTTGGAGAGGCCCATCCCGAGCGATCCCGAGTTGGCCTCGATGCCCGGGACGCCGACGTCCGGGTGGCCGTCGAGCCCGCCCAGGCGGCGCAGCCGGAGCAGCCGGTCGGCCGGGATCACTCCGAGCGCGTGCAGCACGGCGTACAGGCCGGGCACGTCGTGTCCCTTGGAGGAGAAGAACACGTCGCGGTCGGGGCTCTCGAAGCCGACCTGGGCGGTGTTCAGCTCCTCGAAGAGCAGGTGCACGACGATGTCCAGCGCGCTGAAGCTCGACCCGAGGTGACCGGAGCCGGCTCGCTTCACGGCCAGGAGCGTGTTCAGCCGGCACATGTCGGCGAGCAGCCCCAGCGTGGCGTCGGCGTCTCCACCGACGGCGCGCACGCGGTCGAAGGCGTCGCGCGGCAGGAAGGTCAAGTCGGCCATGGATGCGCCGCGAGCACGTCCTCGACCACGTCGGCGCCCCAGCCCGGGCCGGCCGGGATCGTGAGCACGCCGCCGCCGAGCTCTGGCACGGCGGTGACTAGCTCGTCTCGCCAGGGCACGTCGTCGACGTCGAGCTCGAGGATGCGCGCGTTGGGAATGGCCGCGCACCACTGCGCGGAGATGAGCGTCGCCAGGTGGCTGTAGTAGTTGTGCGGCGCGCACGTGACCTCGAACGTCTCGGCCACGTCGGCCACCTTCTTCGCCTGGTGGAAGCCGTTCCAGATCACGTCGACCGAGGCCACGTCCATCGCGCCCGCCTCGAGGAACGGGCGAAACCCGCGCACCGTGTACAGGTTCTCGCCCGAGCAGATCGGCATCGGCGCACGCTGCCGCACGAGCGCGAGCGCGGCCGCGTCGAACAGGTCGACCTCGAGCCAGAGCAGGCCGAACGGCTCGAGGGCGCGCGCGACGTGCAGGATGCCCTCCGGCTCGAGGTTGAAGTTGAGGTCGACGATCGGCCGCGCCGCACCGCCCGTTCCCTCGGCGAATGCCTCGAGCAGGGCGACGAGCGCAGCGGCGATCTCACCTGCCTCGATCGTTCCTCCCCCGGCTCCGAACCCCGGCATCAGCACCTGCGGCTCGTCCCCCGGGACGACGATGTTGGTCTTGAACGCCCTGTAGCCGGCCGCGACGACCTCGGCGCCGAGCGTCCGGACGTCATCGTACGAGGCGAGCTTTGGGGTGCCCGTGACCTCCCAGGCGCGTGCCCGGGTCGTGCCGCAGTGCGACCAGTAGAGCGGGATCGTGTCGATCGTGGGGCCGCCGAAGAGCTCGTAGACGGGCACGCCGAGCGCCTTCGCCTTCAGGTCGAGCAGGGCGTTCTCGATGCCCGCCAGCGCCTTCTGCACGATCGAGCCCGGGCTCTGCCGCGTATGCCGATAGAGCTCCCAGTAGAGGCGCTCCACGGGCCGTGGGTCGCGGCCCACGACGAGTGGAGCCAGGTCGGAGACGACGCCTGCGAGACCGTGTGGCGATCCGTGCGAGTCGGTCACCTCGGCCCAGCCGACGAGGCCGTCGTCGGTCTCCGCGCGCACGAAGATCCAGGGGCGCCAGCCCGCGTCGCAGAAGCGCGTCTCCAGGCGAGCGACCTTCACCGAGTCGGAAGGTTACTGAGAGCGAGCGCCGGAGCGGCCGAGCCGGAGGCTGCCGGCGCCGCCGACACCTGCGCGCCTGATCTCGGCCGCGATCCAGGCGAGGAGCGCGACCACCGCGACGAGCTCGAACACAGCGAGCACCGGCCCTCTGAAGATCTCCTCCTCGAAGAGGAACGGCCAGTAGGAGAAGAACGACACCATCTGCACGAGGAGCGCGACCGGCACGAGACGCGGCACCCAGAACGCGAGCACGATCGTGAGGACGTCTGCGGCGAAGAAGTACCGGTCGTGCATCCGCGGGAGCACGAACGGCGTCACGAGCGCGCTGGCCGCAGCGAGCGCGAGGATCATCTCCGGCGTGAGCCGCGGCACGTAGACGACGGCGGCAAGCACGAGCAGCAACAGCACGGAGGTGCCCCAGATGGCCGCCGGGCGGGCGAGGGAGCCCGAGCGGACGTCCGGGAGCCACTGGTACACCGTGGGGGCAAAGAGCGTCAGGTTGCTGTACTTGTCCGCCTGGTCGAGGTAGACCGTCAGTAGCGCCCGCCCGGAACCACCACCGAGGAACGCTGGGATGACGCTGACCACGTAGACCGCCGGGACGATGAGGAAGTACCTCCAGGGGAACACGCGCCTCAGCACGAGCACGAGCAGGAACGGCGCGAGGAACACCGCCTGCTGCTTGAAGGCGAACGCGAAGCCGATCGCAACGAACGCGAGGAAGCTGCGATCGACCATGAAGAAGTAGACGGCGGCGACCAGCGCGGCGACCCAGATCATGTCCGTCTGACCCCAGTACGTGCTGTTGATGGCCACGGTCGGCGCGAACAGGATCACGCCGAATGCGATCAGCGGCAGAAGCCCCTCGGGATGCCGGAGCCGCACGATGCGGTAGACGAACGCCGCGCAGACGAGGTCGGCGACGATCGAGCTGATCTTGATGACCACGTTGTCGCTGACGCCGACGAGCACCGTGTCCCAGAAGAGCAGCATGTACGGGAAGAGCGGCGTGTAGTCCCCGATCTCGTGCTTGAAGGCGCGCAACCCTCCGTTGTCGCGCAGGACCTGGAGCCATTCCTCATAGGCGTCCACGTCCGAGTTGCCCCCGTGCAACAGCGTGTAGCGCAGGCCGAGAGCGAGCACGGAGAGAGCGACCAGCCCGCCCAGGACGGGCAGGCCGACATCGTCGATGCGCCTGCGGATCGACACGATCGTCAAGTCTGACACGGGCACTCGACGCCACCCCGGGGCGAGGGCGCTCGCTGCGTCACGCGCTCTCGGCCGCGTACGGCTCGGCATCCACCTGCGGCAACGTGGCGCGGCCGGCGGACAGCAGCGCCTCGGCGCGCGCCCAGTCGTCCTCGTCGTCGACGTTGAAGCCCTCGTACCCCTGCGTCAGGAACGGCGCCAGGACGAGGCCCTCGCGTGTGCCGGTCTCCGTCACCACCCGCGTCCAGGCGATCTCGAGCGCGCTGTTCTGCACATGGACACGGGGCAGCGCCTGGTACTGGCCGGCGTGCCAGGCGATGTCGAGGTGCGACTGGTCGAGCACCGGGTGCATCAACCGACCGCCCTCGTCGAGGGTCCACATCTTCCCCGGATGCTGCTTGACGAGCTCGACGGCGCGGATCGAGTCGGCCTCAGGGGTCGCGATCAGCTGCTCGAGCCCTCTCCGGATCACATCCGGCCCGCGAAACGGGTTGGTCGCACGCACGATCGCGAACACGTCGTACTGCTCCGGCAGCTTCCCGAGCAGGTCTGCGATCCACTCGATGTCCGGAGAGGTGGCGGTCGCGTACTCCGCCGGGCGCAGGAACGGGACGTCCGCGCCGTACCAGCGGGCCACCTCGGCGATCGCCTCGGAGTCGGTGGAGACGACGACGCGGTCGAAGACCCCTGCTTGGCGCGCGGTGGCGATCGCGTAGGCGAGGAGCGGATGGCCGGCGAGCGGGCGCACGTTCTTGCCGGGCACGCGCTCGGAGCCTGAGCGGGCGCCGATGAGCGCGATCGCGGTGGTCACACGCCCGCCTCCTCGACAAGCGCTGCAAGCGCGGGGCACGCGACGTCGAGCCGGCCGGCGGCCCGCAGCACCGACCCGGCGATGGCGTCGAGCTCGGAGGGACGCCCGGCGGCGACGTCGCGAGCCGCCGACGTGGTCAGGGTGGCGGGCATGCCTTCGATCATCGTCCACTGCGTCGCAGGTGTCATGGCGATGCCGTCGGCGACGGCCACCGCGACGGCCTCGCCGACCGCGGCCTCCAGCCGCACACGCCAGGCCGGATCGCGAGCGGAGCTCACCCACCGTCAGCCCCGACGCCGCCGTCGCGGCAGCAAGGGGCGCCAGACGCGCCGCCTTGTCCCACAGCACGGCGCGCTCGTCGTCCGAGAGGACGACATCGACGCCCGCTTCGCGCAGCGGCGCAAGCGCCCGGTCGAGCATGTCGCTCGGCAGGTCGTCCGAGGCAGCGGTGACCAGCGGGACACCCGTCTCCTGCACGACGCGCCCGGGTGCGACTGCGTGCGCCTGGAAATGGGAGATCGACCCGGGGGCGACACGCGGCCCCAGCCGTCGCCGCACGATCTCCGGGTGCTCCAGCCCGTTGAGCAGCGTGAGCGCCACTCCGTCCGCCACCGCGAACACCTCGATTCGCTCCAGCGCCTCGGCGAGCGCGGGCGCCTTGACCGCGACCACCAGGAGCCCGACGGGCTCTTCGAGGTGCTCCACCACCTCCGGTCTGGCTCGCAGGGCGCCGTCGGGAGCCTCGAGCTCGATGCCGGCGCTGCGTATCGCCGCCGCGGATGCGGGCGTCGCGACGCAGACCGCTCTGTGCCCCGCAGCCGTGAGCCGCGTGGCGAGCATCCCTCCCACGCCGCCGACCCCGAGCACCGCGACGGTGCTGGTCACGCCTGTTCCGGGTCGGTGACGAGGTTCACGTAGCGGATGTCGGAGTAGACGTCGAGCGCCTCGACGCCCGCTTCCTTCCAGCCTGTGCCCGACTGCTTCACGCCGCCGAACCCCATGTGCGGCTCGCTGCCGTGGGTACCGCCGTTGACGACCACCACGCCGGCCTGCGCCTGCTCCGCGAACCGCATCGCGCGGTGCAGGCTGGCCGTGTGGATCGCCGCGGTGAGGCCGTAGGGCGAGTCGTTGACGAGCGCGAGCGCCTCGGCCAGGTCGCGTACGCGGTAGAGCGCCGCCACGGGCCCGAAGAGCTCCGTGCGCGAAAGCGTGGCGTCGGGTGCCACGCCCTCGACCACGGTCGGCGCGAGGTACCAGCCGGGGCGCTCGAGCCGCTCACCTCCAGAGAGCACGCTCGCCCCTGCCGCTCTCGCGTCGCGCACGGCGAGGAGGATGCGCTCCAGGCTCTCCTCGCTGATCACCGGCTGCGCCGGATATGTGGCGGCAGCATCGACCAGGCGCTTGCGGAGCGAGTCGTAGACCGCGTCGAAGACGATGATCCGACTCGCCGACGCGCAACGCTGCCCGGCGTTCGAGAACGCCGACGCGGCTGCCCAGTGCACAGCGAGGTCGAGATCGGCGTCGTCGCAGACCACGAGCGCGTTCTTGCCACCGAGCTCGAGGCAGACCTTGGCGAGCCGCGGGGCCGCCCGCTCGTTGACCGACCGGCCCGTGGTCGCCGAGCCGGTGAAGCTGACGAGGTCGACGCCGGGGTGCTCGACAAGGGCAGCGCCAGCTTCAGAGCCGAGGCCCTGCACGACGTTGAGGACGCCGGGCGGCAAGCCGCAGGCGTGGGCCACCTCGGCGAACACGTGCGCAGAGACGGGCGCGTGCTCGGACGGCTTCAGGACGGAGCCGTTGCCGCACAGGATGGACGGAAAGGCCTTCCAGGCGACGTTCGGCAGCGGCGTGTTGAACGAGATGATCAGCCCGGCCACGCCGACCGGAGCGCGCACCGTCAACACCGTCCGATGCGGCGCGCTCGCCGGCATGGTGCGGCCGTACGACCGGCGGCCCTCGCCCGCCACGAACAGCCCCATCTCGACGGCTGCGTCGGTCTCGCCCAGCGCCTGCTCGAGCGGCTTGCCGGTCTCGGCCGCGACCGCCTCGGACAGCTCCTCGCGACGATCGCGGAGCGCCAGCGGCGATCTCGCGCACGACGTTGCCACGCTCGACGGCGGTGCTGCCCGCCCCAGTCGGCCTGCGCAGCGCGAGCGGCAGCGACGGCATGCTCGACGTCTGCGGCGCCCGAGCGAGCCAGCCGGCAGAGAAACGCCCCATCGTCGGGGCGCAGCTTGTCGAGCCAGCCCCCGGACTCGGCGGCGGTCGCCCGACCTGCGATCAGGTTCGGGATCTCGTCAGGTGTCACCAGGCGGACCAGCCGCCGTCGACCACGACGTTCGCGCCCGTGACGTAGGTCGACGCGTCCGAGGCGAGGAACACGACCGCCCCGACCGCCTCGCCGGCGTCCATCAGCCGGCCGAGGGGCGACCGCGCCGCGAACGCCTCGACGAACGCTTCCGGCTGGCCGTTCTCGATCCCGTGCGGAGTCAGGGTGTTCACGCGGACACCGCTCTTCGCCCAGTAGGTGGCGAGGTACCGGGTCAGGTTCAGCACGGCCGACTTCGACAACGAGTACGCGACGGGCTTGACGAACTCCTCGCCGGCCTGGCGCCGGAAGTCGTACAGCGACTGGTCGGGCGACAGCATCCCGTAGATCGAAGCGACGTTGACGATCGACCCCCGGCCCGCGCGCGCCATGGCGGCGCCGAACACCTGGCACGGGACCACGGTGCCGGTCACGTTCGCGTCGAGCACGCGGTCGAGCGAGCTCACCGGGTACGTCTCGAAGGGGCCGACCTCGGCGGCAGGCGCGTCTGGCGGGGAGTCGATCGCGGCGGCGTTGACGAGCAGGTGCGGTGTGCCCCACGTCTCGTCGAGCTCCGCGAGCACGGCCTCCAGCGCAGCCCGGTCGGTCGCATCCGCCGCGAATGCGCGAACGTCACCCGAGGCGAGCGCCTCGGACAGGTCGACCGCATCGTTCCCTGGCGTGCCCGCCACGTCGACGATCGCGACACGCATGCCGCGCCGCCAGAGCGCCTCGACCAGCGTCGAGCCGAGCTGCCCGTAGCCACCCGTGACCACAGCCACACGGCCGTCGAGATCGAACAGCGGATCCGTCACGCTGCGGCGTCCTCGGCGGGAGCCAGGTCCTCGAACGTCACCCCCTGCTCCGGCGCGAGCGGACGGGTCAGCGTCCGTCCGACGAGAGCGTCCAGCTCGTAGGGCGGCAGCCCGCCCTCCGCCGGAGACTTGATCGCGATGTCGCCGGCGCCGATCACGTGGCCAACCTGCAGCGCGCGTACGGCGACGAGCTGCTTGCCCATCTTCTGCAGCGGCTTCTCCTCGGTCACGAGCGGTCGCTTGACGCCGTCACCGAGCGCCGACGGGACGCGCTCCAGGTCGCGGACGAGCTTGCGCATCCCCTCCGGCATGAGCGAGAAGGCGTGATCGGTTCCCTTCAGCGTATGGCTCAGCGTGAAGTGCTTCTCGATCACGCGCGCGCCGAGCATGTAGGCCACGAGCGACATCGCAATGCCGTCCTGATGGTCGGAGAGGCCGACCACGAGGTCCGGGTAGCGATCACGCAGGGTGGCGATCACCTGCAGGTTGAGCTCCTCGACCGCGGCCGGGTATGCGGCGGTGCACTGCAGCAGGCAGACCTGCTCGTTGATCGGCAGCACTGCCTCGACCGCTCGATCGACGTCCTCGATCGTGGCTCCGCCGGTGGAGACGAGCATGGGCTTGCCAAAGGAGGCAACGTGCCGCAGGAGCGGTGTGTTGCGGAGGTCGCCGGAGGCGATCTTGAACGCCGGCAGGTCGAGCTCGCGCGAGCAGGTCGGCGCTCGGCCCGTCGAAGGCGGTGGCGAAGAAGACGAGCCCCAGCTCCCGCGCGCAGGCCTGGAGCTCGACGTAGGCGCCGCGGTCGAGCTCGAGCGCCTCGCGGTGGGCGCCGTACGTCGCGCCGAAGCTGTTCTCGTTGTCGTACGGCGAGTCGTAGAGCTTGCGCGTGTAGAGCGTGCGGTTGTCGCGCTTCTGCAGCTTGACCGCGTCGACGCCGCAGTCCCTCGCCGCGACGAAGAGCTGCTGGGCGCGCTCGACGCTGCCCTGGTGGTTGTGGCCGATCTCGGCGATCACGAAGCACCTCGTGTCGTCCGAGATCCGTCTGCCGTCGATCGTCAGCTCGCGCACGTTGCCTCCTCGCGGCTCGGCGGCCGCAGTGGCCGATGGTACCCCCGTGCGCGGCGAGAGCGGCGGCGCAGGAACCCTGTCCGGCCGCCAGAATCGGTGCTCGATGCCTGCACGCCTCTCGATCCTGATGCCCGTGTTCGACGAGATCGCCACGATCGAGGCGGCGATCGACGACGCGCTCACGGCCGAGCTGCCCGTCGAGCACAGGCAGTTGATCGTCGTCGACGACGGCTCCACCGACGGCACGCGCGAGCTCCTCGGCTCCCGTGAGTGGCCAGCCGAGGTCGTGATCGTGATGCACGAGCGCAACCTCGGCAAGGGCGCGGCTGTCCGCACGGCGCTGCGGCACGCGACGGGCGACTACGCGGCTATCCTCGACGCCGACCTCGAGTACCGCGCCGCAGATCTCGAGCCGGTGCTCCAGCCGCTGCTCGACGGCGACGCACGGGTCGTGTTCGGCACCCGCGCCTGGACGTCGCAGTCGGCGTTCAGCTTCTGGTACGTGCTCGGCAACAAGGCCGTCACCTTTGCCATGAACGTGATCTACAACTGCTGGATCTCGGACGTGATGACCTGCCACAAGGCGATGAGCACGGAGCTGTTCCGGTCGCTGCCCCTGACCGAGCAGGGCTTCGCGATCGAGCCCGAGATCGCCGCACGCGTGCTCCGCGCAGGCGAGCGCATCCACGAGGTCCCGATCGCCTACAAGGCTCGTGGCCGCGCCGAGGGGAAGAAGCTCACCGCTCTCGACGGGCTCCGTGTGCTGCGCACCCTGGTGCGCTGCCGTCTCGGGTGATCGTGCCGGCCCGTCGTGGACCGGATCCCTGCCGAAGCGACGGGCGCCGCCGCGTACCACGCCCTGCGCCAGCCCCGAGGCGCTCTGACGAGCGATAAAGTCGGCCTGCTCGATGGCCGACGTCGACACCGCCACGATCCCCCACGGCGCGCGGACGGACGCCGAGGCACAGATCGGCGCCCTCGAAGCGCTCACCGCAGCGCGCAACTACAACGACTGGATCGTCTCTCTCACGTTGCCGTATCTGGGCGAGTGCCCCATCGAGATCGGGAGCGGATTCGGAGATCACGCCGAAGCCTGGCTCGGGGCCGGCGTTCAGCACGTCACCGTGACGGACATTGCCGAGACGATGGTCCGGCGGCTCGAGGAGCGGTTCGCCAACAGCATGGAGCGCGTCGAGGTGCTGCACATGGACCCGGGCAATCCGCCGGACCGCTCGCACTCGTCGCTGGTCGCCGTGAACGTGCTGGAGCACATCGAGGACGACATCGGGGCTTTGCGCGCTGCCGAGCGTCTCGTTCGACCGGGTGGCTACATCATCGTCTTCGCCCCCGCGCACCAGTTCGCGATGAGCTCGTTCGACAGATCGATCGGCCACGTCCGGAGATACTCGCTGGGCTCGATGAAGGGCGTGTTCGGCAGCGCCGGGCTGGAGATCGAGGAGTTGCGGTACATCAACGCCCCCGGCCTCCTCGCCTGGATCGTGGGGATGAAGTGGCTACGGCTCGTGCCGTCCGACGGGATCGGGCTGCGCGCGTGGGACCGAATCGTGGTGCCGGTCACGCGCATGGTGGAGTCACACGTGAGGATGCCGTTCGGACAGTCGGTGCTCGCGGTGGGACGAAACCGCTCGTATCGCAGCTAGCCCGGCGTGTAGGTGCCGGTGACGACGCTCTGATTGCCGGCAGTGAGGGTCACGTTCTGGCACGCCGGAGCCGTGAAGCCGGAGACGGCGCCGAAGCAGACCTGATGCGACCCGGTCGGCAGCCAGGTCCACAGGCCCCAGTCGTTCCGCGGAACGCCGTCCACCGAGATCGTCCCGGCAACCGCAGGGCTCGTGAGCACCCGCAGCAGCCCTCGCTGCACGAATGTGCCGGTGACGGTCGTCGTGGCCCCGGCCGATACCGTCACGACCTGGTTCGCCGGGGTCGTATACCCCTCGACGTCCGAGAACGAGACCGTGTGCTGACCGGGTGACAGCTTCAACCAGTCGAGGCCGTAGAGCGAGGCCGGCACGCCGTCGACGAGCACGTGTGTCGGAACGGGTGGTGACGCGGTGACGCGGAGATAGCCGGCGCCAGAAGGGCCGAGCGCGCCGGGGCTGGGCGTGTACGCGCCGGTGGCGGTCGTCTGAGTGCCGGCGCCGAGCACGACGTTCTGGCAGGCCGGCGGGGCGTAGTCGGTGACGGTGCCGAAGCACACCTGGTGCGACCCCGTCGGCAGCCAGGCCCAGAGGCCCCAGTCGTTGCGCGGGATCCCGTCGACCGAGATCGTTCCCGGTAGCCCCGGGCTCGTCAGCGCGCGCAGCAAGCCCTGTGAGGTGAACGCCCCGGTGACGGTCGTCGTCGCGCCCGCGTTCACGGTCACGACCTGATCCGCGGGTGTCTGGTAGCCGGTGACGTCGGAGAACGAGACCGTGTGCTGGCCTGGAGCCAACTTGACCCAGTTGAGTCCCCAGTTGTCCATCGGCACGCCGTCGACCGAGATCTGGGACGGGACCGCCGGTGACGTGGTCACACGGAGCTGACCGGTTGTGGCACCGGGGTACTGGATCGAGACGGACGCTCCTGCGGGGGAGACCGAGACGACCGTGATCACGACACCCGTGAGCGGATCGGTGAGCGAGGCGCCGGCGCCAAGCGCCGAATCGTTGAAGCCACCGCCAGAGCCCGGGGTGCCGTCGATGAGCTGCGACTGAATGATGGTCGAGGTGCTGGGCGCCACCCTCACGGAGACCCCGTTGACCGCAGGGTCTCCGGCGCCGAAGTTGTCGAAGATGCCGCTGGGCTGGCGGAACTCGAGGTTGAGGTACGTGCCGTCGCCGCGTGGCACCCGCACGAGGCGCGGCGCGCCGCTTAGCTCGGCAGGAGCAACCGTGTAGATCCCCGTCGAGCTCGCCGTGACGACATCGCCGAACCAGGCGAACTGCGCGCGATGCCAGTTGTTGTGGTGACGCCGGGAGGCTGCGCCCATGATCGTGAACGGATCGCCGTACTCGCTGGCGGAGCAGGTGCCGGACAGCGACCCGCTCGAGCACGACAGCGTGCTGGCGTGATGGACGCCGAAGTTGTGACCGAGCTCGTGGCCGACCACCCGGAGCGTCATCGAGCCGTTGATCCAGCTGCCCGTCCCCGGGAGATACGCGAGCCCCGCCCAGCCGCACCCACCGACGTTCGGGAACGCGTAGACCGTGTACTGGTAGCTCGCGAGCGGTACACCGGCAGCAATCGCCTTTGCCCGGGCCTCGTTCGCCCAGGTCGTGTAGGGGCAGCCGCTGTTCGGTGAGTCGATGGTGTACCAGCCGAACACGTCACCGTTCATCGTCAGCTGCCCGTACGACGCGTCGAGATAGTACGAGCGCACCGAGTCCGCATTGTCGAACACGACTCCCCGCACGTCGTTGGTCGTCCACGGCTGGCGCGTGTCGTTCGAGAAGTTGAAGAGCAGCACCGCGACCGACTTCGTCCCGAGGGCTGCCAGGCTCTCACGGGGCCCGAGTGGGACGACGCCCCCATCCGGTTGCAGCGAGCGCCCGCGGCGCTCACCGGTGGCCCGCACGCGGCGGCCCAGCAGATCGGGTGTGTCGCTCGGCGTGGTCGCAAGCTGCACGACGCCGGCGATCGACGTGTCGACTCCGACCCCGATGTCGACAGGTGTGGTCCACGTGTCGCCGTGCCAGGCGCGCAACGTTCCCTCGACGGACTCGGTGCCGCCCGCACTCCCGTGCGCGAGCGCGAACGGCGCGCACGCAAAGGCAACCGCGAACGCATACAGGACCGCCAGTTTCTTCCGCCGCATCGTCATCATCGTCGGCCTGAAAGGGACGACCGTGCATCCCCCTTCCGGGGCGGCGCGTGAGCGCCGCCCCGGAAGGTCGAGATCAACTGTTCGCGGTGAAGGTGCCGGTGATCGTCGTCTGGTTTCCGGCGGTCAGGTTCACGTTCTGGCACGCGGGTGGCGTGAAGCCCGTCGCGCTGTCGAAGCACACGGTGTGTGCGCCGGTCGGGAACCAGGTCCACAGGCCCCAGTCGTTCCGCGCGATGCCGTCCACGTAGATCGTGCCCGGCACGGCCGGCGACGTGAGGACACGCAGGAGACCGCGCTGCACGAAGGTGCCGGTCACATTCGTCGTCGCGCCGTTGTTCACCGCCACGACCTGGTCGGCCGGAGTCGTGTACCCCTCGACGTCTGTGAACGAGACGGTCTTGAGACCGGCCCCCTGCTTCACCCAGGAAAGCCCCCAGTTGTCCATCAGGACGGTGTTCACCACGATCTGCGACGGCAGCGCAGGCGACGTCGTCGCACGCAGGAGGCCGAACGAGCCCGGCTCGCCAGGCGCACCGGCGCTCGACGTGTACGTCCCGGTGACCGTCGTCTGCGCGCCCGCGGTCAGGTTCACGTTGTCGCAGGCGGGCGGTAGCCAGTCGACCACGTTGCCGTAGCAGACCTGGTGCGCGCCGGTCGGGAACCAGGACCAGACCCCCCAGTCGTTACGACGCACTCCGTCGATCGTGATCGTCCCCGGTTCCGGTGGGCTCGTGAGCACGCGCAGCAACCCGCGCTGCGTGAAGGTCCCCGTGACCGTGGTCGTATTGCCCTCCGTCACGTTGACGACCTGGTCGGCGGGCGTGGTGTAGCCCTCGACGTCGGTGAACGACACGGTGTGCGAGCCGACCGGCACCTTCACCCAGACGAGGCCCCAGTTGTCCATGATGTTGCCGTCGACGACGATCTGCGACGGCAGCGCCGGTGACGACGTCACGCGCAGGAACCCGTACGAGCGGTCGATCCTGATCGAGCCCAGCCAGGTGCGCCAGTCGACGTCGTTGGTGGTCGCGCTGGTCACGTTCCACTGGTTTGCGAACCAGACCGCGCCGTGCGCTCCGGCGAGCGACGAGGCCGGGTCGGACGACGCACCCGAGTAATCGCCCCAGCGGCAGTCGTTGTCTCCGCCGACGCAGGAGAAGTCCTCGTTCTTGCCGGCCGACTGCTTGATCACGGTGGAGCCGCTCTGGGCGTCCCACGCCGTCTTGGTCACGCTGCGGATGGCGGTGAACGTCGAGGAGCTCGACGTGTTGTAGACGAGCGCCATGGCGCTCCCGAAGGCCCGGCCCGAGCCGTTCACGCGCCGGTCGGGTGCGATGGCGCCGTTGAACGCGTAGAGCCCGCCGCCGGTGACGCTGCCGGACTGGACGACCGTCGCCGCGGCCGGGTCGATCTCATACCAGCGCACTTCGGATCCCGCACCCCCCGCGACCGTGTGCTGAGTCCACAGCACCCCTGGCCCGGACGTCTTCCCGCGCGCGGGGTCGAACCCGGACACGGCCTGCGTGTTGCGACCGTCGAGGGTGTCCATCACCTTTGCCGTGCCCGACTGAGGTGCGTTCGGCGGGATCGTGTAGCTCGGCACCGTGATCGAGGTGCCCGGCGTCTGGACAACCGCGTTGCTGCCGCTCTTCGTGATCTGGAACCGCGTCAGCTCCGTGTCGGTGATGTCCTCGGTGACCGAGATCACGTACCCGGTCGGGCTGGGGTCGGTCTGGACTGCCGGCACCGGCGTGAACGCGAGGGAACCATCCTGGTTGAGCACGCTGAACACGGCACCCATGTCGATGTCGACGGGTGCGGTGCACGTGGTGCCGGCCGCCGGCTTCGACAGCCACAGGATGTCCGAGCCAAGATAGAGGTCCGAGGCATCGAACGCGTTCGTGCCGATGAGCAGGAAGTCGTCCGTCGTGCCGAGCTTCGGGTAGTCCGGGATGTCGGTGCCGTAGCCGAAGTCGAGGTCGTACTTGCACCAGTCGGCGCTCGAGTCGTTGTTCGGCGAATCCGTCTTCGAGTACCCGTACATCAGCGTACTGGTGGTGAAGTTGGCCACGACGTAGTGGAAGCGCGCCGTGTCCGGGTCCCAGATGACCTGCGGGTCGGCCAGCGACGGCGTTCCGGACGCTTCGGTGAACTCGGTCAGCGTGGCCGTGTCGATCGCGGCGTTGTTGACACGGTCATAGATCGCCATCTGCCGGTTGATCAGCTGGACGTAGCGGGTCGTGCCGATGGCACCGGTGGTGTCCGGCGGGGTCACGTTGGGGTCCAACGTCCCCTCCCAGCTGCGATCGACAGACGAGGCGAGCGGGCCGTCGACAGGGCCGGCGGCATCGCCCCGCGTGGCAGCGGCGGCCGCCGCTTTCGCCTGGTCATGCGTGGCAGCTCCGTCGCGGGTCAGGTAGCCGCGCGCGAGCTTCTCGCGTAGCGCCTGAGACTCCGGCATGGGCTGGACGTCGCTTTCGCCTGCACGGAACGCCTTGAGCCGCTTCGGGGCCCGGTTTTGTGCCGCATCGCTGGCGGCGGCGACCCCGACCACGAGCAGCGCCGCCAGCAGCACCGCGGCGGCCGAAAGCACCGCGGGACGTCGGTACGAACCCCGGTTACGAGCACGCGGAATACGACCCTCCAGCAACGATCTCACCTCTCCCCTCCGCAGTCGTGGATCGCAGGATCGCAGGCCCGGCGGACCTCGTCAACGTCAGGTGATCTGCGTGTCAGCAAGACCCGAAGGGGCAGACGTCCATGTCTGGCGGCACCCGAAGCGAGAACGGCACCGAGTGCTCGCCGCCCGTGACGAGCCGTGCGCGGACGGAGGCAAAACGACCTGCGCCGCGCAAGCGTCCCTGGAACACACCGGATGAGGACGCGCGAATGCGTGTGGCGGTCTGCCAGCCTCCGGGCACAGACCGCTCGACGACGACGTTCGCTGCGGCACTGGTCGGCGTCCGTCCCCAGAAGAGGATCCTGCCGTCGCGTTCCCTGAAGGCAACCACCGGGAAACGGAACGCCTGCATGGTCAGCTTCGGCCGGTCGGAGGCGGGACCGCGGTCGCCCCGAAAGAAGAGGCCCGACTGCGTCGAGACCTTGGGGAACGGCTCGTCGCGGACGAGGAACCACGTCACGAGCTGGACCCCGTCGTGCCACATGCGGTAGAGCGCTTCGGAAACCCAGCGGGCGTGGAGCTTCATCGGCACGCCCTTCGGGTCTGGTGGAGCGGTGTCCCAGCTGAACTCGGTCACCCAGAAGCGCACCTTGCGGGAGGATCGGATGCTTCCGAGCCGCTCCGCCGCGCGCAGCAACGCGTTCATCCTCGTCGAGGTCACCGATTGCAACGTCGTCCGGGCGACTCGCCTCTCGCGTAGGCCCGCCACTCGTATAGGGATGGTGTGACCAGGCATCGAACGAGATCTTCTGCGAGCAGGTGCGCCTGGGGGTCGGGTCGTTCGACAGGCACAGCAGCGCCCGCATGAACCGCAGCGGCGCCGTGCCGTCCAGCGTCTCGGTGGTCGCACCGTACGGCGCAAGGCCTCCCGTCACGACGACGTTGTCACCGTGCACCGAGTGCACGGACTTCGACATCTCGTTCACCATCGCCCGGTACCACGCCGCGGAGACGAGTCGGCCGTTCTCCTCCTGCGGTGTGAGGTAGTAGCTGAAGTTCGGCTCGTTCCAGACCTGCCAGTAGCGAACGCGCGGCAGGTCCTCGAAGCTGCCCGAGTAGCGCCGAGCGGTCGCGAGAGCGAAATCACCGAGAGCGCGATGGGACGGGCGGTACGGGCCATCCTGCGGTCGCTTCACCTCGTACTTCCCCTCCGCCCAGGTGGGTACGCCGACGATGTCCACGATCGGCGAGAGCCCGGCCTCGACAGCGTGGCGTACCTGCCGGTCGAAGCCCTCCCACTTGTACCGTGGCTCATCCGGGCGCCGGGCGGCAAAGCCGACAGGCTTGCTCGAGCCCGCGGGCGCGACGACCGACCAGTCGAGGCTCAGCCGCACGAGGCCCGCGCCCGCCCGCCTGGCGTTCGCGAGCGCGGCTGCACTGTCATCGCTACCGAACGCACTGGGGTCGACGACGGCGGTCATCAGGGGCCGCGAGGGCACGCGTGGCCGACGTCCCAGCCGGCGCCACACCGCAGACAGCGACGAGCACCACCACGGCGATCCCGACCACTCCGACTCCGATTCGATTCATCGGACCGCCTATACCCGTTCCGCAACGATGAGAAGACACGACCCTCGAGCGGCGCGATCGTCGCCGTCGAGGCGCACCGAGGCGAGGCGCCCGGCCGTCAGGCCGAGATAGCGAATCCACCGCGGTGGGCGCGCTCCCTTTATGCCCAGCGTCCGCTGCAGCTCGATCGGCCGGCGCCGTCCGCCGGCGAGCCGCACGAGCAGGCCCGAGGTGGCGTTGGAGAGCGCCGCCCAGCGGCGTGTCTCCGACGGGGAGAGGTACGAGCTGGCGCGCTCGAGGCGCAGCCCGGCGTCGCTCAGCGTCCGGCGCCAGTCGTCGACGCTCGGGTAGCGCCGGTGTGCAAGCCGGGCGTCGAGCGCGCGATGGTAGGAACGAGGATCGGACGCCCCGGTTGCGAGCCGCCCGAGGATCCCCGGGCCGGCGAGGTTCTCGTGAAATCGATCCGAGGGTACGGTGAACACGAACCGGCCGCCCGTGCGTAGCACTCTTCCGACCTCGCGCACGAGCGGCTCGAGATCCGCGACATGCTCGAGCACGCTGTTCGAGAAGACGAAGTCGAACGACCTGTCGGGCGCGTCGACGACCGAGCCCTCCGATCGTTGCAGGTCGTCGTACACCCGGCTTCCCGCGGCGAGATCGAGCTCGTGCTCGTCGGGGTCGAGCCCGGTCAGCGACCAGCGAGCGCCCAGCTCGTCACGGATGAGCTGCGTGATCCGACCGTCGCCACAGCCGAGGTCGAGCCCCCGGCCCGTGCGTGGCAGAGCGTCCTCGGCCATGAGATGTCCCACCTCGATGGATCGCCACAGCGCCGTCGCGGGCTGAGCAGGTGCCTGCTCGAGACAGGCTCGCAGGAGACGTCGGTCGACCATTGGCAGGGGACGGCTGGCGGCGGCGATCGCGTCGTCGCTGTACGGATACACGAATATCATGGCCGCCGGTGGGTAGCCTCCGGAGAGCGGCTCGCTCGATCTGGGTGCGCGGGCTCGTGAGTCTGGGACTCCTCGTCCTCGTCCTGTCGCAACTCGATCTCGCGCAGCTCCGTGAGACGCTCGACGACGGCCGCTGGGAGCTCTTCGCGGCAGCCGTCCTCGTGCTCGGGCTCGCGTTCGCAATCGGAGCGGTGCGCTGGCGAGCGTTCCTGCTCGCGTCAGGCATCCCGGTGTCGGTGGCGGAGGCCGAGCGTGCGTACTTCGCAGGAGTGTTCGCGACGAGCTTTCTGCCCGGTAGCGTCGGCGGCGACGTCGCTCGTGTGCTGTTGGTAGGCGGGCCGGGAACGCGGTCGCGAAGCGCGGCCACGGTGTACTTCGACCGCCTCACCCTGCTCGCGGCCGCGGCCGTGCTGGGCTGGATCGCGGTCTATCCCGCCCACCCACCGCCTTCGCTGGTCGCGGCGCTCGGCGTCGCCACGGCGGCCATTGCAGCGGTCATTGGCCTGACGGCCCTCGCGGGAGCGGGAGCCGCCAGGATCGCCAGGCACGTCCCGTCGTCGCTGCGGGCGATCGGGCGCGACGCTATCGCCGCCCTCCGCTGGTCGTCGGCCCCGAGGCTGCTGCTCGGCCCGACACTCGGCCTCGGCCTCGTGTACGAGGTCCTCACCGTCCTCTCCGCCTGGCTGGTCGCACGATCGATCGACGTCGACGTCTCGTTCTGGCTCCTCGCGGTCGTCGCGCCACCGGTGCTCATCCTCTCGGCCGTGCCGATCTCGATCGGCGGCCTCGGCGTCAGAGAGGCCGCGTACGTGGCCCTGCTCGGTCGCGTCGGCGTGGATGTCACCGATGCGACGCTACTGTCCCTCCTCACCGGAGCGGCGCTGCTGCTCGCGAGCCTTCCCGGAGCGATCGGGCTCGTGCTGCGCGGCTCCCGAACGCCGGCGAGCACTCCCGCAGACGGGCCAAGCCGGGCGCGTGGCTACCATGTCGACCGTCGTCGCCGTCGTACCTGATCGTATGAAGCAGCCGCTACTCGCTGTTCTGCTGATCCTGGCCGCCTGGCTGGCGTTCGCGGCGCCCGCCGCCGGCCAGACCCCGCCTCCCCGCTCGGTGTACTCCGATCCGGGGCCGCCGGCGCCACCGCCGGACAGCGTGGCAAAGGACTTCGTCGACCGCGCAGCGCCGAGCCTGCGTGGAGTGTCGACAGACGAGCTCGAAGGTGGAGTGGTGGTCGAGGAGGAGGCACCCGCCTCCGGCGCCCAGAGCCGACCGGCGGCCGAGCGCCGCGAACGCGTGGTCACTCCCTCGACCGACGCCGACGCGCGCGTGCTCGCGCGCGCGGGCGTCGAGACCACCAACGGTCGGTTCGATGCTCGTTGGGCCGCGCTCCTGGCCGGCCTCCTCGCCTTGACGGGGCTCGCCGTGCTGGCGTCCTCGACGTGGCGCTCCGACAGTCGCAGCCGCGCGCTGTAGTGCCTCGCCGACCCGTGAGGAACGGGGCGACGCCGGTCAGTCTCGCGGCGCTGGTTGCTCTCGGGCTCGTAGGGCTGGAAGCCGTCATCACCGCCGTCGGCGGCGCGTTCAGCGGTGGGGCGATCCTGCTCGTCGCGGCGTGCGGAGTGTCGATCACGCCACTGCTCCCGGCGGAGCTTCGCCGGCCTTCTCTGGTGATCCCCCTCGTGCCCGTGCTCGGTGTGCTGGTCGCGTCGTTGACGCTGGTCACGGCGTCGTCTCTCGGCGTGCTCCTCACCGGCACCTCGGTACGACTCCTGACACTGGCTGTGGCGGCTGCGTCGCTGGGCCTCTCTGCGCTCCCTGCGTTTCGCCGCGAGCGAGAGGTGCGCTGGAGCGGAGGATGGTCACCAGAGATCGGCACTCTCCTGGTGCTGGCCGGGATCCTCGTGCTCGGCCTGGCTCTGTACGACGTCGTCGTCGGAGGAACACCGGTTCCGGGGGAAGACTGGGGGCACTACCTCCTCTACGCCGAGCAGATCGCCAAGGAGCATGCGCTCCGGATCGACAATCCGTACTGGATGGGGGGCGGCCTCGCGTTCACGCAGGACCCCGGTGTCCCACCGCTGTACGGGGCATTCCTGCTGGTCTCGGAGCAGCCACCGGGTGTGCTCGTGCACGGCATCCTGCTCTTCTCCCTGCTCGGGATCCTCTCCATGTTCGTGTTCACCGCGACCCTGTGGGGGCGCGAGGCCGGCCTGGTCGCTGCGGCACTGTGGGCGTCGCTCCCCGCCGGTCTCAACGTCCTCTCCTGGCACGGGCTCGCGAGCGACTACGCCCTCGTCGCCTTCCCGCTCGTGGCCCTCGGTGTTGGGGCGGCGCTCCGGGGCTGGTTGACGTGGCGCTGGGCGTTCGTGCTGGCACTCGCCGCCGCGGCCGTGCTGGGAGGTCACCGGATGACGGCGCTCGTGGCCGCTGTCGCACTGGTGCCGCCGCTGGCGTGGGCGGTAGCGCGGCGACCACGACCCGGTCTGCGCTTCCTCGGGCTCGCGGCCCTGTTCGGGCTCGCGATCGGCGGAGGGCTCCTGCTTCACCTGGCCCGCCTCCATGAGCGCGCCGGCGGAGTGGTGGATTACCAGGCGTTCCTGATCCGCAAGGTGCAATGGAGCTACTCGGTCCGAGACATCACCTGGCTCGTGGTCGTGCTCGGCGGCGCCGCGCTCGTCGGGCTCGCGGTCCATGCCCGCACCAGGCGCGATCCGGCTCTGCTCGTGCTCGCCGGCCTCGCACTCGGCCCACTTGCCCTCGGATACGCGTGGATCGTCCACCTGCCCCTCGACTACGTCCGGATGGGGTATTACCTCGCGGTCCCACTCGTCGTGGCCATCGGCGTCGCGTGGGGTCGGCTTCTCCCACGCCAGGCGCTGGCGCTCGCCGCGATTCCGGTGGCGGTCGTCGCGCTGCTGGCGTACGACCTCGCGCCGCAATTCAGGGCCTTCTACCAGATCGCCGACGGCGTCACACTGCGCGGATTGACGGAGCTCGACGCGCGGGCGGGGTCCTCGCGAAGCCCGATCGTCGTCGATCAGTGCTGGGCGTTCCTCGTCCCCTGGCTGCTCGAGAGGCCGACGCTCGCAGCGCTCGAGGACTGGACGATCCCCTTCCACCAGGACCTCCAGCCCGCACGGCAGGCACGCCGCATCCTCTACGGAGGCGCTTCGGGGCGCGCGCTTGCGCGCTCACTCGGCGTACGTTACGCCGCGCTCGACCCGAAATGCTCCAGCTGGTCGAGCCAGAACCTGCCGCTCACGATCGCCGGGCGCCCCGTGTACGCGAGCACGAGGCTCCTGGTCCTCGAACTGCCGGGATCGGGTACGAACTAGCGGCTTCACGGCCGGATCCGGCCGTGACCTGTGCTACCACTCGTTCGTCGCAGTCACCGACTCAGAGATGCCGCCGACCGCAGACGAAACTGAGGGAGTCCATGCTCGGTGACGTGAATGTGTCCGTCGTGATTCCCTGCCTCGACGAGGAGGAGGCGGTCGGCGCCGTCGTCGACCGCGCCTGGGAGGGGATCGAGGCGTCCGGCCGCACCGGTGAGGTGATCGTCGTCGACAATGCGTCGACGGATCGCTCGGCAGAGGTGGCGGCACGACACGGCGCGCGCGTCGTGCACCAGTCGGCACGCGGATACGGCAACGCGTATCTCGCCGGTCTCGCCGCCGCCCGCGGCGAGTACATCGTGATGGGCGACGCCGACGAGACGTACGACTTCAGGGAGGTGCCGCGATTCGTCGAGGCTCTCGAGGATGGCGCCGATCTCGTGCTCGGGTCAAGGCTGAAGGGGCGCGTTCACGCGGGCGCCATGCCTTGGCTGCATCGCTGGATCGGCAATCCGATCATCACCGGAATGATCAACCTGATGTTCCACGCCCGCGTCTCGGACGCGTACTGCGGCCTGCGGGCCGTGCGGCGCAGCGCCCTCCCGGTGCTCGACCTGCGCTCGCCCGGCATGGAGTTCGCGCTGGAAATGGTGTTCAAGGCGGCGCAGACCGGTCTGGTGATCTCCGAGTTTCCGATCGACTACCACCGCCGGCGCGGAGAGTCGAAGCTCAGCTCCCTGAGCGACGGCTGGCGGAGCGTCAAGTTCATCCTCGTGCACAGCCCGAGCTACCTCTTCTTCCTCCCCGCGGCGCTCCTCGCTCTCCCCGGTCTTGTCGGTGCGATCGCTCTGTCTACCGGTCCGGTCGACGCGTTCGGCAGGACGTGGCAGCTCAACGCGCTCTACCTCTGCGTCGCGATGCTGCTGCTCGGAACGCAGATCGCGCAGTTCGGCCTCGTCGCGCGGACGTTCGGCGCCGTGCAGCTCGGTGACCCAGACCCATTGCTGACCAAGCTCTACCACCGCTTCCGGCTCGAGCACGCGCTGCTCGGGAGCTCTGTCCTGCTGGCGGCAGGGGTCGCCGTGCTCATCGGCGTCTTCGCCACCTGGGCCGCCGGGGGGTTCGGCGAGCTGACGCACGACTACCCGGCGGTGATCGGCTTCGCGCTCACCGGGCTCGGCGTCCAGACGATCTTCACGGCTTTCCTCGTGAGCATCGTGGGCCGGCCCTTCGCAGCGTCGCAGCCGCTCGCGCTCGGAGTCGAGCACTCGGCCGAGATGGATCGCGGCGAGACCACTCTCGTTCGGTGACCGTCCGAGTCGCGTGCGCGGGCGCCGGGTGGGCGACCGGCGAGCGTCACATGCCGGCGCTGCTCCGCGATCCGCGCGTCGAGGTGATCGGTGTCGTCGATCACCACCCGGAACGAGCCGAGCGTCTGGCGCGCCGGTTCGGGCTCCCCCACGCCGGGTCGAGCCTCGACGACGACTGGCTCTCGTCTGCGACATGCCTGACGATCGGCACACCGCCATGGGAGCACGGTGCCTTCGTCGAGGTGGCGCTCGACAGGGGGTGGCACTGCCTCTGCGAGAAGCCGTTCGTGCTTCCCGCCGAGCGTGCAGCCGAGCTCGCTCGGCGGGCACGCGACCGCGACCTGGTGCTCGCCACCGTGCACAACTTCCAGTTCGCCCGCGCCGGGACGCGGCTCTTCGAGCTCCTCGACCAGGGCCGCCTCGGCGCGATCGAGTCGGTCGTCGCACTTCAGCTCTCGAACGACCGGCGTCGCCTTCCGCACTGGCATCGCGAGCTCACCGGAGGTCTGTTCGTCGACGAGGCTCCGCACCTCCTCTACCTCATCCGGCGTGTTATCGGACATCTCGAGCCCCGGATGGTCGACGCGCGCCTCGCGGGTCGCGAGATCCGTGACCTGACGGCGACGTTCGAGCACGACGGCATTTGGGCGACCCTGTCCATGAACTTCAACGCGTCGGTCTCCGAATGGCAGTTCGTGGTCGTCGGGTCCGAGGCGGTCGCTGCAGTGGACGTGTTTCGCGACCTGCTCGTGCTCGTGCCGAACGACCGCGGGCATGGCGCGAGAGACGTCCTGAGGAGCTCCGCGGCGATCATGCGCGGTCACCTCGTCGGCTTCGCGGCCTCCGGCTCACGCATGGTGCGCGGCCGGCTCACCTACGGCAACGACGAGGTCGTGCGCCGCTTCGTCGACGCTGTGCTCGGTGACCGCGAACGGATTCGCTGGATGACAGCCGACGACGGATATGCCGTCGTCGCGTGCCTCGAGGATCTCGTGCGCCGGGCAGGGCTCGAGCCGGCTGTGCCCGCCTGACGATGCGCGTGCTGCTGGTGAGCGCGAACTTCCGTCCGAGCGTCGGCGGGATCGAGCGATTCACGGAAGTCCTCGGAACCGGTCTCGCACAGCGCGGCCACGAGGTCACGGTGCTTTGCTGCCGGAAGGATCACGCCCCGCGGCATGAGACGTCGGACGGGACGGAGGTCGTGCGACTGCCGGCCACCTACGTGCTGCACAGATTGTTCAACGTCCCGTACCCGGTGCCCGCCCCGTGGTCGCTGACCGGCACGATCCGCCGGCTGCTCGGCGCTGCTGACGTCGTTCACGTGCAGGACGCTCTCTACGCGACGTCGGTGGCGACACTGGTGGCCGCGCGGCGGCGCGCCGTTCCGAGCGTGCTGACACAGCACGTCGCGTTCGTACCGCAGCAGAACGTCGTGCTGGATACCGCGCAGCGGGCAGCCATCGCGACCCTCGGACGGTGTGCTCGCCTGGCGACGACGGTCGCGACGCTGAATCCCGCCATCTCGAGCTGGGTCACCGAGACCTGGAACGTCTCTGCCGAGGTGCTCCCCGTGGGCATGCCGTCCGCAGACGTCGACATCGACGTCCGCGCCGTGCGGCGCTCGTTCGATCTGCCGGAAGACCGCTTCCTAGTGCTGTTCGTGGGCCGGGACGTGCCGAAGAAGGGCCTCGACCACGTTCTCGACGCTCAAGACGAGGCATACGACATCGTGGCGGTCACCGACCGGCCGCGCGGTGGCGAGCGACGTGCGCGGCTCCTGCCCTTCATGAGCCAGGAGCGGCTCCGAGAGCTCTTTGCAGCCGTCGATGCATTCGTCCTCCCATCCGTCGGGGAAGGCTTCCCGATCGTCCTCCAGGAAGCGCTCGGCGTCGGCCTGCCGGTCGTCACGACCTCCGGCGAGGGGTACGAGCGGTACTTGACGGCGGACGACGTCCTGTTCGTGTCACCGACGGGAGCGTCCGTCAAGCGGGCGCTGCGCAGGCTCGTGTCCGATCCACCCTTGCGCGAACGACTGTCGACACGTGGTCGAGCGGTCGCCGAGCGTGAGTTCGGCGTCGACCGCTTCGTCGACGCGTACGAGCAGCTGTACGGCCGTGTGCTGCGATAGCGGTGTCAGGTGCTTCAGCCGGCCGCCGCTGCATATGCCGCGAGCAGCTCCCGTGACTCGACGTCGCCGGTGAACCGCTCCTGCGCACGCGTTCGCGCGCGGTCGCCGAACCTCTCCCGGAGCTCACGGTCGCCGAGCAGGCGCTCGAGCGCGGCACGCAACGCCGCCGGGTCGCCCGGCGGCACGAGCAGGCCGGTGACGCCGTCCTCCACCGCGTCAGGGAGGCCGCCGACAGCCGTCGCGACCACTGGCCTGCCGTACGCCATCGCCTCCCGCGCGGTCATACCGTAGCCCTCGCGGAGCGACGGCACGACGACGACCGAGGCACGCTCGTAGCAGGCGCCGAGGTGGTCGGGCGCGACGAACCCCGTCGCCTGAGGCAGGAGGTCGCGCAGCGGGCCGTCGCCCACCACCACGAGCGGGAGCCCGCGCGCCGCCTCCGCCAGCTCGCGCACGCCCTTCTCCTCCGACAGGCGCCCGACGAAGAGCACGTGCGGCGGCTCTTCCGGCGCGGCCACGATCTCCGGGATCTCCACACCGGCCGGGATCACGCGCACGTCCCGCGCGCCGAGCTCCGCTGCGTGCTCCGCCAGGTCGCGCGAGGCGCAGACCACGACCCGGCTGCGTCGCACGACGGGGCGGAAGACCCACCGCGCCCTCGCCGCGAGAGCGGCGTCCGACCCCCACAGCTGCAGCACCACCGGACGGCGCGTGAGGAGCGCCGGAAGCCCACTCGGGATCCAGTGCGCGTGCACGACGTCGGCATCCCGGGAAGCGCGGCGCGCAGCACGCGTGAAGGACCAGAGGAAGAGTGGCAGCACGAGCACCAGCCATGGCCGCTGCCGCAGGTTGTTGACGATGCCGTCGCCGTAGGCGATGCCGTAGTGGCGGAACGTCGCAGGCGAGACCACCTCGACCGCGACGCCGGCAGCTCGCAGCCGTTCCACTGCCTGCTGGACGAACACACCGGCCACGTCCCCGGGCTGACGTGGGTACGAGGTCGTCAGGACGGTGACCTTCACGCCGCCTGTGCCGGAGGTTTCGCAACGATGCGGCGGGCGAACACCGCGGGCGGTGCAATCGCGAGCAGAGCGAGGACGAAGAAGTAGTAGAAGCTCATGGTCAGGTAGAAGGCGTTGGCCACGAGCGTGCCGATGAGCGCCGCCGTGAGGCCCCAGCCGAGTGGCCGCACGCGCGCCGAGACCGCATCACCCGCCGCAGCCAGCGCGCGGCCGATCCGCCGCGTGAGCGAGAGCCGCACGAACAGGTAGACGACGAAGGCGCCGAAGACCAGCGCCCCGACGAAGCCCGACTCCACGAACGTCGCCACGTAGAAGGAGTGCGGCCCGAAGTTCGTCCGCCCCGTGACGAACTCGTAGTAGACCGAGAAGTTGTTGTAGCCGAGGCCGAGCAGCGGATGCTGTTGGAGCACGTCGGGGATGAAGCTGTAGACGAGGAAGTGCGTGTCCGTGCCACGACCCGACGTCTGCAGCCGGGTCTCGAGCACCTTGGAGAAGAAGTCGCTGCGTCGCTCGACGATCGCGAACAGGATCAAAGCGACGCCGACCAGCGGCACGACGAAGCGCGCAGAGAGCAGTCGCCGCCGGTAGGGAATGAGCAGGACGAGCATCCCGCACGCGAGCCCGAGCAGGCCGCTGCGGGAGAGCGTCGCAAGCTGCATCACGAGGCCGAACATGAGACCGATGCCGAGCGGCACGCGGAGCCGGTGACCCTTCTCGAGCCGCAGGTAGATCGGCAGCAGCACGAGCAGCGGCACGAGCAGCTCGATGCCGAGATGGTTCGGGTCCCCGGTAAGGGCGTTCGGCCGGTAGATGCCCTCGCCTGCCACCGCACCGAAGAGGTTGATGTTGCTGATGCCGCCCGTGATCGGGTGCACGAAGATCTCGTCGAGGTTCGCACCACCTGTCGCCTCCGCGTACGCGAGCTGCACGAGCCCGTAGAGGGCATTCGCCCAGATACCGACGCAGAAGACCCCGAGCGCCGCCCAGTAGAACCGCTCGCCGCGCCGCACGACGAGCGCGAGGCCGCAGACGAGGAACAGGAAGTGCAGCACGAACTTGACCATGCCCTTCGCCCACTGCGTGAGCGCCTGGGTCGTCTCGAGGTTGAAGAAGCCGAGCAGGTAGACGACGAGGAAGGCGAGGAAGAAGGCGAAGGCCACGGCCGCACAGCGGGTCATGCGCCCGTCGAAAGCCTCGAGCCGGTGGATCGCGAACGCCACGAGGAACAGCGCCGTGAGCACGTCCGAGAGCGACAGCGAGGCGGCGAACTCCCACTGGATCTTCGCGAAGGTGACGGTGAAGATGCTGGCGAAGAAGAAGACGTCGACCACCGGCGAGTGACGGCGCGCGATCACGGTTTCTCCAACCGGAGGACGAAGCCGGCACGCTTTGCATCCTCGGCGTGGCCGCGAGCCTGTTCGACCGTCACCACGGACGGATTTGCAACCTCCCAGCGGCCACATCCGTCAGGTCGTACGTCGGTCCCGGTGAACCCCATCGTGATGAGGCTGTCCCGGACCTTCGTGGCCTCGAGCAATGTCTCCTCTCGTTCGTAGACGGCAACGAAGCTCCCATCCTCGAGGGGCTCGGCGAGTGCGGCACAGTCGCTGCGGCTGGGGAAGCGGGGTGCTCCGCCGAGCGCCAGGACGGCAGCCGGGTATGCCAGGACGACGAGCGCCGCGGACGCGAGCGTCAACGCCCGTAGACGCGGCGTCGGTGCAGCGCGACCTCTGTCGATTCGGGTGCGCCTCGCGACGTCCGTGAGCAGGATCGGCACGATCAGCGCGAGAGGGACCAGGGCAGCTCCCGCGGTGCGCGGGATCGGGTTCAGTGCTCCGACCTGCGTGAGCGGCAGGCTCGGGAACGACCACATGATCCAGACGAAGCCGAGCGCCGACAGGACGAGGTAGGCGAGCGCGAATGACGCCACCGCTCGCTCGCCGCAGACGAGCGCTGCGACGACGGTCAGCACCACGACGACCAGGATCACCGACCAGATGCCCGGGTCTGCCAGGGTCTCGAGCACGAGTGACGTCGATGGCCAGAGGCGGCCCAGATTGTCGAGGAGCCCGAGCGGGCCCGACTCGGGCCCGTCACCGGGAAGCGAACGCCGCATGAACCAGATCCGCCACGGAACGGTGGCCAGAAACGGGATCACGACGAGCCCGGCGGCGGGCAGCCAGGTCGACCGAAGACGGCTCCGGGTGGCCACGAGCGACGCTCCTGCGGCGCAGAGGCACAACAGCAATCCCTCGCGCTTCGTCAGCGCGGCAGCGCTGAGGAACAGCAGCGCTCCGGCGTATAGCCCGGGATCTCTGCCGCAGCAGCCAGCACACGAGGAACAGCACGCCGAGTCCGAGGAAGAGATCCATGACGACGTCCGCCTGGGGCGTGAGCGCGTCGCGACCGATCTGATCGGCCACGATCACAGCGAGCACACCGCCCCACGCGAGGGCAGGACGTGCGAGCGGCGCGAGCAGCCGCACCGCGGCGGCGACGAACCCGGCCAGAAGCGACCAGTAGAGGAGATGGAGCGCAACCACGTCGACGCCGCCCATGAAGTGGAACGACGTCGCCTGTAGCACGGGTACGAGCGGCGGGTAGCTCGGCCCGGGGAGGGTGGAGAAGTGCTCCGGTTCGAGCCCTCCCGTGGAGAAGATGGCAATGGCCTTCGGCACCCAGAATGACCCTGCGTCCCAGCCGAAGAGCCCGTGGAGCCTCGCGCTGCGGAAATACGCGGCGAGGACGACGACGGTGACGACGGCGAGCGCGGCAGCGGCGAGGTAGTCGACCCGGCCGGCTGGAGGCATCGGCGCTGCCGTGTGGGGTGGTGTCCGACGCCTCCCGACGGCCACCCCGCCGCCGGCGAGAAGCGCGGCGGTGACGAGAATCGAGCCGAGCGAAAGCGGAACGCCGAGGATCACCTCGAGCGTGAGCGTGCCACCGAGTGCAGCGACCCCCATGAGGTATGCGAGCCCGAGGTCGCCGGGCCAGGAGCGAAGCGGCTGGAGGCCGCGGATCGCCGTGAGCACACCCGCACCCGCCGCGGTGAACACGGCGACGAAGGCCAGCAACCCCAGGAGCGATGCCCCACTCACGCCTTGACGCCGTTTCGGTCGACGATCGAGACACCGGCATCGGAGTCCTCCCACAGCGTTCGCGCCTCGCTGCCGAGCGCAGCCCGGTCGCAGCGGAAGCAGACCACCCATCTCGCACCGCCCACCTCGTGCCCCGGCATGAGCCAGTAGTGGAGATAGCTGGGGGCGAAGGGGTGCGTGAGCGGGTTGGAGAAGAGAGATTCGTCGCCCAGGAGGACCTCGTAGTCCGCTCCCTTGGGGATGGCTGACCGCGCCGCATACAGTGCGCCCTGGCTCAACGTCCACCCGTTCCCCCACGCGACGTCGCGATCCGCAAAGTCGAGGCCGCTGTTTGCGTCGGCCCGGGTGTCTTGTTCACGGATCGTCTGCACGGCACCAACGACGCATCCGGCCAACAGGAGAACGACGGCGCCGGCGGCGAAGCCCAGAGCGACGCGCGACCGGGTCGCGGTCGCAGCCTCGATCACGAGCCGACCTCCCGCATCAGCTCGGCAACCTCCTCGACACGGGTGCGCCTCGAAAGGCGATGGCGCCATGCCTCGTCGAGCTCGAGATCCGGCAGACCGCCGTTCACGAAACGGCCGTGGAGCTCTACCAGCGCATCGCGAATCCCTCTGACGTCGTCGGGCGCGACGACGGGGCCCGCACCGACCGAGCGGATCAGGTCCGCGGCCGCTCCCTCCGGCGGAACGGCGGCAAGCACCGGCCGCTCCGCGGCGAGGTACTCGAACACCTTGCCCGAGAGGACGCCGCGGCCGCGTCCCCCGGCGTCGGGGATCAGCAGCAGGAGCACGTCGGAGTCGCGTTGTAGCGCAAGCGACGTGGACCGGGGCGCATACGGGATCAGCTCCAGCCGGTCACCGAGCCCGAGCCCTTCGGCCCACTCGCGGTCTGCCGGGCGGAAGTCGCCGAGGAAACGTGCGACAATGTCCAGTCGCGAGTCGGCCAGCGCCTGCAGGAACGGGCGCGGGTCGCGCTTGCCGAAGAAGCTCCCCGCGTGCGTGATGCGCATGCGGTCGCCTGGGTGGTACTCCAGCCCGGCGAAGTCGTCGAAGTCGCTCCCGTTCGGGATCGTGCGCACCGGTCCGCGCGGGGCGAGCGCCCGCGTCTCGTCCGCGATCGCGTCCGAGACGCACGAGATCGCATCGGCTCGCGCCGCGACGAGCCTCGCCACCCGCCCACGCAACCCTTCCTTCGCCTTCGAAGCGACGTTGTCGCTACGCCGGTGCGGGTGCGCGACCATCGAGTCGCGCAGGTCGGCGAGCCAGCGGGCGCCGGTGGCGCGCTGCACCGCGGCCCCGATCAGGTGCACCGAGCCGGGGGGCGACGTGGTGATCACCCAGTCGATCCGGTGCTGCCGCACGAGGCGGATGGCCGCGGGGATCGCCGTCACGTTCCAGCCGACGCTCTCGTCCGGGACGAGCAGTCGCCTGGCCATCAGCCGCGCGTAGACGGTCGCACGCGCCAGCCCGTGTGTACCCCGCAGCTGCTCCGCGGGCTTCCCGCCGCCGGGACCCAGGTAGCGCGACCGGTGCACCCAGGCTTGCGTCGGCACGCGCAGGCC
Organism: uncultured Actinomycetes bacterium; assembly: GCA_963724995.1. Taxonomy (GTDB): domain Bacteria; phylum Actinomycetota; class Thermoleophilia; order Gaiellales; family Gaiellaceae; genus Gaiella. Next base: position 1,002,146 of record CAVRXC010000001.1, read on the forward strand.
GTCGTCGCGGTGCATCCAGCGCGGGTCGTCCGGCGCCAGCACGTGCGTCTCGATCCCGAGCGCCGGCAGATACTGCGCCAGCTTGAGCGGTCGCTGGACGCCACCACCCCCCGCCGGAGGAAAGTAGAAGCTGACCACCAGGGCCTTCACCCGGGCGATGGTACTGCGGGCGGCCGCGCGGGCTTGCTTCCGAGCGTCCCTCCCTCGAAGGGGCTCGCGGCACAGGCGTAGAGTTCCGGCGCCATGCGGGTGCTCGGGATCGACGTGGGCGGCACCTTCACCGACGCGGTCCTGATCGACGGAGCGGAGGTGCGCACGGCGAAGGTGCCCACCGCCGCGGCCCAGGAGGATTCGGTCGTCGCGGTCGCGCATGCGGTCGGCGCCGCAGACGCCGACCTCGACCGCTTCACCCACGGTACGACCGCGGCGACCAACGCATTGCTGGAGCGGCGCGGGGCACGCACGGCGCTCGTCGCGACCGAGGGGTTCGAGCATCTCCTGCACCTGCGCCGTCAGGACCGCGCGCACCTCTATCGCCTGTGCGCCGCTCATCCCGAGCCGCTCGTTCCACTCGAGCGGTGCGTCGGAGTGCGCGAGCGCATGAGCCCGGAGGAGGTCGTCGTGCCGCTCGACCTGGCCACCTTGCCACCGCTCGACGAGGTCGAGGCGATCGCCGTCTGCCTGCTCCATTCGTATGCGCACCCCGAGCACGAGCGCGCCGTCGCCACGGAGCTGCGCCGCCGGCATCCCGCTGCGCATGTCGTTGCGTCATGCGAGGTCGCTCCCGAGATCCGTGAGTACGAGCGGGCCTCGACGACCGTCGCCGACGCGTACCTCGGGCCGGTCCTGGCCGGCTACCTCGGCCGGCTGAGGATGGCGGCGGGCGCTGCTGGACTGCCCGAGCCGCTCGTGATGAGATCATCCGGCGGCGTCGTCACGTTGCCCGAAGCGGCTGCGCACGCCGCCTGGGCGCTGCTGTCGGGCCCGGCCGCCGGAGCGGTGGGTGCCGCGTTCGTCGCGAGACGCGCCGGCTTCTCCCACGCGATCGCATTCGACATGGGCGGCACCTCCACGGATGTCTGCGCGATCGTGGGTGGCGAGGCGACACGCGAAAGCCAGCGCATGGTCGGCGGCTTCCCGATCCGGCTGCCGACGCTCGCCATCCACACCGTGGGAGCGGGCGGCGGATCACTCGTGCGACGCGACGAGGGTGGGGCACTCCGGGTCGGGCCGGAGAGCGCAGGAGCCTTACCGGGCCCGGCCTGTTACGGGCGTGGCGGCGAGCGTGCCACCGTGACCGATGCCAACCTGCTCCTCGGCCGCCTACCGGCGACGCTTCCTGGAGGGATCGAACTGGACGCCGAGGCTGCGGCGAGAGCGCTCGGCGACATCGACCCCAGCGCGGTCGTGGCAGTGGTCGACGCCGAGATGCTCGGCGCGCTGCGCGTCGTGTCCGTCGAGCAGGGCCACGACCCACGAGAGTTTGTCCTCGTCGCCTTCGGCGGCGCGGGGCCCCTGCACGCGTGCGCGCTGGCCGACGAGCTCGGCATGGACACCGTGCTCGTTCCGGCGGTGGCCGGCGTGCTCAGCGCGCTCGGTCTGGCGGCGAGCGACGAGCGACGGGACAGCGTACGCAGCGTCGTCTCCCTGCTCGAGACAGCCGGCGAGCTGCCGGACGAAGGCGAAGCCGACGTGCGCTACGTCGGGCAGTCCTATGAGCTCACGGTGGCGCTCGGGCCGGCGCTGGCCGAGCGCTTTCATGCTGCGCACGAGGCTCGCTATGGCTATGCGGACCGCGCCTTGCAGATCGAGCTCGTCGCCATCCGCACGGCCGAGACACGACCGGGCCCGCAGTTCCAGCTGCACGGCCCTCGGTTGACGGTCCGCGGACCCCGGCTGGTGGAGCTCGTGGGCGCGTCGTGCTGGGTGCCGGCGGGATGGGCAGGACAGACGGACGTCGACGGAACGCTACGGCTGCGGCGGGCTGCATGATCCCCGTCGACCTGCAGGTGATCGGGGCTCAGCTCGTCTCGATCGCCGAGGAGATGGGGGCGGTGCTGATCCGGGGAGCCTTCTCCGCGAACATCAAGGAACGGCACGACTGCTCGACGGCGCTGTTCGACGAGCAGGGCCGGATGATTGCGCAAGCCGAGCACATACCCGTCCATCTGGGCGCGATGCCGGAGGCCGTCGCCGCGGTGATGGCCCACGACCCACAGCCCGGGGAGACCTGGATTCTCAACGACCCGTACACGGGCGGGACTCACCTGCCCGACCTGACGACAGTCACGCGAACGCTTCTCGGCTTCTCCGTCACGAGGGCGCACCACGTCGATGTCGGCGGTCCCGAGCCAGGCAGCCTGCCTCCGTGGTCGCGCACGCTCTCCGACGAAGGCGTCGTGATCCCCCCGACACTGCTCGACGAGCAGTTCCTGGAGACGCTCGTCGCGCAGATGCGCGGCCCGGCGGAGCGACGCGGAGATCTCCGCGCTCAACTCGCGGCGCACCGCCTTGCCGACCGCCGGATCGAAGAGCTGTGCGCACGTCGCGGCCGCGAACGCATCGTGACCGCGATGACCGAGCTCCTCTCCTATTCCGAGCGGGTCGTGCGGACGGGGATTCGCCGCATCCCCGACGGGCGCTACGAAGCCGAGGACGCCCTGGAGACCGCGGAGGGCCTGTTGCCGATCCGTGTCATGGTCGACATCGTCGACGACACCGTGGTGATCGACTTCGCGGGCACTGCTTCCCAGCACGCCGGGAACCTCAACTGCCCGCTGGCGGTCACGCGCTCGGCCTGCTACTTCGTCGTGCGGGTGCTGACCGACCCGGACTTGCCCGCCTCTTCGGGTGCCTTCGCCCCGGTGATCGTGACGGCGCCCGCTGGATGCCTCGTGAACGCCCAACCGCCCGCGGCGGTCGCGGCAGGCAACACCGAGACGTCGAGCCGGATCACGGACGTCGTGCTCGCGGCGTTCGGCCGGGCGCTACCGGTACCCGCGCAGGGCCAGGGGACGATGAACAACGTCGTACTCGGAGACGACCGCTTCGCCTACTACGAGACGATCGGCGGCGGGCAGGGTGCATGCCCCGACGCGGACGGGCCGGCCGCTGTCCACGTCGCCATGTCGAACGCGCGCAACACGCCGATCGAGGCGCTCGAGCGCGCGTATCCCTTCCGCGTGGAGCGCTACGCGCTCCGGCTCGGATCGGGTGGCGCGGGGACGCGGCGCGGCGGGGACGGCGTGGTGCGCGAGCTACGGGCACTCGCCCCGTTGCGGCTGTCCGTCATCGCGCAGCGGCGGCAGCTCGCGCCACGCGGAACCGCGGGTGGCTGCGACGGTGCCCCTGGTCGCACCCTCGTCGACGGTGTGGAGCACGCTGCGTCGGTGTCCCTCGACCTCGAGCCTGGCAGCGTCGTCCGCCTGGAGACGCCCGGCGGTGGCGGCCATGGGCCTCCCGCGGCCGAGGCTGGCACTCTGCCCGCGTGAGCAGCACACAGGAGCCGGCACGACTCCCCCGCTGGGTGGCCGCGGTCGCACGCTGGCAGCCCGCCGTGGCAGCCCTCGTGATCGCAGCGCCCGCAGCGATCGTTGCCTCCTTTGTGCCGTATCGGCACTGGGATGCGCAGGCATTCGGTCTCTGGTCGAAGCTGATCGCGACGACGGGCGACCTGCTTCCGGGCGGTCTCAGCCCGGCGATCCTGCACCGTCCGCTGTTCTACGTGACACAAGGTCTCGCGTGGCGTTGGCTCGATGAGGGCGAGTGGGTCGGGCGCTGGCTGAGCCTCGGCTTCGCTGCCACCCTCGTAGCTGCGCTCTGGTGGCTGGCAGGCAGGCTCGTGGACGACGACGCCGCGCGAACGCTCCTCCGTCCTCTGGCGGTGTCGGTCGCCCTCGCCTCGTCCACGGTCGCCGTGTACCTCGTCGCAGGCCTGAGCGACGTGCCGGTGGCGGCGACCGCGGCCCTCACGGCCGTCGCGCTCTGGTCTCGGGCCCGAGCTGCCGTGCGACTGCCGCTGGTCGCCGCGGCGTCATGCACAATGATTCTCGCCAAGCCGAGCGGTCTCGTAGCCCTGGCTGGAGTCGCCGCGGGAACCGCAGTGCTCCTGTCGCCAGAGCGGCGGCGGCTCGCGACCGGGCTCGCCGCGGTAGTGGCGGGCACCACCGTCGGGTTGGCCTACCACGTTGCGCAGGCTCACCGCCTGGGCGTCTCGCTACAAGCTGAGCTGACCGCCGGAAACAGCGACTTCTACCTCGAGCGCGGTGCCGCCGCGCGTGCTGACGCGCTGCTTCGCGCGGAGTGGCTGGGAGCCGGAATCCGTCTGGCCGTCCTGGCGGGGCTGCTGTTCTCCGTCGCTCGCGTAGCGGGAGCCCGGCCGCGGCTGGCGCTCGGTATTGCCGGCCCCGGAGCCGTGTGTGCCTCCGTGATCGGACCGGCTCTCGCCGGCGACGGTGTCGCGTACCCGTTCGGTGGGCCATCGTGGCTCGGAGTCGCAGGCTGGCTCGGTCTGGCGGCCGTCCTCGTCGGTGCCGCCGTGGTCGTTCGTGACGACCCCGTGCCCAGGAGAGGTCACGCGGCGCTGCTCGCCTGGCTGCTCCCCGGCGCCGCGGCGTGGGTCGCGATGCGCAGCGATGACGTGCGCCTCCTGAGCCCGGCATGGCCGGCGCTCGTGCTGATGGCCGCGGCCGTGCTCGGATGCGCGGCGCTCGCGCTGGCCCGGCTGCGGTCGTGGGTCGCGCTCGCCCCGGCCGCTGCGCTGACGCTTCTCGTGACCGCGAACGTCGTCTCGATCGACGGGCTCGGCAGGCCGGGGTGGCGAGATCTCGCAGAGCAGGGACCGACGGCCTGGAGAGACAACGACGCGATGCAGCACTTCGCGTATGGCCCTTTCGCCGATGAGCTCTCGTTCATTCGCACGAACCTCGCTGTTGGGGGTCGCGTCATCTCGAGCGACACGCGCCTCACCTACTTCTTCCCCGGGCAGGCCAGCGTCCGCTACCCACGGTCGTGCGCGGATCTCGAGAACGCGGAGGTGTTCGTGTTGCTGCTCGGCGACGAGAGTGTCGAGTTCATGGAGCAGGTCAACGGCAGTACCGCAAGCCCGCTTGCGTGGGAGCAGTGCTCGACACCGCGCTTGTACCCCGTTGGGTATCAGGAGGGCATCTACGCGGCGTACGTCGTCGGCGAACCACCCCTCTCGCCGTCGTCGCAGGCGGACTGCCGCATCACGTCCCAGCCGGGCGTGCTTCTCGACGGCGTCTTCGCGGATGGGGTCTCATACGCGGAAGCGCGTGCCGTCCGGACGAGAGCACAAGCGGTCGGGTACGCGAGCGCGCAGATCGAGCGCACCGGCTGCGGCACGTACCAGGTCGTCGTGACGGGCATCCCGACCCCGCGGGCGAACCAGGAGGACTTCCTCCGTGAGTCGTCCGGCGCCGGCTTCGACGTCCAGATCCGTCAGCCGCTGCGCTACCCCGAGGTGCCGCCGGACGTCGAGCCGGCACCGCCGAGCCGGTAGAGCGTCCAGCGTGCGTCGCGCTGGATAATGGGCAAGCTCGGCGCGAGGTCGAAGCGTGTGCGGTCGACGACGAGCCATTCGGCGCCGCACCGGCGCGGGATGGCGAGATCGCCGGTGCGTACGAACCGGCGGAACTCCTCGACCCGCTCGCGCGGCCGGTTCTCCTTCGTGTCGGCCACGTGCCCCGGCGGCGAGACGCAGATGCGGACGGGAGCGAAGGCAGCGATGCGGTAGCTCGCCTCGGGGTCGGAGTACACCGTGGCACCTGCGGGCACCCGCTCGCGCAACGCCGCCACGAGCTCCGCGGAGAGAGGGCTCTTCGGGCGCGCGTCGGACGTCGACCAGTTGGCGAGACCGTGGACGTACGCGGGCAACAGCAACAGCGCAGACGCGAGCGCAGCCCGCGTCTCGATGGGTGGGCTCTGCCTGAAGCCCACCACGAGAGCAATCCCGGCCCCGGCGAGCGCCACCCACGTCGCCCAGGCAGGCCCGCCGTCGGTGAGCCGGTAAGCGAAGTCGCCCGGGTAGGCCAGCTGGATCAGGATCCCCACGCCGAGGGCCACGGGTGCAGCGATGGGGCCGGCGAGCGCGGCGAAGACACCCATGCCTCCTGCGAGCGCAAACGGGAACGGGAAGAAGCCGACCAGGCGCCGCGCCTGCGAGAGCGAGACGGCGTCCGAGAAGGGGACGAACAGGCTTGGCACGAGCGCGATGACCGCGACGGCGAGTGCACCGCCGACGACGAACGCCGCCCAGCGTCGCCGAGCGGCAAGAGCCGCGAAGGGGAGGAGCAGGAGCGCGGCTACCGCGACGAGACCGGCGCGGCCGAACACGTCGGGCACGACGCTGAAACTGTCCACCGAGCGAACGTCGAGCTGGCCTTCGTAGAGCTGCAGCGCGCGCAGGCGCTCGGCCTCGTCCGGTGAGACGGAGGCGGTCTCTCCGGCGAGCGGGAGCAGCCAGACCAGGAACGCGGCCGCCGGAAGCGCAAGCGCGCCGAGCCCGAGCAGCCCGCCGCGGATGTCACCGCGTGACCAGAGCGCCCGCACCAGCACGTACCCGGTGAAGGGCACGCACAGAAAGACGGCGTACGTGGGGTGCACCACCGCAAGCACGAAGGCGGCCGCGCCTGCGCACGCGAGCAGCCGCCACGAGGGTCGCCTCGCCGCCGCGATCGCGAGCGCGAGCGCCGCCGGGACGAGCAGCTGGCGCGACGCGGTGGCGGGAAGGCTCAGCGCCGTGTACGCGCCACCGTGCCCGGGCGACATGGCAACGAGAGCGACTGCGGCTGCCGAGGTGACCAGGGCCGGCACCGCGCGGCGGAACAGCGACCAGCCTGCCTCGAGCCAGACGAGCACGGCCACCGGTGCCAGGAGGCTCGGCAGATGCCGGACGACGTCCGTGGTGTCCGCACCGGAGACCTTCGCAACGAGGGCCAGCAGCCCGTGCCAGAGCGGGAACGCATAGCCCGGGTGCAGGCTCCCGTCCGGGAACTCGTTCAGCGAGCCGAGCGAAAGGTCCCCGAGCTCGGCGAGCTTGCGCGCCCGAGCGAGATGAAAGAGGCCATCGCCGCCGACCTCGCCTGCGACGTGCCAGAGGAGAACGCCCAGCAGGACGCCGCCTGCGGCCGCTGCGGGCGCACCGGGCAGAACGCTGCCGGCGCGCCGCCGCCGAAGCGCGAAAGGGAGCGCCGCGGCGCCGATCCCGAGCAGCAGGATCAGGGTCAGCGTGAGCGAGCCCGATATCGCGAAGGTGACACCGAGCGAGACGAAGATGGCCATCAGCCCCCAGGCGAGCGAAGCGGCGACCCCGCGGATCCCGAGCGCCCGCGCGATCACCCAGCCCGGCGCGAGCACGACTGCCGCGGCAAGCGCCAGCCGGACGTAGAGCAACACGCCGCTCATCGCTTCAAGAGCGCGTCGACGTCGCTCTGGCCCAGCCACGCGGCGATCTCGCGGTACGACGCGCCGCGCGCGCCCCGGTACAGTGCCCCGCGCACGAGCAGCGAGGCACGCAGCAGCTTCCGCGCACGCTCGGCGGTGCGAGGGCCCTGGTGCTTGCGCAGATAGCGCAGGTGCCCGCGGACGTTCTCGCGGTACATGCGGCCGCCGTGCGTGGCACCGCCGACATGGACGCAAACCGCGTCGGGGGTGAACACCGCCTCCCACCCGCGGTCTGCCGCGCGCCGGCACCAGTCCGTCTCCTCGCTGAAGAGAAAGAAATCCGTGTCGAAGGGGCCGACGTCCACGAGCGCCGACCGGCGCACCAGCATGCACGAGCCCATCGTCCACTCGACCGCGCGCTCGCTCCGGTGGTCGAAGCCCGCGCCGTAGAAGGCGTTCAGCGCCCGCGTGCGCGGCGCGAGCTTGCGGAGGAACAGGTACTCCGTCGCGAGCCGCCACACCGTGGGGAAGCCACGCACCGACCGCTGCAGCGAGCCGTCGGGATAGGTGAGCCTTGGCCCCACCCAGGCGGCCCGGGGTCGCCGCCCGGCGACGTCGACGAGGCGGTCGAGTGCGTCTCCCACGAGCCAGGCATCGGCGTTGACGATCAGCACGAAGTCTCCGGAGGTCTCAGCGATGCCGCGGTTCCAGCCGGCTGCGAGCCCGAGGTTCTCCTGCTCCACGAACCTGACCGCCGGGTAGCGCTCGCGGACGAACGAGACCGTCCCGTCCTGCGATCCGTGGTCGACCACGACCGTGTCCGTCCCGCGAAGGCTGTCGAGGCACTGCTCGATCCAGGGCAGGCCGTTGTAGGTGACCACGACGGCGGCAACGCCGCCCGGTGCTTCAGCCATGCTCGACGTGGGGTCGACCCGCTCCCCCTCGCAGCCCTTCCCAGAGCAGGATCGCCGCCCCGGGGAGCGCCAGCGCGACGGTGACGAGGAAGAACAGGAAGCCGGCGGCGAACGCTTCGTCTGCCTCGACCCCGACCGAGCCGAGGAAGCTGACGAAGAACGCCTCGCGGATGGCGAAGCCGTTGAGCGTGAACGGTACGAGCAGCACGAGGAAGAACAAGGGGCCCATCACGTAATAGATGCGCGGCCCGAGCTCGATGCCCACCGCCTGCGCGGAGGCCCAGATGGCGAGTACGCGCACCGCCTGCACGGCCGTCGTGTAGGCGAACGTCCCGCCGAGCAGTCGCGGATGGCCACGGTAGTGGTGGACTCCGTCGTAGAACGACCGCACGGCACGGTCGAGCTTCATCCTTGCGAGCGCGGGCTGCGTGCGTTGCAGCAGCGGTCGTGCAGCTCGCGAGAAGAACAGAAAGAGCAGTAGCAGGGTGCCGCCGACGAGCGCGCCTTCGATCCAGAGATACGCCGAGACGTCGTAGTGGCCGATGGCGAGCACGAATCCGACCGCACCGAGCGCAAGGGTGGCCGCACCGCCCAGCCCGCGCTCGAGCGCCACGATCGCCGTGAGATCCCCGCCACGCCCAGGGTGCCGTCGCACCGACTCGACGACGCGGACGGCGTCACCTCCGATGGCGGTGGGCAGGAGCTGCCCGACGGAGTACGAGACGAAGTACGAGCGCGTCAGCCACGGCAGGTGATCACGGATCCCCTGGGCCGCAAGCAGCCACCGCCACCGCACCGCCATCAGCGGGACGGTGCCGATCATGATCGCAACCGCGAGGGCGAACCACCACGGATCGGCGTCGACCAGCACGTCGACGGTCGTCCCCAGGTCGATCTTCCACACGAGGTAGGCGATCGCCAGGCCGGTGAGGACGAGCGTCCCGAGAACGCGCGTGCGGCGGCTCATGCCGGGGAAGGGTACGGCCTCGACCGCACGACGGTTCGCCGAGCGCGCGGCACTAGACTCGCCCCCCATGGCGTGGGAGCACGGGCAGCAGATCGTCCGCCGGGAGGTGTGGCGAGGACGTCCATGGATGTGCACCGTGGTGTTCGTCGTGGACGACTCGCCCGATCTGCTCGTGACGTACCTCCCGGAGGAAGCGCCGTTCTCGTTTCCGCGCAGCGCGGACGGCCGTCCACATCCGTGGCTCGGAAAGGAGCGGTGGCAAGGGCACGGCGTGCTGACGCTGCAGCGCCCCGCCGAGAGCTATGCCGTATGGCACTTCTGGGACGGTCCCGAGCGCAGGTTTGCCGGCTGGTACCTCAACCTGCAGCGGCCGTTTCGTCGCACGGCGATCGGCTTCGACACGCAGGACCTGGAGCTCGACGTCTGGATCCCTGCAGCTGGCGCGTGGGCCTTCAAGGACGAGGACAAGCTCGAAGAGCGTCGGGCTGACGGGCGGTTCACCGAGGCAGAGGTGGCCGAGATTCGCTCCATCGGCTCGGAAGTCGCGGCGATGCTGGATCGCGGGGAGCGCTGGTGGGACGGAGGCTGGGCTCGATTCGAACCGGACCCCTCGTGGCTCGCGCCGTCCTTTCCGGAGGGATGGGATGGCGTCGGCCCCGACCCGTCGGGCGCCGGCGCCTAGGGGTCGGTCGCACCGCGACCGACCCCCCGCGACGGATCAAGCGGCCTCGGCGAGAGGCTCCACCCCGACGGCCGTCTCCGCGCGTCGCGGCCCGCCCGGGATCGCGAACGCCGCGATAGCGCCGAGACCGACGACGATCGCGCCGATGTAGACGGCTGCGTTCATGCCGTCGACGAAGGACTCGCTGGTCGCATAGCCACCGACGCCCGAGAACACCGCGGCCAGCACGGCCACGCCGAAGACGCCGCCGAGCTCGCGGATGGCGTTGTTGGCACCGGACGCCTGACCCTCCTCCTGCGGCCTCACCGCCGAGAGGACGACGTTGGCCATGGGTGCGAAGAAGAGCGCCATGCCCACGCCGGCGAGGATGAAGGGGATGACGAGCTCCGAGTAGGGCGTCGTGGTTGTGGATACCGACGCGATCCACGCCAGCGCGGCCGCCTGCAGAGCAAGCCCGGTGCCGAGGATCAGCTTCGGAGGGATGCGATCGGAGAGCGCGCCCGCTACCGGCGCGATGAACATCGGCGCCAGCGTCCAGGGCAGGATCCGCAGCCCCGACTCGAGCGCCGTGTATCCCTGCACCGTCTGGAAGAACTGTGCCAGCAGGAAGATCGAGCCGAACATGCCGAAGAACATGAACAGCGAGGCCAGGTTGCCGAGCGCGAACTGAGGGCTGCGGAAGAAGCGCATCGGCAGCATCGGCGCGCGGGCTCGCAGCTCCCAGGCGACGAACGCGATCGTCAGCGCGGCGCCCAGCCCGAGCGCGGTGAGGATCTCCGGGCTCGCCCAGCCCTGCGCGTTGCCGCGCACGAGACCCCAGACGATGCCGAACAGGCCCGCACTGGCAAGCCCCACACCGGGCAGGTCGAGCCGCCCGGCCGGGCCTTTGGTCTCCTGCAGGCGAGTCAGTGCAAGCGGAACGAGGAGCAGCCCGATGGGCACGTTGAGCCAGAAGATCCACTGCCAGGTGAGCCCTTCGACGACGGCGCCGCCGACCACGGGCCCGAAGGCGATGGCCAGCCCACCGACACCACCCCAGGCGCCGAGCGCAAGCCCGCGCTTCTCCGGTGGCACAGCGGCGCTGAGGATGGTCAAGGTGAGCGGCATCACGATCGCGGCGCCGAGGCCCTGCACCGCACGCGCCACGTTGAGGAGCTCCACGCTCGGTGCCAGAGCCGCCCCTACCGACGCCACGGTGAAGATGCCGACGCCGATCGAGAACATCAGCCGGCGTCCGAAGCGGTCGCCGAGTGCGGCGCCGGTGAGGAGCAGCACCGCGAAGGTGAGCGTGTACGCGTTCACGGTCCACTCGAGGCTCTCCAGCGACGCGCCGAGGTCCTCGCGGATGACCGGTATCGCCGTCGTGACGACGAGGTTGTCGAGCGAGACCATGAACAGCGCCACCGAGGTGATGACGAACGTCCAGAGGGTGCGGGTGCGAGCGGTCATCTCGTTCCTCCTTGCTTCACTTGTCTTGATCGTGAGTAGTCACTTACACCGGTGGTGAAAAAAACACGTCACGCCTGCTTGTCGGAGGCCAGACCGGCGATCAGGCGCTGCGCCCACGGCTCCGAGTCGGTCTGGAGATCCATGGCGGCGATCACGTTGAGCAGCATCCCGTGCGAGAACCAGCTGGAGACTTCGTGCGGCGGGAGCCCCGACACGGTCTCGACGTACAGGTGCAGTTGCCCGTAGCCGCGCCGCATCGTCGCGCGGATGTCGTCGTCGTCGCAGGCCGCATAGGCCTGCATCTGGGAGAGCAATCGTGTGCGGTCGCTGACGACCATCTCCGTGTACGCCGCGCCCATCGCCCGGAGCGCCTCCTCGCCGCGCAGGTCACCGGCAGCCGCACGAAAGAGCTCGAGCGTCTCGGACATGCACCGCTCGACGGTCGCGATGAACAGAGCCTTCTTGGTACCGAAGAGCCGGAACAGGTACGGCTGCGAGATGCCCGCGGTGCGGGCGATGTCGTCGGTCGACGTGCCGTGCAACCCGCCGTGCGCGAACGCAGCTGTCGCCGCGTCCAGCACGGCCTCACGCCGCTCGCCTGCCGTCTTCCGTTCAGCCACGTACGTCATGGTAGTGATTATTCACTTACATAACCAGTCTTGTCAAGTGAGACCAGGAGTGCCGTGCAGACGCGGTCGACCTCGTCCTCGGACAGCGACGACGAGAACGGGAGTGCGAGCGCGCGCTCGAACGCGGCGTCCGCCCCAGGGAACGGGCCCTGGTCACCGTACGATGAGAACCGGTGTAACGCGTAGGTGCCGATCTGCGCCTCGATTCCCTCCGCTCGCAGCGCCGCGAGCGCCGCGTCGCGGCGATCGACGCGAACGACGTATGCCTGCCATCCGTGCCGATCACCAGCGGCGGCCGCGGGGGTGCCGACGAGGTGGCCGAGCCGGTCCTCGTACCACGCGGCGCGGCGCTCGCGGGCGCGGACGAGCTCGTCCAGGCGCTCGAGCTGCGGCAGGCCGAGCGCGCAGAGGACATCCGCGAGCCGGTAGTTGAGGCCGGGCGAGGGAAGGTCGCCCTCGGGCGTGAGCCCATGGTGGCGCAGGCGGCGCACCGTTGCCGCGAGCTCGGCGTCGTCGGTGGTGACGGCGCCGCCCTCGCCGGTCGTGACGATCTTGCGCGGATGGAAGGACAGGCAGCCGGCCAGTCCGAGCGACCCGCACCGCACGCCCCGGTACAGCGCACCGAGAGCCCCGGCAGCGTCCTCGAGCAGGGCAACCTCCTGGGGGACGGCCGTCTGGAGCTCCTCCCATTCGAGGGGCCGACCGAAGAGGTGCACACCGATCACCGCACGGGTGCGCCCGGTGACCGCGCCGGCCACGAGCTCGGGGCGCACGAGGAAGGTGTCCGGATCCACGTCGACCAGCACCGGTCGTGCTCCGCAGAGCGCCACGACGTTTGCAGTGGCCGGGAACGTGTACGCGGGCACGACGACCTCGTCGCCGTCGCCCACGCCGAGCGCGAGGAGAGCGAGGTGCAGCGCCGCGGTGCCGGAGGAGACGGCGACCGCGTCGGCGGTGCCGACGGCGGCCGCGACGGCACTCTCGAAGGCCGCGACGCGCGGGCCCATGGTCAGCCGGCCGTCGGCGAGCACCTCGGCGACCGCGGCGAGCTCGGCTTCGCCGACGTCCGGGCGGGCGAGCCGGATCTCGTCGCTCACGCCGCCGGCGCGCCGAGCCGCGCGCGATACCACGCGATCGTGCGCTCGAGACCCTGGTCGAGCTCCACGCCGGCCTGCCAGCCCAGCACCTCGCGTGCCTTCTGGACGTCGGGGATGCGCAACTCGACGTCGGCGTAGTGCAGCGGCTGAAAGACGATCTCGCCGCTGCACCCCGTGAGGCGCTTGACCCGCTGGGCGAGGTCGTAGATCGTGGCTGCGGAGCGCGGATTGCCGACGTTGAATGCGTGTCCGACGGCCTCCGGCCGCTCCAGGCACAGGAGGAGCGCTTCCACCATGTCGTCGATGTAGCACCAGGCGCGTATCTGCGAGCCGTCACCGTGGATCGTGAGGTCGTGCCCGGCAAGCGCACCCTCGATGAACGCGCGAATCGCGCCACCCCCGATCTGACCGGGGCCGTAGACGTTGAACGGGTGCACGGTGACGGTCGGGAGGCCGAGCTCCGCGTGGTAGGCGTGCGCCATGTGCTCGCCGGCGAGCTTGGAGACCGCGTAGGTCCAGCGCGCCTCCCCCACCGAGCCGATCGAGCGCACCTCACCCTCTGTGACCCGGAAGGCCTGAGTGCCGAACACCTCGCTCGTGGAGAAGTCGATGAAGCGCTCGACGGTGGCGAGTGTCGCGAGCGCTGCCTCGAGTGCGTTGTAGGTGCCGATCACGTTCACCCGCATCGTTCGCACCGGGCTCTCGAGCACGGTGTCGACACCCGCGATCGCCGCCGCGTGCACCACGTGTGTCGCGCCGGTGACCACGGCCTCGAGCGCCGGCGGGTCGAGCACGTCGCCGGTGACGAGCGTCACGCGCGGGTGGTCGACCAGGTCGGAGCCGGCAAACGCATCGCGATGCAGGTTGTCGAAGAGGACGACCTCGTTTGCGTCGGCGAGCCGTCGCGCGAGGGCCGTGCCGATGAAGCCCGCACCGCCGGTGATCACGATCCGCCTGCCGGTCAGTGACATCGCGCGAGTTTAGATGGCTGGCCGTGACGGCCAGCCATCTAGCGGCGTATCTTGAGGATGATGCGCGCGCTCCTGCTGGCGGTCGCGGCGCTGATCGCAGTGGCGACCGTCGTTGCGGCTCCGGGCGTGGCAGCCGGGAAGACTGCCCTCCGCGTCGTCTACTACGAGGACGTGCGCGAGCCCGAGACCCGCGTCGTGCTCACTCTGCGCTGCGACCCCGTCGGCGGCACGCATCCGAAGCGCACCTCTGCCTGCGACCAGCTGCGACGGCTCGGCTGGACGACGCTGCGACCTGTGCCCCCGGACACCGCGTGCACGGAGATCTACGGTGGCCCCCAGGTGGTGGTCGTCACGGGCCTCATCGACGGCCGGCGCGTGTGGGTCAAGCTGAGACGCGACAACGGCTGCGAGATCGACCGCTGGCAGCGGAACGGGTTTCTCGTTCCGGTCGCAGTCCGCTAAGCCGCGGCGGGCAGGAAAGCGTCGATCGAGCGGCGCAGACCCTCCGCGTCGAGACCGTGCGCCGCGCGGTGCTCGGCGCCGGTGCCGTAGCGGCGCAGCTCCGCGTCTCCCACCCCGAGCGCAAGCAGCCGGTGCGGGCGATCGCGCAGAGCGTCGGCGACTGCGGCGGCGGACGTGCCGGCGAGCGTCGGCTCGACGAGCACGACGTCCTCCCCGGCTGTCGCAGAGCGGAGCGCCGTCGCGTCGAGCGGACAGACGGTGGCCGCGTACACGACCGTGACCTCGCGGTCGGCGGTGGCGGCGAGCACCGGGTCGAGCGTCGGCCCCACGGCGAGCACGGTCGGTGCGCCTGCGCCCGCGTCCCGCACCACGCAAAGAGACCCGTCGCCGTGTGGTGTCGCGTTCGTCTCCTCCGAGAGGCGGATGTAGACGCGGTCGTCGCTATCGATCGCACGCTGCAGCAGCACTTCGACCTCGTCGGCGTGACCGGGAAGGTGAATCGTCCAACCGGGGAGCGACGCGAGCAGCGAGACGTCCTCGGGTGACTGATGCGTACGCCCTTCCTCGGCGGCGTCGTACGAGGCGCCGATCGAGACGAGTACCGCGCCGACGTCCTGGTGACCGAGATCGAGCTTGATCTGCTCGTACGGCCGCTCGACGAGGAACGGAGTGTACGAATGGACGACCGGCCGCATCCCTTCGAGTGCAAGACCGGCGGCAACGCTGATCAGAAGCTGCTCGCGGATCCCGACGTTGATGACGCGGGCAGGGTGACGTCCTACCGCTCCCGTCTCCTCGAAGCGGGCCACGCCGATGTCGGCGAGCACAACGGCGAGCCGCGGCTCTTCGTCGAGGGCACGTGTGACCACCTCGGTGAACCGCCCGCGCGTGGTCGCACTCACGACGTCTCCACGACGGCGACGACGACGTGCGGTCGGCCGGGCGCTGCCGCTGCGAACGCTCCCTCCAGCGCCCCGTGGTCGCGCCCGGAGACCGTACGCGCACTCCACCCTTCGACGGTGAACCGGCGCTCGATGCCGCCGGGCCACCCGTGCGTGGCGGACTTGTTGTCGACGACCACTGCCGTGAGCCGGTCGAGCCCGAAGCGACCGGAGAGCGCGATCGCCTCGTGGTTGGAGCCCTCGTCCAGCTCCGCGTCGCCGAGCAGGCAGACGACGCGCGGTCCGGCCTTGCCCTGGGCCTGCAACGCGATGGCCATGCCCACTGCGATCGGGAGGCCGTGTCCGAGCGAGCCGCTCGCTATCTCGACACCGGGGATCAGCGCGCGGTCGGGGTGGTGGCCGAGAGGTGAGTCGAAGGCGGCGAGCGTCGGGAGCGTTGCCGGGGACACGAACCCGAACGCAGCCAGCACCGCGTAGTAGGCCGCCGGGCCGTGCCCCTTCGAGAGCAGAAAGCGATCGCGATCCGGATCGTCGGGGCGGCGCGAGTCGACGCGCAGCACGCGGTCGTAGAGCACCCAGAGGACATCGAGGGTCGAGAACGCCGAGGGAGCATGCTTTTCGTCGCCGGTGACGAGCGCCAGCAGGCCGGGCAGGTCCTCGTAGCGTGGTCGGTCGAGATCGAGCGCCAGGGATGTCATGCACCTACCCTAGAACCTAAAGCTCACTTGAAGTCAAGGGCTATCATTCGAACATGGACGAGCTCAGCATCGGCGAGCTCTCAGCCCGCAGCGGCGTGGCGACATCGGCGCTTCGCTTCTACGAGGTGGAGGGCCTCATCACCTCGCGGCGAACGGACGGCAACCAACGACGCTACGCGAGACCGATGCTCCGCCGCGTGGCGCTGATCCAGGCTGGACGTAGGGCCGGTATCTCGCTGGAGCGGATCCGAGCGGCGCTCGACGCGCTGCCGCCAGGCCGTACCGCGAGCAAGCGCGACTGGGAGCGCCTGTCGCGTGCGTGGCGCCAGGACGTCGACGACCGCATCGCACAGCTGGAGACGTTGCGCGACCAGCTCACCTCGTGCATCGGCTGCGGCTGTCTCTCGCTGCGCTCGTGCGCGCTCTTCAACCCGCGCGACCGCGCGGCTGCGCACGGTGCGGGGGCGCGGTACCTGCTCGGCGACGAACCAGAGTAGTCCCGAGGATCCGACCCGGCCACGTCGGCCGTCTAGCATCGACGCCTGTGGCGACCGTTCTGTTTCTCGGCGCGGGCCGGCATCAGCGCCGCGCGATCGCACGGGTGCGCGAGCTCGGTGTCCGTGTCGTCTCGGTCGATCGCAATCCGCCGGTTGCAGATCCGGACGTGGCCGAGCTGGTGGACTTCGCAGACGTGGACGCGGTCGTCGACGCGGGTCGGCGCCATGGCGTCGCGGGCGTGCTCACGGTCGCATCGGAGCGGGCGGTGCCGGTGGTCGCCACCGTCAGCGAGCGGCTCGGCCTTCCGTCGATCGGCACCGACGTCGCCCATCGCATGACGAGCAAGAGGGCAATGCGTGCCGCGCTGGGGGCCGCCGGCGTGGCCCAGCCGCGCTTTGCGCCGGTGCGGGATCTCGGGGATGCCCGCGACGCCCTCGCCGATATCGGCACGCCCGCGGTGCTGAAGCCCGCCGACTCGAGTGGGCAGCGCGGCCTCTCGCGAGTGGACGGAGAAAGCGATCTCGACGCAGCGCTCGACGCAGCACTCGATGCGTCACCGGCGGGCGAAGCCCTCCTCGAGGAGCTCGTCGTGGGCGTCGAGCGCAACGCGATGGTCCTGACCCGCGGCGGCCGGCCCGTCGTCCTGACCGTCTCGGATCGCTTGCGGCCCCCCGGGCGCGGCTTCGGCGTCGCGCTCGCGCACGTCTTCCCGCCGTCGCTCGACGAACCGTCCCTGGCCTCGGTCGGGACGGTCGCGGTCGACGCGGTACGCGCGCTCGGACTGCGCGACGGGATCGCATACCCGCAGCTCATCGTCGCGTCCGACGGACGTGTCGTCGTCGTCGAGGTGGCCGCCCGCATCCCCGGGGGTCAGATGGGCGATCTCGTGCGCATCGGCGTCGGCGTCGACCTCGTCGAGGTCGCCTTGCGCCAGGCGTTCGGCGAGGAGGTATCCGACGAGCTCGGCTTGCCGCGGCTCGTCCAGCCTCTGGCGATCCGTTTCCTGACGGCGGATCCTGGGCCCTTGCGCGCCGGGCGCGTGATCAGTGTGGGCTCGCTGGAGCCCGTGCTCGCCGCCGAGGGCGTCGTCCAGGCGGAGACGTACCTTCAGCCGGGTGACACGATCCGTCCCGTCCAGGTCGACGGCGATCGCCGCGGGTATGTGATCGCGGTGGCCGACACCCCCGACCGGGCCCTCGAGCGCGCGGACGCCGCTGCCGCCCTGCTCGCCGTCGAGGTCGTGTCATGAGCCGCGGCAGCTGGGACTTCGACGACTACCGCGACCTGCTCGACGCCGTGGCGACCGGCAGGTATCGGTACTCGTGGTTCGGCGACGACCCGGAGCGCGGCCGCCTGTTCCTCAGACACGACGTCGATCTCACCCTGGATGCGGCTCTGCGCATGGCGGAGCTGGAGGCCGAGCTCGGCGTGACAGCCACCTACTTCCTGATGACGGAGTCGGTGTTCTACAACCTTGGCTCGCCCGAGGGCGTGGCCGCGATTGCCCGCTTGCGGGAGCTCGGCCACAGGATCGGGCTGCACGCCGTGTACCCGAACGCCGCCCTCGACGAGAGGTTCGAGCCGGTGGTGGCGTGGCACAACCCCGAGCCCGAGTACATGTCGGCCTCGATCCCTGGCGCCGTCAACGCGATGGAGGAGCGGTACTTCTCGCGCTCGACGTATCGCTCCGATTCGAATCAGCGCTGGCGCTCCGGCGACCCCCGCGACGAGCTGCGCAGCGGCGCCTTCCCGTGGCTGCAGCTCCTGGTGCATCCGGAGATCTGGGCCTACGAGGGCGCCACCATGGGCCAGACGATGCGCACCATGCTGAACGCGGAGAAGCAGCGCCGGCTCGACCAGCTGCCAGGCGACAAGATCGACATGTCGTGACCGAGATTCCGCTCGTGGGCGGGGATGTGCACGTCGGCGAGAGCATCGTCGTCCGCGTCGGAGACACGGTGCGACGCCCCGCGGGCGCGCATACCCCGGCCGTCCACGCCCTGTTGCGCCACTTCGAGGCTGCGGGTTTCGAGGGAGCCCCGCGCGCGCTCGGGTTCGACTCCCACGGCCGCGAGGTTCTCTCGTTCCTCGAAGGTGATGCCGCGCTCGCGCCGGTACCTCCCTCCGACGATCTCGCTCTCCGAGCTGGGCGCCTTCCTGCGAGCGATGCACGACGCACAGGCAGGATTCCGGCATGACGAGCATGCAACATGGCAGCGCATGGTCGGAGCGCCGGCGACCGGAGAGGTCGTGTGTCACAACGATCTCTTCTGGCCCAATCTCGTCTTCGACGGCGCTCGCATCGCAGGTCTCATCGACTGGGACCTCGCGGCACCGGCGCCCCGGCTCCACGATCTCGCCTCGGCCGCGAACTTCTGGGTTGCCCTGCGCCCGGACAACCAGTGTGAGGCGTGGGGCGTCCCAACCGGCCGGCGTCCTGAGCGCCTTCGCGCGCTCTGCGACGGCTACGGCCTCGAGCGCCGACAGCGGCCTAGAGTTGCTCGAGGCGATCGAGCGGAAGACCGCAATCGGGATCGCGACCTACCGCCGCTGGGGTCGTGACGAGCGTCGGCGAGGCTGGGCCGAGCTCTGGGACCGGGACGAGGACCGGTACCTGGCGGCGCGTCTCGAATGGTTTGCAACGCATCGGGCCGAGGTGAGCGGATGGCTCGACTGACACCCCTCACTGTCGTGGTTTCGGCATCCGGCGCGCCGGGGACGGCGGCGCTCCTGCGCGCGCTGCGCTCGAACGGCGAGCGAGACGTGCGGCTGGTCGGCACCGATATGTCGGAACGCGCCGTCGGGCGTCACCTGTGCGACGCATTTCATCTCGTCCCGGCGGGGTCTGACCCCGGCTTTCCCGACGCGATGCGCGCCGTCGTGGAGCAGGAGGGTGCGGACTGCGTGCTGCCGCAGTCGTCCTTCGACCTGCAGGGGCTCGCGGCCCACCGCGACAGCTTCCCGGTTCCGGTGCTCGTCTCGCAGCCGGAGACGATTCACCGCTCGAACGACAAGGCGGAGACCTACGCGCTGCTGCATCGCATCGGCGTCCCCGCGCCCGAGTTCCGCCGCGTGAGCGGTGCCGACCAGGTGGAAGCGGCGGCGCACGAGCTCGGCTACCCGGATCGCCCGGTGTGCTTCAAGCCGGTGTTCTCCTCGGGCTCGCGCGGCTTCCGGGTGCTCGACCCGACCGTCGACCGGGCGCACCAGCTCCTGCACGAGCGGCCGGGCTCCGTCGCGATGCGCCTCGAGGAGGCGCTCGAGCTCCTACCCGCCGAGGGTGGGCCGGACCTCCTCGTGATGGAGCTCGCGACAGGCGGCGAGCGCACGATCGACGGCATCGCGGACGGCAAGCGCGTCATCCTCGGCCACCCGAAGACACGCGAGGCGATGCGCGCCGGGCTGGCGATGTACTTCGTCACGCTCGACGACTCCGAGCTGATGGAGATGGCCGACCGCATCGTGGCCGAGCTCGCGATCGAGCACTTCTTCAACATCCAGCTCGTCGGCGGGCAGGTGATCGAGATCAACCCGCGCATCTCGACGATCGTCTACCAGGAGGACCTCAACCTCCCCTACCTCGGCGTCAAGCGCGCGCTCGGCGAGATCGGCGCCGAAGAGCTCGCCGCGCTCCGCGCTCGCGTCCGCCCGGGTCGCACCGCGCTCCGCTTCTTCGACCAGCTCGAGTGGGACGCATGAGCGCGACGGACCACGCGGACGCTGCGGCCCGACGGCCGCCCGCTCCGTGTCGTCCACTGCCCGGTCAACACGGCCGGCGTGCCCTGGACCAACGTGCAGGCGCTGCGGCGGCGCGGTATCGACGCGTCGCTCGTCGTCTTCCAGCGCTACCGCATGCATCCGGAGGCGGACTGGTCGCTCGAGCGCCACGGCGGCCAGGTGCGCCGCCAGCTGACGCAGTGGCACGCGCTCGCCCGGCTGCTGCCTCGCGCCGACGTCTTCCACTTCTACTTCGGCCTCACGCTCGTGCCGCAGTCGCTGCAGTTCCCGATCCTGCGGCTGTTCGGGAAGCGCTCGGTGATGCACTACCTCGGCTCGGACATCCGCGGGCAAGGAGCCCGACGAGATCGCCTACGGGAAGAAGGCGGGAGCCGAGATCGTCGGCAGCTACGACGCGATCCGCTGGGTGCCCGGAGGCACACGTGATCCCACCCGGCATCGACCTCGAAGCGATCCGGCCGGTGCCGCCGTCCAACCGGCCGAGGCCGATCGTGCTCCATGCGCCGTCCTCACGGCAGCGCAAGGGCACCGACCACGTGATCGAGGCCTGCCGGCGGCCTCGACGTGGAGCTTCGCATCGTCGAGGACCTGCACCACGCGGAGGCCTTCGCGCTCTTCCACGACGTCGACATCGTCGTCGACCAGCTCAACGCGGGCTGGTACGGGCTGTTCGCGATCGAGTCGATGGCACTCGGCAAGCCCGTCGTCACCTTCCTGCACGAGCAGGCAGTGGCACGCACCCGGGAGGCGTACGGGGTCGACGTGCCGATCCTCAACGCGACCAAGGACACGCTGCGAGCCCGCCTGGAGGAGCTGCTCGAAATGGGGCCCGAAGGGCGCCGTGTCATCGGCGCGGCCTCACGGGAATACGTCGAGCGCGTCCACGACGCGGAGCAGGTCACCGACCGCATGATCGATCTCTACGCGTCGATCGCCGAGACCGCTGCCGCGCCCGTCACTCGCCCGGCGCGACCGTCTGCTGAGCCCGTCGACGCCCTCGATTCGGTCGCGACGCACGGCAGAGGCGGCGCCGACAGGCGCACTGGGTGCCCAGCTGCGCCGCCTCGGCAGCCAGTCCGCGATCTACGGGCTCGGCGGGCTCGTCTCGCGAATCCTCGCGGTCATCCTGCTCCCGATCTACACCCACTACCTGACGCCGTCCGACTACGGCCACGTCGAGACCCTCGTCGCTCTCACCATCGTCCTGATCATCCTGCTCCGCGGTGGCATCCAGACCGCGTTCTTCCGCTTCTGGTTCGACGCCGACGACCGCGAGTCGCACCTCCGCGTGCTGCGGACGTCGTTCTGGTACACGATGGCGGCCTCCACGGCCGGGCTCGTGGCAGGGCTTCTCCTCGCCGCCCCGATCGCAGACGTCGCTCTTCGGCGACACCGGCGTCGCCAACCTCGTCCGTGCCTCGTTCGTCGCGCTGTGGGCGGCGATGAACTACGAGCAGCTGACCTGGGTGTTCCGCGTCGAGCAGCGACCGGTGGCGTACATCTGCGCGAGCCTGGCCAACGTCGCGCTCACGGTGGCCGGCACCCTGCTCCTCGTCGTGGTGCTGGAGAAGGGTGCCGTCGGGGTCATCGTCGGCAACTTCTCGGGGACGCTGCTCGTCTACCTGGCGCTCCTCGGCTACCGCCGCGAGCAGCTCGGGCTCCAGTTCGACCGCGGCCTCCTGCGCGAGATGAACCGCTTCGGGCTGCCGCTCTTGCCCTCGGCTCTCTTCCTGTGGATGACGAACTTCAGCGACAGGTTCTTCCTCGTCAAGCTCTCCGACGCCGAGGAGGTCGGCCTCTACTCGGTCGGTGTCCGCGTCGCCTCGGCCATGGTGCTGCTCCTGACCGCATTCCGCACCGCGTGGCCGGCGTTCGCGTACTCCATCCGCGACGACGGCGAGGCGCGGCGCACGTATGCGTACGTCCTCACGTACCTCGTGCTCGTCTCCTCGTGGCTCGCCGTCGCCCTCGGGCTGCTGTCACCGTGGCTTGTCGACTGGCTCGCCGCCGACTCGTTTGCCGAGGCCTCGCGGGTCGTGCCGCTGCTCGCGTTCGCGGCGGTCGCGTTCGCCGTCTACATCGTCGTCTCGATCGGCGTCGGCCGCATCAAGCGGACGCAGTACATCTGGGCGATCACACTTGCGGGCGCCGCCGTCAACCTCGCACTCAACCTGACGCTGATCCCGACCTACGGGATGATGGGCGCCGCCGTGGCGACGGTCGCGGCCTTCAGCGTGATGGCCGCCGGGATCTCCTGGTGGAGCCAGCGCATCTACCCGGTGCCGTACCAGTGGCGCCGGGTGCTCACGGCCGGGCTCACCGCCGTCGCGGTCGTCGTCGTCGGCAAGCTGGTCGAGGGTGGCCTGCCCGTCGCGATCGCGCTGACGCTCGCCTACCCGCTGTTGCTTCTCCCGCTCGGCTTCTACCTCGCCGTCCGAGCGCCGCGCGATCGGCACCCGGCTGCGCTCTGCTGCGCCGCTAGCGCGGCGGCCCCATGTACCGGCGCACGAAGGCGAGGGTGAGGATCGCGCCCGGGCACGAAGACGATCGCTGCGGCCGCCATCAGCACCTTTGCGGCGGTCGAGTCGAGGCTCGACCGCGAGCGCGCCGAGCATGCAGAGCGCGCCGACCCCGCACAGCATCGGGCCGGCGAGGTCGATCGCGTCGAAGGAGACGCGCACGCTCCTCACCCATGCCGGAGCCCTCTACGCGACGATCCGGTACACCTGGAACACCTCGGCGTAGTCGCGGTTCACGTTCGTCCCGTGCACGCGGGCCAGGTTCCAGACGTACTCGGCGTTCGCGTAGCGGCGATGCTGCTGGGACGCGTAGCGCTCCACCGCGGCCACCTTCCGCTCCATGTGGCGCTCCTCGAGGCCCACGTAGGCGCCGTACGAGAAGTCGAAGTTGTTCCACGGGATCTCGTAGCCGAGGATCGTCGTCCGCTTGAAGGCGCGCAGGCCTTCCTGCGCGACGGTCTCGTGGTCCTGGTGCACGTCGTGCAGCGACGGCTGGAAGACGACGTCCGGTCGGTGCTCCTCCCACAGCGCGACGAGGAGCTCGAGGATGTCCTGCCGGCGCTCCGGGAAGGTGCGAACGTCGAAGTCGTGCACGGTGAGGTGGCTCTCGGGAATGCCCAGCTCCGACGTCGCCTCCCGCACCTCGCGCGCGAGCGTGTCGGGCTCGAAGCCCTCGGGCAGCGACCGCGTCGCGATGGAGAAGGCGACGTACCACACGTCGCAGCCTGCCTCGACGAGCCGCGCCGTCGTGCCGCCGCACCCGAACTCGCCGTCGTCGGTGTGCGGCGCCAGCACGAGCGCACGCTGCCAGGTCTCGATCACGCGCTATTCGTAGCAGCATCGGCGGCGATGGCCGTACATTCCCCACGTGACACACGATGATCTCGCCCAGATCGCCGCGTTGCTCGGTGCCGGCGGGGTCGCGCTCGTGCTCCTGCTGCCGCGCCGGCTGACCCTGATCGGCGGCATCGCGCTACTGGCGACGGCCGAAGCACTGTTCGGCGTCGCGCTGGCGGAGAACACCATGCGGAGGCTGTCGGAGAAGCCGGCCGCGATCGGGCTCGCCGTCGTCGGAGTGGCCGCGGTCGTCGTGCTTGCCTACGCATTCACGCGCGTGCCCGCGGCCGTGCCGGTGGCGCTGCTCGCGGTGGCGCCGTTTCGAATCCCGGTCGAGGTGGCCGACGACAAGGCGTTCCTGCTGCTCCCCTTGTACGTCGTGCTCGGCGCCGCGACCCTCGCGGCCCTCGTGTCTGCGTGGCGCACGCCGCGCCTGCCGGAGATACCCATGTTCGTCGCGCTGCCGGTGACGGCGTTCGTCGCGCTGACGTCCGTCTCGCTGCTCTGGACGCACGATCTCCGGGCCGGCAGCATCGCGCTCGCGCTTCTTCTACTTCCCGTTCGCGCTCGGGCTCGCGCTCGTCGCGCGCTCGCCGCTCGCAGACGTGGTCGCCGCGCGCGCTCGCGATGACGCTCGTCGGGCTCGGCGACGGCGTTCGCCGTCATCGGCCTGTGGCAGGCCCACACCCGCACCCTCTTCTTCGCTCCCGACCTGGAGGTGGCGAACGCGTACACGACGTTCTTCCGCGTCACGTCGGTGTTCAAGGACCCGAGCCTCTACGGCCGCTATCTCGTGGCCGCGATCGCCGTGCTCCTCGTCGGCGCTCTGGCTGGGCCGCGCGCGCGCGGTCGTCGTGCTGCCGCTGGCGGTGGTGCTGTTCGCCGGGCTGCACTTCTCCTACTCGCAGTCGAGCTTCGTGGCGCTGTTCGCAGTGGTGCTGGCGATCGCCCTCGTGCTCGGCGGCCCGAAGCTGCGCACGACGCTCGCGGCCGGGGTCGCGATCGCCGTCGTCGCTGCCGGCACGGTGACCGCCGCGTCGATCGCGGACGAGGGCGCCCGCACGGCGACGAGTGGACGGTCCCGGCTCGTCACCGTGACGCTCGACACGTTCAGAGCGCACCCGGTCGTCGGCGTCGGCATCGGCGGCCAGCCGCGGGCGAGCGTCGCGGAGTCCGGGACCGGCACCGTCAAGCGCAATGCCTCGCACACGACGCCGCTCACCGTCGCCGCGGAGCTCGGCATCGTCGGTCTCGCCGTCTACGGCTGGCTCCTCGTGGCAGGTGCGCTGGCGCTGCTCCGCGTCACCTGCAGGAGCGGGCGCTCGGCCTCGGGCTCTCGGCCGTCGGCCTGATGCTCCTCGTGCACTCGCTCTTCTACGCCGGCTTCTTCGAGGATCCGCTCACCTGGGGCGTGCTCGCCGTCAGCGCCGCGGTGCTCGTCAGCTCGTCTCGCACCCCGGCTGAAGGCGTCCGCTTCGCGGTCGCGAAGCCTTGGGCCATGTCCGCGTCTGCCGTAACGGCGCCCACACGGAACGACAACACCCTGCTGGCACACTGAACCGGCCGCCCCGGTCTCTGCATGCGCCTTCGTCTCGTCCTCATCGCCGCTTTCGTCGTGCTGCTGAACGCAGGCGCCGGCGCTGCCGTCCTGCTCACCATGCGAGACGAGCCCGGCGGCGCTCTCGACACCGAGCTCGCCGGGGTGTCCGTCTCGGTGGCGCCCGATCTCCCGGCACGGCCAACGCCCGATCCCGAGCCGACCGCGGACAAGCTCTGCTGGCCCTTCTTCGGAGGCGATCCGCAGCGCTCGCTCTCACGACCCGACCAGCACCTCGGGCTTCCGGTCCCGCACGTCGCTGTGGGCGCGGGGCATGGGCGCGTACATGGAGTACCCGCCGAGCTACTGCGACGGGATGCTCTACGTCAGCACGTTCGCCGGCGAGACCTTCGCGCTCGACGCGGAGACCGGGAAGCTCAAGTGGAAGCGGCGCGCCGGCGGCCCCATCGCCTCGACACCGGCCATCGCCGGTGACCGGGTCATCGTCAGCTCACACGACGGCACCGTGACCGCCCTCGACCGCACGTACGGAAGGCCGCTCTGGCAGGTGCGCACACCCGGGAAGGTCGAGTCGTCGCCGGTGGTCGTCGACGATCTCGTCTACTTCGGCTCGACCGACGGGCGCCTGTTCGCCGTGGCGCTCGCCACGGGCGCGTGCGCTGGGCGTACGACACCGGCGGGCGGATCAACGCAAGCCCGTCGGTGTGGGGGCCTCGCGTCTGCATCACGACCTACGCCGGGTCGGTCTTCTGCCTGCGGAAGACCACCGGCGAGAAGCTGTGGAGCACGTACGTGTCACGCGACTCGTTCCGCAACGAGAGCTTCTACGCCAGCCCCTCCACCGACGGCCGGAGGCTCTACACCGTCGCACGGTCGGGCAAGGTCGTCGCGCTCGACGCCCGCGACGGCGACATCGTCTGGACCGGGCGCGTCGGCGGGCTCGGCTACACGACGCCTGCCGTGGCCGACGGCAAGGTCTTCGTCGGCGGCTTCGACGGCCGCCTGCGCGCGTATCAGGCGACGACCGGCCGGGAGCTGTGGCAGACGCCTGTCGGCGGGCGGATCCTCGGCGCGCCGGTGGTGATCGGCGACCTCGTGTTCGTCGGCACGCTCGCGCAGCGCACGTACGCGGCGCGGGTCTCGGACGGGCGCATCGTCTGGCAGCTGCCGATGGGCAAGTACTCGCCCGTCATCGCGACGGAGCGGACGTACTTCTTCTCGGCCAACGGCATCCTCGTCGCCTTCCGCGGTCGGAACGCACGTAGCCCTACGGGGTCAGACCCGTGGGGTCAGACCCCGACGCGATGGGATGGCGTCGTCGCCACAGCGGCGACCGCTGCTGTGCCGCCGCAAGGGCATTGAACGCCCCCAACCGCAACCGGTACGAGCGCAGACGGGCACGCGCACGCGCTGACGGCCCGTCCCCGCCGTGGCTCGCTTCGTAGCCGAGGCGTCGCAGGAGATCGCCGGCGATCTCCTCGAACGCCGCCACGTCGGCCGGAGCCATCTCGGTGCGCCAGTCGCGCACGCCCGCCGTCGGTGGTTGCGCAAGGCGCTTCTGGTGCGGCTTGTCGCGGAGGTCGACCGTGCCGGCGTAGTCGAGCATCCCAGGCTCGTACGGCAGCGAGACGAATGCGCACACAGCCCGGATCGTCTCCTCCGGCGCCGCGACGAGCTGCTCGTAGCGCACCTCGAGGTACCGCTCGGGGCCGACGCGCTCACCGAGCGCCGCTGCCGCCTCGACCTCCGTGCGCCACTGGCACGCGAAGCCCGCGGCGTCACGCGGATGCGCCCACGTTCGCGTCACGACGCCTTCCGGCATGGCCAGGAACGACACGGCTGCATCGCGGCCGTCACGGACCAGATGCACGAACCGCGCCTCGGCGAAGAGCCGCTCCAGCAGCTCCAGGTGCTGCATGTAGAGGGGCGTCTTGTCACCCCAGCGCGGCTTGCCGTGCCGCGGCGGCGTACGTCTCGAAGACCGCGGCGATCGCCGCGCCGGTGGTCATTCCCGGTCGTGCAGCCGCCGCTGCCACGTCGTCGGGCGAGATCCCGAGCTCGCGCAACCGCGGCAGCCGGCGCAGGTCGTCGACGAACGCTCCGGGGTCGACGGTGCCGCGATGCCGGTGCGCGAGCTGGGGCACGACGTACGACTCGTCGGGTATCGCGAGCTCGCTCGAGCGGTCGAGGATCACGCGCAGCAGCGTGGTGCCCGAACGGCGCACGCCCAGCACCAGCACCGGGACGCTCACAGCGCCTCTTGCACCACGACCGTGGCGCTGTCGGCGTGACCGTCGGGGGTGCGCACGAACAGCGTGTACGTGCCCGGCTCCTCCGGCGCCGTGAGGCGTAGGAGTGGGCCCGACCCGACCGCGGTCCTGCCGCCGAAGCGCCAGCGGTAGCGCGGCACGTCGGTGGAGACCCCGATCGCGAAGCGACCGCCGGGAACCACCTCGACCCGGTCTCGCGCGAGCGCGATGAAGCGCACCACGACCGGGACACGCCGGGTCTGCCGCGACCGGTTCCCGGCCAGGTCGATCGCACGCATCGAGATCTCGATCACGCCCTGACGCAGCGAGGGCCCGACCCCGTCGCCGTTCCATTCCAGCTTCCCGACACGTCGCTTGAACAGGCCGACGACTCGCCGCCGCCCGTCCGCGAGCAGGACGGGCGCCGCGCGCTCGTTCATCTCGTAGCGCGCGGTGATCCGGTCGTTGCGCCGGTCGCCGTTCGGCGAGAAGACGGTCGGCCGCACCGACACGAGCCGGATCACGGGTCGCGTCACGTCGATGCGCATCGGGTTCGGGAGCACGATCGTGCGACCGTGCTCGAAGAGCCGCACACGCGGCCGGTACGCCCCCTCCGGCAGCAGGCGGCCGGCGTTGTCGCGACCGTTCCAGCGATACGTGACGCGACCGACCGGGCGACGGTCGTCCCGCACGATCGTCCGCACGACGCGGTTCCGGCTGTCCAGCACGTCCACCGTCACGCGCGACGGCTTGCGCAGGCGGAACGAGATCGCAGCCGTCCTGGTCGGGCACGCGCAGAGAGGCCCGAACACCTTGTCGACGCGGGTACCGGCGATCGGCGACGGCTCGACCTTCAGTCGCTCGGTGTACGCGAACGCGAGGGCGGAGCCCGCGAGCAGCGCGAGGGCGAGCGCGGCCGGGATCCACCGTCTGCTCACGACGCGGCGATTCTACGGACGCCGCGACCCACACTTCCGTCTCTACAGTTTCCGACGTGAAGCGAGAGCTCGTTCGGCACGCAGACCCGTATCGCGACACCCAGCTGATCGACGAGCGTGCGCCGCGGACCAATCAGCTCGTCGTCGGCGCGCTCTCGGTCGTGGCGGTGACCGTGGGCCCCTGGTGGCTGCTGGCGCTGCTCGCAGCTCAGCTCACGGTCGGCCTTCTCTTCGGGCGGCGTTACTGCCTCCCCTGCCTGCTGTACTTCGAGCTCGTTCAGCCGCGTTTCGGCGAGGGCCGTCTCGAGGACTCGCGCCCACCACGGTTCGCGAACATGGTCGGGCTCTGCGTGCTCACCGCCGCGTCGCTCGCCTTCCTCGCCGGGCTCGAGACCCTCGGGATCGCGCTCGGCGCGCTCGTCGCGGTGCTGGCACTGCTCGCGGCCACGACAGGCTTCTGCGCCGGCTGCACCGCCTACAGGATCGGCTACCGGCTCACCGGGCGCACGTTCGTCTCCTGTCCGCTGCCGCCGTCGCTGCACACCGACAGGGTGTCGTAGCCCGCCGGCGCGTCAGTGCTCGCCGCTCGCTGCCGTCGGATCGGGGCCGCGACCGGATGCCCAGCGCAAGGAGGCGACGAGAGCCGTGAGCGCGGCGACGCTCGCTCCGACGATCACGATCACGTCCGCGCCCGGTGGATCGAGCAGCTTGACCCCGGCCAGCGTGAGGGTCGCGGCGAGGGCGATCCGGAGCGCCCGGTCGGGGAGCTTCACCGTCATGCGCCCGCCGAGCAGCACGCCCGGGACGGAGCCGATCAACAGCCATCCGGTCGCAGCCAGGTCGACGTTGCCGACGACCAGGTGCCCGGCGCCGGCCGCGGCGAGCAGGATCGCGGCGTGGAAGATGTCGGTGCCGACGATCTTCGCCGCCGTCAGCGGGAAGGCGAACATCATCACCAGCCCGAAGAGCGTCCCGCTGCCGACGGAGGTGAGGCCGACGACGAAGCCTCCCACGCATCCCAGGCAGACCGCGATCACACGATCGCGCGGGCGGAGGATGAACGGCAGGTTGCTCGCCTTGTAGTGCAGGTAGGCCTTGACGACGAACGCGATGCCGCAGATCACGAGGGCCAAGCCCAGGATCGTCTTGGCCACGTCCTCGAACCCGTCGCCGTACTCGCGCTTCAGCCACCAGGCGAGCGCTACTCCGACGAGTGAGAACGGCACCGAGCCGAGCAGCATCCATGCCGCCAGCCGTGCGTGGACATGCCCCAGCCGCCGGTGCTGCACCGCGCCGAACGACTTGAAGATCGCGCCGTGCACGATGTCCGTGCCGATCGCCACCGTCGGCTTGAAGCCGAACACGAGCACGAGCAGCGGTGTCATGAGCGAGCCGCCGCCCATGCCGGTCATGCCGACGAGCAGCCCGATGAGCAGCCCGGCGAGAGAGAGCTTCCATTCCATTAGCTGGCGCAAGATCGGAATCTGCTCCCGCAGATTCCGATCGCGCGAAAACCCCTGAAGGCGTCCGCTGCGCGGCCGCAAACCATTGCGCACGCCGACTGCCTCTGCTCACGCGTTCACGTCACCGCCGACGGGGACGAGCCCGAGCTCGACAAGACGGTCGATCACGTGCGCGGCGCTCGCCGCCGGCTCCTCGCCCTCCGTCTGCAGGCGCAGCTCCGGGTGCTCCGGCACTTCGTACGGCGCCGAGACGCCCGTGAAGTCGGGGAGCTCGCCGGTGCGCGCCTTCGCGTAGAGCCCTTTCGGATCGCGCCGCTCGCACTCGTCGATCCCGGTGGCGACGTGCACCTCCACGAACGCGGCGTGCTCCTCGATCAGCGCCCGCGCTCGCGCGCGAGCGTCGGCGTACGGGGAGATCGCCGCGACGACGACCGCCGCTCCGGCCCGCGAGAGTCGCGACGCCACCCAGCCGATGCGGGCGATGTTCGTGTCGCGGTCCTCCTTCGAGAAGCCGAGGCCCTGCGACAGGTGGGTGCGCACGACGTCGCCGTCGAGGACGTCGACGACAAGGCCACGGCGCTCGAGCTCGACCGCGACGAGGTGGCCGACGGTCGTCTTCCCCGAGCCGGACAGCCCTGTGAGCCAGATCGTGAAGCCCGCGCTGCCCTCCGCTCACCCCTGCGGGCCCCCGTCGACCAGGATCTCCTTGAGCGTGTCCGCGCGGAGGCCGAGGCGTAGCGTCTCGAGCGGGATCACCTCGTCGGGCGGGATGTTCCCGAGGTTGACGTTCGGCCCGAAGTGCTTCACGAACCACGCCTGCGAGTCCTTCGTGGGTGCCTCGAACAGCACGTCGTCCACCGCCACCTCGTGGGCGATCTCGTCGATCAGGCCGGTGCGCATGTCGCCGTCCGAGCGGAAGATGCCTGCCGTGCCGCCCTCGCGCCCTTCGGTGATCACCTTCCAGGCGCCGGCCTCGCAGCTCCTCCTTGATCCACGCCACCCACTGGTACGGCGCGTAGACGACGTCCGAGTCCTTCGAGCCGACCTCCGACAGGACGGTGAAGTCGCGCGCGAAGTCGACGATCAGCTCGAGCTTCTCGTCGCGCGGAATGTCGAGCGTCCCGTCCGAGATCTCGACGTGCGAGAACCGGTTCTCGAGCAGCCAGCTCTTGAACTCGTCCATCTTCCCGCGTGCGTAGACGGCCTCGAACAGCGTCCCACCGCACACGACCGGGGTCTCGAACGAGCGGTAGAGCGAGATCTTCTTCTCGAGGTTGTTCGTGACGTAGCTCGTGCCCCAGCCGAGCTTGACGATGTCGACGAAGGCGCCGGCCGTGTCGAACATCCCCTCGATGTCGCGTGTGTTGAGGCCCTTGTCGATCACATGGGTGAGCCCGACCTCGCGCGGCTTCCCGGGGCGCGCCGGCACGCCGAGCCAGCCGTCATTGAAACCGGGCATAGAGCTCCTCCAGCTTCTTCGTGGCGCGCTCCTGCACGTCGTGGTAGAGCGAGCTCCCGTGCGCGTCGATGCCGACCGTGAGCGGCCCGAAGTCCTTCACCCGGAAGCGCCACAGGCACTCGGGCATCAGCTCCTCCCAGGCGACCTCCTCGATCTCCTCGATCTGGGTCGTCTCGAGCGCCGCCGCGCCGCCCACGATCGCGAAGTAGACCATCCCGAGGCGCTGCATCGGCTCGATCGCCTCGTCGGGGAAGCCGCCCTTGCCGCAGATCGCGCGCACGCCGTACTGCGACCCGAGCCCTTCCGTGAAGCGCACCATGCGCGCGCTCGTGGTCGTGCCGATGCAGACCTTCTCGTAGCGCCCCGGGCCGAGCTTGCGCACGCCCGGCGCCGTGTGCAGCAGGAATGCGCCGCTCAGGTCCATCGGCGGCTCCTGCCCCTGGTCGAAGATGCGGATCTGGGTGCGGTCGCGGATGCCGATGATGTGCCCCTGCACGACCACCTCGTCGCCGGCGCGCAGCTTCAGGATCTCGGCCGGATCGGTGATCGGGAAGGTGACCTCGTGCGTGGCCATCGGCTCCTAGAACTCCCGATCGAAGTCGGTCGACCCGTCGGCGGCGATGTGCGCCGATGCGCGCCGCGCCGCCCAGCACTGGTAGTTGACGGCAACGGGGTTGAGGGTCATGTGCGTGTCGGCGTGCTCGATGTGGCACTGCAGGACGGTGACGTCACCGCCGAGCCCCATCGGCCCGATGCCCGTCTCGTTGAGGAGGTCGTACAGCTCGTCCTCGAGCTGGGCCACGAGCGGGTCGGAGTTCCGGGTGCCGACGGGCCGCGCGATTGCCTCCTTGGCGAGGTGCATCGCGTAGTCGGCGGAGCCGCCCAGGCCGATACCGACGATCCCGGGTGGGCACGGCTTGCCGCCCGCGCCGACGATCGACTCGAGCACGAACTTCTTGATCCCGGCCACGCCGTCGGCGGGCACGAGCATCTTGAGAAACGTCATGTTCTCCGAGCCGGACCCCTTCGGCACGCACTTCACGTCGAGGCCGTCCCAGTCGGGGATGAAGTCCCAGTGCACGATCGGCACGCGGTAGCCGACGTTCGGCCCGGTGTTCTCCCGCGTAAGGGTGTGCACCGTGTTGGAGCGCAGCGGGTGCTCCACGGTGGCCCGCTCCGTCCCGGCCTTGAGCGCGTCGTAGATGCGCGCCGGATGCAGGGGGAAGCCCTCGCCGACGCGGCAGTAGTAGACGGCGATGCCGGTGTCCTGGCAGACGAGGTTCTTCTGCTCGTCGGCGATCTCGACGTTGCGGTTGATCGTCTCCAGCACGCGGATCCCGGTCACCGAGGTCTCGCGGGCGAGCGCCGCCTTCAGCGCGTCACGGAGGTCCTGGGGGATGTCCTTCAGCGCCCAGACGTAGAGGTGCGCCGCCGCGTCCTCGACGACCTGGGAGAGGCTTGTCGTGGTGATCGTCGTCATGCAGCCTTCGCTTTCTCCGCAGCGGCCCGGCCGGCGCGCCGACCGAAGACGGCGCATTCGAGCAGGGAGTTTCCCATCATCCGGTTACGTCCGTGTGTGCCGCCGGCGATCTCGCCGCAGGCGAACACACCCTCGAGGGTCGTCTCGGCGTCGGTGTCGATCAGCAGGCCGCCGTTCTGGTAGTGGAGCACCGGGTACGTGAGGAGCCTCTCGCGCAGCGGGTCGATGCCGGCTCCACGGTAGCGCCGCAGCATGTACGGCAGCGAGACGTCCGCGTCGGCCTCGGGGATACGCGTCGTGTCGAGCCAGACGGCGCGGGCCGTCCATCGGGCGTCTCGACGCCTCGGCCGGCCTCGACCTCGTCGAAGATCGCCTGCGAGACGGCGTCACGCGGGCCGAGCGAGTCGGTGAACTCCTCGCCTTCGGCGTTCAGGAGCACGGCTCCGTAGGCGCGCGTCGTCTCGGGGATCGAGTAGCCCTGCATGGTGGCCGGCCACGCGCCGCCGTTCGGGTGGTACTGCAGTGCGTCGAGGTCGCGCGCCTCGGCGCCGGCGTCGAGCGCGATCCGCGTCACCTCCCCCGTGGCATTTGGGTGGTTGGTGGAGAGCTCGCCGCGCTCGCGGGCCTCGGCGAAGCACCGGCCGCCGGCGGCCAGTACGACCGCGCCGGCGGCGAGGCGAACGGGAGCGCCGTTTGCTGTCGCGAGCTCCACTTGCCAGCCGCCCTCGACCGGCGTCAGCTCGCGGAGCTCGTGATGATCGAGCGCCACGCCGGGCCCCGCCTCGTACGCCTCGCGAAAGGCCTTCGTGATCGCGTGACCGGTGCGGTCACCCACCTGCAGGAGTCGCTTGCGCGAGGCGCCGCCGCAGCGCGCGAGCCGGTAGGAGGCGCCGTCTCGCGTGAACTCCACGCCGAGCTCCTCGAGCCAGTGGATCGCGCTCTGCGCGTCCCCGGTGAGCGTTGCCACGAGCTCGGGGTTCGCAGTCTCGTGCGAGGAGCGCATCACGTCCTCCGCGTGTTGCTCGGGTGAGTCGTCCGCCCCGAAGGACGCCTGGATGCCGCCTTGCGCCTTGGAGGAGTTGTTGGCCTGGAGCGTCGTCTTGGTGGCCACCGCGACCCGGGCGCCCGCAGCGGCAGCGGACACGCCGGCGGCGAGGCCCGAGGCCCCACTGCCGATCACGAGCACGTCGAAGGAGGTCGCCGAGGCCACCGTGGCGCACAGTCTACCAGGCATCGACTAATACCTCGAATTACAGCTATTTATCGTATAGCCCCTGCGATAGACTCGTGCCATGGGTAGCGGGACGCTGGCGGACATCGTCAAGCCGAACTTCATCGAGGTCGCCCCCGAGGACACACTGGGCGAGGTCGCGGAGCGCATGACGGCCAAGAACGTGGGCGCCGTCGTGGTCAAGGACTTCGGACGGCTGATCGGCATCCTCACCGAGCGGGACCTGCTGAAGGCAATGGCGGCACGCGTCCACACGAGCGAGGCGCGGGTGCGGCAGTGGATGACCGAGGATCCGATCACCGCGAGCCCGGACACGCCACTCGAGGAAGCCGCACAGGTGATGCTCGACAAGGGCTTCCGCCATCTCCCGGTGGTGGACGACACCCAGGTGGTGGGCGTCGTCAGCCTGCGCCGCGTCGTGGCGCAGACGCAGGCAGCCGAGTCCCCAGCCGCCTGAGAGACACCCGCTGTTCACCAGATCTCGCGCAGCAACCCTTCGACGTCAGCCGCCGTCACCGGTCGCGGGTTCGCGCGGGCGCCGGGGCGTGCGGCGATCTCCTCGGCGACCGCGGCCAGCTCGCTCTCCGGAACGCCGTGATCCCGGAGCCGCCCGAAGTCTCCGAGGGCGGCGAGCTCCTCACAACGAAGCGCAGCCTCTCCACCGAGCGCACGCCCGAGCCGTGCGACCGCCTCCGGCACGACGGGAGCGTTGAAGCGGAGCGCGGGTGGCAGGCAGAGCGCGTTCATCGTTCCCTGCGGCAGCCCGTAGCGGCCACCAAGGCCTTGCGCCATCGCGTGCCCGAGGCAGAGACCGCTGTCCGCAAGCGCAAGCGCGGCGTGCATTGCCCCCTCCAGCAAGCTGGCGCGGTCCGGCAGCGACGAGGGTGCAGCCACGACCCGCGGCAACGCCTCGGCGATCGCCGCTGCGCCGAGATCGGCGTGAGTGGCGGCCTCCTCGTTCGTAGCCGGGTGGTAGTAGGCCTCGGCGCAGTGTGCGAGCGCGTTCATCGTCGTCCCGACGGTCTCGGGGACGGGCAGCTCGAGGGTGAGCTCCGCGTCGTAGACGGCGGCAACCGGTGCGGCGCGAGCATCGGCGCTGCCGCCCTTGCGACCGGGCTCGAGGAGCATGCCGAAGAACGGCGTCCACTCCGCGCCCGCGTACGTCGTCGGCACGGCCACGACCGGCACGACCTCGCGGTCACCCTCGCGCAAGAGGGCGGCGGCAACCGCCTTTGAGGTGTCGATCGAGGCGCCGCCACCGAGGCCGACGAGCCCGTCGGCACCAACCTCGACAGCGCGAGTGACGGCGGACTGCACGGTCTCGACCGGAACGTGCGGACGGACACCGTCGAAGACGCCTGCCACAGGAAGCCCGAGCCGCTCGGCGGCAACCGCACCGCGACCGCTCGTCACGAGCAGCGCACGCCTGACGCCGACCTCGGCAAGCAGGTCTCCGAGCCTGGAGATCGATCCGGGCCCGATCCGGATCAGCCTGGTCACGACTGCAGGCGCTCGCGGGCGAAGGCGACAAATGCGTCCGCGACACGCGTCGGCACCCGTCCGGTGGCGCGTGCAAGTGAGATCTCACGACGCGCGTCGATGCCCTCAACACGCGCCTCGGCCAACCGCCCGCTCGCAAGCTCGGACTCGATCGCGGTGCGGGAGATGAACGCAACGCCGTACCCGGCGGTGACGGCGCTGCGCACCGACTCCTGGAGCCCGAGCTGGAGCCGGACGTCGAGCTCACGAAGGCGGACACCCTGCTTCCGCAGCTCGTCCTCGATCACCTGCCGCACCCCGGCGCCTTCCTGCATGACGACGAGCTCCTGCCCGCGCAGCTCGTCGAGCCCGATCGTGCGCCCGGCAAACGCGTGCCCGGGTGGGCACGCGAGAATCACCTCGTCGCGGAAGAAGGGCTCGAAACGAACGCCGCGGTGGCGGCGCGCAGCCCCGACGATGCCGAGCTCCAGCTCTCGCTCCGCGACGCGATCGACCACGGTCTGCGTGTCGTGCACCTCGAGCGCGACCCGTACCTCGCGATGCGAGCGCTGGAACTCGCAGAGGAGCAGCGGCACGGCGATCGCGGCGGGACCGGTCGAGGCGCCGATGGACAGCTCGCCGGAGAGCTCACCGTCCGCGTCACCGATGACGTCGTCCAGCAGCTGCTCCTCCAGTGCCAGCAGTCGCTGCGCGCCGCGGTAGAGCCGCCACCCCGCCTCGGTCGGCTCGACGCGGCGACCGGAGCGGTCGAGCAGCTGCGCGCCGAGACGCTTCTCGAGCGAGCGCACCTGGAGCGACACGGCCGGCTGGGTGACACCCAGCCGCTCGGCCGCCTGGGAGAAGCTTCGTCGCTCGACAACCGCGCAGAACGCGGCAAGCTGGCGCGTGTCCATAAGCAAATCTTATCCACTCGTAGGGCGAGACCAGTCTCGCCCTCGCGTCAGAACATGCCGCGGGCGGCCAGCCACGCGTCGAGCAACGGGTCGACGAGCATCGGCCCGCCCGCTCCGAGCATCACCTCCGCCTTCCCGACGAGCCCCGACAACGCGCGGTCGACGCTGCCGCGCTTGAGGCCGAGCGGGCCGAGTGTCTCCTCCGAGTACAGGCCGCCGGAGCGCGTCGCGAGGGCGAGCGCGACGCGCTGCTCGTTCACGGTGAGCGACTCGAAGCGGGCGCGGAGCACCGGTTCCGTCTCGGCGAGCACGACGGTCAGCGCCTCGACGAACGCCGCCTCGTCGGCGGTCGAGCCACGTGGGACGACTTCCCACAGGCGGTGCGCGAGCATCATCGTGCGCTGCGGATGCCCGCGCGCGAAGGCGAGCAGCGGGTCGAGTGCGTCGCCGACGTCACGACCGCCGCGGCGGAAGCGCTGCTCGAGGAAGGCGGCTGTGGGGCCCGCCGGGAGCGGGGCCAGGGTGACCGTCACGGCGTGCTCGAGGAGGGGCCGTGAGGGGTCGTCGAACAGCTTCTGCATGAGGGTCGGCGCCGATCCCGCGAACGCGTAGGAGGCGACGCCGGTCTGATGCTGCAGGACGCTGCGCAGGATCCCGTCCGCACCGTCGACGCGGAGGAGGTCCTGGAACTCGTCGAACGCGATCAGGCTGCGTACGCCCGTTCGCTCGTGGAGCTTGGCGGGCAGGTCGAGCAGGCGCAGGAGCACGCTCTCGACGTCGATGCGCGGATTGGACTGGAGCGACGCCGTGAACCCGCCGCCGCCGAGCGAGAGGCCGATCTGCCACGAGCGCAGGAGCGCGTCGACCATGCGGCGCACCGATCCCTTCAGCTCGCGGTCGTAGGCGCGCTCGATGCGGACCACGATGCTCGACAGCGACAGGACGCCTTCCAGGTCGACCAGCGCCGTCGCCGTCCCGTCCGACGCAGCCTCGGCGAGCACGCGGCGCAGGAGCGTCGTCTTCCCGTACCTGCGCGGCCCCACGATGCGGGCCGCGTGGCCTCCGGCGGCGAGCGCGAGCAGGCGATCGATCTCCTCCTCCCGGTCGATCATGTCCGTCGCCGGCACATCGCCCGCGATCGGAAACGGGTTCACGTCGAGCCGGGCCATGCCGCAAGTCTGCACGCCGCAGACTGTTCTGTCTACATCACGCAGGCAATTTGCCTGCCACGTGCAGGTGGTCTGGTAGGGTCAGCGCGGCGTGCGCGTCTGGATCGACGTCACGAACTCCCCACACGTGCCGTTCTTCCGGCCGCTCATTGCGCTCCTCGAGGAGCGAGGGCACGACGTCTCGGTCACCGCCCGGGCGTTCGCCCAGACGCTGGAGCTGCTCGAGGCCACCGGGATCGAGCACGACGTCGTCGGCCCGCCCCACGGGGGCGCGACACGGGCCGGGAAGGTCAGCGCGATGGCCTCGCGTCTGCGCGCACTGCGGGGCTGGGCGCGCGGGCGCGCGCTCGACCTCGCGCTGTCTCACGCCTCACACGAGCTCCCGCTCGCGGCCCGGTCGCTCGGCATCCCATCCTCGTACGCCTTCGACTACGAATATGCGCGCGCCCAGCACAGCCTCGGCTGCCGCGCCGCGACGCGCGTCATCGTGCCGGAGGCGATCCCGCAGGCGCGCCTCGATCGTCTCGGCGCCCGAGCCCGCAAGGTACGGCGCTACGCCGGGTTGAAGGAGGAGTACTACCTGCACGGGTTCCGGCCCGACGAGGGCGTACTGACCGATCTGGGCCTCGACCGGGGAAGAGCCATCGTCGTGGTGAGGACACCGCCCGAAGTGTCCCTCTACCACCGTCACGGGAACCCGCTCTTCCCGCAGGTGCTGGAACGGCTCGGGGCCGACCCGGTCGTGCAGACGGTCGTGCTGCCGCGCACGGCGGAGCAACGCAAAGCAATCGTGGCACAGTCGCTCCCCGGTCTCGTCGTCCCCGCGCGAGCGGTCGACGCGTTGAGTCTCGTCGCCTGCGCAGACCTTGTCGTCTCGGCCGGTGGCACCATGAACCGTGAGGCGGTTGCGCTCGGCACGCCTGTGGCGACGACGTTCGCCGGCCGGATCGGCGCGGTCGACGAGCAACTCCTGGCCGAGGGTCGACTACGCCTCCTGACGTCCGCCGACGATTTGACGCTCGAGAAGCGAACGGCGACCGTCGCGCCCACGGCGCGCGACCCGGCTCAGATGCTCGACCTGCTGCTCTCGCCGCTTGGTTAGCGCCGAAATTGTCTCGATCTGGTTTAGGCTCGCGGCTGTCGGCGAAAAGGGGGGACATATGAGAACACCGACTCTTGGCGCCGCGTTGTGCGGCGCCGCCATACTCTCGCTCGCGGCTTTCACCGGGAGCGCGCTCGCGGACGAGCCGACCGGCTTCCAGACGGGCCAGGCCAGCATGCTGGACGCGGTCGCGCCGGGAGCGACGGTCGAGCGCATCATCACCGTCGGCGACACGCTGTCGAACGGGTACCGGTTCGAATCGATCCCCGACGGCATCGCAATCTACGAGGACGGCGGGGGCTCAGGTGACGACCGGCGCGTCGACGGGTCGAAGAGCGGCGACGAGGGCGGCCGCTTCGACGTGTTCGTCAACCACGAGACGTCCACCGTTCCGTTCCCGTTCACCTATCCGGGAACTGCGACCGAAGCGAGCCAGAACGACTTCGACAACTCGCAGGTGAGCCGCCTGACACTGAACGACGAGACCGCCGGTGTGCTCGACGGCACGATGGTGATCACGAGCGCCGAGGGCTTCCAGCGCTTCTGCTCGAACTTCCTCGCGACGAGGAAGGAAGGGTTCGACAGACCGATCCTGTTCACGAACGAGGAGGCCCTCGATTGGGTCAACCGCAGCGGCCCGGCTTGGCCTGCGACGGAAGGTGACCCGACCGCAAGGCAGGCCGGCGTGGTCGTCGCGTACGACGTGAAGAACGGACAGCGGAGACCGATCTGGGGCATGGGCCGCCACAACCACGAGAACAGCGTCGCCATCCCCGGCTACCGGAACGTCGTGCTCCTCTCGGGAGACGACGCGTTCGTGACCAACCCCGCCCAGTCGCAGGTGTATGCCTACATCGCCCGCAATCGCGAGGACGTCTGGAAGGACAAGGGCGACCTCTGGGCGTTCGTCTCCGACGACTCGAGCGTGTCGTCCTACTACGACTTCGCCGAAGGAGACCTCGCGAAGTCGGTCTCGGGTCACTTCGTGAAGGTGCCG
Organism: uncultured Actinomycetes bacterium; assembly: GCA_963724995.1. Lineage (GTDB taxonomy): Bacteria > Actinomycetota > Thermoleophilia > Gaiellales > Gaiellaceae > Gaiella. The sequence continues at coordinate 1,041,952 of CAVRXC010000001.1, forward strand.
AAGGACGTGGCCACCGGTCGCAAGCCGAACGGCGACGACCTGCTCGCGGTGGACAAGGGCTATCCGGCGCCACCCGCGGACGGGACCTGGCAGCGGAGCATCTTCCCGCCCAGCCACGGCCTCGACGGCCCGCAGTGGGTGCTCGAGCAGTGGGGGAACGCTGCAAACAACTCGTACAACGAGAACGTGTTCGACTTCGTGCGGATCGAGGACATCGCGTACGACAAGCGCCCCGGGATGTCGAATGTCGTCTACCTGGCCGACTCAGGCCGCGGCTTGCGTCCCACCGACTCACTCGGGACGCCCGTGCCGCCGTGGCGATCGACGAACGGACGCATCTGGAAGATGGTGTTCGACAAGAAGGACCCGACCAAGGTCACGTCACTCTCGATCCTCGTCGAGGGCGAAGGCGTCCCCGTCAAGACGCTCGACGAGATCCATCAGCCGGACAACCTCGACACGACCCGCAAGGGCAGCCTGCTGATCACGGAGGACCCGGGCTCGAGCCAGCAGTTCATCCAGAGCCTTGGCGAATGGGGACTTCCCAACGCAACGACTGCGAGGCTCTGGCGCGTCAACCTTGCCTCCGCGACGCCGGACACGGCCAGGTCCGTCGCCGCCAAGGTCGACCAGACCGCCGACGAAGGGCCCACAGATGTCGACGGAGTCGCCGGCGCCTACGCTCCCGGCAACTGGGGCGCGTGGGAGTCGAGCGGCGTCATCGACGCATCGTCGGTGTTCGGCGCGGGCGCCTTCCTCGTCACCGTGCAGGCTCACACGCTGTGGATCGAGAAGCAGACGGTGACGAACTTCTCACCGCTCGCCCTCTCGTTCACGAACAAGCGTGAGGGCGGTCAACTCGTGCTGCTCAGGGTGCCGGGCGCATAGGCACGCCGATACTTGTGTCCGACACCGCTCCGGCGGTGTCGGACACTGCAGCGTCGAGACCACCCGTCGCGCGCGCGACGCGCCGCGGCTCCCCCACGATGCGGTTGAGCGCGCCGACGAGCTCGAGCGTGTCGCCGCGCAGCACGAGGCGATCGAGCTCGGCCAGCTCGCCTTCGAGCCACTCCGCATCGACAGGCGTGCGCGTCACGCGCATGATCTTCGCGTGCGTGGTGGGGGCAACGGTCTCGTCTTCGCCGACGAGCACCTCGTGGAGCTTCTCGCCGGGTGCAGGCCCGATGAACTCGATCGCGATCTCCGTCCCCGGCTCCTTCCCCGAGAGCCGGATCATCTTGTCCGCCAGGTCGACGATGCGCACCGGCTCGCCCATGTCGAGCACGTACACCTGACCGCGCTCGGCGATGGCGCCCGCCTGGACGATCAGCTGCACCGCCTCGGGAATGGTCATGAAGAAGCGCGTCATCTCCGGATGCGTCACCGTCACCGGCCCGCCGCGGGCGATCTGCCGCCTGAAGATGGGGATCACCGAGCCCGACGAGCCGAGCACATTGCCGAAACGGACGGCCACGAAGCGGGTGGCCACGTCGTCGCGGTGGCCCCACGTCTCCACGATCCATTCGCACAGGGCCTTCGACTGGCCCATCACCGTGCGCGGGCTGGCGGCCTTGTCCGTCGACACGAGCACGAAGCGCTTGGCGCCGTAGGCAACCGCCACGTCGGCGAGCGTTCGCGTCCCGAGCGTGTTGTTGCGCACCGCCTCGATCGGGTTCGCCTCCATCATCGCCACGTGCTTGTACGCGGCGGCGTGGAAGACCAGGCCCGGCCGGTACCGCTCGAAGACCTGCTCCATCTTCGCCTGGTCCTTCACGTCGGCCACGATCGCCGCAGCCGCGGTGAACCCCCGCTCGCGGACGAGCTCACGCTCGATCTCGAACAGCTGCGGCTCGGCGTGGTCGACGAGCAGCAGCGTCGTCGGTCCGACACGCGCGATCTGGCGGCAGAGCTCGGCGCCGATCGAGCCGCCGGCGCCCGTGACGAGCACGATCTCGCCGGCCAGGTAATCGGCGATCGCGGCGAGGTCGACCTCCACCGGCTCACGGCCGAGCACGTCCTCGACCTCGACCGGCCGTAGCTGCCGGATCAGGTCGAAGTCGCCCGAGACGAGCTCGGTGAGGCCGGGCAACGTCTTCACCGGCACGCCGAGGCTGCGGCACGTCTCGACGACGTGCCCACGCAGCTCTCCGGTGGCCGACGGAGCTGCGATCAGCACCTCGTCCGGCCGCCGGTCACGCAGAAGCCGCGCCAGATCGTCCGTCGTTCCGAGCACGCGCACCCCGTGAATCCGCAGGCCGCGCTTGCGCGGATCGTCGTCGACCAGCCCGATCGGGGTGTAGCCGAGCCCCGGGTTGCGCTGCATCTCCTTCACCACCAGCTGCGCCGCGTCCCCCGCTCCCACGACGATCGCCTCCTTGCCACGCGCCACGATGCGGCCCGGCAGCGGCCGCTCGAGGAGCGTCCGCGTGAGCAGCCGCGAGCCGGCCACGAAGGCGAGACAGAGCAGCAGGAAGACGAACCAGATCCCGCGCGGTACCGCGGCGCGGTGGACGTCGAAGAGGGTGAAGACGAGGAAGACGGCGATCGTGGCGAGCACGACGCCTCGCAGCGCAGCCCACATGTCGCGCGTCGAGACATAGCGCCACCAGCGGTTGTAGAAGCCCGACAGCGCGAACACGGGCAGGCAGATCCCGACCACCAGCAGCACGATCTCCCAGTCGAGGTAGCGGTCGTAGTAGCGAGGCCGCGCCTGGTCGAACCGCAATGCCCACGCAAGCCACCACGCGGTTGCGACGAGCCCGCCGTCCACGACGATCTGCCACAGCCGGTGCCGGAGGAACGCGGGCATCGAGACCTAGACCGCCACGCCGGCCGCCGCTCGCACCGTCGCGACGACCTGCTCCTGGACGTCGACACCGATGCCGGCCCACATCGGCAGCGCGAGGTTCTCGGCCGCTGCCCGCTCGGTCTCCGGCAGCGACCCCGGCTCCCAGCCCAGGTAGCGCAGCGCCGGCTGCAGATGCAGTGGCGTCGTGTAGTACGACGACGACGAGATCCCGGCCTCCTTCAGCGCGGCGGCGATCCGGTCACGCTCGGGCGTCCGCACCACGTACAGATGGAACACGTGCGCCGCGTCCTCCGCCGGAAGCTCCACGGCCTCCCCGAGCCCCAGCTCCGCGTAGCGCGCCGCCGCCGCGCGTCGCGATGCATTCCAGCCCTGCAGGTGAGGCAGGAAGACCCGTAGCGCTGCCGCATGGATCGCATCGAGGCGCGAGTTGGTGCCGACGAGCTCGAAGGTGCGCTTGTCGCGCGAGCCGTGAAAGCGCAGCATCCGCAGGCGCTCGGCCACGGCGTCGTCGGTGCAGGCGATCAGACCGCCGTCGCCGAGGGTGAAGAGGTTCTTGGTGGGGAAGAAGCTGAACGTGGAGCAGACGCCCGTCGTCGCGATCCCCTCCGCACCGAACGCCTGGGCAGCGTCCTCGATCAGGGGCACGCCGAGCTCGGCCAGCATCGCGAGCGGGGCGGGGCGCCCGAACAGGTGCACGGGCATGATCGCCTTGGTCTGCGGGGTGATGCGCGCTGCGACGTCGTCGAGCTCGAGGTTCATCGTGACCGGGTCGATGTCGGCGAACACGGGCGTAGCGCCTGCTCGGGCGATCGCCTCGGCAGTGGCGTAGAACGTGAACGACGGGCAGATCACCTCGTCGCCGGCGCCGATGCCCATCGCTTCGAGCGAGAGGACGAGCGCATCCGTGCCGTTGCCGACGCCGATCGCATGCGGGACGCCGAGCGAGGCGGCCGCTTCCCGCTCGAAGCCCTCGACCTCCGGCCCGAAGATGAACTGCCCGGACTCCAGCACCCTTCCGATGCGCTCCTGCAACTCCGGGATCAGCGCTTCGTAGTGCGCCTTGACGTTGAAGAGCGGGATCATCGTGGGAATTGTAGGGGCGACCACGAGACCGCTCCTCTCCTACGCTGCGCGACGTCGCCGGAGCAACTTCCACCCGAGCAGAGCGATCCCTGCCACGACGAGCACGACGACCGCGTAGTCGACGAGCTTGAACGACTCGTGGAACTCCTCCCAGCTGGCGCCGGCCGCCCAGCCGGCGCCGGCGAAGGCAAAGCACCAGAGCGCAGAGCCGACCGCCGTGAGGACGACGTAGGGCACGAATGCGACGCGGAACACACCTGCGGGCACCGAGATGAACGAGCGAACGACCGGTGTGATGCGACCGAGGAAGACCGCCCAGTTCCCCCAGCGGTCGAACCACGCCTCGGCACGATCGAGCTTGCCCTCGTCGAGGTGAAGCCAGCGGCCGTGGCGCTCGAGGTACGGGCGGCCGCCACGGTCACCGATCCACCAGCCGCCGATCGACCCGAGCAGGTAGCCGATCGTGCCGGCGAGCGCCATCGCCACGTACGCGGGAAACCCGTCGGCGAACGTGTGGCCGAACAGCGTCACCGACTGCCCGGCGAATGCTCCGGCGGCGACGGCGCCTGCGTAGACCATCACCACCTCGCTCGCAGCCGGAAGCACCGCGTCGACGAGCATCAGCCCGAAGACGGCGTAGAGGCCGTGAGTTGCCGATCGCCTCCGTGACGGCGTCGGTGATCTCGGTCAGGATCGACGCCAGCGGCATCGCGGCACCTTATCGGGCGAGTCGGGCCTCGCCCTTACGCCGGATTCGGCGTGCCTCAACCCGACGCGGGCGCGGCGACGCGGCGCACGATGAGCGGTCGCGTCTGCTCGGTTATCCCGAGCGTGTTCACGGCGGTCACGCGCACGATGTAGCGGCCGCCCTTGACCGGCTTCTTGTCGCGGCCGAGGCCGTTCCAGGTGACCGACGCGTCCCCGGAGGGGTACAGCAGCCGCGAGAAGGCGCGGACGACGGTGCCGCCGGGTGTACTCGATGGTGACCCCGACCCGCGCCTGCCGCGTCAGCTTCCACAGGATCCGGATCTCGGCGCCCTTCGGCGGCAACCGCAGCACGTTCCGCTCAGGGCGCACGAAGCCGAGCGTCGTGTTGACCACGAAGGTCCGGGTCATCGTGGTCGTGCGGCCGAGATCGTCGATGCCCTGCAACTTGAGCGTCCAGCGGCCCTCCGGGAGCGGTGCGGCAGCCGCTCCGCCGAGCGCTGCGGGCGGAAATGCGACCGGATGGGAGCCCGGATCGCGCGGCCCCGTCTCCGTGAAGGCAACGGAGCCGTCGGGAGCAGCTGAGCGTGACGGTCGCGGTCGACGGCCGCACGACGCGGAAGGAGAGTGTCTGTGTGTCGTCCACCCCGTCGCCGATCCGGTGACACGAGTGGCAGCGGCTGCGGGACGAACACGCCCGGTGTACTGGAACATGAGCGCGGACGCGATCGCCCGCTCGCCCGTGCCGGAGGGCCTGCTCAGCAGCCTGCCGTCGAACGCCATTGTCGTCGAGCCGCCGCCGTCGAGCGCCATGCCCGTCACCGCACCGAGGCGGACGAGGGCCTGCGCGAGCTCGAAGTTGGTGAGGCCGACGCTGTAGCCGGGTTGCCTGCCGTCGACGGCCACGAGGACGACGCGACCGTCAGCGCGCTGCCCGACTGCCGAGCGTGGCGCACGCTGGCCGAGCTGGCTCGAGGTGAACGTCTCGTTGGCCCGGAACACCGGGACGCCGTCGCGCACGATCTGTGGCCCACCGCCGACGGCCGAGACGAGAGCGTCCCAGTCCGGCAGCAGGTCGAGCCGCACCGTCAACGGCTCTCCCGGGACGCCTCGAGCGGAGAGCGCCGCTGCCGCGGAGCCGCTGCCGAGCAGGACGGCACCTCCCGGCGGGATGGCCACCGGAGCGTCCGCGGGGCGCATCTCGACCACGGTGGCAGGCAGATCGACGCCCGGCGATGGGAGCGGGAACGGGAAGAGCACGACCGCGATGCCACCGGGAAGGGCGGGCGTGTCGGACCGTAGGCAGGCGTGATGAGAGCCACACCGCCGATCGCCGGCCGGTCGTTGAGCCGGCCCAGGGCACGCGCCGGGCCGGTGCCGTCCCAGGTGCCGCGCAGCGACACGCGGCGCACGTCGAGCGTCCCGTCGGACAGGACGCCCGCGCTCGAGCGGGCCGCGTTCGGGAGCGACGGCGAGCTCGCCGTCGCGCATGAAGATGCCGCTCGGACGCCCGGTCTGCGAGCGCGAACAGGTCGGCGTTGACACCGGCGCTGGTCGCGGTCGGCAGCGAGCCGCCGCTGCATGCGCGTCAGCGTCTCGCGGCCCTCGACGCGCTCGTTGGAGAGCACCGGCGCCAGCGTGGTGGCGGTCATGCCGTCCGGGCGCGGGCCGACGAGGACGTTCAGCGCCACCGGGCCGTTCGGCGTGAACTGGACGCTCGGCTCGTAGGTGACTCCCGGCCAGAGGATCGTCTTCTGCGCACCGCGCTCGAGGCCAACGGCTCCCGCGAGTACGGCGGCGACAGAGAGCGACAGGCACACGCGGCGGCAGACCATGACCCCGGCCGAGGGTACCGGAGGCTGCGGAGCCGTCAGCCGCGTCGCTAACAGGATCCGAACCTACACTGCCGGCCGTGCGACGGACGCTCGCAGCGCTGCTCCTCGTCGCCGTCGTTCTGGCCATCGCAGGGGTTGCGGGCGGAACGATCTTCGTCGGCGCCGATGCGACGCGGATCACGCTGGGAGTCGACGCGACAGGGACGGCGGTCGTGACGTTCGTCTTCGAGGAAAACGGACACGGTCGTCGTGCCGCCTCGCGGCCAGCTCGTTCACGGCGGAGCCCTCTCCGGCCGCGATGTCTCACGCCGCACCACGATTCGGGGGCTGGCACTCGCCTCGACCTCCCGACGCACGCCCGACGGGACGTTGTGGCGCTCCAGGCATGGCAGATCCGGCCGGGTGAGCCGAAGGAGCTGCACCTTGCACGCTGGAAGGGAGCGCCAACGCGGCTGACGCTCGAGCTCGACGGTGAGCGGCTCGGCGGCGCCGCGACCTTCCATGGCAAGCCGTCACGGGCCACACGTTCACGCTCGAAGGCAAGCGCCCGCGGATCTTCGTCTACCTCGACTGCTTCGCGTGTGGTGGGCAGGCAGGCTGGACACGGATGATCGGCATCCCACCGAAGCCGAACGGCAGCTTCGGCGTCGCGCTTCGGCCCGCGTGGACCAGGAAGCGATATCGCGCCACGGTCGCCGGCCCGAACATCGGTACCACCTTCGCACCCGACGCTCAGGTCGTCATCAACGACGCACAGGCCGCGGGCCGACTGTGGTCGGATAGCGGACGAGGCGGATCGCTGGGCCGATCTGGCCAGTTGTCCCTCCCGCGGGCGGTGCTGAAGTCACGGCGATGTCGCCTTAGCGAGGAGACGATGGCTCCGAAGCGGACACTGCTCGCACTCCTCGGCGTCGCCCTGCTCGGCGCGGGGCTGGCGGTGGCGCCACGGCGACTGTGTCCGGTACCGATGACCCGCTCGGGGACGAGCTGACAAGCTGAGATCAAGAACACCGGCACGCGAGGCGATCGAATGCTGGCGGCTGACGCTGCCTGCGGGTGTCACGGTCAACGCATCGGGCACGGCTCCCGCCGGATGGCGGCTCGGGCGCCCGGGCCGCTGCCGCAGCCGGTGATGGGCGGTCAGAGCGCCACCGGATCCCGCACGGGCGGCTCGGCCGACCTTTCGTTCACGACGGACAAGGGCTTCCCGACCGGGCTCACGAGCGGCGCGTGGCGCGCTCTGCCGGTGACTGCAAGACCGACGTTACAGCCGTGGTTACCGGGCCGACCGGCGGCGGGAATACGCCCAAGGCGAAATGCAGATGCAGATCGTTCGAGATCACGGCTGGTCAACAGCCGCGATCGAAGCAGGGATACCTCGCGTTCGAGCTGGAATGGCAGATGACGTGCGCGCCGAAGGGCGGCGGCAGGTGCACCGGGAAGATCGAGGTCGTTGCGCCCGGCGCAAGCATGGAGGTCGTCGTCCCGGAGGACGGCAAGCGAGTCTGCCAGGGACATGCAAGGCCGTGAACGAAGGCCCCGCCTACGTGAGGGCGTTCGTCGGCCTCGGCGGCAGGGAAGGCAAGACCTTCCGGTTCAAGATCAACAAATTCTGCTTCCGCAACGGCAAGTACGTCGCCGTCGGGAGCCAGGCAGTCGAGCTCGCGTTCGGCGGGGACGGCCGCTTGGACAAGGTTCAGAGCGACCTGAACGCAAACGGGACGCCCGACGGGGACGAGAAGAAGTAGGGTCGGGGCCGATGGGGCTCGCGCAGCTTGCGCCTCGCTTCCACTCGCCCGGCTTTGCAGCAATCCTCCTGGCCGGAGCTCTGACAACGCTGCTCGCCGCGGGCGGCGCGGTCGCCGGCCCAACCTTGAGCCGCGACCGGGCTGACACGATCGCGATTCGCGTCTTGCGCCCGCAGGCCGACAAGGGCGAGGTGATCCTCTTCGGACTGTCGAAGCCACTTCCGGCAGGCACGGTGGTGGTGCCTGCCGATCCCCCGCAGGGCCGGCCCGGCGCGACGCTGAAACTGCGGGTCGAGCCGCTCGCTTCTCCGAGTTGGCTGTACTGGCTCGACCGGATGCCCGACGCTGCGTTCTCCCACCCGAGCGAGTACCTGCTGATCGACGACCGCACCGGCCGCGTGACCCGCCGGGCGGCAATCGGCTGGTATCCGACGGTGAACGGCAGGGCCCCTGCCTTTCTCGCGAGCGACTCGGCGTACGAGTCCGCTCGGTACCGCGTCTTCGCTCGGCTCTCCCGTCCTTCGACGCGGAAGGGGGCAGGCGTCGGCGCAGCCCCGCCACCTTCCGTCGTTCCGAAAGCAGCATTCAAGAACGACTGCATCCTGATGGTCGGCGACTACCACGGCCCCGGCTTCACGCAGGACTTCACCGCCCTCTCCAAGTGGGGCGCTTCGGCCGGGGTCCGTGCGTTCTACACCACGCAGGACGGCCCAAAGAAAGACGCACCGCCGAAGAACGAGGTGGGTCCGTCCGGATCGACGTTGAGGACGAATGTCGACACACTGGTCGACAAGCTCGACTGCACTGACGTCCTGCTCTTTCTCGACGGGCACGGTGCGGAGAGGGAGCCGGCCCACCCACCGTCATCTCGAGCAGCGACGTCCAGGTCGAGGTGGACGGGCGGGTCGAGAAGCTCGCCGTCGGGGTCACCGCGGACGAAGTCGCGACGGTCATCAAGCGGCATCCCACGATCGGATTCAAGTTGAAGGTCAACTCGTGCTTCTCGGGTCGCTTTCTCGACGAGCTCGCCCCCGGCGGGAAACCGAGGTTCAAGAACCTGCTCATCGCAGAGTCGGCCTCGGGGGCCGGCGAGCCCTCGTACTTCGGACGCGACACATTCGATGCCGGCGGCAAGACGAAGAAGACTCGCTCAGACAACCCCGACGACCTCTCGGAGTTCGTCAACCAGAACGTGACCGGGCTCTACACGTGGGCCGCATCGCAGACCGAGGTCGCGGCGTCGGTCGCCGCCGGTGGGTCACTCCTGGCAAGCGCCCTGGAGCGTGCGTTCGTGCTTGGACGCCCGGTGAACGCTGCGATCCGGTGGGGCGCGCATCCGGTCGTCGTCCGCGGCGAGGCCGGCGAGCCGGTGAAAGTCGCCGTCAACACATTCGACCTCGGGACGCAGTTCAAGACGGCCTGGATCCCCGCCTGGGTGGACAACGGCACGCAAGCCGGTGCGATGGTGTTCACCGACCGTGCGGGCAACCAGGTCGGCGCTCTCGACCCGCGCACGGGCTCGACCCAGGCCTTCCCGCTCAGGGTCGTCACAAGCCCGAACGGGATCGCCGCGATCGATCCGTTCACGTTCGCTGTCGCCGGTTACGGCGGGGTGGCGATCTTCGACCGGACGCCGCCGGGCAAGATCACGGAGCTTCAGCTGGCAGGAACGCGGCTTGTGAACCTCGCCGTCGGACCGACGAGCAACCTGTACGTCACAGACATCCAGAACAACCAGTTCATCACGATCCGCCCACCCTACGCAGGGCCGGCGAACGTCACGAGGATCCCGCTTCCCACGAGCTGCCTCCGACCGACGGGAATCGTGCCAACGCAGACGGGGCTCACCGTCCTCTGCCAGCAGTCCAACAACGTCGTCTCCCTCGGCCCTGGCGGCAACCTACTCTCCAGCTTCGCGCTACCTACCCCGAATGTGGGCGCACAGGAGCCGCACCCAACCGGGCGTGGAGGGATCGTGTTCTCCGGCTTCACCGCGAACAGGCTCTTCCACCTGCGAGCCGGCAAGCTCCAGAGCGCCGCGACGGGCAAGGGGCCGGCAGTGCCGACGGTCGTCACGTACCCCGACAGCTACGACGCCCTGTTCTCACGCAGAACGACCGACGTGTACGCCTTTGTTCCCCAGTACACGGCCGGTGGGGTCAGCACTGCCGAGTTCACCACCAAGGCCGAGTCCGAGCAGCTTTCGATCCTCGGGCGGCGAAACCTCGTGGGCTCGGGAATCGGACCGGGATGCTCACCCTGGGTCGCCGACGGGACACCCGGCAAGAGTGCGCTGCACCGTGTTCGCTTCTCGTTGCAGGGCGCTCCGACGCAGGCGCGAGCCAACGGGAGGAACCAGTTCGACTATCCGGTGTCCTGCTCGGACTTCACGGACGCCGCTCGCACGCACAGCTCCTCGGTGCGGATCCCGCGCGGCTGGCGACAAACGAAGGCGATCGAGGTCGGGATCGTCGGCTACCGCGGCGACCCCTGGCGGGCGAAGGCGACCTTCGCGGCGAACTTCCCGCTTCGGCTCACCGTCAAGGCGACGGGCGGCTCGGGAACGAAGCCGCGTGTCTCGCTGAGGCAGACAGGGGCGGACACGGCGGTCGCCACGGTGACGGGGATCCCGCGAAGGCGAGTACCGTGACGCTGACGATCACGTCGAAGGGCGCAGACGCTCCGTTCGGGCTGCTGACCGCCGCCCGGGCGCGACGCTGACGTCGAGGAAGAGGGATGAGAAGCAGGATCTCAGTACTGGGCCCGATGGTCGTCGTGCTCAGCGTGGCTGGCTTGCTCACAGGCTCCGTGGCGGGCGGATCGGACGCGGCGCGAGCCCTGAGCCGGAAGCAGGCGGACGCGATCGCCGTTCGCATCCTCCGCCCGGAATCAGACAAGGACGACGTGATCCTCCTTCGGTCTGCCACGGCCTCTCGCCGCGGGGTCGTACGTCGGCCCGGCGGATCCGGTGAGAGCGGCTGGCAGGCCCGCGCCCGCGCGACGGCTCGGCGGCCCTGCCTGGCTCTACTGGCTGGAGCGGGATCCTGGGGCGCTGTTCTCCCATCCGAGCGAGTACCTCCTCGTCGACGATCGTACGGGCCGCGTGCTCACGCGGACGAAGGTCGGCTGGTACCCCGCCGTGAACGGGCGGCGACCGCCGTTTCTCGCGAGTGTGAACGGCTACCGCTCACGCTCGCACCGTGTCTTCGCGCGGGTAGCGCGAGCGACTTCGGCGACGACCGCCACCGGCCGCAGTGCTCGAGCGGCAGCCGTGCCGCCCGGCACGTTCAAGGACGACTGCGTCCTGATGATCGGGGACTACGGAGACCCGCTGTTCAACGAGGACTTCCCCGCGCTCCAGGGCTGGGCGAGCTCGGTCGGCCTACGATCCTTCTACGCGACGCCCGACGGCCCGGCAAGAACCAGCCCCGGCTCGGTCGCGATGTACGACAAGCATCTCCGCGCGAACGTCAAGGAGCTCGTGGAGAAGCAGGGTTGCAAGGACGTGATGATCTATGCCGGCGGTCACGGAGCACCTGCGAGCGAGTCCGACGGACCGTCTCTGAGCACCGGCTCGAACACGATCAAGATCGGCGCGATAGAGGCGGAGCAGCACGGCTCGATCACCGGAAAGGGAGTCGCCCGGGTACTCGAGCTGTTCAAGACGACCACCTTCAAGATCAAGATCATGTCCTGCTACTCGGGCCGCTTCTTCGACGCGCTGACCAAGAACGGCAAGCCTCGCTCTGCCAACCTCTTGATCGTGGAGGTCTCGTCGCAGGCGGCTCGGCCGTCCTACGGGGCATGGGAGCCGAAGCCGGAGAACCCTGACCGGCTTTCGTGGTTCATGAACCAGAACATCACGGGACTCGAGACCTGGGTCGCCTCCGACGACGAGGTGGCATCCTCGGTCGCGCTCGGGGGCTCGCTGCTCGCGCACGCCCTCGAGCGGGCGTTCGAGCTCGGCCGTAGCGCAAATCGCTCGGTTCGCACCAACGGAGCGATCCCGAGGCTCGGCACGAACTTCTTGCCGCTTTCATTCACACGCACGTCGTGGCAGCACTCGCAAGGGAGCACCGTGTGCGCCGAGGTGCGCAGCGAGCCTCGCACGGCCGTCAACGTGGCCGCATCGACGAATGCCTCACGCGCTCCTGAGCCTGCTCTGAAGACGGTGCAAACGGGCGCCAACGGGCGGGCGGTGGCGACGTTCCGGATCTTCGTCGCCGGCGACTACGCCTTCGGCGCGGCGGCCCGAAATGGAGTTCGCACAGCTCGCGCCGCCCCGGTGCGGCCGCGAGTTCCCTACCCGCAGCAGCCACCTGCGGGTGGCCTCGTCTGTCCCGCCTAGCTTCGTTACTTCCGGCAGACGGCCGGTGAGTTGTCGAGCCTGCCGGCCGCCGAGCCCGCCTGTAGGGACGGTGCACTTCCACACGCCGTCGCTGACGACGACCGTGACCGTCCCGGGGTGCACGGGCTCGTTGGGCAGCCGCCCGGCAGGAGCGAGTGCGGGTGATCCCACACCGCCTCGTTGCCCGACGACGTGAAGGAGCCGCACGCGTTGGAGTTCGACCACGCGTACGTGAGGGGCCGTTTCTCCGGATCGGTGGCTGTCACCTCGTAGAACGTCTTCGTCCCGCCTCGGCCCGCGGTGAAGACCTCCACGACGGGTGACCGGTTCCCCTGCGGCTCCGTGAAGCCGAGACGCGGCCTGGTCAAACCGCTCTTGAACGCGAGGTCTCCGAACCGGCCGCTCGTCGAGAAGGCGTCGCGGATCGCGTAGACCAGCAGCGGCAAGCCGGTCGCCTGCGATGCGGCGACGGCATCGTCGACCTGGGCGTCGGAGCGAGCGAACGCATCGAAGGCCTTGACGAAGGCGCCGGTGAACTCCGTGCCGCCACCGTCGCGGTTCGGTGGGATGTCCACGAGCACGACCCGCGTCACGTATTGCCCGTTGACGAAGACGGTCTGGCTGACGGGGACGTTGGTGCCGCCGGACTGCTTCGGGTTGCCGTTCCTGTCCGGTACGTAGAGCTGTGCGTATGCCGTCCGATCGGCGGAGGTCGAGGAGACCACGATGAGGAGGTTCTCCGGCTTCTTCTGCCTGAGGTCTTGACGGACCGACCGCTGTGAGCAGGCGGATCGACCAGGAGCTTGAAGCTCAGGTCGGGTCCGGCGACGCCGTTGAAGAACCGGAAGAGGCCGCGCAGATCGCTCGTCGTGATCCGGTGCTCGAGCGGGATCTGTCCGACGGGCGGGGGGTTCGGGTCGTCGACGGGCACCATCGAGACCGATGGGATCGACTGTCCCGGGACCGCGCCGTAGTCGCCCTTGAAGCCGCCGCCGTCTCCGAACGGGTCGGGCCCGCCCGGCGTCGGCCCGCCGCCGTGCCCGGCGAGGTAGAGAAAGACGTCCTTGCAGCCGTCCTTCGCCGCCGTCTCGACTTGCTCCCTCACGTCGTTGATGGACGGGTACAGGCTCGAGCTCGAAGCGGTCTTGTAGCTCCTCATGCCGTGCTTACGCGCCAGGTTTCGCATGTCGTCGAAGTTGTCGGCGAAGCGCCAATCCCCGTAGGCGCCGACCATGACGACGCAGTCCGACGAGAACGCTTTCGGCGGGAGGATGCTCACGCCGCCGGTGCGCTGCGGGCCGCGCTCGGATGCCGAGGTGCGCCGATTGGCCTGCACGGGGTAGACGCGGTAGCGGCTGCCGAAGAAGTTCCGGCGGGAGGTCAGGAACACCGGCTGCCGCCGGTTCACGACCGGCCACCAGCGCATAGGCTGATCACGGACGACGCGGCCCGTGCGCTCGTCGACGAGCACCAGCCGGCCGGAATGCTGGAACAGCGCGTAGGGCGCCAGGTCGGCCCAGAAGAGCCACGCTCTGCGGCCCGCGGCGGTGGCCTTGCCGCCCGCCTCACCCAGCCTGGCGCCGGCGGCGACGGGCTTTGGCAGGGCGAAGACGCACGGCCCCGCGTCCCGGGTTCGCTGCCCGCACGGCGATCGCCGTCGCCTGCTTCAGCGTCAGCCTGTTTGCGCTCAGGTCGGGTCGAGGCGGCCGTCGGGAGGAGCGAGACCAGGGCCGCTATCGACACCGCGACCAGCGCGAGCCGGTGCATGTGCGGACGGTAACGAAACGCCGCGGTGCTGCCAACCCGCGACGACCGGTGACGGTCAGCGGCGGGTGACTGTCACCTGACTCGTACCTCGCGGTAGAGCGTGTCGCGCTGCACCGGCGTCTTGCCGACGGCCCTGATCAGGTGCACGAGCTCGTCGGTCGAGGTGCGGTGCGTCGTGCCGGCGGCGGAGACGACGTTCTCCTCGAGCATCACGGAGCCCATGTCGTCGGCGCCGAAGCCGAGCGCAACCTGACCGATCTTCAGCCCCTGCGTCACCCACGACGATTGGATGTGCGGCACGTTGTCGAGGTAGATGCGCGACACCGCCTGGGTGAGCAGGTAGTCGAAGCTCGTCGGCATGTCCTCGTCGCGGACGACGGCGTCGAGGCGGTTGCCGTCACGCTGGAACGTCCACGAGATGAAGGCGCGGAAACCGCCGGTCTCGTCCTGCAGATCGCGGATGCGGCGCATGTGCTCGACCCGCTCCTCGAGCGTCTCGACGTGGCCGTACATCATCGTCGCGGTGGTCGACATCCCGAGGCGGTGGGCGTCGCGCATCACGCCGAGCCACTCGTCGCTCGTCGTCTTCTTCGGCGCGATCACGTCGCGGACGCGGTCGACCAGGATCTCGGCGCCGCCACCCGGGAGCGAGTCGAGCCCGGCGTCCCGCAGCCGCGAGAGCGTGTCCGGGATGGTCAGCTTCGAGCGCCTCGCGATGTGCTGCACCTCGGAGGGCGACAGGCAGTGCAGGTAGATCGGGTAGCGCGCCTTGATCGAGCTGAAGAGGTCCTCGTAGTAGTCGATCCCGAGATCCGGGTGGTGGCCGCCCTGCATGAGCACCCCGGTGCCGCCTATCGCGAGCGTCTCCTCGATCTTCTTGAAGATGACCGACTTTGGCAGCAGGTACGCCTCACGCGTGTCGCCGGGGCTGCGGTAGAAGGCGCAGAAGTCGCAGTCCGTGTAGCAGACGTTCGTGTAGTTGATGTTCCGGTCGACGATGAACGTCACGCGCTGCGGATCGTTGTGGCGGTTGCGCACCTCGTTCGCGACGCGACCGACGGCCAGCAGCTCGCGCGAGCCGAGCAGCGACGCGGCGTCCTCGTCGGTGATGCGCTCGCCACCGAGCGCCTTCTCCAGCGTGGGGGACAGCCCCCCGGGGGACTGTCCCCGCACGGGGACTGTCCCCTCGTGTGTGAAGGCGCTCACGCGCGCACCTCGTCCTTGACGAACCGCAGCTCGGGCACGTGGTCGAGCTCGCCGACGTCGCGTGCCATCTCCAGGAACGTGTACAGCCCGGCGCGCTCGCGCGGGCCGAAGCTGTAGCGGAGCTTCTCGAAATAGCGGGCGAGGAAGCCCGCCGGATAGCCGTAGCGGGCGCTCGCCTCGTGCGCGAGGAGCTCGGGCTCGGCGCGTGCCATGCGCACCGACGCGACGAGAGCGTGCTCGAGGTCGCGCAGGCCCTCCGCGACCGGTTCGGGTGCCGCCCAGACGGCGAACACCATCGGCAGCCCGGTGCGCTCGAGCCACAGGCGGCCGAGATCGTGATGCGGCGTCGGATCCTCGAACGCGCTCCGCAGCGCGGCGTCGCCGATCAGGAGCTTCGCGTCTGCCGGCTCGCCGAGCGGGACGTGCTCCGCCTGCGGCAACAGGACTTTGGTGAGCACGACGGAGGTGGCGCTCTCCGGGGTGACGGCGACCGAGCGGACGCGACCGAGCGGCAAGCGCGTCACGAGCTGGATCGAGTCCACCGCGCCTTCGGAGGAGACGCAGAGCCGTGGGAGCAGCCGCAGCGTGTCGGCGTGTCGCGCGTACTCGATCGACGAGATGGGCGCCAGCCCGAGCTCGCCGGCCACGAGCATCCGGTTCAGCTCGGTGGGGACGCCGGGCACCTCCTCGACGTCGTGCTCGAGCCGGAAGAAGACCGGCGCCATGTTCACGTAGCTGATGCGGCCCAGTCGGATCACGGCGACTCCTCGCGCGGGTCGTAGTCCAGCGCGGGGATGATCGGGACAGCCGAGATGAACTCGGTCACCATCGGCGGAGCTCGTTGTAGAGGGTGTCGCGCTGCACCGGGATGCGACCGGCTTCCCGCACGAAGCGCACGAGCTCCTCCACCTTCTGCTCCGTCCCGGCGCTCGCACCCGCGGCCTGGAAGATCTCTTCGCGGACGACGGTGCCCTGCACGTCGTTGGCGCCGAAATGCAGCGCCACCGCGGCCATCGGCAGGCCCATCATGATCCAGTACGCCTTGATGTTCGCCACGTTGTCGAGCATCAGGCGCGAGAAGGCGAGCATCTTGAGGTCGTCGGCGCCGGTGGTGTGTCGGAAGCCGCGCCGTTCGAACACGGTGTTCTCCGGGTGAAAGGCGAGCGGAATGAACGCGAGGAAGCCTCCGGTGCGGTCCTGCTGGTCGCGTAGCCGGACGATGTGGTCGACCCGCTCCTCGTACGTCTCCACGTGGCCGTAGAGCATCGTGCAGTGCGTGGGCATCCCCAGACGGTGCGCCGTCTCGTGGACGTGGAACCAGATGTCGGGGTGCTCCTTGCCGGGGGCGACGAGCCGTCGCACGCGGTCTGCGAACACCTCCGCCCCGCCACCCGGGAGCGAGCCGAGCCCGGCCGCCTGCAACTCGCGCAGTACTTCCTCGTGCGTGAGCCCGGACAGCGTCGTCATGTGGTGGATCTCGGAGGCCGTGTAGCACTTGAGGTGAACCTGGGGGAGCGCCTCGTGCAGTGAGCGGATCGTGTCGAGGTAGAAGTCGAAGCCGACGTGTGGGCTCTCGCCGTTGACCATGTGGATCTCGGTGAACGCAGTCATCGCGTGCTGCTCGACCGCGTCGTGCACGAGCTCCTCGGTTCCGATCGTGTAGGCGTGAGCCTGCTTCTGCGTGGCGGCGAAGGCGCAGAACTTGCATTTCACCCGGCACACATTCGTCTGGTTCAAGTAGACGTTCTGGACGAAGAAGACCTCGTCCGTGCCGCCTCGCAGGCGGCGCGCGCGGTCAGCCAGCTCTCCGAGCTCGATCAGGTCATCCGACTCGAGGATCGACAGGCCATCCTCGACGTCCAGGCGCACGCCGGCCTCGACCTTCTCCCGGACGGGTGCGAGCGTGCTGGTCTGGTCGAGAAGTGCCATCAGCGGGAGCGGTCGACGACTGCGTCGGCGAGTGCTTCCAGCTCCGGACGACGCGGCGCACCGTCCAGAGCCTCCCTCGCCCGCCTAGCGTAGTCGAGCGCCGTGGCCCGGGAGCGCGCCAGGGCGCCCGTCGAGGCGACGCGCACGAGCGCGCCGTCGAGGGGCCCTCCGGCGAGCGCCGCCCTGACGACCTCGTCGTCCTGCGCAGCGAGAAGCAGTGGCAGCGTCGGAGTGCCGTCGCGGAGGTCGGTGCCGGGCACCTTGCCGGTCTCGAACGTGTCGCCGGCACAGTCGAGGATGTCGTCGGCGATCTGGAAGGCGATCCCGAGCAGTCTCCCGTAGTCGCGGCTGCCGCCGCCGAGCACGCACGCTGCCTCGAACAGCTTTCCCGTCTTCAGTGCGCATCGCTCGAGGTACGAGTCGACCGTCGTGTCCGGGTCGTGCCGTTGCCGCCGCTGGAGCGCCTCGCCTCGCGCAAGCCCGAGCGACGCCTCGGCGAGCACCGCGACAGCGCCGGCATCGGGCTCTGCGGCGAGCTCGGCGAACGCGCGTGCGAAGAGGTAGTCGCCTGCTGCACGGGCGGCCTCGGCTCCGTGCTCGGTCCACGCTGCCGGGCGGCCGCGACGCAGCCGTGCCGCATCGATGAGGTCGTCGTGCACGAGCGTTGCCATGTGCACCAGCTCGACCGCGACACCGGCCGTGATCGGCGGCGAGCTGCCCGGTGCGGACGAGAGAAAGGCGAGCAGTGGCCGCAGGCGCTTCCCCCCGGCGGCGAGCGCGTCGGCGCCGACGGCGGCGACGACACCCGGATGGCTGGCCACGGTGGCGGCGAGCCGCTCCTCGACGACCTCCAGGTAGTCGTCGAGGCCGGGCGTGCCCCGGACGAGCTCGAGCGTCGTCATCTCGCCGATCCTGTGTGAAGCGCCACGATGGTGCCGCCCAGGAGCCTGAATCGGACGCTACCGAAGCCTGCTTCGTCCATCAGCGCTGAGAGACCTTCGGCGGTGGGAAAGCGTCGCACGCTCGCCGGGAGGTACCTGTAGGCGCTCCCCCCGGGCAGCACGCGGCCGAGCAGCGGCACGATCCTGTCGAACCAGACGTCGAAGAAAGGGCGCAGCGGCCCTCGCGGTTGCGTGATCTCGAGGATCGCCAAGCGCCCGCCCGGTCGAAGCACGCGCCGTAGCTCCGCGAGGCCGCGCTCGAGCCCGTCGACGTTTCGCACGCCGAACCCGACGGTGACCGCGTCGAACGACTGATCGGCAAACGGCAGGTCGAGCATGTCGCCGCGCACCCACTCCACCGAGGCCGACTTCCGCCGTGCCCGCTCGAGCATGCGCTCCGAGAAGTCCAGACCGGTGACGAGACCGCCCTCTCGCTCGGCCGCGATGGCGAGGTCACCCGTCCCGCAGCAGGCGTCGAGCACACGGTCTCCCGGCCGCACGACCGCCTGCGCCGCGAGACGACGCCACGACTGGTCGAGACCCGCCGTCATGACCCTGTTCATGACGTCGTAGACGGGTGCGATGCGGTCGAACATGCCGCGGACTTCGTCCGCGGCCAGGGAGCCTGATTCGTGGGTCATGTCGTGCCCCACCGCTTGACGAGGTCGTTGTCGATCCCGAGCTGGTCGAGGCAGCGGGCGACGACGAAGTCGACGAGGTCCTGCACCGTCTCCGCGCCGTGGTAGAAGCCAGGCGCGGCGAACAGGATCACGGCGCCGGCCTCGTGGAGCGTGGCGAGACCGCGCAGGTGGATCGCCGACAGCGGTGTCTCGCGCGGGACGAGGACGAGCGTGCGCCGCTCCTTCAGCGCAACCGAGGCGGCGCGGTGGATGAGGTTCGCCATCGCGCCGGCGGCCAGGGTGCCCACGGTCGACATCGAGCAGGGGCAGACGACGTATGCGTCGACCTTCGCCGAGCCGCTTGCGTAGGGGCTGCGCCAGTCGTCGGTCGCGTGCACGGTGACCTGATCGTCCGGGGCCTCGTGGACGAAGCGCTGCAGTACCTCGTCCCGAGGGAGCGATGCATCGTGGTAGAGCTCGGTCGCGAGCACTTCGACCCCGGCTGCCGATGCGCACACCCCGATCTCGCAACCCGCGGCGACGAGTGCGCGCAGGATGCCCTCCGCGTAGGGAGCGCCAGACGCGCCGGTGACCCCGAGGAAGACCCGCATGGCGGGAGCGTAACCCTCGCCCACTCGACCAGGGCGAGGCAGGCCGCGCCCCTACGGGTTGCTTTCCTGCTCCTGACCGCCCCTGGATGCGTCGAGGAACGTGGCGAGATTGGTGAGGTTCTCGTCGCCGAGGAAGGCGTACGAGCTCATCACGTTGTTGTCGAACTGGGCGGGGTTGGAGAGGTAGGCCTTGAAGCCCTCGATCCCGCGACCGGACGTGCCGACGTCGGTGAGATCGGGCGCGCCGAGGTTGCCTGCACCGCTCCCCGCATAGGTGTGGCAGTTCAGGCACCCCGCCTGTGCGAACAGCGTGGCGCCGGCCTCGGCCGGCCCGTTGCCCTCGAAGCCCTGGTCGCGCGCCCATTCCTCGGGGAGCCCCTGCGCGATCAGCTCGGAGCCGA
>CAVRXC010000002.1:0-22879 GCA_963724995.1 uncultured Actinomycetes bacterium
CCCGACGCAGCCGTGATCCGCTGCTGGAGTTCGTCGAGCAGTTTCTTTTCGTGCCGGAGCGCCCGCGGGTCGGACGGCTGAGCGCCAGCCGCCGAGAGAGGACGGGAAGCGTCTCGGTGACGGCGTCCACGCCGATGCCGTCCACCGCCGCCGACACGGCACGCTCCGCTCCGACGAGGAGCGCCGACGAAACGAGCAGGTTCGCCGTATCGACGACGAGGCGTCGACGGGGAGCCGACACCGAGCCCAGCGAGAAATCCACGATGGTGGGAACATGGTTGCCGATCAGTAGGACGTGGTCGAGATCGAGCGCACCGTCCGCGACACGTCTCTGGCGCAGCGACCTGACGTTTCGCCAGAGCTGTCGCAGGGCGGCGTCGAGGTCCGGCGCCGCACGAACGGCGTATCGGGCAAGAGCCCAGTAACGAGCAGAGCACGGACGGTCCGGCCAATCCGACGGCGACCACCGTCGGCACGTGCGCGCCGGCGTCGCGAGCGACGATCTGGCACAACGCCTAATGTTCGACCTGTTGAAGACGGGTGAGCGTGAGCGTCGCTCCTTGAGTCCTTGTAGACGAGGAACCGCCACGCCTTCACGACGAGTTGCGTGTCGGCCGCGTCGCGTCCGTGACCGCGCACCTGCAGGGGGACGCCCTTCGTCGCGTTCTCCGAGGAGAAGCGTGAACCCACGTTGTTGCTTGAGTCGCGAGCCGGAGGTTTGCCAAGGGGACCCCGGCTTCGTCGAGCGCCGCCGCGATCTGGGCGACCGTGGGGCGCCCGGCCGGTGACCCGAACACCAGATGGATGGCCGCCACGACCCCCAACCGAGCACGAAGCCGGCGAAGACGGCGTTGATCGTCCCGTCGACCTGATACAACATGCCCAACACGGTCAGAGCGACGACGAACTCCGCGAGAAACGGCACGTCGGACGGGTCAGGAACGGCGCGGCGCCCAACAGGACCACCGTGATCACCGCGACCGGAACCGGTACGGATCGTCGGCTGCTTCGGCAGATCTGAAAACCCTCGAGGATCGCGACTGTCCGACGGTCGCCCGCGACGACGAGCGCCGTCGACGACCAAAAGACCCGCGCTGCCCGCATCCAGCGCCGCCGAGCGCGAGCGCTATGCGCCAGCGACGGGCAAGGAGCGCGGCCGCCCCGACCAGGAGCACAGCCCACAGCGATCCCAGCCGGCTCAACGCCTCGAACAGGCCCCTGGCCCCGCTCGGGAGGTTCGCGAAAAACCGCTGGACGTCGCGTTCCACCACCGTCTCGTCACCGACGTGGAGGGCACTCAACGTCAGGAGCACGCGGCCAGCGCAACCCGGATCCAATCCTGGGTCAGCCGCCGAAACGGGCGTTCGTCGGCAGGACCGAACCCATGGCGTCCCATCCACGGGAAACCACGCACACGCTCCAATACGGCACCCACAACAGACGTTCTAACCGTTCGGGCAACCGACCGGTCGCCAAAGACCGCCGGTGCTGCGCCTACGTTTCTCCTCGGTGCCTCCTCCCGTTGACTCGGCTTCTGATTTCTCGAGTTGGACCTCGAACGACCGCCCGACGCCCCGTCGCCGGACCCTGGCCATGGTCGCCGGCACGGTCCTCGCCGTCGGCGCCCTCCTGAGCCAGGTCGACAGCCTCGCCCTCCTCTGGGACACCATCGAGAACGTGACCTGGTGGTGGGTAGCCCTCGCGGTCGTGTTCGCATTCACCAACAAGGTCGGCTACGCGATCGCCCTGATGGGCTCGGTCCCCACGAGGCTTCGCTTCGGCCGGTCAGTGGAGGCGCTGCTCGCCGCCGCCTTCTCGAACCTCGCGCTCCCCGGGGTCGGCAGCACCGCCGTACAGGTTCGCTATCTCCAACGCCAAGGAGTCGAGCTCGCCTCAGCAGTCGCAGGCGGCGCTGTCCTCGCGAACATCGCCAACGTCGTCGTCCAGGGCACGCTGTTCCTCATCGCACTCCTCGCCACGTCACAGACCCTGGACACGGACAAGATCGATCTCGACAACGTCGGCTGGATCCTCACGCTCGTCGTCCTCATCGCCGGCGTCGTGGTCGCACTCATCGCCGGCGTTCAACGCATCCGCCGGCGCGTCCTTCCTGCAACGAAGCGCGCCCTGGCCACGATCCGAACCGCGCTCCGATCCCCCCACCAGATATTGCTACTCGTCGGCGGCAACCTCCTCGCGGCTCTCATGTCAGCACTCTGCCTGTTCGCCTGCGTCCGCGCCTACGGCGGAAACATCGACTACTGGCCGCTCCTCGTCGTGAACATCCTGGTCGGCACGATCGCGTCGTTGATCCCCGTGCCCGGCGGTAACACCCTCGTGGCCGCCGTCGGGCTCTCCACCGCGCTCGTCGCGTTCGGCATCCCCGAGACCGTCGCCGTGGCCGCCGTACTAACCCAACAACTCATCGCCGGCTACCTCCCCGCACTGCCCGGATGGTTCGCGATCAACCACATGCTCCAACACGGCTACCTCTAGCGTGTGGGTGCCGAAAACGCGACCATGGTGCAGCAGGAGTGAAGCCCGCTGGGAGGCGGCGGGCCTCTGGTTGGACGATCCCGGGAAGAGCGGTGGGCTGGGGAGGTGCCGGTTCGACGCTTGCAGTCTCGGTCCTGGGGTGTTTCGACGGCGTTCAGGTCTGGGCAGGCGGCGGCGCGGTATTCGTTGAGGAGCGGCGCTACTGAGCCTCAGCGGCGTAAGGCGGGGAGCTCGCCGAAAGGGCCTCCGATCAAGGGCACGAGGATCACCGAGCGACTCGGATCCGAGGGCGGCGTGCTTCGACTCCGACGCGTCCGGGTCGGTGTTGCATCGCCCGATCGCGGGTGATGCCGTCGTGGTCACGCTGCTTTGAGGCTGAGCGCGCCCGCCGTTGCTCTGTCGTGCCGCGCCGGTGACGTCTGCACGCGAGCGGAATTGCGTGATGTGCGGCAAGGTGATCGGTGAGGAGCCGTTCCTGGCTCGTACCGCGAGGCCGGTTCGCGTGGGCCACGGAGAAAGAAACCCGATGTGGTCGTGCACGACAAGCGGGAATGCATGGACAAGTACCTCAAGCTGCGTCGGAAGCGCTCCTGATTCGCGAGGCCAGGAAACTTGAGGAGACGCCGCGTCGAAGCGGTGCGGCGCCAGATATGGCGATCGGCCCTCGCACCGCGCTACCAGAGCGGGCACTTCTGTATGTGTGCAGTTCGGCTTGTCAGGCGACGGGGTTGGGACGCTTCGAATCGGGACGACGGCGATGACGCGCGGGTTCGTGCTCGCAGCCTGTGGCGATTGCTGTTCATTCCGCCGAGGTCACTCTCGACCGAAGGTTTGGACCGATCTGAGCACGCGAGCCTCACGCGGAGCAGGGGACTGGTGAACGGTCTCGACACTGAACTGATCCTGGCGGTCGCAGCGTCGCTGGTCGTGTGGGGACTCTTCTCGGCACGTCTGGAGGCCCTCGATGTAAAGCGCCGCCGATTGTCTTCGTCGTGTTCGGCTTCGTGCTCGCCAACGGTCCGGTGTCCGCGATCGACGTGCACGTGCAGAGCGAGTCGCTGCGGAACCTGGCCGAGGTAACGCTGGCGCTGCTGTTGTTCTCCGACGCCACGCGGGTGAATCTTCGGGTGTTGCGGCGCGACGCGGAAGTTCCGATACGGCTCTTGTTCATCGGGCTCCCCTTGACGATTGCGGTCGGGACCGGGATCGCGGTGTTGCTGTTTCCGGACCTCGATCCGTGGGCAGCCGCGGTGTGATCGCGGCGGCCGTCGCACCGACCGACGCCGCGCTCGGTGCGCAGGTCGTCGAAGACCGACACGTGCCCCACCGCATTCGCCGTGTCCTCAACGTCGAAAGCGGCCTCAACGACGGCATCGCGACACCGTTCGTGTCGTTCTTCATCGCTGGCGCGGTTGCTGACATCGTTTCGCACTCGTCGGCGAACCTCGGCGGGGCGCTCGGCGATCTCGGGATCGGCGCCTTCGTAGGCGCGGGCATCGGGCTCGGCGGCGGGCTTCTTGTGACGCTCAGCACGGGGTACGGCTGGTCCTCACCCAACTATCGAGGCATCGGCGCGCTAGCGCTTGCCTTGGGCGCCTACGCGTTGTCGGTCGAGCTCGGAGGCAACGGCTTTATCGCCGCGTTCGTCGGCGGCCTCGCGATCGGAACCGTGCTACCAGATCGCCAGCAGGAAGCGACGCTCGACTTCGATGCGCAAGCGGGCGAGCTCCCTGTCCCTAGTGGTCTGGTTCCTCTTCGGGGCAGCAATGGTGCCGGCGCTCGACAACACGACATGGCAGACCGTGGCGTTCGCGGTACTGGCACTCACCGTCGTGCGCATGGCACCGGTGGCCTATTCGCTGCTCGTCGGCGCTCGGCTCACTCCGATGACCGTCGTGTTCGTCGGCTGGTTTGGACCCGCGGCCTGGCGTCGGTCGTATTTGGCCTCATCGCCTTCGACTCGTTGCACGGCCCCGATGCCGAGACCGTGCTCACGACCATCACCCTGACCGTGCTCCTCAGTGTCCTCGCGGCATGGCATCACCGCACGACCATTCTCGCAACGGTACGGCGATCGCATCGCCGCGCTCGCCAGCGGAGCGAAACACGAGCGCGCCCACGTTCCGAGGCTCGCTCCCCGGCCACGAACTACCCACGACTCGGCCGGACGGTCAGCGGTAACGGAGTTGGACGAGTAGGCGCGCACGTGAATCACAGCGCCATATCTGATGCGATGAAGGAGCGGGGCCTCCGCACCCCCGTGAGGATCCGAGTCGTTCACACTCGGGCTTGACACACCAATTCCTCTGCTTGAGGAAGGGAGACCCCTGTGGGTGGACGTAACGTCGGGATTGATCTGCATCGTCGCGGGTCGGTGGTCTACACGATGGACGCGGACGGCGAGAAGGTCGGCTGTGTCCGGATCGCGAACGATGCGCTCGGGTCGCTCGAGGAGGTGAGCAAGGCCGGCGGGGACTGCGAGGTGGTGATCGAAGCGACGTAGAGCTGGTATTGGGCGGTCGATCTGTTGCGCGACGCGTGGGGTTCTCGGTGCATCTGTCGCACTCGTCGGGGAACGACTGGGGGGGAATCGGCGGGTCAAGAACGGCGCACGCGACCTGGCCGATCTTTCGCGCCAGCTCGGTCGGCTGGCCGAAGTGTGGATCGCGCCGGCGGCGGTCCGCGAAGCGCGAGAGCGCATGGGGTGGCACGTCGGAACGGCAACGGCGCGAACTCCGACGAATCCTCGCCACGTAAATTGCCAGGCGCGACATGGCCCCCGGAAACCTCCTAGGCGTGGTCCGGGGCCCGCGTTCGTGTGCGAGGCGGTCCAAGGCCTGAAACGCTCCTGCGCCTCGCCTCTCGTTCCCTTTTCGCTGTTCGGGGAACTGTGGCAAGCGAGGATTCGAGCTGCGCGGCCCACACCAGATCGGGCAAGATGGAGCGTGGGTCGCGGCGCGCCTTTCCCTAGTGGCGACGGAGCGCGAGGTTCTACGTCGGGTCAGGCGGGGCAGGGGTTGTTCGTGGGATGCATCGGTTGAGGAGGCGGCGGTGGCGACCGAGGGGCTTGTGACGTTGGTTGTCGGCTATGACGATGTGGGTGCCGCGAGAGGCGACTACGAGGATCTCGTCACTGCGAGACGGGAGAACCGCGTGGGGGCCTACGAGGCCGCTGTCGTTCACCAGACCGGGTCTCGTCACGAACTCGTCGTGACTACGGTCGATCCGCGTTCCCGATGGACATTACGGGCGATGGGCTTGGGCGTCGTCGCCGGTGCTGTGCTCGCCTGCCTGCCTTCGCTGGAGTGCTGCTGGGCGCTGGGGTCGGTGCGATCGCTGGGGATGTGGTCGATCGGTTGGACGCGTTCGACCATGCGGACATGCGTGAGGTTGAGCGACTGGTCGATGACAGTACGGCGAACATCATCGTCGTCTCCGATGCCGCTAGAGCTGATGCGATTGCCGAGGTTGCACGGTCGAGAGGCCGCGTCGTGTTGCCGTTCTCGTCCGCGGATGTCGATTTGTTAAAACGCGAAGTGCAGCGCAACCCGTCACCGTCGGGGCTGTGAACTGACCGCGGTCCGTGAGCGGCGAGTATTTACCCACCGGGCGCCTGCCTGAGTCTCGCAACGGTGAACTGTGCAGCCGATCTGGCTGCGCGAGCGTGCGCTCCCGGTCGAACGCGACTGCCTCAACCACACGCTGCGCTGGAACGAAACGTGGGGCATCTGGGGTGGCATCGGAACGGCAACGGCGCGAACTCCGGCGCATCCACGCCGCTGTAGGGAGGCGTGGTCCGGGTGCTCGGCGGCACCCTCGCCGCCATAGACCGCCACACGCGAGACGGCCCCGGCTCCGCGTCCGGAGCCCGCGGGCCGGGGCGGGCGAACCAGCCCGAAGGGTTAGAGCGCGCGGGTTATGGGGTGATACCCGGTCCGGCCTGGTTGCCGGGGCCGTCTCTGTTCGGATTGCCATTGCTCGTTTGACATCCGATCTGCTTGGGTACCGCGAACTTGCGATCGGGTTACCCAGGACGACCCCCCCGATAGCACGCGGCCCCCGCCACCCCACCCAGGGCAACGGGGGCCGCGCTTCGCGCGGTGGGTGGCGCTGTAACGATCCGCGCCACGCGAGCGATCCACCGGCTGTCGGGCGGACCTGGCAAGGGCTCCCCGATGCGACGTGGCTCCCACCACCCCGCCCGGTTGTGGGAGCCGTGCTCGCGTTGGCGACGGAGAACCGCCGGGAGCACTCAAGGTGCGAAACGGGTCTGCCGATAACCATTCCGAACAGGCGACGACACCCTGCGAACCGTTGGGACACCTCCTGGTGCGAGGCCCTCCCCAACTGGCACACGGCCCCCACGGCCCGGGGGCCGTGTGCGCGCGGTGTTGTAACGATTCGCGCCATGTGAGCGATGGACCGGCTGTCGGGGAAAGCTCCTCCCGTCAGAGGCTGCCCCACCCCGACGCGACACGGTCCCCGCCACCCCACCAAGGGCAACGGGGGCCGTGCTTCGCGGTGGTCCCCTCAAGAAAGCCGCTCGCGTCGCCGACCTACACGGCATGACGTGAGCATGGCCCCACACTGGCCGGGCAGGGGGCCGTGCTCACGTTCGGATTGCCACGAGCCGATGCACTAGCTGTCGGGGAACGCTGCTCCCGTGGAGTCGCCCCCTCCCCGACGCGACACGGCCCCCTTCCTTGTCACGAAGTCCGGGGGCCGTGCTCGCGAATGCCTGCATACCCTGCGCAGAATCGGGCGCATACTCCGACGAGAGGGATGCCCCGTCGACTACGGAATCACACCGCTGATCCAAGGCCAGCAGGGCGTCCCTCACAATGGCAGAGAGGTGTCGGTGCCTCCGTCGCCCCAACGGTTGGCGCCGGCTCTCGGTGGGTTCCGTTCTCTACCGGCAGTTGAGGCGACCCACCGGACGCGACACGGCCCCCGGGACTCCGGCTCTTGGGCCGTGCTCGCGCCTTCATTGAAGTGTTCCCTGCCGGTTGCGTCTGGGGCGCATACTCCGATGAGGGGTTGCCCCGTCGACTCAGCGCTTACCCCGTAACCCGTCGTCGGGCCAGCGGGGCGCCCTCGCAATGGTGGAGAGTCGTTGGGGTTCCGTGTGGCTCTACCGAGACACAGGTTGCTCCTCGGCGCGGCGCGGCCCCTGCGGGATTTCCATTCCCCCCGGGGGCCGTGCTCGCATGCAGCGATGCTGTAACGGCTAGCCGCTCCTCTACGATGAACCGCTTGTCGGGTGTCCTGGCAAGGGCTCCCCGATGCGACACGGCTCCCGCAGCCCCGCGGTAGGCGACCGGGGGCCGTGCTCGCGAATCCCTGCAGACTCATCGCAGTTTCGGGCGCATACTCGGGTGGGGGAACGCGGCTGGGTTCTTGGCCGGCGACGGTGAGCTTGGAAGGTTCCCCGAAACGCGATGCGGTCCCCGGGCGGTGTAGGCCGGGGGAACCCGGGGACCGTGCTCGCGGCATGTGGGGTGGGGTTCCCTACGGCCGGGGCGGGCGCATACTCCCGGTGAGGGGGTTGCCCCGTCGACTCGACGTTCCCTGCCCGCCGTTGGGCCAGCCGGGCGCCCCTCACCGCTGGAAGGGAGTGGGGGTTCCCCTGGGGTCCCGCGAAACCTCAGGCCACTCCTCCGGCGCGACACGGCCCCCGTTCGTAGGACCCCGGGGGCCGTGCTCGCAGCAGTACCGTCGGCATCGCTTGCACCTTCGCCGAGGTGTGGGCCATGCCCCCCGGACCGTCGTCAGCGGTCGCGGGGGCTCTTTTGTCGGCTGGTCGTGTAATCGAAGGTTCGTCCTCGCGATGAGGCCCGACAGGATCGTGGTGGGGGAGGTGCGCGGCGCGGAGGCGTTCGAGCTCACACGGGCGGTCAACGTGGGCTGCGGGTTCCTCTGCACCGTCCACGCCAACGGCGCACCCGAAGCGCTGCACGCGCTGGTGAA
Organism: uncultured Actinomycetes bacterium; assembly: GCA_963724995.1. Lineage (GTDB taxonomy): Bacteria > Actinomycetota > Thermoleophilia > Gaiellales > Gaiellaceae > Gaiella. Next base: position 8,464 of record CAVRXC010000002.1, read on the forward strand.
CGCGGCGTTGATGGCGGGGGAGAACGTGCGCGAGCACGTCGTGCGGAGGATCTTCTCCGAGTCGCTCGACCTCGTCGTCCATCTCGATCGCGATGACTCGCCGCTCGAGGGCGAGGGCATCCGCCGAAAGGTGATGGAGATCACCGCGGTCGTGCCGTCGCTCACCGACGACTTCACCTGCGAGCCGATCTTCGTGCGCGACGGCCTCGCCGGCCCGCTCGTCTGGACGGGCGCGGTGCCCGAGCGCCTGGCCCGGCGGGTCGAACGGGCGATGCCGGCGGGAACGACGCTGCGCGCACTGCTCGACCGCCGGGTGCGGCAGCCATGACGCTCGTCGCCGCGTTGTGCGTCGGTGCGTGTCTCGCGCTCGCGGCCGGGTTCCTCACCGGGGTGGGCCCGCGCTTCGACCGACGCCGGCGGCCGCGCCCGCAGGTGGGCGCCCGCCAGCTCTGGTTGCACCAGGCCGGCGTTGCGCTCACGCCTGCACAGTTCGTCGCCGGCTCCGCGCTCGCCGGGGTGGTCGCGTTCGGAGCCGTCGCGCTCCTGACCGGAGCCCCACTCGTGGCCGTCGTCCCCGCCGGTGCCGTCGCCGCGCTCCCGCGGGCATACTTCGCCCGTCGCCGCGCGGCCCGCCTGCGCGAGGTGCAGGACGCGTGGCCCGACGGGTTGCGTGACCTGCTGGGCTCGGTGAGCGCGGGGCGTTCGCTCACGGCAGCGTTGACGACGCTCGCGCAGTCCGGCCCGGCAAGGTTGCGCGACGCGTTCGCGCGCTTTCCGCTCCTGGCCCGGATGCTCGGGACGATTCCGGCGCTCGAGGTCGTGAAGGAGGAGCTCGCCGACCCGACCAGCGACCGCGTGATCGAGGTGCTCGTCCTCGCGCAGGAACGTGGCGGGGCCATCGTGCGCGACATCCTCGAGGACCTCGTCGCCGCGACGACGAAGGACCTGAAGGTGCTCGACGAGATCGAGACCGAAGGCTTGGAGATGCGGATCAACGCGCGCGCCGTGCTCGTGCTGCCGTGGTTCGTGCTCGTCGCCCTCACTGCGCGGGCGGGCGCGTTCCGATCCTTCTACCAGTCCGGCGGCGGGATGCTCGTCGTGCTCGCGGGCGGCGTTCTGAGCGCGGTCGGCTACATCTGGATCCAGCGGCTCGGTCGCTTCGGTACGGAGCGCCGCGTGTTCGGCGCCGCGACGCCCGCGTCCCTCACGGCCGGGTCCGAGACCGACGCGTCGAGCGGGCAGGCGTCGTGAGCGCCGGCTCCCTGATGATCGCGGCCCTGTCCGCCGGCCTCCTGCTCGCCGGCCTGGCAGGGATCGCCGTACGGCCGCGCTCGCGACTTGCCCAGCGGGTGCGGCCGTACACCCTGGTCGCGCGCGCCGGGCTCGGGCGCAGCGCGGACGTCCTCGCGGTCGCGCATCCCGACCCGCCGCTGGGCGGGGGAACGATGGCACGACTGTTCGGGCCGCCGTTGCTGGCCTTCGCGCGTCGCGTGCGACGCGTGGCGCGGCGCGACGACGACGTCGCGCTCGCCCGCCGGCTCCGCCAGGCGGGCTGGTACGACGTGAGCGTCGACGAGTACCGCGTGCGCACCCTCGTCCGGACGATGGTCTTCGGCGCCGCGGGCGCGGTCATCGGCGTCGTCCTCGTCCATTCGGCGCCGATCGCGCTGCTGCTGGCGGTGTGCGGGGTGGTCCACGGCACGAGTCGCAGCCGGGGAAGGCTCGATCGCTCGATCCAGGAGCGGCGCGAGCGCATCCGCCTCGAGCTCTACACCGTCAACCAGCTCCTCGCGATGCACCTCCGCACCGGCGCCGGGCCCGTCCAGGCGACGCAGCGCATCGTCGACCGGGCGTGCGGTGCCGTCGTCGAGGAGCTCGACGGCGTGCTCGCCGTGGTGCGCAACGGGATGTCGGAATCCGAGGCGTTCCGTCGTGCTGCCGACCTGACCCCGGAGCCCGGCGCGGCGCGCACCTATCGCCTGTTCGCGGCGGGCGCCGAGCGCGGCGTCGACCTCGGCGGCGCGCTGCGTGCGCTCAGCGAGGACCTGCGTGACGCGCGTCGCGACGAGATCCGTAAGACCGCGACCAAGCGCCGCGCCGCGATGCTCGTCCCGACGATCGCGGTGCTCGCCCCGATCATGTTGCTGTTCATCGCCGCGCCGTTGCCGTCGATCGTCTTCGGCCACCACTGACCGGGTTTTCCGTGCCTACGAAGGAGTCAACCGTGCGTACCTGTCTCGCTCGTCTCGCCCGCCTCGTCGCGGTGGTCCCGGGTCTGCTCCGCCGCGAGGACGGCATGACGACCGCCGAGCTGCTGGGCAACGCCGCGCTGGGTGTCGCGGCGCTGGTCGCGATCTGGGCCGTCCTGCAGACCCTCGGCCTCGACGTGGTCGACTGGATGCGCAGCCAGCTGCGGGTCTGATCCGTGTCCCGCCCCGACCGGGGGATGACGACGATCCAGTTCGTCGTCGGCACGGCGATGTCGCTCGTCCTGTTCGTGATGCTCGCGAACCTCGTGGTCTTCCTGTATGCCGCGCGGTGCCGCGTGGGCGGCCGTCGACGAGGCCGCTCGCGTGGGCGCGCGGGCCGACGCGACCGTGGCCGACTGCGAGGTACGTGCGTCGTCGTTGCTCGACGCGCTCGTCGGTGGCCGGATGCGGCCGCACCTTCGCGTGCGGTGTGACTCGGGCGCGACGACCGTCGTCGCGCACGCCGATGTGAAGCTGGCCGCATGGCTGCCCGGCATCCCCGACTGGTCGTTCACGTTGGAGGGGCGGGCGGTCAAGGAGCGGGTGCGGTGATCGGCCGGCTTTGGCGCACCGGGGGACGGGGCGAGTCGGGATTCGTCGCCGCCGAGCTCGCGATCGGTCTCGCGCTGCTCGTGCTGCCGGTCGGCTGCCTCGTGCTCACGTTGCCCACCTGGGCGGAACGCCAGGCGACGGCCCGGGCCGTCGCCCGTGAGGTCGGTCGATCGACCGCGGTCGCCGGAACGTGCGACGCGGACGGTGCGCGGGTGCTCGCGCGTCAGATGGCTGTCAACCTCGGATTGCGGTCGAGTGACGTGTCGATCGCGTTGGATTGCCGGCCCGGCGCGGTGTTGCCGCGCGCCGGCCAGGTGACCGCGACGGTCACGGTGGAGGTCCCGGCCGTCGCCATCCCGGGGATGGGCGATGTGGGGGCGTGGCACTTCACGGTCGGGCACACGGAGTCGCTCGATCCGTACCGGAGCGTCGGGTGATCCCGCGGCGGCGCGCCGGTGGGCAAGAGTCCGGGACGATCACGCTCTGGCTCCTCGGGCTCTGCCTGATGCTCTTTCTCGTCGGCGGGATCAGCCTCGACCTCTGGCACGCCTTCTCCGAGCGGCGCTCACTGACAGCGGCCGCCGATGCGGCCGCCGTCGCCGGCGCGACCGCGCTCGACACCGCCGCGTACCGGGCTACCGGCGCGGTTCGGCTCGTTCCCGTGGAGGCCGAGCGGCGCGCCGAGGCGAGCCTGCGCGACCAGCTCGACCGGAAGGCGCTGCGGAGCATCCGGGTCCGGGCCGACGTCACGGGGATCGAGGTCGAGGTTCACGGTTCGGTGCCGCTGACGCTGTTGCAGCTCGCCGATCCGGGCGACGAGCTCGACGTCACCGTGCACGCGACGGCGAGGCCGCGACCGTCGGCGTAACGGCGAGCGGTCGCGGCGACCCGACGTCCTCCGAAGACCCCGTGCAGGGGGAGAGCGTAGAAGCCACCCGAGTGACGAAGGTCCCCGCCTGCGTCGCCATTCGCCCGGTCGGTCGGCCCGTGGAGCCGCCGATGTGGAGGTATGGGCTCTGTCCGTCCGGCGGCGACGTTGCACGATCTCGATGCTCGTCTCGCCGACGTCGCTGCTCGCACGCGGGCGGGCGACGACCCGGAGCGCGTACGCGCCCAGCTCGTCGACTTCCTCGTCCCGCTCTGTCGCGCCCGGGCTGCATCGCACCTGCGGCGGTTGCCGCCCGGCAGCGACGGGGCCGAGGTCGAGAGCCGCTTGTTGCTGCGGATGTGGCAGACCGTCAGGTACGCCGACCTGACCGACGCCGCCGCGCTCGCGCGCCTCCTGGCGGTGACCGAGCGCGGCGCGCTCGTCGACGCGGCTCGGTCCGACGACTGGCTCCCGCGCCGCGTCCGGGGGCGGCTGAGTCGGGCCGCGCGGCGGGTCGACCTCGAGGAGCAGTTCCTCGGGCGTTCCCTGAGCCCCTCGGAGGCGATCGAGCTGACGGGATGTGATCCGCGTGAGGCCGAGGGCCGCCCGATCTCCTTCGGCCCGACCTCGGACTTCGAGCAACGGTCGGAAGAGCGGCGGGTGGTGCCGGGACCCGAAGAGCAGGTCGTCGCCGTCGAGCGGGCCCGGGCCGTCCGGGAGTGGATCGCGACGTTGCCGCGCGCGGGGGACCGGTGCCAGTTGCTGCGCCGGCTCGACGGTCAGGTCCCGATCGAAGCCCGCCTGGCCCGTGGAATCCGCGAGCGGGCGTGCCGTCACGGCGTCGCCGCGCTCGCCGCGGACCTGGCCCCGTGATTCGACGGCGCGGCCTCGTCGAGACGGCCGCGGGCAGAAGGCCCCTTTCTCGCCGTCGCCGGGGGGAATCGGGAGGATCGGGTCGGTCGGCCTCGGACTGCGGTCGACGGTGCTGTAGCGGTTGTCGCGGGTCGCGCCGAGGGGCGCGCCTCGGGGGCCACGCCGCCGCGGCCCCGGGACCGGCGAGTCCCGGAGGCCGCGGCCGCGGAACGAGTGGTGGGGCGGCCGGCGGGGCCGCCCCACCATCTCGTCGAGGGTGACCCGCGTGCGGGCGTGAAGGTCGGAGACTCACCCTGGCCGATCACGTGGGCGAGGCGATCGCGCGCGGGCGCCCGGCGACGACCGGGCCGCTCGCCGTCGTGCGCCTGAACGTCAAGGTGAAGGTCAGGGTGAGAGGTTCCGGGTGCCGATGTGGGGTCGAGGGTCCGGTGGGTCGCCCGGACGGCGGGAAGCCGGCCGCAACCAGCTGGGTCATCCGAGCAGGCGCACGCGGGCCATGGTCCCGACCGCCGCGTGGCCGAGTGGAGAGGCAGAACGGGAGTCTCCCGCTCGGGGCGATCGAAGGGTGTCAGATGTCGACTCGAACGCGCTTCCACTTGGTTCGGCTCACGGTGTTGGCCGCGGCGATGGTCGTGGGGATGCCGGCGGCGGCGTTCGCCGTGGGTACCGCGGGGACGGCGACGATCACCGGCGGGACGCTCACGCTGGCTCCGCCGACGACGGCGAACTTCGCGGCGACGCTCAACGGCAGCGACCAGGACGTGACCGCGTCGCAACTGTTCGACGTGTGGGACGACACCGGATCCGGCGCGGGGTGGAACATCACCGCGACGTCGACGACATTCACCACCGGTACGCATGTGTTGGCGGCGACGTCGGTGACGATTTCGTCGACCCCGACCGTGACGCTGGACGGCGGCGCGGGGACCGGCATCGTCGGGACGACGAATGTCAGCTACCCGTACACGCTCCCGGCCGGTGGGACCGCTCCGACCGCGACGAAGCTGTTCAACGCGATGGCGGGTTCAGGGACGGGTCACCAGACCGTGACCGCGACGATGCACCTGGCGGTGCCACGTGCGACGTACGCGGGTGTCTACACGTCGACGTGGACCTACTCCCTCGTCAGTGGTCCCTGAGCGACGTCCCCCGTCTCCGCGTGAGAACCGAGAACGGCGAGGTCACGAGGTGGGCATGCTCCGGGCCAGAGGTGCGTCGAGGCGGCTCGCGGCCGCGATCCTCACGGTCGGGATCGCGACATTCGGGTGCATGACGGCCGCGCCCGCCGCGCCGGCGGGCTTCGCGGTCCACCCGGTGAGTCCGGATCCCGCGGATCCGACTCCGCCGTCCTACTTCACGCTCTCCCTCGCGGCGGGCCGGTCGACCACGCAGCGCGTGGTGGTGTCCAACCCCACGGGCAGTCCGGTCCATCTCGCCGTCGACGGTGTCGACGGTCGGACGGCCGAGACGTCGGGTGCGGTCTACGCGAACCGTCACGACGTGGTGACCGAGGCCGGCGCGTGGGTCGCACCGGCGTCGCGCACCATCACCCTCCCTCCCCACTCGGACGCGTCGGTGGCATTCACCGTGACCGTCCCCGAAGGAACCACGCCCGGGGATCACCTCGCGGGCCTGGCGGTCGAGAACACCGATCCGACCAAGTCAGGCTCGGGGTTCCAGGTCGAGGAGGTCGTCCGCACCGTGGTAGGGGTCCTCGTGAAGGTTCCCGGCCCGGCTGCGTTCGTTCCCCGGATCCTCTCCGCCGGGCTCACCGAGCTCCCCGGCCCCGGCGTCGTGTCGGTGGTGGTGCGCCTTGCGGACGACGGCCTCGCGCTCGGCAAACCGAACGTCAGGATCACCCTCAGCGGATCGGACGGCTACACGCGCACGCTGGCGCGTGATCTCGACACCCTGCTGCCCGGGGACACGATCGACTACCCGTTTGCGTGGCCCGATTCGCTCGCCGCCGGCGACTACTCGATCACGGTGTGGTTCACCGGCGGCGGGATGACCGTCGAGTACACGACGAAGGCCACGCTGCGGGACGCCACCCGCGGCGTCCGCGCCCTCCGGATGACCCCCGTGACCTCGAGCGCCGCGGACGGCGGTGGGTTCCCGTGGTGGACCGTCATCCTCGTCATCCTCGCCGGCATCGTCACCGGTGCCTTTCTGTGCGGCCGCCGCGCCGGGCGGGCCCACCCGGATCCGACCTGCCGAGTCGGAGTCGTCGTGCGCACACCCACCAACCCCAAGCCACGCCGACGCCACACCGCGCCGGAGGAGTGAGGCCGGCGGGCGTCACCGGCCCGCATCGCGCACGCGACCACGCAGGACGTACTTCTGCACCTTCCCCGACGCGGTGCGCGGGAACTCCTCGGCGACGCGCAGCTCCTCCGGCCACTTCTGGCGGTGCGAGACCGCGCGCTCGAGGTGCCCGCGCACGAGCTCGAGGTCGGGCGCCTCGGCGTCGGGGAGCATCCGCAGGAACGCGCACACGTGCTCACCCATCCGTTCATCGGGGGCCGCCACGACCGCGACCTCGGCGACGCCCGGCATTCGCACGAGCAACTCCTCCACCTCCGCGGCGCTGATGTTCTCGCCGCCGCGGATGATGATGTCCTTCTTGCGGTCGGTGATCGTGATCGCGCCGTGCACGTCGCGGACGCCGATGTCACCCGACGCGTACCAGCCGTCAGCGTCGATCGCGGCGGCGGTGAGCGCCGGATCGGTGTAACCGGGGAAGAGGTCGGGGCCGCGGCTCGAGGATCTCGCCCGGCTCGCCGATACCGAGGTCGCGGCCGTCGTCGTCGACGAGGCGCACCTCGACGCCGCCGAGCGGCTTCCCGTCGGTGTAGAGGCGCTGCTCGCGGCGGATCTTCGTGGCGGCTCCCCGTGGTCGACGGGTGCTCGGTCGACCCGTAGGAACGCACGAGCCCGATGCCGAGCGACTCGGCGCGTTCCGCGACGGCGGCGGGCACGCACCACGGTGACGCCGCGCGAGTCGTTGAAGGTGTGGAACTGCACGTTCAGGTCGTTGTCGGCGAGCAGCGACGCGGCTCCCGCCGCGACCGCAACGACGAGTCCAGCCAGAAGCCAGCGCCTACTTGCAGCCACACCCGCCGCCTTGCACGCCCGAGCCGCCGGCGCTGCCCTCGCGCGACTCCTGCCAGTGCGCGGCGTACGTCGCTTGCGCGGCGTCGGGGTCGAACATCATGCACTCGTCGGCGAGCCGTCGCCCGCTGCCAGGGTTGCACGCTGGCGCAGCCGGCCGCCGTGGCCGCCGCCCACAACAGGAGCGCCAGGCTTCGGCGGCGCGTCACTTGCCGCCCTCGCGCGCGGCCTCGTCGAGCAGCTCCAAGAGCTCGCGCCGATAGGCGGCCAGGATCTTGTCGTCGAAGCCGGAGTGCCGGTAGCGAATCGCTCCCTTGTGGTCGATCAGCAGCGAAGCGGGCATGCCCTCGATCTTGAACGCGGCCGGCAGCACGCCCTTCGGGTCGAAGGCGATCGACATCTCGTAGCTGTGCTTCGACAGGAAGTCCTGCGCGGCGCGGCGGTTCTCGTCGACGTTGACCGCGACCACCTCCAGCCCGCGCGCGTGGAGGTCGCGATGCAGCGCGTCGAGCGCCGGGAACGAGCGCGCGCAGGGCGCGCACCAGCTCGCCCAGAAGTCGATCAGCACCACCTTGCCGGCGTAGCTCTTGAGCGCCTTCGAAGAACCGTCGGCGAGCGGGATGTCCACGGCCGGAGCGGCGGGCGGCGCCGCGAGCGCGCTCCCCGCGGCGAACACGAGAACCAGACGGCTCCACTTCATCGGGTCTGGACCGCCTTGAAGTCGACCACCCAGCGGCGCACCAGGTCGGCCTTGGCGTTCCGATTTCCGGTGAAGTAGCGATACATCGAACCGCGCGACTGCGTCGTGGTCACGAGCGGGCTGTTCGCGTTTCCGGCGCTCACCGCGCGCATCGACGTTCGCGTACGTCGTCATCGAATAGCCTCCATCCGGCCGGTTGCCGCTGTGACACGGCACGCAATCGTTGCGAAAGATCGGCTCCAGGTCCGGGCGTGTACGCCAGTGCTTGAGTCGTCGCGGGCGAGGGCGTGGCCCCAGGCGCCGGCGAGACGCCGGGCTGCGGCGAAGCGACCGACGGTATCGCGGCGCTCGAAGCGAGCGGAAGGCTCGAATCACCCGGGTCGGTCGGGGCTTGCGGCTGAACGCAGCCACTGAGCGCCAGGGCCGCGAGCCCAAGGGCCAGAACTCTCATGAACCTGCCGTTGATTCATGTTCCGTGCCACGCGCAATCGCATTCAAGTCGTGGAAGACCGGCGGCGAACGCTTGGTCTTGTCCTGCCGCCGGGTCATGGCCTGTCCGGTGGAGGCGACAGCGGCAGATCATGAGGCTTCGTGAAGCGTCAGCGACGCAAGCGGCTTTTTCTTCCGTACGACTCGAGGTCTCGCCGAGACGGCGCCGATCGGCACGTCCGCGTTGGCAGGCGCGTGGCGGCATGCGACCCTTTGGGACTGTGGTGATCCAGGTGGTGCCGCTTGATGTAGCGGAAGTATTTGCTCTTGAAGCTGCGAAGTGCACCGAGTGATGCACCCACTGCCAGGATGTAACGGATCACGCCGGCGATCGGCATCGTGGCGGTGAACGGAGGCAGCAGCGACGCTCCCGCCAGCAGCAGCACCACGGCAGGCCGGTGTCCTCAGCGTTCCGTTCACGTGGTGGCCGTCCAAGGACGCGCGTGAGCTCGAGGTGCAGGTGGTCGAAGTTCTCTGCAGGAAGTGCTGCCAGAGGCCCGCGCCATCCGGGAACGCGGCCGTGCAGGATGTACCGGCTGAACCTGGTACTCGATCCGAGGTCCAGACGGGAAACCCGAGCGCGTAGAAGCTCAGAGCGCGGGCTCGGCAGGTCTGTCTGTGCCGAGCGCAGCCAGAGCGAGCGTCGAGCGACGGACAGCGTGTAGACCGACGCTCACGGGATAAAGACGCTTGCGCGCCTTGCGCGCTTCGACTCGACGCCGGATGCCGCCGGGTGGTTCGGGGGAGGGGGCTGCCATGCGTTCTAAGACGCCTTACGTCTCTTGCCCCGGATTGAGTCTCCTCGAAAAATGCTCGCTCGAGAGCGGCGTTCGGAGGCGGAATCATCTGCATTCACTTCAGGGAAAAGGCCAGGAGCGTGGCCGCACCTGGCCCTGACAGACAAGCCGATCAGATCAGCTGGTTAGGCCTTTCGTTCGGCCCGGGCTCGATTGCCGAGCCCGTCGTAGGCCGCGTACTTGTAGGCCTCGCCGAGGGTCGGGTAGTTGAAGACCGACTGGATGAAGTAGTCGATCGTGCCGCCGAAGTGCAGGCAGCCCTGGCCGACGTGGACCAGCTCCGACGCCATCTCGCCGAGGATGTGGACGCCGAGCAGCTTCAGGTCGTCGGATCGGAAGACGAGCTTCACGAGGCCCGCCGTGTCGCCGATGATCTGGCCGCGGCTGTTGGCCTGCGTAGTCGGCCGCGCCCCACGCAGTACGGGATCTTCTTCTCGCGGCAGCTCTCCTCGGTCTCGCCGACCGCCGCGATCTCCGGGATCGTGTAGACCGCCATCGGCAGGATCGCGCGAGACGCGCTCCTTGTACTTGAGGTCGAAGGCGTGGCACATCGCGACGCGCGCCTGCTCCATCGACGTCGAGGCGAGCGCGGGGAAGCCGATCACGTCGCCCGCCGCGTAGATGTGCGGCACCGCGGTCTGGTAGTGCTCGTTCACCGTCAGGTGGCCGCGGCGGCCCGGCCGTGAGCCCGACGCTGCTCGAGGCCGAGCCCCTCGGTCGCGCCCATCCGGCCGGTGGCGAAGAGCACGCGCTCGACATCCAGCTCTTCGCCGCTCTTCAGCCGGAGCCGCACCCAGTCGGGGTCGTCCAGCGCCGACCTCGGCCGACGCGACGTCCTGCAGGACCACGTCGCAGCCCCAGGAGCTCGATCTGCATCTTCAGGCGCTCGCCGATCTCGTGGTCGAGGAACGGCAGCAGCCGGTCCTGTCCCGCAGATGAGCGCGACCTCGACGCCGAGCGCGCGGAACATCGTGGCGTACTCGCACCCGATCACGCCGGCGCCGACGACGGCCAGCGACTTCGGGATCCGGTCCATCTGCAGGATCGAGTCGCTGTCGTAGAGCCGCTCGGGTCGCTGGGCACGTCGTCGGGCCAGTTCGGAGTACGAGCCGGTCGCGATCAGGATCACCGGCGCCGGGAGCAGGCGCTCCGGCCCGTTCGGGCGGCTCGACTCGGACCGTGTGCGGGTCCTCGAAGCGGCGCGGCGCCGCGCATCAGACCTCGATCCGGTGGCGGTCGAGGTTGGCCGCGATCATCGCGCCACAGGTTCCGGACGACCTCTTCCTTCCGGTACATGAAGTCCGGGACCGTGATGTCCTGCTTGACCGTGTAGTCGATGCCGTACAGGCCGCGCTGCGTGAGACCGGAGAAGTAGAGCGCGGTCTCGCGCAGCGTCTTGCTCGGCACGGTTCCGGTGTTGACGCCGGCGCCGCCGAACCAGGGCTCCTTCTCGACGAGGGCCACGCGCTTGCCGAAGTAGGCGGCCTGGGCGGCCCCCTTCTCGCCGGCCGGACCGGAGCCGATCACGATGAGGTCGAAGGACTCGGCGGGCATGCGCCGCGATTAGAGCACGACGGCGCTGCAAAAGTCGACCCGGACCCGGATGCGTTTTGTAGAATATTCCCTAGCCGGGCGAGGGGCTACCGGCGCATCTTGCCTGAGGATGTAGGAGTTGCGCGTGGCACGTCGGATTGCTCGCTTCTGGAGGCGGCCAGTCATGGGGCGACGAGCGAGCTCGTAGGGGCTGGCTCTCGCAAAGGCCGCTGGACTGAAGACGACACGAGAGACTTGACTCATGATCCTGCGCCTTTTCGCCCTCGTCGTGCTGGTCGCGCTGGCCGGCGGGGGCTATCTCTACTGGAAGAACAACCCCAGCCTGACCCCGCCCCGGAACCTCGGCGAGGCCAGGGAGCAGTTGGAGGACGCCGGCGTCACCGGCGCCGTCAAGACGGCGCTGGCGCTTGCATCGAAGCCTGAAGCCGCTCGGCGATCGAGGTCTCGACCGAGAACAAGGTCGTGACGCTACGCGGCGACGTGCCGCAGGACGAGCTCAAGAAGGCCGCGGAACACGTCGCGGCCTCGGTGCCCGACGTGAAGCAGGTCGTGAACCACCTGAAGGTGAGCGGCGCGCCCGGCCGGCGGCGAAGGACAGCGACGGCCGGACGCTGGGCGAGCGGCTGGACGACGAGGCGCTCGAGGTGCAGGCGAAGCTGGCGTTCTCGCTGAACCGCAACCTGAAGGACGCCAGGATCGACGTGGAGGCCTGGAAACGCGAGCTTCGAGTCTCTGGCGAGGTCAGCGAGGAGCAGAAGAAGCTGGCGTCTGGCCACGGCGCGCGATATCCAAAACGTGATTGCTGTCACGGATCGCATTGACCGTTCGCAAGTGAAACAGGGTTAAGATCGCCCGCTAATAAGGAGGGCCGTTCGATGACAAGACGACTAACGGGGAGCCTCCTCGGGCTTCTGGCGTTCGCCGGGTCGGCTTCGGCGAGACGATCCGGGCACGGTCAAGAAGGAAGACGTCAAGACCTGGATCATCACCATCGACGGCAAGGAATACGAAGTCGCGACCCGCGACTCCCGACCTATTCCGGCGACACGGGTCTCTTCCACCTGTCATCGGCCTACACGCTGCCCAAGGGCAAGGCGTCCTTCAGCCTGTTCCGCGACAACCTGGATCGCGACCCGAAGGACATCGACATCTCGATCCACGGCCTGACCGTCGGCTACGGCGCGACGCACAAGCTCGAGATCTTCGGCAGCATCGGCGTCCAGAACCGCGTCAACACCGACGCGCCGCTGCCAGGCCGGCTTCTTCAACGACTACCCCTTCGCGGGCAGCCCGACGTCTCGCGCAGCTGGCAGACGGGCTTCGGCGACGTCAAGCTGGGCGCCAAGTACAAGATCCTCGACGACTATAACAGGGACGGCAGTCGGGCCTCGCGCTGCAAGGCTACGTGAAGCTGCCGACGGCCGACGAAGCCAAGGGCCTGGGCACCGGCAAGGCCGTCGTGCGGCGCCGACCTGATCCTCTCGAAGACGCTGAACCGCGGCGCCGACATCCACGCCTCGATCGGCTACCAGATCAACAGCGATCCCGACCGGCGTCGACATCGGCAACGCCTTCAACTGGGGCGTCGGCTTGAACGTGCCGGCCTGCGCATCTTCCAGATCCAGGCCGAGCTGACCGGCTCGGCCTACAGCGGCGCCGACTTCGAGCAGACGAAGCCGCTCGACCTGGTGATCGGCCCGGTGCTGTACCTCAAGCCCGGGCTCTTCATCCGGCCGGCGATCTCCTGGAACCTGAACTTCGACGACCGCGGCCTCGAACTCCGTCGAGCAAGAGCTACACCGGCCGGCAGATCTCGATCGGCTACCACCCCGGAACGCCGGCGCGCGATGATCGAGACGGCCGCCGCCGCCGCCGCCGCCGCCGCGGCGAACCGGCCGCCCACGGTCTCGGTCGACCTGCGAGAAGCCGGTGATCCTGCCGGGCGAGACGGTCCGCTGCCGCGCCACGGCCTCCGATCCCGACGGCGACCCGCTCACCTACTCGTGGAGCTGCCAGCGGCGGCCGCGTCACGGGCAACGGCGCCGACGCGACGCTCGACAGCACCGGCGTCCCGGCCGGGCACCAACGTCACGCGTGACCGTCAGCGTGTCCGACGGCCGCGGCGGGACGGCCGTCGGCCAACACGCAGGTGCGCGTCGAGGCCGGAGCGCGAGGCCCGAAGCGCAGACGCTGTGCAACTCGGCGGGCTTCCCGCGCAACCTGTCGCGCCTGAACAACGTCGACAAGGCCTGCCTGGACGACGTCGCCTCGCGCCTGCGCCAGGATCCGCGCGCGCGCGTCGTCGTCGTCGGCCATGCCGACAGCTCGGAGCGCTACCCCGAGGTGATCGGCCGCAAGCGCGCCGAGGCCATCAAGGACTACCTCGTGAAGGAGCGCGGCGTCGACGAGTCGCGCATCAGCGTTCGCTCGCTGGCGCCAGCGAAGCCCGCTCGACACCGGCACCGACGCGCGGCCGCGCGCGCCAAGAACCGCCGCGTCCAGGTGATCTTCGTTCCCGACGGCGCGAGCGGTCCCGGAGGACGACGACTAGTCGCTCGCTCCCGGTTTGCGAGGGGCACGGCTTCGGCCGTGCCCCTTTCTTTTGCGTCACGGCTTACACTCCTCCGCGCGATGCGGCTCCGCGGTCTGCTTCTCGTCACGACCGCTCTCGAGCCTCGCCGCGGCACCGCTCTCGGCCCAGACCTGGAAGCTCGCCGGGCCCGAGGGCGGCGACGTGCGGGCGCTCGGCTTCGGAACGAGCGGCAGCCCCAGGTGGTCTACCTGGGCACCGCCGAGGGCGTCCTGTTCCGCTCCGACGACGCCGGGCCGCCGCTGGCGCCGGCTCGAGCCTGGGTTCCCGGTCTCGGGGGTGAGCCTCGACAACATCCAGGTGACGCCCGCCGGAGACGTGCTGGTCGGGTACTGGAGCGTCGCGGGCAACGGCGGCGGCGTCGCGCGCAGCAGCGACGGCGGACGCACCTTCAAGGTACAGGACGGCATCGCGAACGAGTCGGTGCGCGCGCTGGCCGTGGCGCCGTCGGATCCGGCGCGGCTCGTCGCCGGCGCGCTGAGCGGCGTGTTCGCGTCGGATGACGCCGGCGCGAGCTGGAGACGGATCAGCCCGCCGGGTCATCCCGAGATCCGCAACATCGAGTCGATCGCGATCGACACGCTGGACCCGCGCGTGATCTACGCGGGAACCTGGCACCTGCCGTGGAAGACC